>JBOIAR010000052.1:0-2325 GCA_050739095.1 Steroidobacteraceae bacterium | reverse complement strand
CTCCTCACCACCCACAACCACCAGGCCGACAGCGTCAACGCGTCAGAGCTCTCGGCGCTTCCCGACCGAGCCCATTCCTTTGCGGCCGAGATCGACGGTGAGTTTCCGGAGGCACTCTATCCCTGCGATCGAGTACTCGAGATCAAGGTCGGCGCGCAGGTCATGTTCATCCGCAACGACACGGAGGCAGGCGCCTACTACAACGGCAAGCTCGCCACGGTAAAGAGGATTCGCGGAGCTGAGATCACCGTCGCCTTTCGGGATTCCGGGGCGGACTACACGCTGCATCGCGAGACCTGGGAGAACATCGGCTATGACGTCGACGAGGATACCGGCAAGGTCGAAAGACAGGTCCTCGGCACCTTCAGCCAGTACCCACTACGGCTCGCCTGGGCCATCACCATCCACAAGAGCCAGGGACTGACACTGGACAAGGTGATCGTGGATGCCGGCCGCTCGTTCGCCGCGGGACAGGTGTACGTGGCACTCAGCCGCTGCCGCTCGCTCGAGGGGATGGTCCTGCGCTCACACATCACCGCGGCCGCCCTGCGCGAAGATCCGCGCATCGACGCGTTCAGCGCCTCGCATCAGGTCGTCGGCGAGCTGCAGTGCGTGCTCGAAACGGGGAAGGCCGAGTACGCCGGCCATCTCCTGCAGCGTCTATTCTCCTTCTCAAGGCTATCGGCTCACCTTGCCGAATGGCGCGAACGGATGGCCGCCACACCAAACCTTCCGGACAGAGAGCAGGCAACCGAGCTGCAAGAGCGGATCGGGCAGCAGTTGGGGGAGATCGAAGGGACGGCGGAGAAATTCCGGCGCCAGCTGCGCCGCTTGACCGAACAGTCCGGGGGCGTGGCAGGCGGCCTCCCGGTCCTGACGGAGCGTTGCGATAAAGCCATCGAATACTTCACCGGGCTGCTCGCCCTGGAAATTCTCGCCCCATTGCGCGAGCACATCGAGTCTGTCCGCGGCAAGAAGAAGCTCAAGCGCTACCTCGCTCACGTGGAGCCCCTCGAGAGGTCCTGTCAGGACAAGATCGAGGCGCTGTACGGCGCCCAGCTTCTCGATCCGCGCCTATACACCGGCACACCGCGCCATACGAGGCAAGGACCGGAACGTGGCGCGAGGACAAGCCAGGCCACCACCGCAAACCGGGGCCGCACGGAAAGGGGAGCGGCTGTCGTGGATACGCTTCGCCTGCATCGCGAGCACAAGACGCCCGCGGAGATCGCTGCGCTCCGCGCGCTCACGGTGGGCACGATCAAGAGCCATCTCACGCGCCTGATCGGGAGCGGGGAGATCGAGATCCATGAGGTGCTTCCCGCCGAAATGATCCGCACAGTCATGGCCTTCCTGGAGTCGCATGGGGATGCGAGCCTGACGGAGATCCATGCCGCCACGGGCGATCACTTCGACTACAACGACCTGCGCATGGTCATGGCCCACTGGTCGCGGGCCCGTGGAGCGACCGACAGGAAGCGTGCTTGAGGGATTCGACGGAGCCGGCTTTCTGGTCTGGACCGTTTGGACGAGAATCATGGACTTGTCCGTGGGTCAAGTCGCCGGTAGGAGACAGCCACCCATCCGGCTGCTAAACTCCGTCCATGAGTCCAAAGCTTTCTGCTGCGAACCCATACCTGCGCGATCGCCAGCTCCGAGAGCGCACCGTAGTCCAATCTGTCGCCACATCCTCAGCCATCGAGGGAATCCGGACGCCCTTCAAGCGACGTGCGAAGACCGGCCCCAGTCTCCCGAGATCTAAACAGAAGAGCTCCTAGCCGACGACGTCAGCGTCCGCGCGATCACTGCCCGGAATACCGCGGTCATCGGCTCGTAGTCGCGGCCCATGGCCGCGTGCACAGCAGCGATATAAGCGCGCTTCTTCGCGCCTCGAATCCCGCCAAAGTCGAGCGCGGGTAAACCCGCCTGCAGCGCCATCAGCATCGCAACCAACCTTCCGCAGCGTCCGTTCCCCTCACGAAACGGATGGATCAATATGAACTCGGCGTGCACGATCGCAAGCGCGGCTGCTTGCTCCTCGGGCGAGGCCATTTTGCATGGCGTGTACAGATGCAGCGGTCCGCGTTCAAACTGTTGCATCAAGCGCGGCACCTGCGCGGCGGCGGCGAACATGAACTCCCCTTTCGCGATGTTGACACTCCGATACTGGCCCGCCCATTCGTAAATGCCACCTAGCCACTGCCGATGCATGCTGCATATGTCGTCCGCCGTGAAACGGTGGTCGACGGTTACCTCATCGATCAAGTGCTGTGTCGCCGCCAGCAGTGCCTCCGATTCCTCGCGCTGAATCGCGCGGACTGATGT
>JBOIAR010000051.1:0-4446 GCA_050739095.1 Steroidobacteraceae bacterium | reverse complement strand
ACCGGCGTGACGGTGCTCGCGCATTTGTAGCGAATCGGTTGGTTGGAGGTACCGGCGTCATTCGAGCTGGACTCGCGCTCCACGGGCGCCGACGCTCACGGCTGTCCCTGCCCTCCGCCAGCGCCATGGATATTGCCGGTGGCGAAGCTGGCATCACTGGCGGCGAGCTGAACGTAGATCGACGAGTTCGGCGGGCTGCCCGGGGCGCCCGAGAGCCGTCGCGCTCCCGAAATTCTCTAACTTGGCCGGCGAAGAGCCGCCGCGGGATTGCCCGGCACCGGCGGGTCACAGCGCAGCCGTCCAGGCCGCGGCTCTGCGCGCTTGCGAGCGCGGTCGGCCCGCGCGAGGCCTGGACGGCAAGATCGGCGTGGTAGGTCGGAATTTGAGGCAATCCCGCCCTCCCCCTGCCGCCGGTCTCGATCCTCTTCGCGGCGTTCCTCGGCTACAACCCGATCAAGACCCTGCTCGGGCCCGGCGTGCTCGATCATCTCTCCGCCGCGAATCGCGCGACGCTGACCGGTCACTCCTTCTTCCCGAAGCTCATTTCCGGGCCCTTCCATGTGGGCCTGTCGGAGGCCTTCACGTTTGCCGCAGTCGTCTGCCTGATCGCCGCGGCGGCATCCTGGTCGCGCGGCAGCCATCGCATCCACTACGAGCGCTGAGCCGTCGGCCAGCTTACAACCCAACCGCTGCGCTGTGACGTGCCGGCTGGGATGAGGCATTGGCGCGCATCGAGACCGCCGCGCAAGTCGTACGCGCGAAGCCCTGCACTCTGACCGGGGCCACGCAGCTTGACCGGTGCCCTGGCGTCCTGATCCGCGCCGCAGGGCCGGAAGGTCCCCGGACGGGCAGAAATTCTCCCGCGAGTTGTGTCCGACCACCGGCTACCAGCTTCCGGAACTCAGTTGCGGCCGCGCAGTCTAAGTTCATAATAGGTACCGCGTGAACCTCAAAGCTCTGTTAAGCAAGTTGGGTTTGATTGCGGTGGCGGCGGCGTCGATGCTGATGCTCGCGCTGACGGCTCCAGCTGGTGCCCTGGCGGCGGGCCGTCATGGTGGCGGATTCCATGGTGGCGGATTCCGTGGCGGTGGGTTCTATGTAGGCTTCCACGGTGGTGGTTTCCGTGGCGGTAGTTTTGCTTTCCATGGTGGCGGTTTTCACCACGGGTTTGGGCACCCTGGCTTTTTCCGCCCTTATGGTTATGGTGTGGTCCCGTTCGGCTTGGGGTTCGGGCTATATCTGTCGACGCTACCGTGGTATTACTCAACCTTCTGGTGGGGCGGAGTACCGTACTACTACGTCAATGACTACTACTATGTGTGGGACGGTGACTCCGGTTCGTACGAGCAGGTACAGCCTCCGCCGCAGGTAGCACAGGAGGTTGGACAGCCTTCAACAGTACCGGAGCTGTTTGCATATCCGGGAAAAGGCCAGTCACCTCAGCAGCAGGCTATTGATAAAGCCCAATGCAGCAAGTGGGCAAGCGCTCAGAGCGGCTTCAAGCCGGGGGGGACCCCTCGGCCTGCGACCCCCAGTAGCGGTGCAGCTTCGGGCAGTGGCGCTGCCGGCTCTACAGCAGCCGCCAGTGCTGCGGCCGCTAACCTCGCCGCAGAACAGCAGGATTACCTGCGGGCGGAAGCTGCCTGTCTCAAAGCGCGCGGCTACAGCGTCGATTGATGGCGAGGGTCCCCGCGCAAGAAGTTTCACCAGGTCCCGCTGGCTTTTGCTGCCGCCGGCCAGGCTCGAAGCACCGGTGCGATCGAGCTCGCGGCACCGTCTCCTGCGTAGAGCCCTTGAGATCGCGGGAACGATTCGGATGTGCACGGCCCATCATGTTGCAATGAACACGAGCCCCATCACCAGTCCGCTACTTCGGGTTTGATTCGGACTCCATCAGTGTGATGGTAGCGGACGCACGGCACATCCGGGCAATGTCATGCCGATCGGGCCGCGGCACAGCCCGGATCGCTACTGCTGGCCGTCGAAGCGACCACTGACCCACAGGCGTGCGAACTTGAGAGTGCGAGGACTCGACAGACTCATGGATCAGCCGCTCGATCCCCGACTTGATATCGGCCTAGATGCGTTCGGTCCCCTTGTGGTCGGGGATCGTGCGCAGCATTTCCTTCAGGCAATCGAGGCGCTCGCGAGCCGTGCGAAAGGGCCGTCCGCCTTGTTGTACCCTGATGTAGAGATTGGCGAGTATCGCTCAAAGAGCGTACAACTATCCGCCAACGCTGTAGCGTGCGCGGCAAATGGGCAATGAGAACATCCGGTGGAATGAGACATCGGAGGTAATGCCGATGTTCCCCACGCTTGTGTGGAAGATCCAGCTTGAGGCACAGTTGCGGGAAGCCATCTGCACTCAGGCGCTCGCAGCGCTCGCGCGCATGAGGCGGGACCTGCCGCCGCTTGCGCCGGGCCAAGGGTGGCAGTCTGTCCAGTCGCACCGCGTCGTGCCGGCAATTCTGCGATTCCTCAGGATCGGCTACGACGCCTATCAAATCACCGCCTGCTGGGCGACAGTCCTGGCGAGAGGCGCGGCGCACAAGATGCACCAGCACCCCAACAACTTCCTGAGCGCGGTGTACTACGTCCGCACCCATCCCGGTGCGGACACCATCAACTTCCATGATCCGCGCAATCAGGCCTCGATCATCCGGCCACCGGTCGTGGAGCTCACGGCCGAGAATACCGACCAGGTCATCGTCAGAGTGAAGGACGGCGCGATGCTCGTTTTTCCGGCCTACCTCCAGCATTCCGTCGAGGCGAGCGCGAGCGAAGACGAGAGAATCAGCATCAGCTTCAACATCATGTTTTCTTCGTTCACGGAGAATCTGAGTAAGCCGCTGTGGTGACCGGCGTCAAGTGCGCTTCCCGTTTCGTGAAAGACGAAGAGGTGGTCATTGCCTACCATGAGCGGACGAAGCACCATTTTCATCGGTACGCCACCTCCCTCGGTTACATGGACTGGGCCACGCAGCCCGATCCGTTCCGACGCTATAAGGGAGCGGACCTCGTTCGGCTCCCGCTGGCCAGAGCGGGCCGTGCTCTTCCTTACCGGCAGCTCTACGCGCTCGGGGACGTGTCGTCCGAGCGGCTATCTCTTGAGTCTATCTCTCTCTTCTTCCGCTACGCGCTGTCTCTGACCGCGTGGAAGCGTTTCCATGATACGACGTGGTCCCTCCGCGCGAACCCCTCAAGCGGGAATCTCCATCCGACCGAGGGGTACGCGGTTCTGCCGGCGATCGATCCGCTCGGCGACGCGCCCTCCGTGTACCACTACGCACCCAAGGAGCACGCTCTCGAACGGCGGGCGATCCTCGACGCGAGGGCTTGGAGCGAGCTCTGCGCGCCCTTTCCCGAGGGTTCCTTCCTCGTGGGTCTCTCGTCGGTCCATTGGCGGGAAGCCTGGAAGTACGGCGAGCGCGCGTTCCGCTACTGCCAACACGATGCGGGGCATGCCCTTGCAACCCTGCGCATTGCAGCGGCGGCTCTTGGCTGGGGCTTGGTGCTCCTCGACGGAGTCGGAGATAGAGCCATCGCAGCTCTCTTCGGACTCAGCCGCGGTGATGCCTACGGGACAGCAGAGCGTGAGGAGCCTGAGCTTCTCGCATTGGTCACCCCCGGTCTTCCATCGCTGTTTCCGCAGCACCTGAACGGGCTGACAGCGGGCGGCATCCGCGCACAATGGTGCGGTGAGGCCAACACGCTCAGCGCTGAGCACAGCGTTAACTGGCCCGTGATCGACGAGGTTGCACAGGCCACGCGACGATCCGCAAGCGCGCTGATCACGGAGGACTTCTCCGGGTTCCCCACGTACCAGGAACTCTTCGGCACGCCCGTCCGCCAGGGTCTGCTCACCGCGGAGAAGGCAATTCTTGGCCGCCGAAGCGCGGTAGCGATGGATCGCTCGACGGCGATCTCGCAGGAAGCATTCTTCCGAACGCTCGCTCGGTTGATGCCCACGCGCAATAGGCGAGCGATACCGTGGGATGCGATCCCGTGGCGGCCGCGCATCCATCTCGGCTTGTTCGTCCACCGCGTCGAAGGCATCCCTCCGGGCCTCTATGCGCTCGCGCGAGATCCCGACAAGCTCGCGGCACTGAAGGAAGTGATGCGCCGCGAGTTTCGCTGGCAGCGCTTGCCGTCTTGTCCGCCGGGGCTGCCGCTCTACCTGCTCCAGGACGGGGATTGTCGGGCGCTCGCGGCCACCGTCTCCTGCGGCCAGAACATCGCCGGCGACGGAGCTTTCAGCCTGGGGATGATCGCGGACTACATCGACGGCCTAACCACATACGGCGCCGCGTTCTACCGGAACCTGTTCTGGGAGGCCGGCATGGTGGGCCAGGTGCTTTACCTCGAGGCCGAAGAGGCGGGCATTCGCGCAACTGGGATCGGCTGCTACTTTGACGATCCCGTGCATAAGGTCTTTGGGATCGCCTC
>JBOIAR010000050.1:0-6782 GCA_050739095.1 Steroidobacteraceae bacterium | reverse complement strand
GCAACCGCTCACGAGTCGCGTCGGGTTGCTTCCAACGCGTGTTCTCGCGCCACGGCGAGAAACGCTTCCGTTTCGGGGCTGACTGGCGCGCCTCTGCGCCAGGCAACACCCACCTCCAATGGCGGCAGGTCCTCGCTGAGTGGCAGGGCGATCAATTGCTCGCCGTCCAAGGACCACGGACGAAAGAGCAATTGTGGCATCAGGCTCACCCCGCCTCCTGCTGCGACGAAATTTCGCGTTGCCTCGACAGACCGCGTCCGGACCACCACCTGAGGCATGAAGCCGGCTCTGCGCCACAAGTTGCCCGCGGCTCGCTCCAACTCATCGTTGCGCAGCTCGATGACGGGCTCCCACCGAAGCTCGATGATGGAAGCGGAATCGGATTCGATGAGGCGGTGCCGGCTCGACACCCACAGCCTCCAGGGAGATCTCACCAGGACGGCGGTCTTGAAGCTGTTCGAGTCCTCCAGTGTCGAGAGGATCATCAGTGCCGCGTCGAGTTCACCGTTGATGAGCTTGTGCTCGATGAAGTGGCCTGAATCCTCGTAGATCCGGACCCTCACATTGGGAAAGGCCCTGCCATAGCGCTCCATGAGGCCGGGTAGATAGTAGCCCGTAAGCGGGTTCGTGGTTCCGACGATCAGCTCGCCCGCCATGGCGTCGGGGCGCGCCAGGACTGCGCGCTCGGCGCTTGCGACAGCGGCCATAATACGTTGCGCGTGGCGCAGGAATTCATGCCCGGCGTGGGTGAGCGACATGCCGCGTGCGTGCCGTGAGAACAGGAGAATCTCGAGGTGCGATTCCAGTCCCTGAATGGACTCCGTAATGGCCGCCTGCGATGTATCCAGATTGCGCGCCGCCGCAGAAATGGAGCCCGCTTCCGCCACCGCGGCAAAGTAGTGAACTGCCCTCAGAGATAGTCCCATGACGGTGATATGGAGAGGGAGACCTGGCGATATGCCGCTATCGGAAAATCCGAATGACAATATAGATAAATCGATATTACCAAGAGCAGAGCGCGTGCGGTAGTTTCGTATTGGCTGCTGGATCAAGCGCTGCTGCGCAAATAGAGACGAAGTGAGGGGTTCGTGCGGACTGAGCTACTGATTGGGGAGAAGCTCGTCAACGGAGAGGGGGCGGTCGAGAAGATCCTCGATGCCGCCACGGGGGCTCAGATTGCAGCCGTGCCGGAAGCCAGCGCTGCGCAGGTCGACGCGGCGGTTGCGGCGGCCGAGAAAGCATTCTCATCCTGGGCGCAACTGGCCCCCAAGGAGCGCGCATCCGCGCTGCTGAAGATTGCCCAACACATCGAAGACAAAGGGCGGTTGTACGCCTCTCTCGAGTCGCAGAACACGGGCAAGCCGCTCAGCGCCGCGTTGGCCGATGAGATACCCGCGATAGCGGATGTGTTTCGATTCTTCGCCGGAGCCATCCGGAATCAGCAGGGACCCGTGGCCGCAGAGTACCTGGCGGGCCATACGAGTTTCATCCGGCGCGATCCCATCGGCGTCGTGGCCTCGATTGTTCCATGGAATTATCCGTTGCTCATGCTCGCATGGAAAGTGGCCCCCGCGATCGCTGCCGGCAACACCGTGGTCCTGAAGCCTTCGGAGCAAACTCCGCTGACGGCGCTCGAGCTGGCCGGCTTTCTCGCCGAGCTGTTGCCTCCCGGCGTGGTGAACATCATTTGCGGACGCGGCGAGCCGGTCGGGAGCGCGCTGGCATCGCATCCGCGCGTCCGCATGATCTCACTGACGGGAGATGTATCGACGGGTCAGAAGGTCCTGGCTGCGGCCACCGGCAACCTCAAGCGAACGCATATGGAGCTGGGTGGCAAGGCGCCCGTGATCGTCTTCGATGACGCGGATCTGGCGGAGGCCGTGGCGGGCATTCGCACGTTCGGGTTCTACAACGCGGGTCAGGATTGCACGGCCGCCTGCGCCGTATACGTGGGTGCCAGAGTCTACGATCGGTTCGTGGCCGACCTGACTGCCGCCGTCAAGCTCATCAAACTCGGCAAGCAGCAGGATCCGGGCGTCGAGATGGGACCGGTGATATCACAGTCTCACAGGAGCCGGATTGCAGCGTTTGTCGCTCGAGCCGCCGAGCTGCCTCACATAGAGGTCACGACTGGAGGCAAGCTGCGGGACGGCGCCGGATTCTTCTACGAGCCCACGGTGGTTGCCGGCGCCCAGCCCACCGACGAAATAGTACGACGAGAGGTCTTCGGTCCCGTCGTCTCCATCACGCCCTTTCAGGACATGGATCAGGTGCGGGGTTGGGCGAACCAGTCCGAATACGGCCTGTCCTCTTCCGTCTGGACGCGCGATTTGAGCCGCGCCATGCGTGTGGCGGCGCAACTGCAGTACGGGTGTACGTGGATCAATACCCATTTTACCCTTGTCAGCGAGATGCCCCATGGCGGCTTCAAGCGCTCGGGCTACGGCAAGGATCTGTCCGCGTATTCCCTCGAGGACTACACCGTTCCGCGGCACATCATGATGAAGCTGAGTTAGGCGAGATCCACCGAAATCCATTCGAGGCTCCGGAGGCGTGAAATGCGTGCAGCAACAAGTGTAACAGCGCTCGTCGTCTTGTTGGCCGGCGGCCATGCGATGGCGGCGCAGAGCATCACTCTCGTGGAACGGGCGGTTACCAATAAGGTGGTGCCCGTGGGCGCCAAGGACGATTCCCGGGGGAATCTCCTGGTTTTCGCCAATCCCGTGTATGACAAAATGAACCGGATCCAGGTTGGATCCGATCAGGGCTTTTGCATCAGAGTCGTAACCGCCAAGAGCTGGGAATGCTTCTGGACGCTCATCCTCAAAGGCGGGCAGATCACCACCGAGGGGCCGTTTTACGACAAGGGCGATTCGGTGTTGACCATCACCGGCGGCACGGGGAAGTACGCCGGGGCCAAGGGAAAGCTGCTGCTGCACGCGCGCAATCCGCAGTCCACCAGCTATCGGTTCAAGTACGAGCTTCTGTAGGCATGTGACTCTGAGGGCCCCGTGCCAAACGTACCCGATCACGTGAGTAACGCGGACGCTGAACAGTTACAGGCGCTCGGCTACACGTCGCATTTCGAACGCTCGATGTCGAAGTGGGAGAACTTCTCCCTCGGATTCACCTACCTCTCGCCGGTGGTGGGAGTCTACAGCGTATTCGCAATCTCGATCGCGGCCGGTGGGCCCCCTATGTGGTGGGCGTACCTGCTGGTGGGCCTGGGACAGCTGTTGGTCTGTCTCATTTTTGGAGAGGTGGTGTCGCAGTTCCCCATATCGGGGGGACTCTACCCGTGGTCGCGGCGCCTGGTGGGCAAGCGGTGGGCCTGGATGGCCGGATGGATCTATGCCTGGGCCTTGTGCGCGACCGTGTCGGCGGTGGCTGCCGGCGCGACTCCATTCGTCGCCGCGTTGCTGGGCTTGCAGCTGAGCGCGGGAGTGCAACTCGCCATTTCCCTGCTGTTGATCGCGCTTGTCACCGTGCTCAATCTCAGTGGAACGCGGCTCCTCGCCCGGGTCGCCATGTTCGGCTTCATATGCGAGTTGGTGGGTGCGCTGGCCGTAGGGGGATACCTCCTGCTCTTTGCCAGGCATCAGCCGCTATCCGTGGTCCTTGCCTTCAAGTCACCCACGCCCGGCACGGGTTATCCGGCGGCATTCCTTGCCGCCGCTGTGGGCGCGATGTTCTGCTATTACGGCTTTGAAGCGTGCGGTGACGTGGCTGAGGAAACGCCCAATGCGAGCCGATCGATTCCCAAAGCCATGCGGATGACGATCTACGTCGGTGGTGGATCGGCGATCTTCGTATGCCTTGCGCTGATCCTCGGTTTGCCGAATGTGGCGGACGTGATGGCGGGAAGGGTATCGGATCCGGTCTCCTTCACGCTGATCAGCGCTCTGGGCGCGACCGGCTACCGGGTCGTCGTCGCGGTGGTGCTGGTCTCCTTCATGTCTTGCCTGCTCAGCCTGCAGGCCGCTGCCAGCCGGCTGCTCTTCGCGTACGCCCGCGATCGAATGATCGTTGGAAGCGGTCATCTGAGCAGGATGTCGCCGAGGACGCGGGTTCCCACCTATGCGTTGCTCGTCTCCGGGTTCATCCCTGCGCTGATCTCCATCGCCGGATTCTGGCTCGTCAACGCCATCGCCGCCATCATCAGCTTCGCTTCCGCGGGCATATACATAGCATTCCAGATGATCGTGGCGGCGGCCCTGTTCGCGCGCGCGAAGGGATGGCGTCCCGCGGGGCCCTATCGGCTCGGCCGCTGGGGAATTCCGGTGAATGTCATCGCGCTGCTGTTTGGGGTTGCGGCCATTGTCGACATGCTGTGGCCGAGGATGCCGCAGGAGCCCTGGTTCAGTAACTACGGAATGCTCATCGGAACGGCAGCCATCGCGGGCTCAGGCCTCGCGTACATGGTCGCGGCACGGCCATACGATCACGGCACGGCTCCCTCCGGCGATGCGCACCTGTCCAACCCGAGGTCCGGGCTGGAGCTGAAGTCGGACAAGTTTGGATCTCAAGTGACTTAGTCAGGCAGCATTGTGGTGAATGCGAAGCGAGCGGACGGAGCTTGGGGTTTTCGCCGCGAATCATGTTTTCCAGAGCGGGCGGGTAGTAATCAGGACTTTCCTCGGTGATTCCCTTTGCGAGAAAATAATCCTGGTAGCTCGGATCGGCGCCCTTTTCCGCGCGCAGCGCCGCATCCATGGTATCGGCAGGCGCGGCGCCTGCGTACGGTCGTGGGCTGCGGAGCATCCGATTTGGGAGGGGCGAGCGTGCAGCTTCGCCTTCGATTCGCGAAAATCGGTAGCCGAGAGCCCCACGGCCGTCGAACGGGGCGGGCGGGCCTGAAAACCGGGGCCATTGTCAGCGCGTGTCGGTGAGCCCCTGTTCCATGGGGCAAGCATGCGCGTAATTGATCCTCCCCACAATTGGCAGCATGCCGGCACGGCAACCATTCCTGGAAGGAAGAGGGTATGACGATCGGCTGTGGCAGAGGTCTCCTTGCCCAGCTCTTCGGGCTCGTCCGGACCGCCAACCATCCTATCCTGTGAACGACCCGGTTGGCTCCAATAGCTCCAATGCGGTCGCCACTGAGTGCGATCCGGGAGATCTTTGGTTAGCAACAGGGCGCACACCGTCGAATCCGGCGCAAAGCCGGCCGAGGCCTTCGCCCGGGCGGGTGGTTTCGCTTCGCCCTGCACAGCCGAGCACGCGATCGAGGGCTCCTTTGCGTTCGGTGGCATTGAGGTCTCTTACCCTGGGAATGAAGTCCGGATACCGCGGTGACGTTACGATCTCACCGGAGACGCAGGAGCTGCTCGATGCCGGTTGCATGCACGTCGGGTGGACGTGAGGTTTATAGGGCGTAGATGGCGGTCGCGGTCGGGGCAGAGCTCTGTGGGATCAGAAAGCGCGCGAGAAGATTCTCTCGCGATAACTTCGGCTAAGGCGAAGCTGACGTCCGTTCTCAAGGAGGACGTCGCAGTCACCGTGAGAGCGCGGCAGAATTTCGCGAATGCGATCGAGATTCACGATCGCGCAACGATGAATGCGCGCGAACTGATTCTCATCGAGCCGGGCAGCGAGAGCAGAGATGGGCATGCGCACTACCCGGGTTCCGACGCGGGTGTGCAGGGTCGTGTATTCCCCGGTCGCCGCGATCCAGTCGATGTCCTCTGTCCGGACGAGTATGAACCGATCTCGGTTCTTGATGAGCAGGCGCGAGAGCCGATGGCCCGAGCCGGGCGCGGCAGCGATCGTGACGTCTTGGATCTCACCCGGGGACGGGGATATGGTGTCTTCCGGTTCTGCATCGCCGTCTGTCCGCGGCTTGCCGATCAGGATCCTGGCCCGTGCGATGGCGTCGCGGAAGCGAACTGGGTCGATCGGCTTCAGCAGATAGCTGACCGCATTGTGCTCGAACGCGCGAAGCGCAAAGTCGGAATGTGCGGTAACGAAGATCACCGCCCGAATGTGAACGCATCGCGTGCGAGCAAGTACCTCGAAGCCATCGAAGCCGGGCATCTGAATGTCGAGCAAGACGAGATCAGGGCGATGAGCGTATATCTGGTCGACCGCTTCGGGTCCGTCGCAGGCCTCACCGACGACTTCTATATCCTCTTCCTGCTGCAGGAAGAGCCGCAGTCCCTTGCGCACCAGCGATGCGTCCTCGACGATCAATGCGCGAATCATATGCATCCCCCTTAATCTCTCCGTCCATTTACATTATGGCTCTTCGGTGTCGGGACGTGCGAAGGGAAGTCTTCGTCCGTCCGCGCGCCGTATCGGGCTGAATCGCTGTACAGTTCGGTACGCTCGCCTCCCAGCGCGGGCTTTCCCCGCGGGCGCTTCTACACGGATGCGCAGCTGCAGGATCTCGTACACACCTGCCCGAAGCTCGGAGGGCAGACGGGACTGCATGCCATCGGGAGGCGCGCGCCGGTCATTGGCGGGCCCTCAGCGCTCCCTCAGCCCGTGATGCAGATCCTATAGCTTCGGCTTCGTCCTCGAAAAGAGGTATGTTAGGCTGCCGTACGAGGAGACGTAATCCAATGAACGAGAGCTCGAGAAGAGACTTTATCGGGTTGTTGGCACCGTTCGCGCTTGTGCCTTTGATCGGCGCGGCACAGGCGACTACGTTGGCTGCGTTCTCTAAGGTGGCGTAAATAAATAAAGGTATCAAGTAGATGAGCGGATGTGTTATGCTGCCCGGGCATGGAGGCTGCGCTTTCCGAGTTGAAGCGAAAGTTGCGTTCGATTTGGCCGCATCTGGA
>JBOIAR010000049.1:0-8141 GCA_050739095.1 Steroidobacteraceae bacterium | reverse complement strand
TTCGTCCAGATGCGGCCAAATCGAACGCAACTTTCGCTTCAACTCGGAAAGCGCAGCCTCCATGCCCGGGCAGCATAACACATCCGCTCATCTACTTGATACCTTTATTTATTTACGCCACCTTAGTGATCGGTCGATACCCGTCCGGCGCCGATTCTACGCCGTCGTCGCGAACGGATCTGCGCAGCAGCAACTCGCGGGAACCAAGACCGCCGGGCCGGGTTTCTTCATCCTATGGCGCCACGGCGAGGAGCGCGTTCCGGCAGGAGTCATGCGGGCAAGTCCAGGCGCGCGCCAGCCAGGCAAGGCTCCCGATGGTCGAAGCACGTGATGCAGACGAGCGATGCGCTCGATCTGGAGCCTGGGGTATTTACCAAACGCAGTCCGCGGGCAATCGCGCTCTCGCTCAAGCGTTCCGCCGAGTCCAGCCGGCGGCGCAAGACCGAGCCCTTCCGCTCGGCCATGTCGATGCTGAGCTTTCACATCAATCGGGCCGGCAAGAGTCTCACCCCGGAGCGGCGCCGGGTGCTCGATCAGGCAAAACAGCAGCTGCGCGCGGTGTTCGGCCGAGAGTAAGCATGCGGTGTACAATTCGGCTGTACTATGCGCAACGACGGGCTTGTTGTTCTTCAGGTCTGCACCGACTACATCGCTGCGGACGTCCTCATCGGGTTCCTGAAATCGGAATCCATACCCGCGGTGGCGCACAACCTGTCTCCCTTTCCGGGCCTCGAACAAGGCACTGAGGTACTCGTACCCAAGGCATATCTGTCGCGGGCGCGGTGGCTGCTCGAGCAGCAACAGCCGAGCGAGGCGGAACTTGCCGAGCTGGCGATGGGGACCTCGGCGCAGCCGCCCGAGCGCTGAAGCGACCGAGGTCATGAAGTACCTGTACCTGGTCGCGGCGACAGGTGACGACGGCGAGTTTCATCGAGGTCTCTCCGCGGCTATTCCTCCGCACGACCGATAGCGAGAAGGCCCCCAGCGGGATCGGTATCCGTCTCGTTTGCGGACAGGCGCTTCATGAGCGGCACGACCGCGGTCGCAAACAGTGCGCCGATGATCGCCACCACGCCCAGTCCATCGAAGAGATGTGTGTATAGCGGAAGGGTCTGCACCGGATCGGTGACGCGTTGCGGTACGGCAGCATAAGTGGCCACGAAGCCACCCAGGTACTGCGATATGCCGATGGCGAGAAACCACGATCCCATGATGAAACCCCGCAGGCGCGGGCCCACGTAACGGGACACCATCGCCAGGCCGAGGCCGCTGATGAGCAGTTCCCCCAGCGCCTGCAGACCGTAGCCTGCGATCATCCAGCCGAAGCCCACTTTGCCGCTCGTTGCGAAGAGTCCGCTGATGCCGTAAGTGAAAAAACCCAGGCTCAATATCACGAAGCCAAAGGCGAATTTCGCGGCGATATGAAAATCGCCCCGACCCCGGCTCAATCGGTTGTACAACCAGGCGAGGAACGGACTCAGGATGAAGATCCAGACCGGATCGAGAGCCTGTACCTGGCCGGCCGGCACGGAATAATGCAGCCCGAGAATATCGAGGTGAAGGTCCACGTTGCGCAAGGCGAACAGGGTGAGCGAGGTGGACATCTGCTGGTAGAAGATGAAGAAGAGCATCGTTTCCGCGGTGAGAATGACGACCGCCCACAGCCCCTTGCGTTCCTGACGGCTGCCTTTCCAGATGAGATAAGCGAAAATCCCCAACAGCACGACAAACGCCAGCCAGACGATGGCGCGTGCCACACCGAGGTTCTGAATGATCGCGGAAATCATGGCCATGGCGAGCAGCGCGCCCACCACGACGAACACCAGTTTCTTGAGCGGGAAAGGCTGGAAATCGGGCTCGGATCCCACGTTCGCCAGATGACGGCGCATCAGCAGGAAATTGAGGATGCCGAGGACGAGACCCGCTGCACACACCGCGAACGCGACGTGCCAGCCGACCCAGATTGCAATGAGCGGTGTGGCGATCTGCGAGAGCGTGGAGCCGATGTTCACGGCCATGTAGTACATGGTGAAGGCGCTGTCTATCTTGGCGGTGTCCCCTTCGTAGAGTTTGGAAATCAAATTGGCCGGGTTTGCCTTGAAGATCCCGCCACCGACCGCGACCACGCCCAAGGCGAGAAACAGGATTGCCGGATAAGGGATGGCGAGCATGGCATAGCCCACCGCCAGCATGACGGCCCCCAAAAAGGCGGTGCGCCGGCTGCCCAGCACGCGGTCGCCGATCCAACCGCCGACTGCCGGCACCGCGTAAGCCATGGCGCTGAAGGCTCCGAAGGTGAGATTGGCGCGGTCGTCGGTGTATCCGAGCTTCTGCACCATGAACAGCACCACCACGGCGGTCATGCCGTAGTAGCCAAACCGCTCCCACATCTCGATCAGGAACAGCGCGACGAATCCCAGGCTGCGCGGGGGTGTTGCGCGTGGTTTCATTCCGGGCTTAATAGCAGAATCCCCCGGTCCCGGGAAGGGCGGTTTAGGCTTATCATCGTGTTAGCTCTGGTCAGAGCCAATCTGACCGTGTTGCTCCATTTCTTTCTTCGGCACAGACAATCATGAACCCTGGGGGAAGCCATGTCGAAGTCTCGACGCGAATTTCTGCTGTCGTCCGCCGCACTGATCGGGGCGGGCGCTGGTGGCTCTCGAAGTGCCACTGGGCGTCCCGCACCCGCCGGTAACCCGCCGTCCCGGTCACCGCCGGTATTTGGCACGGCGAAGGGCGTCGGGCCGGAAGTGACCGCGGGCACTTTTGCCGAGGCGGAAAAATTGATGCGGGTGCGGATGACCGCCGCGGACCGTGCACAGGCTGCATCGAACTGGCGCGAGAGCGTGGCCCCGCTCTACGAGCGGCGCACGGGACCGCGCAGGGTCGATCTCGAGCCAGGCCTGGCGCCCTACTCCCGGTGGAATCCGGTGTTGTCCGGAAGCGGTCCAACACCACGACCGGACGTGTTCGTACGCAGCGGACGCGACCCGGGTCCGCTGCCGGCCAGCGACGTCGATATTGCGTTTGCGCCCCTTTGGAAGCTCGCCCAGTGGGTACAGTCGCGGCAATTGCAGTCCGAGCGGTTGACCGGGCTCTACCTGCAACGCATCGAGACCTGGGACCCGCGCTTGAAGAGCGTGATCACCGTTACCCGTGACCTCGCCCTCGAACAGGCGAGGCGGGCCGACCGGGAGATCGCAGCGGGCCAGTACCGCGGGCCACTGCACGGCATCCCCTGGGGAGCCAAGGATCTTCTGGACACCGCCGGCATCCGTACCACGTACGGCGCGGAGCCATTCAAGGATCGCGTGCCGGTGGAGGATGCAACCGTCGTACGGCGCCTGCGCAAGGCCGGGGCCGTGCTCATCGCCAAGCTGAGCATGGGCGCGTTGGCGCTGAACGATGTCTGGTTTGGGGGTCAAACAAGGAATCCGTGGCTCTTGGCGGAGGGCTCGGGCGGCTCGAGCGCCGGCCCAGGCGCGGCAACCGCGGCCGGTCTGGTCGGCTTCTCGATCGGCAGCGAGACGGAAGGCAGCATCGTCGATCCAAGCACCCGCTGTGGCGTGTGCGGCCTGCGCCCCACCTTCGGACGGGTGCCTCGGACCGGAGCGATGACCTTGTGCTGGTCGCTCGACAAGCTCGGCCCGATCGCGCGCAGCGTCGAGGACACGTTGCTGATCCTCCGCGCGATCTCCGGACCGGATGCCGGCGACCTCTCCAGCGTGCCGAGCACGCTCGATTTCGATGCCCAGGCCGGCGTCAAGGGACTGCGCGTCGGGTATTTCCCGCGCTGGCAGCGCGAGGCGACGGATGTCGACCGACAGGCTCTGCAGCAGCTCAGGTCACTCGGCCTCGACGCGGTGGCAGTGAACCTGCCCGACTGGCCCTACGACTCGCTGAATACCATCCTGCTCGCCGAGGCGGGCGCGGCTTTCGAGGAGCTGACGCTCAGCGGGAAAGTAGATCGGCTACGGATGCAGACACCCGACGCGTGGCCCAATACGTTCCGCCAGGCGCGCTTCCTGTCCGCCGTCGATTTCGTGCAGGCGGATCGCTTCCGGCGCGCAGTGGCGCAGGAGATGGACCAACTGTTCTCGAAGGTCGATCTGCTGCTCGTCCCGTCGTTGCGCGCTGAGATGCTGACGATCGGCAATTTCACCGGCTATCCGTCGTTGACGTTGCGAGCGGGTTTCATCTACGTCACGCAGGCCCGCAGCGACTGGGCTCCTGACCCGCGTCGACCGCTGCCGCGCTTCGATCCGCCGCGTCGCGTACCGCAAAGCGTCACCCTGGTAGGACGCCTGTTCGATGAGGGAACGATCGGCCGAGTCGGGCTCGCACTGGAGCATGTGCTGGGAGTGGCGAACGAGCGTCCGCCGGGATTCGCCTGAGCGTCCGACACCAGCTACGACGCCGTCGTCTTCGCTCGATAGTCCACGCGCAAGAGATGATATGCGAGGGGAGAGGTGTGACGAGAACCACCCGCATGCCGAACGGCTGGCTCGCTGGAGCCTCGCCTGTCTTTTGCGGAGCTCAGAATCTCCCGAAAACTCTTGCCCGGATGCGCAGAATGCAGAAACAAATTGCCCATGAAAGTGCTGTCGAGGCCGGGGCTGGTTATGTGGGGCGCGCCCGATGGCAGTCGCGCCTGCGCCGGCACTCCATCGTGGATAGGTGCCGGAATGACCCAGACAGTTCCGTAGCAAACGACCTCTTCGGTCATAGGGTAGTCGCTGCTACCAGAGAATTTGCCTCGGCGGTCTTCACGAGGCCGTCCCCCGGGGAAAGGGCGCGGTTTCGATTGGTAAACATGGTTGGAATTGCCTCTCTCTGCGCGAAACCGTGATCCATTGGGGAAACCGCGACTTGTCGCGCGCCTCCTTCAGGAGGCTGGACACGCGCGTCTGGGCCTCCTCCAGATCGTGCTGGCCGCGCTCCGCAGGGGCTTACGAGGAAAATCCGCCACGTGCAGGCCTTCGCTGCGCGGTTGGCTGGCGCCAATAATTTCTTTCGGAGGCGAAATACGCCACACCGCGTCCGAGAAGACCAGCGCGCTTTTGGAGGGGTTGCGCGGTGCAGCATCGCGGGGGGTGATGTCATGCGGTGCGCGCTCTACAGCGCCTCAGAGCGTCTCGCGCCGTTTGCGACGACGCGAACATGATCAGGCTCAGCAGGGCACTATCGTGATCTGCTTTCCGGTGCCGGACACCAAGCGGCCAATGTCGTCGGGGTCGCTGGTGAGAATCCGGTCGCCGGAACGTGCGACCAGAACGACAGTCGCGTCGATGGGGTCATCGGTACGGGCCTTCGCGAGCAGTGCGCCCGCATCGCGGCCCATCCGTTCGTCTATGGGACGTACGTCCACCGCCCGCAGAAGGTTGGCAACGCGGGCCTGTTTGCCACCCGCACTGCGCCACACCTGCGCGACCACGATAGCGCTTGTGCGCAGTTCGTGGCCGTGGAGCTGCGCGACACGCAGGCGCGCGATCATTGATCGGTCATTCCTGTCCACCGCGATGAAGGCACCCGCGTCCAAGACGAGGGCGCTCATCGGCCGGTTCTCCTCCTCCCGGTGTCGGGTCCGAGTTCACCTTCCGCGCGGCGCAATTCGGCTGGAGTCAGGGTACCGTGTTTCTTTTCCCAGGCATCCAGGTATTTTCCCAGGGCGTCCGCCCGGAGCCTCGCCTCGGCCGCGCCGGCCAGCCATGAAGACAACCCCGTTCCGGCCTTGCGGGCAGCATTCCGCACTTGGTCTCCCAAGCCGGCCTCGAACGAAATGCTGATCTTGTCTACCTTCATATTCCCATCTTACCACGGTAGTTCCTACCATGGTAGGACGGCGATTGGGAGCTGTTGGGCTTGCGGGATGGTTGTCGTTGTGCGTCATGGAGGATGATGCCAAGCTGAAACTCGCCTCGTCCGTACCGCGCAACGCTTTCCCCATACGGCGCCTTGGCGCAGTCAACGCTCGCAACCGCGACATTCCATGCCATCGGGTCGGCCGGCTGATAACCGCTGGCGCCAGTAGGACATGATCGGCGAATTTGCGACATGGGAGTGTCTTGGTACGAGCGTCGAAAGCGGTTGTGCCCGGGATCGAATTATTTCAGCGATGAGGACATCCGGGCCAACAACACGGTCGGCGCATGCCTTTTCGCATTTTATCAAGACCGACTTCTATGCGGCGGTTCCTGGTCTCGTCTTTCTTAGCGGATGTGACCCAGCATATCCACTCATTGCGTGCTAGCGGCGTAATGCTCGCCCATACATCCGTGACAATTGCGTCAGACTCGATCGCTTTGCGAAAATCTGCCGGCATCCTGTGCACTGTACCGGAACCGATCGGTTGTCGAGCCATAGTTTCCAGGAGTGTACAGGTCATTGACCCTGCCGCAAATCCGGCGCCGGGCCTCCTGTCAGAGGGGGTATCCCCGTTTCGCGCCCGCGCTGAATGACCGGAACGGGTTGACTCGAGACCGTGCTCGAGCGCCCGTTCGTATTCGTCTCAGTCCGGCCAATTGCAGCCGATCGGCCGGGGCTCAGTCTTCCGGAAAGCTGCCCTTCGCAGCTTCACCATAGGCCTTGACCGGCTAGAGGCAGGCGCTCGTGATACGCCGATCGGGCCTCTGTTCCGCACGAGCAATGACCTGTCGCGGCGCTGCTCAGATCGAGCGGATTTCGGCAACTGACATGTCGTGCTTGTGCGTGGCAATCTGCCAGGTGTTCCCCCACTCGTCCCGCACCATGGCTCGTCGGTCGCCGTACGGCATGTCAGTCGGCTCTTCAATTGAGACCGCGTTGGCCGCTATCGCACGCCTATAGGTCGAATCGGCGTCCTCCACATAAACGTACAGAAACGCCGGGACCGACTCACGAAGCCCACCCCCGTCGCTGATCATCACCACGGAATCCCCGATTATGATTTCTGCAGGTCGTCCGGGACGAAACTCGCCGCGGCCGTAGAATACCTTCTTGATGAAGGCAATGAGATTCTCAGGATCCCGAACGATAATTCGGGGTGTGACGGTATGCCAACCGTTCGGCTGGAAGTTGACCATGTTCACACGTATCAGAGGAGACCCTGGGAGCATTCTGCCCGGAAACCTGGATATCCGCAAAGGCTTGCCAGCGCCCGCGGGAGTCCGGCCGAGGGCGGTCCTGCGTGGTGACGGGTACGACGCTCCACACCGCGGGTGCGTCCGCGGTAGTCTGTGGCAATATCCGTGGCCATACGCGGGCCCGTCGACAGTGCTCCTCAGGAGGAGATCACCCCGTGACTCAATCTGATCTCTATGAGTTTTTGTGCGGATGCAAGCTGGGAGTGCTCGGGACGCTCGGCCCAGCCGGGCCTCAATCGGCCCTGGTGGGGGTTGCTGTTACGGAGCAATTGGAGATCATCTTTGACACGGTAAAGTCGTCCCGCAAATACGGAAATCTAATTGCCAGCCCGAAATGCTCCTTTGTGATCGGTTGGACGGGTGAACGATCCGCTCAATGCGAGGGTGAGGCTCTGGGGCTGAGCGGTGACGACTTCGAGCGATATCGCAAAGTCTATTTTCAAGCGTGGCCGGACCGCCCATCTCGCCTGCTTTTGACCTAGCACCTGTTTGCTTCGTGACGCAATCGGCCAACTGCAGCCATTCGTCTGCACCTTCTGAGCTTACTTTCCGCACATCGAGGGCGTGATTTCGGGGAATTTCCGCCGGCCCGTCAGCCCCGAAAGCCGCTCGCCGGCACGCCGAGCAGAGCGAGTACCTGACGCTGCAGCGGAGTGAGCTCGGCCTCGAAGCTCTGCACAACGCGACCCGCGCGGCTGAGCCGGTGCCGCTCAGCATGGCTGAAGAGGCGCAGCACCTGCTCGGTGGTCGGATGGGCGCAGCGACGCTCCTCGGGATATAGCGGCAAGGCTTTGAGCTGCTCGCGCCTCATCGTCTGTCGGAGCTCGCGCCCGATGAGGGCCTGGATGAGAAGTGCGAGGAAGTAGACAGTGAAGAACCCCTCGATGCGCGTCGGGTTCTTCAGGAACACCGGGGCGATCTCGTGCACGGTCTTCAGCTGCTCGAAGCGCTTCTCGAGCCGCGGCTGTCCTTTGTGAGCTTCGAGCACCTGCTGCGCAGTGAGCGTGCGGTCGTTGGTAA
>JBOIAR010000048.1:0-8287 GCA_050739095.1 Steroidobacteraceae bacterium | reverse complement strand
GAGGGGGCGCATGTGCCATGCGCGCCGTTGTAGCTCGACGAGTGTTCCATTCGCGAGGTCTCCCGCAACCATGTGACGCGGCATGTGACCCCAGCACAAGCTTCCCCTTAGCAGATCGTGCTTCGCGCCGAGGTCATTTACCCGCCACTGGCGTTCGCCGGCGACCCCCTGTTGTATCTTTTCCGCATCGGGCTGATTGTCGGTTACGACGAGCTGGATGTGCCGGCCAAATTCCTCCCGCGGGATCGGCCCCGCGATGGCGGCCAGCGGATGCGATGGCGCACAGACGGTCACCATCTGCGCTTCACATAAATGCTGCCTTTCTATGGTACCGGGGCTCAGCTCTGGCACGTCCGTGATCGTCACCGCCAATCCGCACGTGCCTTCGAGAACCAAACGCTCGCCGCCCTGCATGGTCGTCATGCGCAGATTGATTGCAACCGTTGGAAAGTCCGCCTGCAGGCTGCGCAGGCATTCAATCAGGTGCGCGCGCGGGAAATAGGTATCCACAGCAATCGAGACTTGTGGTACCCCGCCTTCAGCAATGGAAACCGCGCGCGTCTTCATTTCCTCGGTGCGAGAAATCACCCCACGAGCATCGGGCAGGAGGCTGCGGCCCGCGGCCGTAAGCGCCGCTTTGCGGGTGTTGCGTTCGAACAGCTCCACATCAAAGGCACTCTCGAGCGCCTTGATCGCGTGACTGATCGCTGACTGTGCACGCCTCAGCTCCCGTGCAGCTCCGGAAAAGCTTCCTTGCTCACACACGGCAACGAAGGCCCGAAGTTGATTGATGGTGACGTTATCGAGCACGGCCATCTAAAGAGTAGATGATATTCATAGATCTTTAGTCAATTGTCTTCATGAGTCAAGACCCCCAGAATCACGGCTGTCGGTTTTACTCAAGTGAGCAGTTCCCTGCTCGTACAACTCCACAGAAGGATGCACGTCATGACCAGACTGAATGGAAAGACCGCCGTGATCACCGGCGGCGCTACTGGCATCGGCCGCGCCGCTGCAAAACGCTTCATCGAGGAGGGCGCCTTCGTCTTCATCTTCGGCCGCCGGCAGGAAGCGCTCGACGCCGCTGTGGCCGACCTTGGGGCCAATGCCCGCGCGGTGAAGGGCTCGGTCTCCGATCTGGCCGACCTCGACCGACTCTACGCGGCGGTGAAGGCCGAGCGCGGAACCCTCGACATCGTCTTCGCCAATGCGGGGGCGGGAAGCCAGCTTCCGCTCGGCGAGATCACCGCCAAGCACATTGACAGAATCTTCGACACCAATGTGAAGGGTTCGATCTTCACGGTCCAGAAGGCGCTGCCGCTGATGGGCCAGGGCGGTTCGATCATCCTGACCGGATCGAGCGCCGGCACCACGGGCGCCCCGGCATTCAGCGCCTACAGCGCGAGCAAGGCGGCAGTGCGCAACCTCGCGCGGACCTGGGCGGAGGACCTGAAGGGCACCGGCATCCGGGTAAACGTGCTGTCGCCCGGGCCGACGGCGACCGAACTCGCGAAGGAAGCGCTGGGCGAGGAGGGCATGAAGGCTTTCGCCTCGCTCAATCCGCTCAAGCGCATGGCCGATCCGGCGGAGATCGGAGCGGTGGCCGCCTTTCTCGCATCGCAGGACAGCAGCTTCATGACTGCCAGCGAGGTCGCCGTCGACGGCGGCCTAGCGCAAATCTGACGCGCTACGCCCGGCCGGTCACTCCATTCGATATTCGGAGCCCGTAGGGCGTGGTAAACCGAAGGAGAACATATGAGCTACGCAATTATTGGCTTCGGCAAGATCGGCCAGGCTCTTGCTAAGGCGTTTGCCCGAAGCGGCATCGAAGTATCCGTTGCAACCACTCGCGACCCGGAAAGCTTTGCATCCGCTGCGGCCGCGATCGGACCGGAGATCATTCCCAAAAAACTGGCGGAAGCCGTCAAGGCGGAGATGATCATCCTGGCCGTTCCGTTCTGGGAACACCGGGAGGTCGCCAAAACTCTGGCGAGCTGGCAGGACAAGACGATCATCGACGCGATGAACGTGCTTGTTCCCGCCGAAGATCTCTCCGGGCTTCCGTCCTCTGCCCTCGTCGCCAGGGCCTTCCCCGGTGCCCGGCTGGTGAAGGGCTTCAATCATCTCTCCGCGGGAACCCTGGCCGCCGATCCAAACGTCAGAGGCAGCCGGCGAGTCGTGTTCCTGTCGAGCGACGACGAAGGCGCCGCAACGCCGGTGGCGGCGCTCGCCGAAGAACTCGGTTTCGCACCCATCAATCTCGGAAAGCTCGAAGAGGGTGGCGCGCTTGTGCACGCGCGGGACAAGCGCTGGGGGGCTCTGATCTTCCAGGACCTGCTCAAGACGGAGCCGTGAGCGATGTACGCCCCTCACGGCAAGGTCGTGATCACCCTATAGCCTGGATCACTGCTGCAGAAACTTTAGCCCACTGCGAAGCAACATCTCATGTCCAACACATTCGATCTCTCGAAAGAACTCATCGGCCACCGTGCCCTAGTCACCGGAGGGTCGCGCGGCATCGGCGCGGCCATCGCGCAGCGTTTTCTCGATGCCGGGGCCAAGGTCGTGGTCGCTGCGCGTACACGCAGCGACGACACTCCCGCGGCGGCGACGTTCGTCTCCGGCGACCTCACCACGACCGAAGGCGTGGAGGCAATCGGGAGAAAGACCATCGCAGCGCTCGGCGGCCTCGACATTCTCGTGAACAACGCGGGCGGTGGGCGCGCGTTTCTCCAAGGGTCCTGGACGATTTCCGACAAGGAGTGGCACGACAACTTCGCGCTCAACCTCTTCGCCGCGATCCGCCTCACGAACGCAGTTCTCCCGGCGCTCCGAGCGTCGAAGGCCGCAGCCGTCGTGAACATCTCTTCAGCGGCAGCGACGATGCCCTTTGCCCCCATTGCGCACTACGGCGCCGCAAAGGCGGCGCTCGAGTACTACTCGCGCACGCTCGCGATGGAACTCGCGCCGAGCGGCATCCGTGTGAACGTCGTGTCGCCCGGCGTTATCTCGACGCCGGGTTCAGCCGAGTTTGCCAGGACGACTCCGGGATTTTCCTCTGATGATTGGCTCCGGCATGTTCCGCTGGGCCGCATCGGCGCCACCGAGGACATCGCTGAGGTCGTCGCCCTGCTCGTATCGACGCGCGGGAAGTTCGTGACCGGCATGAATTACCGTGTCGATGGCGGAATGACGGCGCGCTGATGAATGTACGCTTCCAACATGGATCGGTGAGTCGATCGTCTTTTGCATTCAGCTCTAAAGCCCCGCAGACTGCGCTGGAACAAGGTACAGCCCGCGAAACCTGAGCGATCAAATGAGCCCGACGGAGGCGAGTTCGTGCTTGCGAGCGATGAGCTCGAAAGGAACATCTCCGCGAGGCTCGCCAGCTTCGTTTAGCTCAGACCTCGCGGACGACCTTCCCGCCCGCACCGGTGGCAAGCCCAGCGAGGAGTACCGCGTATCAGCGCCTATCACAGCGTCTCACCGCAGCGCACGATTTCCAGGTTACGATTGATTCGAGTCCAACTCTGCCGCGCTTCGGAGAAGATGCCGGCGCCGCAAGTCTCCTCGGACCAAAGATGCTCTTCACGAGGCCGAGGTGCTGGCCGCGATCGCTGAGTGAACACCGCCGGGACGCATGAGCCTAGCCAAGGTGACGACCAGTTGAGCCGCGAGGAGAAGCAGGTTACGCATCGTCGGCGAAGCTACCAGGGGCGCCCTTCAATGCAAGACTGCTCGGGGACCGCGCCATACGCTATGATCTGGCAATTCGCGCCCCACAGTTAGCGCAAAACCGGGGGTGATATCCGGGTTTGCCACTACGCATCGAAGGGGAGACTGCCATGAAAAGAGCCTGGACCGTTCCGCTTTTGGGCATGATCATGGGCATCATCGCCATCATGATGGTGCTGCTGCCGGGACCGTTTTACCGCATCGGGGCGTACGGCCTGGCCGGCGCCTTCACGATGCTCAAGTACGGCGCCTATGTCGCCATCGCCGCTGTCATTATCAGCCTGGTCGGATTGGTTGTGACGCTGACCGCCAAGCGGCCAAAATATCTGATCGGGGTAGTCATCGGGCTTGTCCTTGGCATTCTCGCCTGGGGGATACCCTACATGTGGCTAAAGAAAGCTGAGTCCGTGCCGGCCATCCACGACATCAGTACCGACACGGTTATTCCGCCACAATTCCAGCCTGACGTGCTGGCGCTGCGAGCAGCATCCCATGCGCACAATTCACCGGTATACGGTGGGCCGGCGGTCGCGGCCAAGCAGGCAGCTGCTTATCCGGACATCAAATCCATGTTTTTCAAGCTCCCGGTGACAAAGGTGTTTGATGCTACCTTGCGAACAGCAAAAGCCATGGCCTGGAAACTGGATTCCGAGAACCCCGCCACCGGCATCATCGAGGCTACTTCCACTACCTTCTGGTTCGGTTTTAAAGATGACGTTGTCGTTCGCATTCAACCTCAGGGCCACGAAACGCGGCTGGATATCCGATCCGAATCACGCATCGGCGGCAGCGATATTGGCAAGAATGCGCAACGCATTCGCAATTTCAGAACCGAGTTGTACAAGCAACTCGGCATGAGATACGGGCCACAGCCGTAAAATCGTCCACACGAGTTGTATCAAAGCCTGCGCCCTGTCGCGCCTGCGACAAGCTGAATATGGGCAACCCAGTATAATTCACACATCAGCCACATCGGCACTGCTGGCCTGGTGACCGGTATGGGCGCGATGGCTCTGTTTGCACGCATTGAATTCACGGAAAACTCTGACTCGACAGTGCGCAGGTTTCTCAACTCGTGCGCGCGCTGTCATCGCCCGTGCCACTTGGCTTGAAACAGTTACCGACGCACAAGGGTGCCAAGCGGCCCCAAGCTGTACTACTTCGACTTCAAATTTAAGCAGGTTTCGCCACCTTGGCCGTCATCAATCCCCAGAGCCAGTTGATTTTATACCGCTCAATATGTGCTTGCGAATAACCAGCTTCCTCAAGCAAGCGGCGGCATTCCCGTTCGCTGTAGGTCTTTACATGCGACGAGCGGGTCAGGCGAAGCCACCAGCTACAGACTCGGCAGGTCAGATAATCGTCACACCAGTCAGTTATAACCAGTTCGCCTCCCGGTCGCAGAACACGACCCATCTCCATAAGAGCGGCAACGGGCTGCCGTACATAGTGAAACATGCTGCACGAGACCACCAAGTCAAAGTCGCTGTCTGCGAATGGCAGCTCCTCAACCCATCCTTCATGAAGTGCGATGCTGAGCGGCACCCGCCTGCGGGCAACCGCCAGCATCTCCGGCACCGGGTCAATGCCAATGAGGGTTGCCTGTGGCTGTTTCTGTGCGAGCCTTTGAAGCAGGACGCCCGTGCCGCAGCCGACGTCGAGTATCCGTGCAGTTGGTGATGACGACAAACGCGCCAGCGTCGCACTGGTGGTCGCCTCAATATAGAACGACCACCTTGTATCGTATTCCGGAGCGAGGCGTGCATACTCCCTCCTGATCGGATTCTGGCGCTGATCTCGAGCTGTTGGAGCCATTGTGAGCCCGTGTCATGGCCTGATTGAAGTTAGTCTCACGACTTCTGCACGCATTTGCAATCGACGAGCCAGGGAGCGCGAAGCGCCTACGAGGCTCGCGCTCGGCCTGGTGCTGTTCATCTTCAGCATCTGGTACCAGGTCTACGGCGATACCCGCAAGGACGCGCAGGCATGGCCGGACCCCTTCTGCAGAGCCACCGGCAGTGGTGTCTGCGCACGGCATTCCTGGGAGCTGGTCGACCTCCTGGCGAGCTGAAGCCCGTCAGTGCCCCTTGGCCTCACTGCAGGAGGCACCGTATTTGAAGCAGCTGAAGCAGCGGTGATGGCGGAGCATGACGCGTTTGCCGAGAGTCTCGGCCAGCGTGGCCCCCTGGTCATAGGCAGGATCGTCGTCGACCAGTGTGCAGGCGTAGACGCGCATGCGGCCGTTTTGCTTGACGATCATCTTGCTGTAGGCGCACATGAATTCGCTGCGCGTCGCCTCCGTTTGATACGTCGTCATGCAGGAACGCGTCACGTACGGGACCGCAGGATTAGAGCCCGGCGTCCCGAAGTCGGGGAAAGCGACGATGTTGAGATCGGGCGGAAGGCCGAGCCCGCGCAGCAACTCGCGATAGGCGCCATCGATCTCGGCGGGGTTTTCGTTTCTCTCCATCTGCCGCGCCACGGAGATGCGATAGCCGGCCGCGTGCAGGAGTTGCAGGGTGCGGCAGGCCTTTGCAAAGGCTCCAGCGCCGCGCCCGCCGTCGTGGCGCCCGGCGTCGGTATAGTCGATGCTGACCCGAAACGCGAGCGGATGCGGCCTCGAGCGCAGCGGCTCGAGCTTCGGCAGCCGGCGCGGCAGCGCGTCGACGCCGTTGGTCAGAACCAGACAGGGAGCGATCGCGAGCGCGTGGTCAAGGATGCGCACCAGATCCTTGACGATGAAGGGCTCGCCGCCGGTGAACGAGATCCGGGTCACCCCGAGCGCCGCAGCCTCTTCGAGGAACGGCCGCACGTCGCCGTAGGTCACACGCCCGAGGCGCCGATCGCCGGGCCTCGAGCCCTCGAGACAGAACGGACAGCTGAGATTGCACGCGGTGCCCGTGTGGAACCAGACTTCCGACAGGGAGTGCGGCTGAATGTAACCCCGCGGGTCGCCGAGCGGCGTGAGGAGCCAGTCGTCTCGCGGCGTGTCCCGCGGAGCCGGGCTCGAGCCGGTGACCGGATCGCTCACCCCGCGCTCCGATACCACTTTGCGAGCCGGGTCGGCGTCATGCCCAGCAGGTACCCGGCGGCCAGCAGGCGGTTGTGCAGCGTGCGGCGCAGAAAGCCCTCGCGCTCCCAGCGCCGCGGGGAAACCGTGATCGGCAAATCGAGCGCGACGAAGCAGCGGGTGCTCTTGAGATGGCGGACCAGCGGCACTTCCTCGAACAGCGGTTGCGGATCGATGCCCGGGCTCGCCTCATAGGCGACGCGCGTCACGAAGATACCCTGGTCGCAGTACACCATGCCCACGCGACAGCGTAGCGCAATACAGCGCTCGAGGAGAGCCTTCAGAGGGCGCCCGGGCCCGCCGAAGCGGAAGCGGAAGTAGCCTCCGGCCGCGCCCCGCTCGATCGCTGTGCGGATGACGGCGGCCGACCGCCGGTCCGGCCGGCAGTCCGCGTGAAGAAACCAGAACACGTCCGTGCCTGCGGCGTGACCTTCACCCAGAGCCTCCTTCGTCGCGGCCACGCCGGCTGACAGTTGCACGCCGCGCCCGGCAGTCGAGCCTAGCCAGCGCACATTCCTGCCGCGGCACAGCGCAGAGGTAGGCTCGCTGGACGCCCCGTCGACGACGATCACCTGCTCGGGCGGCGACTCGAGGCGCACGAGATCGGACAGGAGCTCGGCCAGTGCGGCATCGTCGTGCAGCGTGGGCACGATCGCGACCAGCCTCACCGGCCCCGAGGCGCGGCCCGACGGCGGACCGCGCCGTTGCGCCCCGGTCGCGTCAGCGTGCACGACGCAGCCACCATTTGAGCGCGCCCGCGATCCGCGGTGTCAGCCGCGTGCGGGCATGCGCATCGGCCAGGCGGCGCAAATACTCCGATCGCGTCGGGTAGGCGACGATGAGCCGGCTGAGGTCGCCGAGCCCCAGTCCCAGCGTCATCAACAGTACGACGGGCGCGAGCTGCTCGCCCGCGTCCTTCCCCACGAGCGTGGCGCCGAGAATGCGGCCGGAGCCCGCGGCGGTGCGCAGCTCTGCGTACCCGTCGGCGGCATCGTCAGTCAGACCGCGGTCCAACTCCTCCCACCCGACGCGGTAGCGGTCGAAGCGCGCACCGGCACGTTGGAGGTCGCGAGCCGAGACACCGACGCACGCGACCTCGGGCTTGGTGTAAATGCATCGCGGAATGATCAGCCGATCCGCCCGCGCACGGCCGTGGAACAGCGCGTTGCGAACGACTATACGGGCCTGGGCGTCGGCCGCATGGGTGAATTGATACTGCGAGCAGACATCTCCCGCGGCATAGATGTGGCGATGCGAAGTGCGCAAGCGCGCATCGACCTCGATTGCGGACCGCGCGCCGAGCCTGACCCCTGCCCTGTCGAGATCCAACTTCTCGACGTTGCGCCGCCGGCCCGTCGTCACCAGCACTTCGTCGGCCTCGATCCGCCGCCGGCCGGCGAGCTGCAGGGTCTTGCCCCCGCTGCCGACACTCGCGGAACGCACCTCGCTCGCCAGATGCAGCGTCACGCCGTTGCGCTCGAG
>JBOIAR010000047.1:0-8724 GCA_050739095.1 Steroidobacteraceae bacterium | reverse complement strand
GGCGCAAGGTGAGCGCTGAAGAGATGAAGGCTGTCAAGTTGCAACCCAATAGGTTTCATGGCGAATGGAACTACCTAATTCTTCCCAGCCGTAGTACTTGAGACCTTTATTTATTTACGGCTCCTAAGCACGGCGTTGAGACACCAAATAACACAATGGCACGCGCCCGAACCGGGGGTGCGGACGATGTGGAAGAGGTGAGCGTCAGCAAGGTCGAATGTCCAAACTGGCCATTGCAGTCGCTGGGCGCAGTAGTTGTGCACGGCGACCCCCAAGCCAGCGGCAAAACCGTGTTCGAAAGTGAAGATCATCAGATCACCGGCGGAGTGTGGAGATGTTCGCCAGGAACGTTTGACCTCACGTTCACTTGGGACGAGATGGCCCTGATGATGGAGGGTGAACTCATCATTGAGGAATCATCGGGGCGAAGAATTCGACTCCTGCCCGGTGACTTTTTCTCCGTGCCACGGGGTGCCAGGACGCGCTGGATCGTCGTCAAGCCCCTCAAGAAGCTGTTTTTCTCCCGCGAGTGGGCTCCAGCGCAGAACCACGCCTAATGTGGACTTGAGATGCTGGGGCGTCGCAATGGCATCGCGATGCGCTCGGCCTGCTCGGGGCGATCGTCCTGGAAAAGATGGTGGCGCAATGCGCGCAGACCGTGTGCGCTACCGTAGTGGCTCGCGCAAATCGCCGGCCGGCGGGCGACCTGCGTGAGCGCCGCGCGTACGCCCTCGCCGAAGAACCACTCCGGCGGCAGCCAGCCGCAGCCGGCATCCACCATCAGCGAGTGGCTGTCATCGTCGCGCCGCAAAGACCAGATCGAGTCCGACGATCGGCTCGGGACCCTGCAGGTGCGCGGCGCCGAAGGCCTTCGCATCGCGGGCGACATAGTACCCCGAGCCGCGGCGCGCCTCGATGAGGCCTTCGGCGACCAGAAGCTCGTAGACCCTTGCGGCCGTAAAGGGCTGACGCCGTGCGAGCGAGCCAGTGTGCGCACCGAGGGCAGACGATCTCCCGGACCCAACTGGGCGGCGAGAATCCGGCCGCGAACTTGAGCCGATATCGCTGCCACGCGGCTGAAGACAGCGGCAGGCTGAGCGTTCATGGTGAGCCGTATCGCACGTGATACCGGTACTGTAAGGCGAGCCATCTGCAAAAGCGTAGCTCCGCGATCGGGGCGGCGCCACGCATACTTCTTGTCCATGAAGATACCCGCAGACTTGGCTTCGTTTTGGATGCCGTTTACGGCTAACCGATACTTCAAGCAACGCCCGACCCTCGTCAGCGGGGCGCAAGGCGCCTATTTCATTCGGCCGGACGGCCGGCGGCTCTTCGACTGTCTCTCGGGCCTCTGGTGCACGCCGCTCGGGCACGGCAGACCCGAGGTTCTTGCTGCGGTGCGCGCGCAGGTCGGCGAGCTCGATTACGCGCCCACGTTTCAGGTGGGACATCCCAAGGCGTTCGAGCTCGCGGCACGCATCGCACAGTGGGCGCCGGAGGGAATGGACCGAGTCTTTTTCACCAATTCGGGCTCCGAGGCTGTGGACAGCGGCCTGAAGATCGCGCTCGCCTATCACCATGCACGGAAAGAGGCGAGCAGGATGCGCATCATCGGGCGCGAGCGGGCCTATCACGGTGTCGGCATCGGCGGCATCTCAGCCGGGGGTATCGCGGCCAATCGGCGCGCGTTTGGCGCATTGAGTGCCCCCTTCGTCGCTCATCTACCGCACACTCATGACCTGGCGTACATGGGCTACAGCCGTGGGCAACCAGCATGGGGTGCACATCTCGCCGACGCGCTCGAGCGGCTGGTCGCGTTGCATGACGCCTCGACCATCGCCGCAGTCATCGTCGAGCCGATGCAGGGCTCGACCGGGGTAATCGTCCCGCCGGTCGGCTACCTCGAGCGCCTGCGCGAGATCTGCACGCGCCACGGGATTCTTCTGATCTTCGATGAGGTCATCACGGGATTCGGTCGCGTCGGAGCCAACTTCGCCGCGCAACGGCTCGGCGTCACCCCCGACATCATCGTGTTCGCCAAGGGTGTCACCAACGGAGTGGTACCCCTCGGCGGCGCTATCGTGGACCGACGCATTCACGATGCGCTGATGCGAGGTCCCGAGCAGGCCATCGAGTTCCTGCACGGGTACACCTACTCGGGGCACCCTGTCGCCTGTGCCGCGGGACTTGCGACGCTCGATGTGTTGGCGAGCGAGGGTCTGGTCGACCGTGCTGCGCAACTCGCGCAGGTGCTCGAGGACGCCGTGCACTCGCTGCGGGGCGAGCCTCACATCATCGACATCCGTAACTTCGGTCTCGCCGCGGCCGTCGAGCTTCGCCCGCGCGAGGGACAGCCCGGAGCGAGAGGTCGGGAGGCGTTCGAGCGTGGCGTCGAGGCGGGATTGCTGCTGCGCTTCACTGCCGATGCGATTGCCATGGCGCCGCCCTTCATCTCGAGCGAGGAGGAGATCGTGAACATGATCGAGTCGTTGCGCGGTGTGCTGCGCCGTATCGCCTGATGCGCGCAGGAGTGCCTCGCTCGGAGCGCCTCCCGGTCCACCTGCCTCGCCGCGGCGGCTGATTGACGCCGCAGCGGTCACCGGCCTTTGCTGCGCGCGATTGTGCGAGTCGAGTGTATCGATAATCACCAATCGGGTGATTATGGCCCGACGACAGTTATCGGCCACGGACACGCTCTGGACGGTGGCCTGCTGGCCGAGGGAGCCGCGTGCGGCAGCGGGCGAGAGCGAAGTCACATAGCGAGGCGACGACCGCTCGCGCGAAACCGCGACTGCGGGAATCGTACCGACTTGTGCTCGTCACCCACACGTCGCGTGGCGTGAGAGGAGCGATCCGCTCGAAGCTGCTCTTCCAACACGGATGCGAGCCGAAGTGCACAGAAGTGCATCGTTCAGGGCATCTAGCAGATCCCGCTCGAGCGCGCTCTGAAGCGTCGATTTGACCCGCCGTTCCAGTGGAGCTCCCTTGAAGCATCTATTAATGCTAGCCGTGAGCCTGCGGGACAGCTCCGCTCGAGACGGCGCGCGCCGTCTCGATCAGCAACGGCGCCAGCTTGGCGCGCATGTCCTCGAGTGTCCAGCGGCTGGCGGGCGCCGAGATGTTGACGGCGCCGACAGGATGACCGCCTTCGCCGATGACCGGCGCGGCGACGGTCAGGTCGCTGCGATAGCATTCTTGGTCAGAACAGGCGTAGCCATCTTGGCGAGCCGCATCGATGAGCGCGAGGATGCGCTTGGGGTCTGTGATCGTCATCGCGGTCAGCGCCCGGAGGGATGAGCGGCGCAGTAGGTTCTGGGCTTCCGCTGAAGGCAGGACGGACAGATAGGCGCGCCCCGAGGCCGTGCAGTACATCGGCAGTCGCGTGCCTACCGGCATATGGATCAGGAAGCGCTTGTGGCTTGGGAATCGAGCGACGAACACCATCTCGGTCCCGTCGGGTTCGGAGAGGCTGACGGACTCCCCCGTGGCTTGGTTGAGATCGATCAGGTGCCGCGTGGCTTGCTCGATGAGTCGGTAGCCTGAGAGGTATGCATGGGCGACCCCCAACGCGCGGGGCGTGAGACCCCACCCCGTGCTGCGCCGATCGCGCTGCAAGTAGCCCAGCACCTCGAGGGTGTGAATGCAGCGCTGTGCCGAGGCTTTGCTGATGCCGGCGAGTTCCGCAGCCTCCGCGAGCTTCAATACCCTACGTCCCTGACCGAACACTTCGAGCACGGCGAGCGCCTTCTGCGCCGAGTCGTTAAACAGAGGATCGTGACGGGGCAGCTCTGCGCCTGCAGCGGAACGGTGCGAGCTCTTGCGTCTTTTGGGTTGGGTTTTTCGTCTCACCTGGTTCTTAGCTCTGCCGTGCATACAACATTGTATATCCCTATCGTTAACCGATAGCAAGCTAGACGGCCGTGCGGTACCGAAGCCAGCGAGAGTGCATCGGCCTGCATTCCAGCGTCCGCCGGCCCCGCCCGGCCCCAAGCAACAGGTTCTCCTTGGCGAGAGGCTCTATACGAGGATCTGCAGCAGCTGTCACGTATTCGGCCCTGGCTTGGTACCGGATCTGCGACGCATGCCCGCGGGCATCTACAGGCGATTTTCCGATATCGTACTGCGGGGTCTGCTGATGCCCGAGGGGATGGGTAATTTCTCGAGTGAGCTGACCCTGCACGGGGCGAATGCCATCCGGGCCTATCTCATGTCGGAGGCATGGAAAGCCTACAAGGGGAGGCAGGCGACTGAGAGAAGCTACGCCCATTAATCCGGACGGTCGCCGCGGATGTGTTGCGGTTCTTCGGGAGCGTCGTGCGCGTTCAGTCCGGACCCGTGGCTGCCGAGTACGTCTCGAGGCACTCCAGCATGATCCGGTGGTCGTGGCCGACTCAATCGCACGATAGAACGATCCAGTGATGTGGAAGCTCCGCACCAGCACTAGCTGCGGGCATCGTGGTGCTCAAGACCTTCAGAACAAACCCAGATGGAACGAGCTTCCATCGCGCCATGATCGGGGGGCGTTAATCCGTCGATGCGTTGGCGATTACCGATGGCGAAGCACTTCAGGCGCGGCTGAGGAATGCTATGAAAGAGAATAATGCTTCTTCGGGTATCACACCGATGCGCTCCCTCTGGTCGGAAACAGCGCTAGCCGGGCCGTGGCTGACGGAGCTGATCGGGCCGGTGCAGAGTCAGGTCGTGGTGGTCGGCGCGGGTTACACGGGCCTTTCAGCGGCACTTCACCTTTCCGAGGCCGCTCGCGATGTCGTCGTGCTCGATTCGGCCGAAATAGGGGAGCGTGCATCTGGGCTCAACGGCGGTCAGGTGATCGCAGGGCTCAAGGAACACCCGGATGCGCTTGAGAGTTTGTACGGCGCCAAAGGGGAAGCCGTCGTCTCGGCCGTGGGTGCCGCACCCGATCTTGTCTTCGAGCTCATCCGCAAACATTCGATCGAGTGTGAGGCGGTCCGCACCGGCTGGATTCAGCCGGCATCCACTTCGGCGGCGCTCGATGCGGTTGCGGAGCGAGTGCGCCAGTGGACGCAGCGGGGCGCGCCAGTCGCTCTGCTTTCACCTGAGGAGACGGAACGCCTCACCGGCTCAGCGTACTACTCCGGTGCCTGGATTGATCGCCGCGGGGGCAGCGTGCAGCCGCTCTCATATGTGCGCGGGCTCGCACGCGCCGCACAGCACCTCGGCGCGCGCATCTTCTCGCGCAGCTCTGCCATGAAGCTCGAGCGCGTCGGCCAACGCTGGCGCATTGACACGCCGAGGGGCAGCGTCGAGGGTCCGGTGATCATCATCGCGACGAACGCCTACACGGACCGCCTGGTCGATGAGCTGCGGCGAACGATTGTGGCCCTCCCGTCGCTTCAGGTCGCCACCGTCCCCCTTCCGGAGGCACTCCGTGCAACGATTCTGCCCGAGCGGCAGGCCGTCTCGGATACACAGCGATTACTGCGCTACTTCCGTCTGCATGGCACCGGTCGGCTTGTCATGGGAACTCGCGGCGCGTTCGGCGATACGCCTGAGGCATTCGCCGCAGCCCATCACTACCGCGCCGTTCGCGAAATCTATCCTCAGCTCGAGGGAATAGGATTCGAGTACCACTGGGGAGGATTGGTGGCCATGACGGCCGACGGCTTGCCGCACTTGCACGAGATTGCAGCCGGGCTGTTGACTGGTCTAGGTTACAACGGACGTGGCGTCGCTATGGCGACCTTGATGGGCCGGCTGCTCGCGCAGTGGGTGCTCACCGGCAGCGCGCACGAATTACCGTTCCCGGTCGTACCGGTGAAGCCCATTCCCCTGCATCGGTTCAACGGGATCGGAGCCCGCCTCGCCATCCAGTACCTTCGGGCCCTCGATGGAATGACGCGACTTCGAAGCAGACGCTCCGTGCCCAAGTGTGCATGAATCCAGCCATCCCGCGAGGATCTCCACGCCTGCTCGAGGCGCAGCGACTCGGCGCCGCCTCGTTACGGCAAGACTACCGAGAGCACTCGGGACAAATGCACATGAGTGCCGCCTTTGACAGCACCTGCACGCCACATCATGATGAAGCTGCGATAAATAACAAAGCGATTTCCCGGAAAATCGGTGCTGCGTCTGTCCTTAATTCTGAGCCTTTCGGAGTGAATTATGCGGCTATTAGCGAGCGCACTTGCAGCCATGACCGGACCGGCGTGCTGGCGAGCACCGCGAGCGCCGGGAGCATCGTGCTCGTAGAGTACGCCATCACCGATCGTGTGATTCACATCCATGGGACGGCGGATTCACTGGGCGACTTGCTCGTGTTTGCCAATCCGGTATTCGACTCAGCCAACCATCTGCAGCGGGGGCATGACCAGGGGTATTGCATCAGGGTCATTTCGGCAAGAGCTGGGAGTGCTTCTGGACCCTGTTTCTGAAGGGTGGCAAATCACGGTTGAGGGGCCCTTCTATGACAGACAAGACTCAGTTTTGGCAGTGACCGGAAGCGCGGGAAAATTCGCGAGCGCAAAGGGAAGTCTCAGGCTGCATGCGCGCAATGCGCAGGGATCGGAGCATGACTTCACGTACGACCTGCTGGATCGCCCGGGGAAGTGACGATGACCGACTGATGCATGGGCATGATCGGCCAGGACCTGCCACCTAACTTGCATTTGAGCTCGCCCTCGTGCGGGCATCATTTCTTGGACCCGCGTTCGCCAAGCACGTCCAGAGTTGGCGAGACCCAATACCCGACCGGTAACGCAACGGGAAAGAATAAGGACGACCTAGAGCGCCGCATTTGCGGGTTAGTTCAGGTCAGAGTGGATCTCGTGTTTGCGGCGGCTGATCGTCGCGAGTCCGTAAGACGTCTTCGGGTATGCTCGCTCGCCGCGCAAAGAAGGATCGCCAGTAGGGCTTCGGACGGGCTTTCGGCCTGCTGCGCGTCTCGCTGGCGCCACAGATCATGGCGATGGTCTTACGCGATTTGCGGCGTCGCGATTTCATCTAGAAGTAACAGTAAGAAGGCGCAATAAGCTCGTGAATAATAAAGTAAATTGCGCCACGGGTTGGACTCGAACTGAGTCGTAAGCCGCTGAATCTATGGGTGTTTTTTGGCCGCTGCGGAAAGTTACCCTCATTCCTATCGCGAAAATCGTGTGCTGCGGTGAGACGCGGTGATACGGCCTGAGCAGGCTTTCCGGCGCCGCCGACGAAGTGCAGGGTACGCCATGGTAAAATTCAGCTGTGGAAGTAGTGGTGAATATGCCTGATCCCGTGGCCCCCACTCGATGCTTTCCTCGAGCGCGAGCGACTGAAACGTAGAATGCAGACTCGGCCGACGACCTGAACGCGGCCACTGGAGATTGCCCATGAGCGCACAGGCTGAACAGCTCTTGCTCGAGAAGCTGCGAGCCCTTCCCCCGGAGCGGCGCGCCGAGGTCGAGGACTTCATCGATTTCCTGCAAAACCGCGAGGCCGATCAGCACCTCGTCCGCAGCGCCATGCGAGCTTCCGAGCCCGCCTTCACGGCCGTCTGGGACAACCCGGATGATGCCGCCTACGACCGGCTGTAATTGTCGCCTTATCCGCGCTCGGGGGCTCGCGCATGGCTTATCAGTTCGGGGATGTCGTCCTGGTGCCGTTCCCATTCACGGACCAGTCCGTCACCAAACAGCGTCCCGGCGTCGTCGTCTCCAGCCTCGCCTACCACCGCGCCCGGCGCGATCTGATCCTCATGCCGATCACGAGCCAAATGCGCGGCAGCGGTGAGTTCGGCGAGGTTATTCTCGAGGACTGGCAGAGCGCGGGTCTGCTCAAGCCCTCGGCCGTCAAGCCCGTGCTCGCCACCTTCGAGCGCGCTCTCGTCCGCAAAACTCTCGGCCGGCTCTCCACACGCGATCAGCAACGCTTGCGCGAAAGCATCGAGTCGCTCCTCGGCTAAGCACAGAGCGCCCCTGTACCCGGCCCGCGGCCGCACCGCCCGTGGTCCCCGATTGCAGCTCTGGCGATGAGGTCGATACTTGAATGCCTTCAATGAACCGGTCTCTCGATTTGCTCATCGCATCGGTCTGAGGAACGGCCGCGTCCCGGTGAACACGTCGTGCTTGCGAACACACGATTTCCGAATGACAGGGCTGCGTGAGACGCTGCGCCATTCACTTGCCGTCTTGCCGGTACTGGGGCCGAGGTCCTGTCCCCGCGCGCACATCAGAGTTGGTGCGACGCTGTATGATTGTCGAGCGCAGTTCCTGAAGGCCACCGCGCGGAGAAGCAGTCATGACCGACGCCAGTCCCTCTCAGCTCCTCACCCAGCTTGCCACAGGCTACTGGGTGCCACGGTGCTTGCACGCCATCGCCGAGCTGGGTGCCGCGGATCACATCGGGGATGCGCCACGATCAGCTGAATTCCTTGCTGAGGCTACGCACGCGCAAGCGATGGCGCTCGCGCGCGTCTTGCGCGTTCTCGCGCGCACGGCGTCTTCGAGGAGGCCAATGGAGGATTCCGCCACACACCGGCCTCGCGGCTGTTGCGATCGGACCATCCGCAGTCGCTGCGATCAGCCGTGCGAATGATGGGTATGCCCGTCCACTGGGCCGCCTACGGCGAGCTTGAGCACTCGATTTGCGGAGGACAGGATCTCAACCCTACGGCACAGGCGTGCGACAGCACGAGATTCGTTGCGCCGCAGTAATAGTCATTAGACTTTCGGTTGGGTGAGTAGGCCGGTGGCGTCTCACCACCGGCCT
>JBOIAR010000046.1:0-10674 GCA_050739095.1 Steroidobacteraceae bacterium | reverse complement strand
TGCTCTCCAGCTTGAAATGCCTTTCCTTTCGGTTGTGGGATGAACAGCGCAAGCAACTCGTGGGCTATCGGCATCTTCACTGAGGCGATTACGATTCGGGCCCACGACTGGAGACCATTCGGAATCATGCGCGAGCGAGGGAGACGCTGAATAATGGGGCCCTTGATCGGCGCGCTGCAGACCGCGCCGGTATCGAGCGCTTCCAACAGTGTTGCGTGCGACATCAGCCGCGCGACGCGGCCGTTGCCGTCGAGGAACGGGTGAATCCAGGCCAGGCGGTGATGAGCCGCCGCCGCGGCGAGAATGGTTCCAGTCTTGCCAAGGCGACCATAGACCTCCTCAAAGCGCCCGAGGAAGCGCGGCACCGCCGGCGCGCTGATGGCGATATGACCTCCCACCGCGACGTCGCGGGTGCGTAATTCGCCCGGGGATGACCGTATGCGTTCGTGTGTCGCCGGATCCTCAACCCACAGCAGCGCAGTGTCCGGTTTATGGCATTGAGGTCCAACTCCTCGGGATCGAAGGCGCCGCCGATCCAGATGAGCATGTTCAGTCCCTCGAAGTCGTCCACCTCCGCCATACCGTACGACTTCTTGCCTAAGGTGAAGCTGTGCGAGTGGGAGTTGGTGCAGGCATGATGGGGCTAACCGTGGTGAGCACGCTGCTCCGGAATCGCAGGGGCTCGCCGGCAGCGGAAGTTCAAACATACTCGCTTACAGAGTTCGGCCTGCCTCGACAGTCGCACTCATCGGAGACGCTTCTAAAGTGGGGCGGGGCACGGTCATTACGTAGGAATAGGAGTGCTATCTACGTGGCGACTTCGGCCAAGAGGCTGAGTTTCCGAGACGCTGATTTGCTATTTACCGGTAAACGGTATATTATTCCGCACCATGATCAAGAGCTTTCGGTGCAAGGAGACACAGAAGCTCTTTGAGGCAGGAAGGTCGAAGACCTTCGGCTCGATCACGAAAGTAGCCACGCGCAAGCTCGCATTGCTGGATGCCGCGACAACTTTGGACTTCCTGCGCTCACCGCCCGGCAACCGCCTGGAAGCGCTCAAGCGGGATCGCGCCGGGCAGCACAGCATTCGAATCAATGATCAATGGCGCGTGTGCTTTCGTTGGACCACGGAAGGCCCGGAGGACGTCGAGATCGTCGACTACCACTGAAGCTGCCGATATGTAGCTAGTTGAAGCCGCCGATAGGTGGCTGGAGAGGCAGAGATGGCATTCAAGAATGGCATGCGGCCCGTGCACCCTGGCGAGGTTCTGCGCGAAGAGTACCTCAGGCCGCTAGATATGAGCGTCAATGCGCTCGCCAAGCGGTTGGGCATTCCTACTTCGCGCCTGAACGACATCGTGCTCGAACGCCGGGGCGTGTCCCCGGACACTGCTATGCGCCTTGCGCGCTGCTTCGGCGGCGATGCCCGCTCCTGGCTTAACCTTCAGACCGCACACGATCTACGCCTGGCCGAGATTGAGAAAGCCAAGGAGATCGAGCGCACGGTTGAGCCGTTGCGGCAATCTGCGTAATCGCCCGTCGGGTCTGGGATAATTTTGGGACACTACGGCCGTGATATTGCGTGATATTAAATGACATCACGTGAGCCGGTCAGAGCAAGGCCCTGCGTCAAATCTCCGCCGAACGGGTCTGACAAATCGTGGACCCAGCCTTCTCCGACGACTCAGAAGCAGGCGATTCGCTATCTCTTCGGCAGCTCTCGACGTCGCGACTGGCTGAATTCGATCAGCGTCTCGATGCGAATGAGGCGCCGCTCGTGATCTTCCAGCCGCTTGGACATTTCCTTGCGCTCTGCGACGAGCGCCTCGACTCGTTCGCCGAGCAGAACGACGTCCTTGCCGTACTTGATGACCTCGCTGAGGAGGCTCATGCCGGGACCGGTGGGGTCAGCAGCTCGGCGATGGCCTCGGCCTCTTCGGGATGGCCTCCGAGCCACGTCATGGTTTCCTCACGCACGTCGGCTCGAAACGCGCCCTCGTCGAACGCACGCTCCCGCTCACGCACCTCGGCGAGTGAGGCGTCGATGCGCTTGAGCACGTCGCGCACGGCGCCGTGGATCTCCTCGAGCAGCGCCCGAGCGGTGGGCTCTTCCTCGGACTCGGAAAGCACCCTGCCCGAGGTATATGCCTCGATCGCGCGGCGAGCGAGCTCGCCGGTGGAAACACCTTCCTTGCGGCTCATTTCCTTAAGCTTCTTTACGCTGCGTCTTGGCACCAGATATTGCTGGCGCAGCAACGCTTCTGCTTTGGCGTTCATCACTAACAGTGGCTCCTGTCAAGCGCGCCCAGGGTACTTGCGTACATTACACATGTGCAACCTCATACACAAGTATGCACGGCGTCGCGAAATTTGTGCGCTACGCGATTCACGTCGATCTGGTGACGCTCGATGCACGCTACCCGCAGATCTCTGGCCAAGGGCGGCGCGTTCTATCCGCCGCAGATCCGCAGCGGCACCGGCATCGGCGTCTTTGCGCCGCAGTTCGGACCGCGGCGCGGGTTCTTCGCCGGCGTGTCGATGCGGTTCTGATGGCAAGCGCTGACTTCGCGAGACTCCCTAAGAATTTGCTGCGCGCATTTGGGGCAGTGGTCATTTGGCTTCGCCCCGGCGCCGGCCGAGAGTCCAAAGGCTATCCCGTCTTCAATTTCTCCTCCGCATACAGCGATAGCTCGATCATCCGCTCGAGCAGCTGCTCTGGCGAAATTCCGGAAAAGTTCTTCAGTACCAGCTCCTTGACGTAAAGCCGGACGAGATATCGCAGCTGCAGCGCCCGATTGCGTGTCGCGAATACGAAGTCGCGATGCCCGTTGTTCACCACAATAACGTTGCGATCGGTGTCGTACCGCGACCGCCAGAGCTCCCCGGCGGCCCGCTCGAACGTATATCCCGGCAGACCTCGTGAGTTGACCACGGCGGCGCTGACAGCCCGCTCTAGGGTGTCGGTAACGGTCACCAGTGCCTCCGCCGTGCACGTGATATCTCGCTGAGTGACCGTGACTTTGAGCCGCGTCAGCCCCGGCGTGCCCGGCGCCAAGAGCTCCACCTCCTGATCCGCGGTGCTTTTGAGCGACCCGGCGCCCTCCACGATCTCCCAAGTGAACTGCAGATCCTCCTCTACCCGCCGCCGAGACCGGTCCCGCGGCAGCGCCCGCAAGCGCCGCTGCTCATTCACCGGCACGGTGCTCGCGGCCGGTGAGATGATGACGCTGAAGAGCGGCCCCGCGTAAGCGAAGAATTGCCGCTGCGTCCCCGCAGCTTGTGACGGCTCCACGACTCCGAGGTCCGCCGCCCCTTCTTCGAGCGGGACAGTCCCGCCCTCCCCGCCTCCCGCCCGAGCTTGCACGCGCTCTCCCCGGGATCTCGCCTGAATATCGAACCAGTCGTATTCCTCCGGCGGCAGCGCCAGCAAGGCCTCGCGGAATGCCCGCTGAATCGCGCGCAGCGACTGCTGCGTCGCCTGCTCCTCCTCCGCCCGCTGCTGAGCCTCGATCAAGCCATTCAGGTGCTTCTCGAGAGGCAGCAGCGCCTCGAGCAGCGCGGCGTACCGCTCGTCGTGGATGATTCCGCTACGGGTACCCGGCGTCAGGTTCAGAAAAGGCGCGTCAATGAGCCCCTGCAGATACCGGGAGGACCAGGGCGCATGCTCGAGACCCGGTAAAGTCGACAAGTCCTCGATGACTCGCGTACCGCCCCGAGTGAGCGCCAGCCGACAGCTCTCCTCAGGCTCTGCGAGGTAGAGCTCCGCGTACGCATCGCCGTACCCAGTCCGCACGGCCGGCAGCTGGTGCAGCAGCCGCCCTTCGTAAGCCCGCGGCTCAACCTCGTACTGCTTGCGCGCGAGCTTATCAACGACGATCACCCGCACCTTCGAGTGCCGAATCCGATCCCGCAGTTCCGAAGCGAGATACCACTGAATTTTCTCCCCCGACAGCGACCGGATCCCCTCGAGCAGCGGGCTGATCCGCAGCTCCGTCCCGCGCTCCGCAAACAGGACCCGCCGCGGGCTCAGCTCGTATCCCGAGTCTCCCTTACTCATAGTCATCTGGTATGACCGCTGATCATCCCCGGTCGAGATCATCGTCAGCGTGTCACCTACCGTCCAGAAGGACAGCAGCCCGATGCCGAACTCCCCCTGCAGCCCCGCTCCGTCGCCCTCCGCCTTCAACCGCCGCTTGATCGAGTCACAGATGTGTGTGGCGACATACTTGAAATTCGGCTTCCCCTGCTCGTCCCGCGGCACCCCGTCGCCATCGTCCCTGATCGAAAGGTAATGCTCCCCGTGCTCGCGCCCCCGAGTGATGGTGACCGTCTTCGCATGGGCATCGATGCTGTTCTCGACGAACTCGGCGATCGCCTTCAGCGGATTGCTCTGCGAGAGCGCAATGATGCGGATGGCGTTCCAATCGTCCCCGATCTTCAGCCGGCCCCGATCGCTAGCCCCCGAGCCGCGCGAGGCCTTCTTTTTCGAAATGGGTCGGCCCTCCCGACGCGCCGCAGCCGTCTCCAAACGCTCTTCGTCGCTCATTCCGCCGATGATAGCAAGCCCACCCTCCCGCCCGGCAATTCCGGTCTGGTGGCTGCACCGTTGCCATCAGCGACGCAGCTCGGGAGGACGCGTTTCATGCACTTTGAGCGGTTTTAAGCTCACGCCGTCAGCAGCTCACCAAAATCAAAGATCCGCGAGAAGAATCGACGATCGGTCACCTCCCGGCCGGGCGCGGCTTCTCGGCCTAGAAGCCGGAAGAGAGCAGCCCGGTCATCGCTCGACAGCCTCGGTAAGCCCGTGTGGGTACTGAGCTGCCGGGCGAATTCGTCGCGCTGCATCTGCGCGGTGGGTTCCGCTGTGGGGCGAGGCCCACAAACTGCAAAAAGCGTTGTCCGCGGGCATCATCGCGACTGCAATGCATACTGGCCGCGGAGGTGTGACTCTAGAATCAACACCGCCTTCTCCCAACGTGGTCATCGGATAGCCCCGGCTCCATAGTTATGAAGGGTTGATACCTCCTCCAATACCGCATCAATTCCAGTATGTAAGATGTTCATGACTTGATGGGCGTGAAAAGCCCGATGGCGCCGCTTCGTTCCCTGTACTCTGAGTATGTCCATGTTCACCAGGACCGCGACGGCGGCATTCGCTGCCGGGAACGAGACATTCAGCCGTTCAACCAGTGCATTGACCGTAACCACAGGCTGACCGAGCAGGAGCTCCGCAAGGCGCCATACTGCAGCATGCTTGCGGATGCGGCGTTCCTTGAGGCGTTCGCGCCACTGGTCGGCGATGATTCGCAGCTCGCGCAACAAATGCACCGTGTGCCGACACGAGGCTATCGTGCATTCGAGAAACAACCGGACCCAGTCCGACCAGCGCAATTTCATCTCCACCGCCAGGAGAGCGTCGTAATAATCTCGCTGGCGGAGCTTGAGGAAGGTCGCTAGATGGATCGGCGGCTCACCGTCTGCGAGGAACATCAGAGGAAGCAGGATCCGGCCCACGCGCCCGTTGCCATCAACGAACGGGTGAATGGCTTCAAAATGAGCGTGAACCGCTGGAGCGCGAGCCAGCACACCGAGACTGAGGTGACTCTCTGGACCAGGTTCATAGCGGATGAGTCGATCCAGTCCAGCCATCAGTCGTGGCACTTCCGCGGGCGGCGGTGGGATGAAGCGGGCGTTCTCCATCTTCAGTCCGCCGATGTAGTTCTGGACCTCGCGAAATTTCCCAGGGGTCGCGCGCGATTCTCCGGTCATGAGCTGCCTATGCAGCGAGCAGATCAGGCGAGTGCTTAGCGCATCGATTCCCTTTGTTCTTACCTCGGCGACGCCCAGCATGTACGCGTGGACATAGTTTAGGGTCAGGTCGGCATCCGCATCCGACGTGGCGTCGGGTGTTCCGGCCTCTATTTCGTGTAACAGAAGCTCGTCGAATTGGGTATGTGTCCCTTCGATCTGGCTGCTGTCTACGGCCTCCCTCCGATTGAGCATGTGTATGAGCAAATCCGCGTAATGCGGGGCAGCGGCGATGGCATCGGCAAGCACCTGCATTTCCCAGTGTGCCAGAGGAAAGAGAAGTGAATCGACGGGAAGGAATGCCGGTTCGGGCGGGACCACGGCGTAGCATCCAGAGTGCCCCGGGACGGGCACGGCCGTGGCTCTAAGAGCTCGATGCAGATCAGACTTCTTCATCCGAGAAGCCTTTAATGGCGATACTATTATTTAAGGATACTATCATTATCCTTTAATAAGCAACCCCTTAAAGGTTCTGCCCGCTTCCCCCTGTCCTCTCCGCAGTCCGATCGTCCGGCTTTGTTCGACCAACTTTGTCGATAGATGTTGCGCACGAGAAATTGCTTCCGCGAGTCGCCGCAGTGGTCCATCGCGGCGGCGCAGGAACGACCACCGCCGCCGTGCCGCGGGCGCAGGAACAGCAAGATCCCGCCACGGAACCTCCTTGCTGGCTCAGCTGTACGCTGGCACACTGGACTCTGATGTCCTGCGACCGATTACCTAGGCGAGGCGCCGCGGCGCTTGCAGCACTGGCCCTGACGCTCGTTCCAGGCTTCGCCTGGGCACAGGCCAGCGCGAGCTCATCACCGGCCTCATCGAACGTTCCCGGCGCGAGCAGCCCCCGTATTTACCCAGACCGTCGTGTGAGCTTCGAGCTCGCCGCCCCCGAGGCTCACAGCGTTCTGGTGGCTGGAGGCGATGGCCTCGGACACGGCCCCTTTCCAATGACCAAGTCCGCGGATGGAGTTTGGCGGGTGACGCTCCCGCCGGTCGTTCCCGGATTCCATTACTACTGGTTCATTCTGGATGGTGTCGCAGTCAGTGATCCCGCAAGCCAGACCTACTTTGGTTATGGAAAGGAGGTCAGCGGGCTGGAGGTGCCGGACCCGGAGGGCGGTTTTTATGCGTTGAAGGTATCCCGTGGGGTGGGTCACTCAGTAATGGCCCGACTTTCGAAGCCACCGGTTCAACATCATGTGGACTATATTCCCCGGACCTGCCGAAAGCCTGCGATAATCGTCGGAGAATCCAACCCCAGTCGAGGCCTTTACTGGAATGGGCAGACAGATAACCGCCGTACTTTACGTGGCGGCGATGGCAGCCGTTATAGTCGCAGTCGATTTCGCGTTCTTCAGGAATCGCCTTTGGGCACGGCTAATGGCGAATATTGGTATTGTCTTGATCTTCGCCGCTTTTTACTTGAGATTTCTCCGGCGCCCGTGACTTCACAGATGTGAATGGCTGCCGACGTCTGATTCCCCATAACTGCCGGTCCCGACTGGCGGCAACCGGCCATAGCCGGCCACATCTTCCTGGCGACGCCTGCGGCGCAGGCGCGCTGCGCGCAGCCTCGCACCGAGCGCCTCGAGCATCGCCGGAACATTCTCTGGGATTAGATCGAAGGCCGCTTTGCGGCTTGCACGTGTTTCCTGATGGCTTGCTGGTTCTCCGGTAAATAACCAGTTCCGACCCATTGATGCCTCTCAACATGGACGCAAGCGAGCACAAGGCCGCGCCGCCGCAACTAACTTGGCGGAAGCCGAGCCGCCGCCGCTGTGCCGCCCACGGCCTGACAGGTAGTCGTCATCGCAGAGATGTACGTTCCCGATCGCGACCAGGTTACCGTTGAGCGCGCCTGGGGCTCGCTTACCGTAACCGTGCCACGATTGACCGCGCCGCGAGCGATCAGCCATGATCGTCGCCTGCGGCTCCGCCGAGACCCACCTCAGGCGGTCCTCAGGCAGGAAATTCTGCATCTATCACAGAGCGAGTGCCAAGATGACGAAAAGGAATGACTTCCTGAAGCTCACGTCGGTTCTCTCTTCCCTCGGCGTGATGGGTATGCTCGGCATGGCGCTGCCGCCGCCGGCGCTGGCTCAGATCGGCGGCGCACCGCAGCAGATCGCCGCCCAGTTGGCGCTCGACAGGACCTATCCCAAGATGAGAATCACCGATCGGTTCCTCGGACTCAGCATTCCCGGCAACACGCTGGGGCAGACGCTGGGGGTGGCAGTGAATTCGCGCGGCGACCTATTCGTCTATTCGCGTAGCGATCCGCAGGGGATTGCCCGCGGCGGGGCGGCAGCTCGGCTGTTCGAGTTTGGTCCGGATCCCGGCTACAAATACATGAAGGAGTGGGGTCCGCATAACTACGCCGAGTCGTTCGCGCACGCCGTGCGCGTCGATAAGCACGACAACGTCTGGATCGTGGATGAGGGGTCGGGGATGGTGGTAAAGTTCAATCCCCGTGGTCAGGCGGTAGAGTGGATCGGGCGGCCTCTAGAGGCGATCGATTATCTCCAAACTTACCTGGAGCACGTCGGGGCCGGCTACGCGTACGCGCGGGCCCGCCGGCCGGAGCATCCGGTCGGCCGGGTGGGCGCGTTCAACCGGCCGACGGATGTGACTTTCGACTCGCACGGTAACATCTTCGTCTCCGATGGCTATGGCAACTCGCGGGTTGTCAAGATCTCGCCGGGAGGCAAGTGGCTCAAGGAGCTAGGGACCTGGGGCAGCGGGCAATCTCAGTTCAAGACGCCGCACAGCATCGCCGCCGACGCCCATGACAACATCTATGTCGCGGACCGTGGCAACCGGCGGATTCAGGTCTTCGACGACAATCTCAACTACGAGCGAACGATCACTGGGGTGAGCGCGCCGTGGGCACTGTGCATTACCTCGGGCTCGCCGCAGTACTTATTCACTGGAGATGGGACGACCGGCAAGATCTACAAGCTGACGCTGGACGGGAAGGTGATCGGTATGGCCCAGACCAGCCTGGGCCATGGCGAGGACGACACGGGCGATCTCATTCATTCCATCGCCTGCCCAAACCCGAACACGCTGTACCTGGGCTCCGCCAGCTTGTGGGATGTCCAGAAGATCACAATTCTTCATTAAGCTGAGCGCGCGCCAGCTAGGTGATTTGGATGACGTTACCGCAGGTGTCCTTCAGCTGCGCGATGGTCGAGCCCGGTGACCTCGGTCGGCGGCGTGGTGACGCTCGCACCCGCGATGCTTGAGCAGTTGGACCCTTCACCGCGCCTGGATCGGGTTTTTCCGGAGCACAGGACGCCCCGCCAACGCAACTCCCGGCGCTGGCCAACCGCGACCTTCGAGGTATGCAGCCATGTCCCTGTATCAGCCCAGCCTGCCCGAAGTGCGACGGCCCAAGCTCGCGAGGCTCCTCAAGCAAGGTCGGTTGCTGCGAGCCATCGAGTGCCACAATCCTCTGTCGGCGATGCTGGGCGCGACCGCCGCGGGTGAGCACAGCGGGCAGCTGCAGAGATTCGATGCGCTGTGGGCGAGCGGATTCTCGCACGCGGCCGCGTTGGGCGTACCGGATGCGGAGCTCCTCTGGCTCGAGCGGCGCCTGGATGCAATCGCCGACATCACCTCGGCAACGAGCTCGCCGATCATTGCCGATGCCGATACGGGCGGCGACCCGCTGGCCCTCGTGTATCTGTGCCGGCGGCTCGAGGCGATCGGCGTCTCCGCCGTGGTGGTCGAGGACAAGACCGGCGCAAAGCGCACGAGCCTTGCGGATCAGGCCCACCACACGCTGGAGAACCCGCGCACCTTCGCCGCCAAGATCGCGGCCGCCAAAGCGGCGCTACTCTCGGGGGATCTGCTCATCTTTGCCCGCATCGAGAGCCTGATCGCCGGCAGCGGTCTGGATGATGCGCTCGCCCGCGCCGAGATCTACCTGAGCAGCCGCGCGGACGGCGTGGTCATACACTCCAGGGATAAAACCGGAGAAGACATCTTCGCGTTCATGGAGGAATACCGTGCCTTGCAGCAGCGCCTGGGCCTTGCGAAGCCACTCGTCCTGATCCCGACCGCCTACAACCACGTCACGGGCGCGGAGCTGCACGGCCGCGGCGCGGCCGTCGTGATTCACGCCAACCACATGATCCGCTCGGCCTACCAGGCCATGCAGCGCACGGCGGAGACCATCCTGAGCCATGACCGCTCGCTCGAGGCCGACGCGCTGTGCGCACCAGTGAGCGCGCTGTTCGATGCTGTCGGGGTGGACCTCACGACGGCCACCGCTCCGACACAGATGAAGACCTGAGCGGGAGAGCGATGCGCCGGGCCTCCTTCTCGTCGAGCTGCAGCCGGCGCGCGAACATTACTTCGACGCGAGCCTCGGCAGCGCGCCGCGACGGTCCGCTCAGTCCGCGGAATCCGCCTCCTCAAACGGATTGAAAAGCTTGATTCCGGGACGGCGAAAATCTTTCTCGTTACCGGTCACCACCGTCAGGTTGTGCCGAAGCGCAATCGCAGCGATGTGGCTGTCCTCGACGGGCATGGGCTGGCCGATTTCTTCGAGTTGGTGCTGCCGCTCGGCCCAGACGTGCGCCACAGAGACGTTGAAGCCAAGGATGCGTCCGTGCAGCGCTTCGATAAGTCGAGTAAGCCAGGCCTGCAAAGCCTCCCGCTGGCTCGAGCAGGAGAAGGACAACTGTTACACGAGCGCGATCGTCATCGCATAACTCGCCTGTTTCCTGCCGCAGCGCGCGCCTAGCCTCGATTTCCACGGCGCGCTGATCGGCTAAGGCGCTCTTGCCGCCGGGGCGAGCACGCCGGCTTACGCCGTTCAATCGCTCCACGTATTTCCGTCTCTTTGCCGTCGGCTCGGGCGACCCG
>JBOIAR010000045.1:0-10965 GCA_050739095.1 Steroidobacteraceae bacterium | reverse complement strand
CGGGTCGCCCGAGCCGACGGCAAAGAGACGGAAATACGTGGAGCGATTGAACGGCGTAAGCCGGCGTGCTCGCCCCGGCGGCAAGAGCGCCTTAGCCGATCAGCGCGCCGTGGAAATCGAGGCTAGCATTCTGATGAGCATCGAGGTCCTGAGGCCCAATCAGAATGAAAACCTTCCTCCTCACAGCCGCTCTGATTGCACTCCTGGTCGCAAACTCCGCGGCGCGAGCCGCCGCGAAGCCACCGCCTGTTGCGAGCGATGGCATGGTCAAAGTCGCAGTCGTGCTCAGCGACGGCGCCACCGTGATCGATTTTGCCGGGCCGTGGGAAGTCTTCGCAGACACCATGCTGAAAGGCGCGGGCGGCCGGATGATCATGCCGTTCAAGCTCTATACCGTGGCGGCGAGCCGGTCCCCGATCCGTACGGAGGGCAGCAACGGACCGGGATTCATGATCACGCCGGATTACGATTTCGCAGACGCTCCGACGCCGGACATCGTGGTGGTCGGTGCGCAGTCCGGTGGAGCGGGTCTCAGCGCCTGGCTCGAGAAGGTCCACGCCGAGCATCGGACCATCATGTCGGTGTGTACCGGCGCGTTTCTTCTGGCGCGGACCGGACTGCTGAATGGCAAGCGGGCGACGACGCACCACTGGTTCTTCGGGCAGTGGTCGCACGCATTTCCGAATGTGCGGCTCGTGAAGGGCGTTCGTTACGTGCAGTCCAGTCCCACACTCCTCACGGCGGGAGGCGAGGCATCCGGGATCGATCTCGCACTGCACATGGTGGCCAAGCGCTTCGGAGAAGGGACTGCCCAGGCCACGGCGAACTTCATGGAGTACCAGGGTAACGGGTGGAGAACCAACGACGGCATCTCTCCGCTTGATGCCCCGGTGAGCTATAAGACATGGACCGGCACGCTCGCCCCCGGGCTCGACATCGCCCTACGTCTCCGTATTCTCGGCGCAAGCCCCGTATCCGCGATTACGGACATTCCAGCATGGCATGTCCGGGGCGCGGCGACATCGATCGATCAGCGCGGCCAGACCGTGACTGTCACGGTTCATGCGGGCAGGCATCCGATCACCTTCATCGGGCGCGTGACAAAAGGGTCGGTCATCAGTGGCACGCTCGTTCGTGCAGGGACCGCCTATCAGTTGATCTTACGCAGAGCGAAGGCGAGCACCGCTCATCCGACTTGAGAGCACCGACTGCGTTTCAATGCCGGCCGGACGATCGTCGTTGTATTTCGACTTTCAGGTGGCGGACACCGGTGTCGCTCAGCAGGTCGGGGTCATTCCACATTTCCCGCTCGGCAAGCTGCGCGAGTGTCTGCTCGAGCGTCTCGGCCCCTTGGGAGGCGCTGCGACGCCGGCCGTTCTCAGGTTTCGATGCTGTCGCCCAACCGGGCGCGCCGCCTGGCTCGAGGCGCTGCTGCACGAGGCAGGGAGTCAACGACGTGTCCATGCAGGCTTCGCGTGCCCGCGTAATCTCCTCATCGAGAACGGGCACCACCGCTGCCGAAGCGAAGCTCGAGCGTACGTGGGCGGCGACCTGCTTCGCCGAGACCGGATCTCCAAAGAACCCGAGACGTAGAAAAAAGCAGGAGCGACTCGCGCCGCGACTTTCAACGGCATAAAGCGTATACGCCTTGAACATGTCGAGCGATGGTGCAAACCCCGGGTCGATCGGCCGCGCCGACCACCGGAGCTGCACGGCGAAGGAAACCGGTGCGCCTTTGACGACGGCTTCCTTCAAAGCGCGCCGGATACCCGTATCGTCCGGGCGGAGCAACTCGATCTGCTCGTCGACCGGCGCGTCACCCCCGTTCTGGGCCGGCGAAGGACGACGCCTTTCCAGAATGTCGAGCACCTGCGTGTCGGTCAGCGATACATTGTCAACTGGCGCGAAGCGCTGGCTCTCGAGAGCTCCTCCCAGGGGATCAGCCGAGCGACACGCAGGCCCGCCGCTATCGGGCGATTGCCAGAATACGGGCGGTGCAATGGTCGCGATCGCGTCGGGATGGCGGCCGCGCACGGCTCGCGCCCATCTTTCGGCATAGGCGAGCGTTTCGAAGAACCCCATGTGCAGGTACAGCGGCTCGCTGCCATCCTGCCGACGTGCACGGCTCGTGAAGAACGTGAACGACTTCAGGTGCTGTGATTGGGGTGGCCGGATCGAGACCGGTTCAGCCAGCCGGCATAGCGTGAGCATGAATGGGCCAGCACTGGCCTCGCCCCGATGCACGACGTCGGTGATCGAAGAGCCAGCAGATCTTGCGGACGGCGATGTCATGGGACCCCCGAAAATGAACGTACGTGTCGCTGCCGGGGGGGCCGCCAAATTCGGTGCGGTGGCGCTTTTGCGCGCAACCCACCGTTGAAGTGGAGTGGCAACCCCGCTGTCATAGACTGTTACGCCCGTAGACCGGTAGCTTTGCGTCCCCGCCTTTCGGCGGGTTTGCCCTTATCGCTTAAGCTCGAACCCGATCCCGGATGTCTCCAATTAGAGACGATCACATCCGAGAACGCGCTCTTGACCATAATGGCTGCTCAAACATGATATGTCCAGTGGCAGCGGCTGTCTGACGCAACTTTGCGCGCGCCGCCGGCGTCCTCGCCGAGGCTCGCGGCCCCTGGACCCCGCAAGCGAAGCTGAAGCTTCGCGCGCGCGGCGCAGAGGCGCCGGCAGTTGCTATCGCCAATCCGGTTCTCGCATGAGGGGTTAACAAGATATGACCGACGTCGAGATGCGCATTGGAATTCAGTCAGCGTACATGCAGGCACTGAAGAGTTTTCGGGAGGGTGGCGTTCCGGTTGGAAGCGCTCTTCTTCTTGACGGAGGCATTGCTTCGTTGGGGCACAACAGGCGGGTCCAGAGGGGCAGCAACATTCTTCACGGCGAAATGGATTGCATTGAGAATGCCGGGCATCATGTGGACTTCACGAAGTCCGTGCTCTTCACGACACTCTCTCCATGTTTGATGTGCTCTCACGCGATCCTGCTCTTCAGAATTCCGCAGTTGGTCATTCTGGACAACGTGAACACGAATGATTTCGTGACCAGCCTGGAAGAGCTGAAAAACAAAGGCGTTCAGATCACGGTCATAGAGCACAGGCTGTCGCTGGATCTCAACTCGAGGTTCCAGGCTGATCCGTCCATGCGGAAAATATGGCTGGGAGATGTAGGCGTATGATATACAGTTGGCAGGCGTGGCCGCTCAAGTGACGGGTGCTGAGCACGGCAGACTTACCTTCAATCGCTCCGTGGTCGGGCATGCGTGTCTGAAACCAGCGCCAGGCGCCGATGCCGCCTAGGTCCGCCATTCGCAACGCTCGAGGCAGGAGCGCGCGAGGACATCGCGGCCGCCGCTCGTGGCTGCAGCGAGCGTGGCCGAGCGCGCGGCTGCGACTGCGATTGTTGCGGGCCTGCAGGCGTGCGCCTCGCGGTGTGCAGATCTGCGCCGCGCTGGGCACCGCGGCTATCCTGTTTCTGGCGGTCAACTGGGTCTATCAGGTCGTGCACAAACCGTCCGAGCTGTTCTTCCCGATCAGCGGCACTCTCTACAAATCGCCGGCGCAGACCTGGAGCGAGTACGGCTCGCTCTTCGAGAAGTACGCCACCGACATCATGACGCCGGAGCTGCTGGCAGCCTTGGCTCAGGTCGAAGGTTCCGGTAACCCGATCGTTCGCACCTACTGGCGCTGGTCCTGGAGACCTCATCCCTTCGAGGTGTATCGCCCCGCATCGAGCGCCGTGGGCATGTATCAGCTGACAGACGGAACGTTCGCGCAGGCGAAGCGCTATTGCATCCACGACCATCACGTGGTCGAGGATGGCCCCTGGGACGATTGGCACACGTGCTGGTTCAACAGCCTCTACATGCGTGTGCTCCCGAGCAACGCGATCGAGATGACATCGGCGTACCTCGACAGAGCCGTGACCGAGACTCTCCGGGTCCATCACATGCAGTCCGCCACCCTTCATCAGAAGCAGGACCTCGCAGCGCTCATCCATCTGTGCGGGGCGGGCGCGGGCGACCTATACGTGCGCAGAGGTCTCAAGCTGACGCGAGGCCAGAAGTGCGGCGATCACGTGGCGCTTGCGTACGTCAGGCGCGTGAACGCCATGAAGCGCCTGTTCGCCCGGCTGGCTGCGGGCGAGTAAGGGCGTCCATGCCGAATCTGCGCATAGTGATCTGCACGGTGTTGGCGCTTGTTGCTTTCGCGGGGAACTCGCTGCTGTGCCGCGCCGCGCTTGCGCATACGCACATCGACGCGGCCAGTTTTACGACGGTACGGCTGCTGTCAGGCACCGTCGTTTTGTGCTGTCTGGTGTGGCTGCGCGGGGGCGCGCGCATGGGCCGCGGCAATTGGGTGTCGGCGCTCACTCTGTTCGCGTATGCCGCCGGCTTTTCCTTTTCGTTTCTGCACCTGACGGCAGCGGCCGGAGCGCTGCTGCTGTTTGGCGCAGTGCAGACCACAATGATCGGCTACGGCATCTGGTCGGGGGAGCGCATACGGTGGCTTCAGACCGTCGGCCTGGTACTGGCGTGCGGTGGGCTCGTCGGACTGCTGTTACCCGGATTGTCCGCGCCGCCGTTGACGGGCGCGCTGCCGATGCTCGGCGCCGGCGCTGCCTGGGGCATCTATTCCCTGCGCGGTAAGCATGGCGGGGATTCCCTGAAAGTCACCGCGGGCAACTTCACGCGCACCGTCCCCATGGCATTGGTTATGAGCCTGTTGCTCGCGGCGCGCACTTCGCTCGACCCGGCAGGTGTCGGTTATGCGGTTCTGTCCGGCGCAGTGACTTCAGGCGTGGGCTACGCCATCTGGTACACGGCACTGCCCGCCCTTACATCGACCACCGCCGCTACCGTGCAATTGAGCGTCCCCATTCTCGCGGCAGTGGGTGGTGTTTCCTTTCTTGACGAACCGCTGACCCTGCGGTTGCTCGTTGCGTCGGTGGCGATCATCGGCGGCATTGCGCTGGTGGTCCTGATGGGCAAGCGAACCGTGACGCCCGAATTCAGCCCTCGCGCTCCGCAGGTGCGTCGATAATCACCCAGGGATAACTCTACCGTGCAAATGCCTTGTCGAAGAAGTTGACGATCCGCTGACGGCCGTCGAAGCCGTGCCAGGGCTCGGGGCTGGGCTCGCCGAAGATGCCGATGGCCAACGGGCCGTGGTCCTCGCGCGGATACTCGACCAGATCGACGGGGACGCCCATCTGGCGCAGCGCACGGAACATTTCCTCGCTCTGGCCGAGAGGGTCGGTGCGGTCGGCCTCGCCCTGGAGCAACAGGAGCGGGGTTTTGGCGTGGCCGGCGTAGGCGAGCGCGCTTTGCTTCCAGGCGTCGGCTGAGTGCTCCCAGGGGAATCCGCCGTAGAACCAGCGGTCGTACCAGGAGCCGTCTTCGGTGCCGTATTCGCTTTCCTGGTCGATGACCGGTGCGCCGGCGACGATGGCCTTGAAGCGCGTGGTTTTGCCTTCCATGAAGCCGGCCATTTCGCCACCATAGCTGTAGCCGATGAGCCCCATCCTGTTCGGGTCGAGCGGATACTTCGCGAGCACGGCATCGACGCCGGCGAGGATGTCCCGCAGATCGCCGCCGCCCATGTCGTAGCGGTTCGCAGCGGCGAACGCCGCTCCGTAGCCGGTGCTGCCGCGGGGATTGGTTGAGAACACGGCCCAGCCGTGGCCGAGGAGAAACTCAGTGAAGGGACTCCAGCGGTCCACGAATGCGCCGGTGGGGCCACCGTGGACATTCACGATGAGCGGGACCTTGTGACCGGGGCTGGCCTGCGGGGGCAGATAGAGCAGGCCCTGAATGGTGAGGTTGCCGTTCTTCCAGGTGACGAGGTGAGAGGGGACGGATGTCCACGCGGCCGGCTCGATGGCCGGCGTTGAGAGCGCGCGGGCCGGCTGGCCGAGAGACGCGGCGAAGTAGAGCGTGGGCGGCTGCGTGCTGGAAGAGCCGATCCAGACCCAGCCAGTGTGCCGGACATTGGTTCTGAGCTGCGAGATGGTGGCGACGTCGAAGTGCACGGGCACGCGGTGGCCCGCGACGAAGCGCAGAACGGTGGTATCGACGCCGATCTGAACCGGCTGGAGGACGCTGTCGCCGTCAGTGATCGGTCCGCCGTAGCCGATGCTGCCGTCGAAGCCGGCACTGAGGTCGCGCACCGACTGATCGGCGAGCGTGTACTGGTACAGGTCGGAGTAGCCAGGAGGCGTATTGGCCTGTGCCTGGGCGAGGAAGTCGATACGGGTGGCGTCGGGTGACCAGGCGGCCGTTTCGATCGTCTTGGGGATGGCCTTGAGCTGCGTGGGATGGGAGGGGTCAGAGATGGTGACGATCCACGCGGTGCGATCCGGCGCGATATCGCCAAGGTCGTTCATGCCTTTGGCGATGGCGAGGAGGCGGTCGCTCTGGCGCGTCCAGAAGACGCCGGCGACATCCGGCGGAACGGTGGTGGGCGTGAGTTTGCCGGTTTTGGGGTCGAGGAGATACAGGCGCGTGCCGTGGGGATCGTGATCGACCCAGACGGCATCGGCTTTCTCCGTCTGCTCCTTCTTCTCGCCGGGGGTTTGCGGGTCGCGGATCAGGACGGCGATGGAGCGGCCGTTGGGGGCGATGAAGAAGCCGCTGACGTTGCACTCGACGGGCTCAGGTTTGGCCGGCGTCGCGGGAGTCTTGACGGGAGGAATGGCGCCTGGCCTGGTGGATTCGTCGACGGGCGGAACAAGCTTGATGTCGAAGGGATGGGCTTCGCCGCCGTTCATGGGCAGCTCGTAGAGCTGTGTGTACGCGCCGCGGTGAGCGAGAAAGAGGATGGCACTGCCGTCATGCAGCCACGCGCCGCTGGACTCGCCCTGCTTCTGGCCGGGGATGGAGTACGTGAGCTGGCGCGCGGTGTTGGTCTGGACATTTACGAGCCAGAGATGACCGCGGCCGCCGTCGGCGGTGGGATCGGAGACCTCGATCAGGACGCTGCGGCCGTCAGGCGAGAGATGCGGCTCGGAGATGGCGCGCACGTGGCGCAGCGCTTCATTGGAAGGGAAATGGTCCTGAGCCGCGGAAACGACAGGGAGAGATGCGAGACACAGGGCAGCCAGCAGCGGGCAACTGGGGATCGTGCGCATGGCGGAAAGTATACCTCGAGTTGGGATGCGCGGGAGCCGGTTTCGCTTCAAGATCCCCCCGCATGACTTCCGGCACTGGGATCCGGGCGCCGGCGGCATCAGAATGGAACTTCCTTTGACAGGGAGCACGAGCCGGCGCGGAGCCACACATGAGCTTGGGCGATTTCTACCAGCACTTCTTCTACATCACCTGGACACTGTGGATCATCGTTTGGTTGGTGCTTGCGCGCAACGTGAAAGTCACGGTTCGGCGCCAAGCCGCGCTGCCGCGTCTGCTGAACACGGGTTTGCTGTTGTGTGCCGCCGCTCTCTTGTGTGTGCCGGGCGTCCCGGTGCCCGAACTCTCGGTGCGCTTCTTGCCGGGCTCGCAGTGGAAATTCTGGGCCGGCCTCGGTGCCGCATTGACGCTTGTTGGGCTGTTGTTCACGGTCTGGGCGCGCATCTATCTGGGGCGTAACTGGAGTGGTGTGGCCGCCCTGAAGGCCGACCATGAGCTGGTCACCGGTGGTCCGTACCGATGGGTTCGGCATCCCATCTACTCGGGCCTGGTGCTTGCCTTCGCCGGGACGGCAGTTGCGACCGGACAGTGGCGGGGGGTGCTGGCCGTGGCGTTATCGCTCATTGCCGTCGCGCATCGAATCATCATCGAGGAGCGCTTCATGCGCCAGCAATTCGGCGCTGTCTACGATGCGTACGCTCAGCGGGTGCGAGCACTCGTGCCGGGTCTGATCTGATTGATGTTCCTCGCAGACGGGGACCGCCGATTCATCTGGCAACCTAGCGCTGCACGGACGCATCCTTGCGTTGAGGACGCAGGTTCCGCTGAAGGGCCCCGTAAGCCCGTGCACCCGCCGCGCTCGGGCGGGCGCCGTTCCCCCTCACAGCAGTTCGCGCAGCGCGCCGAGCCAGGGCTCGTAACGCTGCCAGCGCGCGACCGAGTCTCGGTGGATCGGCTGGCGGGCCTGCCAGACGCTCGCCGTGTGAATGGGTCGCCGGTTCAGATGCGGACTGAGACAGGCCTCGTGCCAGGTCAGGCCGCAGCTGGCGATCAGCCGGCGCGTGACCGGCTCGGGATCGGCCACCAGTTCCTCGTACTCGAGCTCGATGAGGCGCTGCGGCGCCAGCACGCGCACCCAGTGAGACATCAGCCGCTGGTACTGCCGATAGTAGTCGACCAGACTGCTGCGCTCGCTCGCAAAGCTCATCGGCGCCTCGAAGTCCGTCATGAAGATCGACAGACAGGTGTCGACGGGATGGCGGCGGCAGTGCACGATCGTGGCGCGCGGGAAGAGCACTCGGATCAGACCGAGCGCGCAGAAATTGAACGGCATCTTGTCCGTCACGCGCCGCGCCGCGGGCGAGATCAACCGCAACAGCGCCACATACTGTTCGGCCAGCTGCTGCAGCACTTGCGCCTTGGGGGGCAACGCGAGCGCCTCCATTGCAGCGCCGCCGTGCTCGTACCAGAAAGGGAGTTCGCCGCCAGCGGCCACATCCGGATGGCTCGAGAGGATCTGCTCGACGAGTGTCGTGCCGGATCGGGGCATCCCGATGATCAGCAGCGGCGTCTCCTCGCTGCTCGCGAGCCGCGGGGCGCGCTCGATAAAACCCGGTGACGTCGCGGCGATCAGTCGCTCGGTCGTACGCATCAGCGCCGCCCGATCGAATGGAGCCGACGCCGCGCGAATGCGGTTGGCCGCCTCGAAATGCCCCATCGCCTCGGCGTAATCGCCCAGATCGTTGTGCGCCTTGCCGAGCGCGAAATGAAGCGCTCTCGCCTGCGCGGGCGGCAGGTTGGGCCGCTCGAGGTCGGCGCGGACCCGCTCGAGCAGCGGCCGGTCGACGGCCGTGAAGCGTCTGTTGGTCGCAAAGCCCTGCCAAGCGCTGAGGTGGGTCGGCGCCAGCGCAATGGCCCGCTCGAAGCACTCGGCGGCCTCGCATGACTGGCCCGCATGGGCGAGCGCCTCGCCGAGCACGAGGTGGGCCTCGCCACAGTCCGGGCGGGCGGCAATGACCTCGCGCAAGAGGGCCTCGGCCCTCGCGCCCTCGCCTGTTGTCAAGGCGGCGTAGGCCTGGCAGACCTGCTCGTAGACGGTCCCCGCGGTTGCGGCCGCGGCCGCCTGGAAGCAGGCCAACGCGTCCGCACGGCGCTGGCGCGCCAGATAGAGCCGTCCGAGCCGAAACTGGGCCTGATGGCGCCCCGGGTCGAGCCTGACCGTCTCCTGATAGGCGCGGTAGGCGCCCTCGCGACTGCCGGTACACTCCAGCGCGACTGCCAGGTGTTCGTGTGCGCTCACCAGCGCGGGTTCGAGCCGCACGGCGCGCGCAAACCCCTCCGCGGCCTCCTCGAACCGACCGGCCTCGAGACAGGCGCGTCCCAGATCATGGTGGGTGGTCGCCACGGTGGGATCGAGCCGCACTGACTGTTTGAAGCAGGCAATCGCTTGCGCGTGCCGCCCATGCCGCGCGAGGCGTACGCCGGAGACCGCCTCGCGGTGGGCCGCGCGGGACTGCGACTTCGATGGCTTGGCCGCCGGAGCGGCCAGAGGGGATTGCGCCGGAGCCGCGTTTGGAAGCCGTGGAATGGGCGGTGCTTGCCGCAGCGGGTCGGGCGCTCGCCCCACGATGGGGGATTCGCACTCGCGCGCGCTAGTCGAAACCACGGGCGAGTTTTTCTTTTGATGAGCCATCGGTGGAAGCGCCTTCGCGTTGTACGTACCGCGTCTACGCGATCATAAAGCGTGACTCGCGGAGCGCAACCGCTCGAGCGCCGAGGACCGGCCTCGCCCCCGGGCCGTCGAAATATTTAACAATTCCGGACACAGCTGAGGGCATCGCCCAAGCAGACCTTTGATTTATTGGGAATAAATCAACATGGCACGGAATTTGGACGCAGGGGCATCGGGTAAACCGTTCACCGAGCCTTCGTAAGGGGAGCAGCTCCATAATGAAAAAGAACGCTATTCTCGCCGCCGCGGTGGCCGCTGCCCTCGGGGTGGCTTCGCTGAGTGCGCACGCGGACAATATCGTGGGCAATCATTGGTACACGGCTTCTTTCCCGGAGGGTTCCAGTTCCCCAGGCCCCTTGTTCGCAGGACCGTACGACGGATCTTCGGGCGATTTGGGCTCCGATGGTCCCCTGCTGGGCGGAGGCATCGGCACTGCGGTGGGTGCCCCGGGCACCAGCGGTGGGGTGATGAGCCTGACCATCACGTTGCCGACTGGCGGCTATCTGACGGCGACTGACGTCGAAGATAGTGGCGATCAATTCAGCTTCGACGTCAACGGCATCGCCGCAACGCTCGCCTCATCCAGCCACAATGGGCTGACGCCGGGCGGGCAGCAATCCTACTCCGGCGATTCGATCCTGGGGACGTATTACGCGGACTTGACGTCGTTACCCGTCCTCGGCCCAGGAGTTTGCGGCGAGGACATCGGCTGTGCGCTGAGCAACGCGGTTTACAGTTCCGGTACCTTTTACCTCCCGGCGGGCACCGATACCATCCTCGGCTCGTACGTCGGTGAGGTCGGCGAGGGTGACATGGACTTGATCGTCGAGTCCGCCACGTCGTCCGTGCCGGAACCCGCAACCGTCCTCCTGTTCGCAACCGGACTGCTCGGCGTCGGGCTCGCTCTCGGCCGGCGCAAGCGCACAGGGGGCGCGTGACAGCCCGCAGCGCGCCTAGTCCCAAGGAGGGCTAGCCTCGATTTCCACGGCGCGCTATTGCGCTAAGAGCGCGGCGGGAGATCATGCGGTCAGCCGCAGGCGCATACCATTCCACCACGGAACGGTGACGGGCGCATCGAGAAGTCCCGAGGCGA
>JBOIAR010000044.1:0-10988 GCA_050739095.1 Steroidobacteraceae bacterium | reverse complement strand
GCGGTCGGCCGCGAGGGTCCGATCATCCAGATCGGCTCGGCACTCGGCTCGACGCTGGGACAGCTCATCCGCATGCCGCCCGGACAACGGATCATCCTGGTCGCGGCCGGCTCGGGAGCAGGTATCGCCGCGACGTTCAACACCCCGATTGGCGGAGTCATGTTCGCGATCGAGCTGATGATGCCGGAGGTGAGCGCGCGCACCTTCCTCCCGGTCGCGATCGCCACCGGCGTCGCCACGTTCGTCGGCCAATTCTTCTTCGGACCGGAACCCGCCTTTACCGTACCGTCGTTGACGCCCCTTTCGGTGAACACGAGCTCGGCCATCCTGCTCGGCCTGTATGCCGCGCTCGGCGTGATCGTCGGCCTCGCGGCCGCGGCATTTGTCCGGGGCCTAATCCTCCTCGAGGACTTGTTCGAGCACGTCGCCAATCGATACTTGCGTCATGCGCTCGGTATGACGCTGGTGGGCGTGTTGATGTACGGGTTCTTCAGGGGATTCGGGCACTACTTCGTCGACGGCGTCGGCTATTCGACGATACAGGCGATCCTGGTGGGGCACCTCTCCGCAGTGACGCTGCTGCTGCTCCTCTTCGGCGGCAAGCTGCTCGCGACGACCTTGAGCCTTGGTTCCGGATCCTCCGGCGGCATCTTCTCGCCGTCGCTGTTCATGGGCGCGACCATCGGCGCGGTCTTTGCGGCGGGGCTCACCGCACTGCATCTACCGCTCGCCCTCGACATACCGTCGTTCGCCATGGTGGGCATGGGAGCGATGGTCGGCGGCGCCACGGGGGCCGTGATGACCGCGATCACCATGATCTTCGAGATGACTCGGGACTACAACATGGTGCTGCCGATGATCCTCGCCGTGGCATTCAGCGTCGGCGTGCGGCGCGTGCTCTCGCGGGAGAGCATCTACACGCTGAAGATCTACCGCCGCGGGCACGTGTTGCCGAAGTCTCTGCACGCGAACATGTTCCTGGTCCGCCGGGCGAGGGATGTGATGATCAGCGATGTGGTGCTGGCGCCCGCGGACGAGAGCGTCGAGGCGTTTATGGCCCTGCCGGAGCGTCTCGGCCAGCAGCGCCACGTGGTGGTCGTCGATGGGGAGCGCATTCTCGGAGTACTTCAGGTCACAACCTCGCTGCTGCAGGCCGCCTCTCGTGCCGCCGAAACACCACCAACGTTGGGCGATGTCGTCAGCCGACGCTACTGTGTCGTACGGGAGGGCGATATCGTGTTCGACGTGATTCGACGCATGTGGCGTATGGGGGCGACCATGGCCCTCGTGGTGCGCCCCACGGACACCCCGACAGCGAAAGACGTACTCGGCGTGATAACCAAGGAGCAAGTCGCCGACTCCGTGGCCGGTAGCGTCAACGTCTACGCAACCGGGGATTGATGAGCGGCCTTCCGGCCAGGCGGGGGCTCGGCTTCAGCGCGACCTGGGCCGGTGCGAGGGGTTGCCCGCCGCCGGTGCCAGATGCTTCTGCCTGCTCACGGCACAGATTGTGGCTCTACGCGCGCTGCCGGCAGGGGTCCAGCGGCTAGGACCTTGGCCTGTACGTGGACCTGTGGGTGGAAACTCAAGGCCGCTCGTAAAGGCCGATGAGCATTCCCTTGGCGATGGCATGCCTGGTCAGCCATTCCACCACCTGCCCGCGTCCCGGAGCCGCCACCGCTGAGTTGAGCCGCGGGCGTGAGTCGAGTGCGAATACCTCGAACGCGTACCGGTGCGTTCCGTGACCCCACGGAGGCTCAGGCGCCAGATAGCCCACCGTGAGCAGAGAATTGCGGCCCATCGATGTACTGTTGCGAAGTAGGTCGCCCGGGTGTGGCAGCGCTCCGACGGGCAGCTCGCCGTCAGCACCGGCCAGTGCCCACACGATGGCGTGCACAAACGGCAGGGACGTCGGGCTGTCGGCATCCTCCACGATGATCACGAGGCTCGCTGCCGCCGGCGGCACGCCGCTCCAGGCAAGCGGCGGCGACAGCCGCTCCCCATCGGCGGTATAGCGGACCGGCAACGCCCCATGATCGGAAAATGCCGGGCTGGTGACAGTTATGACGGCCGGCACCATCTCCAGTGTCGCGAGGTGGAAAATCAGCTCGCTCTCGTGGGCGCGCACTCTGCGCAGCGCCCGGCCGATTCTCGAAGTCAGTCTCTCGCGCATGACCCACCTCCAGACCTTTGCGAGCTCGCTGGTGGGGCTAGTGGTTCCGCACCCACCTCACCGCGCGCCTCGCACAGTAACGCTGGCCGGTCCGACCGATCACCGTCGATATTACAACGCTGAAGGCACGTGGGGGGCCTAGTTCTTGGAGTTTCGTAAAAGGCCCCCGAAAGATGCCCCCATACATGGGGCGCTGCCAAGGAGCCTCCACAGCTCTCCTGGACAGAAAACCCCTGCATTTTCAGGGTGTTTTTCGTCATCCAGGAGACGAGGATGGATCTTAGTGGAACTCGATGGAAGGGGTAGATGGTGGGCCGTGTAGGGATCGCGGCTTGATTGCAAGTGTTTGAAATTGCGCCGCTTTCTCGCGTAGCTCTGCTGAACGTACCCTGACTTCTACCCCAAGGTCCTCCGTACCGACCAGGGAGCTGCCCGTCGAAGGAAGGCCCGGTGCCAAAAACCCCGTAAGAGGTTTGGCGAGGGACGTCGCGGCTTCGGCGATCCTGCATTAGTGTGCCCGCGCAACCTCTTCCGGCGTGCCGCGTGGGGTCGAAGAGGAGCGAGCGCTGCCGCCGAGCGGGATCAACACAGTGCCGCCTCTCAGTTCCTGCCCACCTGGCGAAAGCCACTGTGGAGCGCTCAGCCTCGACTCCGCCACGACGCCAGTCCTGCTCGGCGGCAGCGCAGCCGGCGCAAGCCGGCGCAAGCCGGCGTCACCTCCTTCGGACGGCAGTGTCGATGCGGGCGTCGCGCTGTGCGAGCAGACAACACGTCGCGGACCGATCCCGCGGCGGGCGTCGCTTGCTCACGGCTTGTCTGTCAATCTCCGAGAAATTCTACGGAAGTGGCATAAATACCAGGGGTCACCTGCGCGAAGTTGGGGGATAGAATCTCCTCGAGCCTTTATCCTCCGAGGCCTACGATGGCTGAAAATTCATCGCCCATCAAAGAGCAACCGCACGCGCTGATCGACAATTTGCCAGATACTGCCAGTTGGGACGACTTGGCCGACGAGTTCGGGCTGCGGGCTTCGATTGAGCGCGGACTCGCAGATGCTCAGGCCGGCCGCGTCGTCCCTGCGAACGAGCTGACGAAGGAATTCGGCATCGAGGAATAACGACCCTTCCGAAGGTTGATTTATATGTACGTTATGCATATACTATGCTCATGAGCCCGGAGTTCGACCCGAAAAAGGACGGGGCGAACCGCGCCAAGCACGGCCTCTCGCTCACCGAAGGGGACGGCGTTCTGCGCGATACACTCGCGCTCACCGTGGAGGATGAACGTGTCGACGGTGAACAGCGGTTTGTGACAATCGGCGCGAATTCCTTCGGGGAGCTTCGGGTCGTGGTCTGGACAGGTCGCGGCGATGACGTGCGGATCATCTCCGTGCGCCGTCCGACGTCCGGCGAACGCAAAGCGTACGAAGGGTGAATACTATGAAGGCCGAATACGATTTCTCGCGGGGCAAGCGTGGCGCCGTGCTTTCCTCGCGTGGCAAGACGCGCATTACGATCTACCTGGACGACGCGATCCTCGAGCGCTTCAAAGCGGAATCCGAGCGCACGGGCAAGGGCTACCAGACGCTCATCAATGAGGCGCTTGGGCAGCACGTGAACGGTGCCGAGGCACCGGTCACCGCAAGCGAGGTACGCAAAATCGTGCGCGAGGAACTCGAAAAGGCATAGTGCCGGCCGGCGCCCTGCGCCAGCCGTAACAGCGCCGCCGCAAGTACGACATTCTCCGCACCTGCCGCAGCAAGCCGCACTCTCTTTTGGCCCTGAGCCAAAAGAGAGTGCGCCGAAACCTGCCGCAACTCCTTGAGTCATCGGACGCTGGCGCAGCGTCTCAACTGTTTCGGGGGGATGAGGCAAAAGTTGACCTAACATCGGTGCTGCTTCAACATTCCCTCGACATCGGGTTGCAACTGCGGCAAGATGCATCGGACTGAGCGGTGAAGTAATCACCGACGCTGACGACGTGCGCAACGTCGTAACCTAAAGAAAGCCGTCGTGCGCCCGGAAGTACGGCTGCGGCCCTTCCCGGGGTCGGGGTGCTGGCCGATACACACACGAGCCGCTCAGGCTCCTTGACTCCTCCAATCGCCTTTCCCAGGCGAGTCTATGTGCGCCCACGCGTAAGCCGCTCGGGTGTGCGGCCGTTTCACGGCCGCCTCTCGTAGCCCTCGGGCGCCCTCCTGATTCTGGCCGTTGGCAGGCCAAAGGGCTTCAGGAACTTCCCAGTGGTCCCCCCACGAACCGTCCTGCGGGACGGGCACGGTGCAACGCCGTCCGCTCCCCAAGAGCGGCTTCCCGGTATGGCTGGAAACAGCGTCCGGGAAAGCACGTAAACGCTCACGTTATGCCGCGGAGCCCTCCATGGACTCCGGAATCGCCCAGCAGATTGATTGGCCAGAGCAGAGGAGATCGGATGACATGACGGGAAATCACGGCGCCGGCCGCAAACCTGCCGGCGCCATCGGTGGGTGGAAGGCGTCGCTCGCCGCCGTGCTGAAGGCGCACAACGGTGCGCGACATGACGGCGCAGTGGCCAGTTTCGCCACCCAGGACAAGCGCGCCGATGTGCTATACGCCGGCTTCAAGCGGCTGCACGAGCTCAAGTTTCGGATGGAAGCGGTGACGAGCCTCCGCGGAAAGCATATCGAGGCGTTGGCCAAGGACTGGGAAGAGCGGAGGCTGTCCGCGTCCACTTTGCAAAACAATCTCTCGATCTTCCGCACCTTCGCAGAGTGGATCGGCAAGGCCGGCATGGTCCGCGGCATCGAGCACTATCTGGGGTCAGGGACGACCGCTCGCTCTTCGATTGCTCGGGAGGACAAGAGTTGGTCGGGAAAGGGCGTCGATGTCGTCGCGAAAATCGAGCAGGTTTGCCAGAAGGACGCGCGAGTCGCATTGCAGCTCGAATTACAGCTCGCCTTCGGGCTGCGAGCCCGGGAAGCCATGCAGCTTCGCCCTAATCTCGCCGACAAGGGGACGTACCTCAGCATCACGCACGGAACCAAGGGCGGACGCGATCGGGTGGAACCGATCCGCACTGCAGAGCAGCGCGGGTTGCTCGAGCGCGCGAAGACTTTCTGCGCGACGCTGTCCTCGAGCACCAGCGATCCATGCCGGAAGCTCTCCCAGTGGAAGAACCACTACTACCACGTCGTGCGATCTTGCGGCGTCACGCGGGACGACGGCATCACGAGTCATGGACTCCGCCACCAGTATGCCAACGAGCGCTACCGAGAACTCACAGGAAGAGATTCACCGGTCCGCGGAAGCGCCACCATCGATCGCGAAGCTGACCATGCGGCGCGGCGCGTCCTCGCGGAGGAACTGGGGCACTGCCGAGAGGACATCACAACACACTATCTCGGACGCTGAGATGCAAACCATCGCTAGCTTACGAAGCTCGCCGGTGTAGCGATGTACTTGCAGTATTACGGCATAGGACATCGCAGTGCCCATCGCCGCCACGATGGACGGCTTCCGGGCCCAAAGCGGACGAGATCGGTTGAAGGGAACTGGCTGCGCCGCAGGCAGTCACACCGAATCAAGCTTGGGCCGCGAGACGGGGGAGGTGGTCGTGTGGAAGAGCGACCACTGCTACGTGGTCTCCGACCCGCCATCACCTGGCGAGCCGGACTTCCTCAAGCACGCCAGAGTCACGCGGGCGGGGTGCCAGCAGCCGCCGGGGCCGACTCCTGGCGAGCTCTTCAAGAGCCTGCCCACGTACACGAGGTACCACCCGCAGTAGTCTCGCGATCATCTATGCGGCTCTGTGCGCCTCCGCGACGCTGAGCCGCGCCGCGCGAATCGCCGGCGGAAGCCCGCCGAGGACGGCGAGAGTCAGGGCCCACGCAATTCCAACGGCGAACAGTCGCGGCGAGACCGACAGATCGAATACGTTGTGAATATCGGCGACGAGCCTGCCGTTGAACAGGAGCCAAGCTGCTGCGCCGCCCAGTATTGCGGCGACGAGCGACAGAATGGCAGTCTCGAGGAGGACGGAAACGGCCACGGGGAGCGGCTGATAACCGATTGCGCGCAGCGTGGCAATCTCGTGCGTCCGCGTGCTTACCGCAGCGTAGGTAAGTTTCACTGTCGCGAACAGGGCCCCGAGGGCCATGGTGGCAGCAATGATGTACGTGAGCTCCGCGAAGAATGCCGTATAGAGATTTACCGTCCGCGCGGCGTAGTGCGACTGCCGCTCCGCCGTTACCTGGAGCGCTGGATTGGTCGTAAGCCAGTGCGCAAACGCGCTGAACGCATCGGGCTTCGCGAGTCTGACCAGAACGTTGCCGAATCCGGATATGTGGGCTGCGGAAACCAGCGTAATCGCGTCTCCAACCAGCTGTCCCTCCAGGATGCTGCCATCGTCCGTGAACACTCCGACTATCGGCCAGTTGCCGTTCGGGAGAGCGACCTCGTCGCCGACGTGCAGATGGTAGGCGCGCGCCGCGTCCACACCGACGATCAGCTCCTGCCGGCCGAAGCGAAACAGCCTGCCTGCGACCATCCTGAAATGAGGTCTCAGCCTGAGACCTGCGGGGCCGATACCCCGCAGATCGGGTGAGCCGACGAGATACCCTTCAGCCGGCGGAACCCAAAATAGAACTTCCGCGTCGGCCAAAGGACGACCGTTGACACCTCTGGCGATGCCCGGCGCATCCAGGATCGTCCCGATGGCGTTCGCTGGGATGGCGCTACCGTACTCGGTGTGGGTCTGAGCTGACAGCACGATCGCCATCCGCGGATCTCCTCCAGCTCGATAAGCCTGCAACATCTGAGCGTCGGTGTGCTCGAATTGGCAAAGTGCCTGTCTATCCGGAGGCTGACTTCATCGGCCTGAGCAGCGTCGCGCACGGCCACTCGGAAGCCCATTACAAGGCCCTGATCCTGCAGTGGCCGCGACTTATCGAGGTAGCCGTAATTGCCGAGGATGAATGCGCCGATGCGCGGGTCGTCAGGGACGATCCCCAGTACGTGAAACTCCCATGTCGCGGTGCCGTCCGCGCGCAGGCCGGGCGCCGTGATGAGCGGAAATGTGTCGCCTGCCCGAAGACCGAGCCTCGCCGCGGGCGCGCGGCTCACGAACACGCCGGTCGGCATCGCGAAGAGCCGATCCCACTGTGCCGGGATCAGGGGCAACTCGGACCAGGCGGCGCGCATGTGTCTGTCCACCGCGATGACCCGCGCGATTTTGTGGGGGTTCTGGTAGTAACCCCAGAGCCAGTAATAGCTCCCCACTGCAGATACCCCTTGGATCCGCGCGATCTGATCCCGAAGCGCAATCGGCAACAGCACGCCCCGAGGGCTGGCGCTGGGGAAGCGCGCGTTGATATCGAGGCGATCCATTCTGGAGCTCTCGATGAGACGATCGTAGGTCACGTGCAGGCCGACCATCAGGCCGAACAGCGCGAACGCCGCAGTCACGGCCAGCCACACCAGGATGGCCTCGACCGGCTTGCGCCAAAGAGCCGACCAGACCAGAGGAAAGTACTTCATACCACACCAGGGTCCCGGTTCTGCGCCGACTGTTACGGAGTCTCCGTTGCGATCTCGGACATTTGGCCACGGAACGGTTCCTCCTGTTCCCCAACTTTCGGGACTCCATGCCTTCCGTGACCTACCAATTTTGGCCGTTTACGATCGCGAGCGAACAACACCGGCGCGGAAGGCCCCTATGGCCTACAGCTCGCGATCCACTACGCCACCTTGATTGCCGCCGTCTCGCCCGTTGCTCGCTGCGAAGCACCGCTCGCGCGTAGCCTCTCGACGTAATCCGCCCATTCCTGCATCATCACCCGCCGCTCGGCGAGGCGCTGTGCGCGGTTGTATGCGGCCCGCACCCTGTTCCGCTCGACATGCGCAAGCTGTAGCTCAATGAGATCCGGGTTCACGCCGCGCTCGTTGAGCAGTGTGCTGGCGATGCTGCGGAAGCCATGCGCCGTCATCTGGTCGCCCGAATAGCCGAGTCGGCGAAGAGCACCGTTGAGGGTGTTCTCGCTCAACGGCCGCCCGCCCCCGCCGATCGCCGGGAACACGTATCGCCCGGCACCGGTGACGGGCCGGAGCTCGCGAAGGATTGCGGCGGCCTGCCTCGAGAGCGGCACGATGTGCGCCTCGCCCATCTTCATGCGCTCGGCGGGGATGCGCCACTCCGGCGCCTCACCGTCGAGATGGAACTCGGACCATTCGGCGGCGCGGAGTTCGCCTGGGCGGACGAAGACATACGGCGCCATTTTCAGCGCGGCGGCAGTCGTGGGCTGACCGTCGTAGCCGTCAATGGCGCGCAGCAGCTCTCCGACCTTCGTCGGATCAGTGATCGCCGCGTAGTTCTGGGTTGTTCGGGGCGCCAGCGCGCCTCGGAGGTCGGCGGTGATGTCGCGTGTCGCACGACCGGTCGCGATGGCGTAGCGGAAGACCCTGCCGCAGACCTCGCGGGTTCGATGCGCGGTGTCGGCGATGCCCTTCGCCTCGACCCGCTTTAAAACCTGGAGCAGCTCCGGCGCCTCGATGGAGGCGATGGGTCGGTTTCCGAGATAGGGAACCACCCACTTGTGAATCTGGTCGTGATCGCGCTGCCACGTACCCGGCGCGAGCGATCTCTTCTTCGTCAACAGCCATTCATCCGCTACCGCGACAAAGGTGAGGGCGGCGGCGCTGCGCTCGGCCTGGCGCCTGGCGCTCGGGTCGATGCCGTCTGCAACGAGTCTGCGCGCATCGTCGCGCTTCTCTCGTGCTCGCCTGAGCGGTACGTCGGGGTACGCCCCGAGAGTGAGGAGCTTCTCTACCCCTCCCAGGCGATAACGGAAGCGCCAGAGACGTCCACCGGCAGGCGTAAGGAGGAGGAAGAGCCCCCGCTCATCGAAGAGCTTGTAGGGCTTCGCAGCAGGCTTAGCGGCTCTGATCCGCGATTCACTGAGGGTGGGCACCCTGGGGTAGCGTTCCGCAGGACGAGGAGATACCCCCGCTATGTACCCCACCATGGCCGCGGCTGTCAATGGAACGCCGGAAGCACGGCTGGAAGGTAGCCCACTGTAATCTTGAGGTTTTCTGGACTTCGTTGGCGCTCGCTGGAAGTCCACGGAAGGCTAAATGGTGGGCCGTGTAGGGATCGAACCTACGACCAAGAGATTAAGAGTCGTAGCGGGTGCTCGCCGCGGCTCAAGCACGCACTACCCGGCTCCTCGCAAGTAATTGATTTGTGGATATATCGCGGAGCCGCGGCGAGCGCCGAGAAGGGTGCTGACGAGTGTCGACGTGTACCTCACTGCACTGAATTTGCACTTAGCCGTCAGCGCTCGGTGCTCGCGCTGAGCAGGCTCCGCACCCGCGCAAATAGCTCCTCAGCGCCGTAATCGTCCTCGTAGGCCTGCTCCGCAATCTGCTGCTCCGCGTCGAGCAACTCGCCGAGAAGCTCTCGAGCGAGCGCTCCATCGCTCGGCAGCACGACCCGTTCGATGGTTCCGAGGGCGTAGCCTGCGCGTGCGACGATCTCGGCGCTGCGACGGTGGCGCACGTCGTACTCGCGCTCGCCCACGCGGAGCGCGCTGATCTCGCGGCGAACGAGGGTCGCGACCTTAGAGGAATCCGCCGCAGCGATGAAGGCCTCGGTATAGGACTGGACGCCCGGAGGCGCGCCGCAAAGCAAGGAAACGATGAAGGCGGCAAGCTCCTCCGGGCTGCGGCGCTGCAGGGCAGCCAAGGCTCCCGCGAGTTCTTCTTCGGTGTCCACGGCGGCCTATACCGCGGCGCTCGACAAAATGACCCCGGGTGTGTTTGGCAAGATCAGTCCGCCTGGGTGAGAGGATTTGGCGACTACTTCTTCGCGCGATTGGAGGGCCGGCTTACGGGCCGCGCCGGAGCTTCTCGTGCAAGTGCCGTTTTCGCAGTGTTGGCCAATGTCTTGACTGTGTCTACCAAACGAGCGAGCGCGGACCGATACACGAGGCTCTCTTCGCGACGGTCTACGGCCATCACCATCACGATCAGCGCATTGTCTTCGACGCGGTAGACCAACCGGACGCCTTGCTTATTGAGCTTGATTTTGTAACAGCCAATCAGATCGCCGTGCAAGGAGCCGCCCGGCACGTGTGGGTTGTCGAGCCGCTTCGCAAGCAGCTTTTTCAGCGGCTTCTTGATCGAGCCATCAAGAGCGTTCCACTCCTTCAGTGCCTCGGGGTGAAACAGCAGGCGGTATTTGTGCTTGGGCCGCTGTTCAGAGCTCGTCAATATCGACCTCGATCGGCTCGGCATCATCGTTCATCCGGGTGCGCACCAGATTGAGCAACTCCCGATCGCCAAGTGCCTCGAGCATGGCTTCCATGAGCGCCGGGTCCACCATATAAAACGCCGGCCTATTGTGGTTGAGTACCGCCACAGGGCGGTTTCCCGCCTCACGAAGTACCGCTGCGGGGTTCTTCTTGAACTCCGACATGCTGATCGTCGTATCGGCAAAGATGGCATGCATAATTAAGCTCCTAATTCGGAGCTAATTATAGATACGAATATCGCGCTTTTCAAGGGTCGTATCAGATGCGACAAACCCTTGAAAGCGCACGAGATGAGCGTACCAGTCCCGAGCGCGCCCCTCGATGCGGGGGTTCCGGGAGCCGTTCCGCCAAGCGGAGTCCAGCCCGCAGTGCGGAGCGGAAATCCTTGCATCTTCAGCAGGGCCCGCGACGATTGTTCTCGATGTCCCTCGGTCCCTGCAGCCGGCGCCCCGTCCTGCGCCCGGCGCGCGGCTTGGCACGTCCGCTGAGCCCAAGGAACCAAGCCAGGAAGGACGGCTCGTGAATCAGCAA
>JBOIAR010000043.1:0-15117 GCA_050739095.1 Steroidobacteraceae bacterium | reverse complement strand
ACGTGGTCTTCGAGCCGGTCATTGGTGGTGAGGCCAAGAACATTCCGGGCGCGGCGGCGCTGCTCAAATCATCAACACCTGAGCTCTACTGGAATCCGACGGGGGATTTCGGCCGGCAGATGTCACACGTGCTGGGATATTGGAACGGCGAGCGCTGGGTCTTTGCCTGGGATACCTGGCTCATCTATCTCGCGGGAGCTGCGTGGAACGGCGTGACGGCGCCGAAGCCGGTCTTCCTGATACATCAGCTTGGCGGGCTCCCGCACGACCCGAGGTTCCCGTACCTTGATGCGCGGGTGTTCGCGGCCAAGGTGTGCTCGATGTTGGTCGATCTCGATCGGACGAGCGCCTCCCGATGACCTCCGCGGATCGGTCCACCCCGCCCCTGACGACCTGCGAGCTGACTTGCCCATCCTGTGGCGCGCGCCATACGGAGACTATGCCGACCGACGCCTGCATCTACTACTTCGAGTGCACGGCATGCGGCACGATGCTGAAGCCGAAGCCCGGAGATTGCTGCGTGTTTTGCTCCTATGGCTCGGTGCCGTGTCCGCCCATTCAGATGGCGCGCGCCGGTGGGGATGCCGGCATGAGCTGTTGTGGCAGGCCTTGAGGAGGAACCTATGACCACATCATCAACGGCCAATGAAACGAGAGATTGGGCGAGGAAGCCCTTCGCCCGTGAACCGGCGTCGAAGGTTGACCAGATTTCGGCACGACCCGACGCCGAACGAGGAGATGCGATAGGTTTTTAGAATCAGCTCGCAGAGTTACGAGGCAGTTTGCCTGGTCCGGATTGATCGCTGATTCCTGCTGAATGTTCGAGGCCGGTTAACACCGGACCCACCAGATACGCGGAATACGCATAAGATTTCTCAACTACCAGAGACCACTATGAAGCGAGTCGAGAACACCCTTTCAAACGAAACCGCCGGTCGGTGTGTCATGAACGCCAGAACCTCGCACGATTCACGGCAGTCCGGTATTGCGCCCCCTATCGGGCGCGTACTGCGCGGCTTGCTCGGCCTGTGGTGTTTGTATGTGGTGGCCGCAAACGTTCGATCGGCCAGCTGGGAATTGGCGCTTGCCCTGGTCACGATTGTGATGAGTTTCGTCGTGCTTTATAGTGCTTTGCACTTTCTCGTGGTCCGGTACCTGCGGCGTCTCAATCGCTGGGTCGGCGCCGTCCTGGCCGTCCTCCCGGCTGCAGTGGTTTTCCTGCTCGGCAACGATGCGACCAAACTCGGTGCGCTGCTTTTCTTCGGACTCTCGCTGACTTTGGCTGGGATCCGCGGAGATCCGGGCTGTGAAGTGATGTCCATACCGGCCCTGTTGTTCAGGCGCCGTACACGGCTCGTGTGTCTTCTATTCTCGCCGTTAGACTGGCTTGAAGACACGATTTACCGGCTTCTCGGAAATCGTAATTATGCAGTTCCCAAAGACCGACCGTGACTGTCCCCCAACAACGGGAACGTTGCCGCCTCCGGAGGTTCCGGTGACTAATGGATCATGCTTCAGCGGCCCAGTTCTTCAAAATTAGCATCCGATAGCCGAGGCGACGTGATTCGAAATCAAATCTATGTCCATTGAATCGGATCGGCGACGGAACGTCGCCACTACGCTTGCCCTGGTAGCCGTAGGTGCCATCGGCATGTTACTCAAAGCGCCGTTTGGCGTGGCTCTGGCGCGCTACGTAGGGAAACCCGGCGCGAATTCCAGCCACACCTGGCTTCAATGGCTTGTCTCGGGGCAATGGAGTGGGCTGATCCTGCTGGCTGGATTGGGCGGCCTGCTCTTGTATGGTAGCTCTGGCCTACGCGCATCACCTCTGCTCGAGCGGCTGATGTTCCGCAATGCACGTCAGGGTGCGCGACCGATTGGCTGGCGTCCAGGGCTGATAGCGGGGGTGGTATCGCTCCTCGTTGGAGTCATCATCAGCGCCATCAGGGGCTTCGTCACGCCTGCCAATCACCGACCTCGAACGCTTGGAGTGCATGCATCGCACGCGGTCGCGATGCATTTGATCGCGCTTTGGCCATCCGGTGTCGTCGGAGCGGCACTGTCTGAGGAAGTGGTCTTCCGTTTTGGGGCGATAGCGACCCTCATGGGACTTCTTTCGTTCGTTCATCTGCGTGGGTGGCGTCCGAGTACCAACGTGATATTTTGGATCGCCAATATCGCTCAGGGCGCTTGGTTCGGCTTTGTTCACGTTCACGAGGGGCTTGTTGTGAGCTCTCTCGGCTATGGCGTACTGCTCGCTATCGCGATCGCGCCCCAAACGTGGGCAGGATTTGTGTTCGGCTACGTATTTCGACGATGGGGGATCGAGGCGGCGATCGTTGCCCACATGGTCGTAGACACCGTGGGGCCATTACTGTTGGTGCTCTCTGGGGGGGCGCACTTCTGAGGCTATTCATGACGTGTTCGGCATGCGACGGGCGCTTGAGTGGCCATGCCGCCCGGTCGTCTTCAAGTCGTCGGCAGGCTGAAGCGCGGGGCTGGCCGGAAGCATTGTTGGGCGAGCCGCGCGCGTGTAATCTTGCGCGCCGCTCTGCGGCTTAGCGGCGGCGGCTGGGACGCTATAAGATCAAGATGTAATTGCGAATCGGTAGCAGGGCAGAACCTGATGGACGCTCGCATTCGGCTCGCGCGCCTCCTGGATTCGCTGCGAGGAACTCACGGTCCTGAAGCTCGATGCCGTTCATCAAGACGTCTACTTTCGAGACGTCGATCTTGTGGTCTTTGCCATCCACGAGGTGGTCACGTCGAGACCGGACGCTTACCCCGACAGGCGCGGTTCGCAAGTAACCGCCGGCAGGGGTCGACTCCTGTCGTACGGGAAGCACTGCTGCGAGCGGGAGAGCGGAGCGTTCAGAGGAGGGAAGAGAGTATGGGTAACTCAGATCGCATGTTGGTTTCGCATGCGGGTAACTTGATTCGGAGAGGAGGAGTTACCCGTAAAGTTACCCGCACAAGGGATTTGCTGGAAAATCCGATACCAATATGGCGCATCGAGCACTCGCGGCAACCATATGAATTTTGGTGCTCCAACCGCCTCGGGACTTTCCGATGGCCTGGGCTCCGTTTTTTTTTAGAGCACCCGTGCCGTCGGGATGGACCTTGACGATGGTGCTGTCCAGGCTCACTGCCTCGATTCGGATGCGGATCAGCTGCTCCTGCTGCAGTTTCTCGAACAGTCGGTCCAGAACACCGGCTTTGGCCCAGCGGTTCATACGGGTATAGATCGTATGCCAGTTACCAAAGCGCTTCGGCAGCGCGCGCCATTTGCAGCCACAGGTCGCCCAATGAATCCGCGGGTTGTTACAGATCCAAAGAGACCGCTTGCGCATTGGCTTCGCAACGGTCGTTCGGCCGTTCGGCCGCCCACTATAGTTGACGTCGTCGTATCCTATAGGAGACATTGCCAAGGTGTATGAGATCCGTCGCTCGTCAACGTTTGACGCGTGAACGATTCGAGTGCCCGGACGCGGATAGCCCCTCGGCTGGACCGCCTTGCTGTGGGCAATCCAGGCGATGTGAAGCCGGTCGGGGGTGGCGTTAGTGAGATACGGGTCGACTACGGCCCGGGATACCGCGTGTACTACGCGCAAACGGACCGAGTTGTGTACTTATTGCTCTGCGGCGGGACGAAAGCCACGCAGGACGCGGATATTAAACGTGCGATCGAAATGAATACCTTAAGAGCCCGAGTAGCCTCAGAAGCTCGAGGGCACAGGTCGAAGAAGGGGAAGTGACCTATGACAGCTCGAACTCGAAAGACCGAGAGGTTCGCTCGCTACGATTCTGCCGATTACCTCAAGACTCCGGAAGAGGTGGTTGAGTATCTCGTTGCAGCCTTCGAGGAAGGGGGTGACGACGCGGCGTATATGGCTCACGTCATCGGCGTCGCGGCGCGTGCACACGGCGGAATGACGAAGCTTGCAAAGGAAACAGGCATGACGCGCGCCGGGCTCTACAAGGCGCTCTCGAGGGACGGGAATCCGAGCTTCGATACCATCGTCAAAGCGATGCGCGTGCTCGGGGTGCGACTCGTCCCGCAACCAGCAACGTCTCGGTAGCTGTCTCAAAGCCCGATTTACGCCGCGCAGTTGACCCGATCGGCTTCGCGACCGGGCACGCCGCTTGATCAGTAATTCGCCTCCCACAAGTCCGGTGCGGCCCTGTGCCTCATGTGTGTATCCGGTGTCGGCAACGCTCGAAACACCAGAAGTCGGAGAACCGGCACCCGACGCCGCGAGTTTGCTTGGGGGTACGGTTACCGCGAAGTCACCAACACGTGGGGGTATCCTAACTCCCGGGTCCGGCCGTACCCCCAAACGTACCCCCACGACCACCTCGCTGGAAAAGTGTGGCTCAGTGGAATCAATGGCTTGCAATGCGGCGTCGGGCTGTTGGAATTATGGACTCCAACCCGGACGCGCGTTTGGGACCCGAACTCGAGAACGAGCGCTCAAAAGCTTAGCTAGTTGATCTCGAATCAGCTTTGCTAAAATACTGTAACATGATGATTATAATGGCTCCCCAGGCTGGACTCGAACTGACTCGTAACCCACTGATCCGATGATGGTTTTTCGGCCCTTTCGGAAAGATACCCTCAAACCTATCCCGGAAATCGTGGGCTGCGGTGAGACGGGGTGATACGGCCTGAGCGTCGGTGGTGCCGATTCCCGGGTTGAGCGATTGAGCGCCGCTCAGCCGCAACGATGAGTGATGCGTTTCCCACGGCCGGTCTCAGGCAGGACCGCGCGCGGTGAGACGGCTTGATATGCGTGATCGTCTGTGCGCGGTGGAAGTGCCCACCTGGGTAGCGAAGGAATGCGAATTGACATTTGGCAGCTGTAATCAGATAATCTGATCTTGATGAAGATCAGCCTAACCGAATTCCAGCGCAACTTCCGCAAGGCCCGCGAAGCCGCTGATGGCGGCGACGCCGTGATCGTCATGGGCGAGCACGGCGAGTATCTTTTCGAGCGCCGCAGCAAAGCATCCGAACACCCCTTCGAAGGACTTGAGGGCGTGTTCGGTGCAGTTCGACTCGGACGTCGCACAGAGTCGCTTCGTGACCAGGTCCGCAACCGCCTCGCCGCGAAGAACCATCATCGTCGACGCCGGACCGCTTAGGGCGGCGATCGATGGCGACGATGCCGCCCACGGCTGGGCCGTGCGTGCGCTGCGAGCCGTTCCGGGTCGGTTCATCACCTTCGAGGCTGCGATAACCGAGGCCCAGCACGGACTCGAGAATCACCCGCTCGCTGTACACGCGTTGCGGCAACTCGTCAATCGGATGGACGTGGTCCCGGTGGCTGTGACATTCATGGACCGCGTGTTCGATGAGGTGGAACGTTGGGCGCCGCGGATGGACTTCGCGGACGCGTGCGCCGTCGTGCTTGCGCGCAACTACGAGCGCGCATTCGTGCTCACGACAGATTTTCGGGATTTTTCGGCTTATGGCGTCTCGTTTGCATCTCCCGAAGGTGCGTTTCATAACTGACAATCGCGGACGCACGACCGAGAGCACTGCTCCGCAAAAAAAAGCCCGACCCGGGCGCGGTGGACGGGTGCGACTGCTCAAGTGTGGCATGATGGGTAGGTGCTGAGCAGCCTACCTCGTCGGGTGGATCGGATTGGCGGTTCGTCCGCGCAAGTCCCTCGAGGCGGAGATTCTGTTCCTGCGTCGACAGCTTGCGCTGTACATGGAGCGGGGAGTGCGGCCCCGACGGATCGATGCCGTGACGCGGGTGGGCTTGGCGTTGCTGTCGGGGTTCTTTGAATGGCAGTCGGCGAGAGAAAAGACCTCGTGGACCGAATCGCACCGCTACTGGTTAAGCACTCCGAGCGCGTGGCAAGCCATCCAGGCGTCGCGGAATACTACAGGCGGCAACTAGCGGCTAGAAGCGGGCGCTGACGTCCGTCTCCAACATTTACGATTGGCGGACCCTTTGCGATCTCTTGGGGGCTCGGCTATCCATAACTGCGCAAGCCCATGGCGCGCGAAGTCCTGCCAACATAGCCCAACTCGCGCCGCGCGGCGTCATCATTGACGCTGAACTCCCGCCCGATCATGCGCATCATGGAGTGGGAAATCGGTGCGTCGCCGTCTTTGCGTGCGATGGCCCAGACAGCGTCCATCAACCGACCCAGCGTCGATGCAATGCCGTAGGGCATCGAGGGCAGTTTCTCGATGGACAGGCCCTGAACGCTGGCGAGCGAAGCGACGAATTCGCGAAACGTCAGTTTCTCTTGATCGGTGATGAAGAAGGCGCGATCACCCTCACCACGCGCCAAGGCGCATCGAACCGCTTCGACGACGTTGTCGACGTGGCAGGTGTCAAAGGCGTAGTCACCACGGTTGATGAAGGCGAACCGCCCGGAGTTGATTGCCTGGAGCAGCGCCCGGCTGAATGGGTCGCCGGGCCCCCAGAGTGCCGGCGGGCGAAGAGCGAGGGCGCGGAAGCCCGGCTTGTTGGCCTCCAGTACGATCGATTCAGCCCGTGCCTTGCTTGCCAGGTAAGCTGAGAAGTGGTTCGGAAATGTCGGTGCGCGCTCATCAGCATCGCGGACGGGCGTACCGGCATTGTCCATGATGATGCCCGCCGCACTGATGTGAACGAAAATCCTAGCCCCCGCACGCTCGGCCGACGCCAGAAGCCTGCCGGTGCCATCCACATTGGTGCGGAAGAACGGTTCGCGCGGCCCAGAAAACCGGAACAATGCTGCCGCATGCACGACAGCATCGACCGCAGGCAGCGATAGCGACGCTGTGCTTTCCAGATCGGCGTCGACGGGAGACGCGCCCAATGCGCGAAGTTTCGCGTGGGACGCCGACGAACGCGTGAGAGCAGACACCTGATGGCCCTCTCGCGCGAGTTGCGGGATCAGGCGCCCCCCGAGAAGGCCAGTACCTCCGGTGACGAGAATATGCATGACGATCAGCCTTCCGATTCAGGAGTCAGGATGGTGCCCACAGCGTTCTCGCGAATGTGCTCAAGAACGTCCGTGGTAGGCGGCGCCGTATTGCGAAGTTGAGCCGTGACATAGAGCAGCGATGCAGCATTTGCCGATGACCACATCAGATCGGCGGCCGCCACGACTGTGAGTGCGAGCCGCCCCTGGGCCTCGATGGCCGCAACGCGCTCAATCAGAAGCGCGAAGGCTTGTTGGGCTGCCGGTATCTGGGCGCCCTGGAGGACACGGCTCATCATCGCCGCATAGAGTCGGGGCCGCGCCGCCGCGAAGCGTACGTAGTCGTCCCATCCCTCACGCAGAGCAGCGACCGGCTCGGTGGACTTCACCGCCGCCTTCTTGCTGTCGAGAAACTGAGAGAACGCCTCAGCCATCGCGGCGCTCAATAGCCCATCAGCACTACCGCAGTGGTGGTAGAGCGTGGGAGCGGTGACGTTGGCCAAGGCGCAAACAGCGCGCGTAGAGAACTGGGCCTCGCCTTCGTCCTCGAGAACCTTCAGAGCGGCAGTGAGCAAGGCGGTGCGAGTGTCCATGCCGACAATATAGCACTGCTATAGGGATTTGTATAGCACCGCTATAGAGTATTGCAACGCTTCATTTTAGTTGCTTTCCCTGATCGCCCGATGCTCTTGGCTGCGGCAAATGGCCGCATGCTGAGCGTCGACGGTGGGACTCCGCTCGACTCATCGGTCCGCAACCGGCAGTGTTTCTCGGTTCATGCCGAGCACTGTTGGCGCCGCCGCGATGCGGAACGGCATCGCCCGCGCGCTCGGATGTACGTGGACGCAATTTGCACATACAATACCCCTGTAGAGTATAAGTGGGTTCGCCGCATCCATGAGCCACACCACACGTGAAAAGGCCAAGCTTCTCGCCCGAATTCGCCGGATTCGCGGCCAGGTGGAAGCGCTCGAGCATGCGCTCGAGGGGGCGCGCGGCTGCGCCGAGGTGTTACAGCAGATCGCCGCGGTGCGCGGCGCCATCAATGGTCTGATGGTCGAGGTCATGCAAGAGCACATCGAAGGGCATCTTCTTCCCACCGAAAGCGACGCCAAGCGTCGGCAGGGTGCTGCTGAGCTGATTGAGGTGATGCGCACCTATCTGAGGTAGGCGGCGCAGGTTTGCTTCGCAGAGGGTTTCGATGAGCAAGCGAGAGCATCGCGCGCTGGCGGATCAGGCGATAGAGAGGACCATCGCGCCTGCAGGCCATGCGCCGAGTCGGCAAGGGGGCGACGACGCCCGCTTCGCTGATCATGCCTCTCATGACGATGATCACGCTCATGAGCATGACCACGAACACGAGCTTAAGTGGATGGAGAGTGCACGGATTGCCGCAGTCGCGCTCGCCGCCGCCGCAGTATGGTTTCGACTGTGGGAGCCGCTGGGGTGGATCAGCGTAATCGGGATCGCGGGCCTGGCGATCGGTGGTTGGCCGATCGTCAAGGAGGCGTTCGAGAACCTTCTGGCCCGACGCATGACGATGGAGCTTTCCATGTCCATCGCCATTGTCGCAGCCGCGGCCATCGCGCAATTCTTTACGGCGCTGGTGATTACGCTCTTCGTGCTCGTCGCCGAGGTCTTGGAGGGTATGACCGTCTCGCGCGGCCGCCGCGCGATTCGGGATCTGCTCGAGTTCCTGCCGCGCGCCATTTCGGTACGCCGCGCGGACGGGATTTCGGAGGTCGATGCCGATGAGCTCGCCTCTGGGGATGCCGTGCTCGTCAATCCAGGAGGCCGGATCCCGGTCGATGGCACGGTCATCGCAGGGCATTCGTTCGTCGACCAATCGCGGATCACGGGCGAGTCGCTGCCCATCGAGAAGACATCGGGTAGCAGCGTCTTTGCGGGCTCAATCAACCAATCGGGGGCACTGGAAGTGCGCGCCGAGCGCATCGGACGCGACACGAGTTACGGCAAGATCATTGAGGCGGTCGAGCAGGCCGAGCGCTCGCGCGCGCCGGTGCAGCGCTTGGCGGACCGGCTGGCGGGCTACCTGGTCTATTTCGCGCTCGGTGCCGCCGTGCTCACGTATCTTCTGACCCACAATGTCCGCTCGACCATTTCGGTCATTATCGTGGCGGGTGCCTGCGGGATTGCGGCCGGCACGCCGCTCGCGATTCTGGGGGCGATTGGCCGCGCGGCTCGCAGCGGCGCGATCGTGAAAGGCGGTCTTTATCTCGAAGAGCTCGGGCGGGTCGACACCGTCGTGCTCGATAAGACCGGTACGCTGACCTACGGACAACCCGAGGTCCGTGCGCTGCGGCCGAGCGAGGGCATCGCCCCGATGACGCTGCTCGAGGCCGCAGCGACGGCCGAGCTGCGCTCTGAGCATCCTTTGGGCAAGACCATTGTCGGATATGCGCGGGCGCAACAGCGCTGTTTGATCGCCGAGCCCGAGCACTTCGGTTATCGGCCGGGTCGGGGCATCGATGCAACGATCGCGGTAGAGCGGATCCTCGTCGGGAATCTGGCTCTGATGAGCGAACACGGCATCGGCGTACCGGAGGGTTTAGCGAACGATCAAAGGGGATCTTCTGAGGTCTACGTGGCCCGCGGGGGAATCCTGCTCGGCGCCATTGAGATCGCGGATCGCGTGCGGCCTGAAGCAAGGAGCGCGATTGCCGCCATCCACGCCCTCGGCGCACGGACTGCTTTATTGACGGGAGACGCCAGAGCGGTGGCTGAGTCCGTAGCCGCGCAGCTCGGCATCAGGGAGGTGGCGGCCGATCTGCTTCCCGAGGACAAGCGTCTCTACATCCAGCGCCTCGTCGACGGGGGCCGCATCGTTGCGATGGTGGGCGATGGAATCAACGACGCGCCGGCCTTGATCGAGGCACAGGTGGGCGTTGCCATGGGCTCGGGGACCGATGTGGCGCGGGAGAGCGCCGATGTGGTGCTTCTCGGGAATGACCTCGTGAAGTTCGCGAAGACGCTTGCCATTGCTCGCCGGACCCGAGGAGTCATCTGGGCCAACTTCGCGGGTACGATTGGCGTGGATACACTCGGTATCGTCCTCGCCGCAGTCGGGCTCCTTAACCCGCTGCTGGCCGCGTTCATTCATGTCGCATCGGAGCTGACTTTCATTTTGAATTCAGCTCGCCTCCTGCCCCGAAGGCTGAGTGACACTGGCGGTGCGCCGCAGGACATTGCGAGCGCAGCGCGCTCAGCGTAGTTCATCTTACTCAGCCGTCACCGGCGGCCGCCGCCGGTACGCATTAACCTTGGGCACAGTTGCAACTGCTCCAACGGCAACAGGTGGCGGCGCTCGACGCGTGGCGTTGGGCTTTGGAGGTACGGTTACCGCGAACTGACCAACACGTGGGGGTATCCAAACTCCCGGGCCCTACCGTACCCCCAAACATACCCCCACGACCACTTTGCTGGAAAATCGCGACTCAACAGAATCAATAGCTTGGAATGCGCCGCCGGCGAGTTGGAATCGCGAACTCGGACCCGGATCCGCGTTTGGGACTCGAATTGGCGGACGGCCATTCAATCGCTTACTGGACGTGATGTCGAAGCAACATTATAAAAACATCGTAAGCATTTTATTGTAAATGGCTCCCCGGGTTGGACTCGAACTGGCCCGTAAGCCGCTGAATCCATGGGTGTTTTTCGGCCACGTCGGCAAGTTACCCGCAAACCTATCCCGGAAATCGTGGGCCTCGCGGTCTTGACGGAGTGATCCCGTCATGGCACTTTTGCGCGTAGGAAGGAGCAATTCTGCCATGAGTGTAATGACCCTCACCGAGCGACCTCTGGGCGAACAGATCGAGGTGCTCGAGCGCGGGCTACCCAGTAGCGCGCTCGGAGAAATCGCGACCGCTCTTGGCTTGCCGAAGGCACGCATCATAAAGGCGCTCAAGCTCGTGCTGCGTACGATGACCGAGCGCGAAAAGAAGCACGAGCGCTTCTCTACGGCCGAGTCAGAGCGCCTCTACAGGATCGTGCGCGCCCGGAGTCTCGCTCGCGAGATCTTCTCCTCGGACACTGCAGTGGCGGAGTGGCTGGGTGCTCCGGATCGGAGCCTCGGAGGTCGGGCGCCGCTCGAGATGCTAGCGACAGACCTCGGGGCGCAGAAGGTGGAAAGCCTGTTACGGGCGATGATTCACGGAGTGCCGGTCTGAGCATCGAGCCGTGAAGGCGTGGAGAATCGTCCTGCGCAAGTTCGGGCGGACGAGACGAGCTGCCTTAGGGGGCTTGAGCGGATTCTCGGCGGATGGCCGCTGGCAGACCGCTGGTCGCCATCTCGACTACGCGGCTCAGAGTCTGTCGCTCGCAATTCTCGAGCGCCTGGTGCATTACAAGCGTTTTGATGCACTCGAGCCGCATTTGGTGTACGTCCTTGATGTTCCTGATACGGCGATCGAGAGCGCACCTGCGCCTCCCCGCGGTTGGGACGAAGACGAGCTCGTGCGGACGGCACAGGCAATCGGTGACAGCTGGTACGACGAGCGCAGAAGCCCGGCGCTCCTGGTGCCGAGTGCCGTGACGCCGGGAGAGTACAATCTGATCGTCAATTCCCGCCATCCGGACTGGCAATGGAAGTGGGTGATCTCGGGTCCGGTGGTCCGGTGAGGTTTACGTTTGACGTGCGGCTGGCCGAGCTGATGAAACGATCACAAAAACCGGTTGCATCGGAGCAATAGAGCTGAGAGGCGATCATGGCCGTCATCGGAGTGGATCACGTGCAACTTGCGATGCCGCCGCGCGGGGGAAGCTCGCGCGCCCGAGTTTCGTGAACCCATCACTGCTATAGCAGATCCGGCTTCACGCACTGGCGGCGGCGCTGATTTTGTCAGGCGTGCGGAGACTCCTCGATCACCTCCAGGGCGGTTTTGACCATCGACACCGCGCGGCGGAAGCGGGTGAGGAGGACGCTCAGTGAATCGAGCATTCGGCGAAGCCCCGGGCGAACGCTTTCCGCGCATCCTTGGCCATGTGCTGGTAGAGATACCTCCGTGCCGCACAGACTTTTAGTGCGTGCGAATCCCTGTGCCTGAATGCCGCCAGGATGTCGAGTCTTCCCGTTGGCACACCGTTATCCGAACACGTATAGCGTCGATAGGAATGGTCTTGGGTCGTCAATTGCGCTTTCTTTCTACCACACCAGACCGTGATGTACGGGTCACCGGCATTCAAGTCCCAAGGCCGGATGTTTACGAGGGTCATCGTATCGGTGAGCACCGTGATGGGCTGGTAAAACCCGTCTGCGTCAGTTTCCGGAAATGAAAGACCGTCTTTACTTGCCGTGACTGGCACCGGCCGGTTGCGCTGATGACAAGCTCCGCATTGGTTTAAGCGGCGAAACTCCGCCATTTCCGTATCCGCTTTCGTGGGAGCGCCCGGGTAGAAGAGTTTTATCAGACTGTCAGCAGCCAGACTGTCCCCGGCAGGATCGGTGCGCAGCCATTCGTAGCCCTTCAGCCACTTTATCGGTTCGCCCGGTATGGGCTCATAGTCGTGAAACCAAATCTCTCCATCAGCACCGATGCGCGCGCCGCGAACGTCTGAAATGCCGTGGATCACCAGCATCGCGTCATGCTCATTCTTTGCGCTCTCGACTCGATCAGCTACCGTCCTTGGCGGGAATTTGACGGTGTAACGCTTCTGGTCAGGAAGCCACTGGACTGTAATTTTCTTCCCCCTTGGAATCCGCAACCACACGGCAATATGATCACCGGTGGCCTTGTCCGTCGGCAGCTGCGCGGGCCCGACCATGTCCACGAAGCCCGCGTTACGCCAGTAATCGAGCTCATTTGGTATCTGTACCGAATGAATCTGGATGTTCTCCGCGCCAAGGGCTGACGAAGCCACGCCTCCCAGGAGAACGGTCAGACACATGCACACTGAAGAGGCTCTTAGTCGTTGCGATGATCGAGGCATGCAACCTCCGCTCGGATATGCGTCGACACCCATCACGCCAGGTTCATTAAAAGGGATTCCGGAGAAGAACCGGAACGCTATTGCTCCACCGAGGCTCTCCGCTCGCCGCCGAGCGCACGCAGCGCATCCAGCAACGCCGACTCACGTGCGCGCGAGTCGCTGAGCAGAGCAGCGCTGGTCCGGGCTTGCGCGCAGGCCGCATCCAACCGTGCCGCGCTGGCTTCGATTTCCGCGTGTGCCGCACTCAACTGTTCCTCCGTGGCCCGTGCGCGCAGGGCAAAGAGCGATGCGCCCACCGCATGTGCGACATGGGCCATCAGCTTGCGTTCTTCCGCCGCGTAGTGCTCGCTGGGGCGTGGACCGACCACCAGCACCCCAAGAAGGCGGTCGCGCGCACGCAGGGGAAAGACATACCCTTCCGGACCCAGGCCACTCGGCGCCTCGTGCAGGTCGACGTCGCTGTCATGGGCGCGCAGCTTCACCAGCGCCAGATCGTCGGTGACGACGGTCTCGGGCAGATCCTTCCCCCCACGCTGGCGCACCAGACGGTAGCCCTCGGACGTGTACTCGTAGTACGCGACCCACGGGGCGCCTACGTGAAGCAGGACCTGCTCCATCACCAGATCGAGCAGCTTCTCCGGTTGGCTGACAAAGGCGCTCTCGTTCGCAAAACGGCGTAGCGCCACCTCTTCCTGGTACTGGTGCCGGAAGATCAGTCGATCGACCAGCGTGTCGATGCGCCGGTGCACCGTACTCAGTGAGAACCCGAGCCCGAGGGGCACGGCGAGCTCGAGCATCAGGCTGGCGCGGTGACCGAGCGCGGTGCGCTCAATCACACTCTCGAAGAGCGCGAACAGACCCAGAACAAGGCTGGTGGTCATCGCGTACACCAGGGTCCGGCTGACGACGACGGTCAAGTCCACCACCCGGTGACGCAGAATCGCGTAGAGGAATGCTGCCAGCCCGAGATCTAGCGCGAATTCCCCCCCAATCGAGGCGGCTCGCCCAAAAAGATCCGACTCCATCACCAGGAAGCCGAAGGCGAACAGTGCGCCGCCGCCCAGCATCCAGCGCAGCCGCGTCCGATCGGCGGTGTCAGCGCGCTGATACCCTACATAGAGCAGCGCCACCGGAACCAGATAACTCGCGCTGTAGATCAGGCGATAAGGACTCGGCAGGAATGCCGCCCATCCCCATCCCGTAGCGACGTAGACAAGGGGCCCCACCAGACCGACCACCGCGCTGGCGCAGAGGACCACGAGAAAGCCCGTCCGCCACCCGCGGCGGGACTGCGGGCTGAGCGCAGCGCCTGCCATGGATTCCGCCATGATATAGAGACCCGTCCGCGCGAGCAGAAACAGCGTCATTGACCCAAGCAGGGCGGCAAGCCCAGCCATCCCTCGCGACGGCATCAATTCCATGGAGATGCCGAGCAAGCGGGCAATCGCGAAGAGCGCAAGACCTGCGGCCGCCAGGTTCCTGCCGCGCCACACGACAGCGAGCGCGATCACGCCACCAAACACACTCTCGAAAAGACTCAGCCACGGGAACCCTGGGAACGCTTCCCTGCCGATCGTTTCCACAGGGACGGAAATGCGCTCGGAGCCGCGATGGACAACGAACCGATAGACTTGTCCTGGCGGCAATGCTTGGGTGGTGAATCCTCCGGTTGCAATGAGGATGCGCGTTCCGAGGGGTTGCTCCGCAAGGTCGATGTGGTCGCCCACTTGCAGGCCTTTGGGCGACGCACGACCGCGACGACTGGGCAGGACTACTCCTGTGCGGCCATTTATAATTCGCATGGCAAACGGCACATCGGCGAGGTGAAGGACGTTGAACAGCGCCAGGCTATCGTAGATCACACCGAGCAAGATGATGGTCGTGAGCGCGATCAACAGGCCGGTGTGGCGCTTCATCAAAAGCCCTCCCCGACGTCGCCCCGGCAAAGGAGGCGCAAGTCTTGAGTCGTAGGCAGTTTGGGCGCGTATGCAGCAAACCGAGGAGGTCCGCCGGACCGGAACACGCCCAGGACCGGAGCGGTCAGTCCCATCAGCCATACGGGAGCGAAACCACGCCGTGTCACGGCACTTTGCAAAGCGGTTGCCCCAATCCCCGAAATGACTTTAGGAGCCGTAAATAAATAAAGGTCTCAAGTACTACGGCTGGGAAGAATTAGGTAGTTCCATTCGCCATGAAACCTATTGGGTTGCAACTTGACAGCCTTCATCTCTTCAGCGCTCACCTTGC
>JBOIAR010000042.1:0-15340 GCA_050739095.1 Steroidobacteraceae bacterium | reverse complement strand
GGGAAATTCCCTCCATCTTCAACACTCACCCAAGGTGAGAGTTGAAGAATCGCCGCCACCCGCCGTTCGCGCTGTATTTACAGGCTCGGGGGCATCCGAGGCGCGAAATTTATGCACCTGACGGGTTAAGTTATTGACAAATATATGGATATTTATGCCGCAACAGACCATCGGCCTGGTCGCGGGCCACCTGCCGGGTGCGGGCGTCATCGAACCGTCATACAACCATGATCTAATTCGCGCGGTTACAGTGAGCGAGCCGTGCGACGGCGTCCGCCGCAGACGCAAGGGCACGAAGGTCCTTTACGTTCCGGACAACCCGTCGCGGCGTATCCGGTGACCGGTCCAATGAGGACTTGCGCACCGCCTGTCTCGAAGCCCTGAAACTATGGCAGCGCCGCGGTCATGCTGGCGCTGCTGATCTGTGCCATGGTATGAATCACGCTCGTGTGCCGGCTGTTCGTCGGCTGAACCATGCGCTGTAAAGCTGTCAGTCGCGCAGGAGCCACTTTGAGGGGAACTATATATGGCTAAAGCATACTGGATCGCCTTCTATCGCGAGGTGAGAAGGCCGGATGCTCTCGCCGCGTACGCCAAGCTTGCGGGCCCAGCGCTGGAGGCGGCTGGTGGGCGCATGGTGGCCCGAGGTATGCCCGCCGATGTGCGCGAGGCGGGACTCGCCCAGCGTACAGTGCTCATAGAATTTGACTGCCTCGAAAAGGCGAGAGCTGCTTACGACAGTCCCGGGTATCGAGCGGCACTCGCGGTGCTCGGCGACGCCGTCGATCGGGATATCAGATTCATAGAGGGTGCAGGCTGAAACAGCGTTGTACCCCCGGCTTGGCGCCGCGGGAGTCCCAAAGGCCCTCTCCGGGCGCTTAAAATTAACGAGCTGATCGGCGAATCCGGCGCTCCTATACAATATGCCTCGCTCGCGGTCGTAGAAGACGGCCGTCGCGCAGCGGTTGGCGGCTCCACTCGAGGTGTTCGACATGAAACGTTTACTGTTCGGTATGCTCCTGATGAGCGTTGCGGCTCTGCCGGCGATGGCTGCCCTGAAGGTGGGCGCTTCGGCTCCCCGCTTCACGGCGCACGCTTCGCTTGCAGGCAAGACGTTTACGTTCTCGCTCAAGAAGGCCCTGAGGAAGGGCCCCGTGGTCGTCTACTTCTACCCCTCCGCGTACACCGGAGGCTGCGATATCGAGGCGCACACCTTTGCGCAGGACAGCGAGAAGTTCGCCACCGCGGGCGCCACGATCATCGGTGTATCGCTCGACAGTATCGAGCGGCTCAATGACTTCTCGGCCGACCCCAAGTACTGCGCGGGCAAATTCCCCACGGCCTCGGATTCGAGCGGCGCAATCTCGAAGTCCTACGGTGTCGCGGTTCACCAGGGATCGCCGGGCCTCAAGGATGTACGCGGTATCGAGATCGGTCATGGATTCGCGGACAGGACGACTTTCGTCGTCGCCGCGGACGGAAAAATCGTGAGCGTGATCAGCAAAGTCTCACCGGCAGAGCACGTCGCAAGGGCTCTGGAGGTGGTGCGGCAACTGCAGGCCAAATCGCGGGGAGCATGAAACGCGGGTGACCGGCGCAGACCACGGTTGGCGATAACGCGTAAATCCAGCGCGTCTACCGAGGCGACCGATGCTCGAATCGATTAGCCACATAGCCCTCGTGGTAAAGGAGCCCGCCAGGACAGCCGCGCTGTTTCATGACCTCTTCAGCGCCCGAGTGGTTGAGCGCGAGGACGAGGAGGGCCATCTCGAAACACTGGTCAGACTGGGGGGCATCTGGATCGTGCTGGTCGGCGCGCCTGTGCAACGCGCCCGGACCGGGGACCATATTGCCTTTCACGCCACCCCTGAGATCCTCGAGGCTACCGTCGCCAGATTGCAAACGATGGGGCGCGAGTTCATAAGGGCGCGCTCCAACAGGGCTTTGTACTTCTTCGATTACGATGACCACGTGTTCGAATTGGATGCAGAGGGCCTTGATAAGGAGCTTGAAGGATAGGAGGCGCGCGATTTTTCGAGCGTCGCGGCGCGGAACGTGACATCTCAAAGGCTCTTGCTCCTGCTGGGCGTGTTGCTTTCCGTCTGGGTGAGCGCTGCTGCGCTTGCGGCGGACCGCAGTCCGGTAATCATGACTGATGATGGGCTGATCAGGGGGAGCGTGGCGCATGGCGTAGCGTCATATCTGGGAATTCCCTATGCGAAGCCCCCGGTGGGGGCGCTTCGGTGGCGAGCACCACAGCCTCCGGGCGTCTGGCGGCATGTGCGCGCGGCTGTCCGCTTCGGACCGAGCTGCTATCAGGGTCCCCCGGTGCCCGTCGGCGCTTACGGACCGGAGTTCCTGATCAGTCTCCCGATGAACGAAGATTGTCTGTACTTGAACGTCTGGACACCAATCAGTCGGAAGGGAAAGCTTCCGGTTTTCGTGTTCATTCCCGGCGGCGCCTTTCTCTCGGGGTCCGGGTCCGTACCGATCTACAACGGGACGAACCTCGCCGCAAAGGGCGTAGTAGTCGTCACGATGAACTACCGCCTCGGAGCGTTCGGATTCCTGGCGCTACCGGCGCTCACGAGAGAATCAGCTATTGGCAGCTCGGGAAACTACGGCCTCGAGGACGTCATCGCCGCACTTCGGTGGATTCACGCAAACATAGCCCGTTTTGGAGGGAGTCGCTCCCTGGTGACGGTCGCTGGCCAATCCGCAGGCGCGATGATGGTGAATGATCTCCTGGTGTCGAACCCGGCGAGGCGGTTATTTGCGCGCGCGATCGCGGAGAGCGGCTCTGGAATGGGAATGCCCCTGATGACACTTGGGGAAGCTGAGCACTGGGGCATGGGTTTTCAGAAGGCCGCAGGGGCGGCCAACGTGGAGCAGCTGCGCGCCCTGAGTGCGGAAAAGCTGTACCAGGTTGCGACGGCGTATCGGCTCGCTCTGCTCAAGCAGCGGAAAGGAGGGAAGCCCGCACCTGCGCCGGTGCTGCTCTTCGCCCCCAATATTGACGGTCGGTTCCTGAGTGTCGATCCCGAAGGAGACACTGATCCGCAGTCAAACGTGCCGCTGTTGACGGGCTTCAATTCGAATGAGGCTGCCGGCGCCCCCGGTACGACACCCGAAGCATTCATAGCTACGGTGCGCAGGCGCTACGGAGCATTTGCCGATCGATTCCTGGCTCTTTATCCCCATGCGACAGCTCGGGAAGCCACCGCATCCGCGGCAGTTCTGACTCGCGACCGTTACATGGCGGGCCTGGTGTTCTTCTCGCAGGCTCGAACCCGAACATCGGGAGAGATAGTTTACGACTACCTGTTCGATCATGCATATCCGGGGCCGGATCCGGCGATCTTCGGAGCCTTTCATACGGCCGAAGTCCCCTACGTGTTTGGCGCACTGAAGCAGAAGGGGCGCTTCTTCAGTGCCGTCGATTATGACGTATCGCATCAGCTTCAGACCTACTGGATCAACTTCATGAAGACGGGAGATCCGAACGCCGATGATCTTTCTCACTGGCCAAGAGCCGGGAACTCAGAAGGGCTCGTCATGGGTTTAGGCGATCATCCGGGCGCCCGCCCGGCCGTCTCTTCGCCGGCCAGGCTCGCCCTGTTCAGGGACTATGCGGCGCACCAAGGCCTCGCTGATCTCTCACGCCGCTGACGGAAAATTGCGCTGCAGAACGAGCTTGAGAAGTGGATGGTCATCTACGCGGGCGGCAATCGCGCGCAGGCGCGGACACCGGGCCGCAAACCAGGCCCGTCCGGGCGTCCAGTGCGTCATGACGGCGACATAGACATCCAGCGCGGAGAAGTGTGCACCGAGCGCCCAGTCGCCCTCACTCATGTCCGATTCGAACTGTCCCCAGAGCCGCTCGCGATAACTGTCGGTCGCTGCTTTCAGAGATTTCGCGTCCGCACCGACCCAGCGCTCGGGATAGTCCCCGTACGTGAAGGTGGGATAGACGTTTGCCGCGATCCAGATGAGCCGCCGCAGAAATGCAGGCCTGAGGGGCGTTCCGGGGGCGGGCGCGAGTCCGGCCTGCGGGTGGCGCTCAGACAGCAGCAGCGCGATGGCCGCACTCTCGGTCATCACCGTGCCCTCAGGCAGAAGGAGCGTAGGCACCTGGCCGAGCGGGTTGACCCGAAGCAGCCGCTCGCGTGCCGCCCCTGGCCGATCAAAGCCGGTCACGTCCTCGATGTGCACCGGCGCGGAACACAGCGCCAGCATCGCCTCTACGAGCGCAGAGCCCCAGCCGGGAACGGAAAACACCGTGTAGGAGCCTGATTGTTCCATCGTACGCGGTCCGGGAAGATTCACGGGATCGGATTGCGTGATGCCAGATTGCAAGGGCAAGATTGCTCGGTTTCGGTTCAGGCCGCAAGGCGAGCGGTCGTCCGGTATCTACGGCTTGGGCAATTTTTCCAGCTGAGACAAGGCGGCACTCACTATCTTTGCCGGAAACCCCATCCGTTCCAGCACCCGAATGGCGTTTCGTTCACGACTGGTGCCGCGGCGAACCTCGAAGTCGAAGAATCCCTTTACATCTGGATCCTCTCGGAAGTAGAAGAAGTCGAAGCGATCGGTGAGAAGCTGTTGCAGCTCGACGTCATGAGTCGTTGCGAGTACCTGCGCATCGGCACTCAAGGCATCCAGCACCGCTTTGGCTACCGCGATGCGCTCCAATGTGTTCGTGCCCCTGAACGGCTCGTCAAGAATGAAGATTCGGCACTCCCCGGCTGCGGCCCGGTCCACGAACTCCCCGATCGCCTCGACTTCGGCCGAGTAGCCGCTCTTACCGGACTCAACCGATTGATCGCTGCGAACGGACGCCATGACCGGAGACCGGGGCAGGGTCGCGCTCCTCGCAAGGCAGAATCCGAGTGTGTGGCCCAGGACGATGTTGACTCCGGCCATCTTCATGTACGTAGTCTTTCCGGTCATATTGGAGCCGGTGATGAGCGCAGAACGCCGCGTGAGCGCGATTGAATTGGGAACGGAATGGGCGATCAGCGGATGATAGCCCTCGCTGATCGCTATCGTAGGGTCGGTCGTGACAGTGACGGGACAATGCACGGGCGTGCGGTGCAAAAAGCTCGCAACGGCGATGGCAGCATCCACGGAGGCGACCAGCTCGAAGGTAGATGCCCACCCGTGCCGAGAGTCCATGAATCTGCGCACCGTCCGGCTGTAGGCGACGAGCTGCGCCAGGAAGAGCCAGTTTGCGGCTTGGGAAAAACCGGCCCAGATAGCGGACGAGTCGGAGAGCACCGTGAGCCATCGCAGCTCTTTACGCAGCCGTGCGCGCTTGCGTCGCTCGGCTTGCAGTGACGCCAACTGCGGAATGGAGCCGCCGTGCGGTTCGATCGATGCAAGCCGGTCGGCCACCGCGAGCAAACGCGGCCCCTGGATGAGAGCTTCCGTGTAGCGGCGCAGTTTAGCAGGTGTCGTATATTGGACGACACCATTTGCACACAGGATGACTGGCACAATCCACCACAGTCCAAGCGGGGCCACCAAGGCGAGCGCGCCCAGGCAACATAGCGCCCACGTGTAGAGCAGCCGCGGATAGCGGAGGTTGGACGGAGGCGGGCCGAACAGCACCTCCACAATGTAGGCGGCGGAGTCGAAGTCCAGTCGGGATAGAGCCAGCTGCAGCGCTTCGCGCAGGCGTTCGTCTCTCGCGAGCAATCGGTACGTAGCATAACGTTCGGCCGAGACGTTGGAATCGAACTCGAATGTTCGGAGTTGGTTGTAAAGGTATTGGCTTCCCGGCTTCGTAACGGTCGTATCCAGCTGGTGGAAGAACGCGGCGAGTTCGAGGTCCCGCCACGTCTTGTCGTCGAGCGCACTTGGATTGCCGGTTCGCCGCAGGTCGAAGAGTGTGGTCGCCAGCCAGCCGTCCGCGTCGCCGACACATCCCCACGATTTTCGAAACTTCTCACGCCGCCGGGCCGTGGGCGAAACGAGTCGGGCGATAGCTCGAAAGTCAGGAAACATCATACTTGCCCATCCCAGGCGCCGCGCGAATCGGCGAGAGGATTGGTCGGGCCGAGCGCCGGATTTGCGCTAGACCCCGCTGGACGCTCGCCGAGTCATGTTCCTGGAGCTGACTCATGGAACCCGGCTCTACCCGGCAACAGACATTGGAGCTGCCGGTTGCTGCGCCGTTTGGCTTTCCCTTCCGAGCAGCTCATTGATGGCCCGAAAAGCCTGACCAGCGGTCACTGCAACGCCATTGAGGAAATCCCGGCGGCTGATCGGGAATTTCATGCCCAATTCGCGACCCTCGCCCTTTTCCTGGGAATGGGCGAAGGGACACTTCATTTTCGCGTTCTGGTCTTTCTTGCTGTCTTCGATGGTCATGGCGACTCCGGGTGCGCGAGCTGCGCGAGCTGCGAGAGGCGGGAGAGGCATCGAAACCTGGCGCTAAAAGCCTTTAGGAACAGCGACTTGGGTAATTCTGCCCGTCGAGTTACCCGGAAATCTACCCCAACGGCGCGAGAATTCCCCTCGGCTCAACAACTTGGGCTGTTCCCTCTGGCGAGTTACCCTCGAAGCTACCCAGCTGTCCAGTCGAAGGCTTGGTGCGTCCTGGAGGCTTTGAGGCAAGGATACAGAGTAATCGTCACGAGGTGATGGGCATGCCGTCCGACCAAACAGAGCCACCGTATGCGGGCCTTCGTGTGCTGGAACTGGCCCGCGTCCTGGCAGGTCCGTGGATCGGCCAGACATTGGCTGATCTCGGCGCGCAGGTGATCAAGATCGAGTCTCCCGAAGGTGACGAGACCCGCCGTTGGGGACCGCCATTTCTGGAAAATGCCGATGGCTCAGCGGCGGATGCGGCTTACTTCCATTCGTGCAACCGCGGCAAGGAGTCGCTCGTTCTCGACTTCCGCAAGCTCGAGGATCGGCAGCGGGCAGTGCAGCTGGCCTGCGAGGCGGACGTGCTCGTCGAGAACTTCAAAGTTGGAGGCCTGGCAAAATACGGCCTCGATTACGCCAGCCTTGCGAGCCGCAATCCGGCCCTGGTGTATTGCTCCATCAGCGGCTTTGGACAGCACGGGCGCCATGCGCAGCGGCTGGGCTACGATTTTGTGGCCCAGGCCATGAGCGGGTTGATGGACGTGACGGGAGAGCCGGGGCGACCACCACAAAAGGTAGGTGTTGCCGTCGCCGACATCCTCACGGGCCTGTATGGGCTGATCGGTATCCAGGCCGCGCTTGCCGAGCGAGCGCGGTCCGGGCGTGGGCAGCACGTCGATGTCGCGCTGCTCGATTCCACGATTGGGATTCTAGCCAATCAGGCCATGAATTGCCTGATCGGCAATCTGACGCCCACGCGGAGGGGCAACGCGCATCCGAACATTGCTCCCTATCAGGAGTTTCGCACCGTGGACGGGTTCATCGTCGTCGCCGTGGGCAATGATGCGCAGTTTCGTTGTCTATGCGAGGCTTTGGGATGTGCCCCGCTCGCTGATGATCCGCGGTTCGCCAGTAATGGCGCGCGGGTGCGTAATCATTCCGACCTCGAGCAGGCACTCGCGCCTGCGCTCGCAACGCTGCGGCGTGAGGATGCGCTCGTGCGGCTCGAGGCTGCCCGGGTGCCGGCCGGCCCCATCAATACTGTGGCGGAGGCGCTCGCCGATCCCAATACTCACGAGCGTGGAATGGTGGTCGCGTGCCCAGCGGAAGGCTATCGTCGTGCGACAGTTCCCGGCCTCGCGACGCCGATCCGGTTCTCGCGCTCCAAGACCAGGCCCCCGCGAGCTGCACCTCGTCTGGGGAGCGGCCGCCACAGTTGCGGCGCGTGGTCGTCCAGCCGCGCAAGCGTTGCGCCCAAAGCAGAAAAGTGAGTGGCCGGGCCCGTGGTCACGCGTGTAGTACCATAGGCTAGAAAACCGCCTATGAGATATATCGAAGCAAGCCTGGTTCCCGGAGAGATCATCGTCTACCAGACGCGTCTGCATTGGATCGTGATGCTTCGGCACCTTCTCCTCGGTGCGCTGCTGCTTGCCGTGTCAGGTGCACTGCTGAGCTACCTGCTCAAGCACCCACGATTTGGCAATACCAGCGAACATCTTACAGAGGGCGCGGCAGCCGCTCTCCTGGTATGCGGCATCGTGGCAATCTTCGCGGGCGTGGTGCGTCGACACGCGACGGAGATGGCCGTCACCACTCGCCGTGTCGTGGTTAAGCAGGGCCTCGCGAACCGTAAGACGATCGAGATGCTGTTGAATAAAATTGAGACGATCGAGGTCAGTGAGCCCATGGTCGGCAGAATGTTGGGCTATGGAAGCATTACGATCGTTGGAACGGGCGGCACCTCCGAGCCATTCCGGAAAATTGCTCATCCGCTGCAATTTCGCAGCGAAGTGCAACAGCAGCTCGAGAAACTGTGACAGCCCTGATGCGCGGTGTCGGCCCCCAGGTGGACATCGGCGAGCCCGATCATGGCAACGTAATCGGCAAGCTCTCGGGTAGTGATCCTCTTCGTGCGATTCATGTCGACGACGATGAACGCTTGGAGCATGGAGTTAACGGACGCGCAGCTCAGTCGGGTATCCCCTCACAATGGCAAGGAAATATATTTGCATCCTGTCGGTTGGGAGTGTAATCCATCGTCCTTGACACCAGATGCACGATCCGGCGCACGTGGATGTGGCGATTTTAGGGGCCCGACCGAAGGCCATTGCAGCCCTGCTGCGGTACTTCCGTGATTTGGACACCGCTGAGGAGGCTTTTCAGGAAGCCTGCCTTCGGGCTCTGCAGACCTGGCCGCATAAAGGCCCGCCGCGGGACCCGGCAGCGTGGCTTATCATGGTCGGGCGCAATGCCGCCCTGGACACTAAGCGCCGTACCCGCTCCATCGGCCCCTTACCTGACGCTGATGCCCTCACGGACGCCCGCGACGACCTGACTCCGGAACGCCTCGACGAGAGTCACTATGGAGACGACATCCTGCGGCTGTTGTTCGTGTGCGGGCACCCCACCTTGCCCGCCACCCAGCAAATTGCCCTCGCACTTCGCATCGTGTCTGGGCTCACGGTCGAGCAGATTGCCAAAGCATTCTTAGTGTCTTCCGCTGCGATGGAGCAGCGGATAACCCGCGCCAAGCGCGCGCTTGCGGAGGTTGGCGTCGAATTTGACGCACCGAGCGCCGCGGAGCGGCGCACGCGACTCGCGGCAGTTTCGACGATGATCTATCTCATCTTCAATGAGGGCTACGGCAGCACTCCGGACACCGCTGCGGCGCGCGAAGCGCTTGCGGACGAAGCCATTCGCTTGGGGCGACTGCTGTTGAGCCTTTTCCCAACCGATCCGGAGGTCTTCGGACTTCTGGCTCTGATGCTGCTGCAGCAGTCCCGCGCGCCGGCACGCTTCGACGCGAATGGGGAGATTGTATTGCTCGATGAGCAGGATCGGAGCCGCTGGAACCGGACGCTCATTGATGAAGGGCGGCTGTTACTGGAAAGAGCCTCCGTCTACCAAACCCCGGGTCCTTACCAACTCCAGGCGGCTATTGCTGCGCTCCAGGCCCGCGCGACCGGACCCGAAGACACGTTGTGGAAAGAGATCGACTCGCTGTATCAGGCGCTCGAAGCGCTGCAGCCATCACCCGTGGTGACGCTCAATCGAGCCGTGGCAGTTTGGAAGCTGCAAGGCCCTGAGGCTGCACTGGAGATGATCGACCCGTTAAAAAGCGAGCTGGGTGCTTACTTCTATTTGCATGGGTTGCGTGGCGCGCTGCTTAAGGAACTGAATAGGCTCGGTGAAGCTCGCGATGCGCTAAACCGTGCCATCGCCCTTGCGAATTCCGTTGCGGAAGCCAAACTCATTCGACGCGAACTGGAAAGTCTCACAGCCGGATAGCTTCCAGCGTGCCCTCGCTGCGCAGGCCGCACGCCGGACCTGCATAGCGCGTCTCGAGCCGCACATCCGCGTCGGTGAATTTCTCCCGCACCGCCTCGATCAAGCCCTGCTAGGATGTCGCCGCGGCCCGGTGATGGGCGATCACACAACCGCGGCCCGCGACTCTTCCGAGTGCCGGTCGTTGTGGACGAAGAGGGCTGCCCGCATGTTCCCAAGGGGGTTACTCAGATGAAACGTATCCGTACCGTTGCCGCGGTCGCGTTGCTCGCGCTGGCCTGTGTGGCGCGCGCGGCGCCATCACCGACGTCATCCACGCTCGCCGAGGTTATCGCCGGGCCACAACGCACCCCGGCGTTCAAGGCCCGCGACCGTTATCGGCATCCGCTGGAAGGCCTGGAATTCTTCGGCCTCAAGCCGGACATGAGTGTCGTAGAGATCTGGCCCGCCGGCGGCTGGTGGACCGAAATCCTGGCGCCTTACGTGCGCGCGCACGGGAAGTATTACGCGGCCATCCAGCCGCCGTTCCGCGACGCCGCATTCCACGACAAGCTCGCCGCGGCGCCGCAGTACTACGACCGCGTGATCGTGACCGAGGTGGGGCCGCCTGGTCACTGGCGGATCGCCCCACCCGACAGCGTGGATCTGGTGCTCACCTTCCGCAACGTCCACAACTGGTTGGCGGGCGGTTACGCGAAAAAGATGTTTGCGGCCATGTATCGCGCGCTCAAGCCTGGCGGAGTGCTCGGTCTGGTGGAGCACCGCGCGGCTCCCGGCACCACGCGGGCGGACTGGGTGAAGACCGGCTACGTCTCCGAGGACTTCGTGATTGAGCTCGCTCGCGAGGCGGGGTTCCGGCTGGTTGCAAAGTCCGAGATCAACGCCAATCCGAAGGACACCAAGAACTATCCGAAGGGTGTGTGGACGCTGCCGCCGACGTTGGCGCTGGGCCAGAAGGACCGCGCCAAATACCTGGCGATCGGCGAATCCGACCGTATGACTCTGAAGTTCGTCAAGGCGCAGAAGGTGGCGTCGCGCTCGCCGTGACTGGGAGACTTTCTATGGTGCAAAGCCTAACGCTCCACGTGAATGGCCGAGATTGCAAAGTCTCGGCCGAGCCCGACAGCATGCTCCTGTACGCCCTCCGGGACGGTCTCGGGCTGCGCGGCCCGAAGTTCGGATGCGGACTTGCGCAGTGTGGCGCATGCACGGTGGTGCTGGACAGGAACGCCATCCGCTCCTGCGTCACGCCTGTCTCCGCTGTTGGCAGCGGCCACATCACGACTCTGGAGGGACTCGGCACCCTCGAGCATCCAGGCCCCCTGCAGCAGGCGTTCATTGACGAGCAGGCTGCACAGTGCGGCTATTGCATCGGCGGCATGATCATGTCGGCTCACGCCCTGCTGAGCCGCAAGCCCGATCCCACGCGGGATGAGATCAAGCGAGCGCTGAACGGCAACCTGTGCCGTTGCGGAACGCACATGCGGATCGTGCGCGCGATCGAGCGCGCCGCAAAAATGGGGAGTGGCTCATGAGCGAGCTCGACACGCGCGAACGGCTAGAGCTCACCAGGCGAGGGTTCCTTAAGACCTCCGGCGGGCTCGTGATCGCCTTCAGCCTGCTTGGACGCGCCGAGGCCCTGATCGCAGCGGCCGATGAGACAGGTCCCTTCGGGGCGCCTCCCGCGGGACGGCTATATGCGTGGCTCGCGGTACATCCCGAAAATCGGGCGACGCTCTTCACGGGGAAGGTGGACACCGGCACTGGGACGCAGACCGCGCTCGCCCAGATCGCTGCCGAGGAGCTGGATTTTCCGGTGGAGCGTCTGGATGTGGTCATGGGTACGACCACGGAGACAGTGGATCAGGGACCGAGTTACGGCAGCCTTGCGATTCGTATGGCTGGACCGCAGATCCGCCACGCCGCGGCCGCTGGTAGGGCGGTGCTGCTCGATCTTGCAGCCAAGCATTTCAAGGTTCCCGCCGACCGGCTGATCGCACGCGAGGGCATCGTCGAGGTCAGCGGCGTGCCCGATCGGAGGATCACGTACGGTGAGCTCGTCGACGGCCGGCGCTTGAATTTCAATATCGGCGCCAGCGGGAAGCGCTTCGCCATGAAGGTTGCGCCTCGGGCACGCACCAAGGATCCCCGCACTTACACGGTTGTGGGTCGCTCGGTCCCGCGTAAGGATATTCCAGCCAAGGTAACCGGCGCCTTCACGTACGTTCAGGATGTACGCGTGCCGGGCATGCTTCATGGTCGGGTAGTGCGTCCATATGGAGTCGGCGCGCACTTGCGCGACGTGGACGAGTCCGGGTTGCGGAGCATTCCCGGCTTCGTTCGCACAGTTCGTCGCGAGGATTTCCTCGGGGTGGTGGCCAAGACGGAATGGGCGGCGATCCAGGCGGCCGCGAAGCTCGGCTCGACGCTCCACCCTTCCGGCCCTGACGCTGGACAGGCCAAATGGTCGGACTGGAACGGCTTGCCCGAGATGGATCAGATTTGGCAAACGGTTCGACGGGCTTCAGGGCGCGACATAGTGGTTGCGAACCATGGCTCGGTCGATACGGCGCTCGGGCGTGCGGCTCGAACGCTTAAGGCCACGTACCGGACGCCGTATCAAATGCACGGCTCCATCGGGCCCTCTTGCGCAGTGGCCGATGTGAAGGCCGATCGGGCCATCCTATGGTCGGGCACGCAGATGCCGCACGAGACACGGCGCGATATCGCGAAGGTGCTCGGCATGCCTCTCGAGAGGCTGGAGTTGCGTTGGTGTGAGGCATCGGGTGGCTACGGCCGTAACGGGCTCGATCACGTAGTCGCAGACGCGGCCATCATGTCCCAGATCGTCCGGCGGCCCGTAAGGGTGCAGTGGATGCGCTGGGACGAACATGGCTGGGAGCCGAAAGGTCCGCCGATCGTGCAGGATCTCAGCGGCGGCCTCGACGCGCGAGGCCGAGTCGTCGCGTGGCGGCACCACGTCTGGGTTCCCACACTCGGCGATACGCATCTGATCGCCGCCGCGCTCATCGGCAATCCAGCAGTGTGCGGCGAGACCGGTCTCGGCGATCCGTCGATCACCTATGCGTACACCTTCCCGAATGCCGACGTGAGGGGCCACTGCGAGGGGCGGGTCGGGCTGCTGACCGCCTGGCTGCGCTCTCCGGGGCAGTTCGAGACGACATTCGCTATGGAATCGTTCATCGATGAGCTCGCCGCAGCCGCCCGTCAGGATCCGCTGGCGTTTCGCACGAGTCATGTGGAGGACCCGCGTGCTCTCGCCGTCCTGAAGGCCGCTGCCGATCGGTACGGCTGGAGGAGCCGTCCGGCAGCCGCGGGTCAGGGCACCCGGCAGGGGCAGGTCGCGAGGGGGCGCGGCATCGCCTGGGTGAATCGCGACGGCGCTCGGGTGGCGACTATCGCCGACGTATCGGTCGACCCGAAACGAGGGGCGATCCGGGTTGAGCGCGTGGTGGTCGCGCACGACTGCGGCCTGGTCGTCAGTCCGGATGGCGTGCGCAATCAGGTCGAAGGCAACGTCATCCAGTCCCTGAGTCGCACGCTGCACGAGGAGGTCACGTTCGATCGGGCCCACGTCACGAGCCGGGACTGGGCGGGCTATCCGATCCTGCGCTTCGCGGAGATTCCGGACAGCATCGAGGTCGTGCTAGTGAATAACTCGCCGGAATATCCCTCGCTCGGGGCGGGCGAGCCCTCGACCTGTCCGACCGCGGCCGTGATTGGCAATGCAGTATTCGATGCGATCGGTGTCCGCCTGCGGCAGACGCCTTTCCGTCCGGAGCGTGTGCACACGGCGATGGTGTCAGCCTCGGGTAATAGGCCTAATCGGCGGGATGTCCACGCCACGCAATCTATTCCAGTTCAGTAGCTCGCTGGCACGCAATATTTGCCGCGTGTGCCGGCACTTGAGGCCGTTGTGGGTTCGGAATCGAATCAACCATCCAAAATGTCCGCGGCCGCAGAGCAAATTCCGGCTAAATTCCATTCAGGCACGACCCCAGAGGGCAATTCACCGTGACTTTCAATACCTATAACGCAGTTCATGTGCGACGGCCGTTGGTATATGGATTCGCTGCTGCCTTGCTGGGTATTTTGTCCAACGCGAACCCGCTCTATGCGAGGCCGATCAATCCCGCGCTTTTTTCCGGGATGCATTGGCGGAACATTGGGCCGTATCGGGCTGGCCGATCGGTGGCAGTGGCGGGTGTTCCCAGCCAGCCCAATGTCTTTTACTTTGGGGCGGTGGACGGGGGGGTATGGAAGACCGTAGATGCGGGGTGGAACTGGAAGCCGATATTCGACGACGAGCCGATTGCCTCTATAGGCGCAATCGCGGTGGCAGCTTCCGATCCCAATATCGTCTATGTGGGCACTGGAGAGGCCGATTCGCGGTCAGAGGTTTCCTATGGCAATGGCGTGTACAAGTCCACCGATGCGGGCAAGACCTGGACACACATCGGCCTGGACAAGAGCGTGCACATCGGCGCGGTCATCGTAGATCCGCGCAACCCGAATCGGGTTTTCGTGGCTGTGCTCGGCAATCTTTATGCAGCCAATCCCGAACGTGGCGTGTACCGTTCACTGGATGGCGGCCGCACCTGGCAGAAGGTGCTATACAAGGGCGCCAACGTCGGGGCCATCGATTTGGCATTTGCTGCGGATAACGCGCAGATCGTCTACGCGACGCTCTGGGCGACCCGCCGTCCGCCCTGGAACGTGTATCCGCCTTCGAACGGTCCGGGGGCCGGCGTCTACAAATCCACGGATGGCGGCACAACTTGGAAGCAATTGACGCAAGGGCTGCCGACGCAGGGAGTGGGCAAAATCGGTATCGAGGTGGCGCCCAGCGATCCGAATCGCGTGTATGCAATCGTCGATGCCAAAAAGGGCGGGCTGTACCGTTCCGATGACGCGGGCGTCACCTGGAAGCTGATGGACAGCGAAGCCCGTATCTGGGGGCGGGGCTGGTACTTCGATCGGGTGACAGTAGATCCGAAGGATGAAAATGAATTGTTCGTGATGAATACTTCGACGTACCGTTCCACCGACGGCGGCAGAAGCTTCGACGCAATCAAAGGGGCGCCCGGTGGCGACGACTATCATGAATTGTGGGTCAACCCCAACGATCCAGATCGCATGGTATTGAGCAGCGATCAGGGAACGATCGTGAGCGTGGATGGTGCCCGAAGCTGGAGTTCATGGAACAACCAGCCGACGGGTCAGTACTACGGCGTCACCACCGACAATCAGCGTCCTTTCTGGGTACACGGTCCCATGCAGGACAGTGGCGGCCATTCGGTCGCTAGCGATGTGATGAGCGGCCGGATCACTTACCGATACTGGGAAAATACCTGCACCGGCGGCGAAAGCAATGATGTGGCAGCCGATCCATTGAGTGACTCCGAGTTGTATGGAACCGGCTTCGGCGGCCCCAGCAAGTGCA
>JBOIAR010000041.1:0-18584 GCA_050739095.1 Steroidobacteraceae bacterium | reverse complement strand
CCACCTGGCCGGCCGCGGCGCCGCCTGGTTGAAGTCGGTCGCTGCACTATAGCGAAACGGCAGCGCTGCGCAACTTCCCGCTGGCGCCGCCGCCCTCATCAGGAAGCGTGTTCCGACAGCATGGAAAGGACGTAGCGCTTCGCGTTGCGGCAGGCCGCCTCCACGGATGCGCCGCTGGCGAGATCCGCGGCTATCGCGGACGCGAGCGCACACCCGGTGCCGCGGCATCGAGCCTCGAGCCGCGGCGCGGAAAGCCATTGCGGCTCGTCCGGCTCGGTGAGCAGCAGGTCGGCCGCTTCATCACCGTCCGCGTGCCCGCCCTTGAGGAGCACCGCGCGCACGCCTGTCGAGCGCAGCGTCCGGGCCTGCGCGATGAGCGCCGCGGGGCTGGTCGCGGGGCCGGTGCCGCAGAGACTCGCCGCCTCCGGGATGTTTGGTGTCAGGACCGTCGCCACGGGGAAGAGTCTGGCGCGCATCGCCTCGCGACCTTCCTCATCGAGCAGCGCGCCTCCGGAGGAGGACAGCAACACCGGATCGAGGACGACGGGCAGGGTCGCATGTCGTGCCAGGCAGTCGGCGACGGCATTCACCGTCTCGCGGGTGCCCAGCATGCCGATCTTGATGGCGGCAATGGCGCGGGATTCGAGGGCGGAATGGATCTGCGCGCGCACGATCTCCTGCGGCACATGATGTACGCTCAGCACGTGCTCGTGCGTCTGCGCCGTCACCGCGGTGATCGCGCAGAGCGCTTCGACGCCGAAGTCCGCCAGCGTCCGCAGATCGCGCACGATTCCCGCGCCGCCGCTCGAGTCGGACCCGGCGATGACGAGGACGGCGGGCCGGCTCAACGGTCAGTCTCCGAGCGCAATCAGGGCGAGGTCCGCATGGCCTGCGCGCCGTAGCGCCTCGGCGGCACGCCAGGCGCGAACGCCGGACCGGCAACAGAGCACCACGCGCGAGGCGGCGGCATCCGCCAGCCCTGTTTTCTCGACTTCCTCCACACCGATGCGCAGCGCACCGGGAAATGGCGACACCGGCGCTTCGGTCAAACTGCGCAGATCGACCACGAGGTCGGCCGCGGTCACCTCCTCCGGAGCGATGAAGCGCAGCGCGGGCTCCGGTGGCTCACGCGCCTTGGCGAACGAGAAGCCGCTGAAGCGCAGCGTGCGAAAGTCGACGCTGACGAGCTGGCCGAGCACGGTCGGTGTGAGCTTAAGGAGGATGGCGAGAGTCAGATGAGCCTGCAGCGCACCCATGACGCCGACGGCGGTACCGAGGACGCCCGACTGCGCGCAGGAGCCGGCCTGGCGCGGCATCTCGGGGAACACCGCGCGGTAGCTGGGCGCTCCGCCGCAAAAGGCGCCCACGTACCCCGAGAGCCCCAGCGCCGAGGCACTCACGAGGGGCTTGCCTTGCTCGAGACACTCATCGCTCAGCATGTAGGTCAGCGCGAGGCTGTCTGCGGCATCGACCATGATGTCGGCTCGCGCGATCCATCCGGCGGCATTGGCCGGAGTCAGCCGCTCGGGGAAGTCCTCGACCGCGATCTGGGGGTTGAGGAGGCGCACGGCGGCCGCTGCTGCCTGCGCCTTCGGCTCACCGAGATCGCTCATGCGGTAAAGCGGCTGGCGGTGCAGGTTGGATTCATCGACGCGGTCGGGGTCGACGATGAGGAGGCGCCCGACGCCTGCGGCGGCAAGATACTGCAACACCGGGCAGCCGAGCCCGCCGGCGCCCACGATGAGTGCCGCGGCGGCCCCGAGGCGCGCCTGCCCTTGCGCGCCAACTTCGGGCAACACCATCTGTCGGGCGTAGCGATTGCTCATGCCAATGCGGCCTGGCTGACCCAGCTCAGCATCCGCTTTTCCGGCTCCGGATGCCTGACGATATCCGTCACCACCGCCGCTGAGTCGGCCCCCGCCGCCAGCACGCCCGGCAGGCGCTCGAGGGTGATGCCGCCGATGGCGACGAGCGGCAGGGCGCCAATGCGCCGCTTCCACTCGCCGATACGATCGAGACCCTGCGGCGCGAATGCCATGACCTTGAGGAGGGTCGGGTAGATGGGTCCCAACGCCACGTAATCCGGCTCGAGCCCGAGCGCACGCGCGAGCTCGGAGTCATCGTGCGTGCTGATGCCGATGCGGACACCGGCGCGCCGCAGCGCGGGCACGTCCGCGGTGTCGAGGTCGCCCTGACCCAGATGAACGAAATCGCAGCCTTCCTCGAGCGCGAGCTGCCAGTGATCGTTGACGACGAGCAGCGCGCCGGCGCGTGCGCACAGATCCTTGGACTCGCGGATCTCGGCTCTCAGCTCCTCGGCAGCGCGCTCCTTGATGCGTAGCTGCACGAGGCGCGCGCCGGCGGGCAGCAGGCGGCGTATCCACGCCGCCCCGTCCACGATCGGATAGACGCGCGGGAGCTTCACCCGAGGAACGCCTTGCCGACGACCGGGGTCGAAGGCGCGGCGAGGTCGCGTGGCTCCATGGGCCCGGCCTCGTATGCCGCCCTGCCCGCTGCCACCGCCTGCGCGAATGCACCCGCCATGCCGACCGGATCGCGCGCCCGCGAGACGGCGGTGTTGATGAGGACCGCGTCGAACCCGAGCTCGAGCGCCTGCGCGGCGTGCGAGGGCACGCCGATGCCGGCGTCGACCACCATCGGCACCTCGGGAAAGCGGGCGCGCAGCGCCTTCAGGCCGAAGAGATTGTTGAGCCCGCGCCCGGAGCCGATCGGCGAGCCCCAGGGCATCAGCGTGCGGCAGCCGGCCTCGAGCAGCCGCTCCGCGACGATGAGATCCTCGGTCGTGTAGGGGAAGACCTCGAAGCCTTCTTGGCAGAGGAGCCGCGCCGCCTCGACGAGGCCAATCACATCCGGCTGCAGCGTATCGTCCTCACCGATCACCTCGAGCTTCACCCAGGATGTACCGAAGACCTCACGCCCCATGTGTGCCGTGGTGACGGCCTCCTGGACCGAATGACAGCCCGCGGTGTTGGGTAGCACCCGCACGCCAAGATCACGGATGATCGACCAGAACCCCTGTCCGGCCCGCTCTCCCGCGGATTCCCGCCGGAGCGATACGGTGACGACCTGCGCGCCGCTCGCTTTGACGGCCTGCGTGAGAACCGAGGGCGATGGGTAACGCGCGGTGCCGAGCAGCAATCGCGAGCGCAGCTCCGTTTCATACAGTCTCAACATGACTCTACCCCAACCTAACCGCCCTGCATCGGCGCCAGTACCTCGAGCTCATCGCCCGCGGCGAGGCGGGCAGCCTGCCGGTCGGCGGCCGGCACGAACTCGCCGTTGAGCGCGGTGGCGACCACTGCGCCGCCATAGCCGAGCTCCGCCAGCGCGGCCGAGAGATCCGCCGCCCGCACCTCACGCGAGGCGCCGTTGATGAGAATCCGCATGCCTCACCTCGATGGAATGAGCGCCCCCGAGCGCGAGCTGCGCCGCCTGCCGCGCCAGCGCCGGCGCCAGCAAGAAGCCGTGGCGATAAAGCCCGTTCACGTGGATCGTGCCGCCGACCCGGCACACCCGCGGCAAGTTGTCGGGAAAGGCGGGTCGCACGCCGGTGCCGATCTCGACGATCTCTGCCTCGCCGAACGCCGGGTGCAGGGCGTAGGCCGCGCTCAGCAGCTCGAGCATCGAGCGCGCCGTGATGCGTGTCGGCTGATCGCTCTCGATCACGGTCGCGCCGATCATGTAATGCCCCTCGCCTCGCGGCACGATGTACACGGGTACGCGCGGGTGCAGCACCCGCACCGGTCGCGACAGGCTGATCTCGGGGAGGCGCACGATCAACATCTCGCCCTTGACGCCGCGTAGATCCGGGAGCGCATCGCGCGCCGCGAGACCCCTGCAGTCGATCACGGTGTCAGCGCCTCGAGCCGCCCGCTCGCTCTGCGCCGGCGCCGCTACCCCGAAGCGGATCGAGGCGCCGAGCTCGGCGAGTCGCCCGGCGAGGGCGTTGAGGGCAGCGCGGGGATCCAGGTGCCCCTCCTCGCGGAAGTAGAGCGCCTGGCGGAAACGGCCGGCGAGGTCAGGCTCCAACGCCCCGATACCCTCGGCATCGAGCCATTCGTGGCGCTCCGTCCGCCGCGCAAACTGCTTGAGCTCCCCGGCATCGCGCCCATGAGCCACGACCAGACTTCCCTTGAGCGCCGTGCCCGCAAACCTCGCCGGCCACCAGCTGAGGCTCTGCGCGCCGAGCGCCGCCACCAGAGGCTCGGCACTCTCGCGCTCGCACCAGGGAGCGAGCATGCCGCCCGCGTACCAGGAGCAGCAGCCCGCACCCAAGCGCTCGCCGCGCTCGAGCACCTGCACGGTGACGCCGCGCTCGGCGAGCTCCAGCGCGCAGGCGAGCCCCGCCACACCCGCGCCGAGAACCGTGGCACGCATGACTCAACTCGCCGACTCGCCGGCGGGCACGTAGAGCTCACTGCCGGCGGCGCGGAATTTCTCCGCCATCTCCTGCATGCCCTGCTGCCGGGCCTCCGCGCGCACCTCGTGGGAGATGCGCATGGAGCAGAACTTCGGCCCGCACATCGAGCAGAAATGCGCCACCTTGTGGGCTTCCTTCGGCAGGGTCGCGTCGTGGAAGGCGCACGCAGTGTCAGGGTCCAGCGAGAGGTTGAATTGATCCTCCCAGCGAAAATCGAATCTCGCGCGCGACAGCGCATCGTCGCGCTCGCGCGCGCCGGGGTGGCCCTTGGCGAGGTCGGCCGCATGCGCGGCGATCTTGTAGGTGATGACGCCCGTTTTGACGTCGTTGCGGTCGGGAAGCCCGAGATGCTCCTTCGGCGTGACGTAGCAGAGCATGGCGGTGCCGTACCAGCCGATCATCGCCGCCCCGATGGCCGAGGTGATGTGATCGTAGCCGGGGGCGATATCGGTGGTGAGCGGACCCAGGGTGTAGAACGGTGCCTCGCCGCAGGTGGCGAGCTGCTTGTCCATGTTCTCCTTGATCTTGTGCATCGGCACGTGGCCGGGACCTTCGATCATCACCTGACAGTCGCGCTTCCAGGCGATGCGCGTGAGCTCGCCGAGGGTCTCGAGCTCGGCGAACTGCGCGGCGTCGTTGGCGTCCGCGATGGAGCCCGGGCGCAGGCCGTCACCGAGGGAGAAGCTGACGTCGTAGGCGCGGCAGATCTCGCAGATCTCCTCGAAATGCTCGTAAAGGAAGCTCTCGCGATGGTGCGCGAGGCACCACTTCGCCATGATCGAGCCGCCGCGGGAGACGATGCCGGTCACGCGGTTGACGGTGAGCGGCACGTAGTGCAGTCGCACGCCCGCGTGGATGGTGAAGTAGTCGACGCCCTGCTCCGCCTGCTCGATCAGCGTGTCACGGAACACTTCCCAGGTGAGCGCCTCGGCAATGCCGCCCACCTTCTCGAGCGCCTGGTAGATCGGCACCGTGCCGATCGGCACGGGCGAGTTGCGCAGGATCCACTCGCGGATGGTGTGGATGTTGCGTCCGGTGGAGAGGTCCATCACCGTGTCCGCTCCCCAGCGGATGGCCCAGACCATCTTGTCCACCTCCTCGGCGGTCGAGGAGGTGACGGCGGAGTTGCCGATGTTGGCGTTGATCTTCACCAGGAAGTTGCGGCCGATGATCATCGGCTCCGACTCCGGGTGGTTGATGTTGGCCGGAATGATGGCGCGCCCGGCGGCCACCTCGGCGCGCACGAACTCCGGCGTGACGAGCTCCGGAATGGCGGCGCCCCAGGAGTTGCCATCGCGCACACCGGCGGCGCGGCGCTGCTCGCGCCCGGAGTTCTCACGAATGGCGATGAACTCCATCTCCGCAGTCACGATGCCTGCGCGGGCATAGGCGAGTTGGGTGACGGCGGCGGCGCCGCGGGCCTTGAGCGGGCGGTGGCTCAGCGGAAATACGGCAGCGGCCGCGCTCCCCGCCGCGAGGCCGTTGTCTTCCGGGCGCACCGGCCGGCCCTCGCCGCCCGCCACGTCCCCGCGCGCCAGGATCCACGGCTCGCGCAGTCGCGCGAGCCCCCGCTCGATGTCGACAGCCAAGGCCGGATCGGTGTAGGGACCGGAGGAATCGTAGACGATCAGAGCTGGCTCATCCGCTGAAGGATGCAGCGTGATCTCGCGCATCGGGACTCGCAGCTGCGGATGCACGCGGCCGGCCGCGAATACCTTGCGGGAAGCCGGGAGCGGCTCGGAGACGACGGTCAGGGGAACGGCACTCATCTGGATACTCCTCGAGCGGTTGCGCCGCGGAAGATCCAGCGAGCCGTCGTCAGAAAGCGGACGAACGGAACTTTCCTACGCCAGCATGAACTGGATCAGGTTCGGAGGGTCGCCACGCCGCGCCGCTCAGCGGCGCCATTGGCCTCTCAGCCCCTTGCCGGGGCTCCCCTAGTTTCTGCTGGGGCAAAAATAGTCCACGGATGCGCAGGGGTCAAGGCGCCGGGCGCACCTTGGGCGCAAGCGGATCGGTAAGAACTGCAATCGGGAGGGCAATCTTTGCAAGACCTCCCACGGGCTACCGGGCGGCCTGATAGCCGCCGGCACTCTCTCGGACCCTTACAGCGGGTCCCCGCTACGACCTCGAGTCCCCGCGGTGGGAATCGCCACCGCCTCCTCCGTGGCTCGCCTGCCCGCCCTTGCGGCCGGCTTCAGCGGCGAGCTCCGGGTTCTGCGAGAAGCTGCGCTTCTCATCGGGCACGCTCTGTCCGCCCTTGCGGCCCGCCGTCGCGGCCAGCTCGCGATTCTGCGAGAAGCTGCGCTTGGAGCCGGGCACGCTTTGCCCGCCTTTGCGGCCGGCCTCGGCGGCGAGGCGCCGATTCTGCGAAAAGCTGCGTTTCTCATCGGGTACGGCCTTACCGCCCATACTGGCGATCTGGCGCTGCCGATCCTGATTCATCGAGGCGAATCCGCGATTGGACGTGCGTCCCTCCGTGCGTCCGTCATGACCTGATAACTGAGCCATCACTTACTCTCCTCACACAAGCTGGGTTCGTCGGGGCTCGCGGGCCACCACAGCGGCAGCAATCGATGTGCGGCCCACGGATTTCCTAAGGAAAATCCCGGCCAGCGAGCAGTCAGGACCCAGCAAGAGCCATGCCGCCCGCAACCGCTCCTTGGTTGGAGCCTAGCGCGGAGAGCGAGGTTCCTACAACTTCCGTTGGATCAGGGCTTCTTCGGAGAGGGATCCGAGGCGCCGGCGGCGAGCTTGCGGTCGATGGCGGAGATCTCCTGCCCGAGGATCGTTTTGATGCGAGCCGGCGGATTAAGAGCGAGGAGCTTGCTGAAGCGCGTGCGCGCGAGCGGCAGCTCGCCCCGGCGCAGCGCCATGGCTGCACCAAAGAAGAGCGCCTGCGGATTGGTCGGATCGATAGCGAGCGCCCGCTCGATGAGGCGGCCGGCCTGACCATCGAGCGCCGAGTTGTCCATCATCGTGAGCACGTTCGCCTCGCCGACCAGCGCATCGGCGCTACGTCCGCCCGCCACGTGGTCCGCCCGCTGATAGGCGCGCGCCGCGAGCGGATACTCCTCGAGCTGCGTGTACGAGCGCCCGAGGAGCAGCCAGCCGGAGACATTGTCGGGGTGGTCATTGAGCTTGTGTATCAGCCGCTCGACCATTCCCTCCGGCGATGCGACGCCCGGCGACTGCCGCCACGACCAGTTGCTCCAGGTGGGATAGAGCGCTGCGGAGCCCACGGCCAGCACGCCCACCGCAGCGAGGGCCGTCCAGGGCACCGCCGCGGCGCGCGACGGCACGGGCTTGAGGAGCGGCACGGCGATCACCGCCATACAGATCACGGCCAGCGCCGTGGCGAGCACGATGAAGACGATCATCCGCTACACATCCATCAGGTCGTTGTCTTCCGGATCCGTCGCTACGAGCGTCGCGCGCTTGCGGATGACGGTGAGCGCCGCGACCACCCCCACGAGCAGGACGACGCCCGGAGCCAACCACAGCCAGGCCGTCTTCGGGACGAAAGGCGGCTTGAAGAGGATGAAGTAGCCGTAGCGCGAGACCATGAAGTCGCGGATCTGCTGGTCGGACTTGCCGGCGAGCAACATCGCGCGGATCTGCCGGCGCATGTCGGCGGCCAGGTCCACCGGCGAGTCGGCGAGCGATTCGTCCTGACACTGCATGCAGCGAAATCCCTGGATGAGCGCGAGATAGCGCGACTCGAGCTGCCGGGTCGGCATCTGCGTCGGCGCGATGGCATGCGCTGGCGACGCCCCGAGCAGAATCGAGGCGAGCAGCGCGGCAGGAAAAATGTGGCCGGCGCGCAGTTTCACGCGGAGCCCGCGGCGCCGGCAGCGGCCGATGTCTCGCTGAGCGGCAGGCGCGGCAGAATCTGTCGCTCCCACGTCTGCTCGGTGATCGGGCCGATGCACTTGTAGACGACGATGCCTTGCGGATTCACCAGGAAGGATTCCGGCGCAGCGTACACGCCCCACATGATCGCTTCGCTCCCGTCGGTGTCGACGGCGATCCTCCGGTAGGGATCGCCTTGCGACTTGAGGAAGGACAGCGCATCGCTTCTCTGGTCATGCCAGTCGAGCCCGATGATCGGAAGGACGCCGGTCTGCCGGATCTTGAGCAGCATCGGGTGCTCCATGCGGCAGGAGACGCACCACGTTCCCCAGACATTGAAGAGGTACCAGTGGCCGCGAAGCTGTGCGGAGCTGACCCGCTCAGCCGGATCGGTGAGACTCGGAAGCGAGAACGCGGGCGCGGGCTTGCCGATGAGGGGCGAAGGAATGAGGTTCTTGTCCGGCGACTGTTCGATGCCGATCGCGAGCACCACCACGATCAGCCCGAAGATGACCAGGGGAATGATGAAGCGCAAGCGGCTCATCCGGCCTCACTCCGGGTAATGGCGCGCGAGGCGTTTGAGGCCATGCCACTGGCCATCCCTGGCGGCAGTGCTCCCAGCCCGGACGCCGTGTCCGGGCGCTCTGCTCGCGACTCGCCCATCCGGTAGCGGCGGTCGGAGATCGCGAGCATGCCGCCCGCTGCCATGATGAGGGCTGCGAGCCAGATGAAGGTCACGAGCGGCCTCACCTGGAAGCGCAGGCTCCAGCGGCCATCGCCCAAGTCCTGGCCGAGCGCGACCAGGACGTTGCTGACGTCGTACATCTTTATTGCGGAATGGGTCGTCACCGTCTGCTGCACCCAGTACTCGCGCTTCTCGGGGTGCATCAGGGCGACGGGCGCACCGTTACGCGTCACGATGACCGTGCCGCCGACACCGCTGTAGTTGGGCCCCTCGATCGGCTTGACGCCCTCGAATTGAAACTGGTACGCGCCGAGCTGTGCCACGCCTCCCTGGGCGAGCGCTACGTCGCGCTCGGCGGTGAACCCCTCCACCGCGGTGATGGAGATGACGAAGATGCCGAGTCCGATGTGGGCGAGGGTCATGCCGAGCACGGCGCGCGGGATCGTGATGTGCCGGCGCAGACGGTCGATGGGCTCGATGAGCGAGGAAAGAATGATCCAGGCCCCGAGCGCCACACCCACCGGGGCGAGCACCCGACCGCCGGTGAAGAAGCCGAAGATCACCGCGCAGCCGATCAGCGCGGCGGCAATGAGCGCCAGAATGAGCGGCCGCCGGCGAGCCCGCAGATTGCCGCGCTTCCAACGGGCGTGAATGCCCACCGAGAGGAGCGCGATGAGCGGCAGGATCGAGAGGAGGAAGGTCGGGTTGAAGTATGGCGGCCCGACGGAGAGCTTGCCGAGATGCAGCGCCGAGGAGATGAGCGGCGCGATCGTTCCGGCGAACACCGTCGCGCAGGCGGTCACGAGCAGGATGTTGTTGAAAAGGAGGAACGACTCGCGCGCGGTGAGCTCGAAGCCGGCCTCGGACTTGAGCTGCGGCGCCCGCCACGCGTAGAGCGCGAGCGCACTGCCGATCATCACGATGAGGAACGCCAGGATGAAAACGCCGCGCGTCGGGCTGGCGGCGAAGGAGTGCACCGAGACCAGTACGCCCGAGCGCACGAGGAAGGTCCCCACGAGGCTCAAGGAGAACGCCAGCACCGCAAGGAGCAGCGTCCAGCTCTTGAAGAGCCCGCGCTTTTCGGTCACCGCGAGCGAGTGGATGAGCGCGGTGGCCATGAGCCACGGCATGAAGGACGCATTCTCCACCGGGTCCCAGAACCAGAAGCCGCCCCAGCCGAGCGTGTAGTACGCCCACCAGCTCCCGAGCGCGATGCCGCAGGTCAGGAACGCCCAGGCGGCGGTGGTCCAGGGGCGCGTCCAGCGGGCCCACTCCCGGTCGAGTCGCCCCTCGAGCATCGCCGCGCCCGCGAAGGCGAAGGCCACCGCGAGTCCCACGTAGCCCGTGTAGAGGACCGGCGGGTGGGCGGCGAGCCCGGGGTCCTGGAGGACGGGATTCAGGCTCGCGCCGTCGGGCCAGGGAGGATCGAGGCGCAGGAACGGGTTGGAAGTGGCGAGCGTGTAGAGGAGGAAACCGAAGCTGACGAGCCCGAGCACCCCGAGGACTCTCGCGGCGAAGGCCTTGGGCAGCCGCTGGGTGCCGACGGCCGCCGCCACCGACCAGCAGGCGAGGAGGAAGATCCAGAGGATGAGCGAGCCGGCATGCGCGCCCCACACCGCCGCCACGCGATAGAAAAGCGGCAGCGCGGAGTTGGAATTATGCGCGACGTAGGCCACCGAGAAGTCGTTGGCGATGAACGAGGCGACGAGGCAGCCCATTGCGGTCGCGACCATGACGCACTGGCCGGTGACAGCCGGCAGCGCTGCCGCCATCCAACGCTCGCGCTTGAGGGCCGGGCCCATGATGCCGAAGAACGCCTGCAGCGCCGCAAGCAGCATCGCGAGAATCAGCGCAAATTCGCCGAGCTCGGGAATCATCTACGGTTGCTCCGCGGCCGCCTGCGGCAGACCGGCGCTTGCCGTTGGTGGCGGCTGCTCGAGTGCCGCATCGCGGGGCTCACCGTGGCGGATGTCGAGCTTCTGTCCGATGCCGGGCGGACGGTAGTACTGATCATGCTTGGCGAGCACCTGCTCGGCCTGGAAGGTGCCGTCGGGGAGCATCCGGCCGAGCGCGATCACGCCCGCGCCCTCGCGAAAGAGATCAGGCAGCACACCGGTATAGACGACGGGGATCTGATGCTTGAGGTCCGTCACGGTGAAGTGGATCTCCATGCTGCCGGGCTGGCGCGACACACTCCCCTTCTCCACGAGACCGCCCAGGCGGAACTGCTCGCCGGGCCGGATGTTGGCCTGCGCCACCTGGCTCGGAATGAAGTAGAAAGTGACGTTCTGGCGGAAAGCGCTGAGTGCGAGCGCGCCCGCCACACTGACTCCCGCCAGAATGCCGAGTACCAGTACCAGCCGGCGTCGTCGTGGGGTCATCGCTCCGCACCTCCAATCGTCAGTCTGCGCAGCGCCTCTTTGCGCGCCCGCTTGAGGAGCCGCCGCGCCCAGACGATGTTGAGCGCCATCACCGCGAGCGTGAGCGCATACGCCGGCCAGACATACGGCCAATAGCCGCCCATATCCAGAAAGGCAATCACGGCCGCACCGCCTCGCGAATCCAGCTTGCCGCACGCTCGCGGCTCAGCACTTCCCCACGGAGCCTCACGAGAAGCAGCGCCCCGAAGAACAGAGTGAATCCGAGCAGCATCATGAGGAGTGGAATGAACATCGACGGCGGCATGGTGGGTTTGCCCAGCCTCATCACGGAGGGCGCCTGATGAAGAGAGTTCCACCAGATGACGGAATAGTGAATTATCGGAACGTTTACTATACCCACCACCGCCAGCATGGCGCTTATCCGGTCGGCCCGCTGCACGTCATCGAACCCCGAGCGCAGGCCCATGTAGCCAAGATACAGAAAGAGCAGGATGAGTTCCGAAGTCAACCTCGGATCCCACTGCCAGTAGGTCCCCCACATAGGCGCGCCCCACAGCGACCCGGTGACGAGGGCGGCAAAGGTGAAGGAGGCCCCGATCGGCGCGCAGCTCGCGGCCACCGCGTGCGCCACCTTCATCCGCCAGATGAGGCCGATGCCAGCCGCTACGGCCATGATGGTATAGATCATCAGGGACATCCACGCACTCGGGGCATGTACGTATAGGATGCGGTAGCCATCCCCCTGCTGATAGTCCGGGGGTGCGAGAACCAGTCCGCCGATGAGGCCCGCCACGATGAGGAGGGCCGCCGGCCACGCCAGCCAGGGCGTCAGGCGCCCCGCGATACGATAGACGTGTGGCGGCGAGGCAAGTCGGTGAAACCAGGTCCAGGCCATCGTTTTCTATCAGCCCTACTCCAGATTGATGCGCACCGCCGCGGCGGCGGCGAGTGGCGCCAGCGTCAAGCCAAACACGGCGAGCGCCGCCAGCAGCTGCAGCGGTACCCCATAGGCTTCGCCGTTGATCGCCAGTTCCGTGGCGCGCGCCCCAAAAATGAGCACCGGAATGTCCAGCGGCAGGGTCAGGAGCGACAAGAGCGCCCCCGAGCGGCGGATGCCCAGCGTGAGCGCTGCGCCGATCGAGCCGATGAGACTCAGCGTCACGGTGCCCACCGCGACCGAGGCAATGATACCCGGCACGGCCGCGACGGGCGCTCCGAGCGCCATCCCGGCCAGGGGCGCCATCAACGCAAGCGGCACCCCGGTGAGCAGCCAGTGGGCTGCGGTCTTTGCCGACAGCAGCCAAGTGAGCGAGCGGCCGGACAGCGCATACTGCTCGAGCGTCCCGTCCTGCGCATCCTCACGGAAGAGCAGCTCGAGCGCGAGGAGCGAGGATAGGAGCGCGGCGGCCCAGACCACACCCGCCGCCATCGGCTTGAGAACCGGCAGCTCCGGGCTGATTCCGAGGGGAAAGAGCGTCGTGACGATGGCGAAGAAGGCGAGCGGCTGGACGAGCTGGCTGGGCTTGCGGAAGGCGAGCCTGAGATCGCGCGCGAGCACCAGGCGCGCAGCCGTGAGAGCGGACACGGCCGGTTCCCCTGGCGCGCCCGCAGTTGCGAATGCCGGTCTCAGTGCGGTGTGCATGGCACCGGAGTTACCCAAGTGTCAGCTCCAAGCGGCGCAGCGCCTGCGTGCCGGAGACGGCGAGCTCATGATGCACCGCTGCGAGCGCGATGCCCCCTGCCTGCAAATGCTCATCGATGAGCGTGCCGACGAGCTTCTGACCTTCGGCATCGAGGTTGGTGGTCGGCTCATCCAGCAGCCAGAGCGGTACCCGCATCAGCGTCAGTCCCGCAAGCGCAGCCCGGCGTTTCTGCCCCGCGGACAGCGTCCGCACCGGGCGCTCCGCCCACGGCTCAGCGCCGACGCGTCCCAGTGCGTGTTCGAGCTCGTCGCTCGCCAGCTGCCGTCGCACCCCTACCCAATAGCGGAGGTTCTCCCGGGCGCTCAGCTCCGCCTTGAGCGGCGGCTCGTGGCCCAGGTAGGCGAGCTGCGCGTGGAAGGCGCGCAGGTCCTTGCGGATGTCCTCCCCGCACCAGGTGATCTGCCCTCCCTCCGGGTACGCCAGGCCACAGGCAGTGCGAAGCAGCGTCGTCTTGCCCGCGCCGTTCACCCCGGTGAGCTGCAGGCACTCCCCTCCCGTGACCTGAAACCGTACCCCCCGCAGCACGTGATGATCGCCGCGCCAGAGGTGCACGTTTTCCCCTTTGAGACAGAAATCGGACATGACCCCCGAACGGGTGCTGTGGCCAATCGACAAGCTTATCATCAGTGGTACCCCCTCCCCCGGAGGCCTGGGCCCGGCCGCACCCCCCCTTCGCAACTTGGGTAGAATCCCCTCGCACCCAATGCCCGGGTGGCGAAATCGGTAGACGCAAGGGACTTGAGAGAAACTTGAGCACCCGGCGCGGAAACGCCCGGCGTGAATGGGGTCAAATTCGGTGGACCAGCAGCACGTCAGGGTGGCTGCAATACCGAGCTAAGCCGCGAACGGTGAGCGCTTCGCGGAAAGTGTAGAGACTTGACGGCCCCCACCTAAACCGCGCGAGCCACATGGCCGAGCGGCAGGGTGAAGGTAAAGTCCAGACCACAAATGCGCGCAGGCGCCGCGATCATCGACGCCACGACACGCAGCAGCGAAAGCTGTAGTGGTAAGAAAATCCCTCGGGGGCAACCCCATGCCGGTTCGAGTCCGGCCCCGGGCATTCTGGAGAGGTTTCCCTCTCCTTCCCAACCCGTCCTCCAACATCCCAACATTGTGCGGAAACCCTGGAAATCGTAGTGTTTCCAGACCGACGCTAGCCGACTCCTGTCTACCGCCATCCAAGGGCATGATAACACGCCTGAGGTGCGAAAAGTGGGGTAAGTCAGGTCGGTGTGAGTCCCGGTTACCCCAAAAGGGCTGGTGGAGCGGCGTCAATGTTGTCGGATGCGAAAATTCGGAGCCTCAAGCCCAAGGACAAGGCGTACAAGGTCTATGACGATCGCGGGCTGTATATGGTGGTCAACCCGAACGGGTCGCGGTGGTGGCGGTTCAAGTACAGATATGACGGGAGGGAGCGTGGGATTTCGCTCGGGGTCTACCCGGATGTGACGCTGCAGCATGCGCGGGAGCAGCTGCAGGAGGCGCGGCAGCTCCTTGCTCGGGGGATCGATCCGAGCGCGCAGCGGCGGACGGTCAAGATCGCCAGGGCGGATACCTTCAAGGTGATTGCCGAGGAATGGCTGTCGATGCAGGCGGAACGGCTAGCGCCGATCACCATGACCAAGGCGCGGTGGATTCTGGGCTCGTTCGTCTACCCTCGGCTGGGATCGCGGCCGATCGCCGAGATCACGGCGCCTGAGGTCTTGGCCGTGCTGCGGCCGATCGAGGGCCGGGGGATGAACGAGACTGCGCACCGCGCCCTACAGCGCTGCGGGCAAATTTTCCGGTACGCCATCGCGACGGGTCGAGCGACGCGGGACATCACGTCCGATCTGCGGGGCGCCTTGGCGCCGGTCGTGGTGGAGAACCGCGCGGCTATCACGGAGCCCGCGAAGATCGGCGCCCTACTCCGCGCCATCGACGACTACATAGGACATCCGGCGACACTAATGGCCCTGAAGCTATCCCCTCTCGTCTTTCTACGTCCTAACGAGCTTCGCGCGGCGGAATGGAGTGAGATCGACCTGCAAACGGCGGAATGGCGCGTCCCGGCGGCGCGGATGAAGATGCGGGAGCGGCATATCGTTCCGCTGGCCTCTCAGGCGGTCACCATCCTACGAGAACTCCGCAGCGTGACCGGGAAGGGCCGATACGTCTTTCCGTCGCTTCGCACCTCGGATAGACCGATGTCCGTCAACACGGTGAATGCCGCCTTACGACGCCTCGGCTATGCGCGCGATGAAATGACAGGACACGGCTTTCGAGCCATGGCCTGCACGTGCCTCAATGAACTCGGTTGGCACCCCGACGTGATCGAATTGCAGATGGCGCACGCGGAGCGGAACAAAGTCCGGGCAGCCTATAACCGGGCCGAGCGTTTGGCAGAGCGCAGAAAGATGATGCAGGCTTGGGCGGATTACCTCGACCGATTGCGCGCAGGCGGCTGCGAGATAGTCGCTGCTGGTGGCGCGCCGTCGGAACCCTCCAACGACCCTGTGAATGAGTTGCGCAAGCAAAAAAAGCCGCATGGTGTCCCCACGGCTCAATTGGAGCTCGGCCTCGATGTCCGCGGCTGAGGCGGCGTACCATCGTCAGATGAACTTGAATTCAGGCCAGAGGCGCACTCAAGTGTTGAGCCTACAGGATCGGATCATCCTTGATCCCGCCGTCGTCAAGGGCAGGCCAATAATTCGCGGTACGCGACTGCCCGTCACCGTGGTTGTGGGGAGTCTCGTCGGCGGAATGACGTTTCAGGAGGTCCAGCGGGAATACGACATTACGGCCGAAGACATCCGGGCAGCTTTGAAATACCTTGTTGACCTGCTGCAATAGAAATCGGCGCCGGTGCGGCCGCGCGGTGTCTAATTTGGCCGTCACATGGCGTCCGATTATGCGTCTTTCGCTGACGGGCAAGGAGCGCCATTTATGAGCTAATAGCCCAGAAATGCAGGCTTGGCACGAGCTCAGGTGCGGCGGTATGCTGACTCAATAGGATCGAAACCGAGATATTCCCATGAACGCCAATCTGCGAGAGCTTCCGGTCGAAGAGCGCATAAAGCTCGTCGAAGACCTATGGGATAGCATCGCTGAGGATCGCAAAGCGCTTCCGGTCACCCCGGAGCAAAAGGCGGAACTCGATCGTCGCCTGAAGGCCTACGAGGTCGATAAGAACCGCGGCCGGCTGGCGGCCGATGTCCTGGCTGACGTGCGCCGCCGCCTGTGACCGTAGAGGTCTGCCTCCGGCCCGAGGCGGAGCAGGACCTATTAGAGGCAGCGTTGTGGTACGAAGCAAACGAACCCGGACTTGGCGGACAATTTCTTGATCGTGTGCAGGCTACGCTAGCAGCTATTGCGGAACAACCGGCCGCATACACCGTGGTTCACGATTCGATTCGTCGTGCACTTGTGAAACGGTTCCCGTTCGGGGTCTTCTATACGATCGAAAATGATGGCGTAGTCGTAATTGCGGTTCTGCACGGGAGCCGGCACCCTCGAGCTTGGAGGGAACGGGCATGACAGGGGGTACTAAGGCGGTACTAAGGCCCGAATTTCAATGCGCAACTGCCAACTACGTCATGGGAGCTTCAACCACAATTTGGCATGCATCAGTCCATATTCCGCACAAAATTCCTTAAGCACGGTTACGTTGTGAAGGTCCTTGCCGCGAAACTCCAGAAGCGGCGGCTTCCTCTGCGCGGGCCTCCTACCGCGTCTCACCGATCGGCGCAATATCCAATTGTGGCTGCACTTGTTTCGCACTCGATTCAATTCCACAAGTCGACCTTTAGCCTTAATGGTGAGAATCCGAAGTGCAACAGCAAGATTGAGCTTCATCTCGAAGCCAATGCTCCCTCCGCCGTTAAGCATCCGAACCAGTGCGCGCGCTGGTGCTCCGCGCGGTTTTGCTCTGTGCTCCGACTTCACCCCAAGCACGCGGCATGTAATCAGCCCATTCAACAATTCTTCGATCGCAGTATGTAACTGCAGCACAGCACCCCGCACAATATCATCCCGCTTGCGTTCAAGCATGAATGCAACCTGCCACGGATCGCTGTCTGGTACGTCATAGAAGTAGTTCTCAATCTCGTCAATCTCACGGGTCAGACGCCTAATGACGCGCCGCGCGTGGTCAATGGTCCCGCTCATCAATGTATTCTCCGCATCGATCCGTAGAAGACCACCTCATTGCATCGCCTGATTGCGCCTCAACCTTCACGTCCGAGATTGGAGTTAGCGCAAGTCTGCACGCGGCATGTATGTTGAGCTCAGATGTCAGCCATGGGGACCCGAACCCTGTCTAATAGTTCCTCGAGGTAGCTGCGTATTGTTTTTGGTTTCGCTCCTTGTGGCTGAACGGCTTCATACGCGCCATCTAACGCCTCTCTTTTACGGTTGAGGGCTGGATCAGCGATCAGAATTGCAAGTGCTTCGAGGGTTGAAGTAACGATGCTCGGACCAAGCTGTCGCTGGCCGGGGATGGCTACATCGCGTTTCGTAATCCGGGGGTTTGAGATACTGAACCATGAGAACATATCCCAACGACCGGCAAAGCGATCTGACAAGTGATCACGTAGGCGCGCACCAATAGATGCCGAGTGCCTTTCCGACGTATACCGCCTTAAAGTCTGCATGCAGAACGTAGATACCCTTTGCCTCCCAAAAGTTAATCTGGTGCTTCTCTTTCTTTCGGGTGATCACGCCGGCCAAGTCGCCTCTATTTCCGGCCCCGATAGCGCCCCAATCGACGATGTCGGGATTCCAATCAAGACCGAATGACTTTATAAGCATGCAGTTGTTCCAGTTCGCCCCACCTGCAACAATCCGGCCGCTTTAGCAGTGCGTATAAGCACTTCCATTCCGATGCTATCCTGAGGTGACACCCTCGATTACTACGGAATGGGAGTAGAGTCAGCCTCTAAGTCTGCGCAGATTCCCGGTCAGCCGCAAGGTAACCGGCAAATACGCGGCGTCTGGTCTACGCAGCCAGGGCATGCAAAGCTGACCGCAGCGGGGCGGCGGCGAAGTGCTGCTTCCAGAGCCGCGGGGTGAGCTCGGCGACCCGGGCTGCCGGGTGCTGACCGACGCGCTGCAGGACATCGACCAGGTAGTCGTACGGGTTGATCTCGTGCAGACGGCAGGTGGTGAGCAGGCTCTGCACGATGCCGACGTGGTGCGCACCGAGCTCGGTCCAGGTGAAGAGCCAATTCCGCCTGCCCATTGGAATGACACGCAATGCCCGCTCCAGATGGTTGGTATCCATCGGAACGTCGGGGTCATCGAGAAACACCTCCAGCCCCAGACGGCGCTCGCGCGCGTAGGCGAGTGCCTGAGTGAAGGGATTGCTCGGCAGGAGACCCTGGCGCTCAAATTGCCGATCGATCCAGGCGAAGAAGCGCTCCACCCGCGGCTTGCTGTGGGTAAGCCGATGTTGCCGTTTGGTCTCGCCGCTCAAATTCTGTTCGCGGATCTGATCTTCGATCGCATAGAGTGCCGCGATCTGCTGTAAGGCCTCCTCGACCGCT
>JBOIAR010000040.1:0-19485 GCA_050739095.1 Steroidobacteraceae bacterium | reverse complement strand
CGCAAGGTGAGCGCTGAAGAGATGAAGGCTGTCAAGTTGCAACCCAATAGGTTTCATGGCGAATGGAACTACCTAATTCTTCCCAGCCGTAGTACTTGAGACCTTTATTTATTTACGGCTCCTAACGGCTTTGGCCCCCGCGCTGTGCGCATCGCCCGCGAGGTCGGAAATCTTGAGGGCGAGCAGCCCGCTGTCGGTCTCGCCAGCCGTGCCGGCCACCTGAGCCAGGCGGTACTGCGTCAGGGCGGCGGCCTTGTCGCCCATTGCATAGTAGGCGTCACCACGAGCCTCCGCGTACTGCGGCACCAGAGCGCCGGGGTTGGCGCCACTCAGGGTGGCAAGCGCGTCCGACGCCTGATGCTGCGCGATCTGCACGCGCGCCAGTCGCAGCCTTGCAATGAGCCTCAAAATGGAATCGGGGGAATGCTGCATGACGCTGCGCAGCTCATCCGCCGCCCTCCCCAGCTCGCCGTCCTCGACGAACGCCCTCGCGGAAGCGAGCTTCGCCTGATCCGCGTAGGGAGAGGAGGGATACTGACGCTCCAGATCGCCGAGGAAAATGAATGCCTGGGTCCGATTCCCCTGCGCGAAGGCGTTCTCCATCTGCAGGTACAGGGTGTCGGCCGCAAGGTCCGCGCCGTTCTGGTGAGTCTGCCACCAGCGATAGCCACCCAGCCCGAGGGCGGCGATGGCGACGCCGATCATGATCGCCGGCCCGTTCTCGCGTAGCCAGCGCTTGAGGGCTTCCCACTGTTCTCGTTCGCTCAATAAATAGTCGTCCACTACCCCCTCCTCGAGGAATCTATTGTGCCGGCGCCGCGGCGCCGGCGAGTGCCGCTTCGATGGCTGCGGCTAGCTCAGGCAGCGGGCACTCGCTCTGACCCGCCTCATGGCGCAAAGGTTTCACCGCGGCGACGCCGCGCGCGAGCTCGTCATCCCCCAGAATCACCGCGAGCGCGGCGCCGCTGCGATCGGCGCGGCGGAACTGCGCCTTGAAATTGCCGCCACCCAGATTGAGATCGAATCGCCGCGCCGGCAACTCGTCACGCAGCCGCTCGACGAGCGTGATCCCAGCGGCCGTGGCACGTGCACCACTCACCACCAGGTAGACGTCCGCCGCGCGCGCGGCCGGCACCTGCCCGGCCTGTACGAGGAGCTCCACGACCCGCTCCATTCCCATCGCGAAGCCGACTCCGGGTGTCGGCTCACCGCCCAGCTGGGCGATGAGCCCATCGTAGCGGCCGCCGGCGCAGACCGCATCCTGGGCGCCGAGCGCGTCGGTAATCCACTCGAACACCGTGCGACTGTAGTAATCGAGCCCTCGGACCAGCCGCGGGTTGATGCGATACGGGATGCCGATGGCTTCCAGCGAGGCGCGCAGCGCCTCGAAGTGCTCGCGCGACTCCGGGTCGAGATGATCAGGGAGAAGCGGCGCGCCTGCAATGATCGCGCGCATCTCGGGATTCTTGCTGTCGAGGATGCGCAGCGGATTGCCCTCGAGCCGCCGCCGGCTGTCGGAATCGAGCGCGCTCTCGTGCGCGCGGAAGTATCCGCTCAGCTTCTCTCGGTAGGCGCGCCGCGACTCCGGCGTGCCGAGGGAGTTGATCTCGAGACGTACCCGCTCGATGCCGAGCCGGCGCCAGAGGCGCGCGGTGAGCGCGATCAGCTCCGCATCGACGTCGGGGCCGGGAAGGCCTACCGCCTCCAGGTCGAGCTGGTTGAACTGCCGGTAACGGCCCTTCTGCGGCTTCTCGTGCCGGAACATGGGACCGAAGCACCAGAGCTTGTGCCGGTGGCCGCGCAGCATGCCGTTCGAGATGAGCGCGCGCACGATGCCGGCGGTCGCCTCCGGGCGCAGGGTCAGGCTCTCCCCGCCCTGGTCGACGAAGGTGTACATCTCCTTCTCGACGACATCGGTGTACTCACCGATCGCGCGCTTGAAGAGCGCCGTGTGCTCCACCAGCGGCACGCGGATCTCCTCGTATCCGTATTCCGCAACCAACTCGCGCACGCAGGCTTCCAAGCGCTGCCAGGCGCCGACCTCGGCCGGCAGCACATCGTTCATCCCACGGATCGGCTGGACTTCGACCGTCAACTCAACCTCCCTTCTTCGGCGGTGCGGCGAGCACGCCGCCGTCGCCGGCAATCAGGAATCGCGCGGTGTGATCGGGCCGCACGAAGCGCGAAATCGAGGCCGCCCGGCCGCCCACTTCGAGCGTGACACCGCTGGCGTACCCCAGGAGGACGTCAAGTGGCGGTACCCCCTCGAGCTTGCGGGTCGCAGGTCCCATGGAAAGGCCATAGAGCAGCCGCCGGCCCGTGGCGTCGTAGACCTCCGTCCAGCAGTCTGCCGAGTAAGTGAGCACCACGTCGATTTGTCCATGCGGCACAACGACGGCGGACGCGGGCAACACCTGCGCCGGCGATGCCGACGCAACGGGTACCGGCTGCGGCAAAGGCGCCGCGGCCGGCACCGGGCGCGCGGCAGTCACGCTCCACTGCCGGTGCGAGAGCGACAATCCCCACCAGACCGCCCCGGCTACCGCGAAACCGATCACCACGATCACGGCAGGCGCAACCAGCCGGCGTGTCTCATCCTCGAGTGGGTGCGGGATGTGTGTCAGGTCCGGCTGCGGAACCCGCGTGCCCTGCGAATAAAGATCGAACAGCGCCTCCACCGGCTCTCCCACGAGCTCTGCGTAATGCCGCAGATGTCCCTTGACATAGACCGGCGCGCCCAGCGCGGCGAAATTCTCGGCCTCGAGCGCCTCGAGAACTTCCGCGTCGACGTGCAGTCTTTCCGCGGCCTGCAGAATAGTGAGGCGGCTGCGCTCACGGGCGCTGCGTAGCCGCGCGCCGATGCCTTCCGACATGGCGCTCAGCCCGGGTTGTGGCCAAGATCGGCCAGCGCGCGCGCCTGGGCCGAGCCCGGGAAATCGAGCTGCAGCCGGCGCGCGTAGAGCTCCGCATCGAGGCGGTCGCCCTGCGCGCGCGTCACCTTCACGGCGAGCAGCAGCAGGTCCGGAGTCTCCTGGTTGGAGGCGAGAAAGGCGTCGATCTCCTGGCGCGCCTGCGCGAGCCTGCCCTGGGAGAAGTCGAGGTCCGCAATCTGCCACAGGGCCTGCGCGAAGTTGGGCCGTATCGCGAGCGCGGCCCGGAACATCTGCACCGCCTCGACATCCCGATGCGCGGAGCGCAGGCAGACGCCCGCGTTGTCGTATGCAACCTCCGGCGTCGTGTAGAGCGGATTGCGCGCCGCCCCGATGAAGGTCCGCACTCCCTCATCGATCCGGCCGTGGCTGCAGAGATAGACCGCGTAGTTGTTCTGGAAGTCGGGATTATTCGGCGCGAGTCGCAGCGCCTCGCGGAACTCGCTGTCCGCTTCCTTGGCATCACCCAACCGGTTGAAGAGCAGCGCGCGCGCGCTGTGCACGTCCGGATCGTCGGGATTCTCCTTCAGCGCGCTATCGAGCCGGCTCTGCGCGAGCGCGAACTGGCCGCGGCGCATGAAGGCGATGCCGAGCTCCGTGTTGTAGACCGCGGCATCGTGGCGCTGCTCGACCGCCTGTCGATGACTCGCGCAGCCCGCCAGGAGGCTGGCAAGCACGACGGCGGAAACGACACCCGTGCCACGGACTCTCATGGTTGCACCGCCACCCCGAACACCCGGCTGCCCAGCCGCACGATCGTGCGGTCGATCACCCGCCCGGCGAGCTGTCCGCAGGCAGCATCGATGTCGTCGCCGCGCGTGCGGCGGACCGTGGCCAGCACGCCCCGGCGGATCAGCTCATCGCGAAAGCGCTGCACCGCCTCGGGCGGGGAGCGGTGATAACGCGTGCCCGGAAAGGGATTGAAGGGGATGAGGTTCACCTTGGCCGGATGTCCGCTCAGGCGCTTGGCGAGCGCGCGCGCCTGCGCGGGTGAGTCGTTGACGCCGGCGAGCAGCACGTACTCGAAGGTGACGCTGCGGCCGCATCGCGAATCGATGTAGTGCCAGCAGGCTTCGAGAAGCTCCGCGATCGGATGCTTGCGATTGATAGGCACGAGCTCGTTGCGCAGCTCGTCATCGGGCGCGTGCAGGGAGACGGCGAGCGCCACGTTGCTGCGCTCCGCGAGCTTGTAGATCTGCGGCACGAGCCCCGAGGTTGACAACGTCACGCGCCGGCGGGAGAGATCGAAGCCAAAGTCATCGAGGAAGATATCGAGCGCCGGGACGACGTTGCGGAAGTTGGCGAGCGGCTCGCCCATGCCCATGAGCACCACGTTGGTAATAATGCGCTCCCGCTCGGGATCATGAGCAAATGAGCCGGCCAGCTCGCGATTGGCGAGCCACACCTGACCGACGATCTCGGCCGCGCTCAGATTGCGGTTGAAGCCCTGCTGCGCCGTCGAGCAGAACGAGCAGTCGAGCGCGCAGCCGACCTGCGAGGAGATGCAGAGCGTGCCGCGGTCCGGCTCCGGAATGAAGACCATCTCGAAGGCCTGCGAGGCGTCGGCCCGCAGCACCCATTTGCGCGTGCCGTCGGCGGACTGCTGCGCCGTCACGATCTGCGGCGGGGTGATGCAGGCGCCCTCGGAGAGCTGGGCGCGGAAGTCCTTCGCAAGGTCCGTCATGCGCTCGAACGACGACTCACCGCGCTTGTACACCCAGTTCATGAGCTGGCGCGCGCGGAAGGGCTTGCCGCCGAGCGCCGCCACGAACGCCGCCAGCGCCGGGCGCGGCAGGCCCAGCAGATTGGTCGCGGTTGTGTCGGGCGAGGTCATGGCGGACTTTCGCGGCCTCAGCCGCGCGGGTGCAACTCCGTGGCACTGAAGAAATACGCGATTTCCCGGGTCGCGGTATCCGGCGCGTCGGAGCCGTGAACGACATTCTGCTCGATGCTGAGCGCGAGATCCGCGCGGATGGTGCCCGGAGCAGCTTCCTTCGGATCGGTGGCGCCCATGATCTCGCGGTTGCGCGCGATGGCGTCCTCGCCCTCGAGCACCTGCACCACGACCGGACCCGAGGTCATGTAGCGCACCAGGTCCTTGAAAAAGGGTCGCTCCCGATGAACCTCGTAGAAGCCCTCGGCCTCGCGCTGGGAGAGACGCAGCATGCGGGCGGCAATGATGGTGAGGCCGGCCTTCTCGAAGCGGCGATAGACCTCGCCGATGAGATTGCGGCCGACGCCGTCGGGCTTGACGATGGAGAGGGTGCGCTCGAGCGCCATTCGGGGTCCTTTCGGGGGGTAGCTGGTCGAAACGTAGCCCTACAGTTTACCCTTTGGGCTACCCCCGCCGCTACACGCTGAAGCTTTCCCCGCAGCCGCACTCGCCTTTGACGTTCGGGTTGCGGAAGCGGAACGCCTCGTTGAGGCCTTGCTTGACGAAGTCCACCGTGGTCCCGTCGATCAGCGGCAGGCTCTCCGGGTCGACGCAAACCTTCACGCCGCGGTCCTCGAAGACGACATCGCCGGCCTGGATCTCATCCGCGTAGTTCACGACGTACGCGAAGCCCGAGCAGCCGGTCTTGTGCACGCCGAGCCTGAGCCCAACGCCATGCCCGCGCGAGGCGAGAAAGGTCTTGATGCGATCGGCGGCGGATTCGGTCAGCGAGATAGCCATGGAGTGCGATTCTACCCTTGCTCGGGCCAGTGCCGGGCACAGTCCGCGAGCGCATCTTCGACCACCAGCAGGCGTCCGAGTTTCTCGACCGGAACCGCGAGCGTCTCGGCCCACTCGGCCGGCGTTCCCGGCGCGAGGTCGGCGCGGCTCCGACCGTGCAGCCGCTCGGCCACCCAAGCTGCGACGGCCAGAGTGTGCGGGCAGCCGTAGACCTTGAACAGTGCGCTCTTCACGATGCCTTCCTGCACGCGAAGCCTGAACCGGACCCAGGCCTCCTGCCCCGGTCCCCCGCCCTCGCCGACGACTTGGGCGACATTCGGTTCCGCAGTGGCTCCGCGACCGACCGACCCCCCTGCCGGCTCTCTGGGAGCCTCTGACGCGGGCGAGAGCATACGCAGCCGCGCGACCTCCCGATGTATGGCTTCCACCGCGAAATCGATGTGCTCCGGGGCACTGAACCGCCCGAAGCTCAACCGCAAGGAGCTCTGCGCCAGCTGCGGGTCTCTGCCGAGCGCACGCAGTACGTAGGAAGGCTCTGCGGACGCCGAATTGCACGCGGAGCCCGTGGAGAGCGCCAGCTCGCGCAGCCCACTCACCAGGCTCTCGCCCTCGACCCCCTCGAAGGACACATTGAGGATTCCGGGCACACAGGGCGCACCCTCGGCGTTCGCGTGCACACCGCCGAGTGGGGCAAGACCTCGCCAGAGACGCTCCCGCAAGCCAACGAGCCGCGCGTGCTCCGCGGGCACTCCGCGACGGGCGAGGTCGCACGCCACCCCGAAGCCGACGATCTGATGGGTGGGCAGCGTTCCGGGCCGCAGCCCCCTTTCCTGACCGCCCCCGAAGGTGATCGGCTGCAGGTGCGCTCTGGCGGCCCGCCGCACGTAGAGCGCTCCGATGCCCTTGGGTCCGTAGAGCTTGTGCGCGGTGATCGATATGAAGTCGAGCGGCAACGCGTGAGCATCGAGCGGGATCTTGCCCACTGCCTGCGCGGCGTCGCTGTGGAAGAGCACGCCGCGCGCCCGGCAGAGGGAGCCGATTGCAGCGACATCCTGGATCACCCCGATCTCGTTGTTGACGAGCATGATCGATGTCAGGATCGTGTCCGGACGCAGCGCCGCCGCCACCACGTTGGGATCGATTCGCCCCGAGCGGTCCGGCGATACCAGGGTGACGGCGAAGCCTTCCTTCTCCAGACGCTTCAACGGATCGAGCACCGCCTTGTGCTCGGTCCGCGAGCTCACGAGATGCCGGCCGCGATGCGCATTGGCGCGCGCGGCGCCGAGAATGGCCAGGTTGTCGGATTCCGTGGCGCCGGATGTGAAGACGATCTCCTCGGACGCAGCCCCGATGAGCGCCGCAACCTCGGCGCGCGCCTGCTCGATCCGCTCGGCCACGCGACGGCCAAAGAGGTGCGTGACCGAAGAGGCATTGCCGAGGCCGTCGGCTTCGCTCAGGCAGCGGGCCATCGCCTCGGCCACCGCGGGGTCCACGGGCGTCGTGGCGGCATAGTCGAGATAGGTGGGGACGGAGGCGCTCATGAGTCGGCTCGCCCAGCCCGTCGCCGGCGGCCCTGTATCGCCGTCAGGATGCCACGCAGGATGTTGACCTCGTTGCGATCGAGCTCCGCGCGCTGCAGCAATCGGCGCAGCCGCGCCATGAGGTGGGTGCCCTCCTGCGTGCGGTCGCGGAAATCGATCTCTTCCAACACCTGCGCGAGGTGCGCATACAGTTTCTCCATCTCCACCGGATCGGCGAGCGGACCGGAGGCTGGTGCGGTGTCGATCCGCACGCCACGGGCGAGGAAGAGCTCGTAGGCTACGAGCTGCACCGCCATCGCGAGGTTGAGCGAGGGATAGGTGTCGCTCGCCGGAATCCGGATCAGCAGGTGCGCGGCCTCGAGCTGCTCGTTGGTGAGGCCCGCCCGCTCCGGTCCGAAGAGCACCGCCGCGGGGCCGAGCCGCGCTTGCGCCAGCACTCGCTGCGCCGCATCCCGCACATCCGCCACGCGAAAATACTGGTCCCGGGCCCGGGACGTCGTTGCCACGATGAAACCACAGCCGGCGACGGCCTCCGCAACGGTCGCGACGATGCGTGCCTTCGCCAGCACGTCGTCGGCCCCGGAAGCGCGCGCGATCGCCTCGCTGTGGGGAAATTGCCGCGGACCGACGAGCACCAGCTGATCGAGCCCCATGTTCTTCATGGCGCGGGCCGCCGCCCCGATGTTGCCGGGATGCGAGGGCTCGACGAGGACCATGCGGATGTCGGAGGTATCCATTGCGATCTGCTACCCTACGCGCCGTGCACCCGCTTCTCAATATCGCAGTCCGCGCCGCGCGCCGCGCCGGCGAAGTCATCGTGCGCAGCCTCAACCGCCTTGAGGCGCTCACCATCACCTCCAAGGGTCGCAACGACTTCGTCAGCGAGGTCGATCGTACCGCGGAGCAGGAGATCATCGGCATCATCCGCCGCCACTATCCCGACCACGCGGTGCTCGCCGAGGAGAGCGGCCGCAGCGGCGAGCACGACACCGTCTGGATCATCGACCCGCTCGACGGCACGACCAACTTCCTGCATGGGTTTCCGACTTTCGCGGTCTCGATCGCTTGCCAGCAGAAAGGCCGGCTCGAGCACGCCGTGGTCTACGATCCCATGCACCAGGAGCTCTTCACCGCGACGCGCGGCAGCGGCGCGCACCTCGACAATCACCGCATGCGGGTCAGCAAGCAGCGATCTTTGGAGGGCGCCCTCATCGGCACGGGCTTTCCCTTTCGCGCGAACACGCGCTACATCGACGCGTATCTCGAGATGCTGAAAGCGGCGATGCTGAGCACCGCGGGAGTGCGCCGCCCCGGCGCCGCTGCGCTCGATCTGGCTTATGTCGCGGCCGGCAGGATCGACGGGTTCTGGGAAATCGGGCTCTCGCCCTGGGACACGGCGGCGGGCACGCTCCTCATCCAGGAGGCGGGCGGACACATCGGCACACTGACGGGCGCCGAGTACCGCCAGGGCGGTGATGTGCTCGCCGGCACACCCAAAGTGTACGCAGCACTACTCGAGCTTTTCGCAGCGCACGTGCCGGAGGAACTGCGTACCGGATGAGCGTGAGCCGGTGCGCTCGGCACGCTGGCCGCCTTCGTCACCGTCTGTACCGGCGTGCTGGTTCTGCGTTACAAGCGCCCGGATCTGACCCGCCCCTTCAAGGCGCCGTGGCCGTGGTTCACCTGTATAGCAGGCGCCGTGATCTGCCTGGCGATGATGATCTTCCTCGGGCGAGCAGCACCTCCCCCGAAACCCCAACCCCCGCGACCAACTAAGGTAGGTGATCGACCGCGGTTTTCTTTACCGTGGGGAAGATGTGCTCAGCCGTCAGGCCGCACTCCAGCGCCACCGCGCTCGAGATGTAGATCGACGAGTACGTGCCCGCCAGGATGCCGATGAGGAGTGCCTCGGAGAATCCCTTGAGGGCAGGGCCACCCAGCACGAGCAACGCCACCACCACGATCGAGGTCACAACCTTGGTCATGATGGTTCGCGACAGCGTTTGGTTGATCGACTGATCGAGCACGACGTTCGGTGGCAGGCGGCGGTTGCCCTCGAAGCGCTCGCGAATCCGATCGAACACCACCACCGTATCGTTCAGCGAGTAGCCGATAACGGCGAGGACGGCCGCGACCACGGGCAGATCGAAGGAGGTCTGCGAGGCCGCAAACCACCCGAGCACGAGGATCGGATCGTGCATCACGGCGAGGATGGCGCCGAAGGACAGTCGCCAGGTGTGAAAGCGAAAAGCGATGTAAATGAAGATGAGGAGCAGCGTAAAGGCGAGCGCCCAGGCGGCGCTCGTCTCGAGCTCACTGCCCACCTGCGGCCCGACCACGGAAAGCTGCTGCAGTGTGGCTCCCGGGTTAACCACCTTGAGCAGCGCCTGCAGTTGATCGTGCAGGGTTTCCTGTGAGGTACTCTTCGGCAGCGGGGGTAGGCGGATCACAATCTGACGCGAAGAGCCGACCTCCTGCACTTGCGGGTCGCGAAAGCCCGAGGCGACGAGCTGCCGGCGCACGGCACCCAGGTTCGCGGTCACCGGGAAGGTCGCCTGCGCGCTCACGCCGCCGGTGAAGTCGATCGCGAAATTCAATCCGCGGGTGAAGAGCATCACGATGGAGGCGATCATGAGGATCGCCGACAGCCCATACCACACGTGCCGTGTGGCCATGAACTTGAAGTTCGTTTGACGATGGAAGAATTCCACGAGTAAGTCCTGAGGATCGGCGAGCAGACCGGCCGAAGGTTGATTAGATCGGCAGCCGGGCGACTTTGCGCTTGCGGCCGTACATGAGGGTGACGAGCGCGCGGCTGCCCATGAGCGAGGTGAACATGGACGTGATGATGCCGAGCGTCAGCACGATGGCAAAGCCGCGGATCGCTCCGGTGCCGAATATCCAGAGCACGAGACCCGCGATGATCGTCGTGACATTGGAGTCCGCGATGGCGGAGAACGCCTTCTCGAATCCCGCACGGATGGCCGCCTGGGGCGTGACGCCTTTGCGGACCTCTTCGCGGATACGCTCGTAGATGAGGACGTTGGCATCCACCGCGATGCCGACCGTGAGAATGATGCCCGCGATCCCCGGGAGCGACAGCGATGCGTGCATCATGGAAAGGAGCGCCGCCAGCAGCACCACGTTGGCGATCAGCACCAGATCCGCGACCAGGCCGAAGACCTTGTAGTAGATCACCATGAAGATGAGCACGCCCGCCATGCCGATGACCAGGGCGGCGACGCCCATCCGGATATTCTCCGCGCCAAGGCTGGGGCCGATCACGTTCTGGGAGACGAGCGCGATCGGCGCCGAGAGCGACCCCGAGCGCAGGAGGATGGCGAGATCGTGCGCCTCACCGATAGTCAGGCCCGTGATCTCGAACCGGTCGCTGAAGACGCCCTGGATGGTGGCATCGTTGATCACCTTCTCGGTCTTGACTTCGCGCGTGACCTTCTTGCCGTCGACGGTCGAGGTCTGCTGATTCGTCTCGATCAGCACCACCCCCATCGGCTTGCCGACATTCTGCCGCGTCGTGCGCAGCATGTTATCGCCGGCCTTGCTGTTGAGTGTCACATTGACCGCCGGGCCGCCGCTCTGGCTCTGGCCGACGGTCGCGTTGGTGAGCTGGTCGCCCGTCGCGATCACCTCGCGCTTCAGCAGCAGGGGCATGCCAGTCGCGGTGTTCGTATAGAGCTTGTCGCCGAGCGGCACATTGCCGCTCTGCGCCGCGTCGACCGGGTTCGCCTGGGTATCATTCATCCGGAACTCGAGCGTCGCCGCTTGGCCGAGGAGATTCTTGGCATCGGCGGGGTCCTGGATGCCCGGCAGCTGCACGTCGATCCGATCGAGCCCTTGACGCGTGACCACTGGCTCGGAGACGCCGAGCTGATTGACTCGATTGCGCAGCGTGGTGACGTTCTGCTCGATCGCGTAGTTCTCGCGCTGCGCGATTTGGGCCGCGGTCATGGCCGCGAGAAGCTCCGGGCCGTCGGAACCGCTCTGCGTCGTGACCGTGAGGCCCTGCAACGGGGTGGCGAGCACCTTCCGCGCAGCGGCGAGATCCGCCTGAGGTGCGAAGGCAATGCGGATGGCGTTTCGAACGGCGCTGCCGCTGGCCGCGGCAAACGTGATGTTACGGACGGGAATCTTTGCCGCTGCGAGCGCCCGGCCGGCGTCCTGTGAGTAGCTCTGCAGCATCTGCGTAACCGCGCTGTTGACGTCCACCTGATACAGGAGCTCGAGGCCCCCGCGCAGATCGAGGCCGAGCGGCATCGGCTTCAAGCCGACGTCGCGGAAGATCGCGGGCGCGAGCGGCACGAAGGAGAGAGCAGAAATATAGCCGCTCTTGGGCATCGCATCCGCTGCGTCGCGGCCCTGGAGTTGGTCCGAAACGTCCGCGAACTGCACCATCAGCCGGCCGTTCTCGATGTAGGACGTCTGGAACTTCACGCCGTGCTGCCTGAGGTAGCTCTCGACCGAGGTCGCGTCCGCGGCCGTGACCGGCGAATGGTCCTTGTGGGCAAGCTGCAGCGCGGGCGCCGAGCCAAAGATGTTGGGCAGCGCGAAGATCAGCGCCACCAGCAGCACTACGACAATGAGGATGTACTTCCAGCGGGCGTATTCGAGCATGTCTCAAGCGCTCTTCAGCGTGCCCTTCGGCATCAGGGCGCTTACCTGGAACTTCTGCACCTTGATGCGCACCCCGTCGGCGACCTCGAGGGTAATGAAGCTGTCGCCGATGTCGGTGATGCGCCCCAGCATGCCTCCGTTGGTCACCACCTCATCGCCCACGGAGAGCTTGGACATGAGCGCCTGGTGTTCCTTGGTCTTTTTTTGCTGCGGCCGCATCAGCAGGAAATAGAAGATGACGATGAAGACCACCATCACCAGGAGCGGCGCGAACTGGCCGCCCGTGGACGCCGGCGCGCCCGCTGCCGCCCAGGCCGGGGGAATCAATGAATTCATGCAATCACCACATTGGGAAGCCCCTCTCCATGGGCCGTCGGGCGCCCGGGAGAGTAAAGGGCGAGATTATGCCACAGCATCCGCCGCGGCCCGCCGCGCAAGATAGGCCGCGGCAAAGGCGGGCGCCCGGCCCTCGGCGATGGCCTGACGTAGAGAGCGCATCAGGCGCAGGTAGAACGCGAGGTTGTGAACGGTATTCAGCCGGCAGCCCAGGATCTCGTTGCAGCGGTCGAGATGCCGCAGGTACGCCCGCGTGTAGTGGCGGCACGTGTAGCAGTCGCATTCCGGGTCGATTGGACTTAAGTCCGATTGGTGGACGCGGTTACGGATGTTGATGACCCCTGTCGCGGTGAAAAGGTGCCCGTTGCGGGCGTGGCGCGTCGGCATCACGCAATCGAACATGTCGATGCCGCGCAGAACCGCCGCGATGATGTCCTCCGGCCGTCCCACGCCCATGAGGTATCGCGGGCGATCGGCGGGCATGTGGGGCACCACGGTCTCGAGGATCCGCAGCCTCTCCTCCTCCGGCTCGCCCACGGCGAGGCCGCCCACCGCCAAACCGGGCCAGTCGAGCCGCAGAAGGGCTTCGAGGGAGGCCAGCCGCAGCGTCCCGTGCATGCCGCCCTGCACGATCCCGAAGAGACCGCCCGGAGGCTCATTGCGGTGATACCGCTCGTGACTGCGTGCCGCCCAGCGCATGGAGCGCTCCATCGACTCGCGTGCCTCGCCCTCCGTGGCCGGATGCGGTGTGCAGTCATCGAGCGCCATGGCGATGTCCGAGCGCAACCCGAGCTGCACCTCCACCGAGTCCTCGGGCGTCAGCCGTACCTCGCTGCCGTCCACCGGCGAGCGGAAGCGCACCCCCTCTTCCGTGATGCGGCGCAGGCTCTTCAGGCTGAAGACCTGGAAACCGCCGGAGTCGGTCAGGATGGGCCGTTTCCAGCTCATGAACTCGTGCAGGCCCCCGTGGGCGGCGACGATCTGCACGCCGGGACGCAGCATGAGGTGAAAGGTGTTGCCGAGCACGATCTCGGCGCCGAGGCCGTAGAGCTCCTCGGGAGTCATCGCCTTCACCGTCCCGTAAGTGCCCACCGGCATGAAGGCTGGGGTCTGCACCTCCCCATGTGCGGTCGTCAGCTTGCCGGCGCGGGCCGCGCCGTCGGTCGCCGTCAGCTCGAAGACCGGTCTCATGCGCTCACCTTGTCCGTTACCAACATGGCATCGCCATAGCTGAAAAACCGGTACCGCGACTGCACCGCATGTCGGTACGCACGCAGCACCGGCTCGCGCCCGGCGAAAGCGCACACCAGCATGAGCAGCGTTGACTCGGGAAGGTGGAAATTCGTGAGCAGGGCGTCGACCACCCGGAACCTGAAGCCCGGTTTGATGAAGAGTCGCGTCTCACCCGACCAGGGTGCAAGCCGCAGCGGCGCTCCTGACGCTCCGGACGACCCCTCCGGCTCGTCCGCGCTCAAGGTCGCCGCCTCCAAAGCTCTCACGACCGTCGTCCCGGCAGCGATGACGCGTCGCCCGGCGTCGCGCGCCCGCAAGATGGCTTCGCACGTTGCCGCACCGACAGCGGCCCGCTCCGCGTGCATCACATGTGACTCGACGTCATCCCCCCGCACTGGCTGGAATGTACCTGCCCCTACGTGCAGGGTAACGAAGGCAAGACTCACTTCGCGCGCCTCGAGTTCCGCGAGCAGCGGCACGTCAAAATGCAGACTGGCCGTGGGCGCGGCGACGGCCCCCCGCTCCCGCGCGAAGATGGTCTGGTATCGCTCCTGATCGAGCTCGGTGGCGGCCCGCTGGATATAAGGGGGAAGCGGCACCTCGCCCCAGCGCTCGAAGAAATCGAGCGGCGGTGCGGGCAGCCGAATCCGCCAGAGGTCGTCCTGTCGCGCGAGAATCTGGACGATGCCTCCCGGCGTCGAAATTTCCAGTCCATCCCGGACGGGCTTGCTCGCGCGCAGCTGGGCGAGCGCCTCGCGCTCGCTGACGGCTCGCTCAAGAAGGATCTCGACTCGGCCGCCGGAGGGCTTCGAGCCAAAGACCCGCGCAGCGACCACGCGGGTGTCGTTGAGCACCAGCAGGTCACCAGGGGCGAGAAAGGCGGGTAGCTCGCGCACCCGCCGGTCGGCGATCGCGCCGGTCTCCCGGTCGAGGACGAGCATCCGGCCGGCGGAGCGCTCCGGGAGCGGAGCCTGTGCGATCAGCTCGGGCGGCAGGTCATAGGCGAAGTCGGTGCGCAGCACGCGCGAATGGTAATGGCGATGCCGCCGCCGCCGCCATGCGGGTGATCGACCCGCCTCATCGCTCGCCGCCCGCGCTCAGCCCGATCTGCCGCCATCTCGGTGTTTCGGTCGCGTGGTCAAAACGTCCGGTCGTCTCGTCTCAGGCTGACCACTGGGCCTGGCCCCAGCACAGCTCCCCCGCTCCTCATGAACACCTGGCGGGGCATGGCGGGCTGCGCCGGCATGGTCGTCGCGACCGGGATCTTGCGGTGCATCCGCATCACTTCCATCGAGATCTTCTCCCCAGGGTCGTAGGAGGCGAGGATGCGAATGACTTGCGAGCTGTCGATCGGCTTGCGCCCATCGATCGACAGGATGACATCACCGTCTTTCAGGCCAAGCGCCCCATCGGGCGGCGCGCGCACCACCAGCACGCCGGTGTCCGTTCCGAAGTAGCGGCCGAGTCCCGGCGTGAGTCTGGCGAGATCCATGTCGGCCACCGGGCCGCGGATGATCATCGGAGCGCCTACCCATGGGGGGCTTGCCCTCAGTGGCGGCAGCGGCGGCACAGGAGGTAGTTGGCGCGCGAGGAACATATCATCCCAGTCCGATCGAGCCGTCACGGTACGTTCAAGAGTCGTGCCGTCCCTCAGCATGCTCAGATTGACCTTGTCGCCAGGCTTGACGCCGCGGAGCAACTCGACGACGCGCCGCGCCGAGTCTTTGCCACGGACATCAGTTCCATTCACCGCGACGATCAGATCGCCGGTATGGATACCCGCCCGCTCGGCCGGCCCTCCGGGACTGACCTCGCGAACGCGAGCTCCCGCCGTGCCGCTCGAGCGGTCGAGCTGCACGCCGATGAGAGCGTGTGGCGGTCCCGAGAAGCCGAAGACCTGCAAGCGCTGCATCATCGGACCGTACATCTGCGCCGACAGCGCCGCGAGCTGTTGCGCCGCTACCTCCATGCGGCGACGCGCCGCATCCATCCGGGCTTGCAGCGCTGCTTCGCGTCGTTTTGCCACGTCCATTTGGCGGTGCGCAGCATCCATCTGAGCTCGCACTGCATCTTCGTCAACGCTTGGAGGGTTAGGAGCAGGCGCCGGCACGGCGTACTCAGCCGGCGGCGGCGGGGCGGAAGGAGCGGGGGGCGCCGCAGGCCCATTGCCTGCAAACGCGGCACTCGCCGCAAGCGAAAGGCAGAGCGTCAGAACGGTCGCATGGGGTTTGATCAGCATTCTCATATAGAACTTCTTTCGGCAGTCAAGGGTTCGCCGATGCCAACATTTCCGCATACTGGACCTGCACGAGCGAGCTGACGAGCTGCGCCCGCTGCCGCTCGAGCGCGCCGAGCCTGCTCGGCTGTGCGCCCGATACCCGCTCGGCACTCATCAGGTCATCCAACGCGGCAATCTGATCCTGGAGGCTGGTCACCGCCGCGTGCGCGCCGACTCTGACGACTGCCGGATTGCGCGGCAGATTCGCGAGCCAGCCTTCGAGCGCGTGGGTTTGCTCCTGCGCCGGACGATCCGGTGTCGCGACAGACTCAGCGCCATCATTCACAGCACCGCCGCTCACATTGACTCGTGCAGTGGTTGCCGCAGGCACGGCCGAGGTGCGGTGGTGACTCAGATTCGCGATGGCAAAGCCCGCGACCAGCACAGCTGCCGCGGCAACTGCCGCCACCGCGGGGCGATTGCGCCGGATAAGTGCCATGGCCGTCGAGCGCGCACGACGCCGGCGCTGAAACTCGGCCCACTCATAGGGCGTGTCATTCGAGTCATCTGCCAGTGCGCGCAGACGACGAGCGATGAATCTCTCCACTAGATCGGTGTGCATGCCTCGTGGTCCTCCTGCGGCGCAAGATCCTGGCGCAGTCGCGCGAGCGCACGTGCGAGTTGTGACTTCGAGAAACTGACTGTGCGGCCAAACAGCCGTGCGATCTCCTGGTGCGAGTAGCCCTCGACCTCAAAGAGCCAGACCACCGCACGAGTGACCGGCCTCAGGCTGGCTAGCGCGCGCTCAATGTCGAGCGCATCGGCCGAGGGCGCCTGCACCGCCAGCAGCCAAGTGGAGCGCAGCGAGCCGTCTTCTTCGGACTCGATCCGCAGCCGCGCCCGATGCCAGGGCGAGCGCAAGTACATCAGGCACCGGGTGACCGCGATCTGTCGCAGCCAGGCGCCGAGCGGCGCCTCGCCACGGAAGTCCCCGAGGCGCTGGAACAGGGCCATCATGGTGTCCTGGAACAGGTCCTCGGCGACCGTCCTGTTCTCGACCAATCGTCGAATCAGCGCGAACACCGCCGGCCCGAGCGCCCCATAGATCGCCGCCTGCGCCGCCTCATCCCCGGTGCGGGCCCGCTCGACCAGCTCTTCGGGTATGGGTATATCGGCGAGTCGGCTCACGATGTACTTAGATGCGCGAGCGGGGCGAAAGGTCGCACCCCATAGGCTTGCGCCACCCCTCCCCCTATACTTGCGCCCTCGTGCCCGAGTGGCGGAATTGGTAGACGCAGCGGACTCAGACTATTTCCATTGAGCCCCCGGGGAGAAATCCCCTGGGTGAAGCCCGTCAAAGTCGGTGGAGGCCCTGAAGCGCGCCGCTTCGAGCTAATGCCGAGCCAAGCCCCGGATTCCGGGGAAGGTGTAGAGAGCAGACGGCGGGCACCTAAGGCCGCAAGGCTACGGTGAAGGCGTGCTCCAGCCCACGAACCCCGCGGTGCCTCCGCGCGGGGCGGCGAAAGCCGCAGCGGGATGAAAATCCGCCGCCCTTAAAAGCGTGCCGGTTCGACTCCGGCCTCGGGCACCACTCACGGCCCCGCGGGCGGCGCGGGCATGGTGGCCGTTATGTTGATCCTGTGGCGCTCGCGCAGGATGACCAGCTTGATCTGCTCGCCCGGATCGTAGGACGTGAGGATCCGGATCGCCTGGGAGCTGCTCACCGGAATGCGGCCGCCGATGGAGAGGATGACATCCCCGTCCTGGAGCTTCAGCACGCCCTGCGCCGGCGCGCGTGCCACCAACACGCCGTGATCGGTACCGAAGTAGCGGCCGAGCCGCGGCGTCAGCGTGATAAGTTGCATCGTACCGGCCGGTGCTCGCAATGGCTCCTGCATCGGCCAGGCCATCGGCAGCGACAGTCCCGCGAGCCGGGCCGCCGTTATCATCCTCTGGCGCGCAGCATCGAGCTGCGCCTGCGTTCCCGCCTGTCGGGCAGCGAGCTGTCCCTCGAGACCAGCCTGATTGGCGTCGAGCTGTGCCTGAATTTGGGCCTGGGCCGCGGCGAGGCGCGCCTGGGCCTGCGCCTGCTGGGTGGCGAGCTGCGCCTGCAGCTGCTCCTGGGCGGTATCCGGAACCACGGGTATGAGCAATGGCGGCGGGCCTGCGGCCGCTGCCGGCAGCAAGACCGCCGAGGCCACTGCCGCGCACAGCGTCAGGGGGATGAGAAGCTTCGGCGACACATTCCATAGACACGCGAGCCGCGAAAAAGGTCTCACCGTCAACGCAACCATCCCGGCACTTACTCGTCCCCCGGGCTCATGGGCCAGGTCGATTTCCGGCACGCGGCTTCGTCTACTCATCGAAGCAACGCAACGAATCACGAGAGCATCATGAGCCTACCCATCGCCAAGATCTTCGCCTGTATCCGTCAGGTGGCACCCTATCTGGCCATCGAGCTCATCCTGCCGGGCGGCTCACTCGTCGCGCTGGCTCTCTGGGTCCTGAGGAATCGGGCCTCGCTGTGCCGCAAGCTTGCCGTCTGAGGACCGTGAGTCGCGACTACGGTCATCAGCGCAACGGCCGCGATTGCCCCGTATCTCACCTGGTCATGATAGCACCCAGCCGCGGCTCATCCGGCGGCTCGGCCGATTGTCGGCTCCGCGGCTCGAACAACACCACATCACCCGGAGCATTGGCGGCGGCGGTGCAGTTGCGCCCGTTGGATTTTGCCTGATAGAGCGCTGCGTCGGCTCCCGCGATCAAGTCCTCCATGCGCGGGCCGTCCTCGGGATAGCACGCGATGCCCAGCGATGCGGTGATGCGTGGCAAGGCGATGCCGCGCGAGAGCGCGTGCACCTGCGCAATGGCCTCGCGGATGGCTTCGGCCTTGGAATAGGCATCATCCACCGAGCATCCCGGAAGCACGACCAGGAATTCCTCACCGCCGTAGCGGCAGGCGACATCCTCCGCGCGGGTGTGACGCTTGAGTACGTGCGCGACGGTCCTCAACACCTCATCCCCGGCCTCGTGACCGTTGGCATCGTTGAAGGCCTTGAAATGATCGACGTCGAGCATGATGAGGCTCACCGGGACGGCATGGCGCTGGGCGCGGGCGAGCTCGCGATGGAGCGAGATCTCGAGGTGCCGGCGGTTGTAAAGGTCGGTCAGCGGATCTCGCTCGGACCCGCTGCGAAGCGTTTCCTGCAGTCTGACATTTCCGAGGGCGAGGGAGAGTTGCTCGGCAAGCGCCGAGGCGAGTCGCTGCACGTCTTCCGACAGAGCCTCCACTCCCCTGCGCCGCAAGTGCAGAACTGCCAACATGTCGCCCTGCGATACCAGCGGCACGCAAAGACAGCTGTCTTCGCACTGACCGATGTGGCCGCACACGGCGGTGGCGTTGGCCGGCGCGTAAAAGTGCGGCCGTCCGCGACGCAGCGCCCAACAGTCCTCCGAGGAGAAACTCTGTGCCGCGGCCACCGACCCCCAGCCGACCTGCTGCTCGAGAGCGCCATCGTCACGGCGCGAGACATAGAGTGCGCCCCCTACTCCCGGCAGCAATTTCGGCAGGGCTTCGCCGATCACCCTATTCGCCTCGGCCTGCGAGTGGCAGGTTTGAAGCAGCTCCACCATGGTGCTCATGGCGGATATTTCCTCGAGCAGCCGGCTCTGGCGCCGGATGGTTGCCTCGAGCCGCGACTCGTTGCGGCGGCGGGCGCTGATCTGCAGAGCGAGCAGGGTAAAGAGCAGCACGCAAAGACCGAACAGCAGCAACAGGGCAACCGAGGCACCGTGCAGGACACTGCCGGGCCCACCCGGGGCGCCTCGTCCATCGGCAAACGCCCGCGCGCCGAGGGCCAGTAGGCTGAGCACGGTGCCGGCGAGGACCGTGGTGATGACCAGAGACGCCCGGCCGCGGGG
>JBOIAR010000039.1:0-22687 GCA_050739095.1 Steroidobacteraceae bacterium | reverse complement strand
CCCTCGCAGCGTCGTGCCCTGGAGCTGATCGAGAAGATCGCCGCGTAGTCAGAAACCCCGCACCTCGGTCGACGTCATCTCCATGAAATAACAGGGAAACTCCGTCTCCCGCTCGAAGGAACTTCAGACTAGCCGAGCGGGGGACGTCCCTGTGGCGGCGGGCGCTTCTTCTGCGCGCCCCGTCCGCCCGGCGCGGGACGCCCGCGCGGTGCGCCCCGAGCCTGGGGGCGAGCGCCAGCCGCAGGGCGCCCATGTGATCTCGACGAGGGTGCGGCGTGTGCCCGTGCGGGCGCTGCGGCGCGTCCGGGTTGTCCGCCTCGAGGCTGGGGCCGGCGGCCAGCCGCAGGGCGCCCATGTGCCATCGGTGGCGGTCCGGCGTGAGGCCGTCCGGCAGGCCTCTGGTGTGCCGGCATACGGCGATGCTCCCACGAGTCACGCTGCGCATACCAGGGTCGCCCGCGGTAGTAGGTGTCCCAGTACACCCCCAGCGAGAAGGCGAGGATCGGCAGACCGAGATTCGGTCCGTACGAGTAGAGCGGGACCCTTGCCCCCTGATAGACAAAGGATACCCCGCCCGAATAGATCCAGCCCCTGCTGTCATCAAACGACACGTCGCACCAGCTCCAATCATTCAAGCAACCGTGCACGTCGAGCGGCGACCCCTGGTCGAGCTGCGCAACGAGCGGGTAGTCCCGGTTCGGTCCGGCGCGGACGTTCATGGGACGAGAGGTGAATGCGTTCTGAGCGCTGGCGAGACCGAATGCGGCAAGCAACAGCGCTCCGAGCGAATAAACGAGCGGGCGTCGGCGCATGGCCAAATCTCCGGTTAAACCCCGTGCGGGGCTCCCATTGTATCCTAACCCGGCACTCGCGCACGATGCGCGGGAAGTAGAAGGAGGCGGCATGTCACTCGAGCAATTCGGCTATGAGGATCAACTCGATCGCGCGCTCACCCTGAGCGACCTGATCGTCTATGGGATGATCTTCATGGTGCCGATCGCGCCGTTCGCGGTGTTCGGCTTCGTGTGGCAGGACGCCAAGGGCATGGTGGCCCTCGCCTACCTGATCGGCATGGTGGGGATGCTCTTTACCGCGCTCAGCTACGCCGCCATGTCGCAGGCATTTCCGCTGGCGGGCTCCGTATACGCCTACGTCCAGCGCGGCTTGCACGGGTCGGCGGGCTTTCTCGCCGGCTGGCTCATCCTGCTCGATTACATTCTGATTCCCGCCCTCCTCTACCTCTTCTCGGCGGTTGCCTTGCAGCCGCTGTTGCCCGCGGTCCCGGCCTGGCTCTGGCTCGTCGGTTTCGTCTCGTTGAATGCCGCGGCCAACCTCATCGGCGTGCGCTTCACGGCGCGCCTCTACAAGGGCCTGCTGGCCTTCGAGCTCCTGACGCTCGCGCTGTTCGTGATATTCGGCGCAGTGGCGCTCCATGAAGGCGCGGGCGCCGGCCGGCTGACGCTCGCGCCGCTCTACGATCCGCCCAACTTCTCGCTGACCACAGTGGCGGGTGCGACCTCCATCGCCGTCCTGTCATTTCTCGGCTTCGACGGCATCTCCACGCTCGCGGAGGAGAGCGCCGGGGCGCGCAATGCCGTCGCCAAAGCTACCGTGCTCTCGCTCGCGCTGATCGGCGGGTTGTTCATGCTGCAGACCTGGCTCGCCGCCGATCTCGGCCGCGGCATGCACTTTGCCGACCCGGCGACGGCCTTCTATGACATCGCCGCGCGCGCCGGCGGGATGCCGCTCAGGCTCATCGCCATCGTCGCGATCGTGATCTCATTCGGAATCGCCAACGCGATGGCCGCGCAGGCCGCGGTCTCCAGAGTGCTCTTCGCCATGGCGCGGGACCGCAAGCTCCCGGCGGTGCTCGCGACGGTGCATCCTCGCTTCAAGACGCCCTACATCAGTACGCTGTTGGTCGCCGGTGTGTCCCTGCTCGTCGGAGTGTTGTTCGCTCATCGCATCGACGACCTCAGCCGCGTCGTCAATTTCGGCGCGCTCACGAGCTTTGCGCTGCTGCATCTTGCGGTCGTATACCATCACATTTACCGGCAGCGCACCGGCGCGTGGCTGCGGCATCTGATCTTTCCCCTCGCCGGCTTCGCCGTGATCCTCTATGTGCTCTACGGAATGGATCGCATGGCCAAGATCCTCGGCGGGTGTTGGATCGCCGCCGGCATCCTCTACTACCTCATCCTGACCGTCCGTGCGCGAGGCCGTGCGGGTACGGTGAGCTTGCCGCAGGGCTGACTCGCACCGGGGAGCAAGCGATAGTTGGCCGCGACGCCGGCAAGCTCATGGCGATGCCTGATCTTGCCGCTCACGGCCGCGGCGAATACCAGTACGCCGAGCAGCCGGCCGGCCAGAGCAATCGAAGGGTCCATCGTCATGGCGGAATGATCAGGCGATGCGCCGCAGCAAGGCGGCCCCATGATCAATCGTATCGGTGCTGCAGCGCAGCAGCAAACTCGTGTTAAATTCGCCTCTCAGATCCACGAATCAGCAGCACCCCCATGGCGTACGACTACCGCAGGTTCTATATCGACGGCCGCTGGGTCGACCCCTTCGAGCCGCGGGATTTCACGGTCATCAACCCGGCCACCGAGGCGCCCGCGGGCGTCATCTCCCTCGGATCCCCCAAGGACGTGGACCGGGCCGTCACCGCCGCTCGCCGGGCGTTCGAATCCTTCGCGGAGACCTCGCGCGAAGAGCGGCGCGCACTCCTCGAGAAGATCCTCGCGCTCTACAAGCAGCGCTACCAGGACATCGCCAATGCCCTGCGCGAGGAGATGGGCGCTCCGGCCACTCTCGCCAAGGGGTCGCAGGCCGGTGCCGGCCTCGGACACATCGCGGCCATGGTCGACCTGCTCAAGACGTTCGAATTCGAGGAGCGCCGGGGCGCCACCCGCCTCGCGCTCGAGCCGGTCGGCGTATGCGCCCTGATCACGCCGTGGAACTGGCCCATGAACCAGGTCGCCGCGAAGGTCGTTCCCGCGCTCGCCGCCGGCTGCACCATGGTGCTGAAGCCCTCGGAGTTCTCGCCGTTCAGCGCCGCGATCTGGGCGCAGATCATGCACGAGGCCGGAGTTCCGCCGGGCGTGTTCAATCTCATCAATGGCACGGGTGCCGAAGTCGGCGCGGCGCTCGCCGCTCACCCCGACGTCGATATGGTCTCCTTCACCGGCTCGACCCGTGCGGGTACCGAGGTGGCGCGAACCGCGGCCGCGACGGTCAAGCGTGTCCACCAGGAGCTCGGCGGCAAGTCCCCCAGCGTTGTGTTGGATGACGCCGATTTCGAACGCGCGGTGAAATCCACCGTGCGACACGTGCTCGAGAACTCAGGTCAGTCCTGCAACGCACCGACGCGGCTTCTGGTGCCCGCCGCCCGCATCGCCGAGGCCGAGGCACTCGCCAGGAAGACGGCCGAAGCGATGATCGTCGGCGACCCCGCAGCGGAGAAGACGGCAGTCGGCCCTCTGGTCTCGAAGATCCAGTTCGAGCGTGTCCAGAGCTACATCGCCAAAGGCATCGGCGAGGGCGCCAAGCTCGTCACCGGCGGCGAAGGCCGCCCCGCGGGGCTCGAGAAGGGCTACTTCGTCCGGCCGACCGTGTTCTCCAATGTCAACAACGACATGACCATCGCGCGCGAGGAGATTTTCGGGCCGGTCCTCGCCATTCTGCCCTATCGCGACGACGAGGAGGCGGTCCGCATCGCCAACGACACCCCTTACGGCCTGCAGGCCTACGTCTGGTCGGGCGATCTCGCGCGCGCCAATCGCATCGGGCGGAAGATCCGGGCCGGGCGGGTGACGATCAATGGCGCGGCGGGCGACATGGGCGTTCCTTTCGGCGGCTTCAAGCGCTCGGGCAACGGCCGTGAGTGGGGCGAGTACGGCCTGCGGGACTTCCTCGAGGTGAAGGCCGTACTCGGCGCCGAGGCGCAGGCGTAAACGGTTGTATGAGGGGTGGCCATCCTTGGCCACCCGTTCGCCGCATGCGGCGAACCCTGGTGCCTGGGGTCACGGGATCGTGTGCATCATGTTTTCGGGGTCGACATGAATCGATGGGCCACCAGCAAGTGAATACGCCAGCAGACAGCAGTGGGACTCTAGAGGCCACCGTGAGCCCCGGCGCCGGCCCTCTCGCCGAGGACCCCGTTTCGGAGCTCAGCCGCACACTGCGCCCTCGGCACGTCACGATGATCAGTCTCGGCGGCATCATCGGCGCCGGGCTTTTCGTCGGCAGCAGCGTTGCCATCGCCGCGACAGGACCGATGGTGATCGTGACCTACGCGCTCACCGGATTGATGGTCTTGATCGTCATGCGCTGCCTCGGAGAGATGGCGGTGTCCCGGCCGGACATCCGCTCCTTCACCGAGTTCACGCGTGCGGGGTTTGGCAACTGGGCGGGCTTCACCGTCGGCTGGCTGTACTGGTATTTCTGGATCATCGTGATCCCCGTGGAAGCCATCGCCGGGGCCGTGATCCTGCAGCAATGGTTTCCGGAAATCCCCAAGCTCGTCATCGGCACGGTGTTGATGGCGGCGATGACCGCCGTCAACCTGATGTCCACGCGCTCGTATGCGGAATTCGAGTTCTGGTTCGCCTCGATCAAGGTCTCAGCCATCCTCGTGTTCATCGCGGTCTGCGCCGCGTTCCTGTTCGGGACGCTGGGGCCGCATCAGGGCACATTGCAGATGTGGAGTGCCCATGGGGGACTCTTCCCCAAGGGTCCCTTCGCCATCGTCACGGCGGTGACGACGGTCTTCTTCTCGATGATGGGCTCGGAAATCGCGACCATTGCCGCCGTCGAATCACCGGATCCGGCCCGCGCGGTTGCGCGCATGGTGTCGTCGGTCGTTGGGCGAATCCTCCTCTTCTACCTGGGGTCGATCGGCCTCATCGTCTGCATCGTGGCATGGGACAAGGTGCCCCCGGGCGTATCGCCCTTCGTCATCGCGCTCGACTCGATCAGGGTGCCCTACGCGGCCCCGATCATGACCGGCATCATCCTGACAGCGGTGCTGTCGTGCCTGAATTCCTCATTCTACGTCGTCTCCCGCGTTCTCTTCGTGCTCGCGGCAAACGGCGATGCCCCGCGCGCGCTGGTGCGGCTCAATTCGCGGCGCGTGCCCGCGCGCTCGGTCCTCATCGGTAGTGTCGCCGGGTTCATCGGCATCCTCGCGCACGACCTTGCGCCTTCGGGGGTATTCGCCTTTCTGGTGAACGCATCGGGCGCGCTGATCGTGGTGATCTACGGCGTGACTTGCGCCGCCCAGATCAGGCTGCGGCTGGAGCGCCAGCGCGCCGGCCTGGGGCCGCCCGAGCTTCAAGTGTGGCTCTTTCCGTGGGCCAGTTATGCCGCGATCGCCGCGATGATCCTGGTGCTCATCGCGATGGCCCTCGACAAGGACATGGCGAGCGAGTTCTGGGCGAGCGCCATCTCGATCGCAGTGGCCTTCGCAGCCTACCTGCTCTTCGGGCGCCGCCCGGCCCGCTGACCTTACCGGCCCCCGCCCGCGACCCCGCCATCGAGCATCGCGGCAGCATCGGCTTGCCGTGAGTTGGCACTGACGCTCAGCGTGTGCGACGCCAGCGTGCCGATGTGATGACGACCCTTGACGGCGTACCACCACAGACCCGCCCCGAAAATCACGGCGATGTAGACGAACGCGCCCCAGGTGTTGTACCAGGGGGTGCCGTACACCGCGTCGCGCGGCCAGGCCAGATTGAGCGCCATCCCCGCGCCCCACAGCACCGCGAAGATATTGACGAGCATTCCCCACCTGCCCATCGTGAAGTAGCCGCCGGCCGCGAGATCCGCCGGCGGCCACTGCCCTGCCAGGCGCTTCTTGAGCAGGGGGACCGTCACCAACAGGTACGCCAGGTAGATCATGATGACGGCGATCGAGGTCAGCACCGTGAAGATTTTCGGCTGTCCGATGTTGAGGACCAGGATCAACTCGGCAATCACGCCGATGACGACGGCAGGAACGATCGGTGTCTGCGTCTGAGAGTTCACCCGCGCGAGCTTCTCGCCGAATGGCAGCGCATTGTCGCGCGCCATCGCGAAGGTCAAGCGGATGGCTGCCGTATGTACGGCCAGTGAGCACACCGTCACCGCGACCACGATGCATACCAGGAAGATTCTGCCGAGCGGACCCCACATCACCTGCTCGACGATGTATTGCAGGCCGCCGTTGCTGGCGCCGATCCGCGGATCGGCCAGATTGGGCGCCGCCATGACAGCGAACACCAGGATGGCGCCACCGATGACGAACGAGGCCAGGATGGCCCGCAGAATGGCGCGGGGCGCGGTGCGCCGGGGCTCCAACGTCTCCTCGCCGAGTGAGCTCGCGGTATCGAAACCGTACATGACGTATCCGGAGGCCAGCGACGCCACGAGGAATGCGCTCAGGTATCCGCCGCTCTTGCCGGCGCCGTAGCCGTGAATGGAGAAGAAGACCTCGGGACCCCGCTTGATGTTGAGCGCCAGGAAAAGCGCTATCAGGCAGGCGGCGATCAGCTCGATGAAGACGCCCGCGCTGTTGATCATTGCCATCAGGCGTACGCCGAGGGCGTTGACGATCGTGGTGAACAGGATCAGGACCGTGCCGAGGATCACCGCGTTTGTCGCAAAATCGTAGGTACCGGTGCCGTCGCCCACGATCTGAAAGCCGCTCCAGAGCCGCGGCAGGTTGAGTTGCAGCGCCAGCACCACGGCAGACAGAGTGACGATCGACGCGATGAGCATCAGCCAGCCCGAGCACCAACCCACGAGCCGGCTGCCCAGTATCTTGGACCAGTTGTAGACCGATCCTGCGATCGGGTATCTGGCGGCCAGCTCCATGAAGCACAGCGCGACCGCCAACTGACCGACGAGCACCATCGGCCAGGACCACAGATAGGCCGGCCCGGCCGTGCCGAAGCCGAAGTAGAACAGCTGGAAGGTGCCGGTGAGTATCGAGATGTAGCTGACGCCGGCCGCGAAGCTGCCGAACGCCCCGATGCTGCGCGCAAGCGACTCCTTGTAGCCGAAATGCTCCATGCCGCTGTCGGTATTGTTCAAGCGCTGGATCCGGGCATCGTGCCCGCCCCAGCGCCGTCTCGAGCAAAAAGCGTGGTTTTTGCTCGCGACTCGCTCGGCGGGCGAAGCAGTGCTTCGCTGAAAGGCACCGCCTCGCCCTGCGGCGGCGGGGCACCTCCCTGTGCCTGCGTTACGAGGCCCACATCAATCGAAGGGCAACTCAAATCGATCATGCCCGGCAATCCTACCTATCGGGCGTGGGCCCGGCCAGCCTCGAACCGCCGCCAGCGCTGACCGCGCCCGACATGCCGGCTCTTGATCGGCGGCTCAATTGATGCTGTCATCACGCACGAATGGCCGCACCGCTCACGCGCTTCGGGTTCCTTACCCTGCGCAACTTCTCGATGATCGCCTTCACCAATGCGATCGAGCCGCTGCGCATGGCCAACTATCTGGCCCGGGAAACCATCTACCGCTGGTCGGTGTACTCGCGCGACGGACAGCCCGAGGAGGCGAGCAACGGCCTCGCGGTGGCTCCGACCTTGCGGCTCGAGGACTCCCCGGAGCTCGACATCCTGTTCGTATGCGGCGGCATCGATGTGCCGCATGCGGTCGATGAGCGGCTCATCCACCTGCTGCGCCGCCTCGCCCGCGAGCGCATGATCCTCGGAGCCCTCTGCACGGGTGCGTACGCGCTCGCCAGAGCGGGGCTCCTCGACGGCTACCGGTGCGCCATCCACTGGGAGAACCTCTGGGGCCTGCGCGAGACCTTCCCCGGCATCGTCTTCACGCCCGACCTGTTCGTGGTCGACCGTGACCGCTGCACCTGCACCGGCGGGATCGCGCCCCTCGACCTGATCCTGCACCTCATCACGCCGCGCATCGGCAGGACGCTGGCGGCGGGGATCTCGGAGCAGTTCATCGTGGAGCGCATCCGCGACAGCAAGGATCGCCAGCGCATTCCGATCGCGGCGCGCCTCGGCGGCTGCAATCCGTCGATTATCCAGGCTGCCGCGCTCATGGAAGCCAACATCGAGGAGCCGCTGCCGCTCGAGGAGCTCGCGCGCATGACGGAGGTCTCGCAACGCCAGTTGCAACGGCTTTTCCAGCGCAGCCTCGGCCTTACCCCCGCGCAGTACTACGGCACGCTACGCCTGCGCCGCAGCCGCGAGCTGCTGCAGCAGACTGCCATGCCGATCACCAGCATCGCCGTGGTGTGCGGCTTTCGCTCTCCGGCCCATTTCAGCAAATCGTATCGCGCCACCTTCGGCCATCCTCCGAGCCAGGAGCGGCGGCCGCCGCCCGAGAGCGGGCCGACTCGCGCCTTCCGCCGCCCCGGACGTCTGCCGGCGCCCACCTCTAAATGATCGTTCAATGGATGGTGACGGCGAGCTTATCTGGAACCACTCTCGGTTATTCTCTCAAGCGATTATTTCAAAAGCAGTTTTTTTACTACCTGAACCCGACCTTGCATCCCGTCACTGCTTGGCGGAAGATACCCGCGACAACAGCGTTAATGCGTTGAGTGGCTGTTCAATGCAGCACTGCGGGTCTCAGAAGCCGTCACCGCCCGAGCGGGTCACACGACCGCCGCTGCGCGTCGGCGTCATTCTGGCCGAGAACTTCACCCTCTCGGCATTCGCGGTGTTCATCGATCACCTGCGGCTGGCCGCCGACGAGGGCGACCGCAGCCGCCCGTTGCATGTGCAGTGGTCGATCATGGCGTGCCGGCGCGAGCCGGTCCGCGCCAGCTGCGGGGTGATGCTGCAGCCCACGAGCGGCCTGCTTTCTCCCGCCTCCCTCGACTATGTCGTGATCGTCGGCGGGATCCTGCACGCGGGCCCGCAGATCGACGAGGCGACCACCCGGTATCTACGCGAGGTCGGCGCCACCCGTACCCCGCTCATCGGCATCTGCACCGGCAGCTTCGTTCTCTGCCGCTCCGGGCTGATGGAGGGTCGGCGCTCGTGCGTCAACTGGTATCACTATCAGGATTTTCGTGAGGCCTTTCCCAACCATGACGTGGTCGCCGACCGGCTCTTCGTCGCCGACGGCCCGCGCATCACCTGCGCCGGCGGAGCAGGGAGCGCCGCGCTCGCGACCCACTTGATCGAGCAGCACCTCGGTCGCGCGCAGGCGCAGAAAGCGACCCAGGTGCTCCTGTTCGACCGGCCGCGCCAGGGGAGCGACGCCCAGCCGCATCCGCCGCTGTCGGAGGGAATCAGCGAGCCGCGCGTGCGCCGGGCGTTGCTGCTGATGGAGCAGAACCTGACACGGCCCATCTCGATCGGCGTGATTGCCGCAGGGCTCGGCGTGTCGACACGGCAGCTCGAGCGGATCTGCCGCGAGAATGTCGGCGTGGGCCCGGCCTCCCTCTATCGTCGGCTGCGCATGCGCTATGCGAGCTGGCTGATCCAGAACACCGACCGCTCGATGACCGACATCGCCATCGAGACGGGATTCGCCGATTGCGCGCACTTCTCGCGGCAGTTCAAGGACGCCTACGGGATCTCCCCCTCCACGCACCGTCTGCAGCCCAATCGCGGCGTCAACTCCGATGCCGCGCGCTCGCGAGTATTCGATTGACTTTTCGGCCCGCGGTGCCGGCCGGCCAGCCGAGCTATCGTGAGAGTCTCGAGCAGTGGCGGCACTACGAGCCATGGCTTGGACCGCTGCGCGAGGCCCTCGGAGATGCGGTAGCTAACTACCGCTGCGCGCTCTCCCAGTTCGGGGCGACGTAGAACGGCGCGTCCTCCGGCGGCAATAGCGGTTTGCCGCGGATGTGATCCGCTGATTTCTCGGCCAGCATGAGGGTCGGAGCGTTGAGATTTCCGGTGGTGATCGAGGGCATGATGGAGGAGTCGACCACTCGCAACCCCTCCACCCCGATCACCCGCGTCTGCGGATCGACCACCGACATGGGGTCGTCGGGCCCGCCCATTTTGCAGGAGCAGGAAGGGTGATAGGCGCTCTCGACGTGCCCGCGAACGAACTCATCGATCTGCTCGTCGCTCTGCACGCCGGCGCCCGGTTGGATCTCCCGGCCCCGGTAGGGCGCGAACGCCGGCTGCGCGAAGATCTCGCGCGTGAGGCGCACGCAGGCGCGCATCTCCTCCCGGTCCTCTGGCCGCGACAGATAGTTGAGGAACACCTTGGGCTTCTCGTTCGGGTCCGCGGATGCGAGCCGCACCCAGCCTTTGCTCTGCGAGCGCATGGGTCCCACATGAGCCTGAAAGCCGTGCTCCTGCGCCAGCGAGGAGCCGTCGTAGCTCACGGCCATGGGCAGAAAGTGATATTGAATGTTCGGGTAGCGAACACCGGCGCGGCTGCGGATGAAGCCGCCCGACTCGAAGTGATTGCTCGCCCCGAGACCACCCTTGGTGAGAAGCCAACGCAGGCCGATAAGCGCCTTGCTGAACGCACTCGTCTGTGAGTAAAGCGTGATCGGTTGCGTGCACGCCATCTGGAAATAGAACTCGAGATGATCCTGGAGATTCTCGCCGACTCCCGGCAGATCGTGGATGACCTGAATGCCGTGTCGCGAGAGCTCCTGCGCCGGCCCGACGCCCGAGAGCTTCAGCAGCTTTGGCGATTGAATGGGCCCTGCGCTCACGATCACCGCGCGGCGCGCCCGCGCGACGTGCTCCTCGTTCCCGCGACGATACGCTACCCCGACCGCGCGGCGCCCCTCGAAGAGCACGCGGGTAGCGAGCGAATGGGTGCGTAGCGCGAGGCTCCGCCGGCGCATCGCCGGCCGCAGATAGGCGTTTGCGGCACTCGAGCGGCGGCCACGGCCTACCGTCATGTCCATGCGGCCAAAGCCTTCCTGCTGGAAGCCGTTCATGTCCTCGGTGAAGGGATATCCCGCCTGTGGGCCCGCCTCGAGCCAGGCTTTATTCAGCGGATTATCGAGGGGGCCGTAGCGGGTGTGTACTTTCCCCTCACCCCCGCGATAGGTGTCCCCTCCCCCGTCGCGACGCTCGGTGCGCTTGAAATAAGGCAACACGTCCCGGTAGGCCCAGCCGCTCGCGCCCTCCGACGCCCAGCGCTCGAAATCGAGCGGATTGCCCCTGACATAGACCAGCCCGTTGATGGATGATGATCCGCCCAGTACCTTGCCGCGCGGCGTGTGCAGGCGCCGTCCAGCGAGATTCGGCTCGGGCTCCGTGTGAAAGAACCAGTTGTACCGCGGCATGTTCATCGGATACGACAGCGCCGCCGGCATCTGAATGAGGAGCGAGCGATCCGAGCCGCCGTATTCCAGGAGGAGCACGGAGTGCTCGCCGCTCTCGGTCAGCCGGTCCGCGAGCACGCAGCCGGCAGAGCCCGCCCCGACGATCACATAGTCGAAGGTCTCCTGAGCCATTGCTAATACGGGGCCTCGACGTCGCCCAGCGCGACGTAGACGCTCTTCAGCTGAGTGTAGTGCTCGATCGCCGCGCGGCCATTCTCGCGGCCGAGCCCGGAGAGCTTCACGCCTCCGAACGGCAGCTCGATTGGCGTGACGTTGTAATGGTTGATCCAGCAGGTGCCGGCCTGCAGCCGCGCGATGACCCTGTGCGCCCTTGTCAGATCGTTGGTGAAGACGCCGGCGGCCAGACCGAACTCGGTCGCATTGGCGCGCGCGATCACCTCCTCCTCGTCCTCGAACTCGAGCACCGACATCACCGGTCCGAAGATTTCCTCGCGCACGATCGCCATGTCGTCATGGCACTCGTCGAACACCGTGGGCGCGACGAAGAAGCCGTTGGCGAGATCGCCCGTCGTGACGCGGTAACCGCCGGTGACCAGCCGCGCGCCCTCGGCGTGGCCGCGGCCGATGTAGGCCAGCACCTTGCCCATGTGCTCCTCCGAGATCAGCGCGCCGACCTGCGTCGCCGGGTCCAGCGGGTCGCCGATGCGCATGGCGCTCACCCGCGCCGCCAGCCGCTCGAGGAAGGCCGCCTTGATGGCGCGATGAACGAATACCCGCGTGCCGTTCGAGCAGACTTCGCCGGCGGAGTAGAAGTTGCCGAGCAGCGCGCCGCCGACGGCGTTCTCGAGGACGGCATCCTCGAAGATGACGAGTGGCGACTTGCCGCCAAGCTCGAGCGTCACCTGTTTCAGCGAGGCAGCCGAGTCCGCCATCACCGCCTTGCCCGTCGCGACCTCGCCGGTGAGGGAGACCTTGCGGATCTCAGGGTGCGCGGTGAGCAGCCGCCCGGTTTCCGCCATCCCCTGCACGATCTGGAACACTCCTTGCGGCAGACCCGCCTCGGCGAGAACTTCTCGCAGCTTCATGGCCGTGAGCGGAGTCAGCTCGGCGGGCTTGAAGATCATCGCATTGCCGCACGCGAGCGCCGGCGCCGCCTTCCAACAGGCGGTCTGCAGCGGATAGTTCCAGGCGCCGATGCCCGCGACGACGCCGAGCGCCTCGCGCCGCGTGTAGCCGAAGGCCTGCGGCCCGAGGTCCAAGTGCTCGCCCGCGAGGCTCGCAGCGAGACCCGCGTAGTATTCGAGACAGTCGGCGCCCGAGAGCACATCGACCACGCTCGTCTCCTGGATCGGCTTGCCGGTGTTGCGTGTCTCGAGCTCCGCCAGCTCGGCGTTGCGGGTGCGCAGAATGTCAGCGGCACGCCGCAGGACGCGACCGCGCGCGACGCCCGGCAGGCTTGCCCATTCCTTCTGCGCCGCAGACGCTCGGGCGACCGCCGCGGCCACTTCCGCGGGACCATCCACCGCGATCTCTGCCAGCACCTCGCCGGTTGCGGGGTTTAGGGTCTTGAAACGCGAGGCGCGCGGTGGTGAGCGGCCGGCGGCGACGGCCGGGCCGCCCCGAGACCCGTCCGCGAAGCCGGACGTACCCCGGGAGATGGCGCTGGCGCCAGGGTCGGCGACGGGCACGGCCAGCTCGGCATCCTTCTTCAAGCGGCTATCGACAAAGGCGGTGAGCATCGCACGCGCACTCTCGCTGTCAGCCTCCTGCCACTGCGAGAGCGCCGCGCGCAGCCAGACTCCATCGATCATGGCGGCAATCATCGCTGCGAGGCTGCGAGCCTCGTCGGCGGGCAGCAGCCGCTTCAGTGCGTGGCGCAGATTCGACAGCATGCGGCGTTGATACACCGCCTGCACGCGCTTGAGACCCTTGACGTGCAGCACCTGTCCCCAGAACGCGAGCCACGCCGTACCGGTGCGCTGGTCGAATTCCTCCGGTGCGAGGTTGGTATCGATCACGGCCTGCACGCGCCCGCGTGGGGTGCGGGCCAGCCTGAACCGCCCTCGCATGCGCTCACCGATGCGCCGCGCCAGTGTTCGGAAAGTGTCCTCGAGCAGACCGTCCTTGTCGCCGAAGTAGTGCGCGACCAGTCCGGGGGAGACGCCGGCCCGCCGCGCAATCTGCGCCAGCGTACTGCCCACGTATCCCACCTCGGCCAGGCTGTCGATCGTGACCTCGATGAGCTGTCGCCGGCGCGCCTCCTCAGGCTCCTCGCGCGTCCCTGGACCGTCTGGCGGATCCTTCCGCCGAGAGCTTGATTGTCTGTTCAATTTAAGCTTCCGGAAGGGGGTGCCAGGCGGTACGACGGGCCCAAGCGCGGCGGCGGACTTGAGGGCATTGTTCCGCGTAATTCAGCGACTTGCTGTGGTCTTTGGCTGCGGTAGGCAAACACTTGAACAAGCGTTCAAGGTAGCGTGATCATGCGAGGCTAGCGGCGCGCCGTCAAGTCCCGAGGCGGCCCCGGGCGGGCGTGCGCACAAGCATGTCGCTTTTCTTCAAGAAGCAGGCGCTCACATGCTCGTAACGGCCGGCGACCCCCGGCATGATTCGCCGCCGACTTACACTGCCAACGGATCAGACGATGCAGCGCTTCTCCGGCCTCTCGCTCTTCAGGCGAGGACTGTCCGGTCACCGCGACTGGCAGCCGCAGTGGCGCAAAGCGGAGCCGAAGCCCGCCTATGACGCGCTCATTGTCGGTGGCGGCGGACATGGGCTGGGCGCCGCCTACTACCTGGCCAAGGAGCACAACCTGAGGAATGTGGCCGTGCTCGAGAAGGGCTGGATCGGTGGCGGCAACACCGGCCGCAACACCACCATCATCCGCTCGAACTACCTGCGTGACGAGAGCGCCGCCCTCTACGACCACGCCCTGAAGATGTGGGAGGGCCTGTCACAGGACCTCAACTACAACGTCATGTTCTCCCAGCGTGGGGTCATGATGCTCGCGCACACGCTGCACGACGTGCAGGTCTTCAAGCGGCACGTGCACGCCAACCGCGCCAACGGGGTCGACAACGAATGGCTGACACCCGAAGAGGCACGGGCCGTCTGCCCGCTGCTGAAGACTGACGATATCCGCTATCCTGTCCTCGGCGCGGCTTTCCAGCGGCGCGGCGGAACGGCGAGGCATGACGCGGTCGCGTGGGGCTATGCGCGCGCCGCCGATGCGCTCGGCGTCGACATCATCGAGAATTGCGAGGTCACCGGCATCCGCCGCGACGCGCGGGGCGCGGTGCAGGCCGTCGAGACGACCCGCGGCCTCATCGAGGCGCGCAAGGTCGGCGTATCTGCTGCGGGCCACTCGAGCGTCATTCTGAAGCTGGCGGGCGTCAGGCTGCCGCTCGAGAGCTATCCCCTGCAGGCACTGGTCTCCGAGCCCGTCAAGCCCATCTTTCCCTGCGTGGTCATGTCCAACACCATCCACGCCTACATCAGCCAGTCCGACAAGGGCGAGCTGGTGATCGGTGCGGGTACCGACGCCTACACGTCATATACACAGCGCGGCGGACTGCACGTCAGCAGCCATGCACTCGAGGCCGTCTGCGAGCTCTTCCCCATGTTCCGCCGGATGCGGATGCTGAGGAACTGGGGCGGCATCGTCGATGTCAGCCCCGACCGCTCGCCCATCATCGGCAAGACGCCGGTGCCGGGCCTGTACGTCAACTGCGGCTGGGGAACGGGCGGATTCAAGGCGACGCCGGGGTCGGCGCACCTCTTGGCCTGGACGATCGCCCACGATAACCCGCATCCCATCAACGCTCCGTTCACGATCGAGCGCTTCCGCGCAGGGCGGCTCATCGACGAGGCGGCGGCGGCGGCCGTGGCGCATTGAGAGAACCCGCGTCATGTTGCTGATTGAATGTCCTTACTGTGGCGTGCGCCCGGAGCTCGAGTTCGTCTACGGCGGGCAGGCGCATGTCGTGCGCCCGGGCAATCCCGCCGAGTGCAGTGACGAGCAGTGGGCCGATTTCCTCTATTGGCGCGAGAACCGCAAGGGAGTCCATGCCGAGCGCTGGCGCCACACGCACGGCTGCGGCCGGTTCTTCAACGCCCTGCGCGACACCACCAGCGATCACTTCCTCGCCACCTATCGGGTGGGCGAGTCACCGCCGGCGGCGCACGATCGCGCCCCGGGGGCGCAGCGGTGAGTGGCGCGTTCCGGACGGCGAGCGGCGGGCGCGTCGACCGCAGACGACTACTCCGGTTCAGATTCGACGACCGCGACTACACCGGCCTCGCCGGCGATACGCTCGCCTCGGCGCTACTCGCCAACGGCGTGCATCTGCTCGGACGCTCCTTCAAATACCACCGCCCCCGGGGCGTCCTCGCTGCGGGCGCGGAGGAACCGAACGCGCTCGTTACCGTGCGCCGGGACTCCGCCCGGCTGACACCCAACCTGCGCGCCACCCAGGTCGAGCTCTACGACGGCCTCGAGGCGCATAGCCAGAATCGCTGGCCGAGCCTCGCGCTCGATTACGGCGCAGTGAGCGGGCTGCTCTCACCGTTCATCCCGGCGGGGTTTTACTACAAGACCTTCATGTGGCCGCGGAGCGCGTGGCGGCGGCTCTATGAGCCGAAGATCCGCGCCGCGGCAGGTCTCGGGCGCGCACCCGAGGAGCCGGACCCTGACACGTATTCCAATCGGTTCGCACACTGCGATGTGCTGGTCGTCGGCGCGGGCCCGGCGGGGCTCGCGGCTGCGGCGGCGGCAGCGGCGAGCGGCGCGCGAGTCATCCTGTGCGACGAGCAGCCGGAGTTGGGCGGGTCGCTACTGTCAGAGCCCACTGCCCATTCCGACGCCGTAATCGAGGGGCAGTCGGCCGACCGCTGGCTTGCAAGCACCGTGCAGATCCTCGCGGCACATCCACGAGTCACGTTGCTGACGCGCACGACCGCCTTCGGCTACTTCCCGCACAACCTGCTCGGACTGAATCAGCGCCTGAGCGATCATCTGGGGCGGCCCGACCGCAGCCAACCGCGGGAGCGCCAATGGCAGGTGCGGGCCAGGGAAGTCGTGCTCGCGACCGGCGCAATCGAGCGTCCGCTCGTCTTCCCGGGCAACGACCGGCCGGGAATCCTACTCGCCGCGGCGGCCCGGACCTATCTCAATCGGTACGGCGCTCTCGCGGGGTCACGAGCGGTCCTGGTGACCGCATGCGATGGTGCATACCAGGCCGCTCTCGACCTGCATCGCGAGGGCGCGTCAATAAAGGCCATCGTCGACGTGCGCGCCACCTCGCCTGACGGCGCGTTGCCCGAAGCCGCACGGCGTGCAGGCCTGCCCATCGAGACGCAAAGCACCGTGATCGATACGTCCGGTCGGCTCCGCGTCCGCGCCGTGCGCGTCCAGAAGTTGGATTCATCCGGCGGGCCGGCCGGGCCGGCGCGGCGCATTCGCTGCGACCTGGTCCTCATGTCAGGCGGCTTGACCCCGAGCGTTCACCTCTTCTCGCAATCGCGCGGCAAATTGGCCTGGAACGAGAGCCTCGGGGCCTTTCTACCGGCGCAGGCCGCCGAGAGAGTCCGCTCGGCGGGCGCATGCCGGGGAGTGTTCTCGCTCACCGCCACGGTGCGGGACGGCACGCATGCCGGGCTCTCGGCCGCGCAGAGCGCCGGGCTCTCAAGCGCTGCCTCCCTGCCGGAGTTGCCGCCTCCCGAGAGCTCCGCCGCCGGCAGTCTCGGCGCGCTCGCTCAGCCGCCAGGCAGCCGTGCGGGCAAAGCCTTCGTCGACTGGCAGAACGATGTCACGTCGCGGGATCTCACCCTGGCGGCCCGCGAAGGCTTCCGCTCGATCGAGCACGTCAAGCGCTACACCACCACCGGGATGGCGACCGATCAGGGCAAAACATCCAATATCAATGCGCTCGCGATCGTCGCGCGCGAGCTCGACAAGGCAATGCCTCAGGTCGGTCTCACCACCTTCCGCATGCCTTACACTCCCGTGAGCTTCGGCAGCTTCGCTGGCTTCGCGCGCGGCGAGCTGTTCGACCCGGTGCGCACCACACCCATGCACGACTGGGCCGCTCGCAACGGCGCGGTGTTCGAGAACGTCGGCTTGTGGAAGCGTGCCCGCTACTTCCCCCGTCCCGGGGAGGACATGCATGCCGCTGTGGCACGCGAATGCCTCACGGTACGCGAGCATTGCGGGATCTTCGATGGCTCCACGCTCGGCAAGATCGAGGCGGTCGGAAAAGATGCCGCAACCTTCATGAACCGGATGTACGTCAACGCCTGGACCAGCCTCGCCGTTGGGCGCTGCCGCTATGGCATTTTGCTGCGGGACGACGGCTTCATCTATGACGACGGCGTCGTGGCCCGTACGGCCGACGACCGGTTTCACGTCACGACGACGACGGGGGGCGCGGCCGGCGTTCTCGCGCAGATGGAGGACTACCGTCAAACGGAATGGCCTGATCTCAACGTATGGCTTACTTCGACCACCGAGCAGTGGGCCGTGATCGCCCTTCAGGGTCCGAGCGCCCGACGTGCATTGGAATCGCTGGTGGAGGGCATCGACCTCTCCGCTGCGGCCATGCCGCACATGAGCGTGGCGCGCGGACGGATCTGCGGCGTCCCCATGCTCCTCATGCGAGTCAGCTTCACCGGTGAGCTTGGATTCGAAGTCAACGTGCCCGCGGATTTCGGCCCGGCGGTCTGGCAGGCGATCTACGATGCCGGGCAGAAGCACGGCATCACCCCCTACGGCACCGAGACGATGCACGTGCTGAGAGCCGAGAAGGGCTACATCATCGTGGGCCAGGACACGGATGGCACCGTGACGCCCGATGATGCGGGCCTGTCCTGGGCCATCGGCAAGAGCAAACCCGACTTCGTCGGCAAGCGCGCGCTGCAGCGCGCCGCTTTTGCCTCGCCCTACAGGAAGCAGCTCGTCGGACTCCTGACGCGCGATCCGCAGCGCGTTCTCGAAGAAGGTGCGCAGGTCGTGCCGGCCAAGCACCGCGCCTCGCCCGAGGCCGCCATCGGCCACGTGACCTCCTCCTATCACAGCGCCAGTCTCGGCCGATCGATCGCCCTCGCGCTGCTGACTAGCGGTCGCTCACGACTGGGCGAGGCGCTGTACGTTGCCATGCCCGACGGCGATATCCCCGTACAGGTCGCTTCGCCGGTCTTCTACGACCCACAGGGGAGCCGCCTCAATGGTTGACCTGTCCACCGCGCGGCAGCAGCAGGTCCTGGCGTCGAGCCCCCTCCTTCGACAGTTACCCCCCGCTTCGCGCCTCGTGCTGCGCGGCGGCCCCGAGGTGTTAGCGGCTGCCGCGGACGCCCTCGGCTTGCCGCGCAGCGAGACTCCCTGCCGTGCCGTCCGCAACGACGGTCGGGCTACCCTCTGGCTAGGACCCGACGAGCGGCTATTGCTCGGCCCTGCCGATGCGGCCCAGGAAGCAGATGGCCTGTTGCAGCGCGCCCTGTCCGGAATGCCGCACTCTCTAGTGCACGTCAGTCACGCGCAGACCGCGTTCGAACTGAGCGGCGCCCGCGCGGCGGTCGCTCTCAACGCCGGCTGTCCGCTCGACCTCGATCCGGCATCATTTCCCGTCGACATGTGCACCCGCACAGTCTTCGCAAAGGCGCAAATCGTGCTCTGGCGCACCGGCCCAGAGACGTTCCGCGTCGAAACCGCTCGCTCCTTCGCCCCCTACGTAACGAAAATCCTGGCTCTAGCCGCGCGCGAGCAGGTGTCCTGACCGCCTTGCCGTGCCCCGTGGGCGGCTCGCTACGCCGTTATCCGTACGCGGCTCGCGTGCCAAACCGCAGCCCGGGGCGAGTGTCCGGAATCTCAGGACTTCGGACGCTCGTTATTCGGATCGTAAAGCGCCCGTTGCCCAACACCCACCACGCGCAGCGGGTAATGCTCGCCGAAGTACTCCATGACGAGCGCACGTCCCTCCTGCGCATAACGCTCGGGGAGATAACCGAGCGCGATGTTCTTGCCGACCGACGGACCGTAGGCGATGCTAGTCGTCGATGAGCGCCGTCCGAGCTCGTCGATCAGCACCTCGCGGGTGTCTGGAAGGAGAATGGGCCATTGACCTACGGGGTAGCGGGCCACACCACTGGCGTCGGTGTTGCTTTCCATCGTAAAGGTGCACAGGTAGGCGGTCTGACGCGGCCGCTCGCGCTGCGCGACGTAGGCCGCCTTGCCGTGAAAGTCGTCACCCTTGACCTTGGCTCGCGCGAGCCCCGCCTCGTACAGGTTGTACTCCGTGAGCAAGTCCGCGTTCTGCAGGCGCAGGCTCTTCTCCAGCCGCCGCGTGTTCGCATAGGTCTCGATGCCGACGGGCACGACGCCGTGCTCGTAGAGCAGATCCCAGAGGCCCAGCCCGTAGCTCGGCGATACGTAGAGCTCCCATCCCTGCTCGCCCACGTAGGAAATGCGGAATGCCCAGACCGGCAGGCCGCGCACGCGTATCGACCGTGCCGTCGCGAACCGGAAACGCTCGTGTGTCAGCGCCTCCGGCTCGTCGGCCACGGCTTGCAGAGTGCGCCGCGCGTTCGGACCCCATAAGCCGAGTGTGACCAGGTCGTCCGAGCGGTCAGCGATCTGTGCCTTGAATCCCCGCGACTCGCGGATTCGCCGCATCCACACGAGGTCGCGAGGCCCGGTGCTGCCGCCACACACGACGCGATACTCGGAGGCGCTCAACCGGATGATCGTCAGATCCGAATGCACTCCCCCCGCTTCGTCGAGGAAGTGCGTGTACACCCCCTGCCCCAACGCCGTGCCCCCGCCCACTTTCGCCACCGAGAGATACTCGAGGAACGCTTCCGTCTCGGCGCCCGAGACATCGTAGATGGCGAAATGTGACAGGTTGACCATCCCTACGTTGTCGCTCATCGCCAGCTGCTCGGCATTGGAGACAGGCCAGAAGTGGCGTGCATCCCATTCATTACGCCGCTCCGGCACGCGCTCACCGTACGTCTCGAGCAGACGCTCGTTGGCCTTGTATCCGTGGGCGCGTTCCCAGCCGGCGGCCTCCATGAAGTAGCCGCCGAGCTCCTTCTCGCGCGGCCAGAACGGTCCGCGACGCAAATCACGGCCGGTGAGGTACGGCTCGCGGGGATGCACGGCCGGGTTATAGACCTTCTTCGCCGTCTCGAAGCAGCGGCCGAAGACGTACGCCGGTGTCTTCTGCACGGAGTAGAAGCGCGCGATGTCGAGGCTGCAGGGGTCCCATTCCGGCCGTCCCGTAGTCATCCACTCGGCCAACACCTTGGCGACGCCAGGAGCATCCTTGACCCACACGGCCTCCGCGAACCACAGCCCGCCCACTTCCGGAGACTCGCCGACGAGCGGTGAGCCGTCGGCGGTGATGGACATGAGGCCGTTGAAGGAGCGCTTCGCATCCCATCCCAACTCCCCAAGCAGCGGCACTAGCTCCGTTGCGCGCTCATAGCCCTGCATCACCTGCTCGATGTCCATGTCACGCATGGAGGGCGATAGACGCGCCTCGCCGGGCTCGGCGATGTCCCGCGGATACACCAGGCGCGGCTCCACCTGCTCGTAATAGCCCCATTCGAGCTGTCCGCCCTCCGTGGTCTTGGGGTCGCCCGTGTCGCGCATGTACGAGGAGTTGCCCTGATCGCGCAGCAGCGGGTAACCGATCTCCTTGCCCGTGCCGGCGAAGGCATCGAAAGGTCCGAAAAAGAGGAGCGGATGCTCGAAGGGCATGAGCGGCAGCGGCGAGCCCATGCGCGTGGCCAGCAGCGGACCCCAGATGCCGGCGGTGAGAATGACAATCGGCGTCCTGATGTAGCCCTTGCGGGTTTCCACACCGCGTACGCGCCCCTCCTGAATGTCTATGGAGAGCGCCGGCGTGTTGGCGAAGATCCGCAGGCGGCCGCTCGCTACCGCACGCTCGAGCAGAGCGCCCGCCACCCGTTGCGAACGGGGTACCACCAGCCCGGCGTCCGGATCCCACAACGCGCCCTGGATCGCCGCCTCTTCGAGCAGCGGGAAATGCTCCTTCGCCCGGGCAGCCGAGATCAGCTCTGCCCGCGTGCCAAAAGCCTTGGCGGATCCCACCTTGCGCTTCAGCTCCTCCATGCGCTCGTTGTCGCCGACCCGGGCGACCTCGAGGCCGCCGACCCGGCTGTAGTGCCCAAGATGCTCGTAGAATTCGCGGCTGTAGAGGGTGGTGAAGACCGACATCCTGTCGTGACTCGTCATGTAGCAGAAGTCCGAAGCATGGGCGGTGGAGCCGATGTCGGTCGGAACGGCCGACTTGTCGATGCCGACGAGGTCTTTCCAGCCGCGCTCGATCAGGTGATGGGCGACGGCGGCCCCCACGATCCCTCCCTGGCCGATGATGACCGCGGCCGCCTCCTGCGGAAACCGCCTCTCGCCCGCGCTCTGACTGCTCATCCGGGCAGTATGGCTCCCCGGCCCCGGCCGCGACTGATCGATTTACGTCATTGACTTGTCAAGAAGCGTCCAGTCCGCGCTCCGGCGCACCGGCCTCCTCCGACCGCATTGCCGGCATTCGAACCGTCATTGGCGCAATGACAGGTATCTGAGTTATCTGAGTCAAGCAGTCATCTGGTGGGTCTCGTCACGGGCAGCTCGCGGCCAAAGTCACCGGCGCGGCGCCTTCCTAAGGCCGTCGCTCGCTGTGGGCTGAGCGTTCGCCGATTCTGCATACACGGATTGCCTTCGCAATAGTAGTAGCTTATACTACTACTAATGGGACAGCGTAAGAGGCCGCGCGAATCTCTGCTGACTTCGTTCGGGTTTACCGAGTTGGAGTCACAGCTTTATATGCAATTGATGCGGCACGCGCCCGCCACGGGTTACAGATTGGCGCAACTTGTAGGCAAGGCGCCTGCGAACACATACCAGGCGCTCGCCGGCTTAGGGCGCAAAGGCGCTGTCGTCGGCACCGAAACCGAGCCGAGGGCCTATCGGCCAGTAGCCCCCACCGAGCTGTTCGCGGGCCTTCGGCAGAATTTCGACACCGCCGCGCAGCAGGCAGAGTCCGCACTGAGTGCGATGCACACACCGGTCGAAGAAGATCGGCTTTACCAACTCAAGGGCGTCTCACAAGCACTGCTGCGTGCACGTACCCTCATCGAAAGCGCACAGGGAATCATCCTGTTCGATCTATTTCCAGAACCACTTGCGATGCTACACGATGCGCTCGTTGCGGCGATTGAACGCGGTGTAACGGTAGCCGGGCTCGTGTATCAGAAGCCGACCGACGCGCCGTACACTCAGGTGCTGGCCGTTAGCGCCGGCTTTGTCGCCGAGCGCTGGCCAGGACAGCAGATGTCCGTGATCGCCGACGCCCGCGAAGTTCTGCTGGTTTTGATTGCCCATGACAGCGAGGAGCTTCTCCAGGGATTATGGAGTGACTCCGCGTACCTGGCGTGTGTGCATCACAGCGG
>JBOIAR010000038.1:0-23027 GCA_050739095.1 Steroidobacteraceae bacterium | reverse complement strand
CGATACCTGCTCCCGAGCCGGCCGCGACCAGGATGATCCGTTGTCCGGGCGGCATGCGGATGAGCTGTCCCAGCGTCGAGCCGAGTGCCGAGCCGATCTGGATGATCGGACCCTCGCGGCCGACCGCTGCACCGGTCCCGATCGCGATGGCCGAGGCCACTGACTTCACCGCTGCCACGATCGGGCGGATGATGCCCCCGTGGTAGTAGATGGCGTCCATGACCTCCGGCACTCCGTGGCCGCGCGCCTCGGGGGCGAAGTTGTCGACGAGGAAGGTGAGCACGAGCGACCCGATCACCGGGATGAGAATGATGAACACGCCCCAGCGGCTCGGGGGCGTAAAGACCCGCGCGTCGTAGTGATAAGCGAGCCGGCCGAGAAGCGCTCCGTTGTGGACGAACCCAATCAGGTCGCGAAAGAAGACCGCGCCGAATCCGGTCAGGATCCCCACCGCGACCGCAAGGAGCGACAGGTGGACAAGCCCGATCGGTGCAACGTCCTCCTCCGGCTGCGATTCCGGGGCTGCCGGCGTCATCGGAGCGATTGCGCGTGCCATGTGACACCTAATGACAGCAGGTCCGAGTCACCACCGATTTCGTTCACGCGCTCGTACTCTAATCGAACAGCGAATGGCGACAGCTTGAGCTGAGCGCCGTAGGCCACGTTGGAGTCGGGCCGGTTCATATGATACACACCGGGTATCCAGACTATATCGGAACACGGCGAATCGGGAGCGCAGATGGGATGCCCGACGTTTGTTGCGTTCACTGTGCTGTGCAGATCTGCAAAGCCCACTTTTCCGTAGATATCTAGCAGCGGAATTGGAAGCGGTAAGTATCCGACGGCGAAGAGGGCTGGGCCCTTGACCTCAGCATCAGCCTGCAGGGGGAGCCCTAGGGCCGTCCCATTCACACTCGGATGGCCAAAATCAAGGTATTCGAATTCTGCCCCCAGCACGGAGATCGGACGTATGCCCCATGCGTCCGGAGTCGACCCGTTACGGACATCGTGACCGCTCAACACCGGTCGTTCGGATTCCGAGATTGGACACGTTCCAATGGCCGCTGTGAGATGGCGATAGCGCGATCTGCGTCTCTATACGTGCTCTCACAGGTCGTCGCACGGACATTTTATCCGACCGGCGCCCCTTCAGAATAGCAACCAGCTGACCCCGACGGACAACAAGTCAGGATCGCCACCGTTCGCGCTGCCGCTCGCGTTCACGCGCTCGTACTCAAGGCGTAACGCCGCCGCGCCGAATTTCCACTGGGTGCCGACGCCATATGCGAAATCCCAGCTCGTGGCATCCCCGGGAAAGCTCGGAGATGATAAAGGCGTCGGGGATGAACATGACGCGGGCGTGTCACAAAGGGCCGGTGGTATTGCGTCCCACGATTTGTGCAGGCGGGCGACGCCCGCCTTCAAATAGAGATCCCACCGGGGTTCAAACGGTAGATATCCCACTGCGAATGCGGCGGGCGCATCGGCCGATTCGCGAAAGAACTCTTCTCCGTTTGACGCGTAAGGTGTCGGAATATTGTAGTAATGTCGATGCGCACTACCAAAATCGAGATATCCGATTTCTGCTCCCAGGTACGGCAAGGGGCGGACCCCCATGAAAACGTCCCAACCCAGTGCTCTGCGTACGAGGCCAACATCGCCCGGATTCGCGGCAACCCGGCGAATCATCGACGGGCCGATGCCCTGCCGATAGGCCAGCCACCGGCCACCGGCCACCGGCCATCGGGCAGGCAGATCAGTACACGCGGTCGGCACTCAGGCAGGGCGGCTCCGTCGATCCCACTACGCCGTGAGCTTCACGTGCAGTGTGTTTGGCGAGAGCGCTGCCAGCTCGCGTATCGATGTTACGATCTCCTGTCGCTATCAGGAGACAAAGTTGGCACGAAGCTTGCTGCACGGATGCGTTTTTGGATGGCACATTGGTTTTCGTGGCGGCGTGATCCAGCTTACTTTCCATGACCCCTCGGGCACCCCGGTGGCAGCGCTCGAGGCGACGGACTTCAGAATCACCGGGGGCGTGCTCTGGAATCACGTGGAGCACGGCCTGATTGCGTGCTTTGCCTGCGGCGCCTGGAAGCATCGCGGGCGCTACTGTCCCAGCGTTTCCATCTCCGGGGCGTGCTGCCTTGCCTTTGGCATTGCACGCGATTCACTCATTTCCGAGCCGATATCGCTCTTCTCCATCACCGGGACAACCTTTCGCGCCAATGGCGTGCCCATCGCGGAGTACGACGAAAAGCAGGATCTGTGGCAGGGACTGATACGCCCGATCACGTGGCACGCCATGCGTATCGTGAGCGCGGGGGCCGCATCGGCTCTGGTGGACGCTAGCAGCAAAGCCGTGATGCTGAATCCCTGGGATTACGCGGCCGACCCCGGACCTTCGGCAATTTCTTCATCGAAATAGACCACGTAGCGCTCGTGCGCAACGCGATGGAAGGGCACCAGCTTCACGTCTGATGGCCGCCCGGCGCCCTGCGTGTGCCACACCAGGGATTGCGCGGGGTCCGGCTTCACCCACTCGTCCACGGGTCGACCGCGGATCTCGAGAGCAGGGATGGTCACCGGGTCCGGGAGCTTCCCAAACTGGGACGGATCCTCGGCGTAGGGAACTGGCGGCGACATTTGGGCATCACCCAGGACCGCCGCGAGCACCGTCGGGCCGGCGAGGATGGCGAGCTTGGAGGGGTGGTGCGCCAGGCGCTCTATTCTAAGAGGCGTCCGCAGCTCGATATCGAGCACATCGCCGTCGTGCCATCGCCGCGCGATGTCGAGGTACGTACCGGGCTTGCCGGCGGCGAGCGGTCTGCCGTTCAGCCTGACGGCCATGGCCGGCGTCGACCAGTAGGGATGGCGCAGCTTCAGGGTCGCGCGTACCGGCCGCGCGCAGGCGATCTCCATGCGGACGCTGTTGGATTCCGGGAAGCGAGTGTGTTGGCGGATCGTGATCCCTTTGTCGTGCCAGTGCAGCTCCGAGGCGAGATACAGGTTCACCCACAGCGTATCGGCGTCGCGATAGTAGATGCCGCGGGAGTACTTCGCGTGATTCTCCATGCCGGTGCCGTCGCAGCACCAGCAGGAATTCCAGGGCGTCGAGAACGTCTTGAAGTGCCCCGGCTGCATGGAAATGTAGTACGTCATCATGCCGGTGGCCGGGTCCTGCGAGCCGAGGATGTGATTGACCAGCGCCCGCTCGTAGAAGTCGGCGGCCTCCATGTCGGGGTTCCAGCAGAAGTAGTGGTTGGTGAGCTTGAGGATGTTGTACGTGCAGCAAGTCTCGGCCGAGGCGAAGGATAGCTCTCGCCATGTGTCCCCGATGGGATAGAAATCCTCGCGGTTGCTGTTGCCGCCGAAGACATAGCTGCGGTGCCTGGTGACGTTGCGCCAGAAAAACTCCGCGCCGACCCGGTAGTCCTCGCTGCCGGTGAGCTCGTATTGCCGCGCGATGCCGATGACTCGCGGAATGTACTGGTTGGAGTGCACGCCGTTGAGGATGTCCTGGTGGCGCATGAGCGGCGCGAGCTGCGCCGCCAGATTGAACTGCGCCGCGAGATTCCGGTAAGACTCCTCGCCCGTGATGGCGTAGACGTCCGCCAGCACCTCGTTCATGCCGCCCTGCTCGCTCACCAGCATGGTCTGCATCTGCGCGACCGAAAGTCTTTGCGGGTACTGCGCGGCCCATGCCGTCATGCCGACCAGGATGTCCCGGGCCTGGCCGCGGCCGAGGTACAGATACACATCGCGCAGGCCGGCCATGATCTTGTGCACCGTGTACCAGGGCGACCACATGCCGTTCAGGCTGAAGCTGTAAAGAGCGGCGCGACGTTTGCCGAGGTCTAAGTGCCCCGCCAGTGCCTGCTTGAAGGCCGCCTTGCTGTCCGGGATGCCGGTCAGGTACCCACGAAAGTCGGGATCGTCGCGCCCGTTCGCCTCCTGGCAGGCGGCAAGACGCGGCAGCAGATAGTCGATCTTCTCCGCCAGCCGTCGTTCCCGCGTGTGCGAGTACATCATCGCGGTAGCGGAAAGGTAATGGCCGCAGTAGTGGCTCGCGAGGCCCTGGCTCTCCCAACCGCCGAGGCTGGGCGCCCGGGTCGGAAGTTCCGCGATCTGCTGGAACGGGGCGAGCAGCCGGTCGCAGTCGAAGCTCAGCAGGTACTCGAGGTCCCGCGCCATGTTGTCGCGGAACGGGCCCGGGAGCAAAGTGACATCCGCAAGATCGAATTCGCGACAGGCGAGAGGCACGGCCGCGCCGAGTCGTACGCGGGCTCGCGCCCCCTGCGGCACGACCGCCCCTGCGCGCCGCCAGACCCAGGTGGCCGCCGCCGCAGCCGCGGACAGCACCGCCTCGCGCCGTGTGATGTTTGCACTCACGCGAGGAATCGTCGCAATTCTCGGACCAATGCGCAAGTCGCCGTCCGCGGTGCGTCATCGGCTGAGCAGGATGCCCGGCTTTCCACGGCACGAATCCTGCCGCCGAGACGGTGCGTCAAGCGGCGGCGCGAGTATTGCGACGGCGGAGGCCGGCTTTACCGAGAACCGGTGACGCCGCGCCCGGCGGTCAGCCATTCGGTTGGGAAGGCAGAGGCTTCCCGCCGGCGTACGCCGCCAGCCACTGGCTGCTCGGCAGGCCGACGACGATCCCCCAGCGGCCGCCCGCATCGCGGTAGAGCAGGGTGGGAGTGCCGATCCCGCCTACCGCGTCCATGGCGGCAAGATGCGCCTGCAACACCCCTTGCAGCGTCTTATCCAGCGCGCGCGCGGGCGCAACCCCTCCCGCCTCATGGGCGGTATCGAAGCGGTCCTCATCCGCATGCCACGCGCTGCGCGGATCGCGCGCCGAGAGGATCGAGGTGGCGCGCGCGAGACTGGTCGATTTCAGGAAGCCGACCACCACCCAGCGAAGCTGCAGCCGGCCGGCGGCGACCAGGGGCTCGGCCATCCTGTAGAAGTGATAGCAGAAGATGCAGTTGGGATCGGCGAAGACATAGAGGAGAGGTGCCGCTGCGCGCCCTTCGGCAATGAGATGACCGCCGCTGTCGAGCTTGCTCACGATCGCGCCATAGTCGGCCTTCGGCGCGTAGTGGTCGCGATAGTCGTCGGTGAGGTCGGCGCCCTTGGGAGAGATCAAATGGCCGACGAACAGGTAGCCATGCTCGCCGTAGACCACCTGGGTGGCGCCCTGGTTGCTGACGATATAGCCCGTGAGGCCGGGCACTTCGGTGGCGAAGCGACTCACCACCTTCACCTTGCCGGCCGCGACCAGGGAGGCGAGCATCGGCGGCAAGGAGGGAGCGATGGGCTGGGTGGGCGGCGGCACGGCCCAAGCGGGTAACGCAAGGAGCAGGGCGCCGAAGCCGACGAGGCAGCGGCGCAGAGGGCTGGGCTTCATGGAATCCTTGGCGGGGCGATCAGGCTGCCCAGTGTACCCGATTGCAAGACGCGGGGCGGGAAGCGGCCTCCCGCCCGCGCGTGTATTGAAAGTCCTGCCTCTACTCAGACTGTGTGCGGGTGTCCCGCCGCATGGTCCACGTGATCATCGTTGGGGCTGTGCGCCTCGCGTCCGAACAGGATGACATCGGACGCCGAGATGATTGCGGCGATGATCGCGGTGATGAGTCCGAGATAGCCGCTGATGAGCTCCAGCACCCGCAGGTCGGTCCAGCCATGGATCGCCTTCGCCAGCAATGTCAGCGAGATGCCGAGCAGGAAGAGCTGTCGCGGCAAGCCCGCGCGGAACGAGCCCAGCCACACGTAGGCGAAGAAAACCGTCCAGACGATCCAGAACCAGCCCACATAACTCATGGGCTCGGCCGGCGCCGCGCTCCCCATGGACGCCATCGTCGTATGCCCGGCCGTGAACAGCACGGCCAGCGCGAAGAATACGATGGAGTCCAGGCTGCGCCCGTGCAGATACGCAAGAATGCCGATGATCGCGAGAAGCAGCGCGAACGGCAGCATGAGGGCGATTCCGACGGTATACACGTTGCCGTACCATCCGGCGGAAGTCATCGACAGCATCCAGAGCGTCAGGGCGATCGCCATGTATCCCACCGTGGAGGTGGTGACACACCGGTTGTTAAGGTCATTGATAGCCATCGCAAAATACCTCTTGTTCTTGACAGAGTTGTGGTAGAGCACGTCTCCATGTCGAATTACCAATTGGCGATATTACTCCTAACCACGCATCAACACGCGGTGAAGCTTGGACTAAAGCGGGGCGGCACCTGGCAAGGCTGAAGCCCATTCCGGCCTGGGTCAGGGACTTCTTTCCGGGCTATTTCGCGCTGGTCATGGCGAGCGCCATCGTCGCCGTGGCGGCGCGGGTCGAGGGCTACGGCAGCCTGTCGTGGGTGCTTTTCGTCATTGCGACGGCGGCGTACCCGGTTCTGTGGGTGATTTTCCTCGTGCGTTGCATCGCCTTCCCGCGGCTCGTGCTCGCCGACCTCTCGAGCCATCGGCGGGGTCCCACTTTTCTCACCATCGTCGCGGCGACCGGAGTGCTCGGCGATGAGTTCGGGGTCTTTCATTTCCTGACATCGCTCGTGCCGTTCCTCTGTTGGTTCGGAGTCGGCCTCTGGGTCACGCTCGTCTATGCCTTCCTCTGCATCGTGACGGTGAGCGAGGTGAAACCGGACCTCGAGCACGGCTTGAACGGCTCGTGGCTCCTGCTGCCGGTCGCGACCGAGTCGCTGTCGCTGCTCTTCTCGCAGCTCGTGCAGCGCTCCGGCAACTCCCCCGCGCTCACCTTCATGGCACTGGCGTTCTACCTGCTCGGCGCGATGCTCTACGTGCTGATTGCGGCGCTCGTTTTCTTCCGCTGGGTCTTCCGGCCGATGCACCCGGAGGAGATCGGCGCGCCCTGGTGGATCAATTCCGGGGCGGTGGCAATCGCCACGCTGGCCGGCGCGCGCCTGATGCTGCTGCATAACACGGACCCGCATCTCGCACGCCTGCTCGAGTTCATTGCGCCCTTCACGGTCCTCCTGTGGGCGACGAGCTCGTTCTGGATGCCGCTGCTGGCGCTGCTGTTCCTGTGGAAGGAGATGCATCGCGTCCGGCACGGATATGATGCGGGCCTCTGGTCGGCGGTGTTTCCGCTCGGCATGTATGTCGCGGCCACTCACGAATACGCGGCGGCTGCGCGCTTGCCCTTCCTCGAGCCCATTCCGCAGGTGCTCTTTTGGCTCGCACTCCTCGCCTGGGTGGCGACGTTCCTCGGCATGGGGGCCAGCCTCGTTCGCACCTCCGATGCCAGTGCCTAGCGGAGCCGCGGCGGGCCGCGGGCGGGAACCTCGGCGCCGCTCGCGCGTAAGAACAGCGGCTTCCTGTGGAGGTCTTGGTGGATTTCGATCGGACTGCGGTGCATCGACGGCTCGGTTTCGTTCTCCTGATTCTGGCTGCGGGTGTCATGACCGCTGCGCTCAACGACTGTGGCGGGAGTGGAAGCGCATCCAATCACGCATCCAATCCCAACTCATCGCCGAGCTCGAGCTCTCCGCCGCAACCCTCGATGCACACCGACGTCCTGACCTACCGGGACGATGTGGCGCGGGACGGCGCTGACCTGACCGAGACCGTACTCACGCCCGCCAACGTCAACTCCTCATCCTTCGGGCTGCTGCGCGTTCTCCCGGTCGACGGCAAGGTCGATGCGCAGCCGCTTTACGTCGCGCAGCTTGCCATCGCGGGCGCCACGCACAATGTCGTTTTCGTCGCCACGGAGAACGACTCCGTCTACGCCTTCGACCCGCAGACCGGCGCCACTCTCTGGCACGTGTCGCTCCTCGGACCGGGGGAGACGCCGAGCGATGACCGCGGCTGCGACCAGATCTCTCCGGAGATCGGTGTCACCTCGACCCCGGTCATCGACCTCGGCGCAGGGCCGCACGGGGTGATATTCGTCGTCGCCATGTCCAAGGACAGCTCCTCGAATTATTACCAGCGCCTGCACGCGCTCGACCTCACCACCGGTGCGGAGCTCTTCAACGGCCCGGTGACGGTGAATCCCACCTATTCGAGTCCCGCCGGCGGTGAGAAGACCTTCTCCCCGGGACAGTACGCGGAGCGGGCCGCGCTGCTCCTCGAGAATCAAACGGTCTACACGAGCTGGACCTCGCATTGCGACATGCAACCCTATTCCGGCTGGATTGTCGGTTACGACGAGAGCACGCTGGCGCAGACGGCCGTCCTCAACATAGCAGCGGACAGCAGCGGCGGGCCCTCGGTGTGGATGAGCGGCGGAGGGCTTGCCGCCGACAGCAGCGGCAACATCTACCTCCTGAGCGCCAACGGGGCGTTCGAAACGACACCGGATGCCAACGGCATGCCTGAATATGGCGATTACGGCAACTCGTTCCTCAAGCTCTCGACGGCCGGCGGTGGCCTCGCCGTAGCGGACTACTTCAGCCCATCCGATGAGGTGGCCGCGTCAGCGGCGGACGAGGATCTGGGCTCCGGCGGCGCGATGCTCCTGCCCGACGTGACGGACTCGAGCGGCGTCGTGCGCCACCTGATGGTCGGCGGTGGCAAGATCGGCAACCTTTATGTCGTCAATCGTGACAACATGGGAAAATTCAACTCGTCGAGCAACGGCATGTGGCAGGAGCTCGACGGCGTGCTTCCCGGCGGCATCTATTCGACACCGGCATACTTCAACGGAACCCTCTATGACGCTGATGTTGGCGGAACCCTGAAGGCGTTCACCGTCACCAACGCAGAGCTCTCCAGCCTGCCCGCTGCGCAGACCACCACGCAGTTTGAGTACCCCGGCACGTCGCCGGCCGTTTCCGCCAACGGCAGTTCCAATGGCGTCGTCTGGGCCGTGGAGAACAGCAACCCGGCGGTGCTGCATGCCTACAATGCGACGGACCTGACGGACGAGCTCTACAACAGCAATCAGGCGGCCGACGGCCGAGACAACTTCGGCGCCGGCAACAAGTTCATCACTCCGACGGTGGCCGACGGAATGGTGTTCGTCGGCACGACGGACGGCGTCGCGGTTTTCGGCTTGTTGTAGCTACAGTTCCTTCACGAATTCCTTCAGCGCGCCGGTGCGGACTAGACGCGTCGCCGCCTCGATATCGGGAGCAAAGAACCGGTCGCGATCGTAGCGCGGCACGGCGCGCCGCAGGGTGCGCAGCGCCGTTTCCAGGGGACGTGAGCTGGTGAGCGGGCGGTGGAACTCGATTCCCTGTGCCGCCGCGAGCAGCTCGATCGCGACGACGCTCGCGGCGTTGGCGGCCATCTCGAGCAGCCGGCGCGCGCCGTGAGTGGCCATCGACACGTGATCCTCCTGGCCGGCCGAGGTCGGAATGCTGTCGATGCTGGCGGGGGTGGCGAGGGTCTTGTTCTCGGCGACGAGCGCCGCGGCGGTGACTTGCGCCACCATGAAGCCGGAGTTGACGCCGCTTTCCTTGATGAGGAAGGCCGGCAGGCCGCTCATCTTCGGGTCGATGAGCAGCGCCGTGCGCCGCTCGCTCAACGAGCCGATCTCGGCGGCGGCGAGGGCGAGCTGATCGGCGGCGAGCGCTACCGGCTCGGCATGGAAGTTGCCGCCGGAGAGCACCTCGCCCTTGGCCGCGAATACCAGCGGGTTGTCGGTCACCGCGTTGGCTTCGCGATCGAGGGTCCGCGCCGCGGACTCGATGACGTCGAGGCAGGCTCCCATCACCTGCGGCTGACAGCGCAATGAATAAGGGTCCTGGACTCGCCCGCACGTGAGGTGCGAGGCGCGGATGCGGCTGCCCGCGAGCAGGCGCTTGAGCACGCGGGCGACGCGCCGCTGTCCGGGCTGCCGCCGCAGCACATGGATCCGGTCGTCGAAGGGCACATCGCTTCCCTTCAGCGCATCGACCGACAGGGCGCCGGCCACGAGAGCGGCGGCAAACACATCCTGGATCGCGAACAGGCCCGCGAGGGCGAGGGCGGTCGAGACCTGCGTGCCGTTGAGAAGCGCGAGCCCCTCCTTCGGCGCCAGCTCGAGCGGCTCGAGCCCGATGCGCCGCAGGCCCTCGGCGGCGGGCAGGACACGGTCGCCGGAGCGCACCTCGCCGACTCCGAGAAGCGCCGCCGCGAGATGCGCCAGCGGCGCGAGATCGCCCGAGGCGCCGACCGAGCCCTTGGCCGGGATGCAGGGGTAGGTCTCGGTTTCCAGGAGCTTCGCCAGGGCGAGGAGGGTCTGCGGCCGAACCCCGGAGAATCCCTGGGCCAGGCTGCCGATCTTCAACACCAACACGAGCCGCACCACCGCGTCCGGCAGCCGCGGGCCGACGCCCGCGGAATGTGACAGCACGAGATTGCGCTGCAGGTCGGCGAGTTGACCGGGTGGAATCCGTGTCTGCGCCAGCAGACCGAAGCCGGTGTTGACTCCATACACGGCGCCGCCGCGGGCGATCATGCGATCGACGGTCGCGGCCGAGCGGCGAACCCGCGCCATCTGCGCGTGGCTCAAGCTGACGGCGACGGGTTGCGAATACGCGGTGCGCAGCGATGTCAGGGAGAAGGCGTCCGTGCGCACCGCCGCGCGCCGCTGGGCCACCCGCGCTGCGCTCACTGCGCCGCTCCGGGTGACCGGGAAGCGGGCCGGATCATGGGCAACTGCAGTTCGTGCTCCGCCGCACAGGCGAGTGCCTCGGGATAGCCGGCATCAGCGTGGCGCATCACTCCGGTCGCCGGGTCGTTCCACAGCACGCGGCGGATGCGGCGCTCCGCCGCCTTGGTCCCGTCGCAGACGATGACGACTCCGGCGTGTTGGGCGAAGCCCATGCCAACACCGCCGCCGTGATGGAGCGACACCCAGGTGGCGCCGCTCGCCGTGTTGAGGAGCGCATTCAGCATGGGCCAGTCCGAGACGGCATCCGAGCCGTCGCGCATGCTCTCGGTCTCGCGGTTGGGACTGGCCACCGAGCCGCCGTCAAGATGGTCGCGCCCGATGACGATGGGCGCCGACAGCGCGCCGGAGGCGACCATGTCGTTGAAAGCCACGCCGAGGCGATCGCGCTGCCCGAGGCCCACCCAGCAGATGCGCGCCGGCAAGCCCTGGAACGCGATGCGCGAGCCCGCCATGTCGAGCCACTGGTGAAGGTGCCGGTCTTCGGGGATGAGCTCTCGCACCCTGGCATCGGTCTTGGCGATATCACGTGGGTCGCCCGAGAGCGCCGCCCAGCGGAAAGGACCCACGCCGCGGCAGAAGAGCGGGCGAATGTATTCGGGAACGAATCCCGGCACCTCGAACGCCTGCTTGACGCCGTGCTCGCTCGCCATCTGCCGCAGATTGTTGCCGTAATCGAAGGTGGGAATCCCACGCCTGCGGAATTCGACGAGCGCGCGCATGTGCGTCGCCATGGAGGCGCCGGCCTCCGCGGCGACGCGCCGCGGGTCGCTCCCCTGCAGCGACTCCCACTGCTCGACGCTCCAGCCGAGCGGAAGATATCCATGCACGGGATCGTGAGCGGAAGTCTGGTCGGTGACCGCATCGGGGCGCACGCCGCGGCGCAGGATCTCCGGTACCAGTTCCGCGGCGTTGCCGCAGACCGCAACCGATATCGGCTTCTGCCCACGGGTGCTCTCTTCGATGAGCGCCAGGGCCTCATCGAGCGAGCGCGCCTGCCGGTCCAGATAGCGAGTCGACAGGCGTTTGTCGATACGCGACTGGCGGCACTCGACTGCAAGCATCGACGCACCGGCCATGGTCGCAGCCAACGGCTGTGCGCCTCCCATGCCGCCGAGGCCCGCCGTCAGGATCCAGCGCCCGCGGAGATTTCCCTGATAGTGACGCCGTCCCAACTCGACGAAGGTCTCGTAGGTACCCTGCACGATGCCCTGGCTGCCGATGTAGATCCAGGAGCCCGCGGTCATCTGGCCGAACATCATGAGGCCCTTGCGGTCGAGCTCGTTGAACTTCTCCCAGCTCGCCCAGCGCGGCACCAGGTTGGAGTTGGCGAGCAGCACCCGCGGGGCGTCCTCATGGGTGGGGAAGATGCCGACGGGCTTGCCGGACTGGATGAGGAGGGTTTCCTCCGGGCCGAGGCGCGTCAGCGCGGCGACGATCGCATCGAAGCACTCCCAGTTGCGCGCGGCCTTGCCGATGCCGCCGTAGACCACGAGATCCTCGGGACGCTCGGCGACCTCCGGGTCGAGGTTGTTCATCAGCATGCGCAGCGGCGCCTCGGTGAGCCAGGACCGGGCAGTGAGTCGGGAGCCGCGGGGCGCGCGGATCGACCCGCGGGCGGAGGAGGGGGAAAGCTCGGTCATGCTACAGTTACCTCGTGAAATCGCACGTCAGACATGTCGTAATCGCGATCATCATTGCGGTCATTCTGTTGGCCGTCGCTACGGTCGTCGCACGCAGTTGGTAAATTGGCCAGCCCTCTGGCTTTGTCGATTCCGCGGTCCAGGGAGCGGCCCTGGACCGCTCGCGCACTTGCTTTCGAACTACCTCTTAATGTGCGAGTCTCACCAGCCGCGCCACGGCCTCCGCATCGACGGCGTTGCGATCGCGCGCGAGATCATACGCGGCCGCGATCAGGGCCGAGCGCCTCCCCGGAGGGAGGTCCAGGCCCGCGCCCCGCAGCTGCTGGTCGACCGCGGTCATGATCGCCTCGAGCAGTGACATGTCGAGGGCCCCGGGGGCCGGATTGCGATAAGGCGGCGGGGCGTCCCGGACGAGTGGACGGTCCGACGTGCCCTGGCTCGGGTCCGCAGGGCGCTGCGCCTCACGCGGTCCCTCTCCGCTCACCAGCCACTCGATGCGGGTCTGTGTCATCCCGCAGAGCGCTCGCAGATCCGTGACATTCGGCTCCGATTCCCCGCGCAGCCACTTGCGCACGGCGCCTTCCGAGCGCCCGATGGCTTTCGCGAGACCACTCGCACTGCCATGCGCCCTTAGAACCTGCCGCAGGCGTGCGGCAAAGCCGCCAGCCTCCTGTCTTTCGCGTCGTCCGGTGATCACGTCCGCCGAGCTGCTTCTAGGAGAGAGGTTGCCGCACAAATGTAGTCGCATGCGAGGCGTTTCGCCAAGCGTCTAGCATAAAAGTATTGATTGCTCGTAGCAAAGTGACGTATTGTCGGCGGTGGAGGTGCGCCGTTTACGACGCGCAGCATCAGAGCTGCGAGTTCGACGCGGACATCGGGACCCCGCCGACGTGCAGCGTCTTCGGTCGCCTCGAGGCGCCGGAGATCGACGAAGCTCGAGGCCGCCCGCTGTCAGGCCGCGTCGCGCGTGATCCCGCTATAATTCTCAATCTCCTGCCCGCTGCCCGGCGAAAGTGGCGGAACTGGTAGACGCGCTGGACTTAGAATCCAGTGGGGAAACCCGTGAGGGTTCGAGTCCCTCCTTTCGCATGCCCGCTTTGATTTCCGAGGAAATTCGTTGATGCAAGTTTCAGTGTCCGCCACCTCCGGCCTCGAGCGACGCATGGAGGTGGCCGTGCCGGCCGACCGGATCGCCACCGCGATCGAGCAGCGTCTCAAGGAGATCTCCCGTACCGCGCGCCTGAAGGGCTTTCGCCCAGGCAAGGCGCCGCTGCCCGTCGTGCGCAAGCAGTTCGGCGAGCAGGTGCGGGCGGAGGTCGTCGGCGATCTCATGCGCAGTTCCCTCGCGGAGGCGCTCACCCGCGAGAAGCTGACGCCGGCGGCCGGTCCGCGCATCGAGCCGATCGCGGTCGCTCCGGGGTCGGACCTCAAGTTCGCGGCCACCTTCGAGGTGCTGCCGGAGATCCAGGTCAGATCGCCCGCGAGCATTGCCGTGGAGCGCCCGAGCGCCACGGTTGCGGACGTCGACCTCGACGCGATGCTCGAGAGCATGCGGCGCCAGCGCCCCGTGTTCACCGCGGTCGATCGAGGGGCGCGCGAGGCTGACCGCGTCACGGTGGACTACACCGGCCGCATCGGCGGTGAGCCCTTCGAGGGCGGCGAAGGTAAGGATGTCGCGATCGTGATCGGCTCGCGCCAGTCCCGGCCGGAGCTCGAGGAGGGAGTGAAGGGGGCCGTGGCAGGCGAGAGCCGCAACGTCACCGTAACGTTCCCGGCCGAGCTTTCCAACAAAACACTAGCCGGCAACACGGCCGAGCTCGCGCTCACCGTGAAGACCGTCGAAGAGCAGTCGCTGCCGGCGGTCGACGAGGAATTCTGTCGCAGCTTCGGTGTCGAAGCAGGCGGCGTCGAAGCGCTGCGGGCCGAGGTTCGCAAAAGCATGGAGCGGGAACTCGCGGATGTGATCCGCAACAGAGTTCGGACACAGGTTCTCGATGCACTCTATGCCGAGAACCCCATTGACGTCCCGCGAGCGCTGGTTGAAGAGCAGGTCCAACAGTTGCAGATCGATGCGGCGCGACGCATGGGCGTGCGGGAAGCGTCCCAGCTGCCACCGCGGCAGCCCTTCGAGGGTCCGGCTCGCAAGCGGGTGGCCCTCGGGCTGCTCATGGGCCAGATCGTCAAGGCGGAGGGCATCGCGGTGGACCGCCAGCGCGTTCAGGCGCGCATCGAGGAGCTGGCGGCGAGCTATCCGAATCCCGATGAGGCGCGCCGCGCGTATCAGCACAACCAGGAGGCCCTGCGGCAGATCGAGTCCGTGGTGCTCGAGGACCAGGTGATCGACTGGATCGTCGAGCGCGCCAAGGTGGCCGACGTACCGATGACCTTCCAGGATATCACCGGCTTCGGCCAGAAACTTGACAATGGCGCTGAGGCGCTATGAAGCGAGACAACTGAATCATGAATGAGCGTGCACTGAATCTGGTCCCGATCGTCGTCGAGCAGACCGCCCGCGGCGAGCGGGCCTATGACATCTACTCGCGCCTTCTCAAGGAGCGCCTGATCTTCGTCGTGGGCGCTATCGACGACTACATGGCCAACATCGTGGTGGCGCAGATGCTCTTCCTCGAGTCGGAGAACCCGGAGAAGGACATCGCGCTTTACATCAACTCCCCGGGCGGAGTCGTGAGCTCCGGGCTCGCCATCTACGACACCATGCAGTTCATCAAGCCCGATATCAGCACCATCTGCATCGGCCAGGCGGCCAGCATGGGCGCGGTGCTGCTCGCGGGCGGAGCTGGCGGCAAGCGCTACTGTCTGCCGCATGCCCGGGTGATGATCCACCAGCCCCTCGGAGGCTTCCAGGGCCAGGCGGCGGATATGGAAATCCACGCCAAGGAGATGCTGGAGACCCGCGACCGGCTGAACAAAATCCTGGCCAAGCATACCGGCCAGAGTGTGGAGCGCATCAAGCAGGATACCGACCGTGACCGGTTCATGGCCTGGGACGAGGCGGTAAAATATGGACTTATCGACAAGGTGCTCGAGAAGCGCGGTGAAATTCCGGCCAAGCAGTGAAACCCGTCATACAATTCCCGTCTGTACAAGGACTTAGCCGTGTCCGGGTGCTTTGCCTAGCGGGCGCGCGCCGTGCTATACATGGAGCTGGGGCCACGTGCCTCGCGTGAGGGCTTTTTTTGATGAGTGACGATTCCCGCGGCCGCCACGACGACGGTAAGCTCCTCTACTGCTCCTTCTGCGGGAAGAGCCAGCACGAGGTCCGCAAGCTTATCGCTGGGCCGTCCGTATTCGTCTGTGACGAGTGCGTCGAGCTTTGCAACGACATCATCCGTGAGGAGCTCGAGGACCGCGCCGAGCGGGCGCGGGACAAGCTGCCGAAGCCCCACGAGATCAAGAAGGTTCTCGATGAGTATGTGATCGGCCAGGAGCGCGCCAAGAAGGTGCTCTCCGTCGCGGTCTACAACCACTACAAGCGGCTCCAGACGCGCACCGGCACCGCCCGGGCCAAGGAGGAGGTCGAGATCGCCAAGAGCAATATCCTGCTCATTGGCCCCACCGGGTGCGGCAAGACGCTGCTCGCGGAGACGCTCGCGCGCCTCCTCAACGTGCCGTTCACGATCGCCGATGCCACGACCCTGACAGAGGCGGGCTACGTGGGCGAGGACGTCGAGAACATCATCCAGAAGCTGCTGCAGAAGTGCGATTACGATGTCGAGAAGGCGCAGACCGGCATCGTCTACATCGACGAGATCGACAAGATCTCGCGCAAGTCGGACAACCCGTCGATCACTCGCGACGTGTCCGGCGAGGGCGTGCAGCAGGCGCTGCTGAAGCTCATCGAGGGGACCATCGCCTCGGTGCCGCCGCAGGGCGGGCGCAAGCACCCCCAGCAGGAATTCCTGCAGGTCGATACCGGCAACATCCTTTTCATCTGCGGCGGTGCCTTCGCGGGCCTGGAGAAGATCATCCTCAACCGCACGCAAAAGAGCGGCATCGGCTTCACGTCTGAAGTGCGCGCGGTGAACACGCGTCCGCACGGCAGCGACCTCTTCCATGACGTGGAGCCGGAGGACCTCATCAAGTACGGTCTCATTCCGGAGTTCGTCGGCCGCCTTCCGGTCGTGGCCACGCTCGATGAGCTCGATGAGGCGGCGCTCGTGTCCATTCTGACGGACCCGAAGAACGCCCTCACCAAGCAATACCGCCGGCTCTTCGAGATGGAAGGCGCGGAGCTCGAGTTCCGCGACGATGCGCTGAAGGCGGTCGCGCACCGCGCCATGCAGCGCAAGACAGGCGCGCGCGGCCTGCGCACGATCCTGGAGACTGTGCTGCTCGATACCATGTACGAGCTGCCTTCGATGCGCAATGTCGCCAAGGTCGTGATCGACGAGAGCGTGATCGAAGGGGCGACCCAGCCCTACGTCGTCTACCGCTCCGATGACGGCCGCCTCGCGAGCGTCGACGAGCCGCGGCGCGCCGTTTCTAAATAGATTGGCGGAAATCGTCGAGACGATTTCCGCAAGACCCGACACGTTTCGCCGCGGGCCAGGGAGCGGCCCTGGCCCGCTGTTCATTGCCAAAGAATCCGAGACGATTTGCTCGGCGCCATCCTGCGCCGAGCCCTGCGGGCCGGCTGGCGCCGGCCAAAATCGCTCCTGACGATTTTGTCCGCAAGACCCTACACGTTTCGCCGCGGGGCTCTCTGAGACCCACCGGCGTGAGACCAATTACCCCGGGACGCGGAACGGCCCTGGCCCCGCTGTGCATCAGCCAGCCGTTGAAACCGGGTAGCAGTGCCCGCATTTGTCGCTAGAATGGGTTTCAATCGGGTGACGGTCTCCGTACGCACCGGACGGGCCGCCGCTCTCATCGCACCGAGGACTTGAGCGTGTCTGAACCTACTGCTCCCACTCATCCCACCACGACCGGCGGCACCGAGGGGGTTCCCGTGCTGCCGCTGCGGGACGTCGTCGTCTATCCCCACATGGTGATTCCGCTGTTCGTCGGGCGGGAGAAATCCATCCAGGCGCTCGATGTGGCCATGCGTGGCGACAAGCGCATCATGCTGGTCGCCCAGAAGCAGGCCGACGTCGATGATCCGAAGGGGGAGGATCTCTATCGAATCGGGACCGTGGCCACCATCCTGCAGCTGCTGAAGCTGCCGGACGGCACGGTCAAAGTCCTGGTCGAGGGCGTGGACCGCGCCCGCATCGACAAATTAACGGCCGGGGAATATTACTCCGCGGAGCTCGCGCTCCTGCCGGACGTGGAGGCCTATGACGAGCGCGAGATGGACGTGCTCGCACGCTCGGTCATCTCGCAGTTCGAGCAGTACGTGAAGCTCAACAAGAAGGTTCCGCCGGAGGTGCTGACCGCGCTCGCCGGGATCGAGCACGCCGGCCGGCTCGCCGACACCGTGGCGGCGCACATGTCGCTGAAGCTCGGGGAGAAGCAGAAGGTTCTCGAGATTCTCGATGTCCGCAAGCGCCTCGAGCACATCCTGGTCGCCATCGAGGGCGAGATGGACGTGCTGCAGATCGAGAAGCGCATCCGCGGCCGGGTCAAGGCGCAGATGGAGAAGAGCCAGCGCGAGTACTACCTGAATGAGCAGATGAAGGCCATTCAGAAAGAGCTCGGCGAGATGGACGAGGGCGGTAACGAGATTACCGAGCTCGAGCAGAAAATCGCCCGCGCCGGCATGCCGAAGGAGGCGCGCGAGAAAGCCACCGGGGAGCTGAACAAGCTCAAGATGATGTCGCCCATGTCGGCGGAAGCCACCGTGGTGCGCAACTACATCGACTGGCTGGTCAAGGTCCCCTGGAAGAAGCGCACCAAGATTCTGAAGGACATCGCCCGCGCCGAGCAGGTGCTCGATGAGGACCACTACGGCCTCGAGAAGGTAAAAGAGCGCATCGTCGAGTATCTCGCCGTGCAGCTGCGCGTCGAGAAGCTCAAGGGCCCGATTCTCTGCCTCGTGGGTCCGCCGGGCGTCGGCAAGACCTCTCTCGGCCAGAGCATCGCGCGCGCCACCAACCGCAAGTTCGTCCGCATGTCCCTCGGCGGCGTGCGCGACGAGGCCGAGATTCGCGGCCACCGGCGTACCTACATCGGCTCGCTCCCCGGGAAGATCGTGCAGAACATGGCCAAGGCCGGCGTACACAACCCGCTCTTCCTGCTGGACGAGGTCGACAAGATGTCGATGGACTTCCGCGGCGACCCGTCCTCGGCCCTGCTCGAGGTGCTCGATCCCGAGCAGAACGCGACCTTCAACGACCACTACCTCGAAGTCGACCTCGACCTGTCGGAGGTCATGTTCGTCTGCACCGCCAACAGCATGAACATCCCGGCGCCGCTTCTCGACCGCATGGAGGTGATCCGCCTCCCCGGCTACACCGAGGACGAGAAGATGAACATCGGCCGACGGTACCTCGTACCGAAGCAGATGAAGGGCAACGGCCTGAAGGACTCCGAGCTCAAGATGTCGGACGCGTCGCTCCTCGACATCGTGCGTTACTACACGCGCGAGGCGGGCGTGCGCAACCTCGAGCGCGAGATCGCCAAGATCTGTCGCAAGGCCGTCAAGCAGATGCTGCTGCACAAGAAGGACGAGACCTCGGTTTCCGTCACACCGAAGAACCTCGACAAGTTCCTCGGCGTGCGGCGCTTCCGCTACGGCAAGGCGGAGGACATGAACCGTGTCGGCCAGGTGACGGGACTCGCCTGGACGGAGGTGGGCGGCGAGCTCCTCACCATCGAGGCGGCCGTGGTGCCCGGCAAGGGCAAGCTCCAGCACACCGGGCAGCTCGGTGAGGTGATGCAGGAGTCGATCCAGGCGGCCATGACGGTGGTGCGCAGCCGCGCCCAGGTGTTGGGACTCGAGGGCGAGTTCTACCAGAAGCACGACGTTCACCTGCATATCCCCGAGGGCGCAACGCCGAAGGACGGCCCGAGCGCGGGCATCGGCATGTGCACTGCGCTGGTGTCGGCGCTCACCAAGATCCCCGTGCGCTCCGATGTCGCGATGACAGGCGAGATCACCCTGCGCGGCGAGGTGCTGCCCATTGGCGGGCTCAAGGAGAAGCTGCTGGCCGCTCACCGCGGTGGCATCAGGACGGTGCTGATCCCGGATGAGAACGAGAAGGACCTCGTCGAGATTCCCGACAACATCAAGGGCAATCTCGAGATCAAGCCCGTCAAGTGGATCGATGAGGTGCTGGCGCTCTCCCTGACCCAGCAGCCCGTGCCCGTGACCCAGCCCGAGACCTCACCCACGCCCGTCCCCGCAAGCGAGGAGGAGAAACGCGGGCGACGCAACGGCCGACGCCTGAAGCAGGTGATCCCCGCCCACTAGCGATAACATAGCGGGCCAGGGCCGCTCCGTTTCCCGGGGCGCTTCCGCTGGCGTGAGCGGGTCTCAGAGAGACCCGCGGCGAAATGTGTAGGGTCTTGCGGAAATCGTCTCGACAATTTCCGCCAATAAATGAGGGTGCTTAGCTCAGCTGGTAGAGCGTCGCCTTTACACGGCGAATGTCGGGGGTTCGAGTCCCTCAGCACCCACCATAAATATCAATACGTTAAGCGCACGCTGCGTTGTCATCTGCTTCCGTACGGAATCCTGTACGGAAAACTGGAAAAGTAGCTACGGGTGAACGCGTAAGCACGCCGGTGGACAGTCAAACGGCACAGGGTCTGAGAGGAGGCGGGGTGTGTCGACCGAGCGTGCCTGCGAGGTCAGCCGCGCTCCGGATTGGTGCCCGATCTTGGTTGCCGGCTACCTTCACTTTACGGTCCTGCTAAGGGTGTAAGGGTCAAAAGCCCTTCGAGGGTTCGAATCCCTCTCTCTCCGCCAGAATAAAGTGGGTCCGATCACCTGAATTCTCCCGGTCGGAACGTCGTACGGCACGTGTACGGCACGGCCTGCACCACGCAAATGGTCACCATGCCCGAAGACCTCCTCAACACACTCGAGCTCAAGCCCCCAGTACGCTCGATCTTCGAAGACGGGTTTACCGCACGACAGGAACCGCGCGCGTCGCGCTGTACAGTTCAATCAGCTCGGACGCAATATCGATCGCGCTCGGTTGCACGGCCGACCGAGAACCATTCCAACCATTCCGAGTCCCCAGCTGCGAAGATGCGTTGTCGCGGTCACGGTACTAAGAGGCCGAAGCGACAAACCGGCTTCTTGGGTTACTCCTCGTCTCCTCTGCCTTGTACGGTAAATCCAAAAGAGAAGCGCGATCAACGACCCTCCCGGAAGCAACAATTCAATCGCTGCGTAGGGCGCTATGGCGCGAGCGGCCGCGACGATCTTCATCAATAACGTGGTCATGGCAGCACCCTCAACCTAGGCAGATTGCCTTTCAGCTTTTCGGCTACATGCCGGAGCATCTGTAGAACCGCAGCGGCGGGGGAAAGTCATCGGTCCTTTATGACCGATGCCGTCCGGCGAGGCCTAAGGCGTCGCGACGAGGGGCAGGGTGAGCGGAAGCCCGAAGGCGTGAAACAACTCTGGCCCTGTCGGTCTCACGAACAGGGTCAGCCTAGAGATCAGGTCATGTTCAAGCGTGAGCACATGGATCGAGTGGGCGGCCCAGATCGTATCTGCGCCCTTACGGGCAAAGGCGGCGAAAGCGGGCTGCCCGTTGGCCGCCGTCGGCGTCAGGCGAAAGCCCCCATAGGCCTTCCACGCCCACGCGAAGAAGGTGCGGATCCCCTCGCGCCCGGCATACCATTGGGGCAACGGCGGCATGGTGTAGGTCGCATCCTCCTTAAGCAGCGCCACAAAGTTGTCCAGTTCAAGCCGTTGCCAAGCGCTTAAATAGCGATCGAGGAGCTTTTGCTGCGCGGGATCTTGCGGGCGGGCGATGTGTGCGGGGCCACTGGAATAGTGCTTGGCAAGCGTCGCGCGCGCCCGCTGCAGGGCGCTGTTAATGGAAGCGGTCGAACCGTCGAGTAGCGTCGCGGCCTCCGTGGCAGACCAACCGAGAACGTCGCACAGCAACAGGACGGCACGCTGCCGCGGCGGTAACGTCTGGACCGCGGCGACAAAAGCCAGCTGCACCGACTCGCGGGTCGCATAGCGCGCCTCCGGATTGGGTGCCTCGTCAGCGATCCATTCCAGATTTGAGTCCGGGTAAGGCTCGAGCCATGCCACGTCGATCGTCGGTTTGCCATCCGGCATCTCGGCGGTGGCAGGCGCGTGCTGGTCCGGCAGCAAGCGCTGCCGGTGCTTGCGGCTGGCGAGCGCATTGAGACAGGCGTTGGTGGCTATCCGGTAGAGCCAGGCGCGAAACGATCCACTTCCGTCGAAGGCTCCGAAGCTGCGCCAGGCACGCAAATACGTCTCTTGAACGAGGTCCTCGGCATCGTGCACGGAGCCAAGCATGCGGTAGCAATGCACTTTGAGCTCGCGCCGCAACGGTTCGGCGAGTCGTTCAAACCCCTGGTTTGTTCGCTCCGGCGTCTGCTGCGGTGATGTTTCCGACGCGGTCATGGGAGTCCCATCATACCTTTGTTGATCTTCTTCGAGGGCGGGTCATGGCGGCATGACCTCGAGGTGCTTGCCGGAGAGGACAAACGCCTTGCCCTTGCAGCGAACCGCGTTCGTCACCAGCTCGATGACTGCGGCCGCCACATTCGATGAGGTCGGCGGCGATTCCATGCTCTGAATCAAGTCGGCCGCAGACATGCCAAGATAGCGAGCATAGCCCGCGACTATATGTCTTCCGAGCTCAGTGTCCGGCACGATGCGGGGCGCGACTGCCATGAACCTCAGACCGAGTCCAAGCCGATCGGATTCCTTCTGGCAGTAATTCGCGATGAATACCTGCATGCGTTTAGCACCGGCATACCCTCCTGAGTTGGGTGACCCTGCGACGGCAGCGCCGCTGGACATCAGCACAACGGAGGCGCCTGCGGGCAAGGGCCGCAACAGCGCTGCCTTGCAGAAGTGAAACGCAATCTTTACGTCGGCGTCCCAGTTGGCCGAGAATTGCTGCCAGCTGAGGGCCTGCAGTGGTGCGGTAGGCGGGAATGCCCCTGCGCATAGAATCAGAATATCAGGCTGAAGGACGTCGAATACCTTTGAAGGTGCTCCTTCTTCAGTGGCATCAAATGACAGAACTTCGGTCCCGGAGACCTCTTGGGCCAATTGCCGGAGCGGAGCTGCCTGTCGCGCCACCGCAAGAACGCGCGCGCCATTGTGGCGAGCGACTTCTACAATCCGCCGTCCCACTCCTCGGCTCCCACCGATCACCGCTACAGCCTTGCCGATCAATAGAGGCATCTTGTCCAGTCTCAGGGTAGATTCGCTGGCCAACATCAGGTGTACAACCGACATGGCGAGTGAAACTCATCGGTGCGCAGCGGGTTTCTCTGCAGCTTCGCGACGGGGCCCCTGCAGGATCTTGAGCCGGGCCAGCTGCTGTCCTCCTCTCATTTGGCCTCGAGGGCGACGAGGCCGGTGTCGCCCCTGAAAGTAAATGCGGTGCCATGCTCCCATGCCGGATCGACGAGGAGGGTCGCAACGTGCTCGCCATATACCCTCGGCTCCAGCGGCTTGCCGAAGCCGGCGAGGAAATCGCTGGGCTTCATGCCCCTGCTGCGGCCATAGGCGGCCGCGGCGGCATCTCCGACCCCGGTGCCACCGATGACCTGGTTGGGAAGCAGGGCCTGAAATCGGATCCCGAGATCGAGCGCGGCGGAAGCGCCATTCGCGTAGTCCGCCATGA
>JBOIAR010000037.1:0-23128 GCA_050739095.1 Steroidobacteraceae bacterium | reverse complement strand
TGTCGTAGTGACCGTTGAAGAAGGTCAGCTGCTGGGCACCATGGGTCGGGTCGTCGGTGGGATCCAGATCGATCGTGATCCGCTTGACCTTGCGCTTCAGACGCCGTCGATGTCGCTCGATCACGGTTTCGGCAAGCCCGATCCCCATCCGATCAAGGGGCTTCATGGTCTAGCCCCCGGCCGCCGTTGCTTTGGGTGCTATCGTCAAAATAAGCGCCCGGTGTCATGCCGAATGTCGCCCGGAAAGTCACTATGAAACTCGAGCGGCTCACTTACTGCGGGACAGCGTGAGCTTGGGGGAATAGCACGAAGCTCGCGCGCAGTCCCGAGTCCCGTTTCGAGCGCAATTTTGGTGCCGGGTGCGCTACTTGCGGCGTCGACGCAAACCGCGCCCGCTCGATGGAGGTGGCGCTTGCTGGCAAGCGGCGGCCCGACAAAGGGACGGGATAGCAGACACGGTGCCGCCTCGCGTCCACGACAGGATGGGTCATGTCCGACGTCCTCTCTCCGGCGAATCGCCCTCCGGCACCGCCGCCTCGACTGCCACCTGCCGGCGCGCCGAACACATCGAGCCTGACGGGCGTCGTGATCGCGGTCGTGGTCGTACTCGCTCTTTACTTCGGGCGAGTCGTTCTCATCCCGATCACGCTGGCCATGCTGCTGAGCTTTGTTCTCGCGCCGCTTGTCGAGCTGCTCCGCCGTTTATGGCTCGGCCGGATTCTCTCCGTGCTCCTCGCGGTGATGCTGGCGCTCGGCATCGTCCTCGCGCTCGGCACCGCGATCGGTACCCAGGTAGCTCACCTCAGCGCGAACGTCCCGCAGTATGAGAGAACGATCGAGAACAAGCTCCACTACGTCCGCGACGTCACCGTCAACCGTCTCTCGGGCAAGATAGAGAACATCGGCCAAAAGCTGAGCCGCGCCGCACAGTCGGCAGCGAACCGGACTCCCGCAACGGGGGGACCTGCCGCGCAACGGCAACCCGTTCCGGTGGTCGTGACACAGCCCGCTCCCTCGGCGTTGGAGATCGGCGAAGCGGTGATCTCCCCCCTTCTCTCGCCGCTGGCGACCGCGGGCATCATCCTCGTGGTGACGATCTTCGCGCTGCTGCAGAAGGAGGATCTGCGCGATCGGATGATCCGGCTTTTCGGATCGAAGGATCTGCGCCGCACCACTGTCGCCATGACCGAGGCCGGACGGCGGCTCAGCCGCTACTTTCTAACTCAGCTCGGCATCAACACCAGCTTCGGCGCCATTGTCGCAGCCGGTCTCTATTTTATCGGGGTTCCCGACCCCGTCCTTTGGGGCATCCTCGGCGCCCTGCTGCGCTTTGTTCCCTACGTGGGATCTTGGATCGCGGCGCTTCTATCCACGGCGCTGGCAATGGCGGTAACGCCCGGCTGGTCGATGGTGATCTGGACGGTGGTGCTCTACGCGGCCACGGAGCTGACGATCGGTCAGGCCGTCGAGCCGCTGGTTTACGGCCACAGCACCGGCCTCACGCCCATCGCGGTCATCATCGCAGCAATCTTCTGGACCTGGATGTGGGGGCCGATCGGCCTCATCATCTCGACTCCGGTGACGCTCTGCCTGGTCGTGCTGGGCCGTCATGTCGAGCGGCTCGAGTTCCTTGACGTGCTGCTCGGCGATCGTCCGGCGCTGAGTCCGGCGGAGGGTTTCTACCAGCGCATCCTCGCGGACGATCCGGATGAGGCAGAGGCGCAGGCGGAGGGCTACCTCGAGGAGCGCCAGCTCTCCTCATACTACGATGAGGTAGCACTCAAGGGACTGCAGCTCGCCGCCTACGACGTCGTCCGAGGCACTCTTTCGGCGGCCCAGATCGACCGCATCAGGACCACAATCAGGGAACTTATCGACGATCTCGAGAGGTATGATGACGTGCCGCAACGCGAAGAGATCGCCGCTGTCGCGGGAGCGACCATCGATCAGAGGAAGTTGCCCGCCGAACCTCCTCCGAACGGAAGTGTCTGCGGGAAACCTGCAGCACAAGGCGAGCTGGCTCCGAAGTGGCAACCTAACGCGGTAGTATTGTGCATCGCAGGGCGTGAACCGCTCGATGAGATCGTGGCAAGCATGCTCGATCAACTGCTGCGCAAGCACGGCCTCAAGACTCGATTCATGCCCAATGAGAATGTCTCGCGCGCCAACATCAGATCGCTCGACTCCCAGGAGGTGGCCATGGTGTGCATCGCCTATCTCGAGATCAGCGGTAATCCGGCGCATCTTCGTTATCTCCTGGCGCGGCTTCGCGAGCGAGTGCCTGGCGTACCACTGCTGATCGGGCTCTGGCCGCCCCAGGACCCGATCCAGCAGGACGGCCGCCTGCGCCAACTGCTCGGCGCCGATTACTATGTCAGCACCCTCTACCAAGCGGTCGAAGCGTGCTTGGCCGAGGCGCACGGAACGGCGGCACCGAAGCAGCGAGGCCACCATATCAGCACCCAAACCTCTCACATCTGAGCACGTCCGTCGTGAAGTCGTGGGCACCTACTGGTTGATCGGCGAAAGCCAGCCGGTCGTTCCACATGACCGACGGCGAGCGAAGATGATCGAACGCTGCTTCCTCGGTGCGGACCGGGCTGCCGGCTACTCACGGAGCCAGGTACACGCCAAGTGGGCTGTCATCGTCGATGGCCTCGAGCTGCTCACGGCTGTGGCGCAGCGCCCGCTCGGCTTGGGCCCGCGGCGTCGCGCTCATCCCCCAGCACAAACAGCAGCAGCGAGCGGCCTGTCACGGCGTAGACGTCCCCCACTGCGAAGACCTGCTCCGCCTCGCTGTCAGGCACATTGGTGTCGACCAGCAACCGCCACGACTCCGCTCCCGTCGCGCTCGGAAGGGTGAACTGAACCAGATCGTGATGGGCGTTCAAAACGAGAAGCATGGTCGCTTCGGTGCCGCGCTGGGCCACCCCGCTCGGGCGAGCCCTTCCATCGATGAGCATGCCGAAGCACCTCATTCGCGTGTCGGCCCATTCCTCCGCATGCATCTCGTTGCCGGATGCATTAATCCACGTCACGTCCTTCACCTCGAGCTCCTCATCGTACGCGCCTGTCAGGAAGCGGTTGCGTCGAAGGATAGGATACCGATGACGGAGGGCGGTGAGCTTGCGCGTGAAATTGATCAGCGACTGGCCTCTACCCGCGGTATCCCAGTTGAGCCAGCTGATCTCGTTGTCCTGACAGTATGCGTTGTTGTTGCCCCGCTGGGTGCGGCCGAGCTCATCGCCGGCAACCAGCATGGGCGTACCCTGAGATAGCAGGAGCGTCGCGAGGAAATTGCGAATCTGTCTATCGCGAAGGGCATTGATGCTCTGATCGTCGGTGGGACCCTCGGCGCCGCAATTCCAGGAGCGGTTATCGCCGCTTCCGTCCCTGTTGTCCTCACCGTTGGCCTCGTTGTGCTTGTCGTTATAGCTGACGACATCGTTCAACGTAAAGCCATCATGCGCGGTTATGAAGTTGACGCATGCCGCGGGTCGACGGCCAAAGTGATTGAATACGTCACCGGAGGCGCCCAGACGCTGCGCCATGACGCTCGCGCTTGCAGCTCCCTTCCAGAAGTCGCGGCTCACGTCTCGGTATCTGTCATTCCATTCCGCCCAACCGGGTGGAAAAGCCCCCACCTGGTAGCCGCCGGGTCCGCAATCCCAGGGCTCCGCGATGAGCTTGACCGCGCTGAGCACCGGATCCTGGCTGCACGCCTTGAGAAAACCGCTCTGGTTATCGAAACCATCCGGCTCGCGCGCAAGAATCGTCCCGAGATCGAACCGGAAGCCATCGACATGCAGCTCGCTCACCCAGTACCGCAGACTGTCCATGACCATCTTGATGACGGCGACGTGGGACAGGTTCAAGGTATTGCCTGTGCCGGTATCGTTGATGTAATAGCGCTTCCGATCGGGAATCAGCCGGTAATAGGTAATGTTGTCGATGCCTCTGAATGACAGCGTCGGCCCGCGCTCATTGCCTTCCGCCGTGTGGTTGTAGACGACATCGAGAATGACTTCCAGACCAGCGTCATGAAAGCGCGCCACCATCTCCTTGAACTCCCGCAGGCTCTGCTCCGGCTGCGAGGCATACCGTGGATCGGGTGCGAAAAATCCGATCGAGTTATAGCCCCAATAGTTCGTCAGGCCACGCTCCAGGAGATGGCTGTCGTCGATGAAGGTGTGGATGGGCAGGAGCTCGACGGTCGTCACACCAAGCGCCTTGACGTAATTGATGACCTCCTCGGCGCCGAACCCCTTATACGTGCCGCGGTGCCGCTCGGGTACGGCGGCATGCACTTTCGTGAAACCCCGCACATGCGTCTCGTAGATGATCGTCCGGTCCCACGGAATGCCCCGCGATCGGGGCTGCCCTTTCCAATCGAAATTGGGGTCAACGACCACGCACTTCGGCACGAAGGGCGCGCTGTCACGCCCATCGAACGTCAGATCCTCGCCCTCCGCTCCGATGGTGTAGCCGAAACACTCCGGTGCCCATTTGAGCTCACCAATGTGGGCTCGGGCGTAAGGATCGAGCACGAGTTTATTGGCGTTGAAGCGATGGCCCGCCCCGGGCTCATAGGGCCCATGGACTCGCAGACCGTAGACCGAGCCCGGAGACACATCCGGGATATAGCCGTGCCAGAAGCCGTCGGTATATTCCGGAAGCGTCAACCGGTCGAGCTCGCGCTGCCCCGCTGTGTCGAAGAGACAGACCTCAATGCGGCTTGCATGCGCGGAGAAAACCGAGAAGTTGGTCCCTTTACCGTCCCAAGCAGCGCCTTGCGGCTCGTGACTGCCCTCTTTGACACGACTGGCGTTCACTGTCGGCACGGAATGCTCCACCTTGGGGGTTCCAACCGCGACCTTCCACTACTGTCACGCCGCCTCGCGCGCCGCGTTACTGAGATCGACCATCAGGCGCCTGTCCATTACTTCGCGTGAATTACCCCGCTCTTGTCGATGTCAAAATCGACATGACCACCGGTGCGGGTAGTTGCCGCGCCCACCCAGTCGTCACCGTTTTGGTGCAGATCCCTCACGTTGGTATAGCCCTGACTATGCAGTAGCTGAGTGACTTGCTGTGCACTCATGGATGCCGGACCCGCGTAAGCTGTCCTGACATTCTCCGATGAAGACGAACGATCAAGCATGGAGCATCCACCGAGAAAGACCAACGCGGCGCCCCCGAGAACAATAGCAATGCGCATAAGAATCTCCGAGTTAGACCGAAGCCCAATGAGAGCTGGCGGGCCGGATACAGCAATGCGTGTGCCTGCGCAGGTCTTGCGGGCACACCCTTCAATGATGTTGCAAGCCTTCGGCTTCCTGCCGCGCCTCGGGCACAATGGTTGGCAGTCCGGGGATCGAGCCTACGACTCAGAGACTGAGAAACAGTTTCCCCCTAAAGTCAAACGCGAGGGTGGGACTTCGTATGCGTGCAGGTGGGAGCGTTATACATCCTGCTCAGGCACTCCTCTCAAAATCAAGGGTGCGGTACCAGTGCTCATCGGCCTTACCCTCCGGACAACCTTCCCGCTCCCACAGCGCATAAGCACGTTCGCACCACCGTTGATTTTGCGCCCGGTACCAAAACTCGTCGGCTCTGTCGTCCGGTCGACCCGCCTTTTCCCAAAGCAAGAAAGCGCGCTCGCGAACGACTTGATCCAGACCCTCCTTAGTCTCCGCTAGGACACCGAGCGGATCCGGGTTCGGCTGGAGCGGTCCACCGCGGCTGACATGCATGCGGGCGCTCAAGCTCTCGAGCTCTTCGTTCGGCACCACCTTGGCGTTAGCCGCGGCTTCCAGCGCCTTCTTCTTAAAGCCCTCGTCGCCTAGCTCGGCGAGCCCCTCACTCTTCGTGACCGGAAACGTATGCAGAAGTCTCTCGCCGATTTTGACGTCGACTAATCGCTCTGGCATGACATCCTCCTCGCGTGATAACCGCCTACATGAGTCTCAAACTTCCTGTCAGGGCGACAGGACGAGCCAAAAGGGAAGGTCCCGTTACGAACAGAATACGCGCGTTGGATAGACGCGAGGGGCATATGAGAAATTATTTGCGGGCCCGGCGGGGACGCAAGCGGACACCTACCGACGCGAGTCGAGCTTGAGGACTCCTGTCCTCGCGCCGAAGTCAGAACACGCTCGAGAAGACGGGGTTATCGGAGTGCTCACACTGGATTACATGCGAAGGATCGGTATTAACCGGCCGGCACTGCGATTGTTCCGAAGGCTGCGCGCTCAAGCCGCCGGAACTCGGCAACGCCCCGCTGCAGTTTGCGCGTGCGCATTTCCGCTGGGGTACGTCACTGCGAGCGGCATGCTCCGCCGATGGCCATGCGCGGAACAGTAGCTACTCACAACGAACGAGCCGATCAAGGAGCATGCCCCCTGCCGGCGCCTGGAACGGAACGTCGTCTGGCATATGAGTCCGGAGAGCACGGCATGAGCGCAGTTCTGGTATGTAACGACCTGTCAAGTTACCCGAGCGGTCATGCGGACCGCGGTTTGACTCGGGCCAAGCACAAGTGAACTGCAGCCGGGGCAGCGCATGTCGACGGCTGATCACTCTGATATTCGTGGATCGGGCGCAAGGCCTGCCATCATGGTCGTGATTCGTCGGGGGCTGCCTCGGACTAGTAACGCGGCTCCGGCCGTGCAGGCTTGTCGCATAGAACTTCACGAGGATTCTCCTTTGCCGTGTGCGACCCCAGCGTCAGTTCGTCTCGATCTCATTGCGCTTGGCGAGCGCGTCCTTGACGACCTGAGGCGCCGACATCGCATTCGGCCACAGCAGCGCCGCCACGGTCACGAGGCTGCGATCGCGCGGGGCGAGGTCGGGACGCAACCAGAGGTCGCGGAAGAGATACTCGGTCGTGTATTCGACGAGACCCGGCACGATGGACCCGAACTGACTACCGACGTTCGGGGCGCGCTGCGCCTCGGCGGCTTCGTTGAGCGGCAGCGGCTGGGGCGACTCATGCGGGAGCTGCTCCGCGCGGATACGCAATACTCAATCATCGCGTATCACCCTGTATCACCGCAGCGCGCGATTTCCACGATACGATTGGGTTCTGGTGCAATCACGGCAGAACCTATCATTCGGGATCTCTCAATGGGAGATCCCGAATGCCGAGAGCCGCGTCCCGCTGACCGACTCCCCGCGCACTGGAGTCTCTAGCAGGATTGATTCGCAGAGCGCTGCAGCCACGACCGGTCTGCAGCCGATACCGATCGCCCGCCGCTCCTACTGCAAGGCTAGCGTCTGACCTCGGGCGCCGTGCGGCGCGGGCGCGCTCCCGAGAGTCAGCGACAGTCCGCTAAGATGGCCAGGGCGTGGCGAACGTCATAGCATCCCGAGCGTTGTACTGCCCTGAGGACCCAATGGCTCTAGTCAAAAAATCGAAAGTCGAACCCGTCCGGAGCGAGGCCAGCAGACCCGCCCCGCCGCGGAAGCCACCTGCCGCCCCCTCGGCGGTCGGTACTCGGGCCCTGAAAGCCGCGGATCGCAGCGAGACCGCCACACAACGCCTTGCAGCCGCCACCGAAGAGCTGGCCAGCGGCTTGACTGAGGCTGCCGCCGCAACTCGACAGCTTGGACGCTCCATGGACCAGATCAGCCGTGGCGCCGAAACGGCGGCAGGCGCCTGCCAGGAGCAGTCGGCCGCCATCAAGCGAATCGCGGCCGACCTGACAGCCGCGCGAGAGCAGACGGATGCATCGACCCGCCGCACGGACGCGGTATCCGCTGCCTTGGCAGAAACCTCGGCGCAGATCACAGGGTCCATCAGGGCCATCGAACAAGGAGCGGAGCGGCAAGCCGGCTCGGTCACGCTCCTCGGTGAGCTCGATGCGCGGGCGAAAGAGATTGCGGACATCAGTCAAATCGTCAGCCGTGTCTCGGATCAGACCAACCTCCTGGCTCTGAACGCGGCGATCGAAGCGGCCCGCGCCGGTGAGCAGGGGCGCGGTTTTGCCGTGGTTGCCGATGAAGTCCGCAGTCTCGCGGAGAGCTCCGACAGGAGCGCGCGGGAAGTTCAGAGCCTCAGCACGGCCATTCAGAAGGAGGTCCAGGATGTCGGCGAAGCCCTGAGAGTGGCGGCAGAGCGCGCGCTGCAAGAGGCGCGCATGGCCGCCCGCGTGACGGAGATGCTTCAGGCCAGGCGCAACGACATGGCGAAGATCTCCGAGGGAGGCCGCGGCATCCTGACTGCGGGCTCGGAAGCCGAGCGCGCGGCGATGGAGGCCCAAAAGGGGGCCGAGCAGATCGCGAGCGCCGCCGAGGAGCAGTCATCGGGCGCAAGTGAAGCACAGCGGGCGGTCGAGCAACAGGCCAGCTCTCTCGATCAGGGACAGCTCGCGGCGCAGCGGTTGGCCGCCCTCGCCGAGAAGCTCAGCGCGCGAGAAGCACATGCCTCAAGCCTGGAGCAGATCAGCGCCAACGCCGAGGAGCTGTCGGCTTCGATCCAGGAACTATCGAGCGCCGCGAGCGAGGCGATGGCTGCCGTCGATCAAATCAGCAAAGCGGCGCAGGCGCAGTCGTCCGCTACCCACCAGACTGCCAGCGCCTTGACGCAGATCGATCGCAGCGCGCGACTCGCGCAGGCCAATAGCAAGGCCGCCAATGAGCGCGTGGTGAGCCTCGAGGCGGCGCTCAAAGAAGGCAGGCGGTCCGTCGAGAGCATGAGTGAAGGGGTCGCGAATGCCTTGCAGGGCACGCGAGCGGGCCTCACCGCGATCACCCGGTTGGAGGGTCTGGGTCGCAGAATCGCGAAGATCATCGATAGCATTGCCCTGGTTGCCATCCAGATCAGCATGCTTGCCGTGAGCGGGTCGGTCGAAGCCGCTCGAGCGGGAGAGTCAGGGCGGGGTTTTGCGGTGGTCTCGAACGACATTCGCAACTTATCTCGCGAGGCCTCGGCGAACGTCGAACGGTCCAAGGATACGGTCGCAGGCATTCTGGACCAGATCGGCATCCTCAAGGGCGACCTGCAGCAGATCGCCGCGACCGCGGAAGTCGAAGTTCAAAAGGGCCAGATCGTCTCCAGTAGGTTGCTGCAACTCGGCGAGGAGGTGACCGCGCTCGGAGCGGCGACCGACTCCATCGCTCAGGCCGCGGAAAAAATCCTGCTGGCCACGACTGAGATCTCGCAAGCGGCGCAACAAGTGGCCTCCGCCGCAGAGGAAGCGAGCATGGCCTCGCGAGAGGCTGCCGCGGCGGCCACTGAGCAGTCACGCGGGGCCGAAGATCTGGCAGCCGCCATTGAGGAAATCGCATCCCTTGCGGATGCGATGCTGCAACAGACCGCGTGACCGGACGTGCAGGCACAACGCCAATCCGATTCCGCACGCTTCCTGACTTTTCACGTCGGCGGTCAGCTCTACGCTCTGAGATCCGACGACGTCCTGGAAGTGATTCGACTGCCGGCGATGGCTCGGGTGCCTCAAGGCCCGGCCGCGCTGCTTGGGATCGGGAATCTGCGCGGCGCCGTGCTGCCGATTGCGGGATTGCGCCAGCTGCTGGGAAAACCGGCGTCTTTGGACGGCTCGACCGCCCGCGCGATCGTGCTCGACATCGGCGCTCCGATCGCCATTGTGGTCGATTCGGTTGCCGCGCTGGAGCATGCGACCGCAGAGCAGATCGACACACGACCGAAGGAGGTCGGGGCGGAGGGCGCGGAACGACTGCTCGGCGTCTTCTCGGTCGGGCCCGATAAGGGCGTCGCGAAGATTCTGGACATCGAAGCGCTGCTCGAGGCCGCCTTTTCGAGCCGCAGCCGTGCGGAGCACCGGGATATTCCGTTCGCAGCCACGACTCATGGGCGTGAGCAGACGCGCAGCGCGCAGGAGACCGAGACCCTCGTAACCTTCGATGTCGCCGGACAGGAGTTTGCCTTCCCTCTGGCGGACGTGCAGGAAATCATCCCCGCCCCAGCAAGCGTCACCGCGCTGGCCCATTCGGAGGCCGTGGTCCTCGGGCTCACCTCCGTACGGGACACCCTGTTGCCCCTGCTGTCACTACGCACTCTCCTCGGCTTCTCGTCGGACCAGATCGCACGCGATCGGGAAAAAGTCGTGGTGGTCAAGGTCGGTGGCGCGCGTGTTGGGCTCGTCGCCGATCGCGCTCGCGCGATCGTGGCCGCAGACATCAGGCTGGTGGATCCGATTCCGCCGGCGCTGGCCGCGCGAACGAAGGGCGAGTCTCGAATCAGATCCGTCTATCGCGGCGATGCGGGCCGGCGCTTGATTTCGATCCTCTCGTCGCAGCAACTTTTCCGGGAGGACGTGATGCAGAAATTGGGCGCCGGGCAGCGATCCCAGAGCGAGCGCGGTGACACCGCGGGGTCGGTCACCGGGCAGGAATTGATCTTTCTGGTCTTCCGTCTCCGGGACGACGAGTTCGGCCTGCCGATCGATGCCGTCGTGGAGGTCGCTCGGGTTCCGGATCAGATCACCCGCCTGCCCAAGACTCCGAAATTCCTGGAGGGCGTCGTCAATCTGCGCGGCGACATCCTGCCGGTCATCGACCAACGTCGGCGCTTCGACATGTCGCCATGCCAAAACTCCGATGGCAGGCGGCTGATCGTGGTCAAAACCGAGCGCCACCGCGCCGGCGTCATCGTCGATAGCGTCTCGGATGTCCTGCGCTCGAGCGCGAGCGCGATCGCGCCTGCACCGGAGCTGACGGACGATACGTCCCGACTGGTACGCGGCGTCATCAATCTTGCCGCCTCCAACCGTATCGTGCTGCTGCTCGACCCGATGGAGCTGCTGACCCGCGCGGAACAGGGGTTGCTGGACAAATTCGAGGCGCAGCGACGGCGGACGGGTGCGTGATCAAGGTTCTCGTGGTCGACGATTCGGCTCTGGTGCGAAAGCTCTTCAGCCGTGTTCTCGCGGAAGATTCGGATTTCAAGGTCGAGCTCGCACGCAATGGGGCGGAGGCGCTGGCTCAACTCGAGACCTTCGCTCCGGACGTCATCACGCTGGATGTGCAGATGCCGCAGATGGACGGACTGCAGTGTCTGGATCGAATCATGGTGCAACGGCCCTGCCCTGTCGTCATGGTCTCGACGGTGACCGACGAAGGCGCTGAGGCGACGTTGGAAGCGTTGCGGCTGGGCGCGGTGGATTTCGTGCCGAAGCCCACCGGTGCCGTTTCCTTGGGCATGCAGGAATTTGCGCCAACCCTCAAGGAGAAGATCCGGGCGGCGGCGGCCGCGCGACTTCCCGCCACGCATAGGCTGCGAGAGCGGGTGCAATTCAGATCCGGTGGGGCGGTTTACACCCGGCCTGCGAAACTGCCCTCCAAGGCGGTCGATGACGCCGAACGCACCTTCGCCGGAGACGGGCTCGTGCTGGTCGGGACCTCCACCGGTGGACCGCCCGCGCTCGAGGCCCTTCTCGTGCCGCTGCCGCCAACCTTTCCCTGGCCGATTCTCATCGCACAACACATGCCGGCGGGCTTTACCGGACCGCTCGCCAGACGGCTAGCCAAGCTCTGCGCTCTGCACGTTCTGGAAGTGACCCAACCCACGCGCTTGCAAGCTGGCTGCGTCTATGTTGGGCGGGGCGATGCCGACCTGGTTGTCTCCAAGCGCGCCTCGCGACTCGTCGCCATGACCGCTCCTTCGAGGCCCGACTACCCATGGCATCCGAGCACGGACCGACTGGTTCGCTCGGCCATGGAGTATCTTCCGGCCACCCAGCTGGTAGGCGTGTTGATGACGGGCATGGGCAACGACGGTGCCGAAGCAATGGCCGCCCTGCGCGCCGGGGGCGGCGCCACTATCGCAGAAGCCGAAGAGACCGCAGTCGTCTGGGGGATGCCCGGGGAGCTGGTGCGCGCAGGGGGCGCCGCCTACGTACTGCCGCTGCCGGGCATTGCTCAGCGGCTCCAAAGACTGATACCCCATGCCTCTGGTCCGTAAGGCCACTCCACCCGCGAGCGTCCAGAGCCCGAGCCGCACGGAGGTGTCGGCCGGCCTCGGCAGCGCAAATCCCGAGGAACGATGGGCAGCCGCCCGTGCGGCGGCCCAACTCCCCGAGTCGGCGGCCGCCCTGGCGGCGGCGCTGCCACAGGAGACCGACCCCCGCATTCGCGAAGCGATGTTTACGAGTTTGGCATGCATGGGAACCCGGGACGCCGTCACGAGGATCCTGCCGATGTTGCGCTCCAACGATGCCGCCCTGCGCACAGGCGCCCTGGATGCCTTGCGATCCGCGGTGACCGTCGCGCCCGAGGTGCTGCCGCAACTGCTGGAGGATCCCGATGCGGATGTTCGAATACTGAGTTGCGAGCTGGCCCGCAGCCTCCCCGGTGAGGAGGCGAGCCGGAGCCTCTGCACCCTTCTCGCCCATGAGCCCGAGACTAATGTCTGCGCCGCGGCAATCGAAGTCCTTGCCGAAATCGGCGACGCCGCGGCGCTGCCCACGCTCGCGCAGTGTGCGCGGCGCTTCTCAAGCGTGCCCTTCCTGAGTTTCGCGATCAAGCTTGCCACGGACCGCATCGCGGCAAAAGGCGTTCGTGGCTGAGCTGCCGGCGCCGACAGAAGATGAGTTTCGAAAGCTCTGCGAATATCTCTACCGACGCACCGGAATGATATTCACCGAAGCGAAGCGGTATTACGTCGAGCGGCGCGTCTGGGAACGCATGGAGGCGACCGACTCGAGTTCCTTTGCGAGTTACTTTGCGCTCTTGCGCACCGACACGCACCAGGAGATCGAGCAGTTCGTCAACGCTTTTACCGTCAATGAGACCTACTTCTATCGTGAAGATCATCAGTTGAAGTGTCTGACGAATGACCTGATGCGCGAGCGAGTGAGCAGCAAGAGCGCCGGTGCTGCGATCCGCATCTGGTCTACCCCGTGCTCGACCGGCGAGGAGCCCTATTCGCTCGCCATGTGGCTCCTCGAGCATTGGTCCCGGGTCGATGAATATGACATCGAGATCGTGGGCTCCGACATCGATACTCGCGCGCTCGAGCTGGCACGCGCCGGCATATTCGGCAGCCGGGCCTTGATGCGCCTGACACCGGAGCTGATCGGCAAATACTTCGATGCGCTGCCGGCGGAGCGCTGGCAGATCATCTCGCAATTGCGCGACTCGGTCTCCTTCACGTGCGTGAACCTCGTCGAGGCCGAGCAGACCCGGCGCCACGGCCGATTCGATGTCATTTTCTGCAGAAACGTTCTCATTTATTTCGACGACACCTCACGGCGAATCGCGGCGGAAAATCTCTATGAGAATCTGCTCCCGGGTGGATTCATCTGTCTCGGGCACACCGAGTCCATGAGTCGAATCTCGCCTCTGTTCGAGGTGCGCCGATTTGGCGATGCGATCGTCTACCAACGACCGGGAGTAGCAGGATCATGACCGGCCCGCGCAAGACCCTACTGGTCGTGGATGATGCTGCGCTGGCGCGCGTCTACTATCGCTCGATACTGGAGGAGGCCGGATTTCACGTCGAGGAAGCCTTGAATGGACTCGAGGCGCTGGAAGCCCTCCTCGGCAAGACGGTGGATCTCCTCATAGTGGACATCAACATGCCGCAAATGGACGGCCTCTCGTTCCTGAAGATTCTGCGCCAGAAAGAGGGTCCCATGGCATCGATTCCCGCTCTGGTGATCAGCACGGAATCGGCGGCGACGGATTTCGCCGCCGCCCGCGCCGCCGGTGCGAACTACTATCTTGTGAAACCGGTCGAGCGTGAGGCGCTCGTGGAATTCGCGCGGATGCTGTGCGGGCTTACGCCGTGAACGAGTTCCTGCAGCAGTTTCTGCTCGAGTCGCGCGAGCTCGCGGAGGCGGCGAGCGGCGGGCTGATGGCTCTCGAGCAATCGCCGGAAGACGCCGAGCGCTTCGATGAGGTATTCCGCGCGTTCCACACTTTGAAAGGTGGTGCGGGAATCGTCGAATTCCCCGCTATGGAACGCGTGGTGCATGCCGTCGAGGACGTTCTTACGGAGGCGCGGGCAGGCATGCGTCCGCTGACGCCCACGAGTATCGGGCATTGCCTGGCGTGTCTGGACCAGATAACCGAGTGGCTCGACATCATCGAGCGAACCGGGGAGTTACCTGCGGGTGCCCGCAGCCACGCTAATGGGATCGTCAGCCAGCTCGAAACCGCGGCTACCCGGCCGACACCTGAATCCCTGAGCCCCGTTGAGCGCGCGCCCGGCTGGCTGGCCGATGTCCTGAGGAGACATCAGGGCGTTGCAGCGCGCGCGCTTACCACGCTTCGCTTCCTACCTGCCAGGGACTGTCTCTATCAGGGGCAAGACCCCTGGGAGCTGATGACGGCTCTGCCGCATCTTTTGGTACTCGAGCTCGCAGCCAGCGAGCCCTGGGGGCCGCTCGAAGCCCTGGATCCCTTCAACTGCAACCTCATTTTCACCGCCCTCAGCGCCGCCACGCCTGCTGATCTTAAGGCGCATCTCGAGGGCCACGGCGGTGATTGCGAGATCGTGACGATTACCGCCGGCGTGGAGGACTCCGACCGCTCCCTGGCGCCCCATGTGACGGTGGTCATCAAAGCGCAGCAGGCACTCCTCGCCGAAGGATCAGCACAGAGTTTTGCCGGTCGAGTGGCCTCGGCCGGATTGGTGGCCGCCAATGCGCTGCGGTTCTGCGGCCGCATCGAGCTCTCGCAACGAGTATCGCGAGCGACCGAGCAGAGCCTGCTCGCCCTTTCGGCACTGCCGTTACAACAGGCCCTCGCGCAATTGCTAGACGAGCGCGGCCCGGTGGTCCCGGCCCCTGCCGATCCCGTGCAGTCACCGGACGTCGCGGCCCGCACATTCAGAATCGACGCCGAGCAGGTGGATGCGCTGGTCCGCTTGGCCGGCGAGCTCACGGTTGTCAACAATGCGATCGGCCATGCCGTGAAGCTGGCTCGAGCTGGGGACCCGTCGCTTGCCGACATGCTGAAAGAGCGCCATGGCGCGCTCCAGCATCTGGTCGGCGAGTTGCAGAGATCGGTGCTGCGAATGCGGGTACGGCCGCTACGTACTGTACTGCAGCGTTTTCCCCGCCTCGTCCGGGAGATGTCCGCCACGTTGGGCAAGTCCGTCAAAGTCGTCATCGAGGGAGACGAAACGGAAGCAGACAAGGCCATCGTCGAAATGCTGTTTGAGCCTCTGCTCCATGTCGTGCGCAATGCAATAGACCACGGCGTGGAGACGGAAAGAGAACGTAGTGCCGCCGGAAAGGCGGCCACTGCCAGTCTTCGCATCAGAGCACAGCGTCGTGCCGACCAGGTCGTCATCGAGGTCAGTGATGACGGAGCCGGCATCAATCTCACGCGGGTAGGCGAAGTCGCGGTAATGCGCGGCCTCATTACGGAAGAACAGCGTCTCACGATGACGGAGGCCGAAGCGATTGACCTGATCTTCACCCCTGGCTTCTCCACCACAACCCATGTGACACAGGTCTCAGGACGCGGCGTGGGAATGGATGCAGTGCGCAAGCCGGTCGAGCGAATCGGCGGTCACGTGTCCATCGCGAGCGTTCCAGGCAGGGGCACCGACGTGAAGCTCTCGCTTCCGTTCAGTGTGATGATGACTCAGATCATGGCCGTCGAGGCCGGCGGCCAGATGTTCGGACTGCCGCTAGAGGCTATAATCGAGACCGTCCGCGTGCCCGAAGCAGCGATCTCTAGAGTCGGTAGCGCCCCCGTCGTCGTCCTGAGAAACCGGGCGCTTCCGCTGATCGATTTGGCAGCCGTGCTCGGCGTCCAAGCCCCTCGGGCGCATGACGGTGCGACCCTGGTGGTGGCTGCCGCCAATGGGGGGTGGGGCGCATTTCGTGTGGATCGCATAGTCGAGCGACTGGACCTCATACTCAAGCCATTAGAGGGTCTGCTCGCCGGCACACCGGGGATCATGGGAACAACCCTCTTGGGCGACGGACGGGTTCTGCTGGTGCTCGATATCGCGGAGATGCTTCAATGACGGTCCGAATCGGCCCGAGCGGTTTCATCGAGCTGCTCGGAGCCTGTCCGAGTGAGGATGCCGAGCCCCTGCTACAGCTCCTGCTCACCGCCCCGGAGACGGCAGTAGACTGGCGCGGCTGCCGGGGCGCCCATACGGCGGTGATTCAAGTACTCATGGCCGCCAGGCCGAGACTGCTGGGCCCCCCGGGCGACCCCCGCCTCAAGGACTGGATCGAGCCCGTCATAGCACGATCGCCGCAATGATCGCGATAGTGCGTCCGGCCGTCAGATGACACCAGACGCAGACCGCAGCTTGGAGAAGTTTCGTGATTTACACCGTATTGATTGTCGATGACAGCAAGCTCGCCCGAATGGCGGTAGCCAAGGTACTCAATACGCTGCATCCGGACTGGAAGCGAGTCGAGGCTGCCAATGCAACCGAGGCGCTGGAGCGAACCAAGGAGCTCTCCCCGGAAGTCGTGCTCCTCGATTTCAACATGCCCGGCAAGGACGGCGTGACGCTCGCGGCAGAGCTCCGCGCCCTGGATCCCAGAATGGGCGTCGCAGTGATCTCGGCCAACCGCCAGGTAGGGGTCGTCAATCGGACTCGGGCCGCCGGCGCCACGTTTCTGCCGAAGCCCCTGACCGAGAGCGCTCTGGCCGACTTTCTGACCTCAGTCCTCCAGCAGCGCAGGGAGGTCTCCAAATGAGCGGCACGTCCCCGATACAACTGACGGACCTGCAGCTCGACGCCTTGACCGAGGTGGTGAATCTCGGCGTAAGCAATGCGGCCACGAACCTGAGCGAAATGGTTCGCGAGGAAGTCGCGCTGTCCGTGCCGAAGGTGTCCGTAGTGACTCGGGAGGGAGCCATCGCGATCCTGCGTGAGCGCGATGCGAAGCACTTGATCGCCATCCGCCAGGATTTCGAGGGCGACATCCGCGGCCGGGCGCTGCTGATCTTTCCGGAAGCCAAGAGCCTGGAGCTCATCCGCGCCGTGGTCGGAGCGGACCTGTCATTGGAGGACATCATGGAGCTCGAGCAGGAAGCGCTCGCCGAGACAGGCAACGTGCTGCTCAACGCCTGCCTCTCCACGATGGCCAACAGCCTGCAGCGCAATCTCAGGATCTCCCTCCCCCAGGTCATCCATGGCGATGGCGTCGAATTCTTCCGCCTGACCCCTGACCCCGAAGCGGGCGACATGGTGCTCTTCATCTACATCAACTTTGTGGTCAAGCATCGCGACATCGAGGGCTATCTGGCGCTGCTCCTCGATATTCCCTCTCTGGCGATACTACAAACGCTGCTGGTCGAACATATCGAGCGCACGGCGTGACCGTGACGACACATGTCGACCAGCCAATTCTCGAGTGACTCCGTCCTTGCCGCCATCAGCGGCGGAATCATCGTACTCGATCGAAGCCGGCGGGTCACTCTCTGGAACGTGTGGATGCGGACCACTTCCGGCGTAGCCGAGGACGACGCCAGAGGAAAATCGCTCGCAGAGATCTTCCCGCGAGCAGAGCTGCGGCGTCTCTCTGCCGCGATCTCGGTCGCATTGACCTCCAACGCATCGACGACCCTCACCCACGCTCTCAACCCTAATCTGCTGCCGCTTCGGACCCATTCGCGGCAGCCTTTGCTGCACGACATCGCCGTCTCACCCATTGGCAACGCAGCTCCCGAAGGCTGCGTGATCGCCATCACCGATGTCACGGCGGCAGCCCGGCGGGTGCGCTATCTGCGCGAGCAGCAGGATGCCCGCTACGACGCCGTGGTGGCGAACGCGCCGGACGCAATCATTACCGTCAATGAAGAAGGGCTCATCCAATTCGCAAATCCGGCCGCCCGCGTATGCTTCGGCCGTCCGGACTTGGAGCTCGTAGGCAACGACGCCGCCCTTCTGTTTGAAACGCCGCGCGAATGGGCTTCACTTTGGCGCGGCGCGATTGCCGGTACCGGAGCAGATCAGCCCAAGGAGCTGATTGCCGCGCATGGAGGCCGCGAGCTGCGCTATTTCGAGGCTTCCGCATCACGCTGGAGAAGCGGCGCGCGCCTGTTTGCCACCGCGATCCTGCGCGACGTCTCGGAGCGCCGCGCCATCATCGCGGCGCTGAGGCACAGTGAAGGCGAAGCCCGCAACTCCGCGATAGCCTTGACCGAGCTCAATCGCACACTCGAGGAGCGGGTGCAAGCGCGCACTGCGCAGCTGATCAAGGCCGAGGCAGCCCTGCGTCATCGCCAGAAAATGGAGGCGATCGGCAACCTGACAGGAAGCATCGCGCACGATTTCAACAATCTGCTGCACGTGATCAGCGGCAACCTGCACCTGCTGAAGCACGATGTGAGCGGCAACCCCGCCGCCGAGAGGCGTGTCCAGATCGCATTGGACGGGGTCGCTCGCAGCGCCAAGCTTTCCTCTCAGCTGCTCGCCTTTGGGCGCCGACAACCACTGTCCCCCAAAGTCATCAATCTCGGGCGTTTCATTCGCGACATGGAGGATATCCTTCAACGAGCCGTGGGCGAAGGCGTCGCCATCGAGACGGCCATCGACGAGGGCCTGTGGAATACGTTGATCGATCCGGGCAATGTCGAGAATGCGCTACTGAACATGGCGATCAATGCCCGGGACGCCATGGAAGGTGAAGGCCGGGTCACCATCGAGGCGACCAACGCCACTTTGGATGCGAGTTATGTGGCAGCTCATGAAGGCGTCACACCCGGACAATACGTGATGGTAGCGGTTACTGACACCGGAGCCGGCATGTCCGCGGAAGTGATCGAGCAGGCCTTCGAGCCGTTCTTTACCACCAAGCCGGAAGGTCGAGGAACCGGGCTCGGACTCTCGATGGTCTACGGATTCGTCAAGCAGTCCGGCGGCCACATCCAAATTGACAGCGAGGTGGGTCGAGGCAGCAAGATCAAGCTGTATCTGCCGCGCTCGATGCAGTCCGAAGACGCACACATCGAGATGGACTCGATCCCTGTCAGCGGCGGCAGCGAGATGATCCTCGTCGCCGAAGACGACGAGTCCGTGCGTGAGACCGTGGTGGCGATGCTGAGCGACCTGGGTTATCGGGTACTCAAGGCAAAGGATGCACAAAGCGCGCTCAGCATCATCGAGAGCGGCATGCCGATCGATCTGCTGTTCACCGATGTGATCATGCCGGGACCTCTGAAGAGCACGGAGTTGGCGCGCAAGGCGCGTGAAAGGATGCCGAACCTCGCCGTGCTCTTTACTTCGGGCTACACGGAAGACGCCTTTGTCAATTCCGGACGCCTGGATGAATCGGTAGAGCTGTTGAGCAAGCCTTACTCCCGCGAAACGCTGGCCCGGAAACTGCGCCTGATGTTGGCCGATGCCCCTCAGCGAAAATCGCGGATCGTGACGAGCGCCTACTCCCGTGGCTTACCGCCGCCACCTGTGCCCTTGCAGCCGATGCGGATCCTGGTTTGCGAGGGCAACCCGGACATACGCGACACTACTGTCGATATGCTTTCGGCCATGGGACACCACGCGATGTCCGCAAGCGATGGGCACACTGCCCTCTCGATTCTCACATCCAACCCGGTGGACATTCTGCTGACGGACGTGGGTCTGCCGGACATGCATGGCACGACTCTAGCCGACCATGCAAAGTCCCACCTTCCAGCCCTGAGTGTGATCTTCGCAACAGGAGAGGCGTCGGCCACCCACCCCGCCATGCTCGAAACGGCCCGCCCCCTCATCAAGCCGTTTACATTGGAGCAACTTGCGGCCGCGGTTTCCACAGCGTCGAACAGGGAACGCAGATGACCGGGCATATCTGTGACCACGCATCCACGATACCCGCAGCTCCTGCAGCGCTCCTTCGGGCCGCGCGCGAGCGTCTGGCCAGCCATTCCCCTTAAACGCCGCGATGGTCAGGCGCTCGCGCACAGCAGAGCCGGTTAACTATACGAGTTGACGAGCATCGCCGGGTGCGTGCTACCGCGACATCATCGACCGGGGCCCAGTCTCCAACTCGAGCCCGCAAGCAACTCGTGCCGAACGCGCACGTCAGGCTCGCCCACAGTGGTAAAGTTGAGCCAGCGATAGCCCGCCTCGCCCGTCAACCGCGGCGTAAAGCGGACTTCCCCGCGTGAGGCACACGCCTGACCGATCATCGGGATCTCTGAATGGGAGATCCCACATGCCCCTTATCTGATTTTCGGATAAGTGCCATTATCCGGATCGAAGACTTATCCGGAGGCTGGGATCGATTGAGGGACAAAAGTTGCCGTTCTCTGCGATTAGAGCTCTGGCCGGTGAAATGCGGCATCATTTCATGGATGCAGCCCACTACGAAATACAACGTCACGTTGGCAACTACGTGGCCGAAGAAAAAGACCAGGTTTTTTTCCATCAGCACATTGAAGCTGATCGCCGGGTCGATCCACTGAATGAGGAGCGTAATCAGGAACCAAGCCCCCGCAATCATGCCGAAGAGACCGTCGATCGCTATGGTGGTGGCGATGAGGACAATCGGCGGGATCTTGGCCGAAGGGTCCTTCGAGAAGAGGTACTGCAATCCGAGCAACCTTCCCAACCACGTTATCGCCAACATCGGGGCATGGACCTCCGAGGTCGGGGCGGTGTGCGCCGCGTTCTTCATTCTCGGCTACCTAGTGTATCTCGCGAGTCTCGGATTCCCGCACCGGGACCGGCCTGCGCAGCCCGACATATCGCAGGTTGTCGCGGGATCGTGATGATCGCCGGCACCTGAGCGGGTTTTCAGAAACGGCGCGCTGGATGGCGTGCCCAGCGTGGGCGTTCGCGCAAGATGAAACGCGGGAGTCTGTTTATCCTAGGGCTCGTAATGGCTGCCGGCATTGGCGCAGCTGGGGTCTGGCCGCGCATTCATCAGAATGCCCTGCGGGGTGCGAATTGATAATCAAGCGGCGACTGGCACCTCGAATAAGCCCCGGCAATGGCGCTCCCACAAGTAACTGGGGAGTTTGGCGGACTCGAACGCCGGCTGATGATCAGCTGATGCTTCAGGAGCACGGACTCGGCGATCACGCAGTGAGCACCTCCGGGACGCATGAGCTTGGCAAGGGTGACGAGCAGGTGAGCCGCGAGGAGAAGCAAGGCACGCATCATCACGGGAGGCTACCAGGGTCGTGTTGCCGCGCAAGACTGCTCGTTAAGGAAGATCTGAAAAACTGGTCATGACGAGAGCATCGTTCATCGAATCATGTGGTAATGGGTGCGTCGGGGGCATCTCCGCGGAAACGTCCTGATACCACCGCCGGTCTCGTGATGAAGCAGACCCCGTGGCGGCATCCTCTCTATGCTCCATCCAGCAGCCATCTGCGGACCATGAACAGATTCGCCAGCGCGGCGGTGACTTCCAGGCGATGCAGGTTCTTCGCGAGGCCGCGGTAGCTGACCTTCTGAAACCCGAACACGCGCTTGATCAGCCCGATGCTGTGCTCGACCTTCGCACGCACGCGGGACTTGTTGCGGTTTTTCGCCTTGATCTGCTCATCAATTCGGTTACCCCACCGGTAGCGCCGGTTGGTGCAATCGCGTGCCCTGGGAGCCACCGAGCGCAGGATCTCGCTCTGAACCTGGTAGGCCTGATCTCCCCAGACACTGGTTTCTTTCCCGTGCAGCAAGTGAGGCAGGGCAAGGCAGTCGGCCACGTTCGCCGCCGAGACGAGCACCGTATGAATGAGTTTGTGCCGGCTGTCGACCGCCACATGCGCCTTCATGCCGAAGTACCACTGTTTGCCCTTGGCGGCCTGATGCATCTCCGGATCGCGCTTGCCGTCCTTGTTCTTCGTCGAGCTCGGCGCGCTGATGATCGTGGCGTCAACGATCGTGCCGTTGCTGATCTTGATCCCGTTGCGGGAGAGATACCCGTTCACGGTGGACAGCAGCTTCTTGCCGAGCTTGTGCCGCTCGAGCAGGTGGCGGAATTTGCACACCGTGGTCTCGTCTGGCGCTCCTTCTTGACCGAGGTCAACGCCGGCGAAACTGCGCATCGCCGCCGAGTCGTACAGCGCTTCCTCCACCGCAGGGTCAGAGAGGTTGAACCACAGCTGCAGGAAGTACACCCGCAGCATCCGCTCGAGCGGAATCGGCGGCCGGCCACCGGCTTCACCCACCTTCGGGTAGTGCGGCTCCACCACCGCAGCCAGCTCCGCCCACGGCACAATCTGATCCATCTGCGCGAGAAACTGTGCTCGCCGTGTCGTCTTGCCGTACCGTTCAAAGCCTGACAGCGTTTGTTGCTTCATTGCCTCTCCTGCTTTCCTATATTATCCACCAACGCGAGTCATATGGGTCAGGCCGGTGCGCGTTGAGATAAGAAGCGAGTCTTCGGCTGATGTGGGTCCAATCGAAGCAGTGACGGCTTCTGCATTCCTGAATGCGCCTCACACCAGTCACACCGAGCAGTACATCGTCAATGCGCTGCGTAGGGCCGGAAAGCTCTCAATCTCCCTCGTCGCGGAGGCAGATGGCACTCTGATCGGCCACGTGGCGATATCTCCGGTGTCAATCTCCGATGGCGCATCGGGTTGGTTCGGACTTGGTCCCATTTCTGTTTTACCGCAACATCAGCGTCAAGGTATCGGTTCCAAGCTCATGCGCGGGGCCCTCGGCATTCTTCGCGGCCGCGGTGCCTCTGGCTGCGTCGTGCTTGGTGAGCCGGAGTACTACGGCAGGTTCGGGTTCCACGCCGATCCGGATCTTGTTCTGCCCGGCGTCCCTCCGCAATACTTCCAATCCATATCATTCGACTCATCGAAGCCTCGAGGTACCGTGACCTACCACGAGGCGTTCGAGGCGCAGGGCTGAGGCGGTAAATCAGAGTGTCCTTAAGCGCCGATCATGCTAAGTTTTGGGAATTCGCACCCCACAGGCCTGAAAAGATCGGCGTTTGCCATTCGCCCGCTCTCGACCCCGTTTGCAGCCATTGAAGATTCCAGAAAGCAGAGTGCGGGACATCCGTAGAGGAGTGGCAGGACGTACTGACTGTTGCTCACGCATGGCGGGCCTTCGGGCCTTTTTTGCCTTTGCGTGAGACGGAGCGCTGGCTGGCATCCTTTGGGAAGCGCTGAGGATTGCCAAGGAGCTTGACCAGCCGTGTCTCGCATTCGGAAAACGAGTACCCGCGCCGCTGCGAGATCATGAAGGTGAGGGGGCGCATGTGCCATG
>JBOIAR010000036.1:0-23585 GCA_050739095.1 Steroidobacteraceae bacterium | reverse complement strand
ATGTCGGTCAGCCTTAGAGTTCGGCCCCATCCATATCGCTGAAGAACCCGCTGCCTTAATTGGGCACGGCGGGGTCTGTGAGGGGGGAGGTTCGCGTCATGAGTGACCGAGCCTCCTCTACTCGGAATCCATTCAAGACCGCCGCGAAAGCGGCTGTCTGGGCTTGCCTTCTGATCAGCGGACTGGCGCTTCATGCCGGTGCTGCGCTCGCGAACGACTACGCCAATACGGTCGCCAACTTCAAGCAGGCCGGCGCGAGCGCGGAATTCTTTCGGTCAAGTTATGGCTATGCCGTGTTCCCGACAATAGGGAAGGGTGGCTTCTTTGTCGGCGGGGCGCGCGGTACGGGCAGAGTGTACCAGCAGGGCCGGTACGTCGGCGATACGACCATGACCCAGGTGAGTCTCGGCTTTCAGCTCGGCGGCGAGGCATACAGCGAGATCATCTTTTTCCAGACGCAGCAGGATCTAACGCGCTTCGAATCGGGGAAGTTCGTCCTCGGCGCACACGCCAGCGCCATTGCGATCACCGCAAGCGCTTCGGCAAGCGCCAGCACGGCAGGCACGGGCGCCAGCGCGAGCGGAACCGAACAGAATGCGGTTACCGTCGGCCACTATCAGGATGGCATGGCAGTGTTCACGATCGCGAAGGGCGGCCTCATGTACGAGGCCGCCGTGGCCGGTCAAAAGTTCTCTTACCAAGCGCGAAGATAGCGCCATCCTGCCGGGCTATCGCTTGGCACGTAGCTCGTGGCCGCGCCGGCTGCTCGCATCGATGCGCACGCGCCGGCCGATCCATACCGAATCGGGGAGCACCTCGCAATGGCCAGCGCTCGCTTTGTTCCGCTCAGTACCCATACCGTGGTCCCGCCGGAGGAAATGCAGCGGCGAGCGCGGGAATTCAACAGCGAGATCCAGCGTCGGCGGACCGTGCGAGCCTTCGATTCTCGGCCGGTGCCCAGAGAAGTGATCGAAGACTGTCTGCGGGCAGCCGGCTCTGCTCCAAGCGGCGCTCATATGCAGCCATGGTACTTCGTCGCGGTAGCCGACCCGTCGCTCAAGTCCAGGATTCGCCTTGCAGCCGAGATTGAAGAACGGGACTTCTATGAGAGGCGCGCGCCGGCGGAGTGGCTGGCGGCGCTCGAGCCCTTGGGAACGGACGACCGAAAGCCGTTCCTGGAGCTCGCACCATGGCTCATTGTGGTGTTTCTGAAGCGTTTCTGCCGGCTTCCAGATGGGCGCAAGGTAAAGAACTATTACACTGATGAGTCGGTCGGTATCGCGACGGGTTTCTTGCTCGCCGCCCTCCATCATTCCGGCCTTGCCTCGCTGACGCACACACCGAGTCCAATGGGATTTCTCAGTGACATTCTGGGGCGACCCAAAGATACGGAACGTCCGTTCATGATCGTCGTGACTGGATATCCCCAGCCGGGGGTCCTCGTGCCGGATTTGCGCCGCAAGAATCTGGAAGAGATTGCAACTTTCCTGTGATCAGAGCACCGCCTCCACGACGCTGAAGAGCGCTCGCAGGCCGAACGATACGTCTACGATCCGGCCGTTTTTGAAGAAGCCGGGCGTCGCGCGTAGAGACAGCGGATCAAGCGATCGCGCGGACAACCCCGCCAAGCGCAGCCAGTCGGCATCGCGTATTTCCTCGAAGGCTTTTGGCTCGAATATGCTCATGTTGTTCACGAGCACGTCCACTTCGGGGAAAGCGCGGATCACGCTGTCGCAACCGGCGGCAGTACTGAGGTCCGCGGCAGCGCCCTGGATGTCGGAGCGCGGGACGGATTTGCGCAGCTGTGTGACTGCAGCCTCGACTCGCTCGGTCGTGCGGCCGTTGACGATGACGCGCGCGCCTTCGCGCGCGCTAGAGCGCTTCGTCCGTGGCGAAGCCGATTCCTGCCGTGGAGCCGGTGACGAGTGCAGGCTTTGAGGCGAGTCCGAGATTCATGGGAGTGTACCTTCTGGTGTGTTTGCGGGAATGGCTATGGTGTCCGCCAGCCGGTCGAAGAGCGCGGTCTCGAGCCGCACGATGTCTTCGTCCGTCGCGATTGGGCCAGAAAGCCTTATCTGCGCTCGACCCCGAATGGGGCGCCTCTCGGGAACGCGTGCAAAGATCTGCCAGTCTGCGTCCATCACTGCCAGCCCGTTGCTTGCGACATCCAGCTGGGCGACCTGAATCATGACTCGATAGTCCGGCGCTTCTGCCGGCCACTGGTCCGTGACCAGGGCATCCGGAGCGCGCATCGCGAGTCGCGATGTCACCAGGTCCGTCGCCAGTAGAGAAAGCTGGCTCACCCAGCGGCCCGTAGGGCTGCGTTCCAGAACATCACCGTCTCTCAGCAAGATGTCTTCCGAGTCGACGGCATTCGGCAGGACCAGGCGATCGACCTCGATCACCGCGGCTCCGGGAGGGAGCGGCCGGGTGTCTTTCCTGACGGGTGCCTCGGCGAGGGTGTAGAACCTGAGCGGCGGAGCTGCGCAACTGGCGAGCAATAGTGCGAGCAGCACCATGCCTCCTGTCCGTCGGATGATCATATTCATCGCCGGCGCCCGGTGAGGAGGAGGCGCGGGTTCTGCTCGACGTCGGCAGCGAAGCCCTGAAGTGATGCCGATGCAGCCGACAGGTCCCGCAACGTCTCCTCCAGATTCATCCGCTCGGGCGATTGCACATCGGTCAGGTTCTCGACGTTTCCGAGCGCGTCGCGGGCCTCGAGGACCGCCTCATTGGACGAAACGAGCAGCGCGTGCAGATCGGCGCCGCGTCCCTCGAGCTGGCTTTGGCTGGCGGCGGTGAGTCGGTCGATGCCGATCAGTGTGGTATCCGTGCGCCGTTGCAGCCGCGTCAGGGACACCCTCGCCGCATCGAAGGCCTGGCCTGCCATGGTCGAGCTGTGTGTCGCGCTGTCGAGGAGCGGGGGCAGGCCGGTGTTGAGCGAGTCGGCGAGCCGTCGCAGGCTCTGCAACGTGAGGTTCGCGTTGGCCGCAAGCTGCTGGAGGGGCAGCTCGTCGAGCTGCTCTGCAAGGGACCCGCCCCCTGGATCCGCTGCCGGGACCTCGGGCAGGCCTGCGATATCCGGATGAAGTCGCGGGGGGTCGGACGAATCGAAGTCAAGATCGACCTCGGTCTCCCCGGAGATCAGACTCACCGGGACCAGCCTGGCTCTCAGCCCTTCGCTGACCCATGCGGCGATCGAGGGCCTTGCTCCCGGGGGGTCGCCGGGGAAGTCTACCGTGTCAGCTTGCAGCTCGATCCGCACTGGGATATACGCCCGGTGCGCCCTCGGATCGTACTCGATCCTTATTGACGTCACGTGTCCGACCGGAACGCCACGAAAGGTGACGGGCGCCCCTACTGCGAGGCCGCTCACGCGTCCGTCGAAGACGATCTGCGCGGAGATGTCATGCCTAAATGGATCGATCGCTCCGAAGCAGACGATGGCGAACACCGCGAGCGCGGCGCCGCAGAGCACGAAAAGACCAACCACAGCAAGTCGGGTACGTGTCATACGACCTCCCTGACGGGGGCGGCGACAGTCTCCCCGCGTCTCATGAATGCCTGGACTCTCGGGTCCTCGGAGCGGTCTCGAAGCGCCGCAGGCGCGCCGCGAGCGATCGCACTGTGGGTCCGGTCGTCGAGGAAGATGCCGTCGTCGGCGGTCGCGAAGAGGTTGGCCAGGTCGTGACTGACGATGACGATGGTGGTGTGCAGGGCGTCGCGCAGATCGAGGATCAGATCATCGAGGTGTCGGGCCGAGACGGGGTCGAGACCGGATGAGGGCTCGTCGAGGAACAGTACGTCTGGGTCGAGCGCCAGGGCGCGCGCCAGACCTGCGCGCTTCACCATGCCGCCGCTCAACTGCGCCGGCAAAAGGTCAGCGGCATCCTCGAGCCCGACCAGCGTGAGCTTCAATTCGACCATACGATGAATGGTGCGCCTGTCCATGTTGGTGAGCATCCGCATGGGCAGGGCCACGTTCTCACCGACCGTCAGCGAGCTCCACAGCGCGCCACTCTGGAACAGCACACCGAAACGGCGGCCGATGCGAGCCCGTTCCGAGGCGGTCAAGGTCCAATAATCCTGCCCTTCGACAAGCATGGCGCCGGTCCTGGGCGCGAGCAGCCCGATCATGGAGCGCAGCGCCGTGCTCTTGCCCGCGCCGCTCGCCCCCATGATCGCGAAGATGCTGCCTCGGCGAACATCGAACGACAGATGCCGCTGGATCGTCTTCACGCCATGACACAGCGTCACATCGCGCAACGATATGAGGGGTATGCGATCCGCTTGTCGCGCAGAGATGTCCATGACGCTCACAGTCCGTACGCTCCTGCGATCGCGGCGAAGACAGCATCGAGTGCAATGATCCCGATGATGTTCGTAACCACGGCGCGCGTCGCGGCTTCGCCCACGGCAGCGGCGCTGCGCGCCGCCTTGAGACCCGTTCTGCAGCTGGTGACTCCTATCAGCGCCGCGAATGCGACGCTCTTGGCAGCTCCGAAGACGAAATCTCCCGTCGGGACGGCGAGGAAGGTCTCGTGCAAATAGCCGGCGGCGCTGAAGCCCAGCGACGCCGTGGAGACGCTCAGTCCACCCAAAATCGCGGCGAAGGAGCCGAGGAGGTAAAGAATCGGCATCATCAGGCACAGGGATGCGATGGCGGGCAGCAGCACGAAATCACTGAGCGGAATGCCCGCGGTTTCGAGCGCGGCTATCTCGTCGTTTCCCTTCATGCTTGCAATGCGCGCCGCATAGGCGCCGCCCGTGCGTCCGGCCATCACGATGGCCGTCATGACGCTCGAGATCTCCCGTACCGCCGCCACTGCAGTCAGGCTGGGAACGTAATCTTCCGCCCCGAAAGGACGCAGCTCAGCGGCCCCGATATACGCCAGGACGGCGCCGATCAGAAAATTGACGACGCCGACCACGGCCCAGGCTCGCGGTCCGGCGTCGAGCAGATAGGTCACGAAGTCGACTGCGCGCACCCGCGCGCGTCCGAGCAGAAGCCGTGCACCACCGACGGCCACTGTGGCCGCCAGGGTTGCGTTCGCGCCCGCCTCGGCCAGAAAGTCGATCGACCTGGTGCCGAGCCGCGCAAGCAAGGGTAATGCGGCCTGCGGCGCGGCGAGCTGTTTGGTGGCGCGGGAGGGAAGCAACCGAAGCAATTGCTTTGCCGACTGCGGCAGAGCGGCGTCATCGAGCGCCACGCCGGCCGCTGCGGCGGCACGCTTGACGTCCCAGAGAAACGCGACGAGGAGAGTGTCCCAGCGGCCGAGCCGGCTGACCTCGAACGAGACTCGCTGAACGGCGGCTCGCCTGCAGAGCCGCCCGACCTCGGGCGGCGGCGCCTCGCCGCTGCGCGCGAGCCAGGTGCCCGCGAGGGCGATCACGCCCTTACCGGCTTCGTGACGAAACTCCCAGGTGGCCATGACGACTCTCTATGTGGCGGATGGACAGGTCCACAGCGCTCCGTGCAGCGCGGCGGCGCCAAGTGTGGCAAGACCCAACATGATGATTCGACTGTTCATCCTCGTACTGCTTAGTGCCCGCGTGCCGCCTATATGGGGACGGCGCTTGGCTGGTGAAAGTCAATGTAGGGATGCGAGCACGCGCCGACAACACCCCTTCCGTGGATGGTGTGTTTCGCGGCTGTAAATATGCTGAAAAAAAACCGACAGGATTAGAGAGCCCGCCGGCAAGCGCCCCAGCGTGCAGGGGGTCTGTGACATGCCGGGTTTGGGCAGATCAGGCTGTCAATGCAGCATGCCCTGCCGGCTTTGCGGCACGACCATTCCAACTAACTGCTGGCCGCTCTTCCACGAGGCCAGATCGATCCGCTCGAGGAACTCCTGCAATGGCATGCAGTTCCAGCCTTCCTGCGCATCATCAACCACTCTCAACAGAACCATTTCACCGCCCATCGAAGTCTCCCGGCGTTTCACGTCTCGCCACGCGGACTCAAGGTCTTTACGATTGCGCAGGTTCATAACGTAGCCGTGCGGGGCGAAACTCACAACGCATGAGCGCTCCATGGTGCATTTCTCGAGAAGAAACCGGCAGGCCGCTCGCGGGGTCGGTGACGATCATTCTCTTCGAGCCGTGCCTACGAACGATCGGTGGCGGAAGCGCTCCGTTGTCCGTCTGTGGCGCGACTCGCGGCGAAGCGGCGATTGATGGGTTTCGCCAGCAGATACCGATCACCGAGCCATTCGATGGCTTTGGCTCGCGCGGCGCTGTAGTCGACGATCCAGCTGCGGACGCGCTCAACGCTGTGAGTCTCTCGCATGTCAGGTCCTCCTCGCATTACCATGATGATGGGCGCGATTTCGGGCTGCAAAAGGCGAGGCCGCTCTCTCGGAGGAGAGAGGATGCCTGCTCCCGTCCGGAGCAGACGCAGCCGCCCGCTGAGCCGGCGGGTATCGGCGCGGGCTTGGTACGACACCAGCCTGACGGTTGGAGTGCTGGGGCTCGCTGCCGCCTACGATGCGCAGCGTGTCCCGCATGACCTCACGGGCAGCGTGCTGAGCCTCAGGCGACCGCGGCCGACACCTGCTCCACCTCACGGGGCAGGAACTCGAGGAAGAAGTCGATGAAGGAACGGAGCCGTGACGCTTGAGATATTCCCGCGATGCGGCGACGTAGAAGGACATGGATTTCACGGCCCTGGCTACCAAGCCCGAGGGCAGCAGGCGCGGATCGGGCGACACTCGCAGCGCGAGATCGTAGCCCTCATCGACCAAATCCACGACTCGGTCCTCGAATGAGGCGTCGACCACGACATCCGGGTAGCGCTGCCGATAGCGAGCCAGAATATCCGCCAGGCATTGGCCGGCGAACCAACTGGGGCAGGTGATCCGAAGAGTCCCGCGGGCCGTCGCCCTCAGCGAGCCGAGCTCGAGCTCGGTCTCCTCGAGATCGCTCAAGATGGACCTGCAACGCTCGAAATAGACTCTGCCGGGCTCCGTGAGACTCAGTGTGCGGCTGTTGCGATTGAGCAGGCGGACTCCGAGTCGCCCCTCGACATTCATCACATGCTTACTGACCATCGCCGTTGAGACATCGAGCCGATCCGCAGCTCCTACGAAACTGCCCGCTTCGACCACCTGGAGAAACACCTTGATGCCGGTCAGCGTATCCATGCGTGTAGGTTACGCCACCTTTCCGAGGGTCCCACCCCCGTGACCTCTCCCCGAAGATAGGGAGGTCTCGCTCCAGGAGAGGGAGTCGCTAGCCGCTATGCGTGCGCGCGCGACCTTAAGCGTCCGCCTCGGTTCGCGCTCGAGTTGCTTTCCGGGTGCCAGTCAAACAACATCCTATCCTTCGACAATGGGCGCCAGGCTTCGAGCGCGAGGGCCGTCAGATATGCAAAACAGAAGATCACGGCGATCGGTAGGGCGATCGCGATCCCGAGCATCACACGCATGGACAGTCTCCCTTTGGATTGATGCGAGTCAGTGTTGCCAGAGTGCATGGAAGTCAGACTATGCTCGAGAGGTGTTGTGAACAATGCTCGCCGCATGGATGGAGCGTTTCGAGCGGAGAAAGATCGCGAGGGGAGCAAAAATACGGCGGGCGTGCACCTCGATTTGGGAGAGTTTCAACATAGCTCCACGTTCGAATGGTCACGCAGCCAAGCCCGTTGGCTCTGCGCGCCGCGCACAAACAAGGCTAGGGTCACTCGCCGCACGGGGCAATCCGTGCAGGAGATATGGAGCATTTCTGGAAGGGAAACGCCGGGCGAGCCGGCGGCTGCCCCGTCGGGTTGCCGCGGTATTAACCGCGCGGGCGGGCAGCGTCCCAGGCGGCGGAGAACTCGATGGTGAAATCGATGAAGCTGCGGAGCTTGAGGGGCACGTACTTGCGACTGATGTAAACCAGATACGCCTTCGTTTGCCACAGGGGGAAGTCTGGGAGCACCGGCACCAGGACGTCCTTGAATGCGGGCTCCTCGAATAGCGTCTGCGGTAGCGGCGCAAGGCCGGTCCCGGCTGCCACGGCATGCGGGACACCTGCCATGGAGCGGAATCGCTGAACGATTCGCGCGGGCACTTCCATCTTGACCTCTGGGCCGAGGAAGACCCAGGAATCCATGCTTCCCACCGCAATGCAATCGTGCTTGGCGAGATCCTGGGGAGACTCGGGAGCTCCGTTTCGCCTGATGTACTCGCGCGAAGCCGAAACCAGGAACGGCAGCGAGCGCATGGGACGGGCGATCAGTCCGGCAGGAATCGACTCGATGTTCGGCGTCACTCGCAGCGCAAGATCATAGCCGTCCTCGACGAGATCGATGAACCGATCCTCGAACGAAACGTCGACGACGATCTCGGGGAATCGCGTCCGGTACTGGGCGAGCAACATCGTAAACCGTTGGCTCGCGAACCAGCTGGGGCAGGTGACGCGCACCGTGCCGCGAGGTGTCGATCCCAGAGAGCCGAGCTCGAGCTCGGCTTCCTCGAGATCATCGAGGATGACCTTGCAACGCTCGAAGTAGATGCGGCCGGGCTCCGTGAGGCTCAACGTGCGGCTGTTGCGATTGAGGAGGCGCACTCCGAGCCGCTGCTCGACGCTCATCACGTGCTTGCTGACCATGGCAGTGGACACGTCGAGCCGGTCGGCGGCGGCCACGAAGCTGCCCGAATCCACCACCTGCAGGAACACCCTGATGCCGGTCAGCGTATCCACGCGCATAGTGTACGCCACCTCTCGGGAAGTCCCAATCCGTCACGCCGGCTAACGGGTCAGGCGCCTAGGTGCTCGATCGCCGTTTGGCGCTCGATTTCGGCGCGAGAGAACATGCCGCGCACGTACGCGCCACCCTCGCCACGCATTACCAGGAGCGCGCGAACGCCGGCGACGATCATGTCGCGCAACGCGTTGTCGATGAAGCGGCCTTGGTTCCTGTCAAACATATCATTTCCTCTGCGAGTAATCTTTCAATCGCCTGCGTGATCCATGCGGATGACAGCCTAGGTTGACTTCGTGAACGGGACAATCGGCGAGCGAGACACGGAGCATTTCTGCAAAGGAAACCCCGCGCTTGCCCACTTTTTACGCGCTCGAAACGCTCCGTTAACCGGTCGAAGCCGCGCTCACAGATTTCCGCGTGAATCTCATCGGCGTAAGGCTTTGCTGTAACGCTCGCCACCCCGCTCTCATCCTTCCGGTTCGATGTGGATGCTGCCACCGGATGTGTGCAGGGAAATCGGCGCGCCACCGCTTCCGATCGTACCCACCAGCTCATCACCGCCGGTAACTCGCGTCGTGCTGAGGGGAAAGTCGGAGGTTACGCTGCCGCCGCTCGTTTCCGCGTCGATCGATGCGCCCGTGTTCTGCGGGAGCAGCAGGGTGATGCTGCCGCCGGAAGTTGACAAGCTGATGCCGCGATTCACCCGCAGCTCCGCTCGTATGCTGCCTCCGGAAGTGTGGGCACGGACGCTCCCGTCATCGTTCTGGAGGCCGATGCTGCCGCCGGAGGTGCGCAGGTCGAGATCGCCCGTCGAATCCGTCACATCTATGTGTCCGCCCGAGGAGCTCAATTCTGCCGTTCCATTGAGGCGCTCCGCCTCGATGTCGCCCCCGGAGGTATACGCGGTGACCTCGCCGGCGACACTTTCTACGTGGATGTCGCCGCCTGAGGTCTTTCCGCGTACCGGGGCGCTCAAGTTCTGCACATCGACATCGCCGCCCGAGGTCCGCAGATCAACGGGATAATCGCGCGGCACTTCGACGGCGAATCGCACCCGGTTCGACCCGAAGTTGAACCAGTCGAACCAGTCGAACCAGCCACTATGGGTCATGCGCGCCGATATCGTCACGCCCGATGCTGTCTGCTCGGCGCGGATGTGGAGGCGGGCTAAATACGATTCCGAGCCCTGCAGCTCGGCATGGACGACGACTTCAGGAGCATCGTGTCCGACGACAGTCACGGAGCCGACATCGGCGTCGAATGTCAGTCGCCCGCCAGGCGGCGCTTCGAGCCGCTTATCGTAAGTCCTCTGCGCGGCAAGGGCTACCGATGTGCCGAGCATTGCGGCAATGATCACCATGATTCTGGCGGTCGATGTGGCCATGATGAGTTCCTGCTGCAGCGAATTGGGGCCAAAAAAATGAATTCCGCCCAGATCCGAGGTCTGGCATGTCCCCTAGAACACCGATGTCGCGCAAAGGTTGCAAGAACCGTCCCGCCACGATCGCCACCCGCCCGCCAGCCAGCCATGGGTGGTGAAGCGTGGCGGGCGAGTGGCGCCACTGTCCGCTCGCGACTATCATTTCCCCGGGGTCAGGGGCGTGAGTCATGAGGAGCCCGGAGTCACCTGAGCGTGCGAGCATCGATGAGATCCGTGCGCTGCAGCTCAAGCGGCTGCAGTGGGCCGTGCAGCATGCCTACCGGAATGTCGAGCATTACCGTCGCAGCTTCGATGCTCGCGGGGCTCATCCCGATGATCTGCGACGGCTCGAGGACCTTGCCAAATTCCCGTTCCTGTCCAAACAGGACTTCCGCGACAGCTATCCATTCGGACTGTTCGCCGTGCCACGGGAGAGGGTGGTGCGCGTTCACGCCTCGAGCGGCACGACCGGTCGCCCGACGGTCGTAGGTTACACCGAGAAGGACATCGACACCTGGGCGGAGCTGGTTGCGCGCTCGATCCGCGCAGCCGGTGGCCGTCCGGGACAGATTGTGCACATTGCCTACGGTTATGGCCTTTTCACCGGCGGCTTGGGAGCGCACTACGGGGCCGAAAGACTCGGCTGCACAGTGATTCCCATGTCGGGCGGGCAGACGGAGCGACAGGCGCAGCTCATCCGGGACTTTCGTCCCGACATCATCATGGTCACGCCGTCCTATGCCCTCAATATCGCCGAAGAGTTGGCAAGGCAGGGCGCCGAGCCGCGCGCATGCTCGCTCAGCATCGGCATCCTCGGGGCTGAGCCTTGGACAGAGGCTATGCGCAAGCAACTGGAGGCGACTCTCGGGATCGACGCAGTCGACATCTATGGATTATCCGAAGTGATGGGCCCGGGAGTCGCCAGCGAATGCGTCGAGACGAAGGATGGACCGGTGATCTGGGAGGATCACTTCTACCCGGAGATCATCGACCCGGACACGGGCGAGACGCGCCCGGACGGCGAGGAGGGTGAGCTGGTATTGACCTCGCTCACGAAGGAAGCCCTGCCGGTCATCCGGTATCGCACGCGCGATCTAACCCGGCTGTTGCCGCCCACTTCGCGTTCGATGCGGCGAATGGCCAGGATCACGGGGCGGACCGATGACATGCTCATCGTTCGCGGTGTCAACGTCTTTCCCTCGCAGATCGAAGAGCTCATCCTGCGTACCGCGGGACTTTCCCCCCATTACCGGCTCGAACTGACTCGTGCGGGCCATCTGGATACGTTGACTGTGCACGTCGAATGCGGCGGGGACGCCGTCGCGGAGGGTGACTCACGGCTGCGGGCGGCCGGGGAGCTCACGTCGCACGTGAAGTCCCTCATCGGCATCAGTGTAAGGGTGGAGGTGCACGCGCCGGGGTCCCTCGAGCGCTCCATCGGCAAGGCGAAGCGTCTCGACGACTGGAGGGGGCCGTGAAAACCCCGGTGCCGGAGCCCGACGCACAACGAGTCGCGGAACTCTCCGCGCACGCCCTTTTCGCAAGCGACCACGCCTCGGGAAAACTCGGCATCCGGATCGAAGACGTAAGGCCGGGCTTCGCTCGGCTTCGAATGACGGTGCGCACGGACATGCTCAACGGGCATGGCATGTGTCATGGCGGCATCGTGTTCGCGCTCGCCGACAGCGCATTCGCGGTGGCCTGCAACACGCACAATGCCGTCACGGTGGCGGCGGCCGCGTCGATCGATTTTCTGGCCTCCGCGCACGCACACGACGAGTTGATTGCGCAAGCTCGTGAGCTCTGGCGTTCGAAGCGAAGCGGAATCTACGAAATCTGCGTAACCAATCAGCGCGGCGAGACGGTCGCGCTGTTCCGCGGGCGCTCGCACTGCATCGGCGGGCAGCTCGTGCCCGTCGCAAAGGCGTAGCCTTCGCGGCGCACTTCGGCGGCACGCCGCGGCGATATCCTGGACCGAGATGAGCAATCTCAGCGCTTGCCCTGTAATGCTTTGAATCGTCCTGTCGCCGAAAGCTGCTCGCGGAGGGCTTGTGCGCTCCAGAGCGTGTTGCGGCGGGCCACGAAGGGACTTTGCGACAGCTGCTCGAGGGGGCGGGCCGGAGCGAACAAAAATCCCTGCCCGGCGACGCATCCCAGTCCCAGAAGAGCTGCGACCTGCGGCTCGAGCTCGATCCCTTCGGCCACGGTGTCGAGTCCCAGGGTTTCCCCCAGCGTGATGACCGCGCGCGCAAGCTCCGGGCCGTCATCGGAGCTGGTCAGGCCATTGATGAACGACCGATCGATTTTCAGGATGTCGATGGGAAAGCGATGCAGGTAGGACAAGGACGAATAGCCGGTGCCGAAGTCATCGATCGCAACCTTCACTCCGAGTGCCTTGAGGCGGTGAAAGCGCTCGAGGTTGACGTCGGTGTTGTACATCAAGGTGCTTTCGGTCAGCTCGATGACGAGATTGCCGGCCTCGAATCCCGAGGCCTCGAGCGCCTCGAGTACATTGTGCACCAGCTCGCCATGCTGGAGATGACGGGCTGAGATGTTCACAGCGAGCCGCAAGTCAGAGCCGCCGGCGATCGAGTGGCGCCAGGCGCAGACTTCGCGGCATGCCTTCTTCAGCACCCAGCGTCCGAGGGCTGCGATCTGGCCGCACTCCTCGAGCACGTGAATGAAGCTGGCGGGCATCAGCACGCCGGCCTCCGGATGGCGCCAGCGAACCAGTGCCTCGACACCGAGGAGGACCCGGGTGCCGAGGTCGACGATCGGCTGGTACTCGAGAAAGAATTCCTCTCGAGCGAGTGCGCGGCCGACATCTGCCTCGAGCCGCACGCGCTCGTGCAGCAGCGTCTGCATCTGTGGCTGAAAGCTGACGTGACGGTTCTTCCCGGCCGCCTTCGCGTGGTACATGGCGAGATCGGCGTTGCTGAGCAGCGCCCTGGCCGTGGTATCCGTGGCCGAGAACGCGACGCCGACGCTCGCCGTCACGCGAACCTCGCGGCCGTCGAGCGAGAACGGTGCCCCGAGCGACTCGATCAGCGCATCGGCGACGCGCTGCACGTCCCCGGCGGTCTTGACACCTTCCAGCAGCACGCCGAACTCATCGCCGCCGAGGCGTGCAACCGTATCGGAGGACCGGCTCGTCTGCACGATACGTTGCGCGACGGCCTGCAGCAGCCGGTCGCCGGCGTCGTGCCCGAGTGAGTCGTTGATGTTTTTGAAGTTATCGATGTCGAGGAACATGATCGCTGCGCGACTCTCGCCGCGCTGGGAGCGGGTGAGCGCGTGCTGCACGCGGTCGCGAAACAGGTTGCGATTCGCGAGCAGCGTCAACGGGTCGTGGAAGGCGAGCTGGCGCAGCTTTTCCTCGAGGACCTTGCGTTCGCTGATGTCGCGGAAGTTGAGCGCCAGGCCGCGCACTGCCGGATCGTCGCTCAGGTTGCTGCCGACGCCTTCGATCACGCGCGCCGCGCGCTCGATCCGCAGCTCAACGGGACCCACGACGCCGGAAGGCGTTTGCGCGATCTCATCGAGGAAGCTGCGCAGGCGGTCGCCGTCTTCGCCGCCCCACAGCTCGGCAAGGCTCTTGCCGGTGATCTCCTCGGGCTTGAAGCCGAGGGTGCGCGTGGCGGCTGGCGAGGCGAAGCGTACCACTCCGTCCGTGCCGATGATCATGATCACGTCCGAGGCGTGCGCGACCAGCGATGCGTAATGCTCTTCCGCCATGCGAAGCACCACCGCCTGACGGAACATGAGCAGCAGAGTGAGCACGAACACAATGCCGATCATCAGCGTCGCCTCACCGCCGAGACCTCCGCGACTGAGATATATGAGAACCAGAAACGCCGCGGCCATCGCCGCGTAGGGCATCGACCGCGCCAGGGCGCTCGAGGTGCGCGAGGTTTCGCGCGCCGGCGTCGTAACCGCCCGCAGCTGCGCGCGTCCGGCGGCCGCCATCGGCAGGTAACAGGCGAGGTACAGGACGTCCTCGAGCCCTCCCGGCAGGTAGTAACCGCGCACCTTTGCGAGGGACCAGAGGATGTCGCCGAGGAACATGGTGGCGAAGCCGGTGAGCAGCAACAACGGTATCCGCCACCCGTCGGCCCTGTCCGAGCCGGTGAGGAGCAGCACACCGAACAGCAGCAGAGAGAAGCTGTCGAGCGCCAGATACGCTTCGCTCAGAGCTTGCTTGAGGAGGCTGAGATCCGCGTGTATGGCCGCCGGCTCGACCACCAGGAACCAGAAGAACGCGCCGAAGCCGACGACGAAGATGGTGGCATCCAGGGACAGCTGGGCCCACGGCAGGCGCACCGCAGCCGCACTGATCAGCCATAGTGCCGCGGCCGCGAGCGGCAGATACCACGCACAGTAAAGGATGTCGGCGGGACCCGGGAAGGGGTCCCGCCCAAACAGCCAGGAGATGCAGCCGATGGTGTCGCCGATGCAATACAGCGCCAGTGCGGCCGCAAGGGACCACCACGCCGCACGCAACGGACCCGGGATCATGCGGCGAGCGGTAGCCGCCGTAACCCAGATACAGGTGACTTGTGCCGGCAGGATGTAGATCAGGCCGACGTAGAAGATAACCTTGGGCCCGCCGGCGCCGCTGAGCATCCACGCCGCGCCGATGACGACATAGATCGCCAGGGCGATGAGGGGCCGGTCCACCCAGCCCGGCACGCCCGCCGGTCGAAGCGAGCGGGCAGGTACTGCTGCGGTGTCCATGTCTGCTGAGTGTGTGCGTGCCCCGGGCGCAGGTGCAGGCGCGGTTCCGGGCAAATTTACGGCAATACCGCCGCGGCCGCGAACGGCAGCTTTACCGGCGTGACGCAGTTCTCGGCGCACGGGGCGAACCGTGTGCTCGCTTCACATTGCGCGGTGTCAGCCGGCTGCCCGCGCCGGCGTCTCTATCATGATGGGTGAGCTGACGGTCAAGGAGTTAATCCGCAAGTCGCCGTAACGCCTTGCCCTTGTGCATGGCGACGTGATCGGTCTTGTCGCTCTTGATTTCGTACTGCGGGTCGTCGCTGGTTGCGTGGTGGGTGTAGCCCTTGTAGTTCGTATTGCTGGTGTGCACGCGGACAATGTGGCCGCTGACCCGGCCCGCTTCGGAGTTCCAGGCGACGTGGTCGCCGACTTTGAATTTCTTGGTCATGGGTAGCCATCCAGTCACTGCACCGGAGCCGCGCCGAGGCCGCCACCGCTCGGAATGCACCCAGGTATCGGGATCGCCGTCAATTCCGAGATGCCTATCGACCCTGCGTTCCATATGGGGGACCCGCAGGCTAAGATATGCTCATCGCGCCATCCGGCCATCGGTTATGTTGAGCCTACGAACACTGGCCGCGCTCTTAAGCGGACCGCGGCTGTACCTCCTGCCGCGCAGCACGGATGAGCCGGGAAGTCGGCGTACGCGTGATCCTCGCTGGGCCGCGCTCATGGGACTGCTCATTGTATTGCTGCTCGTGCTCGGCGGGTTGTTCCTGATCCGCGAGCTCGGCCGCGCAGGCCGGCTACAGGATTGCGTGATGTCCGGTCGGACCGATTGTGCACCGATCGATCCGAATTCCGTGGGTGGCTCGTAATGCGCTAGGCCGACACCGCCAGCCGCTCCGAACCATAGATCCGTAGCGAGACCGCGAAGGTTACAGCGGCCGCCAGCAGGCTGCCGAGCAGGCAGACTGCGATGTCGGTCGCGCCGGGCATTTCGCCGCGCAGCAGGCGCATGATGCCCAATTGCTGACCCAGCAGCGGCACGGCGTACATCCACGTCTGCCCCTTCACCGGCATCAGCACGAGCAGCAACGAGGGCAGTATGGGGATAAACATCAGTAGCGACAGGTAGGTCAGCGCCTCGCGATAGCTCTTGGCGAAGGCGGACACCAGGGTCTGCAGGCAGGTGAGCAGCAGCACCAGCGGCAACATCAGCAGCAGAGTGATCGCAAAGAAACGCACGCCCAGGTCGATCACCATGTTCAGCCTCTGGACGTCCATGTAGCGGCCCGCGACGGCGAATCCCACCACGCCGAGCGCCAAGCTGACCATGGCAAATAGCGTGGTGGCCGACAGCTTCCCCACCAGCACGCTCCAGCGCGGCACCGGGTTGGCCAGCAGCGGCTCCAGAGACTGCCGCTCGCGCTCGCCGGCGGTGGTGTCGATGGCCAGGTACATGCCGCCGAGGAAGGCGGTCAGCACGATGAAGTAAGGCAGAAACGCATAGAGCAGCGCGCCACGCGAGCGGGGCGTGGCTTGGTCGCGGTCCTCCGGTACCAGGGGCACAGCGACACGGGGCGAGAGGCCGCGCGCAATCATGCGCTGGGCGGCGATGATCCGGGCGTAGTTTTGGAGCATCTTGCGCAGGCGTTGCGCCGACTGATCGCTGGTCCGGCGCGAGGAGTCGTATACCAGCCGCACACCCGCCGTCTCGCCTCGATCCCAATGCAGGGCATAGCCGGGCGGAATCACCAACACCACATCGTCGCGCTGGTCGTGCACGGCGTCATCCGGGTCTTTCGGCGCGGGCTCGGTCACCATGCCCATCTCGGTCAGCGCCGCCACCAGGTGCGGCGCGCCGGCCGCGCCCACGACCGGCACGGGCAGTGGTTTATCGGCATTCTTCAGCTGCGCGCTGACCTGCAGGTTGAACATGACGAGGAACAGCACTGGGAACAACAGGGGGCCCCGTACCAACGCGTTGATGACCGTACGACGATCGCGCAGGTTCTCGCGTACTTCCTTGCAGAATACGGTGATGGCGTCGTGCATGGAGTCTCCGGTATGGGCGCTGGCGCGAGCCGCTCAGGCGGCGGCGCTCCCGCTCTGGCGGATGATCTCGACGAAGGCGTCCTCGAGGCTGGCCGCGCCGGTCCGCTCGCGCAGGGTTTGTGGCGGTGCATCGGCCACGACCCGGCCGTGCGCGATTACCACCACCCGATCGCACAGCGCCACCACCTCCTGCATGATGTGACTGGAAAACAGCACACAACGGCCCTCGCTGCGCAGGCGGAACAGGAATTCGCGCAGCGAGCGGGTCGACATCACGTCGAGACCGTTCGTGGGCTCGTCGAGGATCAGATTCCTCGGATCATGCACCAGCGCGCGCGCGATCGCGGTCTTGACCCGCTCGCCCTGCGAGAAGCCCTCGGCACGGCGATCGGCGATGTCGCGCATGTCCAGGGCATCGATCAGCGCCGCGCTGCGCGCTCGCAGGGTCGCCTCATCCAGCCGGTGGAGGCGACCGAAGTAGGCGATGTTCTCGCGCGCGCTCAGCCGCTTGTACAGCCCGCGCGCATCCGGCAGCACCCCCAGCCGGCGCCTGACCGCGAGCGGATCAGTCACGGCGTCGTATCCGTCCACGCACACGCGGCCATGATCGGGCGTCATCAACGTGTAGAGCATGCGCAGCGTGGTGGTCTTACCGGCGCCGTTGGGGCCCAGCAGTCCGGTGATCTCACCATCGCGTGCCACGAAGCTGACGCCGTCCACCGCCTTGACCGCGCCGAAGGACTTGCGCAGGTTCTCGACTTCGATCATGGCGTGGCTCCATTGAAGCTGACGAAGGGCGGTGTGGGTCGAAGCGCGCCCAGACACTGCGCGTCCAGTGTCTTGGGTTGCAGGTCGGTGATGAACTTGTCCACCAGCCGCGGTATGCAGCCGGCGTCGAGCACGTAGTGACCCTGCCCGCGCGCAATGAGCAGGCGCGCGTCGCTGAGGTGCGCCAATACCTCGCGGCCGTAGCGCGGCGGCGTTATCGGGTCATATTGGCCCTCGAGAAGCAAGGTGGGGATACCCGTGCGCAGCGGCTGATGGAAATCCGTGGGCATCTGCCCGCGCGGCCAGCCGGTGCACTGCCGCTGCAAATCACGGATGAAGCCTGCACCAAGCAGAGTGCCCTGGGCATCGGGGTCGGGTTTGAGCAGCGGAACGTCCTCGGTACAGATCACCGCCAGCTGCATGCCGGTATCGATCGATCGGCCGAGCTGGCCCGCAATCAGCCGCGATTGGGCCATCAGCGGCGCATAGTGGCCCCCCAGGGCCTGATGCAGGCTCAGCGGCAGCAGTGCGGCGGTGAGGGGCGAGTAGGCAAAAAGGCGCACCACGCCGACCAGAGTGCCCTCGTTCAGGGTGCGCGTTTGCGGGATATCGGTGGCTGGGTCGCGATAGGTGACGACCGGCGGGTCCTGGGCGATGCGCTTGCGCAGCTGCGCGAGGTCGGTGTAGGGGTCGCCGAAGGCCTTGACGCAGGCCGGCTCGGCTTCGCACAGACCGAAGTCGGCCTTGAGCGCATCTTGGAGGTTGCGCGCGATGTCCTCACCTACGATCGCTCTGTTGGGAAGGACGCCATCGAGAACAATGCTGCGCACCCCGGTGGGATCGCGCATCGCGTACTGTTGGACCACCCGGGTGCCATAGGACACGCCCACCAGGTCGAACAGCCGGTCCCCCAGCTGGTGGCGCAGGGCAATGAGATCGCCCACGGCGTCGGTGGTGGTGAAATAGCGCGGATCGGCAGTCTTTTCGATCTCGGCCAGACAGGCCTGGGTCTCGGCGGCTTGGCGCGCTTGCTGCTGCGCCGGTGTTTCCCGCGGCGTCCGAGTCGCCGCGGCCCGCTGTTTGCGCGCGAGCTCGGCGGCGTGCTCTGCCTGCGGACAGGACAGCCGATGCGACCTACCGGTACCGCGCTGGTCCAGTAGCACCACGTCGCGATGCTCGAGCACTGATGTGAGCGCCGGGGCGACCTGCGGCCAGTCGTCTATGGCCGATTCTCCGGGGCCGCCCGTCACGAAGACCACCAGGTCGGGCGCCGGGCGCGCGGCGGTACCGCGGATCAGCGCCAGTCGCATGTGAATCTGCCGTCCGGCGGCGTCAGCGGGGTTCTCCGGACGTACGAACGGCGCGCACCAAGCCGCGGTGGTTTGCCCGGACAGCGGCGCCTTCAACTCGCAGGGGGTGAAGTCGATGCGGCCCACGCGGTAATGCGCCGGCTGGGCGCGACCCCCCTCCGGCCCACTTTGCCGCCACTTTGGATGGTGGGCGAGCCATTGCACCCCTAACACCACCGCCGCGCCCCCCAGGATCAGCGCCATCCGCGTGCGTCGCTTCATGATCGAGCGTTCCCCAACTGCATCGTCCGGGCTGCGGCGTTCAGTCCAGTGCCGGCTTGCGCGGAATCATGCTCCAATCCTATCACCGCGATGGCCTATACTGCCGAGCAGATCCGCATGGCGGACGCGCACGTGAATCTCGTCCAACCCGCAGCCCCGTATCTTGCAGGCTACCGCGACGCGCTTGGCGCGGGTGGTCGCCGGACAATGCCTGCGGGGCGGCTGCTGCGCTCGACGAGCCGCAGGAGATCGAGCGCGATCCTCTCGTGTTTCAGGGGCTAACCGACCCGGACGCGAATGCAGTTATAGCTCAACGGCACTGCGGTGCGCCGCGAGACGATGCCCAGTGATCCTCAGAGTCTCGTGAAGCCGTCCCGGCTCCATCCCTCCGAGCCCACTCCATTGTGGACGAAGAAGAGCCCGTCGGGGTCGTATTTCTGCTTGATTGCGACGAGCCGCGAATAGTTCTCGCCCCAAAAAGCCTGCTGCCATCGCTCTTTGAAGTAGTTGGTCTCGTTCACGTAGGATCCGCTTTGTCCCGCAACCGCGCGAAGCTGCTCCACGCAGTGCTCGATCGCTGCCGCGGCCGCGCGTCCCTTGGCGACCTCGGGCTCATGCCCCGGAATCCCCGGATACACGGGACTCTCCCCGTCGGCCACGATCGCGAGCGCAAAGGCGGTCAGGACCGCCGGATTGGTCGCCGTATCTCTTGCGGCGGCGAGCGTCTCGGGCCGCGCACCCGCGAGGCCCTTGTTGAAATGCAATTCGATCCAGGCATGCCGCGACCCGGCGAACAAGGCATCGGCAAGGCGGGCCTGGGAATCGCTCGCGAGCAGGGATGCCGGCATCCACAGCGAGTCGTAACCCCAGATGTACCATCCGACCTGGCCCCCATCGGCGTCCCACCAGAAATCCGACGGGGCCGCGCCCGGCCGCTCGTCTCGATGAAAGAGTGGCTCGTGCTGCGTGCGCACGAGGATATCGTCGAGGATCGCGTGGAGCGGATTGCCGTTGCGCGGAAATACCAGCTCCGGCCAATGCTCAGCGAGCCAGTCGGCATCCCACATGCGTCGCGCGGGCAGGCTTCCGATCACGACCCGTCCCACCGTGGAATATCCGTGCGCTGATTTCTTCACCCAGTCGAGGAACGGCTGCCAGACTTCTTGTGACTGTTCGGCATCCAGTCCCTGCGAGAGCATGTTGATTTCGAGCACGTTGTCGCTGCGCACGTGCGCCTGTTCACCCCAATGGTCGTTGAAGAGATGCGCGGCGTAGAAACTGATGAACTCGCGCAGCAACAGCCGGTAAGCGTCGTCCGAAGGCGCTTTGACCTTGAAGTTGGTGATACCGAAATAGTCGGGAAGATCGTGCGTACGGACGGTGATCCTGCTCGCCACTGCGAAAGTGCCGCCACCGCCACCCTTGAGCGCCCAGAACAGGTCGGGGTGAGTGCAGGCGTTCGCAATCCGGGTCCGGCCGTCCGCGGTGACGACCTCGGCCTCGAGGAGACTCGCCGCGGCCGTGCCGTAGCGCTTGGAGTTGCTGCCAAAGCCCCCACCCAGGATGAGGCCGGCGACGCCGACCGTAGTGCAACCGCCGCCCTGGACGTAGCGGCCACCCTGGGTCGTTACCGCCTGATACGCCTTTAGCCAGTAGGTGCCCGCGCCCATCGTGACGGCGGCTTGCGGCGCGATCTTGCCTGCGCACCCCTGCGGCACGAACGCGGCGTGCGTCTCGACGTCGGTCATGTGACGCGTCCAGATCATCAGCGAGTCAGGCGCATTCGAAGCGCCAAGGTAGCTGTGCCCACGACCCTTGACGACCAACCGCAGATTGTTGTCGCGCGCGAAGTTCACCGCCGCGGCGATATCGGCAGCGTTACGGGCGACCACCGCATAAACACTGGGTTCGGTGGCCCACGCATCGACCCAGCCGAGAGTCTCGGTCAGCCCAGGCTGGTCGGCGATGTAGTAGGGATTTCTGATTTCCTTGCCGAGCTGTTGGGCGGCGGCGCTGTTCGGCGCGGTTTTGACCACGTTGATCGGGAAGTCGACCGGGATCAGATTTCCCCGGACTTCATCATGGAGTCGTTTCCACGCAGCCTGCGACGGCCAGGCGGCGTCAGACAAACGTACTCGGTGAATAGGGGTACTCGCCGCCGTCTTCGCCAGCAGACGAGTCGCCAAGCCGGGCAGCAACATCAGCGATCCGGCGGCCTGGAGCATTGTTCGTCGATTAGGCATCATGAACCTCGGACTGGCGAACCTTCGCGTTGCGTGATGCAGACGAAATCTCGAAAGATGAGCAAGGGGCCGGGCGCCAGCGCAGGAGGACGAGCCGCACCGCTGACGGCCCGAGGCTGCGGAGCCTCAGAGTCCGTTGAGGGCCGGGAGAGAGGAGCACGGTATCTTGCGTGCGTACGGTGCGTGGCCGGGCACGGATCGATTCGGCAACGGCCACCGATCCCTCGAGGACGAACAGCGCCCCGTAAAGATCTTTGGCGAGGGCTACGCGCCCGGTCGATTTCAGGCGCAGCATTCTGGGCGCACGAACGACGGCTGTTGGTCGGGCGGCGGGTTGTTTGCGGACGATCAGGCTGAGGTCCGTACAGCGTCCCTCCGGGACCGCGCCATGGGTTACCCAGTCTCCCTCGAACCGAGTACCGCGCCTGGCCGGATCGAGGAGGCACTGGCCGTGTCCCCGGAATCTCAGATGCAGGCTATTCCCGGCGACCAGAACCAGCGCCCGGCGGTGACCGGGGTAGGCGGAGAACTCGCCGTCTCGATCGATGTCGGCGAGGCTCAAACGCCAGGCAAAATCCTCTCCCACGGCGGGCTCTCGCGCGATCTCGAGGGTGACCCCGCGTCCGTTGCGCCAGGGCATGGCGCGATAGGTTTTGTATCTCCGGACCTGCGATCCAGGCTTCTTCCCGTTCCGGGGCACGCGCTTCTCCGCCTTGCGATTTGCGGTGAGTGTAGAATTGTTCGCGATACAGGAGCAATGAAATGATCACGCGCATAAAAGCCGGCCCGCGCATGTCGCAGGCCGTCGTACACGGCAATACGGTTTATCTGTCCGGTCAGGTCGCGTCCAACCGCTCGGCCGATACCGCGGGCCAGACGCGAGAGATTCTTGCAACCATCGATGGATTGCTCGCGGAAGCGGGCACGGATAAGAGCCAGTTGCTCGCTGCAACGGTCTACCTGGCGGAGATGAGCACGTTCAATGAAATGAACGCCGTTTGGGAGGCATGGAACGCACCCGGTTGCGCGCCTGCGCGCGCGACTGTGGGGGCGCCGCTCGCCTCATCGGCGTACCGGGTCGAAATCGTCGTCACCGCCGCGCGTGGTTAGTGTCGTGTGAATTGGCTGTGCGGCGTAAGGAAGGAAACGAGGCTCGGGCGGTGTGGTCCGGCTTAGGCAGCGCCAGCGATGTTACGCGACTACTCAGCCGTCGGTGCCGGGCCGGCCTGCTGGGCCAGGATCCGGCTGATGAACTCGGCGCGCGAGTTCTCCGATGGAAAGGGCTCCGCGGGCACTGGCACGCCCAGAAACTTGCACAGACGCCCCCAACCTTCCCCTATCTGATATACGAGTAGCCGCTCGGGCGCGATGGCGGCGGTTACCGCCGCCGTATGGCGCCGGAAGTGATCAGTCATCATTGCATGGTTGTCCAGCTGTGCCGGCAGGCGACGCCGGATGCTGGCGAAAAACCGTGCCGGCATGTCCTCGCCCTCGCGGCGAGAGCGGCTGTCGGGCGCAAAGATGGTCGCGTGGACGGACTCGAACCACTCATCCGGATCGCGTACCGTGTGCAGCACCTTCGCGTCCGGGTAGTAACTGGTGAGCTCGCGCCAGTAGGCGGCGGTCGGGTAGTCCAGCGCCGAGTTGTATTCCTTGAATATGGCGTCCCAGTCCGGCGTCCCTTCGCCGGCATCGATCCACAGCTGCATGCTCTCGGGATGCTGGAACACCTCGATCATGTGGTGACAGGGCCCGAAGCCCAGCATCGCCAGCGCCGTCTGGATCGACTTGGTCCCGGTACGCCCGAGACCCGTGCCTACGACCTTCAAACCCAAGATGTGCCTCCCCCGGTCATCACGTTTGCCCGATCAGCGGCCTATTTTCAGGCGACCCACGAAATCAAATTGTAGGTCAACGGGCTGAACGATGTGTAGGCACTCGCCGAAGCGTCGCCGGATGCCTCGTAGGTTACTCAAAATATGTAAGTAAGTTAACCCAATCATTGCAAAACGGCCGCTGATTTTGGTGCTCAGGGAGGGACGCTTCTTTGCCGTACCCTCGAGGAGGGCAGCCGGGTTACGTGCCCTGCGGGACACTGAGTATTGAAACATTTTCCGAAG
>JBOIAR010000035.1:0-24123 GCA_050739095.1 Steroidobacteraceae bacterium | reverse complement strand
CGATCCCCAGCTGCTCCGCAGATATCGCCATTGCTTGCATGACTGCCCTCCACCTCGCCCAATGCGAGTGACAGACACGCTACCGCTCAGCCGGCGCCGGACTCACGCACCCTCACCGGAAGGACACCTTTGGTCCGGCGGCAAGCCCCGAGTCACCTTGATCCGGAAAACGTCGCGCTCGAATTGCCGAAGGATCTGTACCGCATACCCTTCGTCCCAGCGTTCCGCCTGCCGGCGAGCGGCCCACCATTCCCGGGCGGCCGTCTCGAAGGTGCGCCTGGGGGCCTCGACCGTCTGGGCGGCGTCCGCCCCGTACTGGCCACCTGTCAGAGCGGGATCGACGCCATCGGCAATAAGCCGCCGTGCCTGCTCACACCGCTCTCGCGCCCTTTTCAGCGAGACTTCGGGGTAGTCCCCCAGATCGAGGCCCAGATCGAGGACCTTCTCCCGGCCCTCAAAGCGGTACTTGAGTCGCCAGACTCTCGCGCCGGCCGTGCTGATGAGTAAATTAGAGGCCTCGCCCATCGAAGAGCTTTTGCGGCTTGTCTGCGGGCCTTGCCCCTCGAAGTGCCAGTTCTGTAAGCACGATCCAAGGGAAACTTGTCTGGGGGTAAATATTATGTCGAATTGGGGGTAAATCTTCCCCCACACTTCAGGCTTACCCCCAAATTACCCCCAACGTGCATTGGCTGTCAAGAAACAGAGCTGGACGTCAGTGGAACGTAAACAGTTGAATAAACGGACATTCCAGCCGAGAAATGATCTTCTGTGGAACTCAGCGGAACACCCTGGAAATGAAATGGCGGAGAGGGTGGGATTCGAACCCACGTGCCGGTTTTACCCGACCATCCGATTTCGAGTCGGCGCCGTTATGACCGCTTCGGTACCTCTCCGTCCCTGCCCAAAATACCTGGTGAAGGCCGCATTATGTGAAAACTCACGCGGTGAGCGGCATGCGGTGGGACCTCAGGGTGGCGAGCTGGTATTCTAGCCTAAGCATTTGAGGCCAGTGGGGATTTGCATTGACGCTGAAGGGCGCCCTGAGGTATCTCCGGCCTGCCAAAAGGAGGGCGTGGGTGGCATTGGCGGCCGCCGCTTTCCTGGCGAGCTGCTCGCGAGCACCCCCCTCCCCCTCGGCCCTGGCCCAAATCCGCTCTCGCGGCGAGTTGCGGGTCGTGACCTTGAACCTGCCGACCTGCTACTACCTGGGCGCTCAGGGCCCGGAAGGGTTGGAATACGACCTCGCCAGCCGGTTCGCCGAGGAGCTCGGCGTACGGCTCAAGATTTACGCCGTACCGAACGAGGCGGCCATGCGCGCGGAGCTGGCCGCGGGGCGTGCCGATATTGCAGCAGCACAGATCACCGCAACCCATGCGTGGTCAAAGGTGGGCCAGGCGGCGGCTCCCTACGCCAGGATTCCGCAGCTCGTGGTCTATCGCCGGAATGAGGCTCAGCCGCGCGACACCCTGCAGCTCGAGACGGCGAAGTTGGCCGTGCGCGCCGGAAGTCCCCAAGAGCACCTCCTCGCGCGAATGAAGGAGCTCCTGGCTCCGCACCTCTCCTGGGTGGAGACGGCGCCGAGCGACGCGGACCCGCTGGAGGATGTGGATTCCGGCCAGGCCCGCTATGCCATCGTCGATGCCAGGACGTACTCCTACGCCCATCATCTCTACCCGGATATCAAAGTGGGCTTCACCCTGCCCGAGAAGCGGCCGGTCCAGTGGATCGTCCGCCGGGGCGGCGGCGACCTCGTCCAGGCGGTCAATCGTTTCTTCCGGACCATGAAGGACTCCGGCGAGCTCGCCCGTCTCATGCAGAAGGAATCGGGAGATGCGAGCTCGTTCCAATACGAAGAGCTGCGCCTCTTCCAGGTTTCCCTGACCCAGCGGCTGCCGCTTTACCGCCCCTGGTTCCAGCAGGCCGCCACCGAGTACGGACTCGACTGGCGGCTGCTCGCCGCCATCGGCTTTCAGGAGTCGCGCTGGGATCCGAACGCGAGCTCGCCCAATGGCGCCATGGGCGTCATGATGCTGACTTCCAACACCGCGCAGGCGATGGGGATCCGCGACCGTGCGAACGCCAAGGAAAGCATCTTCGCGGGAGCGCGCTACCTTGCCGAGGTACGCAGCATGGTTCCGACACACATTCCGGAGCCTGACCGCACCTGGTTCACCGTTGCGGCTTACAACGTCGGCTTTGGCCACGTGGAGGATGCGCGCATCATCGCGCAGACGCTCGGCAAGAATCCCGACTCCTGGGCCGAAGTCAGCCAGGAGCTGCCGAAGCTCGCTGAGCCCCGCTGGTTCCTGCGCGCCAAGTGCGGCTACGCTCAAGGATGGCAGCCGGTGGAGTACGTCGGGCACGTGCGCCAGTTCATGCAGCTTCTGGAATGGCAGCCCGAGGGCAGCCTTCCCCACACGACCATAGCGGACGCCGAGCCGTCGTCGGCGCCGGCGGCGGCCGCAAGCAACAACGGCGGCCGCTGAGGCTCAGCCGCGGCGTTCGCTGAAGAAGTCCCTGAGGAGGCTCGCGCACTCCTCCATCAGCACACCGCCGAACACGTCAACGCGGTGGTTGAGGCCCGGCAGCGTGAAGATGTCTGTCACACTGCCCGCCGCTCCGGCGCGCGGGTCCCACGCGCCGAAGACCAGCCTGCGCACGCGCGCATGCACTATGGCCATCGCGCACATCGGGCAGGGCTCCAGAGTCACGTACAAAGTGGTGTCGGTCAGCCGATAAGCGGCAAGCGCCCGTCCGCCGGATCTTAGCGCCTCGATCTCGGCGTGGGCGGTGGGATCGTTCGATCCGATCGGATGGTTCGCTCCGCTGGCGATCACGCGATCGCCGCCGACCAACACCGCGCCCACCGGGACTTCGCCGGACGCGCGCGCCTCGTTGGCCCGCTCGAGCGCAAGGCGCATGAACTCGATGTCGCCAGGCACGGGCTGTTCCTGTCAGGAATCCCGCGAGCTCGTCACTCGAGCGCGCAGGCGTCCGTTCGCCAGCCGTGCCTCGATCTCCTCGCCCGCCGTCACCGAGCGGGCATCGGTGAGCAGCGTCCCGTCAGGGCGCATCACGATGGCAAATCCGCGCGCCAGCGTGGCCTGCGGGCTCGCGGCCTGAAGCGTACGTTGCGCGAGGTCGAATCGATGCTGCCGGTGCGACAGATACTCGTTCACCGATCGATGGAGTCGCGCGTACAGTACCTCATCTCGGCGGTCGTACTCGCGTACGAGGCGCTCGGGCGAGCACTGGAGAAGCCTGGTGAACCCCTCGCTCAGCCGATGTCGACGTGTATGGAGAACCGCGTATGCAGCGCTTGCGAGTCTCTGCTCAAGATCGTCGAGACGCTGCGCCTGGTGATGGAGGCGCGTGCCCGGATGCGCCTGCTTGAGGCGGGCGTTGACGTTTGCAAAGCGGCTGGACATCGCGCGCAGCTCGCGCCGCATGCACGCACTCATGCGCGCTGACATTCGTGACAGAGCCTCGAGGCAAGCCACGCTGTCAGGTGCAACGAGCTCCGCGGCTCCGGATGGCGTCGGCGCGCGCGCGTCGGCGGCAAAATCGGCAATGGTAAAGTCGATCTCGTGGCCGATCCCGGTGACCACCGGAATGGCGCACGCGCGAATGGCCCGCGCCACCCGCTCGTCGTTGAAAGCCCACAGGTCCTCCAGCGAGCCACCCCCACGCGCCAGAACCAGCACGTCACAGTCCGCGCGCGCGGAAGCCAACTGCAACGCCTGAACGATCGCCGGCGCCGCCGCCGTGCCCTGGACGGCCGTCGGATAAACCAGTACCGCCGCCGGCGGAAAACGCCGCGCCAGAATGTTGAGGACGTCGCGGACCGCAGCGCCCGTCGGAGACGTGACGACACCGATGCGGCGCGGAAAGCGCGGCGGGCTGCGCTTGCGCTCGCTCGCAAACAGGCCCTCGGCGGCGAGCTTCGCCTTCAACCGCTCGAACTCGCGCTGCAGCGCGCCGACGCCCGCTTCCTCGAGATGGTCGACGATGAGCTGGTATTCGCCGCGAGGCTCGTAAAGACTGACGCGGCCGCGTGCGATCACGTGCTGGCCGGCCTTCGGTGTGAACCCCAGGGCCGCGTTCTTCAGCCTGAACATCGCGCAGCGCACTTGGCTCTCCCGGTCCTTCAGGGAGAAATACCAGTGCCCCGAGGACGGCTGGGAGAAGTTCGACAGCTCCCCTTCCACCCAGACGACCCCCAAGCCCCGTTCGAGCAGTGTCCGCACCTCCTTATTGAGGCGGGAGACCGTATAGACGCTGCGGCCCGGAGCGGCGTCGGGCTCGGGACCAGGGAATAAGCTAGCAGGCATGGCCGGCGACCATAGCATGAGGTTTACCGCGACGCCCTTCGTGCGTAGAATTAGCTATGCGAATCCTCGAAGAAGCCCTTACCTTCGACGACGTCCTCCTCGTCCCGGCCTACTCGGAAGTGCTCCCCCGAGAGGTGGACTTGGGGACCCGCGTCACCCGCCGGATCCGGCTCAATCTCCCACTGCTCTCGGCCGCCATGGACACGGTCACCGAGGCCCGCCTCGCCATCACCATCGCCCAGGAAGGCGGCATCGGCATCATTCACAAGAGCATGACCATCGACGCGCAGGCGCACGAGGTCGGCCGGGTGAAGAAGTTCGAGAGCGGCATCATCAAGGACCCGATCACCGTCTCGCCCAGTACGACCATCCGCGAGGTGCTGGACCTCACGCGGTCGCGCGGCATCTCCGGCGTGCCGGTCGTCGTCGGGAAAAGGGCCGTCGGCATCGTCACGCACCGCGACCTGCGTTTCGAGCAGAAGCTCGATGCCCCCGTCTCGTCGGTCATGACGCCTCAGGACCGGTTGATCACCGTACGCGAGACCGCGCCGAAAGAGGAAGTGCTGGCGCTGCTGCACAAGCACCGCATCGAGAAGGTGCTGGTCGTCAACGCCGATCACGAGCTCACCGGCATGATCACGGTGAAGGACTTCCAGAAGGCGACGGAATTCCCGCGCGCCTGCAAGGATGAAACCGGAAGACTCCGCGTGGGCGCGGCGGTCGGCACCACTCCGGACACGATAGATCGCGTCGCGGCGCTGCGCGCGGCGGGAGTCGACCTGGTGGTCGTCGACACGGCGCACGGCCATTCCCGCGGCGTCGTCACGACGGTCGAGCGCATCAAAGCACAATGGGCGGACAGCGAAGTGATCGCGGGCAACATCGCAACCGGCGAGGCCGCCCTCGCCCTCGTGGCCGCCGGGGCTGACGCGGTCAAGGTCGGCATCGGACCGGGCTCGATCTGCACCACGCGTATCGTTGCCGGCGTCGGCGTACCGCAGATTTCCGCCGTGTCGAACGTGGCGGATGCGCTGCGCAACAGTGATGTCCCGGTCATTTCCGACGGCGGCATTCGTTTCTCCGGCGACATCGCCAAGGCCCTCGCCGCCGGCGCGCACGCCGTCATGATCGGCAGCCTCTTTGCCGGAACCGAGGAATCTCCCGGCGAGGTGGAGCTCTACCAGGGAGCCTCCTACAAGTCCTATCGCGGCATGGGCTCGCTCGGCGCGATGGCAGAGCGCCATGGCTCCGCCGATCGTTACTTCCAGGACGCCGCGACGGAGCTCGAGAAGCTCGTCCCGGAGGGCGTCGAGGGCCGCGTCCCCTACAAGGGCAGCGTGGTCACCATCCTGCAACAGCTTGCCGGAGGCCTCAGGGCCGCTATGGGCTACACCGGCAGCCGCAACATCACGGAGCTGCGCACGCGTCCGGTGTTCGTGCGCGTTACCAACGCGGGTGTCCGCGAGAGCCACGTGCACGACGTTACGATCACCAAAGAGGCACCCAACTACCGGGTGTCCTAGGAGCCCATGGCCAGCGTTGCCCGGCCTGTTTCCCGATGCATTTGAGTCCGCAAAAGCGCCTCTCGGAGGCACCTTCCTCGGCGACACACGCGGACATCCATGCCCACCGCGTCCTGATCCTCGACTTCGGCGCGCAGTACACCCAACTCATCGCTCGTCGCGTCCGCGAGCTCGGCGTCTACTGCGAAATTCACCCCTGGGACATCACCGACGCGGAAGTCCGCGCGTTCCACCCTCGCGGGGTGATCCTCTCCGGCGGTCCGGAATCGGTCACCGGCCCTGATCCGCCGACAGCCCCTGCGGTCGTTTTTTCCCTCGGGGTGCCCGTGCTCGGCATCTGCTACGGGATGCAGACGATGGCGCAGCAGCTCGGCGGACGCGTGGTGGCTTCGACGGAGCGGGAGTTCGGCTACGCGGAGGTGACCGTAACAGGCGCGAGCCGGCTGCTCGAGCATCTCGAGGACCGCCGCGACGGGCAGGGCCGGCCCGTTCTCGATGTGTGGATGAGCCACGGTGATCGGGTAGGCGTGCTGCCCGAAGGTTTCACCGTCACCGCCGCGACCGCCTCGATTCCGTTCGCCGCGATGGCCGACGAACGCCGGGCGTTCTACGGCGTGCAGTTCCACCCGGAAGTCACGCATACGGCCCAAGGCGCGCGTCTTCTCGAGCGCTTCGTGCGTGAGATCTGCGGCTGTAGTGCGCTCTGGAGCACCGGCAACATCATCGAGGATGCGATCGCGCGGGTGCGCGAGCAGGTGGGCTCCGGCAAGGTGCTCTTGGGGCTATCGGGCGGTGTCGATTCCTCCGTGGTCGCCGCCCTGCTCCATCGGGCGATCGGCGACCAGCTCGTGTGCGTTTTCGTCGATCACGGGCTCCTGCGTCTCGGCGAAGGCGACCAGGTCATGGCTACCTTCGCCGAGCATCTCGGTGTGCGCGTCATCCGCGTGGATGCGGAAGCGCGTTTTCTCGCCGCGCTCGCTGGAGTCGAGGACCCCGAAGCCAAGCGCAAGATCATCGGCCGTACCTTCGTCGATGTGTTCGACGAGGAATCTCGCAAGCTCACCGGCGTCAGCTTCCTCGCCCAAGGCACCATTTACCCCGACGTCATCGAATCTGCAGGCTGGCGCACGGGCAAGGCGCACGTGATCAAATCACACCACAACGTGGGCGGCCTGCCCGAGAAAATGCACTTGAAGCTGGTGGAGCCCCTGCGCGAGCTGTTCAAGGACGAGGTCCGCCGTCTCGGAGTCGAGCTGGGATTGCCGCGCGAGATGATCCACCGCCATCCCTTCCCGGGGCCGGGCTTGGGCGTGCGGATCCTGGGCGAAGTCCGCAAGGAGTACGCCGACCTCCTCCGCCGCGCCGATGCGATCTTCATCGACGAGCTGCGCAAGCACGACCTCTACGATCGCACGAGCCAGGCGTTCGCCGTGTTCCTACCCGTTAGGTCGGTCGGCGTCATGGGCGATGGGCGCAGATACGACTACGTGGTCGCCTTGCGCGCGGTTGAGACGGTCGATTTCATGACGGCCCTCTGGGCCCGCCTCCCGTACGAGTTCCTCGATCACGTCTCCCGCCGCATCGTCAACGAAGTCGCCGGCATCTCCCGTGTCGTCTACGACATCTCCGGCAAGCCACCGGCGACGATAGAGTGGGAATAGTCTGCAAGAACAGCCCTCGTTGACGGCGCCCGGTGCAATCGGATCGGCCGACCTCGCAACGAAGGTGGATCGCCTTCGGGTGCAGCTGAGGCGGCGAGAATTCGCGGCCGCACTCGAAGCGGCGCGCGCGCTGCACACCCAATATCCGGACAATCGAGACGTTCTCTACAGCCTTGCCGTCACGTTGCGCTGCCTCGATCGCAATCCCGAAGCACTCGCGGTGCTGGAGGAGCTGGAGCGCCACCACCCGACCTTCGGCCGATTGTTTGAGGAGCGCGGGCATTGCCACCTCGCGCAGCGGGCCATGGACCCGGCGATCACCGCCTTCGCGAAAGCCGTAACGCTGAACCCTTGGCTGCGTGCGAGCCTGCGCGCCCTACAGAGCCTATACCGCGTGCGCGGACGCGTGCCGGAGGCTGAAGCGGCCGCACAGCTCATCGCGAATCTCGAGAAGCTTCCGAAAGAGATCGCGACGGCACACAGCATGTTCGCCGACGGCGAGATTCGCGCCGCCGAGCAACTGCTGCGCCATTACCTCCTGACTCACGGTGATCACATCGAAGGCATGTGTCTGCTTGCGCGTATTGCGATGACGCACGATCCGGCTGATGACGCCACCAACCATGAGGCCGAGGCTCTCCTCGAAAGCGTGCTGCGGACGGCGCCGGATCATCATGCTGCCCGTTACGAGTACGCCGAGGCATTATTCCGGCGGCTCAAGCATCAGCGCGCTCGGGAGGAACTGGAGAAGCTGCTGGCGATTGCTCCCGGAGACCGCGCCTATCGCCTTGCGCATGCGAACGCGTGCGCGGGCCTCGGAGACTACCAACAGGCTTTGACCGCGTACCAGGAGTTGCTGCGGCATGCGCCCGAACGCGCAGAGCTGCACGTCGTCGTTGGTTTCGCCCTCAAGACTCTGGGCCGGACCGCCGAGGCAATCGAATCCTATCGCACGGCCGCGGCCTTCCGTCCGGGTCATGGCAGTGCCTATTGGAATCTCGCCAATCTCAAAACGTATCGTTTCGAGGATACCGAGCTCGACCAGATGATCCGTCACGAGACAGATGCCGCAACGGCGACCGTGGATCGCTACCACCTGTGCTTCGCGCTCGGTAAGGCGCTCGAGGATCGGGCTGAATACGAGAGGTCGTTTCGATACTACGCGCGAGGCAATGACCTGAAGAAGCGGGAAGGCCGCTACCGCCCCCAGTCCTTCGAAACCCATGCGCAGCTGCAGGTTGCCACCTGTGCGCGGGAATTCTTTGCCGCTCGCCAGGGCTGGGGATATCCGGAGGCAGCTCCGGTCTTCATCGTGGGACTACCCCGCGCCGGATCCACTCTGATCGAGCAGATTCTTGCCTCGCATTCGCAGGTGGAAGGCACAATGGAGCTGCCCAACATCCTGCACCTCATAAGAGATCTCGTGTACCGCAGCCGCCCGGGCGACAACCCGCGTTATCCCGGCGTGCTCGCGCAGCTGACGAGAGAAGAGTGCGCGCGACTCGGGGAACAGTACATCCGGGATACACTCGTATACCGCCATGGAAAGCCATTCTTCATCGACAAATGGCCGAGCAACTTTTGGGACCTGGGCTTCATTCACCTCATTCTGCCGAATGCCCGGATCATCGACGCGCGAAGAGAGGCGATAGCCTGCTGTTTCAGTAATTTCAAACAGCTCTTCTCCGCTGACTCCGGACCACAGTTCGTCTACAGCTTCGAGGACCTCGCACACCACTACCGCTTGTATCTGCACCTCATGCGCCATTGGGATGCCGTGCTGCCAGGAAGGGTATTGCACGTGCAGCATGAAGAGCTGGTCACGGATTTCCCGGCGAACGTGCGGCGCATTCTCGAATTCTGCAATCTGCAGCCGCAGCCCGCTTGTTTCGAGTTCTACAAAACCGAGCGCGCCGTCGTCAGCTCGAGCTCTGAGCAGGTTCGTCAGCCGATCAATCGCGCGGGACTCGACCAATGGCGCCACTTCGACCGATGGCTCGGACCTTTGAAAGAAGCTCTAATCGTATCGCCGTAGGACGCCCGTCACCGGCGCCCCACTAACCTGCCGCTCGTCTCGCGACGCGCTGGTCGGCGTAGCCGGACAAACCGGCTTTACACCGGGAGCGCTGCCGGGAGTGCTCGATGCGCAGACTGCCGGGGTGGCGATCAGCGGCTCCACGCTATACATCAGCACTTACGCCGGTATTGCGGCGGTAACCCACCTGCCCTGAAGGCGGCATTTCCGTGAGTTCCACGGAGCCTACCCGGCCGGCATCGCTCTGGGCGCACGGGCGGTGGTGGACCAGGCCCTGGCCACATTCGGCTGCATCGACGCTTTGCTCAACATCGCCGGCGCCGTGCCCCAGATCGGCCTCTTCGAGATGACGGATGAGCAGTGGCGGTGTGAGCCGCGTGATGCGGTAGTCCGGCACGGCATTTGCCGCTGCTGTATCGTTGATGCCAAGCAGCGCAAGCGGAGCGTGACCCTTGAGCGCGGATCGCTACGACCTCATCGTGATCGGCACCGGGCCGGGGGGCGCCTCGCTGGCGCACCGTTTGGCCCCCACGGGCAAGCGTATCCTCATGCTCGAGCGCGGCGATTACCTGCCGCGCAGCGAGAAGAACTGGAGCTCCCAGACCGTCTTCGTCGATGCCGCGTACCAGGCGCGCGAGACCTGGACGAACGCCGCCGGGGACACGTTCAGCCCCGCACTCCATTACTACGTCGGTGGCAACTCCAAGGTCTACGGCGCGGCGCTTCTTCGCCTGCGCGAGCGCGACTTCGGTGAGGTCGTGCATGGCGGTGGCATCTCCCCCGCGTGGCCGCTCGGCTACGAGGTATTCGAGCCGTACTACACGGAAGCGGAGCGGTTGTTTCACGTCCATGGCCAGCGCGGTGAGGACCCGCTCGAGCCGTGGGCGAGCGCTCCCTATCCGCATCCGCCGGTGAGCCACGAGCCGGAGGTTGCGCAGCTGGCTCAGAACCTTCACGCCATCGGCCTGCATCCCTTTCATCTGCCGCTCGGGATCCTCCTCGATGAGAAGGATGGTAAGCCGGCACCCACCAGCATCTGCATGCGGTGCAGCTTCTTCGATGGCTTCCCGTGTCTGCTCAATGGCAAGGCCGACGCCCAGGTCGTTTGCATCGATCCCACGCTCGCGCAACATCCGAATGTCACGCTGCTCACCAATGCCTACGTATCGAAGCTGGGTACCGACGGATCCGGTCGCAGGGTCGACACCGTTCATGTCACGCGCGAGGGCCGTGAAGAGCGCTACTGCGCGGACATCATCGTGGTTGCCTGCGGCGCGCTGTCTTCCGCCCTGCTGCTCCTACGCTCGGCGAGTGATGCGCATCCCCAGGGGCTGGCCAACGGATCAGGTCAGCTCGGACGGAATTACGTGCGTCACAACATGAGCGTGCTGATGGCCGTCATGCCCGAGGTCAACGACACCGTGTTTCAGAAGACGCTGGCGTTCAGCGATTACTACTTCCGCAGCGACGACTGGGAATACCCGCTCGGTCTCGTGCAGATGTGCGCCACGAGCCACGCCGAACAGATCCGCGGCGAATCCTTGCCACAATGGCTCGAATGGCTGCCGGAGATGCCGTTCGAGGAGATGGCGCGCCATTCGATGGATTTCTGGCTGCAGGCGGAAGACCTGCCGCATCCCGAGAACCGGATCTACTACAAAGACGGCAAGGTGCATCTGGATCTGGTTCCCACCAACCCCGAAGCGCTGCCCCGTCTCGAGCGCAAGCTCAAGGAGGCCCTGAATCGTGCCGGCCACACTGCCATTCTGCTCCATCGCTCGCTCTATCTCGGCAAGAACATTCCGCTCGGCGGCACCGCGCATCAGGCGGGCACGGCACGCTTCGGCACCGATCCGGCGACTTCCGTGCTCGATCTCGATTGCAAGGCGCATGAGCTCGACAACCTCTACCTTGCCGATGCGAGCTTCTTTCCGTCGATCGGCGCCGTCAATCCGACCCTGACTATCATTGCCAACGCGCTGCGCGTCGCCGATCGGATCGCGGAGCGACTGAAATGAGCACCGCCGCGATCGTGGCGCTGGTCGTGCGGTACTTGCTCGTGATGTTGTTCCTTCCATTCAGCGCGCTCGACAAGGTCATCGGGTTCGAAGGCGCCGTCAAGCAGGCGCAGGAGGTTTTCAAGCCGCGAGCGCTCGCGACGGTCGTGCTCATATGCGGGCTCGGCATCGAAGTGATCATGTCGCTCGGGGTAGTGACCGGCTTCGCCGATCGGCTCGCGGCGCTGGTATTGGCCGCCTACTGCGCGGCGACTGCCGTTCTCTACAAGCGGTTCTGGGCCCCGGGCGATTTCTGGGTGCCGGGCGACAGCAAGGCGCGCGCCCTCTTCTGGGATTTCCTCAAGAACCTGTCGCTCGGCGCGGGATTCCTCCTCATCGTGATAGGCACCAACGGCTCGGGCCTGCGGCCGTTCCTCGCTCATCCGCTCGCTTCCAGCCATCCCTACGCCGTCTCCGCGGAGCAGCCGTGAGCGATCGAGGACAGAAGCCCTCCATACCCTACTGGCATCTCTGGGTCGACGCCGAGGGCGTCAGCCACCAGCGGCAGTGCCATCTCACCCGCTATCAGCTGCACCGAGTCGGTCCGGCCGACCCACAGTGGAATGACCGGCAGGGCACGCACCCGTCCACGGTCGTCTTCACCGTCCAGCCGGTGGGCTGGGTCGGCGACTGGCACGAGAATCCGGCGCCGCAGTGGATCGTCGTGCTCGCGGGGCGCTGGTGGATCGAGAGCATGGACGGTACTCGTATCGAACAGAGACCGGGGGAGTTCTCCTTCGGTGAAGATCAAGGCTGCAGCGAACGCGGCGGCCGGAAAGGACACCGCTCCGGGACGATAGGCGATGAGCCGGCGGTGCTCATGACCGTGCAACTGCACATCGACCCGTCCCGCGAGCCCTGTCACTGCGCATAGGCGGCTATGCCCGAATTCGAGATTTACGACGATCGATTCCGGGCGATGGTGCTGCCCAATGCGCCGTTGGAAACACTGGGCGAAGGCTACCTTTGGCTCGAAGGTCCGGTCTGGTTCGCCGACCACGATTGTCTCTATGTCAGCGATATCCCGAACGATCGCATCCTGCGATGGAGCGAGCATGGCGGTGTCAGTGTATTTCGCCGGCCGGCAGGCTTCGCCAATGGTCATGCGCGCGACCGGCAGGGGCGGCTCCTCGGCTGCTCACATCGCGACCGATGCATCACGCGCACGGAGCTCGACGGCACGGTGACGGTGCTCGCCAGCCATCATCGCGGCAAGCGGCTGAACTCGCCCAACGATATCGTCTGCAAGTCCGACGGGACGATCTGGTTCAGCGATCCGCTCTACGGTATCAGCACCGATTATGAAGGCAGCAAGCAGCCCTCCGAGCTGGCGCCGGCGTTGTATCGTCTGGACCCCGCCACCGGCGATCTAAGTGTGGTCGCCGATGATTTCGACGGACCGAACGGGCTTGCATTCTCGCCGGACGAGCGGCTGCTCTATGTCGCCGAAACCGGCCGCCCGTTCGACCGTGAGCCGCGCCAGTACATCCGCCGCTTCAAGGTGCACGCGGACGGGCGTCTCACGGGCGGCGAGTGCTTCCACAAGATCGCACCCGGATTTGCCGATGGCTTTCGCCTCGATGAGCAGGGTAACGTCTGGTCGAGCGCCGCCGACGGCGTCCACTGCATCAGCCCTGAAGGTGAGCTGCTGGGCAAGATCCTGACACCGAGCCCGGTCTCGAATCTCGCCTTCGGCGGCCGCAACCGCTCGCGCCTGTTCCTCTGCGCCTCGCACCGACTGATGGCGATCTGCACCAACGTGCGCGGCTGCGTTCGGCCGTGACGGTGAGGGTGTCGGCGCTTGTCGCGTTCCGGCTCACCACTGCCGATGCTGAGCGGCTGGCACGGTTCTACCAGGAGCTCGGCTTCACGGTTGGCCGCGCCGAGGCCATTGGCAACGACGAGATCACGCTGTTAGGTCTCGAGAGCAGCGGCACCCGGGTGCCGCTTCGTCTCGGCGAGCAGCGCGTTGATCTCGATTTCTTTGATGTGCCGGGACGGCCGTATCCAATGAATGCCACGGCAGCCGATCTCTGTTTTCAGCATATGGCGCTCGTGACGGACGATGCCACCGCCGCCTGGAAGCGCGTCGCGGCCCTCGGAGCGATCCCGATCTCCACCCGCGGGCCGGTGACGCTTCCGCCAGGGACGGGAGTCGCCGCCGCCGTCAAGTTTCGCGACCCGGAGGGGCATCCGCTCGAGCTGCTGCAGTTTCCGCCGGAAGGAAGTGGCCGCTGGCGGGGAACGGGTCTGCTCGGCATCGACCACTCGGCCCTCAGCGTTTCCGATGTCGCCGCCAGCCGCCGATTCTACGAGGCGTTGGGTCTGTCAGTGCGCGGACCCACGCTCAATAGCGGCCCGACGCAGATGGCCCTCGATGGACTCGCCGACGTCGAAGTCGATGTGATCCCGATGCTCCCGCACCGCGATACGCCGCACGTCGAGTTGCTCGGCTACCGCAAGCCCGCCGGCCGGCCGGCGGGCCGGCTCGAGGCCAATGACGTCGCGGCCACGAGGATCGTGTGGGCGGCGGATCGGGATCAGTTGCTCCGTGATCCCGACGGACATCTGCACCTCTGTCTGCACTAGACCGGCTCCTCACGCCGCCGGGGACGAGCGCATCGGAGCGACCTCGGCAAGCTCATCCGGCGCGGCACTCTCGGTTTCCTCCTGCCGCGCGACCGGATTGAATCCACCCGATTGCTTGCGCCAGAGCTCCGCGTAGAGGCCGCCGTGCAGCAGCAGCTCCGAGTGCGAGCCGTCCGCGACGATCACGCCGCGGTCGAGGACGATGAGCCGATCCATGTCCATGACCGTGCTCAGCCGGTGAGCGATGGCGATCACCGTCTTGCCGGCCATTGCCTCCTTCATCGCCTGTTGGATCATCTGCTCGCTGTGGCTGTCGAGCGCGCTCGTCGCCTCATCGAGGAGCAGGATGGGCGCATTGCGCAGGATCGCGCGCGCGATGGCGATCCGCTGCCGCTGGCCTCCGGAGATCTTGATGCCGCGCTCCCCGACCAGTGTGTCGTACCCGTGCTCGAGCTCCACGATGAACTCGTGCGCGTGTGCCCGCTTGGCGGCCTCCGTCACCTCCTGATCGGTGGCCGCCGGGCGCCCGTAACGGATGTTCTCGAGGAGGCTGCGATGGAAGAGGTTCGTGTCTTGTGGAATCAGCGCGATCGCCCCTCGCAGGCTCTCTTGTGTCACGTCGCGGATGTCCTGCCCATCGATCCGGATGGCGCCTGCAGTCACATCGTGCATGCGCATCAGAAGCCCCATCAACGTGGTCTTGCCGGCGCCGCTCGGGCCGACGAGCCCCACGCGCTGGCCAGGCACGATGCGGAGCTCGAAGTCATGGACGACGTTGCGCGCGCCGCGGCCGCGCCCGCGCGGCTCGTAAGCGAACGAGATGCGATCGAAGTGGATCGCGCCGCGGGTCACGGCGAGCGAGACTGCGCCGGGCCGCTCCTGGAGGGTTGCAGGCACGATGAGCGTCCCGATGCTCTCGCGCGCCGAGCCCAGCTGATCGTAGAAGTCCGGGATGCGCTGGCCCAGGTTGTAGGCCGTCTGCAGCAGGGAGCCGGTGAGCGCCGTCACCATGACGAAGTCTCCAGCGGTCATGCGGCCGTACACCCACTCGTAGAGCGCGCCGCCCACGAAGCCGATCCACATGAGGATGTCCATGACGTACTGCGAGCATCGCAGGCGTACCACCGAGCGATAGAGCGCCATGCGCCGCTCCCGCTCCTCGCCCGTGTACCGTGTCAGCTCGCTGTCCTCGAGCGCCTGATTGGCGAAGCAGAAGACGTTGCGGACGTTGGTAATGACGTCGACGATCCGACCGGTCACCCCCGCGCGTGTCTCATTGCTCTGCGCCGCCCGCTTGGCGCATTCCTGGCCCAGGTAGAGGCTGCCTGAGAAATAGACGACGATGCCGACAGCCGCCGCCGCGCAGAAATCCGGGCTCGCGATATAGAAGTAAGCCGCGACGAACACGAAGAACATCGTGCCCGGAATGAAGTCGAACACCATCATGTCGAACAGCATCAGCATCTGGTCGGGCAACATGACGGCGCGATGCGCGATCTTCCCCGACAGCGTGCTCTCGAAGTAGGCGGGCGAGAGGCGCTGCGCGTAGGCGAACACTTCCTCCTTGATGCGGATCAGCATGGGCGAGCGGGTGTGGTAGGAGCAGAGCCACATCGACGCATCGCAGAGGAAGCGCGAGGCCACCAACGCGGCAAAGAGGGTGAACGGGCCGGTCAGCGCCCGGCCGGCATCGTTCAGCGGCCCGTGCAGATTGAGTACCGTGTCGGTGAGCTCCTTGGTCGCGAAGGCAATCGAGGCGAACACGCCACGGCCGAGCACCGGGAAGGCGAGCAGTCCCAGGCAACCCCAGGGAAATTGCTTGGCAAAATGCAGGAAGAATCGGTTGAGGCGATTCGGCAGGGCGGGAGCGTTCATGCGGGCGCGTCACGGGCAGCGGTGCGCCGCTGCGGCGGCTCGGTGAAGCGGGCACACCATGTACCCGCTCCCGGGAGCCTATGCGCTCTCGGTACCGCCGGGCAAGCCCGGGCTCCGGGATTGTGGCGAGCCTCTCCTTCCCGGGGCGAACCCGTGCCCGTGGTCAGGGCGGAGCGACGAAGTACATGCCGGCGATCCTCTGTGCGGAATCGAACGTCACCGCGATCCCGAGCGCCCGGCTCTTGAAATCGCCCCTGACGACCACGACCGTATATCCGTCCTTAACCTCTGTCTTGCTGTCGCCGGTATCCTGAAGCGGCCCGAGATTGTTCAGCACGCCCTGCCAGATCTCGCGCAGCTTCGCCGGTGGCACTTCCTGCTTCATCTGATCGGTGAAATCCGCTTCCGCACCCTCGAAATCCCCCTTGGCTAACGTTCGGATGAACGCGACCGCCTTGGGCACCAGGCTCGCCTGGGTCCCCTGACCGCCTGCCGCTGGCGCGGCAACGGGGGTGAGGAGCGCGAGCGCCAGACCGATCATGATCGCTCTTCTTACGTCAGTTGGCATGATGTAATTTCCTCCCGATCAGTATCAGACAAACCAATCTCACAGCGCCGACGATGGCGAGCGATCGGCGTCGCGCTTGCGCACCAGTGTCCATCCGGCCGCCGCAAACACCAGCACATTGGCGGCAATCACCGGCTTCGAGGCGATCAGCACACCGAAGGCGATCCACAGCGCGGCGCCCAACATCTGCAGCCCACGCAACATTGCGGGCTTGGAGAAGAAATACGACGCGACGAATACCGCGGTCGCGATCCAGCCCACTGCATCCGGGGTCGACAAGCTCATCGCAATTACTCCCGCGCGCGGTTCACCCGCGCGCTCTCCATCTCTTGCCGCTGTTGCCGAAGGAACGGCCGATCGATCTGCGCGGCATAGTATTCGATATCCGGCTGCGTGACGCCGCTGGCGGCGAAGTGCCCCTTCCATCCGCTCACGACCGCGGCTACCGCGCGGGCGTCGCTCGCCGCCTCGTCCTTCTTGAGTCCAAACAAAGCCGACATCGACAGAGCATTGGTGAGCGTGGAATCCGCTGCCTGCTCGCCGACGCGCATCTGCTGGAAGCTGAGTGCCTGGCCGGAGGGCAGCACATCGAACGCGGGAGCCAGCTCGTATCGCTGGCGCTCGGTCGTGATGAGCGCGTGATTCTTCTCGTGATCGTCCGTGTTGTCGATGAGGATATTGAAAACCATGCGGCGGAAGAGCTCGCGCATGTCGCGCGCGTACCTCACTTCCTGCGCGACACCCTTGCGGCGCAGCAGCTGCGCGAGCTCCGGATAGCCGAAGGGCTCACCGGCGGCGCGCAGCGCCACTGCCGCCGAGAGGCAGTGACAACGGCCCGCGCCCACGCGATCGAAGCGCCTGATCGCGACTGCGTGCCCGACCGTCAGCCGCACTGCCATCGTCGACGCGCTCCTTATCTGCGCCTTTCGCGCCAGAGTCATGGTCGCGTGCTCGATGAGGGGGGTGTCCACGGGCTCGCCGTCCGAGAACTTGATGACCCATTGCTCGCCGCCCATGTTGAGTAGCGCCTTGGGTCGCGCGCCGCCCATGGTGGCGCCCGGGGCGACGAGTCTGTGCAGCTCGGGCGGGATCGGCTCGTTTTCCCGGACTCTGCGGACGAGCTCATCGATCCGGTCGGCCTCCTCGAGCGTCGGCAGCGGGCCGAGGCGCCGCGGCAGGTAGCGGTCCGGGGAAGTCGAGACTCCGAGCGCTCCAAAACGGTCATCGCCCGCGAAATAGAGATACTCGAGCAGCGAGAGGCGCGCGGGCTTGTCGATGAACCGGATGACGCGCTCGCCCCAACGATCCGGCCGTGCATCGTCCACGGCGCCCGCCGCGGCGTTTCTCTCGGCCGGCAGAAACTCCTGATCGATCAGCGGCAGGTCCTCGCTGAGCTCAAACCCATGCGCGAGCCAGGGCGCGAGATACCTGAGCGAGACACCCTGACTCGAGCGCACGAGGTTGAGCTCGCCGACGGCGACCGGGCGCTCTGGCTCGAGCAGCGACCAGAGATACAGGCGATCACTTACCTGATAATCGGCAGCGTGCCGACCGGCTGCGGTGCTGGAGTTCAACCTTGCCCCTTTTCGGGTCGGTCTCGTGCAAGCCGTGCTCGCGCCGAGGCAGCGGAGCGGGAGGCCCGCCGCTCGAGCGCCTTGCGAACATCCCCCTCGAGCGCCCCGCGATCCTCGGCGGGAGCCGCGAGCGCGGGCAAGCCGCTGACCCTTCCGATCAGCCACAGCGCTGTCGCGTAGAGCCCGGCGCCAACCGCAGGGTCGCCCCGCTCGAGCCGGATCAGCGTAGGTACCGAGCAGCCGAGGCGGCCCGCCCATTCGCGCTGGGATTCCCGGCGCCTCAGCCGCGCAATCGCCAAATTCTCACCGAGGCCGCGAAGCGCCTGAGCGACCGCGGGGGGAATGGTGTCCAGGGCGGGAGAATTCTTTGTCATAGCATATATAGTTTATCGATACCGCAATTTTGAGCAAGTATATATTATCCATATAAGTCAATTACCAAGATAGTAAATGATATTGACTTTATCGCTCCTAGGGCTAGGCTAAGAGCGTGAGTGACCCCGATCCCCAGCTCGCCGCTATTCCTCTGCCCGCGCTGCTGCGCCACGCGCGCGCCGCCTATGGCTCGGCCATGCGCCGGGCTCTCGAGGACGCTGGCCACAACGACATCCCCAGGAATGGTCTCTACGTCATCGGTGGCCTGGCTCTCGGCGGGGGTGACGCTCCGCTCGCGACGCTGATCCGGGATCTGCGGATCTCGAAGCAGGCCGCGGGTCAACTGGTCGACACACTCGTCAACCGCGGCTACCTGGCTCGCACCGTGGACGAGCAGGACCGCCGCAGACTCGTCGTGACTCTCACCGAGCGCGGGCGCGCCGCCGCTGCAACCCAGAGTGCGGCAGCCCAGCGCGTCGATGCGGCTCTGCTCGCGAAAGTCGGCTCCCAATGCATCGAGCAGACGCGTGTGGCTCTCGCGGCGCTCGCCGACATGGCGTGTTGGGGGGGCCCTGCCGCAAATGACGAAACCTAGGTGAAGGAAATGTTGCGGCCAGGCCCGGCGATCGTCGCGCTTTGGGTGGCCTTCTGGATCTCCTGGATGCTGGCCGCCGGTTGGAGCGCGAAAGTGGAGAGTGTGCGCCATCCCATCTATACCGGCCTTCTGATCGCCGTCTATGCGACCGCTGCGGCGAAGGGTACGATACTCGGAGTGCACGGCGCGTTGCCGGTCACGGTGGGGCTCTGGATGAAGGCGCGGCTCGAGGAAAAGTGGCTGCGTCAGGAGCTCGACCCCTGCGCCTACGACGCCTACCGCAGCAAGGTTCCCATGCTCGTCCCCTTCGGACCGAGGTAACAATGGATCCGCGACTCGTTACCCCCTATCTCATCGCCGTGCTGGTCGCGTGGGTGCTCTATCGTCGCATGCGGCGCTCATTTGGCCGCCAGCGCGTCCAGGACAGGCGCATGTGGGTCAGGATCGGCTTCTTTATTCTGGTTACGATCCTCGTCGCCGGCGCGGTCGCACGCGACACCCGGGTGCTCGTCGCGCTGGGCGCCGGCATCGTCTGCGGCGTAGTACTCGGCTATGTCGGGCTCAAGTACACGAAATTCGAGATCACGTCCGAAGGACGCTTCTACACACCGCACGCGTACATCGGGCTGGTGGTGTTCGCGCTGCTTGTCGGCCGGCTCCTGTACAAGTTCCTCGGTGTCTACAACGGCGTGGTCCCGGCTGCGGCTGCGGGTCAAAGCCTCGCCGCGACTTATCAACACAGCCCGTTCCTCGTCGCCGTGTTGGGTGCGCTGGTGGGCTATTACGTGCTCTACTACCTCGGCGTGCTGCAGCGCACCAGGCGGCCGACCGCTTTGGGCCCAGGCACGGGCGCGACCGGCGGGCTGCAAGGAAATTGACGTCCGCGCCCGCCCGCGCGGGCCAGTGGACAGCGGCACGCCGCTACGGGGTGAAGAGCTGCGCCACGGCCTGCGGGTTCGAGGGAAAGTACCCGTGGAAATAGGTCGCCACCAGCCGCCCGTGACGGTATATCGGCTCACCCGCCGCACTTGACTGCGCTCGCTCGGTGTGAGCCGCTGGAGTGAGCGGCGTCTCGACGCTGGAGTGGTGGAAGGTGTGACCGCGCACCTTGCCTCCCGCTAACGGCGCGGTGTGATAGCCGAGGCTCTGCAAGCGCGTGTGCATGATGGCATGCCCCGGCAGGACGCCGGCCAGGGTCGCGCGCCTACCCTGATGGTCCGTCAGAGACTCCAACAGGTACAGCATGCCGCCGCACTCGGCGTAGACGGGCTTGCCCGAGCTCACGTGCCTGCGCAATGCGTCAGCCATGCCGCGATTGCCGCTCAAGCGCTCGAGATGCAGTTCCGGGTAACCGCCGGGCAGATACACGCTGTCGACGCGCGGCAGAGCCGTCGCTGTCAGGGGTGAGAAGAACACCAGCTCGGCACCCATGCCGCGCAGCAGATCGAGATTCGCGGGGTAGAGAAACGCGAACGCCCGATCGCGTGCAACCCCGATGCGCACACCCGTCAACGGGCGCTCCAGCGCCTCCACCTCGGGATCGGGCGCGGATAGCTCGATTTCGGGCGGCAGGTCACCCAGCTCGCTACCGTCGAGTGCCGACGCCATTGCCGACAACCGTTGATCGAGGTCGGCGACCTCCTCCGCCTGAACCAGCCCGAGATGCCGATCCGGCAGCTCGAAGGCGGCGTCGCGAGAGATGCCGCCCATGAAGCGCATATCCGCAGGCACGCCCCGTTGCGCCAGACTCGCGTGCCCCGGCCCGGCCACGCGATTGGCCAACACTCCATGAAAGGGAAGCGCCGCCGAGTAGTGCGCGAGCCCGAAGGCAACCGCGCCGAAGGTCTGCGCCATCGCCCCGGCGTCGATCACCGCGAGCACGGGTATCCCGAAGAGTCGCGCCAGGTCGGCGCTGCTCGGCGTGCCGTCGTAAAGACCCATGACGCCTTCGATGAGGATGAGGTCGGCGACACCGGCTGCATCGTGCAGGAGCTTGCGGCAATGCGCCTCGCCGCCCATCCACAGGTCGAGCTGATAGACCGGCCGGCCGCTCGCACGCTCGAGGATCATGGGATCGAGGAAATCCGCGCCCGTCTTGAACACCTGGACCGCGCGGCCGCGCGCGGCGTGATAGCGCGCCAACGCGGCCGTTACCGTCGTTTTCCCCTGACCCGAGGCGGGTGCGCTGATGAGCAGAGCGGCGCAGCGCGACACGATCAACGCGCCCTGGGCCGCGCTCCGCGGCGAACTCTTCGCGACCTGTCATACGGGTTCTCGTCCGTACGGTACTCGATGACCACGGGCGTCGCGAAAAGGTCGAATGTCTTGCGGAAGACGTTCACCAGGTATCGCGTGTAGGCATCCGGAACGGACGAAGTTTGATTCCCGTGGATGACGATTCGCGGCGGGTTGCGGCCGCCTTGGTGCGCGTAACGCAGCTTGACCCGCCTGCCGCGCACGAGCGGCGGCTGGTGCACCGTCAACGCGTGCTCCAGCGTCCGTGTCAGCTCCTTGGTGGGCATCTCCCGCATGGCCGCCTCGTGCGCCCGCACGGCCGACTGCATGAGCTCGCCAACCCCCGTGCCATGGCGCGCCGAGATGAAGTGCAGCGGCGCAAACGGCACGAAGTCCAGCTTCAGCGCGAGCTGCCGATTAATTGCCTCGCGCTGCTCCCCCGGAATCCGATCCCACTTGTTGACGGCAATGATGAGCGCGCGGCCGCGCTGCAACGCAACACCGAGAACGCTCGCGTCCTGCTCCGAGACCGTGTCATGTGCGTCCACGACGAGAATCACCACGTGCGCCTCGTCGATCGCTTGCAGAGTCTTCGCAACGCTTACGCGCTCGACCACATCCTCCACCCGGGCGCGGCGACGCATGCCCGCGGTGTCGATGAGTTGGAACCGGCGCCCGTCGCGCTCGAACGGCACGAAGATGCTGTCCCGGGTAGTGCCCGGCTGATCGTTCGCGATGACCCGCTCCTCGCCGATGAGCCGGTTGACGAGCGTAGACTTGCCGACATTCGGCCGGCCGATGATGGCAATACGGACGTCATCCGCGGGATCCGTGGCTTCGGGCGCCTGCTCCGTGCTCAGGCCCGCGAGCGCCTGGGTCATCAGCTCCTCGCACCCCTGCCCGTGGCTCGCCGAGATGCCGAGCGGCTCGCCGAGGCCGAGCGCATGGAAATCGGCTGCCACCAGATCGAGATCCAGCCCCTCCGACTTGTTGACGGCGAGCGTCGTCGGCTTCCCGGACTTGCGGATCTCCCGGGCGACGAAGTCATCCTGGGGTGTGAGGCCCGCCCGCCCGTCAACCAGCAGAATGATCCGATCGGCCTCGGCCACGGCACGCTCCGTCTGCGCGCGCATCTGCGCCTCGATGCCCTTCGGATTCTCGACCAGACCGCCCGTATCGACGACCACGAAGGGCATCGGTCCCACGCGCCCGAAGCCGTACTGGCGATCGCGGGTGAGTCCCGGCACGTCAGCGACTATGGCATCGCGCGTACCGGTAAGCACGTTGAATAGGGTCGACTTGCCGACGTTGGGCCGGCCTACGAGAGCGACGACGGGCAGCATGGGGCTGCTGCTGCTGTGTTATCTGCGGGGTGACATCTGGTATGCGCTGACGTGACCTTCGTCGTTGATGACCACCACCTCGTTGCCCTCGACAATAGGTGCATTGCTGATGCGCACCCTGCCGGCGCGCACGCGGGCGATGAACGCCCCGGTGCGCTTGTCCAGGAAGTGCACATACCCCTGAAAGTCGGCAGTGATCACGGCGTCATCGCTTATGGCCACGGCCGTGAGACTGCGGTAGCGCAACGCAGTCTGACGCCAGATCACGGCCCCGTTGCTGCGGTTCAGCGCGACGACCTGCCCGTCCGCCGTCGACATGTAGACCGCGTCATTGCCCAACGTCAATCCACGGAAGCTCGATGCCTTGTGGGACCACCAAGTCTGCCCGCTGTCGAGCGCCAGCATGGTGACGTTGCCGTGATAGCCCACGGCGTAGACGTCCTTGTCGGCAACATCCACGGGACCCTCGACGTCCGCCAGCCTTTCGATCTCGGTGCGGCCATGAGGCTCCGAGACGGTTGCGTCCCAGACCTGGGAGCCATCGGCCGAGTTGACCGCGAGGACCTTGCCATTCTCGAAGCCGCAGATGATGAGATTGCCGGCAATCACGGGGCTCGAGGTGCCGCGCAGAGAAAGCGACGGCACGTCCTGCTCCGCTTCCCAGAGCTCATGGCCGTCGGTCAGGGAGAGGGCGCGCAGCTTCCCGTCGACGGAGCGCACCGCCACGAGCTTGTCGGAAATGGCCGGCGCCGAGATCACCGCCCCGTTGATCTGCACCGTCCAGAGCGGCTTGCCGTCGGCGGCATTCAGCGCCATCACGTGACCGTCGGTCGCACCCACGACCAGCAGGTTGCCGCGCACCGCCGGTCCACCTCCGAGCGGCAGCCGCGTATTGGTGCGCCAGAGTCTGCGGCCGCTCTGGAGATCGAACGCTGCAACCTCGCCCCGATGGCCCGATGTGAATACACGATCGCCTTCGACGGCGAGACCCAGCCCGAGGCGCAGCCGCGCGATGGCGCGATGACCGAACCAGCCGCCCAACACGTCGGCGCTCCACAGGTGCTGCACGCGCAGTGTCGACCTGATCCGGCCGAGCTTCGCGGGCTGTTCCGGATTCTTGCTCTTGGAGCAGGCGGCGAGCAGACAAAGCGCCGCCGCCATCACGGCCCAGAAGCGCATCGATCGCAGGGTGTTGGTTTGCAAGTGAGCCCTCATTTGTCGGGGGTTGCGGGCGTACTAAGGTGGCGTAAATAAATAAAGGTATCAAGTAGATGAGCGGATGTGTTATGCTGCCCGGGCATGGAGGCTGCGCTTTCCGAGTTGAAGCGAAAGTTGCGTTCGATTTGGCCGCATCTGGACGAA
>JBOIAR010000034.1:0-25029 GCA_050739095.1 Steroidobacteraceae bacterium | reverse complement strand
TTGAGATTCGGGAGTCGAACCGAAGGCGCGTGAGTCCAATCGACGTAATCGGTGGAGTCGTGCGCCTCCCAGAATGCCCGCTCCTCCGCTTCACTTCTGAACGTTGGAGCCATTTTCGTCGGGTGCGACTTTGTGCGGCTTGTCAGCCGTGCCTTGCGGGCCTTGGGTCTCTGTGTCGCCATAGATTCTTCGTTCCTTCCGGTGCATGTCTCGTGCCGAGATCACCCGGATCAATGTCCCGTCGGATCGCAGTGTAAAGGTGATGTGCAGCCTTTTGCCGTCATCGGTCTTGCCCAGCGCATGGAATCGGGGTTCGTCGGAGCTGTGCCTCGTATCCGGCACGACGCCGAGGGAAGCATTGAAGAAGACTTGCTCCGCCTCTGCCTGGCTCACCTCGTGCTTGTCGCTGCTCTTGCGCGCATTGCCCGCGTCCCAATCGAATCCAATAACGCGAGTCCAATCCACCATCGCCGTATATTACCATCATATACGGTCACCCGGTCAATTGCCCGAGTGTCCTCGGTGCCAGCGGCCAGGACCAATGCCCAGAGAACGGTTCCAGGAATCGGCTGTCACACCCGCTCGGCGGAGATGCAACGTAGCGCCTTCCTCCGCTCTGCAGGATTAACGCCAAGGGCAAGCAGTTGCCGAGCAGCATGATGGGTCGCGGGAAGCGGCTCGGGGCATTCGGGTCTCCCATTTGGAGAGCCCGATCATAGGTTCTGCCGTTAATGCACAGAACCGAAAGTTACCCTCATTCCTCTCCCTTTTCGCTGAGCTGCAACAGCCCAATACGCCGGCCGCGGTTCAGCAATGGATGCAAGGGCTTCCCGGCTGGGTTGCCGTACAGAAACCGACCGCGATCGACTCTACGCTCCAGGTCGATGCGGGTGAACGGGAGGCCATTTCGCTTGTGCGCGAGATCCATGCGGCCGCGGTGCTGATCGATGATCGCGCTGGACGGCTGGCAGCCGCCAAATGCGGACTGACGGTAGTCGGCACTTTGGGATTACTCGAGCAAGCGTCCGTGCGCGGATGGGTTTCGCTGCCGGAGGCTCTTCAGCGACTGCGAAAGACCAACGCCAGACTCGACCCGAAGCTCGTCGAGGCCGCCATCGATCGGCACCGAGCTCGTTCTAAACCGAGTCCCTGAGTGGAAGACGGGTCGGGTGCAGTACGGCAAAAAAAAAGTGGAACTTGAATCAAAAAACCTGCAGCCCGAAAGTTGCCGTACGCGGAGGACGCCGCTGTTATTGGACAATTCGGGTCGCGAGGGCGAGACCTCCGCTCGTCATGGCGAGCGTGGGACTGTTGCGCCACCGCTGAGGTCCGATTGCCGCTAGGACCTTTGTTCGTCAACGGCAGGGCCGAGCTTGTGTGGACGGCGCACGGCGCGAACCGCTCAAAGATGGCATGGCGCTCGGCTGGGAATGCGGGCCTCGGGAAAATCGCGCTTGAGTCCGTAGTCACTACAGACTGTAAGCTCGTCTCAGTCCAAAAACGCCGAAGGTCAAGTATTATGAGCGCTGTCACCCACACCGCATCCGGCCGCGACCTGCTCAGCAGTTGGCGCATCACCGCTCTTCTCTACGGGATTCCGTCAGTGGCCATCGTCGCTACTTTCGTCCGCATTTCGACGACTTCTTCCGCTCCGTTACCTTTGCCAGATGCCGCCCGCGCCGCCGTGTGGGCGATCGCGTGCGCGGTCATGGCGGCCGCTTGCCTGGTCAATGCCGCGCGCTGCGGCCGCATCCATTGCTACTTCACCGGTCCGTTCCTGCTGGCCGTCGGCGCCGCTGCGATCCTTCTGGGCGTGGGCCTGCTTCCGCTTGGTCAGAACGGTTGGACCATCCTCGGCGGTGTCCTCTTGTTCGGAACAGCGGCGCTGATGACCATTCCCGAATGGCTGCTGGGCCGCTATCGGCGTCCGGGCGTCAGAGCTTGAGTCGGATGTCGCCTTTGGCGAACCGCGTTATGGTCGGCGTTGGACTGATCCGAGTGCTCCGCCGATCGGGCCCGCGCTGCTACCCGTCCGGGGCCGTGTATTTGCGCGGGAACAACGTGTCAGGAAGACGCAGGCCCACAGCCAGGGCGCCGAAGAGAAAAGTCGAGCCGCCATCCCACGCCGCGTGGAACCCGCATGCGTAATAGAGTGCACCCGTACGTTTGAACGAATAGGCGAGCATGAGACCGGTGAGAGCCCACGGCGATGCCGCCGATCGCGGTCATGCCGATGTTCGCGAGATGCCCGATACCAAAGACGAATGAGCTGAGGACCGCAGCTGGCCAGAACGAAACTGCGCGACTGAGCTGAGTCAGCCCGTAACCACGGGATGCTCTCCTCGCCTATCGCTACGAACAGCATCGCCACGACATAGAAGCTCCCGTAATTGACGATCTGCCCAGCGGACAGCAATGGCGGGCCGGCCGAATAGTCGCCCAATAAAGCGAGCACACTGATGACAGCCGCGATGAGAACGAGACCGGTAGCGAGCCCAATGAGGAATTGTCGGGCCCGCAGCGAGCGACCCCAGCCCGCGAGCTTCAAAGGGTCACCAAATGCAAGCAGCAGCAGGCCGAGCGGTATGATCACCGCGCACACCAACTGAATGAGCTCGAGGTACAGAAAGCTGCCGATGCTACCGCTCGGCGATAGATCGACCTTGGGGTGCAAAGCACGCATGCCCGTCCGGAAGATGGCTTGGGAAAGGATGACGAAGATGAGCACCTTGGCCAGCGCGATCGCGCGCCCCCGCCAAGTGGGGACGATGGCCAGCATGTCGGCCGAATCATCATCACGCGTTATCACAACACGGCCTCCCGTTCGCGCCGCTCCAGCATGCGGTACGGCAGAATGGCGGCGAAGGCGCTGCCGTAAAGCAGCGCGGATGCCAGGGTGAAAGTCAGCAGGATCGCCATGGTGGTCGGCTCGTGCGGCCCGGGTACTGCACCGACATGCGTGCCGGCGGCGAGAAACAAGCTGAGGAGAAATCCGCCGACAGCGAAGCCCGTTTGCTGCACAAAAACGAAGATGCCGAAAATCGCTCCCTCGCGTCGCTCACCCGTGCGCGCCTGATCGAGGTCCGCCGTATCGGGAGCCATGGCGTTGGGCAACAGCCGGGCGCCGGTATTGGACAGGCCGTAGAGCAGCATGAAGGGGTACATGAGCGCGGAATGCCCCCGCGTGATCCACAAGGGCAGAACGCAGCAGAGGGCATTGAGGGCGAGCGCCGCGCGGCAGACGGGGATCTTCCCCAGGCGATTGGCGGCGCGCCACCAGAGCGGGGCAACCAGGATTCCGGTGATCGAGCTCACGGGGTACAGGGTGCCGATCGCCGCAGGGCTCTCGCCGAGGATTCGTGTCAGATAATAGACGAGTGCCCCACTGAACACCGCATCGCCCACATTGACGAAGAGAAAGCTCGCCGACAGCCAGGCGAGCGGCCGGTTGCCCGCCAGCGTCGCAAGCTGTGCGCGCAAGCCGTGGTCGGGTCGGATCACGGCGTCCGGCTCGGGTGCGCCCGCGGTCGAGAAGAAGGCCACCAGCCCACTGAGGATGATGGCCGCGCCGAACACCGCACCCAGGATGCCGAAGCCCGTGGCCTTGGACGTGTAGCGTCCGAGCAGCCAGGGACCGCTCGCCAGGGTCAGGAGGATCGCCCCGCGCGCGACGATTTCGCGATAACCGGCGAGGCGCGTTCTGACGTGTTGATCCCGCGAAATCTCCGCGAGCATGGTGGCGTACGGGACCTGGTAGAGCGACAGGCCCGTGTTGTTGAGGAGGAACACGGCGCCGAACCAGAGGATATCGAGCACCGAGGGCTGCGCGCGCCGTAAATTGAAGAGCACGGCAAAGCAAACGCCCCAGAAGATGGCGCCGCCGAGGAGATAGGGCCGCCGCCGCCCGAAGCGCGTGCGTGTCCGGTCGGAAAGGATACCGACCATCGGGTCAGCGACGACGTTCCAGACGCGGGGAATGAGCAGCGCGAGCCCGGCCCACGCCGGCGGGAAGCGCAGCACTTCCGTCGCGTAGAAGAGCAGGTAGATGGTGGAGATGCCCGCATAGCAGGCGAGTCCCACTTCGCCGCTCGCCCAGCCGAACCCGGCCCCGTCCGGGCGCCGCGAGGTCCGAACGTCGGCCGTCGCGCTCATCCCTTCGTGAGCGCCGCCACGAAGCGGTCGACCTCCGCCTCAGTGTTGTAGAAGTGCGGCGAGGCGCGGACGATTGAGTCCCGGTCTTCGACGAAGATCGATTCCTGCGCCAGGCGCTCCACCACCTCTCCCGCATCGTCGCGGCTGATTGAGACGATTCCAGCGGAAGCCGCGCGTGGCGTCAACACCTCGAACCCATGCTCGAGCAGCTGATCCGAGAGCCGCGCCGAGAGCTGTGCCACCTGGCGGAAGATCGCCTCCCAGCCGAGCGAGCCGAGGAAGGCGAGCGATGCGCCGAGCGCGTAGATCCCGGGGTAATCGAGATGCCCGTATTGCGGATCACGGCTCGGCCACTCGTTGGCGTAACCGCGAAACGGCGGTGTCCACTGCTGCGCCAGCCGCTCGCTGAAGGTCATGAATCCGAGGCCGAACCCGCTCAGCAGCCATTTGAACGAGGAGCCGCAGTAGGCATCCGCGAGCGCGGCACGCACCCGCATGGCGCCGACCGCCTGCACGCCATCTACGATGAGCCAGGCGCCGCTCCTCGCGCAAGCAGCAGCGAGCTGCTCGAGATCGACGCAGGTGCCCGTGCGCCAGTGCACATGGGAGACGGCCAGCACCTGCGTGTCGGCGGCCGCCGCCGCGAGCGCTTCGGTACGCAGGTTTTCGGACGGAATCGCGACCGGTGTGCACTCGATTCCCGATTTGCGCAGCGAGCAGCAGGCTTGCCACACCGAAGGGAACTCGTCGGCGGCGATGGCGATCCGGCTGCCGGGCGGCAACGGCAGACCGTGACAGGCGAGATTGAGCGCTTCCGTCGCGTTGCCGGTGAAGGACACGGAGTCCGCGTCGACTCCCAGAAGCGTCGCGAGGCGCGCGCGCGCGCGCGCCGCTGTCGCAACCCATTCGCTACGTCCGCAGATGCCGCGAAGCTTCGCCTCGTAGAACGCCGCAGAGGCCTCGCCGAGCCCTTTCCACGAGAGCCCCGCGGTCGCGGTATTCAGGTAGAGCGCTTCCCCGGCGAAGGGAAACCACTCCCTCACCGCCGAGAGATCAGTCATGGACGCATTCCCGCGGATGAACTCTGCTCCGATTGCGAGGGCACGGGGAATGGCCGCCGGTCATGGGGCGGCCGTGAGGAAGCCGCGTATTGCGTGCATCACTCCCGGTTTCGGCTCGAGCATGTGGCCGCCGTTGAAGTAGGCGATTTTGAGGCGGGCCCAGGGAATGTCGGTCTGATCGAGTACGTAGAGCGTGTCAGCCACCTGCGTCTGGTTGTCGTACCGTCCCTGAACGACGAGCAGCCGCATTTGCGGATTGTCCCGCATTTCCTGCGAGAGCGTGACTTCGAGCGAAGACGCACCCGAGGTGCGGTAGTGCCATTCCTCGAACACCCTGAAATCATTCGGCGTGATGATGTGGTAATCGCCGATGCCGTGCACCTTGAGGTCACGGCGCGCGTATCGAGCCATGGCGACGCCATAGGCGATGGAGCCTTTTTTTGGCCGCTTTGCGCCCGCAGGATGGGTCCACATCCCATTGTCTCCATCGAGCACCAGTCCGCGATCGTGCAACAGCTCGGTGGCGAACGCGCCCACCTTGATGGTGTGGTGCGAGCGGAAGTAGCTCTTGGGAATACCGCAGAGCGCCGGCAGGCGCTCGATGATCCGCGCGCGCGTCACCGGATCGAGTCGGTGGCCTCGAATCATCGCGCCGACGTACTGTGTGAGGGCGAAGGTCGTGGCCTTCGCGACGGCCTGCGCCCAAGTCTGGTGCTTGTTATCGACCTTGCCGTAGTACCACGCCATCGAGGCTGCGGTCGGCAGGCGCAGCGCCTCCCACACCGGATCGGGCGTGCCGTTACCGCGGCCAAAGCTGATGGCGAAGCCGCCCAGCATCAGACCGCTCACGGCAATCTTCGGCGTGCTGCGCGCGAGGTCGCGCACGACGGCGACACCGCGCATGCTGCCGTAGCTCTCGCCATAGACGTACACGGGCGAAGCGAGCCGGTCGTGCGTGCGCAACCACCACATGATCAGGGCGGTGACCTCATCGGAATCCCCGTCAACGGAGTGAAACTGCACTGGCGCTACCCCGGGCAGCGTGTGGCTCCAGCCGGTATCGGTCGGATCGATGAATACGAGGTCCGCCACATCGAGCGGGCTCGCATGATTGTCGATGAGTGGCGTTGCGGGATTCGCGGTGCCCGTCGGGCTGCAGTCCTTGAGGATCTTTGGTCCCAGCGAGCAAAGGTGTAGGAAAACGGAGGAAGCACCCGGGCCGCCGTTGAAGATGAACATGACAGGCCGCGCCTCCGGATGCGAAATCCCACCGGCGATGTAGCTGATGCTGTAGAGGTCGGCGGCGGGCACCTTGCGCGGGTCTTCGATGATGGTTTCAGCCACCGTGGCGTCGTATCGGAACCGGTGCCCGTTGAAGACACCGCTGTGCTCGGTCGTGAACACATGCGCTCCGGTGACGCCAGTCATGACGAGGGGTGCCAAGGGTGGCGGCGGAAAGAGCTGCGATACCGGTTGTGCGCGTGCCGAAGTGAGCATGAGTGCCGCGACCAGCCCAAGCAGGACGCTCGCTGACCGATAAATCTTCATGGTTGTCACCTCAGCTATTCGGCCGACTTGACCAGCGCCATGACATCGTGCGTCAACTCGGCGCGAATACTTCCGCTCCCAAGGTACATCGCGTGTCCGCCCGCATAGCACTTGAAAGTGATCGCGCGCTTCAGCTCGGGCGGCAAAGCATCTTCCGTATCTTGCCCGCGGGCGCACTGATCGTAGGGGTCGTACATACCCACGGCGACCAGCACCCGAAGGTGCGGGTTGAGTGCGATCGTCTCGCGAGTCCCGGGCAGCGGCGGTCCGAGCTGTGGTGGCCCGGCACCGGAGGCGATAGCCGCTTTGATGACGGCCCGCACCTCGGCGGGCGTGACGGGGCCTGTGGCATAGTTCCACTGCTCGCCGACCCCCCGCGGGTAGGTTCCGGAGGGCGCAAAACCTTGTGTCAGCCTCTCGAGCCCGAGGTAAGGCAGATCGGTGCGATAGCCGAGCGTTTGCCGCAAGTAGTCGAGAATGACCGCCTTACCTGCGCTGCTCGGTGGACTCGTCCGCCGCCCGTCGAGCAGATAGAGCACCTTACCCTCGCCCTTGAGCAGCTCGGTGCGAAACTGGTGCGGGCTGATGATGAGGGTGCGCCTATCGATGAGTTCGGGTGCGATGCCGGTGAAGCGCGCGAGCTCATCGGCGATGCGGTTGCGTTCCGCAGCGGACAACTGACCGATGTGCGCGAGCGCCGGCGCGTAGGTACGGCGCACCCACTTCTCCGCCTTGCGACGAATGGTCGCGACGTTTCTGCCGAGTCCGGGATCGCTGCGGTGCCAGTAAAGCGCGGTGCTCGCCATGTCGACCACGCCGACCGCCTGGCTGAGCGTTGCGGAGCCGTAGAACTTATCCAGCCCGAAGCCGCCCGAGATCAACACCAGGCCATTGACCTGGATTCCGCGTTTCTCGAGGGCGTAAGCCACGTTCGCGGCGCGACCGGCGCCCCAGCTCTCGCCCGCGAGATAGACGGGCGCTCCCACGTCGTCGTGCAGAATCAGCCAGCAGCGGACGAATTCCGTGACCGAAGCAACATCTCCCAGGGTGCCATCGAACTCTTTTAGGTATCTCCGCCGGACGGGACGACTGAAGCCGGTGCCGATTGGATCCACCATGACGAGGTCGGCGCCGGCGAGCCAACTATCGGTATTGTCGATGAGGTGCGTGCCCTCGAGGAGCTTCGGCCCGGCAAGATCGAAGTTCACCCAGATCGCGGGCGCCCCCGGGCCGCCATTCCAGAGGAACATGACTGGACGTTCGGCTTGTCCGCTTCGTTGCCCGGCAGCCCTCGCTCCTTGCGCCGCTCCGCCCGAAAGCACGCGATAATCGGTGTAGAATATGTGCCCGTGCGGCTCGCCGGTCTCGACATCGCGAATCGCGATCCGGCCGACCTCGGTGGTATAGGCAAATTTCTTACCAGCGATGAGGGTCTGATGGCGCGTCACGATCGGCACGCCGTCCGCAGGGTTGGCCGCAGCGGCCGCGCAGGCGACGCAGAGAAGTGCTGCAGGCGCTAGCCACCGGGCTGCGCTGGTCAGCGCTCGTGCGGAAACTCCCTGTGCAGGTCGCGTGTTGAGAGCACTCTTATGGGCGGGCACGGTACAACGCCTCCACGTCATGCATGAATGCCAGCGCGCTTCGCGGCCGGCTGTAGAACTCGTGCCCGCCGGGGTAGACCTTGAGCTCGAGGCGATTGCCTTTCACCGCGGGCGGAATCTGGTACGCCGCGAGTCGCGACATCATGAACGGGCACGCCAGGTCCGTGTAGCCGTTTGCCATGAGGACGCTGAAATGCGGGTCGAGCGCCAGCGAGCGCCGGATGGCACCGAACGATTGGGTGGCGGCCGGCGCAAGAGTTTGGGGGGAGCGTGGCCCGAAATCCCACTCAGCTGGAATCTTGGGATTGAAATTCCAGTATTGCTCCGGAGGAGTCCATCCGAGTACCCGGCCCGTGAAGTCGGTAATGGCAGCCCCCTCCAGGGACAGCTGCGATATCACCATATCCTCTCCCTTGGGCTCCTCGGACCAGGGATAGGGATCCGGTGAGGTCCAGTCGATGTCGTAACGGCTGCCGATCCGGCCGTCATTCCGAAAAACATCGCGGAGGAAAACGCTTTGTGAAAGCCGCCCCCCAAGCTTACGCACCGTCGCTTCCGGCATTCCCGTGTATTGCGCCACGCGCTTCACCATGCGCTCGAAACCGACCGGATCAGACGTCCCCTCGAGCAGCGCGGTCACGTAGGGACCCAGCGCATACTCTTCCACGCCACGCATGAGCTCCGGCGTGAGCGTCTTGCCCTCCCGCTCGTAGTTCGCCGCAGCCATCGAGGGTAAGTCGATCACGTACGACATCGGCGACAGGGACTCCGTCGCAACTCCGGTGGCGGTCTCGATGCTCATGTCGAGGTAGGGGGAGACCAGAATGAGACCGCAGATCCCCACACCGCGGAACGCGAGGTTCTCCACCATCATCGGCGTGCGAAATCCTCCATAGCTCTCGCCCACGAGGTACTTCGGTGAATCCATCCGCCCGTTCAACTTCAGCCAATCGAAGATCACACGGGAGAGATAGTTGACATCCTGAGCCGTGCCGTAGAAGGCTCGAGCAGTGCGCTTCGGCGAGAGCAACGAGCGGCTGTACCCGGTGCCGACCGGATCGAGGAAAACCAGATCTGTGAATGGCAGCCAGGTCGCCGGATTGTCGTGCCAATCAAGAGGCGAGGACGGGCCGGTGCCTTGAACGCCCATCGTAATGGTCTTAGGGCCGATGCCCAGAGCAAGCCCGGCCGAGGCGGAGCCCGGGCCGCCGTTGAGTGCGAAGGTCACCGGTCTGCGAGCACCGTTCTGACCGTCCAACGTGAAGCTGACGTAACTCATCTCCGCAATCACGTGACTGGCGCGGTTGAGTACCGGTAGCCACCCCGCATTCGCCCGGTACCTCAGCAGCTTCCCGCCGACCCTCACTGTCTGAGGCACTGAGACGCCCGGAGGGAACCGGATCGGTGCGGTCGGCGGCTGCGGCTGCGCGGACATGGCAACCATCGTCCCAAGCAGCCACAGCGCCGGCAGGAGCAGCAGCCGTGCTGGGTCGTTCTGAGGTCTGGCCGTTTCGAACGTCATTTCACGCTCTCGCCATTGGCAAATTTGTACGAGCAGTCGGAGCGCCGTGCCGGAGTATTGCCGCCAGCCCGGCCGCTAACCCGGCCCGCGAATGACACCGATGCCGTTTACGATCCGAATCCGCGTCCCGTAGCGGGCCGAAAGCCGCTTGACGCGCTCGAGGATCTCGCGCGCCTGTTTGGGATCGGCGGGCCACGGCTGTCCATCTGTTGGGCCGTAGTTCGACTGGATCGCCATGGGGTACAGGCGAATCTCAGAGACGACGCTGTTTCGATAGGTGGTCACCGGGATGAGGGTCTGAAACCAGGCATCCGAGAAGCGGATCAGGGCACCGCCGGGGACTTGATAGCTGCGCGAGCCCCCGAACTGAAAGAAGAAGCTGCCGAGGCTGTAGAAGATCGGTTTGCCTTTGTAGATCTCGATGCCGCCGAGCACGTGCGGGCCGTTGCGCACCACGGCATCGGCGCCGGCGGCGATGGCGGCATGAAACAGCACCCGCTCGAAGCTCGCCGGCCGCGCCGTATCGTTGTCATTGCCTCGGGCGGGGCTCTGATAGGGAGTGATTTCGTGCGCGTGGATGGAGAACAGCACGAAATTGGCATGCTGCCGCGCCTCACGGATGCTGTCGATCACCGCATGGAAGTCCCTCGGATTCATCTCCCAGGTGATGCCGCGGGTTGCCGAGCCGCGAAACACGGTGTTCCCGACCACCAAATCGCGCTCCCTCTGTCCCGCGAGCGCGCTGCCGAGCTCACCGGACCAGGACTGCTGCGACGAAACCACCCGGAGGCCGCCGAGGAGGCTCTTGAGCTCATCGAACTGCGCGTAAGGCAGCAGGTGCACCTCCCGGACGTGCAATGCGCTGATGCCGGGACACGCCCTGGCGTAGGGGCCATAGCGCGGGTTGGGTGGGGGGCATGCGACCGACATCGGTGTAAAGGTCGAGGCGGTATCCACCAGCGCCGCAACCCCTTTGCGCGTCCTCAGGTAAGCGGGTGCGCGCGCCTCAGTCAGCGTCATGCCGGCTCCCGCCTCGACGATGCCTGCGGCGCGCAGCGACTTGAGCGTCGCGACCAGTCCCTCGGTACCCCAATCGGTCGCGTGGTTGTTTGCCTTCGAGAGGACCGTGATGCCGAGTGATCTTAAGTCCTTGGCGACCACCGCCGGAGCGAGCGGATAGCCGCCGCCGGTCTCATCGGCCTGCCATCCCTTGAACGTCCGCAAGTCAAACAACGACCCTTCCATGTTGGCGAAGCCGAGGTCGGCGTCGCGGAAGTGCCTGGCTACCGCCTGTAGCTGTGGGTCAGGAGCCCCCTGAAGAGTCTGGTTGGGTCCGATCAGATCCCCGCCCGCCGCGAAGCTGAAACCATCCTTTACGCGGGGCGCCGCTACGGTGGCTGAGGCGGTCACCGCAAACAGTGCCGCGAGCGCCCATACCTTCACTCTGGTCTTCACTATCAGGTCACCTCATGCCAAAGCCCAAAGCGCAAGGCCTCCCGGCGCAGGCGTGTCGGTGAGGAAGTGAGTGAACATCGCGGACTCCAGCCCCCAGCGACGATAGGCATATCCCAGGATCAGACCAGCCCAGGTCTATGGCGCAGTTGCCGTCTGCAACATGACTCCACCGCTCGCTGAGGCCACGATACCCAACGCGACATGTACATATCCGAAGTACGCGGTCTGCAAGACGTTGACGATCCAGAACGCAGCGCTGCTGTTCCAATTCTTGCCTCCCCTGCGCGTGAAGCTGATGAGACCCATCGCTATTGACATGACCGCGAAACGGAACAATGCTTCTTCATTAAGACCAGTCGCCAATGATCCCACCGGCGCGATCGCCAGCGGCCTTCGCGCCCGTCACCTCCATTAGCACCGGTACGAACGGGCTCAGAGGCAGCATTATTCCCGCGAGCCAAAGCGCCACGATGATGATGTACGTGTAACCTGTCAGTGCGCGCGGCTGTGGCGCTTCGAGGCTCTCCGCAGCCAGCATCAGATTCCTCCGCCGTGTCTTTATCTCATTTTCGCTCTATTGGCCGACGAACTTGCGCAGCGCCGCGGTGAAGATAGGTCGAGTGTCCGGCGTCAGGTAGGCGCTATGGGGACCCGGGAGCAGGACCGCCGTCAGGCGATTCGCGGGTATCCCGTCCTGATCGATCGTGTAGCGCGCGAGATCGGCCGGACAGGTAAGATCGTAAAGTCCCTGCACCCACATCAGCCGAAGTCTGGGCTGCGCCTTCATGGCGGCGCTCACCGCGGCGACCGCGTCGAAGCGGCGGTCGTACTTCCATTTCGAGTTGGCGATGAAGTTGATGCTGTAGTACTGCTGGTGCGTGGGGAAATGGAGTACACGCTTCAAGTACGTCCCGATCTTCGGGTTCGTGAGAATCCCGAGGCTCGCCGCCGTCAGATGCTTCGAGCCGATGAGCTTCTTCGGCAAGACGCCGAGCGCCGGGTCATCAATAGCGCCCTGCTCATTCGCCACGAGCGGGGCTGTGACCCGAACGTCGAGCAACCCCGTGCGCAGGTGCTGGTCCTTCAGCAGATTGAACATGTAGGTGTTCTTGTCGATGCGCAGATCCTTCGCCTCGATCAGGCTCGCGGGCAATCCGGTGAGCTGCGAGAGGCGCTGCGCGATCCGCTCGCGATCTGCGCCCGGCAGCGTGCTGCCGCGAAAGAGTGCCGTCAGGTAGTCCGTGCCGGCGAACTGCGCGGCTTGATGGAACACCTGCTCGACGGTACGACCGTCGCGGTAGATCTTGCGGTGGTACCAGGCTCCGGCCGCCATCGTCGGGAGCGAGGTCACGTACGGTATCAGGTGGCCTTGCGCCGGCACCGCGAGCGCAATCAACACCACGCCGTCGAAGCGCAAGCGCTCGTCCTTGGCGAGCATCATGGCGGCGCGGTCCGTGCCGTAGCTCTCGCCGATGAGATAGCGCGGCGAAGCCCAGCGATGATGCCGGGTGAGCCACGCATCGATCGCCTGCGTCACCGCAGCGGCATCGGACCCGCCCGAATACCACTGCGTGGGGTTCTCGCCCGGAAAGGCGCGGCTGAACCCGGTTCCAACGGGATCAACGAAAACCATATCAGCCACATCGAGCAGGCTATCGGGGTTATCCACGAATCGCTCGCTCCTGCGACCCCGGGGCCCGTTCTGCACGTAGGGCTCCGGCCCCCTTGCGCGTTGCACATGCACGAGGCGCACCGGACCCAAGGCACTGAAGTTGATCATCGATCCAGCCGCGCCCGGACCGCCGTTGAAGGCGAAGATCACCGGGCGGCGCGCGGGATCGGCCACTCCGTCACGGGTATACGCGACCGTGATGATCGAGGCGCCGGGCCTCCCGTGCGAGTCGTTGACGAAGTTGTCCTCGACCCACGCGCTGTAGCGCACGCGCACGCCGTTCGCTTCCCAGCGGTGATGGGTGACTGCCGACCTCGGTGTCGGGATATCACCGGCCCATGATGCGGCCGCGATGAAACCCAGCAGCGCCACTGCCGCCAGCGAGACCCCCAGGGTAGCGGCGCTCCTGACTGCGACAGCTGCTGTCTGCCCGCGATCTTGCATCGCCTACCCCTTCAGCCCCTGAGGATCTTGTAGTTCTCGGTCACCGCGGTATAGTAATCGCGCCGTCTGTGATCACAATATAAAAACTTAAAGGGTGTCCAGCAATGGACGAAACGGGGTGGCGCTTGGACTTTTCGCTTTCATATCCAGACCGATCCCGGCCAGCGACCGGGCGTCGAGAGCGAAGAGACCGGCATCCCGCGCAAGTTAATGCAAGCGCTGCCTTAAGTTGCGCTGCCCTTCCCGTTCGCGTGGCTGATCTCGCCGGCCACGCGCTCCCAAACGACTCATCGCGTCGTGCTGCATTCGCGAACGGTCCGGCAGTCGTCGTGCTCGCACAAGGATTAGGCCACCTCGAGTGCGTCCCTCCGGCTGTCCCTGTGACCGCTCCATCGCTCATGCTCCTGCCGTCCACCGGTGCAGAAGTGCGGTTCGGTTCGAGCGCTCGGGGCTTCATCGTCACTTTCGAAAGATCCGTCGCTCGACTCATCAGCGCACGTGATCCGGCCTTCGCGCCTTTGTTCCGCGAGCCGCGGGTAACCTCACTCGAGGCGAGCGGCGAGGATCTGCACGCCCTTGAAATGACAGTCTCAGCGTTGATTCGTGAGCTGGGGCTCGCCGCCGCTGCCCGAATGACTGCGATCGAGGCTCATCTGCAGCTCTTGATGACAGGTGTGCTGCGCGCCCTCGAGCACGCCGGTCCGTGCAAGGCTCAAGCCGAAGAATGCCCGGCGGGACGTCCGGCACGGATCGTCGATGAGTTTCTCAAGTTGGCGATCGCGCATTCCCGGCATCATTGGTACCTCTCTGATTATGCTCGGGCGCTGCACGTATCGGCAGGCTACCTGCGCGCGGTTTGCGTGCGCGTGACGGGCACCTCGCCGATCCAACTAATCCACGAATGCCTGATCCGCGAAGCCAAGCAGCAGCTGATTACCACCGCGCAATCGATCTCTGCCATTGCAAGCGAGCTCGGCTTCGAAGATGCCGCATATTTCTGCCGGCTGTTCCATGCCAAGAGCGGCACTTCTCCGACTCAGTACCGGCTGTCATTTCGGAATGCAACACCGAGCACCTCGCCATGATTCGAAAATACCCATGAACGCTCTGCAACCCATCGCTCGCGATACCCTGCAGGAGAGGGTGTACCACCGTATCCGCAGGGCGCTCGTCCTCTCGGAGCTGGAGCCCGGCCAGATCCTGACCATCCGCGAGCTCGCGCAAAAGCTGGGTACGAGCATCATGCCAGTGCGCGAAGCACTGCAAAAGCTCACCGTAGAGCGAGTGCTCGAATTGTTGCCCACGCGATCCGTGCGTGTACCCGTGCTATCCGCGGCGGAATTCGCGGAAATTTGCGAAGCGCGCATGCTGCTCGAGGGGCACATGGCGCGGCTCGCGGCCGAGCGTGCGGATGCGGATGACATTCGGCGCATCGAGCGAGCAAGTCAGCGGTTCCATTTTGCCGACACCCCTAGCGTCGCCAAGGTCGTGCAGCAATGGAATCGGGAATTTCACTTCGCCATCTATGAGGCAGCACACCATGAGGAGCTGATGAAGCTTATCGAGCCGCTCTGGGTGCGCTGCGGACCCTGCACCGTGGCGCTTTTCGAGAATCTCAGCTCTGAGCAGATCGCGCAGGCAGCCATGGAGCGCCACGATGAGGCCCTGAAGGCGATTCGCGCGCGACGCCCGGCCGAGGCCGATCGCGCCATCGTGGCCGACATTCGCGCTACCAGTGAGGCATATCAGAAGTATTGTCGCGAGCACGCCCAGCGCGCTACCCACCCTCGTCGCAAGCAGGCTGCAGAAAGCTCTTATTAAGAGTCCCGGGAAAGGCCAACTACTGCGTGGATTGAGCCGCAACCGCCCCGCGGACGAATTCGGCGAAATCATGCTGCGCCTCGATGCGCGCGATCCTGTCGGTGTAGATCATATGACCGGCGGGATAACATCGATCGGTCACTCGGCCCTTGAACTGGGGATCTATGGCGGCGACCTGCTCATCCTTCGCGGCACAGGAGGCGTTATAGATCCCAGTCATGTTCATCACGCGCAGGTCGGGATTTAGCTCCATCGCAACACGCAAAGGCGGCTCTTTGGTGCTGCTGTCATACGGACCGAATGCGAACCTCATTGCCATCCAATCGGAGGCGTAGCCGTACTTGTTCACGTTCAACGGCTGCGGATGAAAGGCGCCCCCGAACGGACCCTGATAGAGCAAGTCGCTTGAGAATCTCAAGGTATCGCGCACATAGTCGTTGAAGACGATCGAGGTCCCCTGCATCAGATCGAGTTCGGGTCTGAGACTCGGATCGCTGAGTGGCGACCAAGGCACACCATGACCACGATATTTCGTCTTCATTCGGCTATCGTAACGGCCCAGCTCCAGGTCCTTGTAGCGCAATAGGTTGTCCGTGAAATCCTTGACGGTCAGCGTCTGCCAGTTGACGTACTTTGGATTCATGCCGGTATAGCGACGCAAACCGTCGATCACCGCCGTCCTCTGCGCGATGTTGAGATCTTCCGGATGGGCAAGCGCAGGAGCCCACACGCGCCTTGCCCAATCAACCGCGTGCTTGATCGCTTGATCTTGCGGTAAAGACTGCAGGGCCGGCGCCAACAGTCTGAAATAATAGCCGGTCGCCGTCAGATGATCGATGTCAAGGGCCGTGTTGAGGGCTTTGGGAACCTTCTGACCCAGATCGAACGCCCCGGACATGAGAAGCACGCCGTCGAGACGGGTGCGTCGGAGCTCGAGGGCATCCGCGACCGCCTCGGCTCGCCACGTTCCGTAGCTTTCGCCCCCGATAAAAAGGGGAGAATGCCAGCGGTTATTGCGGTTGAGGTAAATCCGAATGAACTCGGCGACCGCTTCCGCGTCACCCCGGGTGGTGTAGAGAATTTTCATGTATCTTTTGGAGGTCGCCCGGCTGAACCCGGTGCCGGCCGGATCGACGAAGACGAGATCGCTCGTCGCGAGCCACGTCTGTGGATTGTCGACGATGGGCGTCTTGAGACCGGGCGTCCACTGCGGATACGTGTCGGGTGTCTTCAAACGCTTCGGCCCGTATCCGACTGTTTGGATCTGCGCCGAATTGGATCCGGGGCCGCCGTTCCACAGGAAGGTGAGCGGACGCGGCGGAGCGCCCCGCGCGTGATCCGCGACGTAGGCGATAAAGAATATCGTCCCCATCAGCTTGCCGGTGTCGTTCACGTAGAGTGGGTATTGCCCGGCAGTCGCGGTATAGCGCATGAACCTTCCACCGACTCTGAGCTCGGCTCTCGTCGAGATCGACACGTCGGCGTGCGGCGGCACTGACGCGGCCTGAGCGCTCGTGGCTAACAACAGAGCCACGAGGAATCCATTCAGCCACACTATACGATGAGTCATACGCCGCCTTCATTGTTTTGGGACTAACCGCGACTAGGCTCTCAAAGTCGAGCATCGAACCCGACGAAGTAGCGCCGGCCGAGTACATCGCCGTAGGACAGGCTCGGAAAGGACGGCGCCTCGTTGGTAAGGTTCGTGATGCCGGCACGCACCGTAATGTCCTTTGTCACATCATATAAGGCAGAGATGCTGTGCTCGGCGTTCGAGGCGACGTAAGGATTCGGGTTGTTCTGCGGAGTCGCTCCAGGCTCGAGGACCGTGCGCGGCAGGTAGAAGAGAGAGTACGTGACTGTTAGACGACCGATCCCGTAGCTCGCATCGAAGCGTGACACCCATTGTGGGTCGAGCGCGGTCCCCGCGTAGCGGGTGACCGTCCCCGCAACGGTCTGATTGTTCACGTCGTTGTGGGTCGTCTCGAGACTTAGATTGAAGCGCTGTCTTCCTGCGACCGTGAAATGATAGTCGACGTCATAGGTTTCACCCTTGTAAGTGAGAATCCCAGCGTTGACGAAGCTGTCGGTGGCGGTGACGATGTCGCCGTTTGAGTCTCGCGTGAAGGTATCGCAGTACGCCGCCGGCTCCGGGGAGCTGGAGTAGCAGGTCGTTGCGTAGTCATCCGGCGAGAACTCGGTGATCGCGTTCGTCAATTTGATCTGGATTCGATCGGCCGTCAGGGTGAATCCCCGCAGGAACGGCGGCTGCAGGACGATCCCGAACGTCGTGGTGTGCGCGACCTCATTTGCCAGCGCCCGATTGCCTCCTGTGGTCACATCGGCGGTGGTGAAATTCGACGAGGGATCCTCGTACCCGGCAAGGCCCTTTCCGCCGTTGTACGAGGGATTGGCAGCGAATAGGGCCTCGCAGTTCTTCAGCTGTTCCGCCGGGTCCGGTCCGGTATTGATGTAGCGGCTGTCGCACGGATCTCTGGCAGTCGCAAGCGCGGCGACCGGAGGCGCGAAGAGCTCGTTGAGACTGGGCGTGCGGTAGTTCGTACCGTGCGTCGCCCGCAGCGTGACTCCATGAACGACCGTCCAGCGTAGACCCGTGCTCCAGAGGTTTGCGTCGCCCGCTATGGAATTGTGGACGAAGCGATAGGCGCCGTGGAACTCAAGCGCTTCCACTCCCGGGAGCTTGAAATTCCTCCCCAAGATCGGCACCAGCAGTTCCGCCGACACCTCGTTCGAAGTGTACTGGCCGCTCGTTTGCGGCGTCGGAGCCCCTGAAGGGCCGAGGCCGAGGGCGGTATCCTCGAGGGGATCATAGTTGGCTTTGTCGGTGCGCCGCTCATAACTTGTATTGAACTTGAGTGCCCCGGCCGGCAGGTCAACCAGCGGACCACCCAGTGTTGCGAGCACGTTGTCCTCCTTTTCATACTGAGTGAGGCCGTACAGGCCGCTCACGTAGGCCTGCGCGGCGGAGCTGAGCAGTTGGTTGCCAAAGGGGTCGATCGGCACACACGCAGGATCCGTCACGGTCGGATCATTGATCGCGCAGACGATCTGTCCGGCGGAATTCTTCACGGAGTCGATCGCGTTGTTGAAGCGATAGTTCACGACGTTTTCAGAGCTGTCCTCATCCTGCGTGTAGCCGCGGCTCGCGGAGACGTCCCAGTAGTAATCCTGGTCCTTCAGAGTGAAGGCGCCATCGAGAGCGAACAGAGCGCGCATCGACTCGACATCGCCCGTGGCGGCGTCGCTCGGGATCAAACCCGGCCAGAATTTCGACAGCTCCACGAGCGAAGGCGGCAGCGGCGCGCCGGCCCGCCACGCATCCCCAAGTCCCGGTCCCAGGGTCGTATTGAGATAGTTCGCAATGCCAGTCGCAGCGGATGCAGGCAGGTAAGGATTCGAGGCGAGGATCGGGATGGCGCCGGCGCCCGAGGCCGCAGTGTTGAGCACGGTGAAGCTCGGCTGCGAGGCGTAGGAGTCGGTTCCGACCGTGCGTCCGTAAGAAAGCTCGGTGGAAGCCTTGATGTTCGGCGTCAGATCGAAGTGCCCGAGCACCATGCCGATTTGTCGCTGGACTCCGGAGTAAAGTGAGCCCAGGTCCTCGTAGGGCCAGCCATCCCCGCCGCTCCCAAAGGGGATTCCCACGAACGCCTGATTGGGGCCGGTACCCGTTGGGAAAGAGCCCAAGCTGTACGGGATGAGGCCCGTGCCCGCCGAGTTGAATTGGGTCGGTACTCCGCCGGGGTAATGGATGCCGTTTTGCGTGACGAGGAAGCCACCTCCGAAGGCCGCCTGATAGTTCGCTCCGGGAGGCAGCACGAACGGCACACCGTTGCCGTTAAATTCCCAGAACGCGCTGTTGAGCAAACCGGAAATCGGGACGATACCCTGATTGTTCGGGCCAGCGTAAAGAGGGTTGGCGTCTGCAGCCGTATAGCCGATCGCCGGCAGGTAGGCGCGCTGCGAGCGCAGCAGCGGGTCACTCTTGGACCACTCGATATCCACCGCGACGTTGCCGCGGCCGTCATCAAAATTGGTACCCAGGGTCGTCCTCAGACTGTCCTGCGGATAGTCGCCGTGAGTCGTCTGGCCGTATTGTGCATCGAACTTGGCGCCCGTGAAATTTTGCCTGAGGACGTAGTTGACGACGCCTGCGATCGCACCCGAGCCGTACACGACCGAGCCCCCGGCGTCCACGACCTCCACGCGCTTCAGCAGCCCGATCGGGATCATGTTGGTATCAACTACATTGTCGCCCAGGCTGACCACGCCGGCAGTCGGCGTAGCGACCCCAGAGGTCACCCAGCGGCGGCCGTTGACGAGCGTGAGCGTGCGGCCGGCGCCTAAATTGAACAGATCCGGGAAGTCCTGGCCGCTGCCGCTGCTGCCGCCGGTATTACCGGTGACCGGGATCTGCGGCACATTGGTCGTGACCTGATTGAGAGCATCGCCCACTTGAGTGTAGCCCCTTTCAAGCAGGGTACCCGAGGTGACGACGTTGAGCGGGGCGGCGGTGGTGAGGTCAGAACCTGAGCGGCGAATTCTCGATCCCGTGACGACGACCGCCTGGAGTTCCACCCGCTGCTTATGCTTCTTTCCTGGATCCGGCACCGTGATGGTGGAATTCGGAGGCTGGGCCGCGAAGGCCGGCGCGAATAGCGCGACGGCCGCGATCCCGATGAGACATGCGGGTATGCGCCGATGAATGCGAGTCACCATGTTGACCCCCCCAATTTTTCTCAGAGATGCCTGTCGAAGTAGTCCTTCGTCGCCTCGAAGACCTCATTCCAGGAACTGTTACGGAGGAGGAAATGCACCTCATCCGGGATCATCAGAACCTCGACGGGGATTCCTTTCTTGCGCAGCACGGCGGCGAGTGCCGTGGTCTGCCCGATGTTGACGATGGGATCCGCATCGCCCAGCATCAGGAGCACCGGAGCCCGCCAACCGTCCATGTGCGCGACCGGACCCGACTCATACGCTAGCTTTTCGATCGCCTGATCTGCAATCGCATCGCCGCTCAGCTTGAACTCGGACATCGTCAGCCAATCGTAGATGCCTGAATAGCTAACGCCGGCGGCGAAGTATTGCGGGGCCTCGGCGAGCGCGAGCAGGGTCATGCGTCCGCCATAACTTCCGCCCCATACGCCGAGACGCTTCGGGTCCACATCGGGGCGGGACAGCATGTATTTCGCAGCCCCGATGATGTCGTTGAGCTCGCTCGCTCCACCCGCGCCGAAGCCGCGCGGTTCGCGATACTCGAAGCCGTAACCGGTCCCCCCGCGATAGTTCACGGACAGCACCTCGTATCCGTGGTTGGCGAGGTATTGATTTGCCTCGTAGAGATGGCTGTGAGTCTCGAAGGGATCCCAGGCCGCGAACATCTGCCGGTCCGTCGGACCGCCATGGAAAAAAAGTAGGGCCGGCCCTTTCCCCACCCGGCCCTTGGGCACGAACAACTGCGCATGAATCATCATGCCGTCGGCAGCCGGGAAGGTGACGAGCTGCGGCACGACGAGATCGGCCGAGGGAAAATCGACCGGGATCGCTTCCGGCGCGAGATCGATCATCCGGTGGTCGATCACCTCTACCGGCCGCAGCGGCACTCGCGCCTCCCCGCGCAGCGCAAAGATCCGGTCGTCGACCGAGATCACGGGCAGATCCTCGACCCCCTCGCCGAAGCTCAACTGTCGTGCGCGTCCGCTCTTGATCGACAATTCCCAGATATGGCGCCGGTCGAGGTCCCCCTGATTCGACGCATAGACCAGGCGCGTTCGGTCGCTACTCAGCTGAGCCCCGAAGACCTCCGATTGGCCGGGCGTTCGCAGCTTGAGTGCGCCCCCTTCTGCCGAGACCGAATAGAGCCGCACCCAACCCGTGCCTTCCCACGAAAACACCAGGCGGTTGCCTGCACCCCAAAATAGGCTGTGTCTGCTGTTGAACAGCACTCGGAAGCAGCTCCCCACGCCCTCCTTGGCGCGCCAAATCGCTTTGCCTCGCCCGGTGGAGGCATCGGCGACCCAGATCTCCCAGGGCGTGCACTCTCGATGAGAGGTAAATGGCACTTGCGGGTCAGAGGCCGTGCGGATGAAGGCGATCCGCGTGCCAGCCGGCGACCAGATCGGATCGATATCCTTGTCGATGCCCGGTGAGATCCATCGGATCGACTTGGACGCGAAGTCATAAACACCGAGGATACTGTGTTCAGTCCTTGTGCTCACGAAGGAGAGCCGGCTGCCGTCCGGCGACCAGGTGAGCGAGCCGACTCGACCCCGATCGATGAAAAGCGGCGTGGGTTTCGCCCTGCTGTAGACCCGAACCACCCAGGGCTGCCCGTGCCGAAGGAAGACCATGAGATCACCCTTCGGGGAAGCTGCGGGTGCCTCGCCTTCGCCGATCCGGCGCGGTGAGCCGCCGCTCACCGAAACCGCCCACACGATGCCGCCGCGAGGGCCTTGCGGCAGACTCAGCGGATTGACTTGTAGCTCAGCGTTCCACCACACGCCACCGCGCGTGTAAAAGAGTGTCTTGCCGTCGCCGTTCCATGCAAGGCCCGAGATGTTATTGCCATCGTCCGCCGTGTAGTGAGTGACGGGCCTCGCGGAATACCGGCCAAGCCGCCCGGGCCGTGCAATCCAGACGTTGCGCGCGCCCTGCTCGTTGTAGACCCAGGCCACGGTGCTGTCGCGCGGCGAGGCGGTCAGGTCATAGGGAAAGGGTGCGCTTGCGATCTGCGCCATGGTGAGGGGTCGCGCCGCATGTTCCGACGAAGCTAGCGCTACCGCAGACACTACGATGGAGAGCGCAGCCATCGCAATCGGCTGAATGACTTTCACTGCCTCCCCATGGCTCTTGCTGCCTCAGTCGGTAGCATCACGCCAATCGCATTTGTGATCACGTTAGCAGTCTCACACGCGGCGTCCAATGGACAAATCGGAGCAGCGACTTGGACTTTTCGCTGGCGTGGGGCATCGCTGCTTCCTCGATTCCAGTGCGACCGAGGCGCTGAGGCTGCTAGCGAGCGAAACTCTCCCGCCCGCCGGATTCGAGGTGCGTCATACTTCTCGCCGACTCAGCGCTCGGTTTCATGAGGCAGTGACATGCGCTTGCTCAGGGTGGTCTCGAGCCTGCTCGCCGCAGGGTTCTTGTTGATGTTTCCATTCCAAGCGCTTGCGACTTGGTCGGTCATAGCGGTCGACCGGGCCACTCACCGCATCGTCATGAGCACCGCTACGTGCGTACCGCAGTCGATATTTGCGGGCACGCGCTTTAAGACATTGGCCGACATCCAGGCGGTTGTCGCCCCGGGTGCCGGGGCGGCCGCGGCGCAAGCGTTAGCTGATCCGACAGGAACCGATCAGGCCCTGATTCGCCGCGAGCTTGCCCGGGGGATTCGTCCCGCGGTCATTCTTCAGAACCTCAAGGTCATCGACAAGGACATTCAGGCCCGACAATTCGGCATCCTGGACGTGCACGGGAATGCGGTGGGTTTTAGCGGTTCCGACGTCTCGCGAGTCGCGCTACACGTACAGGGGCACCTCCGTCGATCACCCATCGCCTATTCGATCCAGGGAAACACGCTGAGAAGCAGTGCGGTCATCCTGAACGCCGAACGGGCATTCCAGCGCACGCGCGGCACGCTCCCGGATCGGACCCTGGCGGCAATGGTCGCAGGGGATGCGGCAGGAGGCGATCGGCGATGCAGTTGCAGCAGTCAACCCCTGCCAAAGGGACCCTGCACGACGCGTAACGCATTGATTGCCTATTTGCTGGTCGCAGATCCCCGCAAGGAGATCGGCACCGGCAACGGCAGGGGTGCGTCCGCTGCGGGACATCGCACGACGCCATTTTTCTATGTCACCGATGAGAACCTACGCCCGGGCGAGAGTGTCGACCCCGTCATCACTCTGCGAGCCCGATATGAGGCTTGGTTGCGAGCCTCGCACCGGTGAAATATCGGCGCGAGCACGCCGAATTCTTTGGCGGAGGCCCCGCGGCGAGAGCAGCGGAGCGCTAGCCTGCGTGCTTTGCGATCGACCGTGTCCCTGCCGACCACCGAACCCAACACGACGTCGCCCTTCTGGGCATCGCCGGTAGGAAGCGCTGCGACGCGCCGGGCTAACTTTTCCGTAAAGCGATTGGCGACCCGCTCATCGATGATCACCCGCTCGGTCGACATACAGATCTGCCCGGAATTGGCGAATGCCTCGAACACGGTCGCATCGACCGCGACGTCGAGGTCCGCGTCTTCGAGGTCGATGAGGGGCGCCTTACCGCCCAGTTCGAGCAATACGGGTTTCTGGTTCGCGGAAGGCTTCCTTTCATGCAACTTCATTCGTGATTCCGAGCTCATCACGAAATGTCAGGCACGCGCTCGACGCAGTCAGCAGGAAACCCGTGCCGCGGCTCTCAGATGGGTCTCGTTGAGGTAAAGAGTGCGTCAATGAGGGCGCAGTCCGGAACGCGCTTGCCGCTGCAGCGAGAAGCGATCTCGGACATGGCTCGCTCGAGTCGCTTCAGGTCCGCAATCCTACGGATATCGGCCACGTGCCCGAGGGCGAGAGCGCGCCCTTCAGCACATGTGCAAACGTGGCCATCGACGAGCCGGAGCAGATCCCGCAGCACCTCGAGACTGAAGGCGAGTTCGCGCCCCCGATGGATGAAGGCGAGGCGCTTGAGATGGCCGAGGGTGTAGCGCCGGTAGCCTGCGGCGCTGCGCGCGGGCTCCGGCATGATGCCGATTTTCTCGTAATAGCGGATCGTCTCGACCTTGACACCGCTCTTGGCGGCGAGCGCTCCGATCGCGAAGTCGCCGTGCTTAGCCGCTGATCCGATCATGAGTGCGCCTCTGCAGTCGCCACAGGGTTCGGGGGCAGGCTATCCGCCGGGGATGGCGGGCGCAATACGCGAGCCTGCGTGCGCGCGGATTGTTGCGCCAGGTCGGCTTGCGTCTGTAGCGACTACAGGGTCTAAGGTGAGCTGTGATAGAGGTGACAGCATCGAGCTCGGAAGGTCTGAGGTGAGTGAAAAGCCGAAAGCTCTCGGCGCCGCCGGGAGTGCAGTGGGCTTGAGCGCCCTGGCGCTCGCATTTGGCGCCTGCTGCGTAGCGCCCTGGGCGGTGGCGCTCCTCTGGGTCGGGGGCGCGGTAATGCTCGCGCGGCTTGGCGTTCTGCAGCCTTACGTAGTCGCGGCGACGCTAGCGCTGTGCGGCCTCGCGCCAGGGGCCGCAGGGGCCTACGCGTGGCGGAATGGATCTGGGTACTGATTGTCGTGATCGTCGATGTGGCCTCCGACCTGCCGCGCTGGTCTTCGCTCTCGTGAAGGAGTGGTCGATGTCGTCGAAACTCCTGCCGGCCGTCCTACCAGCATCGGCATGCTGCTCCTCGCCGGCTGCGATCGCATCGAGGGTACGGCAGCGATCGCCAACATCCACTATGCCGTTCTCGATGCCGGCGATCAGCCGCTGCGCGAGGACTTCAATCGCGATCGCGGCGACGTGAGGCTGATGTTCCTCGTCGACCCCATCTGTCCGGGATGCCAGCGGGGCCTGGCGGATATGGGCGGCGATCTGCTTTCTAGCCTGCCGAAGGACGCGCACGTGAAGATATACGTGGTCTTCGAGCCGGTCATTGGTGGTGAGGCCAAGAACATTCCGGGCGCGGCGGCGCTGCTCAAATCATCAACACCTGAGCTCTACTGGAATCCGACGGGGGATTTCGGCCGGCAGATGTCACA
>JBOIAR010000033.1:0-33036 GCA_050739095.1 Steroidobacteraceae bacterium | reverse complement strand
CAATGCTCGTTTCCCGCCTGCCCGCTACGGCTTTGGCGGCAGGGGACTTGCACCCCCTGGGTCTCAACAGAAGGTTTCTCCGTCTCGTCTACGGTCCTCCTCCTCCGCGCTTTGCCCAGCGCGATCATATCGACTCTCCTCTTGTAGGTACACCAGGGTACGGCTCAGCTTCTACAATACGGATACGTGCTGTCCACCATTACCTGGAGTAGTCGTGTACCTGACTGTATCGCGCCCCGCTCCGATACGGTGCGCGGCCGGCATCCCTCATGCCGATGAGCCATAGTGCAAGTCGGGTCGAAGCCCGGAAGTCCACGCATGATTATGCCCGGCTTCGATGGCTTCGAGGTACTCGCTCGGACTCGAAGTATTCCCATCGCGGCCGTGATCTTCGTCACCGCGCACTCCGACTGTGCGCTTCGCGCCTTCGAGAACAACGCCGGGGCTCTGACCCACAGCTCAGCGCTCGTGCGCCTCCTCGAGCACGGTCCGGCCGAGCTCGGAATAGCGCCCTGGTGACTTGTATTTCAGAAACACTGCAACCAGGACGCCGCCCAGACCGACAACGGCGACGATATAAGGGATGGCGGAGAATATCCAGTCGGCTGCTGCGGTACCGGCGGCGAACGCCGCGTTCCTGGCCAACAGGTAAATGACGTAGAGCATGCCGAGCCCGCCGAGGAGCGGTGCGGTGAAGGTGCGGAACCAGTTCGCGGTCTCGGGGTGGTGTTTGCCTACGTGGAAATAGGCGATCACCGCAAAAGCCGCCAGCGCCTGGACGATCAGAATCGCGGTGGTGCCGAGTAACGCCATCAGGCCGTAGAGGCCGGTGTAGGGGTCGCGGCTGGTACCGGCAAAGAACAATACCACTGCGATGGCGAAGGCCGTCTGAACGAAGCCTGCGATATGAGGCGAGCCGTGCAGCGGATGCGCCGCCCCCAAGGTCTTGCGCATCCCGGGAATCACATCCTCCCTGCCGATCGCATAGAGGTAGCGAGCCGCGCAGTTATGGAAGGCCATGCCGCACGCGAACGACCCGGTCATCAGCAGGATCCTGAACAGCTCGACGGCCCAGGAGCCGAGGTGCAAGGCGACGGGCCCGAAGAAAATATCACCGGCCGTCGAGGAGTCCTGGGCCAATGCGATGGCGTTCTGCGGGCCGGTGCCCACGATGGCCAGCCACGAGATCAGGATGTAGAACACGCCGATGCCGATGACCGAGCTGATCACCGCGAGGGGAATGATCTTCTTGGGATTCTTGGACTCCTCACCGTACATGGCGCTCGACTCGAAGCCCACCCACGACCAGAACGCGAAGAACAGTCCGACGCCGGCCGATCCCGCCACACTGATGAGCTTGCCGTTTCCGCCGACCACCGTGCCGTGGAGACTACGAAAGCCGTTGATGGGGTTGAGGGAGCCCCAGGACCAGCCCTGCGGACCGCCACCGCTCACGAGAACCGATATCGCCATCAGCGACAGCATGACGATCTCGGTGACCAGGAATACGCCGAGCACCTTGGCGGCAAGATTGAGGTCGAAGTAACCCAGGAGCGCGTTGGCAGCCAGCGCCGCCAAGGCGAACACCAGCCACGGCACGTTCAAGTGCAACAGCGAATGGAAGGTATTGTGTCCGAAGAAGGCGAAGATTCCGACCAGCGAGGCTTCGAACACCATGTAAGCCATTGTCGTCAGGACGCCGGCGCCCAGACCGACGATGCGGCCCAGGCCGTGGGAAATATAGCCATAGAAGGCGCCGGTGGCGGTGATGTGCCTGCTCATCGCCGCATAGCCGATGGCGAAGAGGGTCAGCACGATGGTAGCGACAAAATACCCTGCGGGGGCGTAGGCGCCATTGCCGTATCCGACCGCGATCGGCACGTTGCCGACCATTGCCGTGATCGGCGCCGCGGTGGCGACTGCCATGAAGAGCACGCCGATCAGGCCCACCGCGTTGGGCTTGAGACGCTGGGTGGCTCGGACTTCGGGGCCACCCGGCGCGGTGGACGGATCGATGATGTCGCTCATGGCTGTTCCGGAAACCCCACTTTCTCTCCGTCGTTGCGACCAATTCGGCGCAGGCTGCAATTGTTCAGGCATCATCCCGCCCCTTGAGGTACCAGCCCCATGGCGCAGTACTGACGTAACGCGTGATCTGCTTGGCTTCCAGGTAGTTCTCGAAACCCCACCGGCCCAGCTCGCGCCCGATGCCCGACTTCTTGAAGCCGCCCCACGGTGCCTCTGTGAAGGTGGGCTGCGAGCAATTGACCCATACTATGCCGGCACGCAGGGCAGCGGCGACCCGCTCGCAGCGGGAGTCATCCCGCGACATCACGGCGGCAGCAAGGCCATATGGACTGTCGTTGGCCTCGTGTATGGCTTCCGCCTCGGTATCGAAGGGCACCACACACACCACGGGACCGAAGATCTCCTCGCGCCACAGGAAGCTATCGCGCGCCATGTCAACGAAGACCGTGGGACGCACGAAGTAGCCGCGCCCAGCCGCCGTCGCCGGTCCACCGCAGAGCATCCGGGCGCCCTCGCGGGCACCGCGCTCGATGATGTCGCACACCTTGCGGTACTGACCGGCCGATATCAGCGGCCCCAATTGGACACCGGATGCCAGCCCGCTGCCCATGCGGATGGCCTGAGCGGCCTCGACCAGACGCTCGAGGAAACCCTCGTACAGCGGCCGCTCGATCAGGATCCGGGATGTCGCCGAGCAGACTTGGCCTTGGTTCCAGAAAATGCCGAACATCGCCCACTCTACCGCCTGCTCGACATCACTGTCGGCAAACACGATGAATGGGGATTTGCCCCCTAACTCGAGGCTGATGCGCTTGATGTCGCGGGCCGCGGCCTGCATGACCTTGGAACCCGTGGTCAGGCTGCCGGTGAACGCGAGTTTGTCCACTGTGGGATGATCGATCAGCGGCTGCCCGGCCCCTGGGCCGTCGCCCGTGAGGATGTTCAGGACGCCGGGTGGCAGTTCTGCCGCCAACGCTGCATCTCCCAGGGACAGGGCTGTGAGAGGCGTCAGCTCGGAGGGTTTGAGCACCACGGTGCATCCCGCCGCGAGCGCAGGAGCTACCTTCCAGGCTGCCATCAGCAACGGGTAATTCCACGGGATGATCGCACCGACCACACCCACCGGCTCGTGAACCACTGTGGACGAGAAGCGGGGATCGGCCACGCTCAGGGCCTCGGGTTGCCACGCCGGATGCTGTTCGGCGAGTTCGGCGTAGAACTCAAAGCAGCCCGCGGCATCGACGATGTCCAACACCGCTTCCGCCAGCGGCTTGCCATTGTCGCGCACCTCCAGGACGGCGAGCTCCTGCTGACGGTCGCGAAGGTGCGCGGCCATCCCCCGCAACACGCGGCTGCGGTCGACCGGCGTCCATCGCGGCCAGGGCCCGAGATCGAACGCGCGGCGCGCCGCCCCCACGGCGGCGTCGACGTCTTCCGCCGTAGCGGCAGGCACCTTGTCGAAAACCATTGCGGAGGAAGGGTCCACCACATCCATCGTCCCGCCTAGCGCGGCGGGGCGCCATGTACCGTCGATGAAGAGCAATCTGGATGTCAGGGCCATAAATTACGAATCCGCGAATCTCAGCGTGCTCTCCCCTGCGCTCCCGTCAGAGGCGAATTGGCGGTCACAATCATACAGAGACGGCGGATATCTCGCGCCCTGATTTGGGAATACGCGCACCCGCGCCACGTTCGCGGCCGTCTCATCCGCCCCTGGTCCAACTCATGCCGACTTGAGGCCGTTTCGCTGCAATGAAGTTCGCGCCGCGGCAATGCGCAGCGACTATACGGTGTTAGTATCGGCGTGATGGCGTGGCGCGCCGGTGAGCATCGCCCTAATATCATGGTTCCGCAACCTGGAGTAGCCATGGCCATCGAAGACAGGAAGAAAGACGGGAGCCCGCAAATGAAATGTCCCTTCGCCCACACAAAGTCCCCGATCAGCCGGCGGGATTTCTTGAATGGCGTTGCCGTGACCACTGGAATGCTCGGCGCCGGGAATGCGCTGGGCGCGGCACTGCCGAAGAATGAAGGGCTGACGGTTCCTTCCATCCCCGGCCTGGGGAAGGGCCCGGACGAGTCGGCACGGGAAGCGCTGCTCAGGCGTGGCATCACCCCCGCCGATCCGGGGTACTACCCTCCCGTCCTCTCGCAGATGCGCGGCAATCACCCCGGATCGTTCGAGGTTCCCCATGCCACGCGGGACGGGGATTTCTGGAGCGGGAAGGGCAAGCCCGAACCGACCGGCGAGAGCTACGATCTGCTTGTCGTGGGCGGGGGCATCAGCGGACTGGCCGCGGCCTACTTTTTTCGGGCCCGCACGGGCCCATCGGCGCGAATCCTCATCCTGGACAATCACGACGATTTCGGCGGCCACGCCAAGCGCAATGAGTTTCACATCGGCGGCCGCTTGCTCCTCATGAATGGGGGCACGATGAGCATCGAGTCCCCGTTCGATTACAGCCCCGAAGCCGCGGGACTCTTCAGCGATCTCGGTATCGACCCACCCGTACTGCAGGCCAAGTGCGCCAAGCCGGGTTTTTACGGTTCGATGGGCTTGAAGCCCGCCGTCTTCTTCGACAAGGAGACTTTTGGCGTCGACCGCCTGGTGGTGGACAATCCGGGAGGCTATTACAGCCGCTCGACCAGCACCCCGGACGATTGGACGGCATTCCTGCGCAAGACGCCTCTTTCGCCCGAGGCACAGCGCGACATCGTGCGCCTCGAGACTCGCGCCGCCGACTATATGCCGGGGCTGACCGAGCTCGAGAAGAAGGAGCGGCTGGCCCATATGAGCTACAAGGACTACCTGCTGAAGTTCGTGAAGGTTCATCCCGATGTGATTCCCTACTATCAGACCAGCACATGGGGCCTTTACGGCGTGGGCATCGATGCCGTATCGGCGCTCGATCTCTGGGCTGAAGGGCGCCCCGGATTCAAGGGCCTGGGGTTGAAGCGCATACCGGAGGGCAAATTCCTGCTGAGCTTCACCGCCGCCGGCGGTGTTGCGCAGCACAAGGGGCCCTACTTTTTCCATTACCCCGATGGCAACGCTTCGGTCGCCCGCCTGCTGACTCGGTCGCTGGTGCCGGGCTCGGCACCCGGACATACGGCCGAGGATATCGTCACGGCAAAATTCGATTACAGCCGCCTGGACCGTCCGGAGAACCAGGTGCGTATTCGGCTCAACAGTCCCGTCGTGCGGGCGCGCCACGTGGGCGATCCAGCAACGGCGAAAGAAGTGGAAGTGGCGTACATCCGGCAGGATGGGCGCGGCAAGGTCCATTCCGTTCGCGGCAAGGTGGTCGTCATGGCGTGCTACAATACGCTGATTCCGTACGTCTGCACGGAGCTTCCCTCGAAGCAGAAGCAAGCCCTCGGCTACGCCACCAAGGTGCCCCTGATCTACACGACCGTGGCGATCAGGAACTGGAAAGCATTCGCGAAGCTCGGCGTTCAGGAAATCAACTGTCCGGGCATGTATCACAACAGCATCGGTCTGAATTCCGTCGTCGACATCGGCGGCTACAGCAGTCCCAAGACACCCGACGAGCCCATGCTCCTCCACATGCTGCGCACGCCTTGCAAGCCCGGCCTCTCGGCCAGAGACCAGCAGGAGATGGGCCGGTACGAGCTTTTCGGGACGCCCTTCGAGACCTTCGAGCGCAAGATCCGCGAGCAGCTCAGCCGGGTGTTGGGCGGTGGCGGCTTCGATCCGGCCCGCGACATCGCGGCCATCACCGTCAATCGCTGGTCGCACGGCTATGCGTACGAGTACACGCCGCTCTGGGACCCCGCCTGGCCCGCGGGACAGGAGCCCTGCGAGATCGGCCGCAAGCGCTTTGGTCGTATCGCCATCGCCAATTCCGACGCCGCGGCCGCTGCCTATACCGATCAGGCCATCAACCAGGCCTACCGCGCAATCAATGAGCTGATCGCGTTCGAAGGCCGCGATGCGGCCGCCGCCGCACGGGCATGAGTTGAGAAATGAGTGAGAAGAATAAAGAGAGTGACCCTGGCACCGGTTGTCCCATCGATCGGCGCGACTTCCTGAGCGGCGTGGCCGTCACCGTCGGCACGGCCTTGCTGGGTGACAAGACGGCGATGGCGGCCCTCGGCTCCGGCTCGGGGGCGATGAATGCAGCCCTGCGCTCGGAAAAGGGCGCCGATGCCAGCGCGGAGGAGTATTTCCTCTCCAGGGGAATCACCGAAGAGGATCCCCGTTACTACCCGCCCGGCCTGGAAAACATGATTCGAGGCGAGAATCCCGGATCGTTCGAGGCCATGCACCTGCTGCGCGACGAGGATTTCTGGAACCATGCCGGCAGCATCACCGATACGGGCGAGAGCTACGATTTGGTGGTCGTCGGCGGCGGCATCAGCGGTCTTGCCGCGGCGTATTTCTTCCGCCAGCTCACGGGCAAGGACGCCCGCATTCTGATTCTGGACAATCAGGACGACTTTGGCGGCGACGCCAAGCGCAACGAATTCCACGCGCCCGACGGCAAGCTCCTGCTGGGGTACGCCGGCACGCAGTCGATCGAGTCTCCGGGCGAATACAGTCGAGAGGCCATCGGCCTTCTGCGGGATCTCGGTGTAGAGGTCGACCGCTTCTATCGCGACTTCGATCGCACACTGTACTCTTCGATGGACCTTCATCCCGCCGTTTTCTTCGACCGGGAAACCTTCGGTGTCGACCGTCTCCTGCCGGGCGCCGCCGTGACAAAGGAAGACGATACGGAGCCGATTCCAGAGCGCCTGATCGGCCAGATGCCCATCGCACCCGAGGCAAAGCGCGACCTGCTCCGTCTGCAACACGGGAAGGTCAATTATCTGCCCGGCCTCAGCGGCAAGCCCCTCCGCGACAAGCTCATCAAGACCAGCTACAAGGATTTTCTTCTCGAGCACGCCCGGGCTCATCCCGACGTCGTGAAGCTCTTCCAGCAGGCGCCACACGACCTCTATTGCGTCGGTATCGATGCAGTCTCGGCTCTCGATTGCCACTCCATGGGATATCCGGGCTTCAAAGGCCTCCCCTTGCCCCATTTCCCTCACCAAGCCGAAGAGCCTTACATCTTCCATTTTCCCGACGGCAACGCGTCCGTCGCGCGCCTTCTGGTCCGCTCGCTCGTGCCGGGCTCGGCGCCCGGCCATACGATGGAGGACATCGTCACCGCCAAGATGGACTATGGGCGCCTCGACCGGTCCAGGAACCGCGTCCGCATCCGTTTGAACAGCACGGGCGTCCGGGCGCGAAACCTCGGCGGCCGGCCGGGTGAGCCCAAGGGCGCCAAGGAGGTCGAAGTCGCCTACTTCAGGCACGGCAAGCTGTACCGGGTGCGCGGGAGCTTTTGCGTGATGGGCTGCTTCAACCGTGTCGTTCCGTACTTGTGTCCCGAAATGTCGGCCACGCAAAAGGAAGCGCTCGCCTATGCCGTCAAGGAACCGCTCATATACACCAATGTCCAGATCCGGAATTGGAAAGCATTCCGGAAGCTGGGCATCAACTCCGTTTACTGCCCCGGCGGCTACTTCAGCAATGTTGATCTCGACTTCCCGGTCTCGATCGGCGACTACCGTTTTCCGAGCTCGCCAGAAGACTCCTGCGTCTTGCACCTCCTGCGGACACCGTGTCAGCCCGGCCTCACCTGCAAGGAGCAATACAAGGCGGGCCGTTGGGATCTGTTCCGAACTCCCTTCGCCACCTTCGAGGAGAACGTTCGCGACTTGCTCGGCCGCATTCTCGGCGGTGGCGGCTTCAATCCCGCCCGCGACATCCTGGCGATCACGGTCAACCGCTGGCCGCATGGCTACGCCTACGAGTACAATGCCCTCTTCGAGCCACTCGACCGTCCCGAGTCCGAGAGGCCGTGCGTGATAGGCCGCAAGCCCTTTGGCCGCATCATGATCGCCAACTCCGATTCCGACGGCCACGCCTACACGAACATCGCCATCGACCAGGCGTATCGTACTATTCGGGAAGTGATGGCCGTGCGTGCTCGCCACGGGTGATTTCGCAGGGCTCATGAGGCGCGCGCCGGCTGCCGCCGGCGTCGTGCCGGCGTGCGCGATTCCGTGACCGGACCGCGAATGCCCACGCCATGACCGACAAGATCAACCGGCGCGACTTGCTGAACGGCGTCGCGCTCCTCGTCGCAGGCGGACTCGCTCCGCTTGGATCTCTCGTCCCTCGTGCGCAGGCGCGGGCCCGCGAGCCAGGCTACCCCCCCCTGCTGGAAGGCATCCGCGGCGATGAGCCGGGTTGCTTCGAAACCGCGCACCTGGTTGCCCGCGAGGGTAAGTCGTTCGACATCACCGGCTTGGCCGTCGACGAGCAGTATGATCTCATCGTGATCGGCGGCGGCGCCAGCGGTCTTGCCGCGGCCTTCTTCTACCGCGAGCAGCACGGCCCCTCGTCACGCATACTCATAGTGGAGAACCACGACGACTTCGGCGGGCATGCCAGGCGAAACGAGTTCTGGGTGGACGGCCGCCGGCTGATCGGCTACGGCGGCAGCGAGTCGCTGCAGTCGCCCCAGCACATGTTCAGCCCCACGGTGCGCCGGCTGCTCGCGAAGCTTGGAGTGACCCTCAGCGAGGCGCGCTGGGAGGAGTACTTCGATCGCAATCTCTACGGCTCGCTGGGGCTGAGCAACGCGACGTTTTTCGATCGGGCGACCTTCGGCCTTGACCGGCTGGTCGTCGGTACCCCAACAGTGACCGGTGCCGATTCCTGGGCGAGCCGGCTGCGCCCGTCGCGCCCCATCGAGACGGTTACGGCCCAGTTTCCGATGTCCGCCTCAGCGCGCGCTCGGCTCATCGCCCTGTACACGCATCATCGTGACTACCTGACCGGTAAATCGAAGACCGAGAAGCTCGCCTACCTGCGCCGGGTGAGCTACCGCGACTATCTCATCCGCGATGCCGGCCTCGGCACCGAAGCGGTGAAATTCTTCGACGGCTCCACCAAGGACTTCTGGGGGATGGGTCCGGATATCGTGCCGGCGTACGGCGCGCTGAGCAGCCGCTATCCGGGCTTTGCCGGCCTGGGACTCGACGATGAGATCGACCCGGCTTACAGCGAGCCCTACATCTATCACTTCCCGGACGGCAACGCGTCGATCGTGCGACTTCTGGCACGTAGCCTCATCCCCGCGGTCGCCCCAGGGCACACCATGGAGGATGTGGTGCTCGCGGACTTCGACTACGCGAAGCTCGACGACCCCGGCAGCCCGGTGCGGCTGCGACTGAAGGCCACAGCCGTCAAGATCGTGGATCGCCCCGGCGGCGTCGATGTCGGCTATGTGCGCGCCGGCCAGTTACGGCGGGTACGCGCGCGGCATTGCGTGCTCGCGTGCTGGAATCGGATGATCCCGCACATCATGCCGCAGTTGCCGCTCGTGCAGCGCCAGGCGCTCGAGCTGGCCGTGAAGCAGCCGCTGGTCTACGTCAACGTCGCACTGCGCAACTGGCGCTCCTTTACCAGGCTCGGCGTCGAGAAGATCAACAGCCCGCACGCCTATTTCTGCGACGTCAAGCTGGATTATCCGGTCGCGATGGGCGGTTATCGCAATCCACGCTCGCCGGACGAGCCCATCCTGATACATATGATCCACGTGCCGCTGGCGCCGAACCAGGGGCTCTCGGACGTCGAGCAATACAAGGTCGGGCGCTACGAGCTACTCACGACGACATTCGCGGAATACGAGGCCGAGGTCGTGGACCAGCTCACGCGCATGCTCGGCGCCGGCGGCTTCGGTGCGGCGCGCGATATCGCCGCCATCACGGTCAATCGCTGGCCTCACGGATATGCGTATACCTTCGACACGTTGTTCGACAAGCGCACCAATCCGATGCCCTACGTCATCGCGCGCCGGGGCTTCGGCAACGTAGCGATTGCGAACAGCGACGCGGGCTGGAACGCCTATCTTCACGAGGCGATCGATGAGGCCTGGCGCGCCGTGGAGGAGCTCCGGGCGGCCTGAAGCCATGACACCTACCCGCTCCGCGCGTCCCACTTGCCCGGCACCCGCCCTGCAGCCTCCGAAGCGCCACACAGCCCCTGCGCGCGCAGCCATTGCAGTGCGTGCGCCACCGCCTCCGGGGAACGCGACAGATGGCCCGCGGCGCGCTCGACATCGCCCGATGGGGTCCCGAGGAAATCCAGCAGCTCAGGCAAATCGACCTCCTCGACCTGCCAGACCCCTCGGGGGGAGCGCGGTGTAACGACCACGCGGCGGACCTCGATACGCGTGCCGTTGAGCACCGGGCGCCATTCGATTCGCGCAACACCCGCGCCGCGCGGCGGGCCGATGGACTCATAATGTGCCGCGGACTGCCTCCAGAAGAGGGTCGGTGTGCCCTGCGCCTGCCGCACGTAATGCAAGGCCGCCGTGGCGATTCTTCGCTTCCAGAGCTCCCTCACCCGTTCGCCCAGGAACTGCTCGACGGGCTGCCACTGCCCGGTGGTGAGGAAGGTGTGCGCCGCCGCAATCGCGATCTGGGCCGATCGCAGAGCTTCATAGACTCCCTGGCCCGACAGGGGATCGAGCGTCAGAGCCGCGTCGCCGGCGCGCAACACACCGGCCATCTGCGTATCCGCCGACAGCGTCGCGGTCGCCGCACGCGCCACGGGCGCGCCAAGCGGCGCAGCATCGGATAAAGCCGCGGCCAGATGCGGCACGGCCGCGAGGAAGCGGCCGAGATGCTGCCTGACTCCCAGGCGCAGAGACGGCTCCTTTCGCGACGAGGTCACCTGAAGCCAGCCTGTCCCTCCCCTGATCGCCAGCCAGCACCAGCCCTGTGGGGCGGCCTCGATCCGCGTGAGCAGTCGGCCCCCCTCTCGGAGCTGGAAGCGCTGGCAGACGGCAATCAGCTCAGGCCCCTTGCGCACGGGGCGCTGTGCACGCCGGCCGCGCGCATCGATGAGCACACGACAGAGCAGTTCCTCGCGCTCGCCGCGCACCCGCCAAAGTGGCCCCAGGCGCTCGTAGCGCAGCGCTCGCTCGTTGCGAACAACAACGCCGGTGGAAGCGGCATCGATGAGCAGCGCAGCGTCGAGCTCGGCGCGATCCGCGATATATTCCCCGCCCCCGAGGAGCGCCTCGCCGGCCCACGTGCCGGTGCGCTCAGCCGGACCGCGCACTGTCGCCGCGGCGGTGATGAGACCGTTCTGCCGCAGCAGTGCCAGCGTACGTTCGGACATCGCCTCCACGGCCGTATTGCGGGATGTACCGATCAGTACACTGTCATGGCCGAGCCGCCGCAACCCGCAAGCCGTTGCAACAGCAGCGGGTCCGGCCCCCAATACGCCGATACCCGCGGTGGGTCGCATTCACCCTCCCCTGGGCGTTAGGAGCTGCATGGGCTCGCCACCGGGTGATGTCGCTCCGGTCCATGGAATGTGGCATTCCGTACCAGGACTTCGTACAGCTGCACGGCGGTAAGTCCAGCCGCGGCGTGACTCACGATGTACCGGGAAAGATGCGCCGCGCCAACGCTTGCGCCCCGCGCGACCTTGCCCGACGGGCCCCGATGCACGGGGCAAGCCCCAAAGTCGGCCGCTGCGCTGTCGAGAAACGAAATCTGCTCGCCACCGCAGCGCGCGTCGCCTGTCGCGCGAATCACCCCCGGATAGTACGCCGGGTAGGTTGTCGGGCCCCTGGCGGGCGCGGCAGCCACCACGAGCACCCCGGCCGCGATCGCCGCGGAGACTTCGGTCCGCAGAACGGCGCGGTCATGCGGCAATCCCAGGCTGAGATGCAGCAGGTCGACGCGCTCTCCCAGTGCCCAGTCGATCGCGGACGCAAGCGTTGCCGCAGTGCAGCGGCCGCGCTCATTCAACACCTGGGCGATCAACAGTTCCACCGGCCGGCCCGCGCTCACGATGATCCCGGCCACGGCCGTGCCGTGACCGACGGGGTCGTCGACCGCTGGACACTGGACAACTCGATCCCCCTCCAGGACGAACCGCGCGACCCGCATGAGGGCTGACACCGGCAGCGGTCCGATCCCGCTGTCGAGGACCGCGACTCTCCACGCGCGCTCAGGCATGGGCGCAAGCTCGCTGTCGCTCGATGATCCGGCCGTCGCACAACTGCAGAACCCGGTCGGCCCGCGGCACGGTCTGCGGGGAATGGGTGATCACGATGCGCGTCTGGCGCGCGAAGATCCGGTCGATCAGCTCGTGCATGCTGCGGGCCGCGGCCGCATCGAGGTTGCTGGTCGCCTCATCGAGCACCAGCGCAAAGGGCGCGCCGAGGAGCGCCCGGGCGGCGGCGATCCGCTGCCGCTGCCCGGTGGAGAGGCCCGCGCCACGCGCTCCGAGCTCGGTGGCGTACTCCTGCGGTAGCGCCGCTACGAAGCGCTCCACGCCCGTATGCCTTGCGGCTTCGAGCACCCGCGCGACCGGTACATCGAAGTTCCCATAGCGCAAATTCTCGATGATGGTGCCGCGAAAGAGCACCGGATCGGTCTCGAGTACGGGGATGCGCTGCCTGACGGAACGGATGTCGTATTCGCGCAGATCGAGTCCATCGAGCACGATCCGCCCCGCCCCAGGCTCGCCAAAGCCGCGCAGCAGGTCCACCAGAGTCGACTTGCCGGCCCCTGAGTCCCCGAACAGCACCACTTTGGAGCCGGCCTCGATCTCCAGGGTGAGATCCTCGAGCACGGCCCGCGCGCCGTCGGCGTAACGGAAGCTCACGTGCTGGAGGCAAATCGCGCCGGCGGGGCTCGGCAAAGACCGTGCGCCCTGGCCGCGGGCCCGCATGGGCTCGGCATCCCTCAATTCCTGCACACGCTTCAGGCTCACGCCTGCCCGCTGGTAGGCGGTGTACAACCCGAGGAGCGACGCCGCCGAGCCCGTACCGCGCGCGAGGTAGGCCGTGAATGCGATCAGAGTGCCCACGGTGAGCGAGCCGTGGATCACTTCCCAGCCGCCGGCGATGAATACACTCGCGGTGGTCAGGTGAGACAGCAAGCTCGTGAGCGCGCCGATCGTGTACCCGACCAGCTGCTGGCGGATCATCCGGCGCAGCAACCCTTGGTTGAGCGTCCCGAGTCGCTCGCGCTCGAAATGCTCGGCGCCAGCGCCCTGCACCGCCTTCGCCGCCCCGAGTGTCTCGACCAGGAAGTCGGTGATGGTGCCTCGCCATTCCCTGACCTCGCGCGCACTGTCGGCGACCTGCCGGCGAGCGCGGTGTCTCACCAGCAGCTGCAATGGCAGCGAGCCGGCCGCGACCAGCGTCAGCATAGGGCTCATCGCCACCATGATGGCGGCCGAGAAGAGGAGCAGCAGCGTTCCGTTGACCAGCGCCAGCGCGGAGTCGGTGCTGAAGCGCTGGATCTCGGCGACATCGCCGTCGAGCCGTGTGACCAGATCCCCGACCGGCCGGATGCGAAAGAACCGGGGCGGAAGGGTGAGGATGTGGGCGTAGACGTCCTCGCGAATGGCGAAGAGGATTTTGCCGGACAGGCGGACGTAGAGCAGCCGGTTCAGCGCCCCGAGCGCAAAGCCGCCGGCCGCGAGCGCGACGACGGCGGCGCACAGCTTCACGAGGAGATCGAAATGCCTGCCGATGAGCCCATCGTCGATGATGAGCTTGGACAGGTAGGGTTGCGCGGCCGCGAGCGCTGAGGTGAGGGCCGCGAGCGCCATGACCGCCAGGATCGCGCCCCACTGGCGCCTGACGTACGGCCACAGCCACCGGAAACTCACGGATACCCGCCCGGCGACGGCTGCCCGCCGCCTATCGGCGCTCTATCACGCGCGACATCACGAGCGCCTGGTCGCCGCATCCGGGAAGCTTGATGTCGCCTTTCTCCCGCAGCGTGCGCGCGTCATAGATGGCGATGTCGCACATGTTTCCTCCCAGGTACAGCTCCTTCCCGTCGGAGGAGACATTCACTATGTAATAAGAATGGGCCACGGGCGCCTGTTTGACGATGGCCCACTGGCGGTGGCGCAGATCGATCTTGTACAGCGCATCGAACACACCGTACGCCCAGCGTCGGTTCGGACTGATGATCGTCGAGAAGATGTTCGGGGCTGTGCGACTGATGTCGTGGTACTCGAGCTTGCCCGTACGCAGATCGAGAGTCATCAAGGAGGTCGCCCGCACTCCACCGGCCGGCAATCCCGGGCCCGTCAGGGTCGAATAGAGGGGAAGGGAATAAATCCCCGTCGGCTCGCTCGCCGGGGAGTTGATGCTCAGATCCGTGCTGGAGTGATTCGGTCGCCCCCAGTCGAGAAGGCCGTGCTCATCGAGCAGGCGTCCCGTTTTCAGATCGAAGTGATAGACATCGGGCCAAAACGCATAGAAGCTTCGGCCGTCCTTGCTCACCAGAAGCCCCTGGATCCGCCGCGGCGCGGGAAACTTCCGCAGCGGTGTCGCGTACAGGCCACCCGCCGTGCTGAATATGGCGAATTGCGGCGGCTCGACCGTGTACGCGTCTATGCCGAACAGGGTCCGCAAATCGTAAACAACCAGTTCCTTACCGTCCGGGGTGACGTCGAAAGCGATGCTTTGCACGCGCTCACCCGGGGTACTTAGGTTGGCGCGGAAGACTTCCTTTCCCGTGTGCAGATCCAGGCCGACGATGCGCGTCCCTTCGTCGACGATCACATAGGCGATCTTCCCGTCCGGCGAGGGCACGATCATGGTCGCATAGTTGTGCGCACCAGGTATCGTGAAATCCGACACGACCTTCAACTTGCTCGGATCGAGTACAAAAAGTTGCCCCGGCTTCGCGGCGGTGATGATGAGATCATGCGCCGGGCGCTGCGGCGCGAAGCTGCCGCAGCCCGCCAGCAGGCCGGCGAGCACGGCCGGAACGAGGAATCTGACGCTCATTTCAGTCCTCTGCAGCCGGCTGCGCCTCACTTCTTCGGAAACACGGCATCGGCGCTCGGCCCTACCGGGTCGAGCTCCCGCCAGTCGTGCTGCGCCGAGGGCTTGTCCTCGTTCCACTTGGGGTAAGTGATGATGTCGGGCACCTGCGCGGGCCACCAGCACGGATCGGAGCACCCGTAAAGATCGGCCTCCATCGGATGACAGAGGGAGGCGAGGCCGCCGAACGGATCGACCTCCCAGCCCGGATCGAAGGTGGTGGCGCATCCGGCAATGGTCTCCATCGCGGTGACTTCCTCGACGTGACCCGATTCGGCCGCCTCGAGCAACAGCTCGGCCTTCTGGTTGATGGATTTGAGTCCGCTCATGCGGCCCTCCTCGGCGCAATGTGAGTAGTGAAGAAATCTGGATTGCGGGCACTGAGCTCGGCGTACACGCGGATGCCGAAATCGACCCAGCGCCTCAGCAGGTTGCAGTAATGATAGGTGCGATGGTGCGGATCGCCGTAGCGCACGTAGGACTCGTGATAGCAACCGCCCGCGCACAGGTTGCGGATGTGACAGGTCTCGCAGTGCGTGCCGCTGCGATCGGCGGCCCGCTCGAGAAACGCCCCGAGCCGCTCCGTGGCGATGCCGTGCTCGGTGTCCCCGAAGGTCGGCAGTTCGGAGCCGGTGAATCGGTGGCAGAGATTCAGCCCCCCCTGATGGTCAACGGCGAGCAATCCGACTCCCGCGCCGCACGGCAGCGCCTTGCGCCGTCCCTCATGCAGGTCGGTCATCAGCTGGTGCATGTTGGAAAAGCCGTTGTTTCTGCCCGCCAACGCCGCTGCGAGATACTGGCTGCCGAGGTGCTCAAACCCCTCATACACCTCGGCCAGCTCCGCCTCCGAGAGCGCAAGCCCGGTATTCTCACCGGCGGTGACGGGCGCATAGCCGACCTCGTGGAAGCCGAGTTGGTCCCGTAGATGCTCGTGGATGGCCTCGACCTCGGTCGTGCCGGCAGTCAGGGTCACTCGTGCGCCCACCGGCTTTGAGCGGTACCGCGCGAGCAGCATGCGCACTTTGCGCGCAACCACCTCGTAGGTGCCGTGCCCGCCAACGGTGCGGCGGTTACGGTCATGCACGACCTTGGGGCCATCCATACTGACCGAAAGCCCGAAATGGTGCGCGTCGAAGTAGCCGATGAGTTCCTCGGTGAGGAGCGTGGCATTGGTGGTGAGCGCGAAGTCCACCTTTTTCCCGAGCTCCTGCGCACGCCCCTCGGCGTAGTCCACCACCTGGCGGATCAGCGGCATGTTGGTGAGGGGCTCCCCGCCGAAGAATACGATGCTCACGCGCTCGCGCGAGCTCCCTTGTGACAGCAGCAGATCGACGCTGCGTGCCGCCACATCCATCCCCATGCGCTTTCCCTGCGCCGGAACGGCGAGGTCCTCCTTGTAGCAATAGCGGCAGGCCAGATTGCATCCGGTGTTGACATTGAGAACGATCGTGCTCAGCGGATAGGCTTCGACACGGACGCCCGAAGGATTGATCGGCCGGCTCCCGTCCTCGGACCTGAGAATGTGGAGCTGCATCAGCTTGTCGATGCATTCACCAACGGCCTCGCCCGTGAAGCGCTCCGACAATCTCCCCCGGATCTGCTCGGTATCCAGCTCCGCTTCGGCCTCAAGGACGCTCAGCACCGCGACGCCGAGCTCGTCGAGCTCGAACAGCGCGGTCGTCGGCACGTGCAGCACCATCGTACGCCCGGCGAGCGGGACGAGATGGGCATTGGCGGAGTCGAAAATCATCGGTTCACTCCATCAGTAGATCGGGGGATCGACCCAGCGCTGCACGGTCACCGCCAAGCGCGCCCTCCCCTCGACGACACCCTTGCCCTCCTTGCGGGTCGCAACGACGAACAGATCGCCGGTGTTATTGTCGGAGAACGCGCGAGCCGGATCCGGCCCGCCTCCGGCCGGCAGGAACAGGCCGTCCTGATTCAGGGTGCCCGCGAACCGGACATCGTCGCGTTTCGCAGCCGCGGCATCGAACGGCTCCACGCTCCAGGTTGCCGGCATCGCCTCGAGGCGCACCGAGGTGACTTTGCCGTCTGCGCCAGTCACATTCGTATAGCCAATGGCCTGAAACTGCGCGTCAACCGGCGCGACGGCTCCACCCCCCACGCGCGCGATTGCGGACGCCGGTTCGACTTCGAGCCGATCGACGTGCCGGTAAACGACCACCCGGTCAGCTCTGCGCGTATCCCCGACACGTACGGTGCGGTACCCGGGCGCTGCATTGGCAGCGACACTGACCGTGAGGATCAGGCCATATGGCCTGCGCGCCACGATACTGGATTTCATCCCGGGCCCGAGGTCGATGGCGCCACGCAGCCCCCTGCCAACGAGGATCACCCGTTGCGTCGTCCCTGCCTTGAGCGCTCTCGGGACGACAGCCATGATCTTCGCGGCCCCCGTGGAGCGCGCGGCAAACCAGTCTCCACCAATCTCCGCTCGATCCACCAGGAACCACCGGCCGTGGATCCGCGCGCCGTCCGCGGAAGCGAAATACACCTCGTGTACCGGTTTGCCGCCCAGGGTGCCTGTGCCGCGCCACTGAAATCCCGTATAGACAACGGCATCGGATGAGCCGTCGAGGCGAGCGCCATCCGCGTAGTGAAGCTGGTAGCTTGCGCGGTAGCGATCCTCAGCCGTTCGCCTGACGCGCGCCGCGCCGTAATAGACTCCCCGGCCGGGCGTCTCGCCATGCACGATCCACTCCCCCGCGAAGCTCGCATGCGCGCGCTCTTTCCACTGCTGCCACGCGGCGGCATGCAGCGGAAAGAGCTCGGCCAGCTTGACCGGGAGCTGAGTACTGGCGATCCGCCACCAGGCGACATCGCGACTGCCGTCCTCGTACTCCAGGTAGGGCCATTCTCCGACGTGAAAGGCGGCGAGCTTCCGCCATTCGGCCGCGGTGCGCCGCTGCAGTACGATGCGCGCCACGCTATGGCACCGGCCGCACATCATGTTGAGGTTGTCCGGGAGTTTCAGGTCCGGCACGTTGGGACGACGCTCCAGAGCGTAACTGCCGGCCCGCACTTCCGAGGGGGCGAGGCCCTGCACATCACTCAGGTACTGGATGATCGTGGCCTGGGCCTGTGAGGTGAGCTGGACTCCATGCACCTGGCGCATCCGAAAGATCGTCATCGCCCAGCCTTCCGGAGTCTTGCGCTCCTCGCTGATGCGATCGAAAGCGCCGGGGGAGACCTCGCGATGACATTCGGCACAGTTGGCGCGGACCGCAGTCAGGCCCGCCGGCGCCTGCACGGCGAGCGCCCCGTGCGCGATGCCGAGGGCGCTGCACGCCAGAGCGGCGGCGATCATTCCGCGAGACATCAACGAAGACATTTTCCAAGGCATGCGCCTGCCCCCATGAACGAGCCTCTCGCCCCGAGCGCCGCGAACGGAATGATCGACCGGACTCACGTGAATCTAAAGATCGTCCCCCTTCTATCGGTCAATACTAATATCCGCCACCAATATTCGCCACGCAAATAGCCTCGCGAAGGCGGAGCCCGCCGCTGTGCAGGCCCGCAGAGCTGTACAGCCGATGGCTGCGGGGAATTCACCGCCACAGGGCGCGGCAGGCCGGCGCCGACCTCGCCGATTGCCTCCTTTGCTCAAACAGCACTCCCTACCGCCGCGGTGGGGTGATTGTCGGCTTTCTCCGCCGATTCGTTGGCGAGCAGCTGACCTACCGCGCGATGAGCCTCATCGATGGCAACGCTCGTGTAGGCGGTCGCCCCCGAGTCGGTGTTGGCGATCGTGATCCGGCCGAACGGCTTTCGTCCAATGATGTTGGGCCGTTCGTCGTGCGGCCAATCGGGGTCGAAGAGCGGAATGTACTCGTAGCCGTAACCGTGCGACCAGCGGTTGACGATGATTGCCTCGATATCGCGCTCCGGATCGAATCCGCTGCCGGCCAGCGTGCGTCCCAATTGATCGCGGACGTGCCGTTCGAAAGTGGAAAACGGCGTGGCAAAGATCTCCATTCTCCCGGCGATATACTGTTCCCGCGCGGAAAGACCCGGCTGGCACGGGGTTCGCGTGAGATGCAGTAAAGTGGGCTCATCGGGAGACGTCGGGCTCTTGTAATCGCCAATGTTGACAATGGGATTGAGGCTGACGTCAGTGAAGTAGCTGCCGGGCGCGCTCACGTATTCCACCCCCAATTTATGAAATGCCTTCCAGTTGCGAAGGCCCACGGTCGTGTAGAGGAGAGGGACTTTGACGAGGTAGAGCAAACCCTTTTTCTGCTTCTCCGGCAGCGAAGGGCAGAGCCAGGGAATCATCGTGTTCCAGCACGCCAGGACGACGCCCTTGCCGCGGACAGTGTGGACTTTGCCGCCGCTCACGTAGGCCACTTCAACCTGCTTGGTCGTGGCCGCATCGCCGAGATGCCGGACGCGCACCACCGGGCTGTTCAGGCGAATGCGCACGTTCGAGCCAGGCCGATCGAGCCGCGCATAGTTCGCGCGAGCGGTCACTATATCCTTGGCCGTGTGGCCGGGCATTGCTTCGGGGATCAAGTCCCGCACCAGCAGCCGGGCGATCGAAGCGTTGCCGTCGGGGTAATGGAATCTATAGGAGCCTCCAGTCGAATAATAGCCTCGGGCTGTATAGGTCATGTGCGCCGTGGCGCCGGGCTCAAGATGCATCCCCTGAAAGCCGGGCAATCCGAAAGCCCACATGTCCAGCGCCCCCATGGCGTCTATCCCCACGCCCCATTCGCCGTTGGTGCGCGTCTGGTAAAAGGCGATCACCTGCGGGTGGACCTTGACGAACTGGACCAGGAAATCCTTGTAGCTGATTCGCCAGAGGCGGTCCTTCTTCTGCGCAGAGGTGAGGCCGGGCATGTAATCGACGTCGGCGGTTTCCAGCCGCACAATGTCCTTCCGTGCCTCCGCAGATAGCGGCGTTTCGGCGAGAAACCGCTCCCATTCGGCGGCCGTCGGATGCGCTCGCCGGCTGGCATAACCGCCACCCGGGTTTCCGACCGCGAGGCGATCGGCGCCGAAGGTCTCCCTATCGAAGAAGACGGCGGATCGCAATCCGAGCGAGGAGTAGACCCCTGGGTCGTCGCATTCTTTGGCGAGCTCCGGCGGATTCACCCCGAGCGATTCCAATAGCCCGTTCGCGACAGCGCTATACGGATAAGGACTGTCAATGCCGAGCGTACCGCCATTCATCAGCAGCATGCGGCCATCGATATATACTTCGTTGCGCTTGGCATGCCCGCCGAAATCGTCGTGATTGTCGAGTATCAAGATGCGCGCGTTGGCGCCGGCGCGAGCGCGATAGAAATGGGCCGCTGACAGGCCGCTGATTCCTCCACCGACTACCACCAGATCGTACTCTTCACCCGTATCGAGAACATTGCCCGCCGTTTTCCAGAAGGCAGCGTCCCGCACGGCGTGAGCCGCCTCGAACGAGCCCGGATGGCTACCTCTCATTCCCAGCAGCGCCGGCGGGTAATAGCGCGGATCTTGCGGCGTAATGCCACGCGCGAGAAGGGGCTCCATCGCCGACGGGTCCGAACCGTGGCCCAAAGGCGGGGGCGGAACGAAAATGTTTGCGTCGATGCGTTGCGCATGCGCGAGCGGAAGCAGCGAGCCCGTGGCAATGGCCATGCCGTTCAAGAAATCCCGACGCGTGATCTCACGAGCCATCCAGCACCTCCCGGGCGATATCGCCGATACGATTTTTCCAGAGTCTCCCCGCCCCGCGCCATCGAATCACGATCACCACCCCACCGCCTCCCCGTCCTTGCGGTCATCCGAGGCGGCACGGTACACCCCCTGGATAGGCGCGTCCGGGCCGGACTGAACGGGCAGTCCCCGGTCGCGCTGCAGCAATATGCACTGGAATCCGCCCATGGCTTCCATCTGCTTCCGGGCGGCGACCAATACCCGGGGATGGCAATGCCCCGCATTCAGCACCGCAATCCCCGCGGCGAAGTCGATGTAGTGCCGATCTTCGAGATCCCATATCTCGGCGTTCTCCGCCCGAGCGGGGAAGATCCCGGTCGCCTGCGCAACGCCCCACGGAACCGCCGCCGGAAGGCGGCTCGCGATGACCTCGTTGGCCGCCGCTTTCTCGCCGCTCATCTCGCTGCCTCAGCGGAGATTGTAGATAAAGTCATACTCTTGCGATCGCGGCGCCCGCGAATGGAGCGTCATCTCGCCCTTCGCTCCAGTGAAGCGTCCCGTACCCCCCGTGATCGCGAGGCGGGAGTCGCCGGCATCCAGGAAAGGACCCTCCACGGTGATCTGCCCGTCGCGCAGCAGCAGCGTCCAGAAGCATTCCCAGCTTTTCCCGCGAACCACCCGGATGCAGAAGCCGTTGTCCGTGCCGACCTGCCGCCTATCGGCCGAATCGAATACGGGATTTGCAAACGTCAGCAGATTACCGCGGGCGTCCGCGCTCCCGCCCGCGCGCGTCGTGACCTCATTCACCGGATGCTCGACAAAATGCAACCGCTCGCCCGCCGCTGCGACCGAGAGGGCTCCGATCGAAACCAACAGTACGATCGCGGAACTCTGACGTTTCATGAGTACGCTCCGTTCACGAGGCCGCGGATTCGATCTGCGCCCGACTTTAAAAGTTCTAAGTGACATCGACGCCGATCGTGCGTGGCCGCATGGAAATCTGCCTTATCGCCTCGAATCCATAGGTACCGGGCACCGTCCACGAAGGGGCTCGCATCCCATGTATCGCTTCTCAGTCGGCGGCCGCGAGTTGAACGATGGCGAATAGAGGGATAGCCACTGCAAGAGTTCGACGCATGAGAACTCCCCCGCCTCGAACGAGGCTGTTGTTTTTCCGGTATATCCGTAGCGTTGCGAACGTGCCTGCGCAGGAACCTGTGCAGCCGCCCGTCATGCTCCGCCGAAAGCAGACCGACCGCTACGCTTTCATCGATGCCCACGTCACCGCCTTCAATCCAAACGCGCCCATCGTGCTACAGCGGTCCGCGACATCGCCGGCTTTCCAACCCTTCGCAACTATTCAATGTCCGTGGAATAGGACATCGATCCCATAGGTGCGGGGGCGGAATGTCTGCACACCGTACAGCAGCGGCGGCGGCGAGCCATTCGGATTGGCTTCATCCTCATCACTCTGCGCGTAGTTGGTCATTACATCAGTATTGAGCAGGTTATCGATGAAGAATTGAATGTCCCACTCGCTAACGTTCGTTCCAAGACGTAGCGAGGCGAAGTGCGTCGTCGGCGTCGTGAATTCGAACGGATCGTACTGCGACGAGTTCGGATCCTCGCCAGCGGTGAGCAGGTGACTGCGCTGCGCGTATTCCCAGTCCAGGCGGATGAAGGAAGCGTGCTCGCCGACCAGGAATGCATACTGTGCGCCTGCGCTCGCGGTCCAGGGCGAGGGCGCGCCGGAGAAACCCGAGATGGCATCACCCTTCACCACCAGGTTTTCCGGCGAGTTCGCGCTGAAACGGGCTGTGTTTTGTCCGACGGTGGTCTGGAGTGAGATCCCGTGTCCCAGCAGAAAGTCCGCCTGCAGATCGAATCCCTTGGAGATCGCCTCGCCGAAGTTGCCGGTGAACTGGAAGCCACAGCCCGGCAGATACACATTCTGTTGGATCCCTTCCCATTTGATGTAGTAGACGCTGCTAGCCAGCCGCACTCGATTCGCGATGTTGTTCTTCGCGCCGATCTCGTAGCTCTTGGTTGTATCCGACTTGTAGGTTTCCGGCTCGCCGCTTATGCCAATATGCGCGAGATCGGCCCCGCAAGCAGGCGGGAGCGGCGGATTGGAGCCGCCGATGCGGAAGCCCTCTGCATAGGTGGCGTATACCATGTTGGCGTTGTTGATCTGCCACTGGAGCCCGAACTTAGGCGTGGTCGGAGTCTCACTCGCCGAGCCGGAGCCGGAGGACGGTCCGTAGTTCTGCGCCCCGTTGGCGTACTGGGAAGCAGTGAAGTTCGTCTTCGAGACGCGCACTCCGGCGATGGCCGACAGCCCGCCGATGAGTCTATAGTTCAACTGGCCGAAGCCGGCGAGCTGTCGGTCGTAACCGATATTGAGGTTGTAGTAGTCATCGCCATTCGGCAGCAGCGGCGAGTCAAAAACGAGTGGACCGGTGCCGGTGACACCCAATATCGTCGTAAAGAAGGTGTTGATCCCCGGGTCGTAGATCTGCTCGATGCTCTTCACGCGATCGAGCGACCAGAAGGCGCCGAGCGTCCAGGTGAGCCGGCTCGCGGGATCGCTCGACTGCAGACGGATCTCCTGCGTCCAGTTCGTCTGCCCGTTGGTGATCGTCGCCGGTGACCGGTAGTCGTACAGGCTCGGGGGCAGGTGAACGCCGGTGGAATCGATGAGCGGATAGAGGCTCGGATCGAGGAAGGGAGTTGGCGTCCCGTTCGGCGCGCCGGCCGGCCAATTGAACGTCTGGAAGTAGCCGAGATCGTAGAGCGTGCCCTGGTATCCGTCTTGTTCTGCGCGATGATAGTAAGAGCTGACCGAGATGAGCTGCGCCTTGCCCAGATCCCATGCGATCTTCAAGGATGACAGATACCAGTGATCGGGAACCGGACGGCGATCGGGATTGCCGCTCACGAATTGGCCATTACCAGGGTTCGAGAGGATGGGCCAGTAGCCGTCGGTGTCGTGGAAGTCGCTGCCCTGGTAGAGGATGCTCGGCGTAAACGTCAGGCCCGAGACTGGCTGCCAGATGGCGGCAAGCCGCGCCATCATGGAGCCGCCGTAGTTGTCATTGGGGTCCACGATCTGGCCGGTGAAGGGGTCCTCCCTGTCGATCCATCCGCCATCGTGCCGGTACCACAGATCCGCCCGGAAGCCGAGGACACCGTCAACGATGGGGCCGCCATGAGCGACGCCGGCTTCGTAGCTCGGAGTGCCGTCTTCGGTATCGGAGATCTCGCTACGCATGTAGGTGCTGGACGTAGTCAGGCTCGGTTGCGTTAGGATGTAGCGTACCGTGCCGCCCTCGGAGCCGGCGCCGAACAGCGTACCTTGCGGCCCCCGCAGCACTTCGACGCGAGCCAGGTCGAATATCTGCGGCGAGGCATCGTCGGGGCCGAATCCGATCCCGCGGATTTGAATGGGCGTGTCGTCGATGTAGATGCCGGTGGTCCCGGCGCCGCCTGAGGAGCCGATGCCGCGGATCGTGATGGTATTCGTGTTTCCGATTCCGCTGTCGATCGTCACGCCGGGGGTGAAACGGGCGACGTCCGCGAAGTCCTTGATGCCGCGATCATCCATCGCACTCCGCGTGAGCGCGATCATGCTGATGGGCACGTGGCTTTCGCTCTCCGCGCGCCGGGTCGCGGTGACGACGATTTCCTGGAGCTGCGGTTCATCGGCAGCGGCAACCGCCGGCAGGATCGTCAGCGCAAGCGCTGCCAGCGCGTACCAGGCCCCGTAGCGACGCAGCCCGGGCGAATGAACAGCCATCTTATCGAAGCCCATATAGTGCCCCCCAATTGCGACTTGTCATCGTACATTACGATCGCCCCTTATGGGCTCTGGCGGCGCCTTAGCGCGCTCATGCTACCGATTATCGCCAAGCGCGTATATGAAGATCTTGATGGCCCCCCGACGGGGTACGGGTTCTCCCCCAGCATCACGAATGACGGCACTGTGCAATCCTTTGCTGGCCGAAGACAGTCACGCCTCTGCAGCCCGGGAACTCACTGTAGCGATACGCGAAGCGATACAGCCGATCGCCCCGGCGAGCGACCGGTATGCTCCCGGATTCAGACACCGAGCCTCACCGAAGCGACTTTCCAAGACATGCGGCTGCCCCCTCCCGCCTCGACCCGGCACGCACACACAGATGGCACGAGCTCGCCGCCGGATCAAGCGCTGTCCCCCGCCGGATCGCGCTTTGTTTGCGGCACCGCCCGCCTGCGCAGCGCATAAGCCGTCACCGCCAGTGCGAGTGCCCCGAGGCTGGCATAGAGCTGACTGGCATCCGGGCTCATCGCCATGGCCACGCACACCGCGATCAATCCGGCGATCGTGGCATAACTCAGCCAGGGGAATCCCCACATCCTGATGGCCGCTTCTGGTTGGCCCTCGCGCCGACGCTTGAACCGCAGGCGGATCTGCGACGCCGCGGTGAGCAGGTAGACGAACACGATCAGTGCCCCGCCGGCGTTCACCAGGAACGCAAATACGCTCTTGGACGCAGCCGAGTTCGCCAGGATGCCGAGCACACCGACCACCGCGCCCGCGGCCACCGAGCGCGCCGGCACGTGCCGCGCATTGAGCTTCACCAGCCATTTCGGCGCGTCGCCCTTCTCGGCCAGCACGAACAGTACCCGCGAGCACACGTAAAAGGCCGAATTCAGGCACGAGAGCACCGCAGTCAGGATGACCACACTCATGGAGCGGGCGATCCAGGGATGTCCGGCTGCCAACAACGCGAGCGTGAACGGAGAGAAGCCCGGCACGACGCGGCTCCAGGGAACTACGGCGACGATGCACAGGATCGACAGCACGTAAAAGACCATGATCCGAACCATCACCGAGCGGGTCATGGTGGCGATCGCGCGGGCCGGCTCGGCCGACTCCGCCGACGCCACGGTGGTGATCTCAGCACCGGTCATCGCGAAAAACACGGTCGCGAGAGCCGCGAGCACCGCAAGCGTCCCGTGCGGAGCGAAGCCGCCATGACCGGTCAGATTCGCAACCACATCCCCTTGCGGCGCGAAGCCGAACACGAAGGCCGACGCCAGTGCGATGAATACGATGATGGCCGCGACCTTGATCGAGGCGAACCAGAACTCGAACTCCCCGTAAGAGCGTGCCGACATCAGGTTCACTCCGGTCATGGCCGCCATCAGCGCGAGTCCCATCGCCCAGGTCGGCCACCCCAGCCACCCGTGCAGCAGTACGGCCCCGGCGATCGCCTCCACCGGTATCACCACCACCCAGAAGTACCAGTACAGCCACCCGCACACGAAGCCGGCGCCCTCACCGAGCGCGGCGCGGGTGAACTCGCTGAAGGAGCGGACGCTCGGCAGCGCCACCGCCATCTCGCCGAGCATCTGCATCAGCAGCACGATCATCACCCCGCAGCCCAGGTAGCTCAGCACCGAGGCGGCACCGGCATCGGCAATCGCCACGCTGCTGCCGACGAACAGGCCCGCCCCGATGATGCCACCGATGCTGATCATCGTGACGTGGCGGTGCTTGAGCGTGCGGCTCAGGCCTGACTGCTCTGCGGTCTGATGATCCGAGCTCATGTAACGCTCCGAACTCTCCTTGATTCAGGCCATCGGAACACGGTCATACCCCAAATTCTATTATCGATTATCGAAGTTACATTTTCGCCCGGTACAACTTTTATAGCACGCCGTAAGTTGCTTGCGCAAATGACTGGCAGAACTCCGAAGCCGGCGGCCGCGTTCATGTCCCGGCAGGCGCGGTGCGCCCGGCGACGATCGATATCGACAGCGCACCGACACCGGCCGCAGACTCGGTCGCCTCATGCGCGCTTCGCTTCATATGTCGCCCCCTTGGTATTGTGCGAGACGAAAGGATACGCGAGCTTCTCCAACGCCTGCTCCACGGCCCAGTGCGCCGCGTGGGGACTGGCGCCGCGTCGGAGTTGGCGACGGCGATGCGGCCGAAGGGCTGGCGAGCCGTGACGCAGGAGCGTTGGTTGGACTCCGTGAAGACCCAGTCCATGGCGTCAGAGCACGAGAGGATCGTCGGTGGAGCGGGATACGGATCGGCGTCGTGCCGATCGCAGCATCGCCACCGCGGCGTACGTGACCACCGCCGCAACCAGCCAGCGCAGCGTGCGTAGCGGCAGGCTCTTGACGATGAACGCAGCGATCAGCACGCCTACTACGCCGGCGGTGGCGATCCCGAGCGATGGTCCCCAGGCGAAGCGGCGGCTACGCAGGAAGCGCAAGCCAGCCACCGGCAGCATGACTCCGCCTGAGGCCATCATGATCGGGAAGGTGGCACGCACATTCACACCGAGCAGCGCCAACACCACCATGGTCGGGGCGTACCAGCCAATGCCGATGGTGCTCAGCGCGCCGAGAATGAAATTAGTGGCCACGGCGGCGACGAATCGCCAACCGCCCAACGACAGGGCCGAGCCACCGACGGGAAAGGTCCCGAGGTTCCCCATCACGAAAAACACTGCCGCGATCAACAGGGCGGCGCCCATGAAGAGTTGGATCGAGCGTCGCCGCATGCGGCTCACGACGCCTGCACCGAGCCACGCCCCGACGGTGGCGCTCGCCACCATGGCGAGCAGCAGCTTCGGATCGACGGTGATGAGCGTAACGAAGATGACAGTCTCGGCCAAGCCCACCGTGACGCTGCCGACGGTGAGAGTGCCGGGAATGAGCTCATCGCTCGGTCGGCTGCGGAACTTGTACAGCGCCGTCGTCGTCGCGTACGAGCCGATGCCGAGAGCGTCGCCGAAGCAGGTCAATAGCCCGATGCCGAGGTCGGACCAGGTGGGCCGCTCGCGCAGCCCGCGCTGGCGCGACGGTTTCAGCCATTGCGCGAGGAACACCGCGGTGAGCACTGCGATGACCGCGAACAGCCCGATCTTGGCGGCACTCATGCGAGTGCTGCTCCGGAAGGAGGGCGTCGCAGGCCGCGCTCGAGCGCGTCCCGGGCCTGCAGGTAGCGGATGGTGGCACGCGCGCCCATGCGACTCAGCGCATGCAGACGGATCGGCCGCACCGCGGTAACAGGAAAGCCCAAGTTTTCGGATGTCTCCCCGAGCGCCCGATGCGCCAACAGTCGCCCCATGCTGGTCGCCATGGCGACCCCGCGGCCGTTGTAGCCGAGGCCCGCGAGCAGCCCCGGTGCGGGCTCGTGCAGATGCGGTATGCCGTCACGGGTCATTGCCACGAATCCTCCCCACCGGTACTCGAGCGGCAGCCCCGAGAGCTGCGGATAGAGCTCGCGCACCGCGTGCTCGTGGGCGCGGATACCCGCGGGAATCGGGACGTCGCCGTACGAGCCGCGCGTTCCGAGCACCAGGCGCCCCGAGGCGTCGAGTCTGAAGTAACGCAGAATCCGCTGTGTGTCGGAGACCGACTGCCCTCCGGGCAGGATACTCGCACGCAGGTATTGTGGCAGCGGCGCCGTGGCGGCCTGTATTGACGGCACTGCGATGAGCGTGCGCCTTAACGCATCGAATGCCTGATCGGTGTACGCGTCGGTAGCCACGATGACAGTGCGCGCAGTGACCGAGTGTCGGGGAGTCTCGACGCACCACTCGTCACCGCGGCGCGACAGCCGTGAGGCCCGGCTGCGGATGAACAGGCGCGTGCCGCTCTCCATGGCGGCCCGGGCCAAGCCGAGCAGGTAGGCGAGCGGTTGCACCGTGCCGCCGCGCCGATCGATCCAGCCGCCGCAGTAGCGCGAGGTACCGGTGAGTTTCGCGGCCTCGCGATCCGACAGCACGGCCACATCGGCGCCGCGGCTCCGCCATTGCGCGGCGCGCCGTGCGAGCGACTCGAGGTGTCGTTCGGAGACGGCGAGCTGCAGCCAACCGGTGCGGACGGCGTCGCATTCGATCGCGTACCGTCGGATGAGATCGAAGACGACATCCGGCGCCGAGCCCGAGCAGTGCGCGAGCTGCGCACCGACCCGCTCTCCATACAGGGATTCGAGCACATCGGGGTCGTGCTTCAGGCCCGCGACCACCTGGCCTCCGTTGAGCCCCGAGCCACCCTCACCGATCTCCTCCGCCTCGAGCACCAACACATCACGGCCGGCAGCGGCTGCGTGCAGCGCAGCGGAGAGGCCGCTGTAGCCGGCGCCGATCACCACGATTTCTGCGCGCGCATCCGCGCAGAGTTGCGAGCGGGGCGCGATCGGAGCACAGCTCGCCGCCCAGAGCGAGCGCGCTGATCGTGTCGCCGACGAGTTACTCACTGACCCTTATTGATTATCGATAGCATTGACTCGAAGCAAGTAGTGCAGCATATGCCGGCTTCGCAGGGGCGTCAACGCGCCTGCCCGCGCGGTAGTGTCTCAGTCGTGGCGGAGCGACCGCAGCTTGTCGGCGATGGTGGCGGCACGTGGGGCGGCCGTGAGCCTCACCACTGTTATGCGCTCGCTTCGGCACTACGTGCAGGAGTATCAGCGACGCTGGGCACAATTTTCAAAGCCGACCAATGCTTCCTGGCGGATGTGACCTGCCTAGCATCTTGAAGACCAGCTGATTCTGAGAGGATGATTTCCATGGGCGTGCGGGGAAGCTATGAAGAAGACCCGGTTTACCGACCAGAGCGTAGCACGGGCTACCACTCTGTCTGCCGTGCCGCTGGCCAACAGCATTATCGCCCGGGATGCGTACAGCTGATGCTTTCAATACAGTCCGGGAGTCATCGCGGATTGCGTAACTGGGGCACCCCTCAAGCCACCCGACATTTTGGCGAGGGCGCGCCCTGCTCGAGTGACGCTGACAGCCAAGCGCAAAGGTAGATAAACTGCATTTTGCGCCTTCCGATGAACCCTACGGTTGCATCGTCATGCAACCCGCGCTTCGGTTAGCCACGCAAGGAGAGTCCACATGCGTTTCGTCGCCGCTATGATGAAGCATGAGAGCAACAGTTTCTCACCGATTCCCACCCCCCTCTCCTCCTTCGCGCTCGGCGAGTCTGGCGGCATACCAGCGGCGGGCGCCGAGGCGATCGAAAGGTACGCTGGTACAAATACGAGCATGGCCGCCTATATCGAGCTGGCCCAGCGCGAGCGCGCGGAACTCGTCGTGCCCGTGGCGGGGGATGCGGCACCGAGCGGTCCTGTGGCGGATGCAGCCTTCGAGCATTTTGCGCACGCCATCTGTGAGGCCGTGCGCAAAGGGTGCGATGCACTCTTCCTGGATCTTCACGGGTCCATGGTGACAGAGAGCTACGATGATGGTGAAGGCGAACTTCTGCGGCGTGTGCGCACCATCGCTCCTGGCCTTCCTATCGCCGTCGCGCTCGATTTTCATACCAACCTTAGCGCCACTATGGTGGAGAACGCCACGGTAATCACCGGCTACTGCACTTACCCGCACGTAGATATGCGCGAGACCGGAGCGCGCGCCGGGCGCACGCTCTTACGCGCGATGAAGGGCGAGATCGACCCTGTAATGATTTGGGGCCGCAGGCCTATGCTGACCCACACCCTCAAACAAAGCCCAAGCGTCGAGCCGATGAAGAGCATCATGGACAGGGCGCTGGCGGCCGAACGCAGCGAAGAGGTGCTGAATGCGTCCGTCTTCGGCGGCTTCCCCATGGCTGACATTCCTCATGTCGGCCTTTCCGCGGTGATCGTCGCCGGCCCCCATGCCGCCGCCGCAGCGGAGCGCCTGTGTGACGACCTTCTGAGCGCAGCGTGGCGGCGCCGCACTGACTTCGTTTTTCAAATAGAGCCGCTGGCTTCGTCTCTGGCCCATGCGAAGTCCCTCGAAGGCGGTCCCATCGTTCTGGTGGACCACGGTGACAATGTGTCCTCTGGGGGGACTCAGGACGTGATGGAAACGGTGAAAGAAGCCCTGAAGGCTGGCCTTTCTGACATGGCGGTCGGCCCGATCTGGGATCCGCAAACAGTTACGGAGCTGGCGCGGGCAGGCATTGGCGCTCGCCTCACCGTGAAGCTCGGCGGCAAGACGCCCATGCCCGCTCTGGGGCTTCGGGGCCGACCCCTTGAATTGAGCGGGACGGTGCGGCGCATCACTGACGGGCGCTACAAGGTTACTTGCCCGATGAAGACGGGCCTTATCCTCAGTCACGGGCTGTCTGCCGTGCTTGATATTGGACCAGCCGAGATCCTGGTCTGCTCTGAACGGATGGAACCCTTCGATCTCGGAGTGTTCCGCCACGCGGGAATTGAGCCCACCACGAAGCGCTATCTGCTCATCAAGTCCCGTCAACACTTCCGGGCAGGCTTCGAGCCGGTCGCCAAGCATATCGTGCTCCTCTCGGGCCCCGGCGTGACCAGCTCGGACTATTCCATATTCAGGTTCGAGCGCGTACCCCGACCGATTTACCCGCTCGACACGATGACCGGAAGGTAGAAGAGACATGCAGCGCATTTTATGGGGTTCTGGTGCATCAACGGCGTGCATTAACGGCAGGCTCGCGGCCTCAGGGAACCCACACCAGCGCCGATCACGCCCATGGGCCAAGAGAATATTAGAGGCGTCTGGAAGCCGCACGGCGATCCGGTTGTCCCGATGGTGGCCCGGACCGCGGTGGTTCGCAATGCCCAAGGGCCCAACTCATCTCAGTGAAGCTCTAATGCTGAGTGAAGCACGTCCATTCCTTCAGAGATCAGGTCGTCGGATGCGGTGAGAGGTACGAGCAGACGAATGCCCTCCCCATAAACCCCGCAATTGAGCACCACCAGACCACGTTCTGCCGCCCGCGCCGTCACTCCTTTTGCCGCTGCGCCATCCGGCCGGTTGCCTTCGCCGGCGAGGACATCGAAGGCCACCATTGCGCCAAGTCCCCGCACGTGTCCTGTCGGTAGAAGCTTTGAATCAGTCGAAAAGCCCTGCGCGCGCTCCGTGAGTCGTCGGCCGATCGCCTTCGCTCGCTCAAGGAGTCCCTCACTCTCAATCACTTCGATCACGGCAAGCGCAGCGGCTACTCCGATCGGCGAGCCACCGTAGGTCCCGCCAAGCCCACCCGGTTGCACTGAATCCATTAGCTGGGCCCGGCCAATAACCCCCGAGAGCGGGAACCCGCCGGCCAGTGACTTCGCCACTGCGACGATGTCGGGCTCTACGCCGGAATGCTGGATTCCAAAGAACTTCCCTGTGCGACCGAATCCGCACTGAACCTCGTCTGCGATTAGCACGATCCCATGCCGATCGCAGATCTGCCGTAGCGTGGAGAGCAGCTCAAATGGCGCGACGTGAAATCCGCCTTCGCCCTGGACCGGCTCGATGATCATTGCCGCAATCTGCTGCGGATCCAGATCGCTTGAGAACACATGCGTTAGCGCCCGGATGGAGTCCTCCACGTTCACTCCGTAATGTTCCACGGGAAAGGGGACATGGTACACCCCCGGTACCGGCAGCCCCGGCATTGCCTTGTAGGGATGGACCTTCCCGGTCATTGCGGAGGTGAGTGCAGTACGACCATGGAAAGCGCCCGTAAAGGAGATCACGCCACTCCGTGATGTCGCAACGCGCGCGATCTTCACCGCATTCTCGACCGCCTCCGCACCCGTGGTCAGAAAGATGCTCTTCGCAGGTCCAGAAAAAGGTGCACGCTCGTTCAGCCGCTCTGCAAGCTCGATATAGGAGCGATAAGCCATGACCTGAAACGCCGTATGCGTGAAACACCTCATCTGCCGCTCCACGGCCTCGATCACCCTTGGATGTCGGTGTCCCGTATTAAGCACCGCGATCCCCCCCGCAAAGTCGATGAACCGCCTGCCCTCCTCATCCCAGATTTGAGCGCCCTCCGCGCGGGCCGCGAAATAAGGTGTCGCCGTACTGATGCCGCGAGGCACCGCTGCCTCACGTCGCGCTCGCAAGGCAGCGTTGGTAGTCCCCGCCTTTGCCTCCGGGATTGCAGCAGGAGCGGCCGTCTTTGGTATTGATCGGTTCATTGGTACATAGTCCCATTCGTTTCTTCAATCGTCACATGACAGTTCCGCAAGTCGCGCCAACCTCGCAGAATACTTACCGCACCTCTAAATCTGCGTCCGTGAGCGATCAGAGCACTGGACAGTGCCGGGGCGTGCCGATGAGATCGCGAAAATCGCCGCCGAGCGTCGCCGCCTCAGTGGCAAGACCCGGCACGTCCGTTTCGGCCACGTACCATGCCTGGGCCTCCGCATCCCTAGACCGGTGATGCCCAAGGCGACGAAAGCTGCCGCGAACACAAGACGGCTTGGGCGGATCGAAGTAATCATGCTGATCACCTTCAAGATCGTGAAGCTTGCGAATCATACGACGACCACTTCAAACGTTTCTTCGTCAAGACGATCCCTGACCGACCTGGGTGAGTAGGCCGGTGGTGAGACGCCACCGGCCTACTCACCCAACCGAAAGTCTAATGACTATTACTGCGGCGCAACGAATCTCGTGCTGTCGCACGCCTGTGCCGTAGGGTTGAGATCCTGTCCTCCGCAAAT
>JBOIAR010000032.1:0-33069 GCA_050739095.1 Steroidobacteraceae bacterium | reverse complement strand
CAACGTCGTGACCGAGATCGCAGAGCGAGTCGCAAAGGTTTGCGACGACCCGCTCCGTGCCGCCGTAAAGCTTCGGCGGTATGTCCTCATAGAGTGGCGCGATTTGTGCGATTTTCATGGAGATCTGCTGAGTAGGGGGCGGTAGTCGAATAAGGATATGGAGGGCACGAGAGTTTGCTCCAGGCGAGGCACTGTGTGTCTTGAGCGCGCCTCCGGACTGCATCGAAGAGGCAACCGTCGTGTTGGTTGCGGAGCGCAACCAATGCCGTAACGTCGCGAGCTTTCATTGCGGTGGAATCGGAGGGCCGCGGTCCAGCAGGCCCTGTGTGAGGTCGATCCCCAAGCGTGAGCTTCGAGCCCACGATACCGGCATAGTCTGTGCGCGGCGAAGCGCTCGCGCGAGTGGAGACAATGCCGATCGAGTGTGGGAATTCGCTGACACGAAGCTTATGAATCTGTGATGCCGGCCTCGGCGCTATTGAAGCCGTAGAGCTCTTCGGCATCCGTGTTCCAGTACTGAATTGCTCCGTCGAGCTCCCAGACAAGGATGGCGTCGCTGCAGATATCGAGTAACTCCGCGCGTTCGCGCTCAGCCTGCCCGAGCCGCTGTTCGCGGAGGCGATTCTCGGTGACGTCACGTGCCACCGAAACCGTTCCAATGATCGTTCCATACGCATCCCGCACGGGCGCAGAGCCCACCTGACGGTGACGGCGCTCGCCCGTTCTCGACTTCTCGACGATCTGTTCCTCATTTCGAATGACTTCGCCTTTCAGCGCGCAGCGGCGGACCCTCTTCAATCGGCCGCGGTGAGCCATCTGGGCGCCAGGCCGATAGAAAGTCCTGGTTGTGCTCCGCAAAAACCCGATCCAGGCGCGGCGCACGGGTCCGACTGCTCAAGTATGGCATGATGGGTAGGTGCGGAGCGCCCTATCCATTGTTGTCGGAGTGACAACGGACATCGTCGGGTGGATCGGATTGGCGGTTCGTCCGCGCAAGCCCTTCGAGGCGGAGATTCTGTTCCTGCGTCGATAGCTTGCGCTCTGGCACTGCTGTCGCGGTTCTTCGAATGGCAGTCGTCGCTCGTGGTCGTGCGGCCGCAGACCTTGATTCGCTGGCACCGAGCCGGATTCGGGCTCATCTGGAGATGGAAGTCTCGGCTCGGGCGACCGCCGATTTCGGTGGAGTTGCGCCGGCTGATCCGCATGGAGCTTTTCATAGGAGCACGAGTCGACCAAGGTCTCGCCGTAAAGCCGCCATTGCGGGCGGACCGCTTCGGTTAAGGATTCATCGGACGCCTGCCCCAATGCGCAGATCGATCTAGGCCCGATGGATTCAGCGGGCAGGCGTCGGATAATCCTCCAGGGAGGAAACCGCGAAGGTGTGCTGATGCGGATCAGTCGAGGTGGTGGGTTATGGGGATTTGAGCGATCGCATCGCGGGGTGCGCCCGTGAGGGCGGCGGTGAATTCGGCGGCGATGGGAAAAGGACGGCGGTGTCGGATCGGTATGGTCTGCGGGATGACCCGTAGTGAGCGTCGTTGATGCGCCGTATCGGATGCGTAGCCAAAGGGGTTGATGCCAGCACAGTGGGTTGAGGTGCCGGTGACGGTGGTGCGTGGGATGGGCGAAGGGCACTCATAGTGGAGTGCTCCAGGCGGGTGGAGCACGGATTTGCTGAGCGCGGGTGAAGGTCTCGATGATCAACATCGGCGCGCCACAGTGCCGACACACGAACGTGGGCCGAGAGGTGGAGCTGGCTGCGAGGCTGACCGGATCGGCCCGGCACGGGTGGGGCTGGAGCGTGCAGCAGCGCTCGTGCAAGCTCAATGTTCTTCTTTCGGGTTGGGTTGGGTTGGCGAGCAGCCCGTAGTGGCGAAGACGATGGAAGCCGGTGGGCAGGACATGGAGCAGGAAGCGGCGGATGAACTCCTCGGCGGAGAGGGTGCAAGACTGCTCGCGGACGACCCCATACGCTATGATCTGGCAATTCGCACCCACAGGCGTGCCGATGGCGGAGTATCTACGCGCTGCGGTGCTCAAAGTCCTCGGGGAGCACGGCGTAAAGGTGCTCAACCCGCGCAAAGGGAAGAAGTCATGAAAAACTCAATTCCGCCAGAATTTCGCGAACTGCACGAGTGGATGCAAAAGCATAAGCCACAGGAGATTGCCGAACTGGTTGCGAAGATGTCGCCCGAGGAGCGAGTGCGCGTGCAGGCCCGAATGAGCGTGCTCAAGGACTGGCTGGCTGAGTTTCCGGGGAGTCTCGGGGAGGAGAAATGAAAGTCGTCATCTACAGTTGGTTCAGCACCGACCGGCAGAACGAGTCCTCGATTGCCGATCAGGAGCGTGTCTGCGCTGAATACGCGGGCCGTCAGGGCTGGCGTCGCCGAGCGCTACTCGGACGCGGGCATCAGCGGCGCCGCCATGGGGAATCGTCCTGGGTTCCTACGCATGCGTGAGGCCGCGATGGCCGGGCGCCTCGAGGTCATCCTCGTGACCGATACCACGCGCCTTGCACGCTCCCAGGAGCTTGCCCCGCTCATCCGCCGGCACCGCTGACATGCAGGCCAGGGTTGAGCGGCATCATGTCGGTTGAATTTCGCCGGATGATCCGCGCCCGCCAGCACGCTGCCCTCGAAGGCCGCGCGAAGGAGCGCAAGCCGACGGGCGGCCGTGCCTACGGCTACCGCGACGGGCAGGTCGACAAGGGCGAGGCGTTCATCGTGCGAGAGATTTTCGCCGCCTATGCTGACAGGGCGAGCACCCGTGCGATTGCCGCGGAAATGAACGGCCGGCGGATTTCCTCGCCGGGCTCATCCTGGGCGCGCACCGATCGCCGCGCTAAAGGGTGGGCCGGCTCGGGCGTTCGAGTCATCCTACGGAACGAGCGATATCGCGGTCTCTAGGGCTGGACCTCTCCGCACCCGAATCGGCGGCTGTCGTCTCAGCCCGCGGCTCGTCCAATGCGCTCTATGTTGTCGAACCCAGAAGTTCATGCAGTCCAGAGCGCGGGGGGACTGTATGGCGATGGACCACCCGCTGCCTATCGAGGCCGGCGCAGCAGCGGAACTCGGGTGCTGGAGCCACGCGTGCCCGGCGTCGTCTAACGCCGAATCTCCGAGCATCTGCCATACCAGCTGCCATACGGACCGAGCTGAAGTTGGCCAGGGGAGCGCACGGTGTTGATTTTACTGGTGGGCGGTACTGGGATCGAACCAGTGGCCCCTGCCGTGTGAAACAGAGGGTAGGGGCTTACGAATCAAGGATATGCGCGCCGAGTCCCCAATTGCAACAGGGACTTGGCATCACGTGATGTCATTTGATATCACTCAATGTCACGACCGAAGTGTCCCAAAATTGTCCCAATGCCCCTCGTAGTGCAGCCTCGTACGCCTGAAACGAGGCCCGGCCCTTTTTCGTGAGGCGGCAGACTGATGCGCCGAGAGAAGATTGCGAGCGCGGCAAACAACAGTGTGTAGATCAGGAACGCGGGCTCAAACCACGATGATGTCCTGTTCCCCAGAGCGTTGATCAGGTTTGAGCCGCTCACGAGCAAAAACACTGCGCCTGCAGTGATCTCTGACAGGCCATCACGGTACCAGTAGCGCTGCGCACGGACGCGGGCTTCACGCAATGGGTCGGGCATGTCATCGCTCCGGGGCAGACTGGTTTGCAGTACAGACCAAAATGTAACAACAAGACTCGCGCCGACGCCGGTCAAGACCTCTCGCCTTGGACGGACGGCGCTATACAGAGACTCCGCTCACCCGAGTTGAGCTCACGCGCCTGCCAAGTCCATGAAAAGGCTCCGGAATCACCGGACCTAAAACCAGACTTTATATTGGATATTTATCTTATTTGTCTTTTGTAACTATATGAATTATATTGTGTTGTGACCAAAGATAAAGCGGACAATAAACCGGACATAAAAGCGGCAGATGCCCGGGGCGAGGGGGTCGGGCTGATGGAGCCGCTTGTCCTGGGCGAAGGCTCCCGCCACCGCCCGGAATTGACCGATCTTGCGCTGGAACTGGCGCAGCGGAGCGCCGGCTTCCGCCGCTCATTGCCGGGAAGCCTGCTGTCGTCGCTGGCGACGCTCGTGCGCGCGATGAACTGTTACTACAGCAACCTGATCGAAGGGCATGACACGCACCCCGTCGATATCGAGCGCGCCCTGCAGGGCGACTATAGCAAGGATACTAAAAAGCGTGATCTGCAGCTCGAAGCCAAGGCGCATATCGCCGTCCAGCAATGGATTGACGAAGGCGGTCTCAGGGGCCGCGCAGTTGCCGCGGACTCCATCCGCGAGATTCACCGTCGGTTCTGCGAGGCGCTGCCCGAAGACCTGATGTGGGTCGAGGATCCGGCGACACACGAACGCATACGGCTCATCCCGGGCGAACTACGCACCCGCGACGTCGCGGTGGGCGGTTATATCGCCATCAGCGCGCCGGCGGTGCCGCGCTTCCTCGGGCGCTTTGAGGAGGTCTATAGCCGCCTCGGCAAGACCGAAACCATTCTCGCCGGAGCGGCGGCCCATCACCGCCTGGCCTGGATTCACCCGTTCCTCGACGGCAACGGCCGCGTCGCACGGCTGATGTCGCATGCAACACTGTTGGAAGCGCTCGATACCGGAGCGGTCTGGTCCGTCGCGCGCGGCCTGGCGCGCAACGTCGTCGCATACAAGGGCCATCTAGCCGCTTGCGACATGGGCCGTCGAAACGATCTCGACGGTCGCGGCAACCTCAGCGAGGAGTCCCTGGCGGAATTCACGCGGTTCTTCCTCGCTACCTGCCTTGACCAAGTCACGTTCATGGAAGGGCTGATGCAGCCGGACTCCCTGCGCACCCGCATCCTGCTGTGGACCGAAGAGGAAATCCGCCTCAAGCGCCTGCCGCCGAAGTCTGGTGCCATTCTCGAAGCCGTGCTCTACCGTGGCGAGCTGCCGCGAGGCGATGCCGCCGGCATCGTCGGTACCGGGGACCGCCAGGCGCGGCGCGTCGTGTCGGCGCTAATCGAGAGAGGCGTGGTGATCTCCGAGAGCAGCCGCGCGTCGCTGCGGCTTGCTTTCCCGGCGGTGCTGGCATCGCGCTGGATGCCTGGCCTGTTTCCGGAAATGAAGCGGTGACCGCCTTGCGGTCGGAATACATGTAGACGCAGCCAGCATTTCTGGTTGCTTCAGTACGGCGACCTCACTCTCCCGCTGCTGGCGAGCGGTCAGATCACACTGCGCAAGGTCGATGGCTGGCAGACGCTTCACCTTCAACCCAACACACTTCATCCGCAATGCCTCATCGCAAGCGATGGCATCGCGGTGATTCCGATGTGCTTGATCGGGTTCCAGGAGATCGGCCCGCTGATCGCGCAACGCCGGTCGCGCACTGCGCAGCCACGGTGCGCCGGTCACCGCCGAGGAGCGGACGGCCCATATCTGCCGCGCTCGACAGCTTGCCCTATCGTCGCGGGCGGTCGTCTTTGCCAAGTTCCACCCGGGCGGTGCAGACGGCGTAGACTCGCAGCTGCCGGCGAACGCAGCGGAACTGTCGTTAAGCGCTACGCCCATTATTTCGCAACGCTGGCGGCCACCGATCATTCCGGGGAGGCTGGAGTAAGTACGCCATGATCAAGAAACCGCCAATGCGTGCCGCACCCGGCTCGTCCCCGGCCACAGGAGATGGAACGACCGCAAGGCGTCCGTCGCTTCGGCATTTGACGCAAGTCTCGCTTGGCGTGGCGGTGCTGCTCATCGTCGTTCTGGCACTTGTCGGCGGCTACCTGCAGAAGTGGCTTTGGATGAGCCAGCTTGGCTACGCTCAGGTTTTCTGGAAGCTGCTCTCGGTCAAGTGGGCGCTGTTTTTTGCAGGCTTCGTGGTCGCGTTCGGGTACTTGTGGATCAATCTGCGCGGCGCAGTCAATCGCAGCCGCGCCTATCAACGAGACACCTGGGCGCGCAAAATCGCCGCGCTCTCCGGGGTCGATGCGAGCGGACACTCCGATGGCGATCTGCTGCTGCCGTTCGTTACACCCGCAGCGATCCTGATCAGCGCCGGCATCGCCCTGCTGATTGCGCTCGCTGTTGGCGCCCAGTGGGATACCTATTTGCGGTTTCGTTACGGCGGGTCCTTCGGACTCGCTGATCCGCTGTTCGGCGTCGATGTCGGCTTCTATGTGTTTCGCCTGCCGTTCTATGAGCTGTTGCAAGGCAGCTTGTTGATGCTGACGATCGTCACGTTCGGGTTGGCCCTGCTCACCTACGTGTACTTCGGGCTATTCGGGGCAACAAACGGCAAGATCGTGGCGGCGGGCGTTTGCATATCCCATCTATGCGCGCTGCTTGCTATGGTGGCCGCCGCCTTGGGGATCGGCTTCTATCTCGATCACTACCAGCTGGTCTATTCCACCTTGGGCGTTGTCTACGGGGCCGGCTATACGGCGAGCCATGTTACGCGGATCGACCTTTGGATCATGGTCGCGGCCTCGGCAGCGGGGTGCGTGCTGCTGGCTGTCGGCGTGTTCCGGCGACCGCGCTTCCGCGCGCTCGTCATGGGCTCGGCCGGCTTCGTTGCCCTGTATATCCTCGCAATCCTGATTCTCCCGGCGGTGTTTCAGAAACTCGTGGTGCAGCCGAGCGAGCTGGCACTGGAGACTCCCTATTTGAAGCACTACATGGCGTTTACCCGCAAGGCTTACCAGCTCGACAACGTCCAGGAGATCGCGTATCCCGCCCTGGCCGATCTGACGCCCGCGGTGATCGCCAGGAATGCAGAGACGATTCAAAATGTGCGACTCTGGGATTCGCGCCCGCTACTGCAGACCTATCAACAAACTCAGGCGATTCGCCTCTACTATCAGTTCTACAACGTCAGTACCGGCCGCTACCTGCTGGCCGACGGCTATCATCAGGTGATGCTCTCCACCCGAGAGCTCTCGCCGAATCTTCCGGCGCAGGCGCAGACCTGGGTGAACCGCTATCTACAGTTCACGCACGGCTCCGGTTTAGTCATGAGCTTCGTCTCCAAGAGCGCCCCTGGAGGGTTTCCGCAGTATCTAGTCGAGAACGTCCCGGCCCAATCGGCCTACGGGCTGAAGATCACCCAGCCCGCGGTCTACTACGGGGCTTCGATGTCGGGCTACCGCATCGTGGACACGCGCATCAAGGAGTTCGATTACCCCAAGGGCAACGATAATATCTACAGCAGCTATAAAGGGACCGGGGGCATTCCATTGGACAGCTTGTGGAGGAGACTGCTATTCGCCTGGACTCAGAGAGACATCAACCTGCTGTTGACCTCTTATATCACGCCGAGCAGTCGCATCCAGATCTGGCGGCAGGTGCAGCAGCGGGTGGCGCAAATTGCTCCGTTCTTGCAGCTCGACAGCGACCCTTACCCCGTGTTGAGCGCGGGCAAGCTCTACTGGATCCAGGATGCCTACACGACCTCGGATCAGTTTCCGTATGCAGAACCCTACCGAATCGACCTCGGAGACAGCCTGAACTACATTCGAAACTCCGTGAAAGTCGTCGTCGATATGTATGACGGGAGCGTGCGCTTCTACGTCATGGACCCGAAAGACCCGGTTTTGGCAGCATATCGGCGGGCGTTTCCTGGCTTGTTCAAGGACCTGGATCAGCTGTCACCGGATCTTAAGCGCCACCTACGCTACCCCGAGGATCTATTCGCGATCCAGGCGGACGAATACAAGACCTTTCACATGACCGATCCGCAAGTCTTCTACAACCGCGAAGACCTGTGGGTTTCGCCCAACGAGACCTACGCGGGCGAGATGCAGCCGATGCAACCCTATTATATTCTGATGAAGCTCCCTGGAAGCACCAAGCTTCAGTATCTGCTGATGATGCCCTTCACGCCGCAGAACCGGGACAACATGATCGCCTGGATGGCTGCCAAGTGCGATTTCCCCGGGTACGGGAAGATCCTCGTCTACCAGCTGCCGAAAGAGAAGCTGATCTACGGTCCAAGCCAGATCGAAGCCATGATCAATCAAAATACCACCATCTCCCAGCAGCTCACCCTCTGGGATCAGAGCGGCTCGAGGGTCATCCGCGGCAAGCTCATCGTGATCCCGATCGAGAACTCGTTTCTCTATGTCGTGCCGCTGTACCTGACCGCGGAAGGGACCAGCTTTCCGCAGCTGAAACGGATCATCGTGGTTGCGGGCAACAAGGTGGCGATGAAGCCGACGCTCGATGAGGCGCTCGACGCCGTGTTTGGGACGCCGACTGCGGCCCCCACATCAGTGCAAGCGGTCACGCCTGTCGAACGGCTGACTCTCGATCGGGCTCGCAAGCTGCTCGATCAAGCCCGCAAGGCGATGCAACAGGGAGATTGGGTGGCTTTTGGAACGGCAATGCAGGGACTGGAGCATGAGCTGTCCGCGCCGGCGGCACGCCGGGGGCCCTGATGCAATTGAGGCTCTCTGATATGTGAACCGGCGTCGAAGGTTGACCAGATTTCGGCACGAACCGGCAAAGCTGCCAGAGCTTCGCCAGGCGGCAACTTCGACGGACTAGCCGTGACCAATGACCGCACAGTTTGGTCGCTCGCGCCCAGCGGCCAACCCGCTTATCCGACTGCGGTCAAGAGGAGTTCGTCGAAAAAAAAAGGCGCGAGCGCCGTTCAGATGGACATTCTCTGCAAACCTGACAAGCGCGCCACGCTTTTTAAGTCGTACTGGACCGGTCCTCTGATGAGGTAAAAAAAAGAATGAAGAGGATACTGCCTTCTCTGATTCTGATCGGTGTGTCTGCCGCGCACGCCTCCACCTATCAAGGAGTCGTCCACGAACTCGACATTGCCGCCACTTCTTCCGGCGGCACGCGAGTATCTGTGCTGACGTCCGGCAGCACGAGCTGCCGGGCTGGCGACAACCATTGGTATTCGTTCGAGTATCGCTCTCAAGCGGGTCCAGGCCCTGCATGGCTCGCGGCGCTATTGTCCGCCAAGGTAACCCAGCGACGATCGTGATTCACGGAACAGGGACCTGCGATGCTTCCGGCATGGAGGGGGTGGCGGAAGTTGACCTCCCCTGAGCGGCGTCGCGCCACTGAACGGCTAGGATTGGAGAGAATTCGGCGGAGGCTCCACAGGAGGGCTGGCAAAAACTCCCGTCCTGGGTCGGAACACGGTAGGTTGATATGAAGAGACTACTAGCGAATCTGATTCTCCTCAACATCTCTACCGCTTACGCATCCACGTATCACGGCGTCGTGCAACAGATCCGCATTGCCGCTACTTCTGCGGGCGGTACCCGAGTGTCCATTCTGACTTCCGCCACGACGGACTGTCGCGACGACCGCACAAATGACCGCGGGTATATGATCGCGCCGCACGCGTAAGCCCACTATCCAATGGGTCGGGGCCAGCGCTGCGAGTATGGGAGGCGCCGTTCCTCGGAAACACGGTCGGGTATCTCATTTCGCTTGATAGAGTATTTGCGTGCAGTGCCAATTACCGGAATGATGGACGAACTGCATCCGTTGAGCAGGCGGATTGTGAAGTCTCTGATATGCCTGTGGCAGAGAGGCAGCGTGCTTTGAGTCTTTTGCCTGCGTTGTCTGATCTCAACGGCAAGTCGTGGGGCTGTGCACTGAGCGGCCAGACCTTCTTCGTGGAGGGGATTAGCAACCACCGGCGTTTCGCCTTCAGCGTCTGAAACCCGGAGCAGTGCCCGCAGTCAGGTTCCTTGCCAGTGAAGCGCCTGGTTGAGGTTCTGCGCTTTTAGCCTGCGGGTGGAATTTTGGAGGCCTTGTCCGTCCGAGCGACCGTCAATACGGCCGGAGGCAAGGTGGCGCGAACACTGAACCAGATGGCCAACTGTCCCAAATTCGAGCAGCAACTCCTCAGGAGGTCTCGCCAAGTTCTTGTTCTGAATGGTGGGCGGTACTGGGATCGAACCAGTGGCCCCTGCCGTGTGAAAGCAGTGCTCTACCGCTGAGCTAACCGCCCATGCCTGAAGGGGCGCAAGTCTATCGGCCGACCAGGCCGGAGGCAATGGCGGGTCCTTCAGCCCCCGCGCCGGCACTTCCCGGGCGCGCTTCGGCGGCTGCCGAGGAGAGGTCCAGCCGCGCACCTTCAGCGGGGCATCGGATAGGAACACCGCTGCGGCTTGATCGGCGCGCCCCTGTTCAGTGCCTTGATGACGGTCTCGATCCGCCGCACGTTCGCGAAGCGCTCTGTGATGATGAGGGCGTTGCTGCACGGCATGGCTGCGAGGTACCCGTACTGCGGCACCAGCGGGCGCAGAATCGGCACGAGCCACCCAGTGGGCAGGCTCCTAACGTGTAAGACCGCGGTGACGTACTCAGCGTCGGGCGCCTTCTCCCCGTCGGTGACGACCGGCAGCGGCTCCATGCGCATGTCGGCATCAGGCACTAGCACGTATCCGCTGGTTTCCACCGCGACCAAACCATACGTATTGAGGATCGCGGGGATAGTGCTGCCGTTGGCGGCCATCTCCTGGTGCCATGAGATAGGGTCATTAAGTCATTGATTCATCACGTGTTACTAGCCGGGAGCGGCGCGGCGCGAGGCGTGGCCGGCGTCCGCTTGTTACCATGCGCGACCCGCGAGACCACCCTGATGGCTGTGCCTGCCCCATGACCGTAGTCACCCGATTTGCCCCGAGCCCCACCGGCATGCTCCACGTGGGGGGCGTGCGGACCGCACTCTACAGCTGGCTTTATGCCCGTCGCACGGGCGGCAAGTTCATCCTGCGTGTGGAGGACACCGATCGCGAGCGCTCGACGGAGGAGGCGGTGCGGGTGATCCTCGACGGGATGGCGTGGCTCGGACTCAACACCGACGAGGGCCCGTACTATCAGTCGCACCGCTTCGACCGCTATCGCGCCGTGCTCGCAGAGATGCTGGCGACGGGCAACGCCTATCACTGCTACTGCACCAAGGAGGAGCTCGATGCGATGCGCGCAGAGCAGCTCGCGCGCAAGGAGAAGCCCCGGTACACCAGCCGCTGCCGCGATCGCCAGGAGCCGCGCCCGGGCGTGGCACCGGTGGTGCGCTTCCGTAACCCGCTCGAGGGCACGGTGGTGGTCGATGACCTCATCCATGGGCCGGTCACGTTCCAGAACGCGGAGCTCGACGACCTCATCATCGCCCGTTCCGACAGCACCCCGACCTACAACTTCTCCGTGGTGGTCGACGATCGCGACATGGGGATCACGCATGTGATCCGCGGCGACGACCATCTCAACAACACGCCGCGGCAGATGAACATGCTGTGTGCGCTCGGCGCGACAGTCCCGGTCTACGCGCACGTGCCGATGATCCTCGGGCCTGACGGCACGAAGCTCTCGAAGCGTCACGGCGCGGTGAGCGTGCTGCAGTATGAGGAGGAGGGATATCTACCCGATGCGCTGCTCAACTACCTGGTGCGCCTCGGATGGTCGCATGGCGACCAGGAGCTGTTCTCGCGCGAGGAGATGATCGCCGCATTCGACATCCGCAACGTCAACAAGGCGGCCTCTGCCTTCAACCCCGAGAAGCTCCTGTGGCTTAACCAACAGCACATGATGCGCGCGCAGCCCTCGGCCCTCGTGCCGTACCTGCGCTCGCAGCTTCGCCGGCTCGGGCTGGAGTGTGACGATCAGCGCCTCCTCGAGGGAGTGATCCTCGCCCAGCGCGAGCGGGCGAAGACCCTGAAGGAGATGGCGCAGAACAGCCGGTTCTTCTTCACCGACTCGGTGGAGATCGACCCGAAGGCGGGCGCCAAGCATCTCTCGGGCGCGGGGCTCGAGATGCTGGCGAAGGTCCGCGAGCGCCTCGGCGCGCTGCCTGAGTGGACCGCCGCGGCTCTTCACGGCGCGCTCAATGATCTGGCGACCGCCCTCGGCGCCGGCCTCGGCAAGATTGCGCAGCCGGTGCGGGTCGCGGTCACCGGAACGGCCGTATCGCCCCCGATCGATGCGACGCTCGAGTTGCTGGGGCGCGAGCGTGCGCTGGCTCGCATCGATGAGGCGCTGAAACCCGCTACTTCTTGACAGCCCGGCGGGGCTTACGTACCTTCGCCGACCTCTCGTGGGGCCATAGCTCAGCTGGGAGAGCGCTTGCATGGCATGCAAGAGGTCGCCGGTTCGATCCCGGCTGGCTCCACCAGGAAAAACAATATCTTGCGGCCCTTTTTTGCCACGCGACCTTGGGGCGTGCTAGCAATCACAGCCCAAAACTCGCCACTCTTCGACCAGTCCATTCGGGAGAGTATGCGGCATGAGAGAAGTAGCCAGATCCCGGATCGCACGCCGGCGGGGCCGTCACTTGAGAGCGGCGGCGCTGCTTTGCGCAATGGTGCTGGTGCTGCCCAACCTCGCTCATGGGGCGCCGATCGACTTGCAACCGGTGTCGGCGGCCGTTGCTCGCCGGCAGCTCGTAGCGCTCGCGCAGGTGCTCGAGCGGTATCACCCGGCGCTTCGTGCGCCGCAAGCGCACGCGCGCTTCGCCGCAGAGCTGCGACGACTGGAGAGCTCGGCTCACGGCCCGCTGCCCGCCTGGCGCAGCTGGCTGCTGCAGCAGGAGCTGGTGCGCACGTTGGATGACCCACACACGGCGGTCTATCCGATTCTTCTCGAGCGGCGCATTCTGCCCGTGACCGTTCGCTGGGTAGCCGACGGGATCCTGATCTCTCCCGCAGGGGGCTCGAGCTCGCCGCCTTTCCCGGCCGACAGCGAGCTGCTCGGGCTCGGCCGCTACGACCCCGGGGCCTTGCTCGCAAGATTGCGGCAGATATTCCCGGGCACCGACAACTTCATCGAGCATTTCAAGCATCTGCCGGGCTACGAGCTTTACTGGCTCGGGGTAGTCGATGTCGGCGGGCGTGTCGAGTTGACCGTGCGCACTCCTGCGGGAGCGGTGCGTCACGTCACTCTTGGGCTCGTCACGCAGCCCAAGGACTGGTTGACGCACGAGATGCGAAGCAGCGATCGGAGCTGGTACCAGTGGCGTCTGGACCGCGCGGCGGACGTGGGCTGGTTCACGTTGGATTCGATGCGGATCACTCCGGCCTACGAGCAGTCGGTCACCGATTTCTTCCAGGCGACGGAGCGTGCAGGCATCACCCGGGCGGTCGTCGATCTGCGCCGCAACGGCGGCGGCTCCTCGTTCGCGGATGTGCCGTTTCTCCTTCAAATGGGCGTCAAGCGCTACCGGGACTACGAGCAAGTCGAGTTGCTCGACCCGAGCTCCATGCACCAGCGGCTCGAACATCTCGAGCGGGTGCTCAAAGTGCGCTTTCCGCAGGTCTACGTGGCGCACGTGCCCGTTCCGAGCGCGCCGCCTCCCGGTCGCACGTTCCGCGGGAAGCTCTATATCGCCACCGGTCCGGGCTGCTTCAGCTCGGCGATGGATTTTGCCGCCGACGTGAAATACAACCACGTCGGCACGATCATCGGCGAGCCCTGCGCCGAGACCGTGACCGGCCCGGGAGAGGTGATCGATTTCATGAAAAATCCGCCGTCGGGAATCCCGATGCAGGTCTCGACGAAGACGTTCCGCTGGCCGGGTCTGCCCAACGGAGCGCTCGTGCAACCGGACATCGCGGTTCCGTTGACGGTGAGCGATGTGCGGCAGGGGATCGACCCGGTGCGGGCATGGTTCCACGCGACCCGGGGCGGCGTTTCGAGGTCTCGGGAATAGGCCAAAACTCGCTGCGGGTACTCTCCTGCTCGGATCCGCGCTGGCGCTCATCCTCTGACGAGCACATCACAGAAGCGCGCGATCTCCGCCTCCGTGTTGTAGTAGTGCAGCGATGCACGTACGAGTGGCGGGAGCCCGCGGCGGCCGAGGTCGAGTTGGGCGGAAACCGCTCTTGCGACCGAGACGTTGCAGCCTGCGGCCTTGAGCGCGAGGGCGATGTCGTCGGCGGATCGCTCCTTCATTCCGAAGGTGACGATGCCGCACTGGGTCTCGCCCTGATCGTGCACCTCAGCGCCAACATAAGAAAGCGCCTCGCGCAAGTGCTCGGCCAATTCGGCAACGCGCCGCTCGATGCGCTTCAGCCCGATGTCGAGCGCGTATTCCACCGCGCGCGCCAGACCTACGCGTCCGGCCACGTAACTTTCCCAGGTTTCGAAACGTTTCGCACCCGGTGCGAGCTCGTAACTGTCTTCGGTGACCCACGTTGCGGCACGCAGGTCGATAAAGGGAGGGTCGAGCCGGTCCAGAACGGCGTTCGAGACATAGAGGAATCCGGTTGCGCGCGGCCCGCGCAGGAATTTTCGGCCAGTCCCCGAGAGGATGTGGCAGCCGATCGCGGAGACATCGACATCCAACTGACCGACGGATTGGCAGGCGTCCAGCTGGTAGATCAACCCGTGCTCGCGGGCGATTCGGCCGACCTCCGCCGCGGGATTGACCAACCCGCCCTGACTCGGAACGTGGGTGATGGCGATCAGGCGCGTGCGTGCCCTGATCAGGCCGGGCAGGGCTGCCACATCGATCTGGCCGGTGGCGTCGCTCGGTGCGACATCGATCTCCAGCCCGCGGCGGCCCGCCTGTTGCAGGAAGGCCAGGTAGTTCGAAGCATATTCGGACGCGTGCGTGATGATCCGGTCGCCCGGTTGCAGCGGCAGGGCGTAAAAGGCCATGTCCCACGCGCGCGTCGCGTTTTCGACATAGGCAATCTCGCCCGCAGCGACGCGCAGCAGCCGCGCCAAGGCGTCGTACATGGCGCAAATGGCGTCGCCGGCCCGCTCTTCCGCCTCGTACCCGCCGAGCCGCTGCTCGAGCGCGAGATGGCCGGTCACGGCGTCGTAGACCGGCTGCGGCATCAAGGATGCGCCGGCGTTGTTGAAATGGATCATCTCTGCGCAGGCCGGTGTGTCGCCTCGCAATCGCGCCAATTCCTCAGCGGAGAATTTCGGTCCCATGTCGGAATAATGTTTTTGACATCCTCCCCGGCCAGGCCGGAGATTCCTACGGCGCCGCATGAAGGGTCTCATGCGGATTCGCTTCGCTGGGTTCCTGGGCCGACGCCCCTCGGGCGGACGAAGTCTCTCCACAGGCTGCCACGCGGTGCCCCCGCGCCAAGACATTGATCGCTGCGACGCGATCGGCGTTTTCGCAGTATCCGCATTCCACGCAGTGGAAGCGCTCCTGCGTTGTCCGGTTCGCCGCCGCCGTGTGCCCACATGCCGGACACTGCCGGCTGCTGTTCTGCGGCGCCACGGCGATGAGGATGCCGCCGCTCCAGGCCAGCTTGTATTCGAGCTGGCGGCGGAACTCGAACCATCCCTGATCGAGAATCGAGCGATTGAGGCCCGATTTGGCCCGGACGTTTCTGCCCGGATGCGCAACGGTTCCCGCTGCCGACTGGGACAGGTTCCGCACCTGCAAGTCCTCGAGGCACACCATCGCGTGGCTTTTGCTGAGGGCGCTCGAGACCTTGTGCAGGTAGTCGCGGCGGCAGTTGCCGATCTGGGCGTGAACCTGCCGCACCTTCCTTCTAGCCTTCTGCCAGTTCTTACCCCCCTGCGAGCGGCGAGCCATCATGCGCTGGTAGTGCGCGAGCCGCCGCAGGTGACGCTTGAAGCTGCCGAGCGGTTCATACACCGTGCCGTCCGAGAGCGTGGCGAAGCGCACCACGCCCAGGTCGATCCCGACGGCAGTGATGGCCGGATGAAGGGGATGGGCCACGGCTCGTCGGGTCTGGATCGAGATGAGCCATCGTCCGCCACCGAAGGACACGGTGACGGTGCACACCTCCCCTGGCACCGCGCGGCTGTTGCGGTAGTGCATCCACCCGAGCTTGGGCAGGTAGATTCGATCGTTGGACTGATCCAGCGTCGTTCCCTGCGGAAATCGAAAGCGGTCGCCCCGCCCCTTTTTCTTGAAGCGCGGAAACGCCGCTCGTTTCTCGAAGAAGTTCCGGTAGGCTCGCTCCAAGTCCTTCAGGGCCTGTTGCAGGATTTGGGAATGGGCGGCCCCCAGCCACATCACTTCATGGCGCCAAGCCGTGAGTTCCTGACAGAGCCCAGCATAGCCGAGCTTCTTTTCTCCGCCCATCGGCATCGTCCGCCAGTACATCGAGCAGGAGAAAACCCCGGATTAGTCATCATGAAACGACCGGCTCCCGATTTGCAGCCACGCGGATTACGCTGTGAATCGGGAAAGATCGCGGCGCAGAGCCGCATACAAATGGGAGCCGGCGATGAAGAACGTACGATTTATTGGGTTGGATGTCCATGCGGAGACGATTGCGGTGGCAGTAGCTGAGGCGGGCGGTGAGGTGCGCAGTCTGGGGACCAATCCGAACCGAGTCGAGTCAGTGCGCCGCCTTATTGGCAAGCTCGGCAAGCCCGCCAGCCTGAGGGTGTGCTACGAAGCCGGGCCGACTGGCTGCGTGCTGTACTGGCAAACTGACGGCGCTGGGCGTGCACTGCGAGGTGGTGGCCTCGACGCTGGTGCCGGTGAGGGCAGGCGATCGAGTCAAGACCGATCGACGCGATGTGGAAAGGCTTGCCTGCTGCTACCGGGCTGGGGATCTAACGGCGGTGTGGGGGCCGGATGCGGCGCATGAGGCGCTGCGCGATCTGGTGCGGGCACGCCTGGCGGCCAAGCGCGATCAGCTGCGGGCGCGCCATCGGCTGGGCAAGTTCCTGCTGCGCCAGGGACGCCGAGCCCCCGAGGGCACCACGGCTTGGACGGGCAAGTATCTGGCCTGGGTCAAGCAGCAGCGCTTCGAGCAGGGCGCGCAAGAGGCGACGTTGTTGGGTTATCTGCATGAGGTCGAGCATGCCGCCGCACGCATCGTGCGTCTCGAGCGGACCATCGATGTCGCGGGAGTCGATGCCCGAGAAGTTGCGGGAGGTCATCGCCGGGCTGCAGAGCCTGCGTGGGGCGCGACGGCCTTGCTTGGGTACAGGGCTTGCGTCGGTCCGGCTGCAGGTCACGCCGCGATGGTCACGCTCAATCCGCCGCTACACTCCCTGCCTCAGCGGCGGCCGCGCGTCGTGGGAGTGATGGGGAGGGTCCTGGGTCAGCGGGATGGGCTCGGCATCTACTGCATGAACCTCCTGCGCCACATGATTGCGCTGGATGAGCGCAGTCGCTATGTCATCTGGCTGCGAAGTCAGGAGCAACATGAGCTTTTCACCGGCTTCGCCAACACCGAGACGCAGGTCCTGGCAGCGCCCAACAAGCTCTGGTGGGACCAGGTGGCGGTGCCCGCGGCGGCGCGCCGCGCCGGTGCCGATCTCATCTTCAATCCGAAGTTCTCCATCCCGTTCTGCACGCGCCGGCCGTGTGCCTTCGTGCTACAGGATTCCGACTGGTACCTGAACCCCGGGAATTACCCCTGGTGGGACAACCTCTACATCCGCCTGCTGCTGCCGCTCTACTGCCGCAAGGCGAGCCGATTGCTCGCCATCTCGAAGTTCACTCTCGATTCGCTGGTGCGACACCGGGTGCTGCGCCCGGAGAAGGCCGAGGTGATGGGGGGCGCCGTCGCCGCCAATTTCTCGCCCCTGCGGGATGAGGCGGCGCTGCGGCAATTCAGCTTGCGCCACGGCCTGCCGGAGGCCTTCATCCTGACCGCGGTTCGCGCCTACCACACCGGGCTCGCGGACTCGCCGGAGTATCCGGGCGGCAACAGCGAGCGCCTGATTCGCGCCTATCGGCGGTATCGGCAGCAGGGGGGCGCTCTTGCGCTGGTCGTGGCCGGCCACCGGATCGAGGAATACCTGCGCAAGAGAGGCTTCGGGGATGCGGACCTCGAGGGAGTCCGGTTCCTCGGCTTCGTGCCGAATGGGCAGATGCACCTCGCCTACCAGGCGGCCACGTTCTTCGTGCTGAGCAAGCTTTGCGACAGCTTTGGGCTCCCCATCCTCGAGGCCCTGGCCACCGGCTGCCCGGCAATCGTGCCGAAGACCTGCGCCGCGCCCGAGGTGGCGGGATCCGCCGCGCGCCTCATCGACCCCTACGACGAGGAGGACATCGCCCGCGCGATGCTCGAGGTCGGGGGCTCCGTGGAGATGCGCGCAGAGTTGCGCCAGCGTGGGGTGGTGCGCGCGCAGGCCTTCACGTGGACGCAAACCGCGCGCCGCACGCTCGCGGTGCTCGATCGGATCTCACCGGCAGCGGCCGCATCGGCGGCTTGAGTCTGCGCCACCGAGCTCATCCGGGAAGCGGTGCGCTGGCAGAGCGAGCGGCGCTGAGGTCCTGCGGACTCATCCCTTGGGCAGAACGATCGGCCGCTCGCGGTGCAGTAGCACCCAGTCGCCGTTCTCCATCAGCGCTTCGCGTCCGAGCTCGCGCAGCAGCGCGATGAGCGCGTGATGCCTGTCATGGTGTGAGGGCTTGCGATCGAGTTGGTCGGCGAAGCGGCGGGCGCGCCGGAAGATACCGGCAAAACGCACGTACTGATTGACTTGAGTGCGCAGGCCCAGCCGCTCGGCGTAAGTCTCCCAGAGCGCAGCCCCGATGGGCGCGAAACCCATGAGAACGACGATCCAGTGGTGCCAGGCCGGGAGGCTCTCCAGGGCGTACCAGAAGGCAACAAGGGTCGCCGTGGCCAACAGGCCCGCGCCCATGAACGCCTGCGAGCCGCGCTCGAAGAGGTGCAGTCGCTTGCGCTGCGAGTGTGCGCGATCCGCGTAGTAGGCGGCCTGGCCGCCGACCCAGTACTTCAAGGCGAGCTCGGGGTGTGCCGTCTGCGGGGGGGCCAGTGCCGCGGCGGCCCTCAGGGCCTCGCGAATCCAGCGCAGCTCATCGGCCTGCTTGCGAAGGTACGAGGAGGAGGCGCTGTCGTGAAGTCCGGCGAGCCGCCAGTAGAACTGCACGCGTAGTCCCTCGGCGAGCGCGCGATAGTCGAGGTAGCGGCCCTGGACATCGCGGCGGCTCTGCCAGAGCAGTATGGCGGTCAGCGATGCGAATGCGGCGAGATACCCCGCGGGCAACGCGCGCCAGGGGAACACTTCGGCGTAGAGCTCGAAGATGAGAGCGAGCAGCGCAGCAAACAGCAGTGTGAGCCTCAACACCAGCTTCGTGAGCCGTTGGTAATGGCGCGCGTAGAGATCGGCGGCGGCGAACGCCGTAGCCAGGGCCCGCTCACCCGCGGAGCGGGACGCGATCTCTGGTAGCAAAGAGGCTGCGGCTTGCGGCAGGTGGTCGATGAGCGAGCGCCGCAGGGACTCACAGTTGAATCGCTCCAGGCGTCTGCACAGGGTCTGGAACAGCCCCTGGTCGCTCTCCTGAGGAAACAGCCATTCCGGTTTTTTCGGGGAGTGCCCGGTCTCGCCGGCACGCGGCGCGTGAACATGATAGACGGGGCCGCCGTCCTCGGCGTCGAGCGGCCGCAGGCCCGCCTCCGGTATCCCAGAGGGGCCCTGGAGCTTCATGTTCACCACCGCGGCGGTTCCTGCCTGCGAGGCCGTCTGCCGGCCGTCCCAGAGCGCGAGCAGCAGATGACAGTGCTGCGCGAGGAAGATACCGACGGCCCGGTAACACCGCTCCCGCCGCTCATGCGGTGTCGGGGGCTTAGAGTCCGTCGCGGCGTCCTGCGGCAACACGAACACCTGCTCGGGCGGAACGCGCCGCAGGATCGAGTGGAACTCCCCGACGGTCTCCGGGAAGTCGCGCTCATAATCGTCCGGCTCGAGCGGCAGCGGCACGAGCAGCTCGTGACCGTCCTCGAGCGCGACTTCGGCAACCAGGCGGTCGGCGCCTTCAGCGAGCGAGGTGACGATTCTCAGGGGCGTTGACGGATAGCGCCGGCGCAGCTGCGCAAAGAGCTCGCGAACGCGTTCGCGATGACTGGGGAGGTCGGCGGCGCGCAGGTGACGATGCCCGCTGACGCCAATGACGATGGGCAGCCGCCCGTCCGGGGCGGGTGGCCTGGCCGGCTCCAAGGTAGCGGCGCTTTGTGTGGCGCGGGTCGAGATCGTTTCCTGGGGCATATCCGCTCCAGCCGGCGGCTCTCAGAGGGCTACCGAAACGATCGGAGAAACCGATTTCGGTCTTCCGGCGAGTCGAGCTCGGCGGCGAGCCGGCGCTCGAGGTCGGCGACATCTGCGGCGACGGCAGCCGCGCGGTCGACCAGGATTGCCGCCACAGGCCCCAGGATGCGGGCGAGCCGCGTTTCGAGCTGGCGTTGCTCCTCGGCAGAGACGCGCTTGCCCTGCTTCAAGGCGCCATCGGGACTCACGACGGCGAGCGATGGGGCGGCGGCGGCAGCCGGCTCGGGCCGGAAGGGTTGGCCAGTCGCCTCGGGCAGCCACTGGCGAAGGTACCCGCAGAGCCGGTCATAGTGAGCTTCGCGGGGCGAGGGGAAACCATCGAGCCAGTGCTGGCTGCTCAGGAAATACTCGAGGCTCCTCGAGGGCAGCACGTTCTCGAGGCGGAACGGGAGAACGCGCAGCTCCTTGGAAACCGCGCGCTCGACTTCGCGCCGCACCTGCGGGGAGTTGTTGCTGCTCTGAGAGAACACGAGGACCATGACGCGGGCGGCGGAGATGGCGTCGATGATTTCACAGGCCCACTCCGCCGCAGGTGACACGTCCCGCGGCGCGATCCAGACGCTAAAGCCCTTCGCTTCGAGGTGGTGCGTCAGCTCGTACGCGCAGTCGCGGTCCGGCTGGGAGTAGCTGACGAAGATCTCACGCGCCACGGCCGGGGCCTCCGATCATTTTAAGCGCCTTCTCCAGGCTCTTGCGCATGCGTTCGAAGGCCTCGCCGAGGGCCGCGATCTCACCGCCGCCTTTGCGTACGAACGTCGCGCCCGCGGCCTGTCCGAGGCTGACCTCATTCGCGTGCCGGGTCATCAGGCGCAGTGGGCGCACCGCTATCCAATATACCGCAGCGTTGATGACGATGAGGAGCGCGACCAGCACCGCCAGGGTCACGGCCATGACTCCCGAGAAAACGCGTTGCGCAGCCGCCGCCGAGTCAGCAAACGGCACGGAGACGATCTGCGCGCCTATCACTGCGTTGGCTTGCCAGCCGAAGCCGTTGTCCTTGCCATAGCGAGCGATGAGCGTCGCGGGCGCGGCAGTCGCGAGGCCATGGCAGGAGAGGCATTCCGGCTGCGAGCGGATGGGGCGGGCGAGATACAGGGAGGGTCCCATCGGGGTGGCGCGCTCGCCCTCGATCTGCTGCGTGTTCGGATGATTGCGGAACTGATCGATGATATCCGCTTCCCAATCGCTCGCCCGGTCGCGCGGGTTGGTGGGATTCAGCGCCGCCTCCTTGTAGGTGAAGGCGGGATGGAACTTGCGCAGCGCGGCGAAGGTCTGGGTGGCCGCATAGAAGGGAATGCTCTGCGGCGGAAAGCTGTCCTGCATGTGCCCCACGAGCAACGGATCGATCTCATGGGCGGTGTAGGCGCGGCTGGCGAGCGCGCTGTCCAGCATGAGGCCGGCGGTGGCGAGCACCTCGCGCTTGGCGTCCGAGGCCTGCAATGAGGCGAAGACCTCGTGCGCGACCCAGCCCGCCAGCGCGAAGGCGATGATGAGTACTATGTTGAGCCGGACCAGCAGGTTCATTCGTCGCGTGGCGCCTTTGCGGCTGGCCACCCCCGGGCAATCTAAAAGTCGGCGCGGCCGTCCAAGCTTAACACGCTCCGCAGGCGGGCATGCTCAGTGACCCATGGCCGTGCCCCTGAGCGGGCGGCTAATATGCGGCGCTCCGACCCACCCCCCTCGACCTCTGACCCCGAAAGGCCCGATTTCAAAATGAGACTCCTGCGCTACGGCCCTGCCGGGCACGAGCAGCCTGCCATTCTCGACTCGCACGGCCGGATCCGCTCCCTCAGCGGCAAGATCGCCGATCTCGAGCCGCAGCATCTTTCGCCCGCGGGCCTCGCGCGGCTCGCCATGATCGATCCGGCGTCTCTTCCTGCCGCCTCCGGCAACCCGCGCCTCGGCGTACCCGTTGCCGGTACCCGCAAGTTCATCGCCATTGGGCTCAATTACGCCGATCACGCCGCCGAATCGAACCTGCCCATGCCGACGGAGCCGGTGGTGTTCACCAAGGCGGTGAGCTGCCTGCAGGGACCCAACGACGATGTCATGATCCCGAGGGATTCGAGGAAAACGGACTGGGAGGTCGAGCTCGGAGTGATCATCGGCACCACGGCGCGCTACGTGGTGGAGCGAGACGCCTTGGCATACGTCGCCGGCTATACCGTCGTCAACGACGTCTCGGAGCGGGAATACCAGACGGAGCGGGGCGGCACCTGGGACAAGGGCAAGGGTTGTGACACCTTCGGGCCGGTCGGTCCGTGGCTCGTCACCCAGGATGAGGTAGGGGATGTGCAGCACCTCGACATGTGGCTCGACGTCAATGGAGAGCGCATGCAGACCGGCAACACACGCACGATGATCTTCACGGTTGCCAAGATCGTCAGCTATGTCAGCCAATTCATGACGCTAGAGCCCGGCGACATCATCACGACGGGCACCCCACCCGGCGTCGGCATGGGGCGCAAGCCCGAGCCGGTCTACCTCGCGCCGGGCGATACCCTGCGTCTCGGAATCGCGAAGCTCGGCGAACAATGCCAGTCGGTGGTCTCATGGCGGCGCCGCTAAGCCCAGGCTTGAGCCTGGTTACTTGACGGGCGCGGACTCGCGCGCTTGCGGCTCGCGGGAGGGCTCGCCTAATGGCTTGCTCGGCGGCTCGCGGCTCGCGCGCCACGTGTCATAGCAGCGGGGGTGGAAATGCAGGATCAGGGACTCGCCGGCGAGATGGGCTTCGACTTCGTATTCGATCTCGTCGGGGCTCACGAGCACACGGCAGAAATCGCAGGGTGCGCGGCAGCCCTTGCCGCCCCACATACGTCCCGGGATGGCGGTGCGCAAAGCAGCCACCGATAGCCTTCCTGACCGTTGTTCCGGCGCGGGGGCGTCGTCCCCGACCGGTTGCGACCCAATCATGATGACATCCTGCTCGACCGCGGGATCGAGCGTGCGACTCGGACGTATTCCCGCCGCGCCACTATACCACTCCTGGCCGATATCTGACGACCAACCCCATCCAAAAAAGGCGCCCCACGCGCTCGTGCGCTCGTCGCGTCACTCGTCGAATACTCTTTGCCTCACTGGCGGCTTTCCGCTATGGTTTATCGAGCGGTCGGCCCCCAAGAGGCTAGCCGGTACTCATTACTAGAATCTTGCACGCGGGGTATTGGGGTCGCACGGAAATCCGGACGCACTTTGCGGGAGATTGTCCGTGGTCCAAAGCGGACTGCCGGCGAAGCGGCGACTGGAACCGCCGCGGCCTGCTGGCAGAGCACGTCACACCCGGTGCCTGGTGCATCGGCGCTCACCTTTTGCCGGCGTCGACCGGCTTCCGCCCCTGAATGCCCCGACCTCCGTGCTGCCATCGCGCCGCGCGGCCCTCACGCTGGAGAATGAGAATGCAGTCGCAAGAACAAGGATCAGAGCGCCGGCGCCGCAAGCCGAACGGCACCGCGAGAACCGAGGCTGACGCCCTCGATCTACGCCAGGTCCTGCGCGCCCTGCAGTCGGTGCGCGACGGCGACTTCTCCGTGCGGCTCCCGGGCGACAAGGCAGGGCTTGCCGGCAAGGTCGCGGATACGTTCAACGAGATCGTGAGCTCCAGCGAGCGGCTGGCGAAGGAGCTCGAGCGCGCCGGGCGCATCGTCGGCAGGGAAGGACGTACGCGCCACCGCGTCGCGCTAGACCACCGCTCCGGCTCCTGGGGCGCGATGGAAGGCTCGGTCAACACGCTCATCGACGATCTTCTCTGGCCGACGGCGGAAGTGACCCGCGCGATCGCGGCGGTCGCCAAGGGCGACCTGTCGCAGACCATGAGCCTCGAGGTCGACGGACGGTCGCTGCAGGGCGAGTTCCTGCGCTCGGCCAGCATCGTCAACGCCATGATCGAGCAGATGAGCGCGTTCACCTCCGAGGTGACGCGCGTGGCGCGCGAGGTGGGCACCGAGGGCAAGCTCGGCGGCCAGGCGGCGGTCGCGGGCGTTTCCGGCACCTGGAAGGACCTCACCGACAGCGTCAACTCCATGGCGAGCAACCTGACGGGCCAGGTGCGCAACATCTCCGAGGTGACCATCGCGGTGGCGAGCGGCGACCTCTCGCGCAAAATCACGGTGGACGTGCGCGGGGAGATCCTACAGCTCAAGGAAGCCATCAACACGATGGTGGATCAGCTGCGCTCCTTCGCCTCCGAGGTGACGCGCGTCGCGCGCGAGGTGGGCACCGAGGGCAAGCTCGGCGGCCAGGCGATCGTGCCGGGCGTCGCGGGCACCTGGAAGGACCTCACGGACAGCGTCAACGCCATGGCCACCAATCTCACCGGTCAGGTCGGCAACATCGCGGAAGTGACGACGGCGGTGGCGCGCGGCGACCTCTCGCGCAAGATCACGGTGGACGTGAAGGGCGAGATTCTCGAGCTCAAGAACACCATCAACACGATGGTGGATCAGCTCAACAGCTTCGCGGCCGAGGTGACGCGCGTCGCGCGCGAGGTGGGCACCGAGGGCAAGCTCGGCGGCCAGGCGATCGTGCCGGGCGTCGCAGGCACCTGGAAGGACCTCACCGACAGCGTCAACTCCATGGCGAGCAACCTGACCGGCCAGGTGCGCAACATCTCCGAGGTGACCATCGCGGTGGCGAGCGGCGATCTCTCGCGCAAGATCACGGTGGACGTGCGCGGGGAGATCCTGCAGTTGAAGGAAGCCATCAACACGATGGTGGATCAGCTGCGCTCCTTCGCCTCCGAAGTGACGCGCGTGGCGAGAGAGGTCGGCACCGAGGGCAAGCTCGGCGGCCAGGCGGCGGTACCCGGCGTCGCCGGCACGTGGAAGGACCTCACCGACAGCGTCAACTCCATGGCCGGCAACCTCACCGGTCAGGTCCGCAACATCGCCGAGGTGGCGACCGCCATCGCCCGCGGCGACCTCTCGCGCAAGATCACCGCGGACGTGAAGGGTGAGATTCTCGAGCTCAAGAACACCGTCAACACGATGGTCGATCAGTTGAACAGCTTCGCGGCCGAGGTGACGCGCGTCGCGCGCGAGGTCGGCACCGAGGGCAAGCTCGGCGGCCAGGCCGAGGTGAAGGACGTGAGCGGCGTCTGGAAGGACCTCACCGACAACGTCAACTTCATGGCGAGCAACCTCACCGGCCAGGTGCGCAACATTGCCGAGGTGGCGACCGCCATCGCCCGCGGCGATCTCTCGCGCAAGATCACGGTGGACGTGCGCGGCGAGATCCTGCAGCTCAAGGAAACCATCAACACGATGGTGGATCAGCTCAACAGCTTCGCGGCCGAGGTGACGCGCGTGGCGCGCGAGGTGGGTACCGAGGGCAAGCTCGGCGGCCAGGCGGTGGTGCCGGGCGTCGCCGGCACGTGGAAGGACCTCACCGACAATGTCAATTCCATGGCCGGAAACCTCACCAGCCAGGTGCGCAACATCGCCGAGGTGACGACCGCCGTGGCCCGGGGCGATCTCTCGCGCAAGATCACGGTGGCGGTGCAGGGCGAGATCCTCGAGCTCAAGAACACCATCAACACCATGGTGGATCAGCTCAACAGCTTCGCGGCCGAGGTGACGCGCCTCGCGCGCGAGGTGGGCACGGAGGGCAAGCTCGGCGGCCAGGCCTTGGTGCCCGAGGTAGCCGGCACGTGGAAGGACCTCACCGACAACGTCAACGTGATGGCGAACAACCTCACGAACCAGGTGCGCGGCATCGTCAAGGTGGTGACCGCGGTGGCCAACGGCGATCTGCGCCAGCGCCTGACTGTCGAATCGAAGGGCGAGGTCGCCGCGCTCGCCGACACGATCAACAGCATGACCGAGACGCTTGCCATCTTCGCCGATCAGGTGACGAGCGTGGCGCGCGAGGTGGGAGTGGAAGGCCGCCTCGGCGGCCAGGCGCACGTGCCGGGCACGGCGGGCACGTGGAAGGACCTCACCGCCAACGTGAACCTGCTCGCCGCCAACCTCACCACCCAGGTGCGCGCCATCGCCGAGGTGGCCACCGCCGTGACCCAGGGCGACCTCACCCGCTCCATTCAGGTCGATGCGCGCGGCGAGGTCTCCGAGCTCAAGGACAACATCAACGCCATGATCGGCAACCTGCGCGGCACGACGGAGCGCAATACCGAGCAGGACTGGCTGAAGACCAACATCGCGAAGTTCAGCCGCATGCTTCAGGGCCAGCGCGACCTGGTGACGGTCGGGCGGCTGCTCCTCTCCGAGGTGGCGCCGCTCGTCAACGGCCAGCAGGGCGTCATGTACGTCATGGAGGGCGTGAACGATTCCTCGTGCCTGAAGGAGCTCGCGAGCTACGCTGACGGGGCGCAGGAGATGGGAGATCCGCGTTTCTTCGCCATCGGCGAGGGGCTCGTCGGCCAGGCGGCCGCCGACCGCAGGCGCCTGCTCATCACCGACCTTCAGGCCGGCTCGATCGAGGTGCGCGGCGGGCTCATCTCGGCCTGCCCGCGCAGCGTCATCGTGCTGCCGGTGCTCTATGAAGGCGAGGTGAAGGCGGTCCTCGAGCTCGCCTCGCTCTATGACTTCACCCCTTCGCAGCTCGCCTTCCTCGAGCAGCTCACCGACAGCATCGGTGTGGTGCTCAACACCATCGAGGCGACGATGCGCACCGAGGAGCTGCTGAAGCAGTCGCAGCAGCTCGCCGGCGAGCTTCAGACCCAGCAGCGCGAGCTCCAGCAGACGAACGAGGAGCTCGCCAACAAGGCGCGCCTGCTCGCCGAGCAGAACGTCGAGGTCGAGCGCAAGAACCAGGAGATCGAGCTCGCCCGCAAGGCGCTCGAGGAGAAGGCGGCGGAGCTCGCACTCACCTCGCGCTACAAGTCCGAGTTCCTCGCCAACATGTCGCACGAGCTGCGCACGCCCTTGAACAGCATCCTCATCCTCGGGCAGCAGCTGTCGCAGAACAGCGAGGGCAATCTGAGTAACCGCCAGGTCGAGTACGCGCGCACCATCCACTCCGCGGGCACGGATCTCCTCAACCTCATCACCGACATTCTCGATCTCTCCAAGATCGAGTCGGGGACGGTCACCGTCGAGTACGAGGAGCTGCCGTTCTCGACCTTCAGGGAGACGATCGAGCGCAGCTTCCGCCACGAGGCCGAGACGCGCCGACTCTCCTTCACGCTGGAGTTCGACCCGCGGCTCGCGCGCGCCATGACGACGGACTCGAAGCGCCTGCTGCAGATTCTGAAGAACCTGCTGTCGAACGCCTTCAAGTTCACCGAGCGCGGCGGCGTGCGGCTGCACGTAGCTGCCGCGACCGGTGGCTGGAGCATCGATCATCCGACGCTCAATCAGAGCGCCACGGTGATCGAGTTCTCGGTGAGCGATACCGGCATCGGCATTCCGCTCGAGAAGCAGCGCATCATCTTCGAGGCGTTCCAGCAGGCGGACGCCGGCACGGCGCGCAAGTACGGCGGCACGGGCCTGGGGCTCGCGATCAGCCGCGAGCTCGCGCAGCTCCTCGGCGGTGAGATTCGCCTCGCGAGCTCGCCGGGCGCCGGCAGCACCTTCACCCTCTATCTGCCGCAATCGCAGGCCGGCGTGGCTCACTCCAAGTCGGCGGTCTCCGTCGCCTCGCCGGCGGTGCCGGCGGCCCGGGTGGCGCCGGCCCGGGCGGCGGCGGCTCGCGTGGAGGAGATCGGCGATGATCGCGAGGACATCTCGCCGCAGGATGCCGTGTTGCTCGTCGTGGAGGACGATCCGCACTACGCGCGTATCATGGTGAACCTGGCGCGCGGGCGCGACTTCAAGGTGCTGGTCGCGGGCACCGGCGAGCGGGCGCTGTCGCTCGCCGTCAAATACAAGCCGACGGCGATATCACTCGATGTGTTCCTGCCCGATATGCTCGGCTGGACGGTGCTCAATCAGCTCAAGCGCGATCCGGAGACGCGACACATCCCGGTGCAGCTCCTCACGGTGGAGGAAGAGCGCCAGTATGGCCTCGAGCGGGGCGCGTTCTCCTTCGTCACCAAGACGATCACCACCGAAAGCCTGGAAGAGGCGCTCGATCGCCTGAAGACCTTCACCAGCGCGCATCCGCGGCGGCTCCTCGTGGTCGAGGACAACCCCGCCGAGCGGCTGAGCATCACGGAGCTCCTGGGATCGGATGACATCGAGATCGCCAGCGCGGAAAGCGGCGCCGCCGCGCTTGCTCTCATGCGCGAGCGGAACTTCGACTGCGTGGTGCTCGACCTCGCGTTGCCCGACATCTCCGGGTTCGAGCTGCTGGCGGAGGTGCAGAAGGACGCCAAGCTGCGCGAGACGCCGATCGTCGTCTTCACGGGGCGGGAGCTCACGCAGGAGGAGGAGGGGGAGTTGCGCAGGCAGGCGAAGAGCATCGTGCTGAAGGGCGTGCGCTCGCCGGAGCGGCTCCTCGATGAGACGGCGCTCTTCCTGCACCGGGTCGTCGCCGACCTGCCGCCGGAGAAGCAGCAGATGATCCGCTCGCTGCACGAGAGCGACGAGGCGCTGCGCGGCCGCAAGGTCCTGGTGGTGGATGACGACATTCGCAACGTGTTCGCACTCAACAGCCTGCTCGAGCGGCACGACATGCAGGTGATCAACGCGAGCAACGGCTACGAGGCGATCGATCTGCTGGAGAAGTCCGAAGATCTGTCGCTCGTGCTGATGGATGTCATGATGCCCGAGATGGACGGCTACGAGACGATGCGGCGCATCCGCGACAAGCCGCAATTCAAGCTGCTGCCCATCATCGCGCTCACGGCCAAGGCCATGAAGGGCGATCGCGAGAAATGTCTCGAGGCAGGGGCGTCGGACTATGTCGCCAAGCCCGTGAACAGCGAGCAGCTCCTGTCGTTGGTGAGAATGTGGCTGCGCCGCTAGCGGGCGATGGCCAGGGGTCCAAGCATGTCCATGAACGAAGTCAAAGACAAGGTCAGCATCCTGCTGGTGGATGATCAGCCGCAGCGGCTGCTCTCGTACCGCGCGATCCTCGCGGACGTGGGCCCGGAGCTCGTCTGCGCCCGCTCCGGGCGCGAGGCGCTCGAGCTCCTGATGAGCCACGAGTTCGCCGTCGTGCTGCTCGATGTCAGCATGCCCGACATGGACGGGTTCGAGGCGGCAAAGCTCATCCACGAGCACCCGCGCTTCGAGAAGACGCCCATCATCTTCGTGACCGGCGTGCATCTCGATGATCTCGATCGCCTGAAGGGCTATTCGCTCGGCGCGGTCGACTACGTCTCGGTGCCGATCGTGCCGCAGATCCTGCGCAGCAAGGTATCCGTGCTGGTCGAGCTCTACCTGAAGCGCAAGGAGCTGCAGCGGGCCAATGAGGGCCTCGGGCGGGCCAACACCCTGCTTTCCGAGGCCAACATCGCCCTGCAGGAGGAGAAGACCCGGGAGCTCGAGATCGTCAACCGCAGCCTCCAGTACGCCAACTCGGAGCTCGAGGCGGCGAACCGCACGCTGCAAAGCGAGATCGCCGAGCGCGCCCACGCCGAGCAGGCGCTGAAGGAGGCCGACCGGCACAAGGACGAGTTCCTGGCGATGCTCGCCCACGAGCTGCGCAATCCGCTCGCGCCGATCCACAATGCGGTGGAGCTGATGCGCCTGAAGCCGCTCAACGACCCGCAGCTCAACTGGGCGCGCGACGTCATCGCGCGGCAACTCACGAGCCTCACGCGGCTCGTCGATGACCTGCTGGATGTCTCGCGCATCACGCGCGGCAAGATCAATCTGACCCGCGAGGCCGTCGAGCTCGAAGGTCTCATCGCGCGTGCGGTCGAGACCGTGCACCCCCTCCTCAACGATCGACGCCATGAGCTCACCCTGGAGTTGCCCGAGCCAGGTGTGATGATCTTCGGTGATCCGACGCGCCTCACGCAGGCGATCGCCAACGTGCTCGGCAACGCGGCCAAATACACCGATACCGGCGGCAAGATCGCGCTCACCACGGCGGTGAAGCAGGCGGACGTGGAAATCCGCGTCCGCGACAACGGGATCGGCATCCGGCCGGAGATGCTGCCGCATGTCTTCGAGCTCTTCACACAGCTCGATCGCAACGATGGCCGCACCCAGGGTGGCCTCGGCATCGGGCTCGCGCTGGTGCGGCAGCTGGTGCAGATGCACGGCGGCAGCGTCTCGGCGGTGAGCGACGGGCCCGGCAAGGGCAGCGAGTTCGCGATCCGGCTGCCGGTCCTGCGCGAGGAAGCGGACGCGGCGTCAGAGCCGGCGCACGCGGCACCCGACGCGGCCGGGAGCGAGGTGACTTCGATCGTCGCGCCCCTCGCAGCGGGAATCGAGCGCATGGTCCGCCGGATCCTGATCGCCGATGACAACAACGATGCGCTCGAGAGTCTGGCGACGCTGCTGCAGCTCAGCGGGCACGAGGTCTACACCGCGACCAACGGCGGCACGGCCCTGCAATGCGCGGAGCGGCAGCGTCCCGAGGTGGCGCTGCTTGATATCGGCATGCCGATCCTCGATGGCTACGAGGTCGCCAAGCGCATCCGTCAGCAGCCCTGGGGCCAGCGCATCACGCTGGTGGCGCTCACCGGCTGGGGCCAGGATTCCGATCGGCGCCGCTCGCGCGAGGCCGGCTTCGATTCCCACTTGGTCAAGCCCCTCGACCTCGAGACGCTCACGGACCTCCTGGCTCGCCTGCCCACCACCTCGGTCGGCCGCTCCGCTGCGAACGGCAGCGCGCCGCTTGGCGCCAAGTCTTCGTCGGCAGGCTGAAGCTCGGGGGCTCGCCAGGCGGATTGTCCGGCAGCCCCCGCCCGTGTAATCTTGCGCGCCCCTCCGAGTCCCCGTCGTCTAGAGGCCCAGGACATCGCCCTTTCACGGCGGTAACACGGGTTCGAATCCCGTCGGGGACGCAATTGAATGAGCAGGTTATCTCGAGACCGACTGATAGTGTCCAATAAGTGTCCAATGGAGCAGCAGGGAGATCGAGCCGGCTTATCAGGGGCGCAGACGACGAGAGCGCGTTTGATGGCAGCGACGGCTGACGTCGCATCCAATTTGTCTGGGGCTGGCGCAAATAGTCAGACAATGCGCGAGATCATCAAAGCCCCAACTAATGTGAACGTCTGCAATTCAGGGGTAGGCGCAGCCAATGGGCAGTGTTAGAGATTGGAAAATGGTGGCGGATTCGGTGCTGTGCGGAGTGCCTATTGTAATGCTTGGCTTCGCGGTCAATGTAACCGCGGCCGGTTCTGCTGCGCCCCGGCGACTGTGCGAAATTCGCCAATCCGCTTGGTGCATATATCAAGGCGCATCAGAGGTGACGGAGAAATTCGTTGAGGGACACCGATCCTAAGACCATATTTGGACTATACGAGGGTTTTTTGCGCCCAAGTGGCCATTAGTAATCTTTGAACCCGGCTGTCTTGAGGGATATTCCAACATGCTACGGCCGCTAGGGTATGGCGTGAACGTAAAAATGGACGACAGGCGCTGGAACAGAATACGGATACGACTCAAGAAAGACGGATCATGTGATCTGCAGATCTACTTACCTCGTTATCAGGATGATCGCTCTGCGGAGGCGTTCTCTCAGTTGTTGACGCTGATCCAAACGTGTCGTGATGCTGCGTGCAACGGCACTAGCTTGCGAGCCGTGGGAGACCGTTGGCTTGATCTGTATCGTTCCAGTTCGTCAGACTCGTCGTCACATTGAGATTACCGCATTTGTGCGTGGGCGCGCGTGTCTTCGTGATCGCCCTTTCACGACGGTAACACGGGTTCGAATCCCGGGACGCTATAAACTCAATGTTATTGCGAGATCGAGCGGTTGTGTCCAATAAATTGATGCCGTCTCATCAGGGGGTAGCAGCCGCCACCCCGCGGTGCGTTGATGCCCCCGGGCGGTTCCGGCGGCGCGTGCGAATACTTCACCATGGCAGCGATGACCTGCTGATCGAAGAGCCGCCGGCAATTCGGGCATCGCGTCCGAACAGCTATCACAAGCGCGGTTGCAAAGACGATTGCACCCGCCATCTCGAGAGCGATCGTCAAGGGAGTCTCCGGCGCCGAAATCAAGAGCAGCGCGCCGACGAGAACGCCGACCAGTGCCAACCGATACCGGCGCCGCAGGTAATCGCGCATGGTCTCGCGCATGGATGTAGAGACTACAGCGGCGCGGGGCTTGTGGTTTCGATTCCTGCGAGTGCTTACTCGGCTACGGCTCGACGCTCGCGACCCGATAGTGTATACTTTGCGTATATACTCGCGAGGGGTAAAGACACGATGAAGACGGCGAAGGTATTCAAGCACGGCAATAGCCAAGCTGTGCGCCTGCCCAAGGAATTCCGGTTTGCGGGCGAAGAGGTGCAGATCAAGCGCGTGGGTGCCGGTGTCCTGCTGTTGCCGACACAAGTGACCTACGAGCAGATCATGGCCGTGGTCGGCCGCTTCAAGGGGCAGCTCGAGCGCGAGCAACCCGAGGATCAGGTCAGGCTCTGGCGATGACCTGGATGTTCGATACGGACAGCGTGATCCACCTGATAAATCGCAAGCCAGGGTACGAGCGCATTGCTCGACGTATGTCGGGCCGCTCGCCCGGTGAGCTTCGGCTATCGGCCATCACGGTCTCGGAGCTCAGATTCGGGGCGGCGAACCGCGAGTTCCACAAGGAGAATGAGGCAGCCCTCGAGGATCTCCTCGGCCTGTTCGAGCTGGAGGACCTCCCCTGCGGGGCGGCCAAGGATTTTGCCGAGATCAAAACTGCCTTGCGTTCCAAGGGAAGGCCGATCGGTCCCTATGACATGTTGATTGCATCGCACGCACGCCACATCTCCGCGACTGTCGTGACGAACAATGAACGCGAGTTTCGCCGCGTCCCGGGTCTTTCCGTGGAGAACTGGCTCAAAACTTGAGCGAGAACGTGGTCCCTGGATAACGCTTCACGGGCGCGCTCCCCGAGTGCGCCCGGATGCGACGTCCAGTGACGACCCTTTCACGGCGGTAACACGGGTTCGAAGCCCGTCGGGGACGCCATAAAATCCATATGTTATTTCGCGGCCGACCGAGTGTGTCCAACAAGTGTCCAATAGAGCCGTACGGTGAAACAGGCGATCGCCGCCACGTTCGCCGTGGCGACTGCGGTTA
>JBOIAR010000031.1:0-34924 GCA_050739095.1 Steroidobacteraceae bacterium | reverse complement strand
CTGCGGGACCACGCCTTGGTCGAGGATGCCGTCGGGGCACGGTTTAGGGTTGACCCTTGAGTTTCTCCCAACGCGCCATCAGCGACTTGTACTCGGAGCTGATCTGGTCAAGCGCCTCCACGTCGGCAGCCGTCGGTGCTCTGTCGGCTTCCTGCATCTGCCGCATGAGTATCTGCAGAGAACCCCCGATGCTGCCAAGCGTCGGTGGGCCGTGGTGGAAAAAGAATGCAAACCGGGAAGTCGCCTTGGGACCCGAGAGTTCTTCCAGCTGCTTTCGATAAGACCTCAGTTTCGCCGAAGGCTTACGCGCGGCAATCTGCTTCTCCAGATCCCGCACCTGCCCAAGCGCCGCGCTCGCCGCCATCGCTTCCTGGTAGGTCTGCATCGAAGCATCAAACTGCTGCTGGAGTGCGGCCTCCGGTGTCTGCACCCGTGGATCCATCCTTACTGTCAACGGCTGCGTGTGGCTCTGGCCGTCCACTGTCAGCCTTACTGTGTAGTTGCCCGGCATGATCCAAGGCGAGCTCGGCGCGACTGGCGTGTTGTACTTGACCGCCTGATCGTCGTCCAGGAAGGGCAGGGCCCCCGGCATGGGCTGGTAGTGCATGTCCCACACGAACCGATGCATACCCGCCTCGGTCGAGAGATTCATCGGCGGACGCGGCCACCAATCCGGTACATCGAGCTTGACCGGATCGAGCGGCTTCTGGGGATCGGCACTCGAGAAGTGCCGCACCAGCTTGCCACTCGAGTCCAGGATGTCCAGTGTCACCGGGCCACTGACACTGCCTGCCAGATAGTAATCAATGACCGCGCCCGGAGGCGGATTCGGCAGCGACGGCATGCGCCATGGCGTCGGCGGATTCATGTCCCAACGCACGCGTACAGCCGTTTCCGGCTTGTACAGCGTTACCGGCGCGTGTGCGACTTCGGCGTCAATCTGCCGCAGCGGCGTGATGTCGTCGAGCACCATGTACCCTCGTCCGTGCGTGGCCGCGATCAAGTCATCGCCATGTACCTTGAGGTCACGCACAGATACCGCCGGCATGTTCAGCCGCAACGATTGCCAGTGATCTCCATTGTCAAACGACACCCACAGCTGGGTCTCGGTCCCGGCAAACAGCAGGCCGCTCCGCTCCGGGTCCTGCCGGATCACGTTGGTCGTCGCGTCCGGCGTAATGCCGTTATCGATCTCGGTCCAATGCTTGCCTCCATCCTCGGTCCGGAACAGGTGCGGGCGCATGTCATTCAGAAACAAGGTGTTGATCGCCGCATATGCCTCGTTCGGATTGAAGTGGCTCGCCTCCATGCTGAACACTCTCCAGAAAGGCTTCATCTGCGGCGGAGTGACATTGCTCCAGTGCTGACCGCCATCGTGCGTAACCCAGATCAGCCCATCATCGGTGCCTGCCCAGATGAGGTCGCCGTTCAGCGGCGAGGGCGCAAGGGCATACACCACGCCACGATCTGTCGGCTTGGCGTCGGGGCTATCCTTGTACTTGCCCACGCTCGCGGGATCCTTCCAGCTCTTGCGGGTCAGGTCCGGGCTGATCTGCTTCCAGTTCTGCCCGCCGTTGTCCGTCTGCCACACTGTGTTTGAGGCAAAGTACAGCCGGTGCGAGTCGATCGGAGAGAACACGAGCGGCATGGTGCGCAGCACGCGGTAATCCCCGCCTCGCATGGCCTTGGGACCGACGTCTGCTATCTGGCCTGTGTCGCGGTCGTACACCGTCACCTTGCCGCCGTAAATCAGATTCGGGTGCAATGGATCGGGCGCCGCGCCGCCGTATTCCTCAATGCCCACAGGATGCCAATCGTGGGCGGTAAGCTCACCGTCATTGCCGCGCTCTGAAACGCAGGCCGAACCGCTGTCCTGTTGCCCACCGCACACGCGGTACGGCCAAGTATTGTCAATGCCGACCTTGTACATGGCGGCCGTCGGTTGGTTGTACCATGAACTCCAGGTTTTGCCGCCGTCGACCGTGACAATCGCGCCTTGATCACTGTTAACCGCCATGATGTCCGGGTTGTTCGGATTGATCCAGGTTTGCTGGTAATCGTCGCCTCCCGGCGCACCCCGAAAGCCGAACCAGGTCTTGCCGCCGTCGGTGGACTTCCATAGCACCGGGGTGTCGCTGTAAACGATGTCCGCATTCCTGGGATCGATCGCCAGTACCGGCAAGTCGCCGCCGCCAATTCTCTCGGCCGGCCGAGGATCGCTGGTCACCTTGTGCCAGCTTGCGCCAGCGTCATTCGACCGGTAAATCCCTACCGTACCATTGGGCGCTCCGGGCCCGCTCGATACCGACGCGTACAAGACGTTTGGATCGCTCGGCGCGATTCGCAGCAACGCCTGCTGGACAGCCGGCAAGCCCCTGGTGAGCCTGTTCCAAGTATTACCCCCGTCTGTAGACTTGAAGATGCCTCCGTCCGTCCCGCCAAATTGTCCATTCTCCCAAGGCGCCTGCTGCTGCTGCCACAGCGTGGCGTACAGGATATTGGGGTTGCTGGGATCCATTTCGATGTCATCCCCACTGGTGTACTCATTGACGTAGAGCACTTGTTTCCAGGTCTTTCCACCATCCAGTGACCGGAAAATGCCCCGTTCCCTGTTGGGTCCGTATATGTGACCAAGGGCGGCCACAAATACCCGGTTCGAGTCGTGCGGATCCACCGCGATCATCGCGATGTCCTCGGTTTCGCGCAACCCTATGAAACCCCAGGTCTTGCCGGCATCGGTGGACTTGTACATGCCCATGCCAGTTGCCTGGTCAGGTCGTATATTGCTTTCTCCGGTGCCCACATAAATCACGTTCGGGTCAGAGACGGAAACCGCAATGGCTCCGATCGAGCTGGTCGGCTCCTGGTCAAAAATCGGATGCCAGCTATTCCCGTAATCGGTGGATTTCCAAATCCCACCGTCATCGTTGCCTATATAAAATATGTTTGGCTCGCTCGGCACGCCCGCCACCGCACGCCCGCGGCCGCCACGTAATGGCCCGATCGGCCGCCAGCGCATCTGCGAAAACAGTTGCGGGCCGTAGGTCTGGGCTTGGGCGCCTGCGCCGAGCCCGATGCTGCCGAGTGCGGTCAGCGCCACCATCATCAATAGGCGGGACAATCTCATGCGGCGTCTCCAACGCAAAATTCACAAGGGGCGTAACCGACGAAGTATACCCGATCCTCGCGTAAATCCGCCTGGTTTCCTCAAGCGGCGGCCTTCAGGTAATGCAACAGCGCGGTTTGCACGGTGGTGACGGTGTCGTAAACGGCGTCGATGTCAGCTTGGTCGAAGAGCATGAGTCACCTACCGCTGTACTCGAGCCCGCTGCGTGCTCACGGTGGCGACGGCTCCTTGCAGCCAGTCTGAGGTCCGTCGGCTCAATGGCCCGCCTCGCGCAGGTAGGTGCTAGAATCATCGTTTCCCCTGCGATTCAGCAGCCTAGATGATCGCGCACGAGCCTCTCGCGCACCCGCACCGCCGTGCAGCGGTGCTCTTCGTCTTCGTCACGGTGGCGATCGACATGCTGGCCTTCGGCATCGTCATCCCGGTGCTGCCGCACCTGATCGTGGACCTGATCGGCGGCAGCATCGCGAGGGCTGCGGTGTGGTCCAGCGGTTTCGGCACGCTGTTCATGCTGATGCAGTTCGTGTGCTCGCCGATCCAGGGCGCGCTGTCGGACCGCTTCGGCCGGCGCACCGTGATCCTCATTTCGAACCTGGGCCTGGGCGTCGATTTCATCGTCATGGCGCTGGCGCCGGTGCTGTGGCTGCTGTTCGTTGGCCGCGCGGTATCGGGCATTTGCGCAGCCAGCTTCAGCACGGCCAACGCCTACATCGCCGACATCACACCGCGCGAGAAGCGGGCCGCGGCGTTCGGCACGCTCGGCGGCGCGTTCGCGCTCGGTTTCATCGTAGGGCCCGCGTTGGGCGGTTTCCTGGGACATCAGTGGATCCGTCTGCCGTTCTGGGTCGCGGCCGGATTGTCGCTGGTGAATTTCTGCTACGGTTTCTTCGTGCTGCCGGAATCCCATCCGAAAGAACGCCGCAGCGCGCAAATCGACTGGCGGCGGGCCAACCCGCTCGGCTCGCTGATCCTGCTGCGGCGCTACCCGCAGGTGTTTGCGCTGGCCGCAGTGTTCTTCCTGCTGGCGCTGGCGCAGTTCGCGCTCAATTCGACGTACGTGCTGTACACCGACTATCGCTACGGCTGGGGGCCGCAGATCGTCGGCTACAGCCTGGGGGGAGTGGGTCTGTGCACCGGTGTCGTGCAGGCGGTGCTGGTGCGGCGCTGGATGCCGTGGCTGGGCGAGCGCCGCATGATGCTGGCCGGTGTGGCATTGCTGATCGTTGGCTACGCGGTGTTCGGCTTTGCGCCGGAAGCGTGGATGTTCCTGGCTGGCATTCCATTCCTGTGCCTGGGGGGGCTGGCCGGACCGCCCGCGCAATCCGTGATTACGCACCAGGTCGACCCCGGCGAACAGGGACGACTGCAAGGCGCGCTATCGAGCCTGCAAAGCCTGGCCGGCATCGTTGGGCCGGCACTCTTCGCCAACCTATTCGCGCTGTTCATTGGTGACCACGCGCCGACGCGTCACCTCCCCGGCGCTGCGTTCGTGCTGGCGGCGGTCCTCGCCCTGGGTGCGCTGCTCCTGACCGAGCGCGCCACGCGGGGCATGCGCGTGCATTCGCAAGTTACCGAGCCGAGCGTGACCTGACGGGGGAACTTTGTTATCAGCCTTTATCCCAAGTCGCGAAGTCTTCCAGCGAGTACAGTGGACGAATATCAACGTCGGAATCCGTTGGCATGGGGCTCTTCTTCACCCATTCGACGGCTTCTTCCATGGACTTCACCTCCCACAGCGCGAAACCGGCGACTAATTCCTTCGTCTCGGCAAATGGACCGTCGATCACCGTGGGGCTCTTGCCTGAGAAATGCACGCGCTTGGCACAGCGGGTTGGTTTGAGCCCGCCGCCTCTTTCTACTTTCACGATGCCGGCGGCGATGAGCGCCTCGTTGTACTTGGCCATCGCCTCCATCGCCTGTGGATCGGGCGGCACACCGGCTTCAGTGTCTTTGGTCGCTTTAACAAAAACCATAACTTTCATTGCTCATCTCCTGCTTGGGGTGGATTCCGCTTCAAGGACGCCCTAAGGGTCTCCCTGCCGACAATGGCAGGGAAAATATTTGGATCCAGCGCCTTCGGCAAGCAGCGTCGCCGGCCGGTCCGCAATCGTGCTGGCCGTCACAAAATCGGCCAGGCGCTGTCGGCTTTTGCGCCTGCAGGCCGAAAACCATCCACTGCGGTGAGTAACGTCCGGCGTCGTGGGCGGGGGTCGGCCATAGCGTGTTCTGGTTGCTGCCATTGCTGCTCATAGGAGCCTGCGGATTCGCGGCGCGGCCTGCTCTGCGCCGGTTTGCCGTCGGCACCGCGCGGGCCGGCGGACCTGAAACCGCGAACCGGCTCCCCTTCGAGCTGCGCCACCTGCCCGAGCCCCCGCTACTGCAGGCGGCCCCGGTGCAATTACAGGTTGCCACAGAGGCGCCCATCGTCGAGGTTCCGGAGGTACCGACCCTCGATTCCGCCGAGGCGCTGAGGAGGCTTCGCGGACTCGAGCTGGGAGCGGATCTGCCCGCCCCGTCGGGGCAGCAGGACCGCGTTCATGAGCCCATCATTGCCGCCGCCCTGGCGGCGATCGGCGATCCGGTCAGCCAGAGAAAGTACTTCCCGCGGCGTCCGAATCTCCTCCCCGAGCTGATTCGCGCCATCAATGACGAGGGCGTCTCCGTGCGGCAACTGGTGCCCATCGTGGCGCGCGATCCCGCACTGGTCGGAAATCTCCTCAGGGTGGCAAACAGCTCTTACTATCGCGTCACTCAGCACGCAGTGGAGACCATCGAGCGGGCCATCGTGGTGCTCGGGAGCGACGGTCTTCGCTCGGTGATGGCGGCGGCTCTGATGCAGCCGATCTTCCACGTCCCCGGTGCGGCAGGCGCCTCGCGGTTTCCGGAGATTGTTTGGGAACACGCGGTCCGGTCAGCCCACGCGGCCATCCCGCACGCCGCCCTCGTGGAACGGGCGAATCCGTTTGCGGCCGAGCTGCTGACCCTCATCAGCGGGCTTGCGGAGATTGTCCTCTTTCGCGCGGTGCTCGAGCACTGTCCGCGTTCAGCCGGGCAAGACGTGGTCGATCCTCCGGTGATTGCTTCCATGCTCGACTCGCATTCGGCGTCTTTCGCCTGGCACATCGGCGCCGACTGGCGGCTTTCGGAGGAAATGCTGGCGGCTCTCGAGGAGCAGATGGTCGCGGGATCCGAGCCGGTAACACCACTCGGGCGCTCGCTTCGCTTCGGCCGCCGCGCGGGCGCATTGGCCGTTCTTCACGCCAACTGCATGATCACCGATGCGAGCCTCAGAGTCTCGCTGCCGCCGTCCGGATTAACGCCCGCGCACCTCGAGTCGATGTTGAAGCGTCTCCTGCGCCCACACGAAGATCCGAGGGCGCTGGCAAGCCAAGTGAGCTCACCGCGAGGCGAGTTAAGCGAGCAGCGCGGCGCTGCGAAGCGCGAAGCGCGCCGCAGGGCGGCGTAGGATTAATCAAAAAGTGAGCACCAGTTCACGTTGACGCCATTGAGCAGCGCGGCATCGAGCCCGCTTCACGCAGGCGCACTGCGCGGGGTCTATCAGACATTGGCCCCCTGGTCGCGGCGCATCGGGATCGTGGCCGCGATTTTACCTATTCCGTGACGGCGGTCCCCTGCGCGCACGGGGGCCTCACCGAAAATGTCGCGCGTGAGCGCCTGTCCTACTGCAAAGTTGCTACTGTCCCAGCCGGCCCCCGCCAGGGTGGCAGGCGTCGCGCGCGCCTGTGTTCTATGGGCACTGCTCATAATATCGCCGCTGTTTTCGCTGGCCGCCGCCGGCTCGGATGCGCTGCCGTCGGTGGCCTTTTACTACGGCGAGCACCCCCCGCGCGAGGTGCTGCGCGATTTCGATTGGGTGGTCGTGCAGCCGGACGCCCTGGCGCGGCCGGAAACGCTCGCCTCGCCCCAGACCACGGTTTTCGGCTACCTGTCGCTCGGCGAGGTGGCGCAAGATTCCGCGGCTGCCCGGGCGCTGCCGGCGCAATGCCGTCTGGGTAAGAACCGTCCCTGGAACACTTGGATCATCGATCAGGCGCAACCCGCCTGCCGCTCATTCTATCTCGCTGATGTTTTCAAGCCGCTGCGCGCGCAAGGCTACCGCAACTTCTTCTTCGATACTCTGGACAGCTACCGCCTCGTCCTCAAGACAGCCGCCGAGCGCAGGGCCTACCGCAACGGATTGATTGCGCTGATCGAGGCCATGCACCGAGGCAGCCCCCAGGGACGTTTCATACTCAACCGCGGCTTCGAGCTGCTCGATGCGCTCAAGGGCCAGGGCATTGTCGGGGTGGCCGCCGAGTCCCTATACCGAGGTTGGGATCCCCGGACCGGACGCTACATCACCGTTGATCCCGCCGCAACCCGACAGCTGCTCGATCAGCTCGACCGCGCGCGAAATGCGGGACTGACGGCCATCGCCATCGATTACCTGCCCGCTGCCGAAGTCACGCAAGCCGAGCGCTTGGCGCAACGCATCGCGAGCCACGGAATCGTGCCCTATGTGAGCAGCACTGCGCTCGACATCATCGGCGTGAGCACGATCGCGCCGCTGCCGCGGCGGGTGCTCCTGCTCTATGACGACTCGGCTAGCGTCCTGACCAGCAATCGCAACCGCTATGCGGCCATGCCGCTAAACCATCTCGGCTACGCCACACAGGGATTCGACGTGACGCGCGAGCAGCTTCCGGCAGGTCCGCTCACCGGCCAGGTAGCCGGGATCGTCACCTGGTTTGATTCGGATCATTTCCCCCGATCCGTGCAAACCTGGCGCTGGCTGTGTGCCCAGATCAAGGCCGGCGTGCCCGTCGCGATCCTGGGCACGTTCGGCATGCCGTTGAGCGCGAGCCGCCTCGAGCCGCTCGGCCTGCGCCTCGGCAAGCAACCGCCGGCGGGCCTCAACGCGGCCGGCATCACGCACGTCGATCGGGATTATTTCGGCTTGGAAAATCCGGTACTGCCCAGCGCGCCGGACTTCAGCCCGATTCAACTCGCGGAGCAGGGCACGCCGCTTCTGGACATCGAGGTTGGCGGCGCCAAGGAAGTCGCCGCCGCCATCACACCCTGGGGCGGCTATGTGCTCGATCCCTACGTGCTGCGCAGCCTCCCTCAGGGCGATCTGCCAGACGGAGAGGATCAGTCGGCATGGATTCTCGATCCGTTCCGCTTCCTCCGCGCGGCGCTGCATCTGCCGGACGCTCCGGTCTACGATTACACCACCGCCAGTGGCCGCCGGCTGCTGTTTAGCCTGATCGATGGTGACGGATTCTCTTCCGGTTCCTGGATCGGCGCTTTTCGCGGCGAGCCCGCGGCCGAGGTGATCCTCGATAGAGTGCTCGAGCGTTTCCCCTTGCCGGTCACCGCTTCCGTCATCGCTTCGGAATTCGTCGCGCACGGTTTGAATCCGCCGGCTGAAGTCGCCGAGCTGCGGCCGCTCGCGCGCCGCATTTTCAGCCTGCCGTGGGTGCAGATCGGCACGCACACCTATTCCCACCCGTTCGACTGGCCGGCGCTCGAGCGCGATCCCGGCTTGTCCGCGGGGCTGCACATCGAGGGCCGGCCCGCTACGGCCGCCGCCCATGTCACCCGTTACAGCCCCGCGCCTTCGCTCAAGTACGGCTACAACCTCCCGGTGCCGGGCTACCGCTTCAGTCCCGAGATGGAAGTCACCGGCTCCGCGGACATCATCAACCGCGCACTTGCCCCACCCGGCAAACGCGTACGTGTGATCCAGTGGTCGGGCGACACCGCCCCCGGCGCCGAGGTGCTCGGGATCGCCTATCGGGACGGGCTCGAGAACATCAACGGCATCAACAGCACCATCACCAGGGCGCATCCCTCGCTTACCAACGTCGTGCCGCTCGGCGTGTGGCAGGGGCCGTATTTCCAGGTCTACTCGCCCATTGCCGACGAGGACGAATATACCCACCTTTGGCAGCCGCCCTACTGCGGCTTCAGCCAGGTCATCCAGACGATGCAGATGACCGATCGGCCGCGCCGACTGACGGCGATGGAGATTTACTATCACTACTACTCGGGCGCAGAGCCCTGCGCCCTAAGAGAGCTGCTGCAGGTCTACCGCTGGGCGGAACGGCAACCCGCGACGCCGGTGTTCGCCTCTACCTATAGCCGCATTGCCGTGGCTTTCGAAACCGCGGGTCTGGCACGCGCCGGTAATGGCTTTCTCGCCCGCGACTATGGTCCGGATCGAGAGCTGCGCATCCCTGCCGCGCTGGGTTATCCCGATCTCGAACGCTCGCGCAATGTAGCCGGTTACGATGACTTCGATGGCAGGCGCTACATTCACCTGGGTCCGGGCGGCGAGGCGCAACTGTACCTGCAAGCCGCTTCCCCGCGCCAACCCTATCTGAAAAGCGCCAACGGTCTGATCGAGGCGCTGGTGCGCAAGCCCGAAACTCTCGATCTGCTGCTCAAGGCAGAAGTGCCCCTGGCGTTCACGCTCGGCAACGCGACTGGCTGCCGTACCCGGATCGACGGCCGAAACCGACACGGTAATGCGGACGACCGCGGCGATGTGCGATTCCAGCTCACCGAGCAGCGGGCGCAGATCGATATCACCTGTCGGGGCTGAGCGATGGGATCGATCACCCCGCCCGAGCTGACGGCGTCCCTCACGCCACAGGCCATGCGCGAGCGGCGTACGCGCACGCACGAGGAGCGGCCGCGCGAACGTTTCGCGCCACTGTGGCTGCGGGGAAGCCTGGTTCTCGCCACTCTGGTCACGATGGCGCTGCTTTATCCCAAGCCCTACATCGAAAGTAGTCTTCGCCAAGAGTCACGACCGAGTGCCACAACGCTCGCCTACCTGCGGCTGATGGTGTTGGCGCAGCCCTCGGCGCTCGACGCCCGTGTCCTGCTGGCGCAGCAGGCATTATCCGCGGGCCAGCTCTCCCTGGCGCGCGATGCGCTTGCGCCCTGGCTACAGCGGCAGATCTCGGCGCTACCGCTGAACGTCGCCCTGCTGCGGCTGCGCCTGCTGTCAGCCGAACTCAACGCGACACGACCCTCTACGCTGCGCCATGTCGAAGTCGCCGAGATCTACCTCCGTGACGCCCTGCTGTTGGCGCCGCGTATGGACACATCCGATCTGCTGCGGGTCGCCCGCTTCTTCGCCGCGCAAGGACAGTACCAGAGCGCTGCGGGCCTCTATCGGCGCATCATCGCGGAGAGCCCGGATGCGGCGCTGCGTCTCGAGGCGTTCCACGGTGGTATCGAAGCGCTGCTCGCCGCCGGTCAGCCTTCCGACGCACTCGCTTTCGCGCAACATGAATTGACTTTCGTACCGCCATCCGCCGAGCTCTGGCGAGAAATGACCCGGCTCGCGCTGATGGCGGACGCTCCCGGACTGGCCGCCCGCTATGCGCGCCGGCTCACTGGACTCAGCGCGCCGTGAGCGCGCCACGCGGGCTACCATGCCGGGAAATCCTCCTGTATGTGACTCTCGTGCTGTTCATGTTCGGGCGATTTCAACACCCGGCCTCTGCCGCCGCGGCATCAGCGCACTCCTTTCGTGCACAGGATTGGGATCTCGCCTGGCGCGCTTTCATCGGTGCGGGCAAGATCGAGGACGCCTACGCGCTGAGCCGAAAAGCGGTCGCGGCACGCCCGCGCTCGCGCGTGTGGCTCGCCCGTCTCGCCGAGGTCGCCCGCTGGAGCAACCATCCGCAAGTCGCGCTCGAGGCTCTTTGCCGCCTTGCGCTCGACCTGCACGATACGAGCAAGCTGCAACCTGCGCTCGAGCTGGCCATCGGACTCGGCGACGACGACCGAGCCATCGAGTTGCTGCGCGAGCTCATCCGCTTAGGTCGCGCCACGCCCGCGCAACGACAGATGCTGAGCGGTTTGTATGAGGACACCGGCGAGCCCGTACAAGCCATTCGCGAGCTGCAGCGTGAGTTCGCGCGCCATCCCGCGCCACAGCTATTGTGGGAGCAGGCCGTGATCCAGCGCACGATGGGTGATCCCGCGGACGAGCTCGCGACCTTGCAGCGCTACCGCAGGCGATTCGGTCCCGGCCCGCGGGTCATGCTGGCGATCGCCACGATCGAGTACGTCCAGGGACGGCTGCCCACGGCGCTCGAGGCCCTACTCGCCGCTCGGTCCCGCGTCCGAGCCACCGATACCGCCTACTGGCAAACGCTGAGCGGCTTGGCGTGGCTGCTCGGACGTTACCGGCTGGCCGCCCGGGCCGCGCAGGTGTTGATCGACAGCAACGAGGCCGACGCGCCGATTTATCAACGTGTGGTATACGCCGAACAATACCGCCATCCCGAGATGGCCTTCGCGATTGCCGAACGCGGCTGGTTGCAGACGCACGCGCCGTCCCTGTTCCTGTCCATGCTCGCAGTCGCCTCTTCGCTGCATCCCGCGAGGCCTTGGCTCACACGCGCCTTCGCCCTGCTCGGGGCGCCCCAGGCGGCCGCTTTCGCCGATGAGCCCTTCTATTGGACGAGCCTCGCGGCGCTGCGCGCCGATGAGGGGCGCAGTCGCGCGGCGCTCGCCGCGTACCGCCGCGCTCTGCGCCTGCGCCCGAGCGACAAGAGCCTGCTCGCCGGCTATCTATGGCTACTCATCGACAGCGGCGGCCTGACGCCGATCGCGTCGGAACTGCCCTGGCTGGCCAGCCGCGCAGGCGACACACCAGAACTGTGGGCGCCGCTCGCCGCCGCTTACCAAGCCCTCGGTCAGCCCGAGCGCGCCCTCATGTGGATGCAGGCGCAATGGTCCACCCGTAAGAACGATCCACTGTGGCTCATCGACTATGCCGACACGTTGGAGCAGACGGATCGCCCCGAAGTGGCGTGGCAGCTGCGCCGGCGGGCCTACGGTCTGCTGGTCCGCGGCGCGGCGCCGAGCGGCAAGCAGACGCAGCAACGCTTGCGCATCCTGGCGCGGCTCGCCATTTCACTCGCGCCCGGCGATTCCGCACGACGCGCCATCGAAAGGCTCGCCCGACAGCCCGATTCGCGTGCGGCCCGCTTGACGGTGTTGGCTTGGATGTTGAGTGAGCGGGCTTATCCCTTGGCCCGTTGGTGGAATCTTCGCGTCTTTCTGCGCCATCCGCCGCCTGATTGGGCGCAACTCGCGCAAGCCGAGGCGGCACACGACGGCCCCGCCATCGTTCGCCTGCTCGGGCGCCCGCACGCGCGTCTGTCAGACCGCGAACGGGTGGCCGCGGCTACGGATCTGCGCTGGGATTCACTGGCCGTCGACCTGGCCTACCAGGGGCTCGAGAGCGAGCCGAACGATGCGCCCCTGCAACAGCAGTTCGAGGAGCTGGCCGTACCTCGCGCCGACACTCTCGGAGCGGCGGCCACGACCACGGAGTGGAGCGGGCTCCTGTCCGAAGGCGTGAGCGTGCAGGCAAGTCCGTGGCTGTCGCCATTGAACCGACTCGACATCCGACTCGACACCCTCCAACAGCGCGTCGTCGACCGCACACAGCTTGCCTACGCGCCGTCCCTGAGCCATGCCGCGGTGCTCGCGTGGCAACACTCGACCGAGCTCGGCAGCCTGACATTCGATCTCGGCGCCGGCAGAAATCTCGCGGCCTGGGCCCGCGAGGGCATCGGTTGGCAAAGCCGCTGGAGCAGCATGCTCGAGACGACGTTGAGCGCCACCGCCGGCGCTCGGCCGCTCGACACCGCGGCACTCAGCATCGCGGGACTCGAGGACCGCGTCGACGCCGGCGCGCGTGCCCGACTCACGGCTCGCACCACTATGGAGCTTGACCTGCAGGCGGGACGGCTGCGGGCGCAGGGGGGCGGCACTCTGGGGGCGGTTCAGCGATTCTCCCTCGAGGGGGATTACCAGCTGTGGCTCTCGCGCCCCGAGTTCACCTTGGACGCCTCGGTGAACGGCGCTCATTACGAGCGCGACGGCCAACTGCCCGTCCAATTGCTGTCCCTCGTGCCGGCGGGCCAGAGGCAGGCCGTGGCTTTCTTCGTTCCCGAGAGCTACGTGCAAGCCTGTGGCGGCGGCCACTTCGACCTCCAGTACCAAACCGACTATACCCCGCAGTTCCGTCCCTATGCCGCCGCGGACCTGTGCGCCAACAGCGTGAGCGGCCGCGGTTACGACCTGGCCGCCGGCATCGCCACGCCCGTTTTCGGTGCCGACCACCTGTCGCTGAGCCTAAATCTCGAGAACAACGTCGGTACGCATAGCGGCCGCACGACAGAGGCGCTGCTGCGCTATCGCCATTACTTCACTCCAACGCATTGAACGAGTCTGGCCATGAAACCCGTATCGAAAGCGAACACCTGGACTTTCATCATGCTGGCTGCACTAGGCCTGTCCGGCTGCGCCACCACCCAATTCAACAGCGCTCCCTCGCCGCATCCGGACCGGCAGGCGCTGTGGTGCGTGCTGGCGCCGATCAACAGCACCCCCACACCTTACGCCGGCGAACGCGTCCAGCAGCAACTCGCCGCCCTGCTCGGGGCGCAGGGACTGACCCACGTCCTGCTCGCGCCCGCTCCGGGCGACAATGGACCGCTGCCCATCGACAACGGCACTACGGGCGAGCGTCAGGCGCTCGACTGGGCGCGCCACCACGAGGCGCGTTACGCCCTGGAGGGCAGCGTCGACGAATGGGACTACAAGGTGGGCCTCGACGGTCAGCCGGCAGTGGGCGTCACCTTGCGCCTGCTCGATCTTCAATCCGGCGAGATCATCTGGAGCGGCGTGGCCTCGGCCAGCGGCGATAGCCGCGAAGGGCTGGCGGTGCTTTCCGAGCGTACGCTCTCCGGGCTCCTCGAGCGCCTGCTGACCTGATATCGGGGCCGACGCCGAGCATGGACCACAGCACCGAAAAGCGCTACTCGATCGTCGTCTGGGCGGAAGTGGTGCTGCTGCCACTTGCCGCCCTGATGCTGGCGGTGTGGCTCTTTCGCGCCAGGCCGTTCACGGCCTCGCCCTATCCGTGGCTCTGGCTCGTCCCCTTTTTGCTCGGATTGCGCTACGGCTTGGCTTCCGCAGTGCTCGCCACCCTCGTGCTGGCCGCGGGCGGCATCGCCGTGCACCTGCTTGGCATAAGCGGCGAGTCGGTGCCGCTCATCCAACTGGCGGGTGGGGCGTTCGCCGCCTTGAGCGCGGGGCAATACAGCTCGCGTTGGCGCGAACGACTGAAAGCCGCGCGGGCACGCACGGACTACGCTGAGCAGCGCCTCGAATCGCTCACTCGGGCGTTTTTCATTACCCGCCTGTCGCACGATCGCCTGGAAGAGGCCCTCATCACGCAGCCTGTCACGCTGCGCGGCGCCCTGGAAGCGCTGCGCGGACTCAGCGCCGAAGAAGTCCATGGGGGTCTCTCCGCGGTGGCTGCCAACGCATTGCTGCAGCTGCTGGCGCAGTACTGCCGCTTCGAGACCGCAGCGCTGCATGGGTATCGCGACGGCCGACTCGACGGCGAGCCGCTCGCCGCTCTCGGTTGGCGCGCCGAACTCGCGCGCACCGACCCGCTGCTCACGTACGCCCTGGAGCACGAACAGACCGCCTATCACAGCGTCGACCAGCTTAGCGAGCTCGAACAGGGTGGCTACTATCGCGTGGTCTTCCCGTTGATCGACTCCACCGGCGGAAGGCTGGGCGTGCTCGTCGTGCGCGATCTGCCGTTGCTCGCCCTCACCGAGGAAAACCTCTGCGCCGCCGCTGCCATGCTGCAGTACTTCGCCGACGAGAGCTGGGCGGCGGCGCAGACCGCGGATCTGCGCCATTCATTCCCACACTGCCCGGACGCATTCGCCCACGAACTGATCAAGCTGCAGCGCCTGCACATCCGTAGCGGCGTACGCTCCACGCTGGTCGTGGTACGTGCGCGCAAGGATGACGCCGAAGTATCGGCGCTCGATGCGCTTGATGCGGCCCGCCGCGGTCTCGACCTCTATTGGCGCGAGCCTTTCGGCCCGTTGGTGGCCGCGATGCTCATTCTGCTGCCGCTCGCCGGCCCCGCCACCACCCGTGGCTTTCTGGAGCGCATCGACAGTGTCCTGCGCGCACACGGCCTGGAGGGTGGGCTCGAAGCAGCCGGCTTCGCCGTCGTGCAGGTACCGGTCGACCGACCGCCGCTTTCGCTCTTGCGCGAATGCGGGATCGAGGTCGAACGCCCGTTGAATCTCCCGTTAGCGCGCGAACGCGGCGTGAAGGTTACGCCGTGAGCCTGGATCTGCTCACGCCGCTCAGTGGCTGGCTGCAGCCGGCCTCGATGCCCGCTGCGGCTTCCATGGTACTGGCTCTGCTGCTCGGCAACGTTGCACTCAGCGCGCTTTTCGCGGTGCTCGCGTACGCTCTGCTGCCGCGCCGTCTGCGCGGGCACGCCTCTCCCAACGTTCTCGCGCTCGCCGTCATGGGGAGCCTCATCCCGCTGCTCGGGCCGCTGCTGCTGCTCGTCGTCGGCCTCATCTATCCGCATCTCGAAAAAGGCCCGCGGCCCCCGACGCCGCGGGTGGTGCCGCAGCCGACGTACGCGATCGAAGTACGCGGACACTTCAGCCGCTTCGGCGCCGGTGGCGCGCTGGCCCGCCTGCGCGCCGCCGCGCCGGGCAGCGAGCAGGGCTCGCGCGCCCTGCTCGCGATCGCAGCCCGTCGCGGCCGAGAGACTACGGATCTGCTCAGCGAAGCGTTGAGCCATCGCGATGAAACCCTGCGCCTGCTCGCGCACAACCTGCTGGCGCGCCGTGAGGAGGCGATCGTCGCGCACATGAGCCGCCTCGAAGAGCAGCGCCGCACGCACGGCCTCGGCGCCGCGACCTCCGCTCTCGATCTCGCGGAGCTGCATCTCGAATTCCTCTATCTTGGAATCGTCAGCGGGGGCCTGCGACAAATGCATCTCGAGGCGGCGCAAGCGCTCATCGAGGCGATCGGCGAACCCACGGCCGACGCGCCCTGGCGCATTCGTCTGCTGCTTACGCGCGCGCGACTCAACCAACAGCGGTCTGCGACGCGCGAGGCGGACGTTACGCGGGACTACGAGCTGGCGAGCGCCGCGGGAGCCGCGCCGGCGCGTGTGCTACCTTGGCTGCTCGAGAGCGCGTGGCGGGCGCGGGACTACTCGCGCCTGCGAAGCCTGCTCGAGGAGCACCGCCTGTACCGCCACATTCCGCTCATCAGTCCCGTGGCAGCGCTTTGGGGACATGCGCTTGATGCCTGAAAGCCGAACGATCGAGTGCGACGTCGCCTTGCTGCTCGAGGGCACCTACCCTTATATCAAGGGTGGCGTGTCGAGCTGGGTACATCAGCTGGTCAGCCGTTTGCCGCAGTGGCGGTTCGCCGCCGTGTTCCTCGGCTCGCGGGCACAGGACTACGGCGCTCCGCAGTACACGCTGCCCGACAATGTCGTGGCCTTGCAGACGCTGTATCTATTCGACGAAACCGAGCGCGCGCCGGTCAAAGCGCCGCAGCTTCCGGCCGACGCCACGGATCAGTATCGCCGCCTGCACGAGTCGCTGCGCGCGGGAAAGGCCGAAGTGCTCGACTTCAGCGCCCATCTCGAAGCCGGTGATCCGTTCAGCGAACAGGCGTTCCTGCATGGCGAGCCCGCTTGGCGCTACATCACCGAGGCCTATGAGGCCAACGCCACGGAGCCTTCCTTCGTCGACTATTTCTGGACGGTGCGCAACCTCCATCGCCCGATTTGGGCGCTGTCCCGGGCCAGCCGGCAATTGCCGCGCGCACGCTTGTTCCTCAGCCCCTCGACCGGTTTCGCCGGCCTCCTTGGTGTGCTCGGCGCGCAGACCCAACAGCGACCGCTCGCGCTCATGGAGCACGGAATCTACACCAAGGAGCGGCGCATCGATCTGATGAACGCCGCTTGGATCAACGATGGGCGCAACCCCCTCGAGCACGACGCGACCGAAGTCAGCCATCTGCGCGAGCTGTGGATCCACTTTTTCGAGACCCTCGGCAGGTTGGTCTACCGCCACGCCGACCCCATCGTCAGCCTGTTCGAAGCGGCGCGCCGGCAGCAGATCCGCGACGGGGCCGATCCCGGGCGCACCCGCATCATTCCCAACGGCGTCGATGTCGAGCGCCTCGCCCGCCTGCGCCGCGCCGCCGATGCGCCGCCGCCGCCGGTCATTTGCCTGCTCGGTCGCGTGGTGCCGATCAAGGACATCAAGACCTTCATCCGTGCTGCCCACACTCTGCGGCAGCGTTTGGCCGACGTCGAGGCCTGGATCGTCGGCCCCGAGGACGAAGACCCCGAATACAGCCGCGAATGCCGTGAGCTCGCGCACGCCCTGGGCCTCGGCGAGGCGCTGCGCTTCTTCGGCTTCCGGCGCATCGATGAGATCCTGCCCGACGTCGGCGTGTTGGTTCTCAGCTCCATCAGCGAGGGGTTGCCCTTGTCGGTACTGGAAGGATTCGCCGCCGGGCTGCCCTGCGTCACCACCAACGTGGGGGCCTGCAGGGAACTTGTGTATGGGCGCGGCGACGAGGACCGCGCTCTCGGGGCGGCTGGCGCGGTAGTCGGTTTGGCTGACTACGATGCGTTGGCGGACCGCTGCGGCGCGCTGCTTGCATACCCGATGGTGTACGCACGCGCAGCCCGGACCGCGATCCAACGGGTGGAACGCTATTACGACCAGCGGCGCATGATCGAGGCGTTCGATAGTCTGTTCGCCGAGCGGATGGGCGCCGAGGGGCCGCGCTGATGGCCGGCATCGGCTTCGAACTGCGCCGATTGAGTCGCGGCGAGACCTACCTCGGCCTGCTGCGCGCCTATCTCTATGCGGGGGTCATCGGCTCGGGGCCCTGGGTGCTGTCGATTCTGGCGATTCTGATTCTCGGCGTCCTGAGTCTGGGCATGATCGCGCCCGCGAGCAAGGTCAGCGATTTCCAGACCAGCGTCACCTGGTTGATCGCGCTGAGTCTCATCTACTCAGGCGGCACGCAGCTCGCCTACACCCGCTATGTGGCCGATCGCCTGTTTGAACGTGAAAGCGGACGTGTGCTGCCGAATCTGTTCGGTATCCTGTTGATCACGGGGCTGCCACTGCTGCTCGTTTCGATCCCGCTTTCGCTGTGGCTGCTGCCGGGCACGAGCCCTGCCTACCGACTACTGATGATCGTGGGCCTGAACCTCCTCAACATGGTGTGGGTGCTCACGGTGCTGCTCTCGGGACTCAAGCAATACCGCTGGCTGCTGGTGCTGTACTTCCTGGGTTACGGCGGCTCGGACGCGCTCGGGTTCGCCCTGGGTCGTGCGGGCTTGGGCATCGAGGGCCTGTTGCTCGGTTTCACGGTCGGCCAGGCGGTGATCCTCATGGGCTCACTCGCCCTGGTGTGGCGCGAGTATCCGCCGGAGCGCCTGATCGAGTACGACTTCCTGCGCCCAGCAAGGCTGCATCTGTGGCTGCTGCCGACCGGCCTGTTGTTCAACGCCGGCGTGTGGGCCGACAAGTTCCTGTTCTGGCTTTCGGCCGGCCCGGGTCAACGCGTAATCGGCGATCTGCACGCGTCCATGATCTACGACAAGCCGATTTTTCTTTCCTACTTCACGCTGATCCCGGGAATGGCCGTGTTTCTGCTGCGCATGGAAGTCGACTTCGTGCAGGCCTATGACCACTACTACAGCGCCGTGCGCGATGGCGGTGCGCTGAGCGCCATCCGCGCCTATCGCACCGAAATGGTCGTCACCGCCCGCGAGGGCATTTACGACATCATCAAGATCCAGGGCTTCACGCTGCTCGGCCTCATCGCGCTCGGTCCGTCCCTGCTCGCCGTGTTCCGCATCCCGACACTGTATTTTCCTCTGCTGGCGATCGATTCGGTCGGCGTCGGTCTGCAGCTGCTGGTCATGGCCGGGCTCAACATCCTGTTCTACCTGGACCGACTGCGTACCACCGCAGCGATCAGCGCCGTCATGCTGCTCGGCAATCTCGGTTTCAGCTACCTGAGTCTGTTGCTCGGGCCGTTTTATTACGGATACGGCTTCGTGCTGGCCATGTTGTTGCCCGCGGTGCTCGTCCTCACCGTCATCGACCGGGCTATGGACAGACTGAACTACACCACCTTCATGCTTCGCTGAACGAGGGGGCGAGGAGTCCAGAGATCCCGGCAAAAAGGGCGCTGAGCGGCAGGGGAGCCGCGAGGATTGCCGGCGTCAGTGCGTCCCGGTGATGGCGAGGATGGCCCGGATTACGGCGATCGTCGGGCGGCCGATGATCTGCGTGAACAGGTCGATGTGACTGCCGGTGCGGGAGAGGATTATCGGTACGATGAACAGTACGCCGATCACGATCGCTATGCCGTAGCGCTCGAGCCGCGCAAGAGACATCGCAAGCGTCTTTGGCAGCAGGCCGACAGCCACACGCCCTCCATCAAGAGGCGGCAGCGGAATCAGGTTGAAGATGGCGAGGACGACGTTGAGCTCGATCGCGTGTATGAGATTAGCGAGCGCCCAGCGCGCCAGCATCGGCGGCAGCAGGCCGACTACGTGCAGCAGCAGGGCGGCCACGATGGCCATCAGGAGATTCATGCCGGGCCCGGCGGCAGCGACCCAGACCATGTCGCGGCGCGGGTTGCGCAAGCGGTTGAACTGCACCGGTACCGGCTTCGCATAGCCGAACAGAAACGGCGCATGCATCAACAAAAGCGCCGCGGGAAGCACGATCGTGCCGACCGGATCAACGTGCTTGAGCGGATTGAACGTGACGCGCCCGAGCTGCCAGGCCGTGTCGTCGCCGAACCGCTTGGCGACATAGCCATGCGCCGCCTCATGCAGCGTAATGGCGAGCACGCCGGGGATGATCCAGGTCGAGGCTAAGTAGAGTATCGAGTTGATGGGCAGCTCCCTTGGCCGCCAAGCCGTGTGGTGCACGAGTCGCGACTCGCGACGTTAGGTCGGCCAGCTTCCGAATCCTGGCAATGGAAGTGGGTGGTCTCGGGTCCGGCGAGGTTTACGTTTGACGTGCGGCTGACCGAGCTGATGGAACGGCGAGGAAGGTCGAGCGCCAGCATTTTATTGCGACGTGCTGGAGCTGGCGGGACACTGCCAAAGATCGTTTAGGTAGTTACCCGGAGCCGTGGAATCATAGCCGTATCCCCCGAATAGCCATAGGTTGCCGTTGGAGACCCAACTGATGGCACTGTCACGTGCTCCCGCGACATTCGCAGATGCGGCAACGCCTTCGATGCCGTAGTCCCCTATCGCGCCATAAGTGCTGGAGCCGCCGGTCCACGTCCACTCGCCGCTCGATGGGGAATACTCCCATAGATCGTTCAGCGGACCGGAGGCACCCGTAGAATCGTATCCGTTTCCCCCAAACAGCCACAGATTGCCGCTGGTATCCATCCAGCCGACGGCATCGTCACGCGCCCCGGGGACGTTCGCAGATGCGGCCACGCTTTCGGAGCCGTAGATCCCCGTTGCGCCACCGACGTTGGAACCGCTGACCCAGGTCCACTTGCCACTGGACGGGGAGTACTCCCACAGATCGTTCAGTGCGCCGGACGTTCCCACGGAATCGTAGCCGTCCCCCCCGAACAGCCACAGGTTGCCGCTGGAATCGATCCAACTGACAGCGCCATCGCGTGCCCCCGGCATGTTCGCGGATGCTGCCACGCCTTCGGTGCCGTAGGCGCCTTTTGCATTCCGGGTGCTGGAACCGTCGACCCAGGTCCACGCGCCGCCCGATGGGGAATACTCCCAAAGATCGTTCAGCGAACCCGCAGCGCCCGTAGAATCGTATCCGGACCCCCCAAACAGCCATAGATTGCCGCTGGAATCGATCCAACTGACAGCGCCATCACGTGCCCCCGGCACGTTTGTCGACGCGGCGATGCCTTCAGTGCCGTAAACTCCCGTTGCATCCGCGGCGCTGGATCCGCTGACCCAAATCCACCCGCCGCCCGATGGGGAATACTCCCAAAGATCGTTCAGCGAACCGACAGCGCCCGTAGAATCGTATCCGTTTCCCCCAAACAGCCACAGATTGCCGCTGGAATCTCTCCAACTGACAGCACCATCACGTGCCCCCGGTACATTCGTGGACGAGGCGGCGCCCTGCGTCCCATAGACACCCACGGCATTTACGGTATCGGCACCACTGATCCAGGTCCATTGGCCACTCGCTGGCGAATACTCCCACAGATCGCTCAAGTCACCAGCAGTACCGGTGGAGTCCCATCCGTGGCCGCCAAAGAGCCACAGGTTGCCGCTGTTATCCGTCCAACCAACAGCGCCGTAGCGCGCCCCGGGCGCGTTCGTGGACGAGGCGTTACCCTCCGTGCCGTAGGCTCCCCGTGCGCCCCCGCTGCTGGAGCCACTCACCCAGACAAAGTCACTCGTTGCGAAAGTCGCCGTCACGGTGCAATCGCCATCGATCATCCCGGTAGTATAAGTGTCGCCGGACAGCGTGCCACTACAGCCCGTCACGCTCCCGATCGAATATCCGGCGTCGGCTGTCACGGTGAACTTCGTCGTGCTGCCGCCATCCACGATCGCACTCGAGGGCGAAATACTCCCTCCCGCCGCTGCCGTCGCGCTGACCTTCCAAGTGCTGCCGCATGCGGTCAACAGCGAGGCGACCATGCAGGGTGCCGCGACGCGCAGAATGATGCCGGTCAGCGTGTCCACTCTCATAGCTTACTCCACCTTTCGGGCGGACCGGCGTAACCGATTCTCCAGTTACCAGCTCATTCAGAGCTACCTTCAGCCGCTGGACCGCCCCATCCCGATGGTCTCCGCCATGTGCCGTGTCGTGATGGATGAGGTCGGAAACTATGAAAACCGCTTCCGGTGAGTCTACGAGAAGAATGTGACGCAAATGTGAAACGCACGGAACCCTCGGGTCCAGGAGACGGACGCGAGGTGGCACGCTATGCTAGGCATGGAATGAGGAACGTGAACAAACTTCGGGGAGTGATTTTCGACTGGGCCGGGACGGTGGTCGATTTCGGCTCACTGGCGCCGACACGGATCTTTGTCGAGGCCTTCGCGACATTCGATATTCTCCTGACACCGGCGCAGGCGCGTGCGCCCATGGGGCTCTCCAAGCGGGAGCACATCGAAACGCTGCTCGCGGAACCGGCGCTCGCCGCGCAATGGCGCGAGCGCTTCAACCGCGATGCGACACAGAACGACGTCGATGCAATCTACGCCCGTTACATGCCGATGCAGATCGAGAAGATCGGTGCGTACTCGCAGCCCGTTCCTGGCGCCGTGGAGACACTCGCCTCCTTGCGCAGGCGGGGAGTGAAGCTCGGCTCGTGCTCGGGCTATCCGAGGCAGGTGATGGAGGTACTTGTGCCGCTAGCTCGCGAATCCGGAATCGAATTCGACTATGTCGTTGCGGGTGATGACCTCTCCGGGCGTGGCCGACCAGGTCCTTACATGGCACTCACGAATGTGATTGCGCTACGCCTCGCGGACGTTCGCGCCTGCGTGAAGGTCGACGATACCGCCGCGGGCGCGGAAGAGGGGCGAAATGCCGGCATGTGGAGTGTGGGCGTGGCGCTCTCCGGGGCGAGCGCGGGGTTGAGCCTGCAGGAGTACCGCGCAGCCTCGGCCGCCGAGCTCGCGGCGGTGCGTGCCCGTGCCACGGAGTCACTCGCCAAGGCGGGGGCGCATATCGTTATCGACACGGTGGCTGAACTGCCGCAGACACTCGACGCCATCGAGCAGCGCATGCGCGAGGGCGAACGGCCTGGAGCGGATCCATGAGAAGCGATTCGCGTTCTGAGCGGACTTTTGACCTCGCCGTCATCGGCGCGGGCATCGTGGGCCTCGGGGTCGCGCTCGCCGCCGCGCGTGCAGGGCGCAACGTCGTGGTGATCGATCGAGACAGCCGAGCCAATGGCGCTTCGATCCGCAACTTTGGATTCGTGACCGTGACCGGCCAGAGGGCCGGGGCCCATTGGGCGCGCGCCCGTCGCAGCCGCGACATCTGGGCCGAGATCGCACCGCGGGCAGGCATCGAGGTGTTGCAGCAGGGGCTCGTAATGCCCGCCTATCGGCCGGAGGCGGTCGAGGTGGTGCATGCGTTCCTGCGCACCTACATGGGTGCCGAGTGTCGCCTGATCAATGAGGCCGAGGCGATCCGGCGGCTGCCGTTTCTGCGTACCGAAGGGGTGCGCGAGATCCTTTTCAGCCCCCACGAGCTACGCGTCGAAAGCCGCGAGGCGCTGCCGCAGTTGGCCCGCTGGCTCGGGTCGGCGCTCGGTGTCGAGTTTCGCTGGAACACCGCAGCGCTCGGCATTGAAGATCGCGGTGTAGCCACCAGCACCGGGTTCATCAGCGCCGATGCGACCGTGGTCTGTCCGGGTGACAATTTTACGGTGCTGTTCGCGGATCTCATCGCCCGGCACGCGCTCAAGATCTGCACGCTGCAGATGCTGCGGGTGGCGGGCGAGGGCGTGCCCCCGATGCTGTCGCCCGTGATGTCCGATCGCTCTTTGGCACGTTACGAGGGCTTTAGTGCGCTACCTGAATCCGCGCCGCTGCAGGCCCGGCTGCATCTCGAAAGGCGCGAGATGCGTGAGTTCGGCATTCATCTGATTGCAGTCCAATCTGCGGACGGCTCGCTCGTCGTGGGCGACAGTCACGTTTATGGCACCTCGGCCGAGCCCTTTGCGCGCTCCGAGATCGAGGAGATGATCCTCTCGGCGATGGATGAGGTGCTCGTCCTCCCGAATCGCCGGGTGAGTGAACGCTGGACGGGCAGCTATGCGTCCTCGGCCACGAGCACGGTGCTCGTGGAGCGCCCGGCTACAAACGTGCGCCTCGTGATGGTGACGGGTGGTACCGGCGCTTCAACCGGACTTGCGCTCGGTGAACAGGTCGTGGCCGATCTCTTTAGCCCGAGTGCTGTCGTGTCGCAGGCTCTGGAATGAGCCACTGTCCTTCGGCCGCGTCGGGTAGCGGCACTTCGCAGCGAATTTCATCGAACATCCCCATTGATCCTTCGGTGTCGCGGTTCTATGCGCCCGTCGAGAGCAATCCGTAGCCCTTCAGCTCCCGCCGCGAGAGTTGCCGCTTGAAAACGGCATACACCGAAAATGGAGCCGTGCCGAATACTGCTCGGCAAGGGAAAGTCAAGGCGCGCTGGCACCTACGCTTCTACGGACGAGATACGAGTGATTGAAGAGTTCCCGGCAAATAGGCGCCGCCTCGGGATTACTTAGAGAACTCACCAAGGAGACATTCTGTTCACTCGGCCGACGGTCAGAGGCGCCCGCCGCGGATGACCGCGGGGGACCCTGGGCTGCAGGGACGATCGGCGCTGCGTCGTCGGACACTTGGCTCTTCGCCTGGTAACTGAACCCACTCGCGGCGAGTGTTGCGCAGAACAGCTTAATGCCCCAATCCTTGGGATTCTCGTCGAGTCATGTAGTGCGCGAAAAGCCGAGCGTCGATGTGTTGCAGTTCCGCGCGTGCGGCGATCAACCGCTCATCGTAGCCGCACCGCTCCAATGTCAATAGGGTCTTCATCGTCCGAAATGCTTTTGCCCACGGCGCATCAAAATCTTCGGCAGCAACCACGTCCGCCAGACGCGTCGCAGGGTGTTCGATCAGGTACCAGGCCGGAAACCACCCGGCAGACGTCTCGTCTCGTTGATCGAGCCAGATACAATCTGTCCAGAACCCTTCCCAGTCCGCGTGCAAGGACGGATCAGAGAGCGCGGTCAGGGTAGCAGGCAGCTGGTGCGGTGCGGTGAGTGCAAGCGTGAAGAACTCCGATCGGCACGCATGCCAGCCGGAGGTGTCGTATCGCGCCAAGATCGCATAATGAAGAAGAAACGGATCTCGCTCACGTCCCTCGATCGTAGACAAAGCCTCCAGCGCCCGGCGCCCGTCTCCCGCGCGCAAATGGCAGTAAACACAGTGCGAGCGCGGGCGAGTCGGATCGTACCGCTGGTCGGCGACCGTGTCCGCAAGCTCGTGCCACAGCGAGCGTATGAAGGTCGCTGCCGCTGCTCCCAAGACGCTGGTTGCGGTTCGGGTAACGTGCGAATCGAGCCACTCAAGGACTCTTTCGGTGTCGGCTGGCCCAGCAGTATTGGCAGGCGGCCAGTGTTTGAGCACTTCGCGCAGCGCGACGAATGAATTCAGCGCAGGATGTCCGGGCGCTTCTGCACGCAGAAGATCCAGAAGCTGATCGACACGAGGGGTATCGCGTTCCAGCACCGAATCAATGAGATCGTTGAGCAGGATCATCGTTCGCGAGTGAGCGAACAGATCGAGCTGTCCCGTCAGTACGTGTTCGGGCCCCTCATGGGCGCTGCGCCCCTCGATCGTCGCCAGATGCAGCGTCTCCGGTGCGGTCGCATCTCCTGCCGGCGCTTTGCCCACTCGTCGCTCCGCTCTTCTTTGATCCCATAGACAAGCAGAGCCGGCCCTATCCCGTCAAATCAGGTGTCTCCAGCGGGGCGTAGCGGCGGTCAACGCGCATCGGGTCCTGCTCAACCTGCACGGCGGTGCGTGTTCAGACCGGTACGGCGGAGATCCGGCGTAGCGCCTTTCTCCGGTCCGCAGGATTGACGCCAAGAACAAGCAGCTGCCGAGCAGCATGAGGGGTGTAGGGACAAAACATGGCTCCCCGGGTTGGGCTCGAACTGGGTCGTAAGCCGGTGAATCTGTGGGTATTTTTCAGCGCTTCCGGAAAGATACCTTCAATCCTATCGTTTGAAATCGTGCGCTGCGGTGAGACAGCGTGATACTGAGGTGATCATCCTCGCCGTCTTGACGGAGTGATCTCGTCGTGGCAGTTTTGCGCATAGTAAGGAGCAGTTCTGCCATGAGTATAATGACCCTCACCGAGCGACCTCTGGGCGAACAGATCGAGGTGCTCGAGCGCGGGCTACCCAGTAGCGCGCTGGGAGAGATCGCGACCGCTCTTGGCTTGCCGAAGGCACGCATCGTAAAGGCGCTCAAGCTCGTGCTGCGTACGATGACGGAGCGGGAAAAGAAGCACGAGCGCTTCTCCACTGCCGAGTCAGAGCGCCTCTACAGGATCGTGCGGGCGCGGAGTCTCGCTCGCGAGATCTTCTCCTCGGACGCTGCAGTGGCGGAGTGGCTGGGCGCTCCGGATCGGAGCCTAGGAGGTCGGGCGCCGCTCGAGATGCTAGCGACGGACCTCGGGGCGCAGAAGGTCGAAAGCCTGTTACGGGCGATGATTCACGGCGTGCCGGTCTGAGCATCGAGCCGTGAAGGCGTGGAGAATCGTCCTGCTCAAGTTCGGGCGGACGAGACGAGCTGCCTTTGGGGGCTTGAGCGGGTTCTCGGTGGATGGCCGCTGGCATAGCGCTGGTCGCCATCTCGACTACGCGGCTCAGAGTCTGTCGCTCGCGATTCTCGAGCGCCTGGTGCATTACAAGCGTTTTGATGCACTCGAGCCGCATTTGGTGTACGTCCTTGACGTTCCGGATACGGCGATCGAGAACGCGCCCGCGCCTCGCCACGGTTGGGACGGACACGAGCTCGCGCGAACGGGACAGGCAGTCGGTGACAGCTGGTACGACGAGCGCAGAAGCGCGACGCTTCTGGTACCGAGTGCCATCACGCCGGGAGAGTACAATCTGATCATCAATTCCCGCCATCCGGACTGGCAATGGAAATGGGTGGTCTCGGGTCCGATAACGTTTGCTTTTGATGCGCGGCTGGCCGAGCTGATGAAACGATCACAAAAACCGGCTGCATCGGAGCAATAGAGCTGAGAGGCGATCATGGCAGTCATCGGAGTGGATCACGTGCAACTCGCGATGCCGCCGGGCGGGGAAGCTCGCGCGCGAGAGTTCTATTGCGACGTGCTGGAGGTTCCCGAAAGGCCCAAACCGCCGGAACTCGCCGCGCGCGGCGGTTGCTGGTTCGAAAGCGATTTGGTGAAGATTCATCTCGGGGTGGAGCAGGACTTCCGACCCTCTGCCAAGGCTCATCCGGGACTCCTCGTCGGCGATCTTGACAGTGTTCTCAGTCGATGCCGGGAAAAGGGTTTCCAAGCCACGGAACCGGAGTTGATCGAGGCGACTCGGCGCGCATTCGTCCAAGATCCCTTCGGAAACCGCATCGAGCTGATGGAGCGGATGTGAATCGTCGTCGACGGTACAGCCACCTGGGGCTTCACAGCCGACTCGCCTCCCGGACGCTGGGTGCTGCACTGTCATGACCTCGTGCATCTGATCGACGGCATGATGACCGAGGTCGACTACGTCTAGCTTGGCGCTCAGCGCGCACAGCGCCGCAGGAATTCTGAATGAGAGGAACGCATTGGAATTCCGCGACGCGCGGTTGCAGGACTTCACCCCAGCAAACCTCTGGGAGGCGAATTACTTGTCAAGCGGCGATGGGAATCATCCGAGCACGAATCGATCGATTGTGGTGAAAGGCGGGCCGCGCCGACGGGAGCGGTGGCTGATGATCAGCTGATGCTTCGGGAGCAGCGACTCGGCGACGACCGAGCGAACACCGCCGGGACGCATGAGCCTGGCAATGGTGACCATCAGTTGGACCGCGAGGAGAAGCAGGTCGCGCATCGTCAGCGAAGCTACCAGGGACGCCCTTCAATGCAAGACTCCTCGCGGACGACGCCATACGCTATGATCTGGCAATTCGCACCCCACAGGATAGCTTGTTGGACGCGACAGTTACCTTTTACGATGGCGCAGAGCATCCACGATCAGTGCAAAGGCGGGCGATGACTGGCGGCGGCTGGGATAGTAGAGATGATAGCCGGGCCATGGGGGCGACCACTCCTGAAGCACCCAGGTCAGCTGGCCTCTTGTGAGATAGGGCCGCGCGAGATCTTCTGGTACGTAGGCGAGACCGTAGCCTTCGAGCGCCGCGTCGCGAACCTGGAAGATGCTGTTGAAGGTGAGTTGTCCGTCTACGCGGACTTTGAGCTCTCGGCCGTCGCGCTCGAAATCCCATGCCCATACTCCGCCGTAGGTCGGCAAGCGCAAATTGATGCACGAGTGCGCCACGAGCTCCTGTGGTGCCCTGGGCGGGACGTGCTTGGCGAAATAGGATTTCGCTCCGACCACGGCAAAGCGAATGTCCGGGCCGATGCGGACTGACACCATGTCCTTGGCAACCTGTTCGCCCAAGCGCACGCCGGCATCGTACCGCTGAGCGGCAATGTCGATTAGTCCGGCCTCGATATTGATCTCGACCTTCACGTCCGGATATTTCGACAAAACCTTGGCAAGCTTCGGCCACAGGATTGTCATCGCGGAATGATCCCCAGCCGTGATGCGAACGGTGCCGGCGGGCCTGCGGCGAAGTTCGTTGAGCGCCGCAAGCTCCGCCTCGACCTCTTCGAACCGTGGCCCCACGGTGCGCAGGAGCCGCTCACCCGCGTCGGTCGGCGATACGCTGCGCGTCGTGCGCGTCAGCAGGCGAACGCCGAGGCGCTCCTCGAGCCCTCGCATCGAGTGACTCAAGGCGGACGGTGAGACGCCAAGTTTGGCTGCTGCTTTGGTGAAGCTCTTGCTGCGGGCGATTGTCAGGAATGCCTGGAGGTCATTGAAGTTCTCACGTGCCATTGATGAGATTTTCTCACAACTTCATGCGAATTCCACCCACTAATCCTCTTGCCGGCGAGGCGGTAGATTGGCTCCCGGAATGACAGAGAGGTAAATCACTATGCGTGCGACCGTCATGCATGCCGCCGGCGATGTCAGGATCGAGAGGGTTCCGGATCCTGTGATTATCGAGTCCACCAATGCGCTCGTCAGGGTGACCCGCGCCTGCATCTGCGGCAGCGATCTGTGGCCGTACCGATCCATGCAGCGCTCCGATCGCGGTCAGCCGATGGGACACGAGGCAATCGGCTTGGTCGAAGCGGTCGGCGCCGATGTGCGCACGGTGAGGAGGGGGGATGTGGTCGTCATGCCATTCGCCTCCTCGGACGGCACCTGCACCTTCTGCCATGAAGGGCTGCCGACCGCGTGCGTTCACCTTAGCTTCTTTGGCAACCAGGGGAACGATGGCGCGCAGGCAGAGGCGATCCGGATTCCCTATGCGGACGGGACGCTCTTTGCCCTGCCGGTCGGGCAGGATGATGCGCTGATGCCCTCTCTTCTTACACTTGCGGATGTCATGGGGACCGGTCACCACGCGGCCGTGGTGGCCAAAGTCGGCCCCGGCAAGGATGTCGCCGTGGTGGGCGATGGTGCAGTCGGCCTCTGCGGCGTGATCGCGGCCAAGCGCATGGGCGCCGAGCGCATCCTCCTCCTCGGACGCCACCTTGACCGTATCGCCCTTGCGCGCGAATTTGGCGCCACCGATATCGTGAGCGAACGTGGACCCGAGGCGATCGAGCGTGTACGGCAGCTGACCGGTGGCCAGGGTGTCCATGCGGTACTGGAATGTGTGGGCCTGGCGCAGGCCATGGAGACGGCGATCGAGATCGCTCGCCCGGGCGGTGCGATCGGCCGTGTCGGGGTACCGCAGGATGCCCCGATGCCCGGGTCTCAAACGGCCTTCTATCACAACGTCACGGTGGGCGGCGGTCCGGCTCCAGTGCGCGCCTACATCCCCGAGCTGCTGCCCGATATTCTGGAAGGCCGCGTCCAACCCGGACGGGTCTTCGATCGCGTGGTGGACCTCGACGGAGTCCCCGGCGGCTACCGCGAGATGAACGATCGCAAGGCACTCAAGGTGATGGTACGGCCGTGAGGTTCCGCGCCTTGCCGGGCTCGATGCGGGACAAGCCGTAGCGCTTCAACATCAAAATCGAGGAATGAAACCATGCAGAAACGTGAACTCGGCCGCAGCGGCCTCAAAGTCTCCGCCATCGGGCTTGGCTGCATGGGCATCAGCTTCAGTTATGCCACGCAGCTATCGAAGGAGGAAGGCGTCGCGCTGATCCGCGCCGCGGTGGAGCGGGGCGTGACCTTCTTCGATACCGCGGAAGTCTATGGTCCCTTCGCGAACGAAGAGGTCGTTGGCGAGGCGCTTCGGCCGTTCCGACAGCAGGTCGTCATCGCCACCAAGTTCGGCTTCGATATTGACCCGGGCACCGGTGAGAACCGCGGGGTGAGCAGCCGGCCCGAACGTATCCGCCGTGCGGTCGAGGGCTCGCTGAAGCGCCTCGGTATCGAAGCGATCGATCTCCTCTACCAGCATCGCGTCGATCCGAACGTGCCGATCGAGGACGTCGCCGGCACGGTCAAGGAGCTGATCGGCGAGGGCAAAGTCAAACACTTCGGCATGTCCGAGCCTGGGATCCAGACTCTCCGCCGCGCTCATGCAGTGCAGCCGGTGGCGGCGCTTCAAAACGAGTACTCGCTGTGGTGGCGAGCGCCGCAGACGAACGGCATCCTTGAGGCTTGCGATGAGCTCGGGATTGGCTTTGTCCCCTACAGCCCGCTCGGGAAGGGCTTCCTGACCGGAGCGATGAGCAAGGACACGAAGTTGCCGGAGAATGACTTCCGCAGTTCCGTCCCGCGCTTCTCCCCACAAGCCATGGAGAAGAACCAGGCGTTTGTGGACCTGCTGAGACGCATCGCCGAGCACAAGGGCGCCACACCAGCCCAGATCGCGCTCGCTTGGCTGCTGGCTCAGCGCGCGTACATTGTGCCGATCCCGGGGACGACCAAACTCCATCGGCTGGAGGAAAATATCGGCGCTGCCCATGTCGAGCTGACCCGGGATGATCTGCGCGAGATCAAAGAGGCCGCCTCGCATATCCAGGCCGCGGGTGAACGCTACGCGCCGCAGCAGCTGGCCATGGTCGGCCGCGAGGCGCCTCCAGCCGCTGCTGGCGCATAGGAAGGAATTACCGCGATGAGTCAAACGGCTACCCACACCCAACAGTCCGATGCCGGAGGCCGCCCCTTCGCGCCCGAGCAGGTGCGCTCCGTCGCACCGGCCCTGGAAAGGCACACGCAGGAACGTCTCATTGGCGAGGTTTGGAACCGACCGGGTCTCGACCGCCGCGACCGGAGCCTGATCTCCGTCGCCGCGCTGATCGATGGACAACGGCCTCAGCCAGGAGCAGGCAGCGGAGGTCGTGACGCTCCTTGCATTCTATGCAGGCTGGCCGAACGCGATGTCGGCGCTCCAGGTCGTCAAGGACGTGTTCGCCAAGCGCAGTGAGATCGAGACGAAGTGAGCAGGGCCCGCTGTCAGAATCATGCGACCTTTAGAAGGCAGGGAAACTGTTCGGTCCTAACCATTGGCTATTGGAGCCGAAGATTCAGGAAGGATTCTTTGCTCATTCCGGCCACGTATTCACGCGCGAGCCGGGAGGCTTCGTCAATGTGGCCGAGAAAATCGACGAGCCTGGAGCCGGAATCCCCAGAGGTCATATTGGGATGGCTTCGCTTAGCACTCGATCGCGCGCACGCCTTGGTAGATCACCAGGCGTCAAAAGATCCACTTGCACGCCTAATTGGCTCCCCGGGTTGGAGTCGAATTAGGTCGTAAGCCGCTCAATCTACGAGTGTTTTACGGCCAGCCTGTCCGGAAAGATACCCTCAATCCTATCGTGAAAATCGTGCGCTGTGATACGGCTTGATACGCGGTGATCGTCAAACCATCGTTTTCGCCCTGCGCGAAATGGTCCGCGACGCGATCGCAAGCGGCCGTCTGCAGCGCGAGGAGGACGCCGTGCGTGTTTTTCGGCCCCCTTCGGCAAATTACCCCCAAACCACGTCAATGTCGTACTTGGCGGCGAGCGAAAAGGCGCGGGATGATAGCAGGTGGTCACGACGGGACGGCGCTGCGGACCCGGTTATCGTGCGATCTTGATGATGAATGGGCCGCGCGAGGCGGCTCGGGGCATTCGGGGTCTCCGAATAGAGATCCCGATGATAGGTTCCGCCGTCTATGCACCAGAACCCGGATCGGGCAACGGGGTCGTAACCCTGCGATCTGATTCGGAAAGCTTATCGCGTCCCCGGGTTATCATTCGGCGCCGGTTTGTGCTGAAATCTGCTCAATCTTCCTTCGCCGGTTCACAGCTTGCGGCGCAGATAGACCGAAAGCATGATGATGACGCGCAATAACGCCCTGGCGACGATAGTTTCTCGGTTCGCATGCAGCCGACCTCCGCCTCCTCTCCTGCCGCGACCCTGGTCCTGTTCTGCCGCCGTCCGGCGCTCGGGAACGGCAAGCAACGACTGGCCCGCAGCCTGGGAGCGACCGCCGCGCTGGCTATCGCCGAGGCGCTGCTCGAATGCGCGCTGGAAGATGCGGCCGCTTGGCCGGGACCCGTGGTCATCTCTCCAGCCAGCGCAGAGGATGCCGCCTGGGCCGCAGTCCTGACCGGCGACCCCGAAAGGGTGCTGACCCAGGGGGAGGGCAATCTCGGCCGGCGTCTCAACAGGGTCGATGCGTCCCTGCGCCGGCGCGGATGCGAGCGGGTCCTGTTCATCGGCAGCGATGCACCCTCATTGCGACCCGACGACCTGTGCGCGGCCGCGCAGTCGCTCGCCGATGCCGACGTCGTGTTGGTTCCCGCCGAGGATGGCGGGGTGACGCTCGTGGGTTCGCGTGTCGCGTGGCCCGATCTGACGGCACTCCCCTGGAGCCAGTCGACGCTGGGGGCGGCACTCGAACGCAGGTGCCGCGAAGCGCGGCTCAGCGTCGTCCGCCTGCCAGGCTCCTACGATGTCGACGAGGCCTCGGACCTGCCGGCGGCAATCGCGATGCTCTCGAGCGACGACCGTCCCGCTCGCGCGCGGCTTCGCGAGCTGTTGGTGGCGGCTCTGCGCTCGTCGCCCGCCGGCCCGACGGAGCCGGCGGCGGCCGGCAGGACGGCGGTGTGAGACTCAGGGCCCTGCTGGCGCTCGGCATCCTCGTGCTGCTGGCTGTGGCGGCGGTCGCGCTGCCCGCCAAGACGTGGTTGCAGGAAGCTCTAGCCTGGACCGGCGCGCATCGGGACGTCTCGGCGCTCGCGTACTTCGCGATCTACGTCCTCGCGGCGGTGTGCCTGGTGCCGGGACTCCTGCTCACCCTCGCGGGCGGGGCGCTGTTCGGTCTGGTCGGTGGGACTGCACTGGTGTCGGTGAGCAGCGTTGCCGGCGCGACCGCGGCGTTCCTCGTGGGCAGGATTCTCGCGCGCGACTGGGTCGGCCGCCGGATCGCCGCCTGGCCGAAGTTCCGCGCGCTCGATGGCGCGCTGCGCGAGCGGGGGCTCTGGATCGTGCTGCTCACGCGGCTCTCGCCGCTATTTCCCTTCAACCTCCTCAACTACGCCTACGGCATCTCGGCGGTGCGTCTGCGCGATTACGTGCTCGGCTCCTGGATCGGCATGCTGCCGGCTACCGTGTTATATGTCTACGCGGGGACCGCGGCTGCCGACCTGACGCGCGCGGCGGCCGGCGAGCCGCGCACGGGAGCCTTCGGCTGGGGATTGCTGGGCCTCGGGCTCGCGGCCACGATCGCGGCCGTCGCCCTGGTCACGCGCGCGGCGCGGCGCCAGCTCGAGATGAGCTTGTCGCGGCAGCGGCAAGCGACCCCTCATGGATGAGCCGGCCGGCACGGCTCCCGTCGAGCCCGGTTCCCCGACAGATGCGCGCCAGGCTCCCGCAAGCGGCCTCGACGAGGAATACCGGCGCCTGGTCTTCCCGCCGGGCTATCGCAACCCCGAGCCCGCGAAGCGTTACAACCTGGTCGTGATCGGCGCGGGGCCCGCGGGCCTCGTCACCTCGATGGCGGCGGCCTCGCTCGGCGCGCGGGTGGCGCTGATCGAGCGTCATGCGATGGGCGGTGATTGCCTGAACGTGGGCTGTGTGCCATCGAAGGCGCTGCTCGCCGCAACCGTCGCGGGTCACCCATTTCCGGTTGTGATGGATCGCGTGCGCGCCGTGCGCGCCCGCATCGCGCGGCACGACTCGGTCGAGCGCTACTCGCGGGCGGGTGTCGATGTGTTTCTCGGTGAGGCGCGATTCGAGTCGCCACGCGCTGTCCGCGTCGGTGAGACGCTGCTGCGGACGCGCAAGACCGTGATCGCGACCGGGGCGAGACCGTTCGTGCCGCCGGTGCCCGGACTGGCGGAGCTGGCACCACTCACCAACGAGTCGATCTTCGAGCTGCGCGCACAGCCCCGGCGGCTCGCGATCCTCGGGGCCGGGCCGGCCGGCTGCGAGCTGGCGCAGGCGTTCGCCCGGCTCGGCTCCCGCGTCGATCTCATCGACGTTGCCGCGCAAGTCCTGCCGCAGGAGGAGCCGGAGGCGGCCCGGCTCGTTGCCGATGCGCTCGAGCGCAACGGCGTGACGCTGCATCTGGCGAGCGAGGTGCGTTCCGCGAGTGTCGGCAGCGGGGGCAAGACCCTGCAGCTCGCCGGCCGGCGGCGGATCGAGGCCGACGAAGTGCTGGTGACGGCGGGCCGGCGACGCAACGTCGAGAAGTTGGATCTCGACAGGGCACGGGTCAGGCTCGGCGCGCGGTCCGCAATCGAGGTCGATGCGCGCTTGCGCACTTCGCATCGCGACATCTATGCCGCGGGAGATGTCTGCTCGCAGTATCAATTCACTCATGCGGCCGGCGCCCACGCACGCATAGTCGTTCGCAACGCGCTTTTCCACGGCCGTGCGCGGGCGGATCGGCTGATCATCCCGCGATGCATTTACACCAAGCCCGAGGTCGCGCGCGTCGGTGTCTCGGCTCGCGACCTCCAACGTGCCGGTGCACGCTTTGACCGCTACCGCGTCGGGTGGGAGGAGTTGGACCGCGGTCTGACTGACGATGCCGCCGACGGATACGCAGAGCTGCTCACCGCCGCGCGCTCCGGCCGCATTCTCGGCGCCACGCTCGTGGGGAAGGATGCGGGCGAGCAGCTCGCGCCCGTCGTACTGTTGATGACGCTGGGACTGGGT
>JBOIAR010000030.1:0-36643 GCA_050739095.1 Steroidobacteraceae bacterium | reverse complement strand
GCCTTGGCCAGCCGTAGAGCGGCGTTATTGTGAAAGCTGCATGCGGGAAATCTGCACGTGCAGTTTGGGCGGCGGGCGGAGGCGAGCCCTTCAATGGGCGCCTCCCCCGACCCGACAATTTATGGCTTTCTCCGAGTTCAACGAACACTTTCCAGACCCCTTTTGTCCCGGCACCATCACACCTTTACCTTCTTCAGCACCACTCCGGTCTTCGCGCGGGCCGAATTCGCGCAGACCGTGGGTCGGCGTCCGGACGATCGCGTCGTGACTGCGATGCTGGCTCACCACCTGCGCGCCGGCAACATCCGTCGGATAGCGCGCGGCGTATTCGCCTCCGTTTCCAATCCCGACCGCTTCCTGGCAGCCTCTCGTTTGCGCGAGGGCGCCGTGATCGCGTATCGCTCGGCGCTCGAGATGCACGGCTGTACCCCAACCGGGAATGGGGAGATCCAGCTGATTGCGCCCGGCGAGCCCGGTAGAGTCCAAACCACCGAATTCGTATGCCATTTCGTGACCCCGCCGTGCCACCTTTCAGCCTCCGACGGCGTGACGACCGTCGAGCGCCAGGGGCTCACGGTCAAACTCACCTCGCTCGAGCGCACCATCATCGATAGTCTCGACCGGTACCCGCTTGCGGGAGGCGCGGAGGAGCTCTTCGGCTTGCTCGACACGGTTGCGGATTCGGGCGTCCGCCTGGACATCGACGCCCTGCTCTACTTCGCCGCGAGGATGGGCAACGCGGCGGCTGCCGGCGTGCTCGGCTTCTGGCTGGACTGCGAACGCGCCCGTCTCGAGGTCACCTACGCCACGCTCCAACATCTGCGGGCGTTTGCCCCAAGGCAATCACGCTACGCGTTGGGCGCCAAACCCGGCCGCGGACGCGCCGCCACCGGGTGGAACGTCATTCTCCCGCATGAGATCACCGAGCGCTATCTCGGTGGCTGACCCGCCATCAATATCCCAGGGAGCAACTGTCCGGTCTCGACCGTTGTGATACCGCATGCGTAACCTTGCCCTGCGATCCGCCGTTACCCTTCTGCTGCTGGCCACTTTGCTTGCCGGCTGCGACAAACTCGGGCTGAGCGGTAAGCCGCAGCGCTCCAAAGAGCTTCCAACGGCGCAACAACTCAGTGAGATCCGCTACATGTCCCAGGCGCCAGGCCCGGATGGGCGGCGGATTTTCAATCATCTCGAGCAGGCCAAGTCGTGCCACGACCTCGAGATTGCAATGCGCTGGAATCGGCCGCCTGATGTGAAGGCGGGGCCCTTCGATCAGAAGATGGTCTATCTCACCACGAGCGTGCCCGCTGATCTTCCCAAGGATACCGAGGTGTTCTTTGCGGGCGTGATCGAGCAAGGGCAATCCTTGCCCTCCGGTGGCTCGGCCTGGTGGTTGAAATTGAAGGATAAGAGCGAAGTGGAGGCGGTCGAGACGGCCGGATTCGAGGTGAAGCAGGAGGAGGCGCAGCAGAATGGTGGAATCGCCACGATCCTCCATCCTTTCACGCCCGGGCGGCTGCTTTGCGGCCACGGCGTATACCAGGGCAACACCGGCTCATCGAGGCAGCATCAGCACGAGCCGCTGATTTCCGTTTTGTTCGCCATGGACCGGTACCGGTAACCGACGCTGCCAAAGACAAGGACGGCCAGCAAGGCGGATGCGCAAGCGTAGAAGTATGGTACGGAGCGGCTCACCGAAAAGAGGAAGCCCATGATGAGATTGGACAGGAATTGCCCGATGCTCCTCGACACGGTTAGAAAACCCATGCCGCGGGCGAGTCGCGTCTGACCCACGACGGATGAGACGAGGGTCGGCTCGAATGTCTCAACGCCGCCCATGCCGAAGCCGAGCACGGCTACCGAAAGATAGAAAGCGGCCGCTTGCAGGTGGAAGAGCTCACTCAACCCGATGAGACCCGAGCCGATGGCGGATGGCAGATAACCGATGAGCCACACCGACCGCACCGCGGAGAGGCGACTCGCGCCGAGGACGTACCCGCTCACCGCGGAGACTCCGAGATAGATCAGGAACGCGAGCACGCCAGCCTCATAGCCGGCGGTGGTCGAGTGACCGCCCGTCGCCGTCAGGATCGGAAAGCCGAGATTGTAGAAGCTGAAGCCGTAGAGGGTGGCCGAGACGAGGAGTGCGATCAGCAACGCACGTCCTCCGGGGTCCCGCGCTGTGACTGCTCTCGGCGTCGCGGCGGGATAGAGCTGGGTCCGTTGCACGAAAAACAGCAGCGCCGTCGATATGACGAGCGGCAGGATCGCGAACAGAATGATGATATCGATGCGGATCCGCAGCGAGAGGAACAGCAGCGCGGCAAGCGCCGAAAGCATTCCGCCGCCGATATCGAGCGCGTGCAGGAAGCCGAATGCCATGCCCCGATCCTGCGGGCGCGTCACGTTGACCAACAGCGCACGCCGCGCGGGACTGCGGAAGTATCGCGCCCACCATCCGAGGATGAAGAGGGCGGCGGCGAGCCAGAGACCGTGCGCGATTCCCGAAAACGCCATCAACGGAATGAAGGTATTGCCCGCAATGGCGACATACTTGCGATCGAACCGGTCGCCGGCCAGGCCGCCGACGTAGGAGAAGAGCGAGCCGCCGCCGAAGGCAATGGCGGTCACGATGCCGTACGCGAAGACCGGGGCGTGCAACCGAAAGACGATATCCAGGGGAAAGAGTGCCGCCACGCCCTGGTAGCCGAGGTCGGCGAAGAAGGCCGAGAAGCAAAGCAAATACGCATCCCGGTTGAGGCGCGGGCCCGGTAGATATTCGGCGAAGACTCGCATAAGGGATTAGGGCTGCCTTAGTGCACTGCGCGCTGCTGCCGCTTGCTTTTCGCAGCGAGGCTGAAGCGCGGCTCGAGCGCGAGGTGCTCGCCGCTCAGGAGTTGCGCCGCGTACCGGCCGACGGCGGGGCCATGTTTGAAGCCATGCCCGGAGCCGCCCCCCACGAGCCAGACGTTCCGCCATCGCGGGTGACGATCGATGAGGAAGTCGCCGCTCGAGGTGCTCTCGTACTGGCAGATCCGCGACTCGTTGAGCGGCTGCCGGGCGAGCGCCGGCAACCGGCGCGCCATGTATGCGCGCACCTCGGCCAGTACCTCCGCGGAGGGCAGCCGGTCGCAGGCGTCCGGATCCATCGGCGGTCCATGCCTGTCCGGCGCGACTTTCACCCCACGCGCCTCGAGATCGGGGGAACCGTAAAACATCTCACCCTGGTTGAAATCCACCCACCCTGGCATCGCCCCCGGCTGGAACCGCGCATCCCCCCGCGGTGCAGCGAAAAAGAAGACTTCCTGGCGGGTGACGAAGATGCGCGAGTCGAGCACGTCGGGAAAGAGTTTGGGCAGCCACGGTCCGCAGGCAAAGACGTAGTCCGAAGCTTCGAGGCGCTCGCCCGCCGAGACGACGATCTCATCGAGCGCATCGGCTTCCGGCAAGGCCGTGCGCGGTGCCTGAACCTCCGCCAGACGATACTCGCCCCCAGCTGCCGTGAAGCGCATCAGCAGCGCCTGTACCGCCCGGCGAGCCATCAGCGCCCCGAAGTCCGGCTCCAACAGGCCGACTTCGATCCCGTCCCAGCGAAACTGCGGAAAGCGCCGCGCAAGCGCCACGCGATCGAGCGTCTCGATGGGAAGGTTCAACTTCCGGTGAATGTCGACCGTGCCGGCGGCATACGCCCCCATGCTCGCGAAGAAGAAGAGCACCCCGAGCCGATGGAAAATGGGTAGATCCGTGCTCTCAGAGAGCCATTTCCAATCCGGGAGCGACTCCCACGCCATCCGTGTGTAGACCTCGTCCGCGCCATAGGTTGTGCGTGTCATGCGCGACTCACCGCCCGAGGAGGAGCGTGCATTGGCAGGTCCACAAGCGTCGAGGAGCAGCACGCGCCTGCCCTTGCGAAGGAAACTCCAGGCGGTCCACGCGCCGAAGACGCCGGCGCCGACCACGACCACATCCCAGTGATCGCCGCGTCGACTGCGCTGGTGCTGGAGGCTCGGCACGAACAAGTATCCTACGCGCGGTCCAGAAACGAAAGCGCCGCCCGAGGCGGCGCTTTCACTGGTTCTGATTCAGCGCGCCTACACCTTTACGCCTTGCAGAAGCATTCAGCTGCCGCTGATGAGGCGCCTAATATCCTTCATCATGAGCAGCAGATGGTAGGGATCGCTCGGGCTCGGTTCGAAGTTGAAATGCTGGTAAAACCCCTTCGCCGCCTCGTCCTTCGCGTGCACGAGTACCGCCCGCGCTCCGATCGTGTCGGCCGCATTGGCGGCCCGTAGCAGTGCATCCTTGAGTAACGCGGGCCCTACTCCCTTGCCCTGCAGTGACCGGTCGACGGCCAAGCGCGCCAGCAGAATCACCGGGATGGGATGCCGAGCCAAGCCTTTCTTGACGCGCCCGGTTGCCTGCTCGTGCGTCACAGCCCCGGCCGCCACGCTGTAATAGGCGGATACGATGAGTTCGCGGGCGAGAACATAGGTCTGCGCGCTGTGGGCCTGCTGGTTGTGCCACGCGCGGCGCTTGAGAAACTCGTTCAGCTCCTCTTTGCCGCAGTCAAAGTGATCGAGAACGTGCTCGCGCCGCAGCTTCTCGATCGAGCCGAAATCGCTCACTCAAGAACGCTGCGCGTCGTCAGCAACTTCTCCAGGCGCGCCCGCGGCTTGGCGGGCGCATCGAGCGCCGCGACAAAAGCATCGTAGTGTTTCGCATCCAGACGGAACTCGCGCCGATCCGCTAGCGTCTCTGCAGCCGCCTCGAGGCCCTTCTCCAGCACAAACGCGCTCACGGTCTTCTGCTCAACCTCGGCGGCCTGCCTCAGCAAGGACTTTGCCGTCGGCGTGAGCCGCAGCTCTAGCCGATCATCCCGACGTTTTGCCGAACTCGACATGTCTTCTCTCCTTACACCCTCACCGCCAACAACAATGATATCACCCGTACAACGTACGGACAATGAGGTCAGGTTCAAATCCAAGATTAGATCTCATCCTCGCTCATCCCGCCGGCGAGATACTCCAGGATGTCGGTCGGCGTAATGCGCGTGCCCATGAGGCACGGCTTACCGCCACGCACTCCCGGGGTGACTTCGATGAATTTCGTCCAGTCCATCGCGCTCTCCGCAACTGCGGCGCAAGCCTCGATAGCCGCTATTCTGCCAGCCTCGCGCGAGGGGCGCCGCGCGACGATTCGATCAGGATTGCATCCTGGACGGCCCGCTCTTTCGCGGGGTGTCCATGAAGGTGTCCATAAGGGAAAAAATGGATGCTCTGAAAGACTGGTCGGAGCGCCGAGATTTGAACTCGGGACCCCTTGCACCCCATGCAACAAACGGCTTCTTTTGGCTTCTCGTCCGTTCCGAACCGAGAGAGCACGAAAGCCTGTGATTCACGGCAGTTCAACGCGCACCGATAGGAAACTATGAGAACGGACTAGAGTGTGCCAAACTGTCCCCACGGTGTCAATCCGGGGACAGTTATGAGACTCACTGAGAAATTCCTGCAAGGGGTGAAGGCCGAGAAACGGCGCGACCTCTCCGTGTCGGGGCGAGCCGGGCTCATTCTGCGCCTCACGCCCGACCGCGGGCGCACCTCGCGGGTGTTCCGCTATCGCTATTTCCGCGACGGCGCGGCCAAGTACGCGACCCTCGGCGAGTACCCGGCCCTCACCTTGGCCGACGCCCACGAGCTCCACGCCCGCTGTGCCAACGTCGCGAAGACCGGAGGCGATCCGCAAGCGCTCGTGTCCGCCTACTGGTCCGAGCGCGCGCCCCGCCTCGTCGCCGATGCGGACGGCCCGACCGTGGCCGATGTCGTGAAGGAATTCCTGGCCGTCGCCGAGCGTCAGCGCAAGCGCCCCGAGCAGGCCCGGTATCTGCTCCAAGCAAACGTGCTCCCGGCGCTCGGCTCGCGGCCCGTCGCCGGCCTGCGCAAGCGGGATATCGTCGAGATGCTCGACAAGATCACCCGGCGCGGCTCCAACATCCTTGCCAACCGCGTGCAGCAGGTACTACAGCAGGCTTTCCGCGTCGCGGCCGATCGCGACTTGATTGAGTCGGCGCCGCTCTTCCCGCGCTCGCTTGCGGGCGGCACCGAGCCGGTCCGCACGCGGGTACTGTCCGAGGCCGAGATCAAGGCGCTATGGCACGGCCTCGATACGCTTTCGACGGGCAATGAGCCGAAGGTACTTCGGCCGCTCGCGCTTGCATTGAAGCTTCAGCTCGTGACCGCGCAGCGCCGGGGCGAGATTGCCGCCGCGCGCTGGGATGACATCTCAGACGGGGCATGGTGCATTGCCTCGAGCCCGAAGAAGAAACGCGCGCAGGAGAACGTTGCGCACTTCGTGCCGCTCTCCCCTCTCGCTGAAGCGTTGCTCGAGGAGCTGCGCACGCTGGCCGATGGCTCGCCGTTTTGGCTCCCGAGTCAACGCACGGGCAAGCTCGCGACGGACCGGGCGCGCTCAATCAGCAAGGCGGCCCGCGAGACGCGCAGAGAACTCAACATGCGCGACTGGCGCCCGCACGACTTACGGCGCACCGCGCGCACACACATGGCCAGGCTCGGCATCGCCGAAGAAGTGGCCGAGCGTGTGCTCGGGCACGGTCACGAAGACCCCATGGTCGCGGTCTATAACCAACATCCGTACTTGGATGAGATGCGGACCGCGCTCGCGAAGTGGGCGACCGAGCTTGAAAGGATCGTGCAGTCATGAGCGGTAAGCGTTCGTCTCAACGCCCGGCCGCCGCGCGCAAGCGCGCCTGGGAATCACTGACAGATGCGGAAAAGCGCGCATGGCTTGAGCGCCTCGCGGCCGTGGAGCGAGCCCGCAAGCGCACTCCGGAAGAAACGGCGCGGGTAGTCGAGGAGATCATCGCGCATATGGAGCGGTCCATGCGCGAGCGCCGACGCCCCGACAAGTGGCGCGCGAAGTTCCACAAGACGATGGACACCGCCATAAAGGCGCTCGAGGCCGCAAGCCCACTACCGGCGCTCGAGACATGGCGCGCTGTTTGTTATCTCACCGCCGCGCGCGATGCCTACAGTCCAGCGCGAAAGCCCAAGGGTGCCTCAGCCAACTACGGCAAAGCCTTCCGCCGCGCGCAAGCTCTCGCCGCGAGCGGCAAGACGGCTGTGCAGATCGCCGCGGCGCTCACTGCGGCAGGACTCTGCGGCGAGCGCACCGCATATCGCTACGCGAAAAAGGCCCGCAAGAGCTAACCCGCCGAACTACTGCCAACGTCCGGAATCTGGCCGCGACGTGTCAGTGACACCCGCGCCGCGCGGGCTTTCAATCGTGCTCAATCCTTCCAGAGGATTTGAGCAATGCAAGAGTTCACCAAGGCCCAGGTCGCTGCCCTCAAGCGCGTAAGCACGCGCACCGTTGATTCATGGGTTGCCCGGGGGCTCCTTCCGAAGCCGCGCAAATGGGGCACGACACTCCAGGCTCGAGTCCGCTGGACGGATGCGGACCTTGCCGTGCTCGAGCGCAACCTAGCCGGCTCGTGCGCCCCGCAGCAGCCGTCCGGCGCAGCCGCGTGATTTCCCGACCCCCCAAACGACGAGAGCCCGCCGGTCAGGGCAGGCCCTCAAGGTCGTCAACGTCACTCAGCAGGACTCTCAGCAATGAGCATCATACCCAACCGCAGCCCATCACGCGAATCTGAGCGGCTGCCCCCGTTTCCGTCGCACGTTCTCGAGGTGCTGCGGGCCGAGGGCATCACGTCACTCGGCGCCTGGGCCCACCTGTCGCGCCGCGCTCGGAATTCCATTTTCGGGCTGCCCCCTTCCCGGGTCCGCGAGCTCGACGCTGCGGCGGCACGGACGGGGTAAACCGTGAGGCCGCGCCTCACTTGCTGCGCCCTCTGCGCCGGCCGCTTTCGCGAGGGGGACTTGTTCTTCGAGGGCTGCGCGGTCTTTGGAGACGGGCTCGTGTCCTTCGCTCTATGCGTCCTATGCGCGAATCGAGTGAAGTCGGAGCCGGCCACCCTCGACCGGTTGCAGAGCGAGGCTTTCCGGTCACTACACGGCGCGGGGCCGGACGATGTTAGGGGGACAGCGTGACGCACCGGCGAACAAACTTACGCGGGAGGCCAGTGAGCGCTGCCCCGAAACCGAAGACCCCCCGTTGCCCCGCTGCCCTCGGGCGGGGACTTTTTTCGAGGGGGCGAGCGTGAGCGCCGAGGCACTCGTCACCGTCTGGCGGGACCACCACGGGAACGCCATCAACGCGGCGCGTGTCATGTCGCTCGAGGAGCTCGAGCGCGTCATCCGCGCGGCGCCGTCGACGGGAGACCCCACGCGGACGGTTGAGCAGAACAAGGACAAGCTCCCGCTTTTGAAGCTCGCGCGCTTCGGCGAGACGTGGACCATGAAGAAAGGGAAGAAGACAAGCCTGCGCCATGATGCCAATGTGCTGGCCGTCACCGGAACCGAAGGCGACTACGACGGCGAGATGATCCCGATGTCGCACGCGGCCGAGGCACTGTCAGCGGCGGGAGTGGCCGCGATCCTCTATACCAGCGCAAGGCACACGCCAGAGGCCCCACGCTGGCGTGTAATCGTCGCGTTATCCCATCCGCTTGAAGGGACCGTTGAGGAGATGCGGCAACAGCGAAAACACTGGACAGGTGTACTCAACGCGATCCTCGGCGGCGTTCTGACTGAAGAGAGCTTCGTGCTCTCACAGTCCTACTACTTTGGCCCGATCGCGGGCAGGCCCGCCCCGGAGATCATCCGGCTCGAGGGATGTTGTATTGACGAGATGCAGGACACGCCCGAGCCTTTGTTCCCGGGCAAGACTGCGAAGGCGAATGGAGCCGAGAAGGCGAACGGGACGCACGAAGGCGCTACGCTCGACGGCATCGCATCCGGCGAGCACATCTTCCAGACCACGCGCGACTACGCAGCTCGGCTCATCGCCAAGGGGCTCTCGAAAGATGAGTCGCTCGAGCTGCTGAGGGGCTACCTGCTCGGGCACAAAGCCGCGTGGACATCCACCCCCGAGCAGCTCGCGCGCTGGGATGAAGTTTGGGAAAAGCTCGAGCGCATGATCGACGGCGCTGTCGAGAAGGAGTTCGCGCCGGCCGACGGCAGCGCAAGCAAAACTCCCGCGGAGTGGCCGGAGCCGGTCAACATTCTCTCAGAGCTTGGGGCGCCCGCATTCACGGGTGAGGAGTTGCCGCCGACCCTGGCCGAGTATTCGCTTGCATACGCCCGAGCGACGGGGTTCGATCTGAGCTTGATACTGGCATCGGCGCTTGCAGTTGCCGCAGCGGCGCTCAGCGACGAGTTTCAGATTGTTGGCGACTCTGCCTCCGAATGGTTCCAGAAGCCGCTCCTGTGGGTGCTCACCATCGGGCGCCCCGGTTCGGGCAAGACTCCGGTGCAAAAGGCGATGCTTGCGCAGTTGTGGGCAATCCATAGGGAGCTCGACGCGCAATGGCGCGACCAGGTGGCGGCGCTTGCGATGTCCGAGGATGAGCAAAAGGCCCCGCCGCGCCCGCGGGTCGTGGTGGTCGACACGACGATCGAGGCCCTAACCGAAGTCCTGCGCGACAACCCGCGCGGAATCTTGATTGCAAACGACGAGTTTGAAAGTTGGCTCGGGTCCTTAGACGCTTACCGCCGCGGTGCCGTCTCGCGCGATCGAGGTGAATGGTTGCGGCTTTTCGATGGCGGCCCGCATACCGTCGAGCGCGTCCAGCGCGGTAGCGTCTACATACCAAACTGGGGTAGCTCGATTTTGACGGCCACCACACCCGCAGCGCTGGCGAAGCTCGCGCGCTCTCTGCCCGAGGATGGCTTGCTACAGCGGTTCCTGCCGATTGTCGTGCAGCCCAAGCGAGAGCCGCAGCCCGTGGCAGACCTCGAGGCGATCCGCGAGCGATTCCACGAGACCATCACGCGGCTCTACAGCCTCACCCCTCACTCGCGCAAGGGATGCGTGCCGTTATCCCCCGCAGCGGCCGAATTCTTCAAGGCGTGGAGTCGTCAGCATCAGGTGAGACAGGAAGCCTTCGGGACGCTCGAGCCGGCGCTCGAGTCACACCTCGCGAAGTATCCGAACTTCCTGCTACGCATCACGCTCACGCTGCACGCGGTGAACGTCGTCAGCCATGACGCGACCGGAATCGCACGCGACCCCGCAGCCTTCCCCGTGCCGCTCGCGACGATCGAGGCCGCGGCGAAGTTCCTGAAGCGCGCGAGCATGCACGCCATGGCCGTGTACCTGAATCGCTCAGGCGGCAGCGAGGCATACGAGCTTGCCCGCGAGGTGGGCCGCGCAATCGTCGCACGTGGCTGGCAGAGCGTCGCTCGGCGCAATCTCATCCAGGGCGTCCATGCGTTCCGCAAAGCGACTCAGGAGCTCCAGGACTCGACGCTGCGGCTGTTCGGCGATATCGGATGGCTCGCCCAGGCCGAGGGTGGATACGCGAAGCCGACCCCGGCCCGATACGGGGTCAACCCCAAGGTGCACGAGAAGTTCGCCGCGACAGCGGAACGCGAGCGGGAGCGGCGGGCAGTCATCCGTGAGGCTATCGCGGAGGCGGCAGAGCATCGCAGAGCAGAGCCAACAGAGGGCAAGCGATGAGCGAGCTCGAATTCATCGAGACCGACGTCGGCCCTATCCCGGTCGAGCGGCTGGTGGATATCGTGATCGAGACCGACAGGCGCCATAAGGTTTACTACCGCGACCCGAGCACCGGCAAGGTGCGCTCCGGATGCGTGCGCCTGGTGCTACTGAGGCGCCGGGTGAAGCTCATGAGGCGGGAACGTGCCAAGCTGCGCGCGCTGTACCGGGAGGCGCTGGCAGAGGCTCAGCACTGCCAGCGTGACGGGGGTCCATGACCGACCTCGCCGAGCTGCGCGCCACGGTCAGGAGACTTCGCGAGAGCGGGCTCACCGTGCGCCTTATTGCCAGCGCGCTCGGGCTCAGGGACTCCGCCGTCTACGCCATGATCGAGGAGGCGACACGCCTCGCCGCCCACGGCCGAACACCCCCGGCGCGGCCACCTGCGGCACCAGCCGATCCGATCGAAACGTGGATCAGCACATGCTGCGAGCGGCGCGGCCAAGTCGGGCTCACCCCGGCATACCGCAGCTATTGCGCCTGGTGCGCAGGCAGCGGCACCGTCGTGCTCGGTCGCAACCTCTTCGGCGAGGCGCTCGAGGCGCACGGCTTCACTCGCGGCAAGCTCTCGCACGGGGGCACCGTCGTTTTCGCTGGGCTGTCGCTGGTTGAGAGGAAGTCTGAGCCGTGAAGGTCGAAATGTTGAGAAAGTTGCTTACATACGTGGGTACAAATGGGAGAGAAGGGAAAAACCCGTCTTACATTTTGCCCAACGCAGGCAAGCAACATTCACAACATTCAAAGGCGGTATCCCGATGGGCACGTATGGAGAGCCTGGAGACTTTCGTCCATGCCGCCAGAAGGCCGGCCCAACACGCGGTGTGTGCCGACCTCTTCGCGCGTGGACCTTGCAGCTGCATTTCGCCGTGAGCTTGGCCGGTGCGCAGACGCGAGCAATTCTCGTCCCCCACCCGTCGCCGAGCCGCATACGGTGGCGCTGGAGCGGCGCGCGGCAGCCACGGTGTCATCGGTCAGGCTGGGAGCGCTGGCGGCGCCGTGAGGCTGCGGCGGCCTTGCAAATGCAATGCACCCGGGCGGCTCGAGCACGGGATGCAACGCGGCTGGGCGGTTTTGCAACGCCGGCGCAGTGCCTTCGCAACCGCCAGATAGCAAAAGGCCCCGGCTTTCGCCGAGGCCCAGTGCCGAGATGCGACGGTTTGGGGGCTTTACTTGTGGCGAGCCGGCTCGGCGATCATCGCCACGGCATTGCGCACGGCCGTTGCGGTCCATGATCGGCCGCGCGGGGTCGTGATGCTCTGATCGTTCAGGTATGCGGCTATCTGTCGGAGCGATGCGCAGCCCTGCTCGCGTGCCGCCTCGATCGCCGGCGCCACCAGCTTGGCGCGCTCTCGGGCCTGCGCCGTGATTACAGCGCGTCCGAGGCGCGACGCACGGGCCGCGTAGGCGCTCAGATCGCGCGGCGTACCCAACGGCAGGCCCCGGGCCCGCCGAGCGGCCAGCGCGGCTATGGTGCGTGCTGAGATAGCTTCCGCCTCATGCTGCGCCACCAGCGCGAGCACGCCAACTGTCATGCTGTTCGCGCCTTGGATGTCGAGCGCCTCAAACTTCACGTTGCTGTCGCGCAGATTCATGAGAAACGCGGCGTTGCGGCTCAATCTGTCCAGCTTGGCGACCAGCAGCGTGGCGTTGGATTGCTGGCACCGCAGGATTGCCGCGGTGAGCTGCGGGCGCGCGTTCTTCTTGCCGGATTCCACCTCGGTAAAGCTCGCAAGCGCGACTCCGCCGACGCGCGCGAGATATTCCTTGACGGTCGCTTGCTGCGCCTCGAGCCCCAGACCGCTGCGACCTTGTTTTGCTGTGGAAACCCTGTAATACGCGACAAATCGAGCTTTGGGCGGGACCATGTGTAGCGCTCCTCCACGAACGTTCAGGAGTCTTGTACACCTATCAACCGCCCCCTGCAAGCGGGATTCGAGCCCCTCGGCGCTTGCCACCTCCAAAGCACGCTGGCCGCTGGTGCGCCGCGACCATGGCGCTCCAGGGCTCAGCACGGCTCACCCCACCTCGAGCGCGATCGTGCTGCGTTCCGTGGCGCCTCGCCCCACGGCATGCGCCGTGCCACGTGTTAGGTCGGCGAAACGCTGGCACGGCGGGTGCAATCAATGCAAGCCGCGGACCAGGGGGTACCATAAGGTAGGACGAGACCTTGGCCGGGTGACGCGGCCCAAATCTTTTTTCCACCACCTCAAAAAACAGGCTTTGTCCCGCCCAAAACGCGCCGCTGTGCATGTTTGTATGTTAGGTGCGGGCGGGGGATTCAGGGCCGCGCCGTGCGCAAGGCCGGCAAACTCCTTGAGGAGACCAAGCCGGCGCGCGGGCACGATGGGAAGAAAGGGACGGTGCCGACCCGTTCTGGCGGGGGCAGGCGTCAGCGGCCGATTTGCGACTATTGCGATTCGCCGCCGAGAGCGAAACGCACGGAGGTCGTCCGGGGAAACTCGGTCGTCTCGTCCGACCGAATTCGCCCACTCGGGGGCGGGCAGTGACCTCGGGGCGGGCGACCACCCGAGGTTCCCGCAAATCTGCTGCTAACGGCGCTGCCGGTAACGGTGGAACCGAAAGATGAAGCACCCGGCGAAGCCGTCGCGCAGGCGAGTGTTACCCCGTACCGCCGACGGTACAAGGTCAGAAAGAAAGGGCGGGTGCCCACCCGTTCTCTCGAAGCCGAAAAAGCCGGTATCTCGCCACACCAGCGCAAGACGGCGCTCCGGGTCGCAGCCATCCCAGAGGAAGCCATTCGCACCCGCGAACGGATATTGCGCAGAATGGCACAATAACGCACATTCATTGCTATTAAGTGCGATTAGCTGTAGGTTTATTGCTATGCGAACCGTCGGCACCATCTGCATCACCGCGCCGCTTGATTTGATCGCGCGCGTCGATCGCGAGGCCGCGGCCAGTAAGCGCTCGCGCAGCAACTACGTCGCGGTTCTGCTCGCTGAGGCTCTGAGCCGCTCGGCGGGAAAGCGCGCGCATCGTGCGTCGCGGCTGTCTGCGCCGCAAACATCACAAGGGGTCAACACATGAACACGACTGTTTCCGAAGCTACCCGCGCCGAAGTCGAGCGCCTGCGCGCCAGCGTGCGCGGCATCCAACTCGACATTGACCGGCAGGTATACAAAACGCTGCAGGCGCGTTGCCTCGCGGCGCTCGAGGCCGCCCGTGCTTTGCCCCGGGTCGATTGCGGGACATTGGACGGGGTTTTCAAGGCAGTGCGCAGCCGAGCCTCCCGGCAGTGTTTGGAGGAAGCCGCGCAGACTTTTTTGGACGCTGAAGCGAAGTTCCGCGCAATGGCCGATGGCAGCGCGCCCGCTCCGATGGCCATTTTCGAGCCAGGCGGCGCCAAAGCTGTTGCGTACGTAATCCAACCCCCGCCGGCTCCGCCCACCGTGGGGGCGCAGAGCTGGCGCGCCCCTCGGCTCCCGCCGCCGCCCAGGGTGGCGGGCTACCAGCCGCTGATCGTTGGGCGCCGCTAGAGGAGCACCAACGTGCAAACCATCAAGGCTCTGACGCCCGAGCAGAAGGCCGCCCGCAAGGTCCAGCGCCAGGCCGACCAGGAATTGATCCAGGCGCATCACGACCTCTCCGCCGCGAAGCGCGCGAAGGGCCGGCTCGGCCAAATTGAGGCGCTGACGAAGGACGTTGACCTGCGCACGATGCCCAAACGCGAATACGAGGCGATCAAGCGAAAAATGTTGCGGATGATGGTGGTCCGCTGAGGAAACCTGACATGCGACTCTTCCCCGAAGTTCTCTTCACACCCTCCGCCGGTACGGTGTCGCTCAACACGACCGAGGCCGCTTTGGCGTATGACATGCCGGCGTACGATGCCGACAATCTCGACACAACTATAACCAACGGCGCGATCAGCACCATTTATGTGAATTTCGGTGCCGTGAGCGCGCAGCCCGGCACGCCTGTGCCGCCGAACACCACGATTTTATTGCAGCACACCGACGGTGCCTACGGTGCGGCTGCGTCCACGGCGACAACCATTGCGGTCAAAGGCCGCTCGGCTGTCACGGTGACGCGCGGCACGGCAACGGCGCAGCAGATTTTCGCGAATCGCTGAGAGGCGCGTGTTGCATGGCCGCTGCGCAAACTGGCCGCCGTATCACTGCGCCGAACTTGTACCGCGACAGGCTCCGCGCCGACCGCTCCTCGGGCTGGCGCATGCGCCGGCGAAACACGCAGACCATGCACTACTTTTTCGCGACCCCCGACGGGAGCCTGTCACCCGCGTGCAGTCAGCACTTCAACGTCTGGAGTTGGTATTACCGAGCCGACGTCACGCATTGGATGGCGTACCAACGCCGGCCGTGTGCTACATGCCTCAAGCGCGCGCCCGTCCCCCCGCCGGCTGGTGCAGGCTCTAAGCCGAGGGCGCCGCAGCCCTGGCGCCGGACCGCAAAAGGTAGATCAACATGAGTGAGCCCATTTTTGACGTAGGAATTTCAATTTATTTAGCGTCGCGCATCACCGGCGACTTGATGAGGATAGCGGGCGGATTCAGGAATGCCGACATTCAGGTGAGGCGCATGGAGCAGTCTCTAACCATGCTCACCGCGCAGCATGAACTGCTCGGCCGCAAGATGGCGACGGTCAACACGATCAACCAGGACAGCATTGCACTGCTGAAGGACCGGCAAACCGCGCTGTTATTGATGGCTGATACCGAGCAGACAGTCTCGCAGCGCGCGCAGCTCGCCGCGCAGATTCGAGCCGCGGAAGCTCGTAGCGCGATCCAAAGCGAGGAGACGCAGCTACGCCTGAAGCGCATGTCCAACGACCTGACGGAGCGGCAGATCGCGTTGACGCAGTTGCAGGCGAGCGCGCAGCGGGACCTTGCATTGAGCACTGCCAAGAGTTTTGCCGTGGGCGGCTTCGTCGCTGCCGGTGTCGGCGCCGCCGGGCTCTACGGGTTAGGGAAACTCGCCGGGGCGGGCCTGCCGATCGGTGTCGAGGAAGCGCGCCTGCGGATCAGTGGCGCGCTCTCGGGCGCTCAGGTCGAAGCGTTGGCGCAGCGCACGAAGGCAATCTCCGAGCGCTTGGCCGTCGTCAATTGGCGCGAGGAGCTCGGCATCGCGACGGGGTTGTATTCAACATTGAGGCCGGAGCTTGCCTCCCGGATGTTAGGTCCCATCAGCACGGCCGCGGACTTGCTGAAGCTCTTGGGCCGCGGTTCCGACCTTGCCTTGAGCGCCGGCCAGGTCGCCCGGACGGCTAATTTGCTCGGCGCCTCCACCGCAGGCGGCGCAACGGCCGTCTCGACCGCCATCGCGAACGTGCTGCGCCAGGCCGGCCCGGGCGTTGACATGGGGCAGTTCTCCGACTGGGCGACCTACGTTGCCGGCAACATAACGGGCAACACGGTCACGCAGCGCGCGCAGCAGTTGGAACAGTGGGGGCTGCTCGCGAGTCGCTACGGCGGTTTACAGGGTGGATTCTCGGGCCGCAATATCGGGCATCTTTTGCAGATGTTGAACCATCCGGCGAATGCCCGTCAGCTTGCGGCGAGGGGCTATCTTGAGACTTACGGCCTCTCGCATGAGGAGCAGGGCCGCACGGCGGGTAACATCCTGGAATCCATCCGCCGCGCGGAGTCGGCGAACAAGGGCGGCACGGTCTCCGCGCTCGATTTGCTGATGGGGCAATCGCGGGCGGTCACGATGTTGCATCAGATCAACATGATGTCGCCGGGAAGTTTGAAGGCAATTACTGAATCCTGGCAACACAATCTAACCCTCACTCAAATGTGGACCCTGCAGATGTCCACGGCCTCCGCGCAGCTCGAGCAGTTAAATACGAATCTCGGCACCTTGGGGCAAACGCTCGGGCACGACATGGACCCGGCCGTTGCAACGCTCGCGAGTAACATTGATAGCGCCGTGCTCTCCATCCAGCACTGGGTGGACAGCGCCGGGCCTGAGCGTATCAAGGCGATCGTCGAGCCCGCCGCGGAGCTTTTCGGCATGCTGGCGGCCGGGGGCCTCATCGTCGGTGTCGGGGCGCTCGCGCGCATGGCGGCCTTATTCGTCTCCCCGGCGCTGCTCGCCGGAGCCGGCGCGATTATCGGGATGCTCGAGCTCATCGAGCGGTTCTCCAGCATCGCAAGCTCCGCCGGCAAGACGATCGCGCAGCATCCCGTTTCCTCAACGGCGCTCGCAATTGCGCGCTACAGCAGCCCGATCACCGCGCTTAACGAATGGTTCGGCCGGGAACTCGGGGCAATCTGGCTCCCCGGAAAAAAGATCGAGGTGCATCACACGCACGAGCACACCGTCACGGTGAAAGGGAAAGCCATCACCAAGGAAACGGCCATGCAGCTTGCCGAAGGGTTGCGCCGCGCGATCACCGCCGCCCCCAACGTCGGCACACCGGTGGCGGAATCGCCGCACCTCCATGGGGGAACATGATCGCGACGTTGGAAAGCCTCGCCGTTCAGATCGCCGCGCGCGGTCTCGGGTCGCTCTCGCTCGGGGAACTCGAGGCGCTCACGGATTACAGCCGTTGGTTGACCGTCACCCGCGCCGGCCAGAAGCAGGCGGCAGATACGCTCGCCGAGGCGATGCGGTTGCTCACCCTGGCCCAGGCGCAACCGGCTGAAGGCGCGCGGCCCTCGTGAGTGCGCACGAGGAGATCAGTCGGCACCCGCAATTCGAGCCTGCGCCGTGCGAGGGGTGCACGCTCGCTTCTAGATGCGCCAGTCAATTGTTGGTCTGCCGTGCATTTTCGCTTTTCCACGCTGGTATGCCTGAGCAGACGTGGCGGACCGTGCCCCGGGAGCCCGACCATGCTCGCTATCGGGAATTGTTCTCGCGGCGCGGGGGGCGGAGCCGGGTCGATCGCGAAGGCAACGGCACCCAGGTGGCCGCATGAGCGCCTCCGCCGTGACTGATCCGGCCGCCGCCCTGCACCGCGACCTACTCGAGCAGCTCGCCGACATCCGCCGGCAGATCGAGGCGCACGGGACGGCCGTCTACATGCTCAAGATCGAGCGCCAGCAGCTCCGTGAGCAGCTCATCCGCTCAGGCTGGAAACCGCTCCTCGAGGCGGCGGCATGACCCGCACCAAAGGGCCGCCGGTGGCTGTCTGCCTGCCGGGCTCGCTCACCTGGGAGCCGGGGGCGCTCGCCTTTGACATGCCGCTGCCTCCCAAGATGCTCGCGGCGCTTTTTGCCGCCGACCCGGAACTACTCAAGGCGCATTGCCGCGCCGTCCAACGCTCCCGGCCGCCTCCGGGTGCGAGGCTGCATTGATGCCGCAGGCCCCGATCACGCGCGCGGAGCGCATGGCCGCGGTGAATGAGTCGCGGCGGGCGCGATGTTTTTTCTTGCGAGTTATCTACTACCTGCCGGGCGGCGGCGAGGAAGTCGAAGATCGCCCGTTCGGCAACGTGTCGCTCGAAAACGCCTGCCACACCGCAAACCGGCTCCAGGCCGAGCTGGACGCGGACGGCGACGTTGCCGCCGTGTACGTGCTCGATCCCTTCAACGTGCCGATCGCGAGAGCCGCGGGAGCGCCGTGAGCAGCGCGGGCAAGCGCTTGGAAAAGCGCCGATCGAAACGACTCGGGCGGGTCAAAAGGGACCTCGAGCGCAAGCGGCAGAAGCAAGACGGCGCCGGCGGGCCGGCAGTGACATCAGTCCCGCCAGCGCTCGGACGCGCGATTCCAGGGGTATCAGAGTAAGGGGGTCGGTCCGCCAGCGGCGCCACGGGCTCCGTATGCGGTCGATTCTGGCCGCCGTCCGTGATGCGCCGCACCCTAGGCATTTTTCCAGTGGCAAACCCCTGGCCGAGCCCGCATCATGTAATCCTGAAGGCGCCGCGGGGGCGCCGAGGTGGCGCAAGGTGACGACCGATACCAATTCCGCAGTGCTTCGCGAGAAGCTCGCCGCGCTTGCCCCGTCGGTGGAGGGCGCAAGCCTCTACGTCCTGGGAGAGATCGACCGCACCGTCGACGGCCTGCAGGCGATCGAGAGATTCCTTGAGTCTTTTGCTGCCATTGTGCGCCTACACGCCGAGCGGATTCATAATGCATCGATCACCCCAAGCGAATATCTCGATCCAGATGATAAGTACATAGACCAGCTTGAGACGAGCTGCCGCGGGGTTGAAGAGATGCTGCCGAAAATGCGGCTGGTGACGTCATCGTCCGTCGACCAGGACCAGCGGTACGACGGCGAGCAGAAGGAGCTTTTGCGCCTTGCGTTGGATCGCTGGATTAATTCCGTAGAGATGTTCCTCGAGGCGACCAAGGACCTGCGCGGGGCAATCATCCGTCACGATCTTGCGGCCGAGCCGCCGCCGTCCGAGACGTTCGATTCCGCCGAAGCGCTGATCAGCTCCCTGCACGCGCGCTCGTGACTCTGGTCGGCGCTGGTGGCGTCACCATCAAGCGCCTTGCAAAGTTGCGGCGCTTCGAGAGGGATTACTTGCGTCTCGGCGATGAGTACGTCGATAAAAAGCTCAAGGATCTGCTGCAGAATCCAATGCCGCCAGGGCTGCGATTCGAGAAGCTCAAGGGTTACTCGAATCCGGACATCTACACAATCCACGTGACCGGCAACATCAAGATATCAATGTCGATCGACGGCTCGGTTGCAACGTTGCGCCGCCTGGGGACTCACGACGAGATTGGCCGCAACCCTTGAAACGACAGCGCCGCCCCGCGGGAAGGTCGGTAAGTTATGCCGTGGTACGAAGTGCAATTGACGTCGGCGCAGGTCGCCGCAAATGAGCATGGCCGCATTCAGAGTCAGTTCGAGGCTTTCTTCCTTCGCCTCGGCGGACCTCCGGACATGCTGCTGCTGAGTTCGCGCGATGAAGATCCACTACATCTGTACTTCTCGCCAGCAACTGCAACACACGCAGAGGCCCTTTTGAGGATCGCGCGTGCGGCACCGTGCGAGCGCCCAGTCTCAACGGCTACGCTGTTGGTCGGTGAGAATAACGCCTTCCAACGCTTCCGCGCCGGAGAGTATTAGAAACGGAAAACCCCGGCGCTAGGCCGGGGCTCTCGCGGCTCGATCCAGTGAGCGATTACAGCGGTGGCACTCCTTCGCACGCGATCCGGTTGAGCAGCTTGGTCAGCTCCATGGCCGGCATGCGCCCCGACCCCGCGGGGCTGATCACGAGGCGGTTGGAGGCCCGATCGTGCCGAATAGTGAGGCCGGCTTCCGCGAGGGCGTTCGCGAGACTCACCACGGGGACGTCGGGGGCGATAACGACGATCACCCCGGCGCTCATGGCTCGGTCTCCCCGACCCCGATCACCCGGCCGCCCTTGGCCGCGTAGATTGCCCAGGTGGCCGAGATAGGCGTGAGCACGACCCACAACCCAAGCAGCGCCGTGGCGCCGCCGAACGAAGCCGGTACGACCAGCACGGCCCACATGGCCGCGACGGCCAGCGCGCCCGTTGTCGTCGAGTACAACATGCCGGCCGGCCCGAGGAGGAGCGCCAGCCACCCCGCCAGCGCCAAGGAGCGCGCCGGGGTGCGCAGCACCATGCGACTCACGGCGACACCTCCCCGGCAAACCGGCCGTTGTACGAAAGAACGCCGACCCGCGCGCCACCGTGGAATACCGGCCAGCGCGCGCCGATGTCCGAGGCGCCGAAGCCTGTCTCATCGCGCCAGCGCGTGAAGGCATCGACGAGCGCGTCGAGACTGACCTCGGCGAAGCTCTTGCCGGGAACGCTCGGGCTCGCGGTGATCGTCAGGGTATAGGCCGGCGCGGGCCGGGACGGATTGCGGGAATGCGCCGCAGCGGGCGCGGTACGATTGCGAGCAGCCATGTGACACCCCTTTACGGTGTTGCTTGGCGAGCCGCTCGGCCGTGTTAGAAGCACGGTCGGGCGGCGCCTACGGGTTGGCGCAAGGTCTGCGCCGGACTGTCCCCAGGACTGTCCCCATTGGCTCGCTTTGACTGGCGGGAAGGCGGCTCGGAATCGGCCGTAAGTCGCTGTCTTTTAAGGTATCGGAGCGCCGAGATTTGAACTCGGGACCCCTTGCACCCCATGCAAGTGCGCTACCAGACTGCGCCACGCTCCGACGGTTGTTCTTGAGGGCTGCCACAGGCGCGAGCGGGGTACTCTCGCGCGAAGCGTAAATCATACGCCGAAATGCCGCTTATCGCCGCAGCACCTTCAGCAGCTCCTCGAGCTCGAGCCTCACCTGCTTCACGATCTGCTGGCTCTGCGAGACATCCGTGCGGGCCTCCTCGCCCGTCAGCTTGTTGCGCGCGCCGCCGATCGTGAAGCCCTGATCGTAGAGCAGACTGCGGATCTGGCGGATGACGATGACGTCCTGGCGCTGATAGTAGCGGCGGTTGCCGCGCCGCTTCACCGGCTTCAGCTGCGGGAACTCCTGCTCCCAGTAGCGCAGCACGTGCGGCTTCACGCCACACAGCTCGCTCACTTCGCCGATGGTGAAGTAGCGCTTGCCGGGGATCACCGGCAGCTGCGAGTTATTCTTTGGCTCCAACATAGGCTTCGACCCGCGCCTTCAGTTTCTGCCCCGGACGAAAGGTCACCACCCGGCGAGCGGTGATCGGAATCTCCTCGCCGGTCTTGGGATTTCTGCCGGGACGCTGATTCTTGTCGCGCAGGTCGAAGTTGCCGAAGCCGGAGAGCTTCACTTGCTCTCCCCTCGACAGCGCCGCGCGCACTTCCTCGAAGAACAGGTCCACCAGCTCCCGCGCCTCCCGTTTGTTCAGCCCGAGCTGGTTGAAGAGTGCTTCCGCCATCTCCGCCTTGGTCAGGGCCATCTCTTATTCTCGTATTTTTGCGTTCAAGCTCACGCGCAAATCCGCGACGACCGCCGCCATGAGACCAGCCACGTCGTCCTCGGTAAGAGTGCGAGAAATGTCCTGAAAAATCAAGCCAAAAGCGACGCTTTTTCGACCTGCTTCTACGCCTGGGCCGCGATACACGTCAAAAACGCGGAGATCACGCAAGAGGCTCGAAGCCGTGAAGGTTACACGCTCGACGAGGCTACTTAAAGTCACAGATTCATCGACGACCACCGCCAGGTCGCGGCGCACCTGCGGGAAGCGGGAAACCTCGCGGTACGCGGGCCTCTCGACGGCCAGGGTGGCTTCCAGGTCGAGCTCGAAGAGCACCGGGGGAGATGTGAATTCGAGCGCCTTCACCAGCGAGGGGTGCAGCTCCCCCAGCCAGCCTACGGGCGTAGCGCCGCGCAGCAGGCGCCCCGCCCTGCCGGGGTGCAGACAGGAGAGCGCACGTGGCTCGAAAGTGAATTCCCCTCGAGCGCCGGTGGCGGCGAGCAGCGCCTCGACATCCCCCTTGACATCGAAGAAGTCGGCCGGCTCGCGCGGTAGGCCCCACTGCTCCGGCAGCCGATGGCCGCACGCCACGCCGGCCAGCGTGTCGATTTCGCACGTCGCGCCACCCGCAACGCCCGCCTGCGCAGCCGCTTCGCTCATCACGAAACGCGTGCCGTGCTCGAACAGCCTGATGCGATCCTGCTGCCGCCGCTGGTTCTCGAGGGCGGCTTTGAGCAGCCCCGGCCACAACGACACCCGCATCGCCGAGAGATCGCTCGCGATCGGGTTGGCGATCGCGATTGCCGCGAGATCGGGGAAGAGCCGCGCCTGCAACTGCGGATCGACGAAGGCATAGGTGATGGCCTCGTGATAGCCGCGCATCGCCAGCGCCTCGAGCAGCGCCCGCTCGGGCGCCCGCGCGCTGGGAACGCGCGGGAAGCGCTGCGGCACGTCGGCGTCAGCCTCGGGGATCGCCTGGAAACCAATGATCCTGGCGACCTCCTCGATCAGGTCCGCCTCGATCGCGATGTCGAAACGATGGGCCGGCGGCGTGACGCGCCAGCCCTCCTCTGTCGGCTCGACGCGCATCTCGAGCCCCTCCAGGCTCGTGCGCACGCGCACATCTTCGAAGCTAAGACCTAAAAGGCGCGCCAGTTGCCTACGCCGTAGGGTCACTGCCGGGCGCGCCGGCAAATGTGCATCGGACCGCTTTGCGGAAACCGGCCCCGCCTCCCCGCCCGCCACCGCTAACAGCAGCTCCGTCGCACGCTCCACAGCACGTTCCTGCTGCGACGGATCGACGCCGCGCTCGAAGCGTTGGCCGGCATCCGTAGTCAACCCCCACCGCGAAGCGCGTCCGATGATGGCGTCCGGAGAGAAGTAGGCGGCTTCGAAGAAAACGTCCTTGGTATCAGGACTCACTGCCGTGCGCTCCCCGCCCATGATACCCGCAACACCGACAGGGCCTGAGCCATCGGTGATCAGCAGGACATCCGGCTGCACTTCGACAGTCTTTCCACCGAGCAGAGTGATCTTCTCTCCCGCACGCCCAAAGCGGACGCGGATCTCGCCTTTCAGCTTGGCCAGGTCATAGACGTGCATCGGTTGACCCAGCTCCAGCATCACATAGTTGGTGACGTCCACCACTGGGCTGATGGAACGCACGCCGGCACGCCGCAGGCGCTCCCGCATCCGTACCGGCGTAGCTGCGTTGTTGTTGACCCCACGAATGACGCGTCCCACGAACTTCGGGCATCCGGCTGGCGCATCCAGGTGCACGCCAAGGGTATCGCCTAACGTAGTGGACGGGGACCCGGCCCGTGCGTCTCGCGCGGACGAGCCCGCCACCTTGCCGCCGGACAACGCCGCCACCTCACGCGCAACCCCGACGACCGACATCGCATCGCCGCGGTTGGGAGTGATGTTGAGCTCGAGTACCATGTCGTCCAATGCGAGGTACTCGCGCAGCGGCTTGCCGACCGGGGCATCGGACGGAAGCTCCACGATGCCATTCGAAGCGTCCGCAAGCCCCAGCTCCTTCGCGGAGCACAGCATTCCTGCCGACTCCACACCCCGCAGCTTCGCCGCCTTGATCTCGAGGCCCCCGGGCAGCTTCGCACCCACCACCGCGAGCGCGCTCTTCAACCCCGCCCGCGCGTTGGGTGCGCCGCAGACGATCTGCCGCAGCTCGCCCCAACCGGTCGAGACGCGGCAGACGCGCAGCTTGTCGGCCTGCGGGTGTTGCTCGGCACTAAGAATCTCCGCCACCACAATGTCTGAGAACGCCGGAGCCGCAGGAATGAGCGCCTCGAGCTCGAGACCCGCCATGGTGAGCCGGGAGCCGAGCTCCTGCGGATTCCAGGGCACGGCGACCCACTCCGTCAACCATGAATAGGGGATCCTCATGGGGTCAGAACGCCCGGAACTGCTCGAGGACGCGCAGATCGTTCTCGAAGAAGAGCCTGAGGTCGCTCACGCCGTAGCGCAGCATCGCCAGGCGGTCGATGCCCATTCCCCAGGCATAGCCGGTATAGCGCTCCGCATCGATGCCGCTCGCCATGAGCACGTTAGGGTGCACCATGCCGCAACCCGAGATCTCGAGCCACCCCGTGTGCTTGCAGGTACGGCAGCCCTTCCCTTCGCAGAACACACAGGACATGTCGACTTCGGCGGAAGGCTCCGTGAAGGGGAAGTAGGACGGTCGAAGGCGCATCGCCAGATCGCGCTCGAAGAATGCCTGCAGAAATCCGTGCAGCGCCGCCTTCATGTGGGCGAAGCTGACATTCTCACCCACCTTCAACCCCTCGAGCTGGTGAAACATCGGCGTGTGCGTCATGTCGGAATCGGACCGGTACACCCGACCCGGCGCCACGATCGCGATCGGCGCCCCCTGGCTCAGCATCGCGCGGATCTGCACTGGCGAGGTATGCGTGCGCAACAGCCGCCCGTCCGGGAAGTAGAAGGTATCGTGCATCGCCCGCGCCGGGTGATTCGGCGGGAAGTTGAGCGCCTCGAAGTTGTGAAAGTCGTCTTCGATCTCAGGGCCCGTGGCGACCTCGAAGCCGGCGCGGCGGCAGATCTCCTCTATGCGAAGCCGCGCCAGGGTGACAGGATGCAGGCCCCCACGCTGCTCACCGCGGCCCGGCAGCGTGACATCGATGCGGCCGGCGGCAAGCTCGCGCTCGACCTCCGCCCGCGTCAACACCTCGTGCCTCGCCTCGATGGCGGCCTGCACGCGCTCCTTGGCCTCGTTGATCCGCTGGCCGGCCGCGGGCCGCTCGGCGGCCGGCAGGCCGCCCAAGGATTTCAACTGCTCGGTGAGGGTGCCCTTCTTCCCGAGCCAGCGCACCCGCGCCTCATCGAGCGCGGCGAGGTCCGCGCATGCGGCCACCTCGCCGAGCGCCCGGGAGACGAGTGAGGACAGGTCCTGCATCGCAAGGCCCGTCGTGGCTTACGCGATGCCGAGTGCGGTCTTCGCCTGCTGGGCGATAGCGGCAAACGCCGCGGTGTCGTGGACGGCGATGTCCGCCAGCACCTTGCGGTCGATCTCCACGCCCGCCTTGCCCAGCCCATTGATGATGCGGCTGTAGGAGAGGCCGTAGATACGTGCCGCGGCGTTGATGCGCGCGATCCAGAGTGCACGGAACTCACGCTTCTTCTGACGCCGGTCGCGGTAGGCGTACTGGCCTGCCTTGATGACGGCCTGCTTGGCTGCGCGATAGACCTTGCGGCGGGCGTTGTAATAGCCCTTCGCCTTGCCGAGAACTTTCTTGTGACGGCGCCCGGCCGTCACGCCACGCTTGACTCTTGCCATGTCTGTCTACCTCGCCGGGTTACTTGTGGTACGGAAGCAGCTGCTCGAGACGACCGGTGTCGGTCTCGTGCACGAGGCTCGTACCGCCCGAGCGGGCGTGGCGCTTGACCTTGCGGTCCTTGTGACCGAGGTTGTGGCGGCGTTTGGACGCGTACCGCTTGAAGCCCTTCGCCGTCTTGCGAAAGCGCTTGGCCGCGGCCCGGTTGGTTTTCAACTTGGGCATCGACTGAAACTCCTCACTTTGTTGCTGTAGCCCCGGTCACTAGGCACCCGGACTGCTCATCCGGACACCCGCTACGGGCGAACGATTCCAGGTTATTCAATAACTTGGAAGCGTTACTTCTTCTTTGGTGCAAAGACCATGATCATCTGCTTGCCCTCCATGAGCGGGTTCTGCTCGATCACGCCGTGTGTGGCGAGATCGGTGGCGACCCGATCCAAGAGCTTGCGCCCGATGTCCTGATGCACCATTTCACGGCCGCGGAAACGCAAGGTGATCTTGGCCTTATCGCCCTCGGTGAGGAAGCGGACGAGATTACGCAGCTTGATCTGGTAATCCGCCTCTCCCGTGCCGGGACGAAACTTCACCTCCTTGACCTGAATCTGCTTCTGCTTGCGCTTCGCCGAGTGGGCTTTCTTGTTCTGCTCGAACAGGAACTTCCCGTAGTCCATGATGCGCACCACCGGCGGCTCCGCCGTTGGCGATACTTCCACCAAATCGAGTTCCGAGGCCGCTGCCATTTGCAGCGCCTCGGAGCGGGACATCACTCCGGCCTGCGACCCGTCCGCCGCGATCACTCGCAGTTCGGGCGCGACGATGTCCTCGTTACGCCGGACCCGCTTTGTTGCACTGGCGATGCGTCAATCCTCCAACGTACGGCGCCCGCGGCTCGAGAGCTCGATGCGGAGGCGTTCGGCGAATGCCTCCGGGGTCATCGTGCCCAGATCCTTGCCGCTTCGGGTGCGCACTGATAATAGATGTGCGGCGACCTCCTTATCGCCCGCAACCAAGAGATACGGAACACGCTGCAGCGTGTGCTCGCGAATTTTAAAGCCCACCTTCTCGTTCCGCAAGTCGGGCGCGGCCCGAACACCCTGATTTTTCAGGAATTCCGTAACGGACTGGACATACTCGTCCTGCCGGTCCGTGATGCTCATCACCACCGCCTGCACGGGCGAAAGCCAAGCCGGCAGCCGCCCCGCGTGGTGCTCGAGGAGAATGGCGAGAAACCGCTCGAGCGAGCCGAACATGGCCCGGTGCAGCATCACCGGGGTGCGCTTCGCGCTCTTCTCGTCGATGTAATAGGCCCCGAGCCTGCCCGGCATGTTGAAGTCGACCTGCAGGGTGCCGCACTGCCAGTCACGGCCAATGGCGTCCCGCAGGACGAACTCGAGTTTCGGGCCATAGAAAGCACCCTCGCCCGGGTTCAGGGTGTAATCGATTCCGGCTGCCCGCGAGGCCGCCTTGAGCGCCTCCTCGGCGCGGTCCCAAACCTCATCACTCCCGACGCGCTTCGGCGGCCGGTCGGAGAACTTGATGCGCACGTCCTCGAAGCCGAACTCGCGGTAGATGTCGAGTATGAGCTTCGTGATGGCCACCGACTCTTCCGTGATCTGCTCTTCCGTGATGAAGACGTGCCCGTCGTCCTGAGTGAAGGCGCGCACCCGCATGAGGCCGTGCAGCGCCCCCGAGGGCTCGTAACGGTGCAGCTTGCCGAACTCCGCGAGGCGAAGGGGAAGCTCGCGGTAGCTTTTGAGGCCATGCTTGAATATCTGGATGTGCCCCGGGCAGTTCATGGGCTTGATGGCATAGAGCCGCTCGTCCGGAGTCTGGGTGAGAAACATGTTCTCGCCGAACTTCTCCAGGTGTCCCGACTGCCGCCAGAGCGAGGCGTCCATGAGCTCCGGCGCGTTGACTTCCTCATAGCCCGCGGTGCGTTGACGCTCGCGCATGTAGCCGATGAGGGTCTGGAACACGGTCCACCCCTTCGGGTGCCAGAAGACCGCGCCGGGCGCTTCCTCCTGAATGTGAAAGAGATCGAGCTCGCGGCCGATGCGGCGGTGATCGCGCTTCTCCGCCTCCTCGAGACGATGCAGATACTCCTCGAGCAGCTTCTTGTCAGGCCAGGCGGTGCCGTAGATGCGCTGCAGCATCTCGTTGCGCGAGTCGCCGCGCCAGTAGGCGCCGGCGACCTTGGTCAGCTTGAAGGCCTTGAGCTTCCCCGTGGAGGGCACGTGCGGCCCGCGGCAGAGGTCGACCCAGTCGCCTTGGCCGTAAAGGCTGATGTCCTCCCCTGCCGGGATGCTCGCGATGATCTCGGCCTTGTAGTGCTCACCCAGGCCTTTGAAGAACGCGACCGCCTCATCACGTCCCATGACACGGCGGGTGACTTTCTGGTCGGCCTTCGCGAGCTCCGCCATCCTCGCCTCGATCGCAGCCAGGTCCTCGGGCGTGAAGGGCCGCAGATAAGCGAAGTCGTAATAGAAGCCGTCCTCGATCACCGGTCCGATGGTCACCTGCGCGTCGGGAAAGAGTTGCTTCACCGCCTGCGCGAGCAGATGCGCCGTCGAGTGGCGGATGACCTCGAGTCCCGCCGGGTCCTTATCGGTGACGATGGCCACGTTGGCATCGTTGGAAACGACATATGACGTGTCGACGAGCTTGCCGTTCACGCGTCCGGCGAGCGCCGCCTTGCGCAGCCCCGCGCCAATGTCGGCCGCGACCTCATCGACCGTCACCGGACGGTCGAAGCGGCGTTGACTGCCGTCTGGCAAGGTCACGACTGGCATCTCGAAGGCTCTCTCGATCGACGGAAAAAAACGCTCCCCGCCTTGATCACGAGGAAGCGCCGCGTGGAATCTATGGTAGGCGCGAGTGGGATCGAACCACCGACCACCACCATGTCAAGGTGGTGCTCTACCACTGAGCTACGCGCCTATGCTTGAGCCGTTCAGTATATCAAGGGATCAGGACCCGTGGACCACCTTGGAAGGCGCCACGGTCCTGGTGGGGCCCGGCGTCTGCCGCAGCCGCTCGATCGCCTCCACACAGCCCCCCACCCGCGTCTCGAGCGTGCTCGCCCCCGCGGTCTCGAGTCTTTGCACGACGCGATCGAGGTCGCGGTCCTGGCCCCAGAGGCCGACGATGACCGGCAGCTTTTCCGATCGGGCGCGGATGCGCTTGACCACGGCCCGCGCTGGAGGGATCGCCTCCGGCGGCAGAGCGGAGATGACAATGGCCTCGAGTCCAGCGGCGGCGCTCGTCTCGATCTCCTCCTCGATTCGGTCGAGCGCGGCCACACGCGCAGTGACGCCCCGGTGTATCAGCACGGAGGCCAAGAGCTTCGCCACGATGGCATCCTCCTGATCCTCGGCCGGGACGCACAGCACCTGCGGCGGCTGCCACGACATGGCACCGCGCGCGCTGGCGCGCTGCAGACCCTCGAGCAGCTCGTCCACCCACTGCTGGAAGTGATCGAGCACGGCGCGGCGCGTGAGCGGCTTCAGGGCCCCGCGCGCGAAGTCCGCCTCGAGCAGCCGCAGTGCCGGCACGATCGCGATGTCACAGACCTCCCGCAGAGAGTGCGCGCGCATCGCCTCCTGGAGAAGCATGTCCGCCTCGTCATGATTGCTCGTGAGCAGCCGTTGATAGAGCTGTTGGTAGGGCTCGAGCGCCGGCTCATCGCCGAGCAGCACCTCGAGAAACTCCAGCTGCGGAACGTACTTGCCCATGACGACCAGGCACACCGTGATCGGAACCGAGAGCAGCAGGCCCGCGAGCCCCCACAGCCACGTCCAGAATGCCGCCGCGAGCAGCAGCGCTACCGGCGAGACGCCGGTCCTGGCGGCGTAGATCCACGGCTCGAGCACCGCGTAATTGAGAATCTCCACGCTGCCGTACAGGCCGATGACGATCACCGGATGCATCCAATCGTTGAAGGCGGCAAACGACAACGCCAGTGGCATCGCGCCCGCCGCCCAGACGCCGACATAGGGGATGAATCGCAGCACCAGCGTGAGCGCTCCCCACAGGCCGGGGTTGGGCACGTTCGCCAGTGCCAGGCCGGCGCCCACCCAGAGCCCCGTGAATGCGTTGATGAGGAGCTGCGACAGCAGGTAGCGGCTCACGCGCGCCGCGGCATCATCGAGCGCGGCGGTGGTCGCCTGGAGATTGCGCGGCCCGAGGAGGCGAATGACTCTCTCGCGCAGGTCGAGGAGCCTCAGCAGCATGAAGGCGACCAACACCATCACGGCGAACGCCCAGCCAAGCGGCTTCACCAGGGGACCGACGACATCCTTCGCAATCTCGAGCAGGCTCGCCCGCGGCTGCACTATCTCCACCTTCTGGACGCCGGCCGGCAGGCCCGTGATCGGGCTCAAGCGCTCGATCTGGTAGGTCAGGCGATCGACCGCATCCAGGCTGTCGGTGATGCCGCCGCGGAGGAATCCCCGCAAATGCGCGATGTGCTGGCGCAGGTGCAGCTCGTACTGCGGCAGCTGGTGCGCGAGATCGTAGAACTGCCCGAAGATGACATCGCCGACGCCGCCGATGAGCGCGAGCGCCAGGGCGAGGGAGAAAAGCACGGCGATGAGCCGGTTGATATGCCAGTGCTGCAGCCGTGCGACGATGGGCGCGAGCAGAAACGTGAGGAGAATGGCGAGCGCGAGCGGGACGAACAGATCCTGCGCGAGCCGCAGCACGACCACGACCACGATCACCGTGAGAAGCAGGGTTGCGCTCGTGGTCGCTTGACGTGAAGTGTTCATATCGGGTCAGGCAATGCCAAGTTCCAGTTGCCTCAGACGCTCGATCTCATCGCGCAGGCGCGCAGCTTCCTCGAACTCGAGGTTGCGCGCGCGCTTGAGCATCTCCGCCTCGAGCTTCTTCATCTCGCGCGCGAGCGCCTCGGGCTTCAGCTCCGCGGCCGCGCCGGCTGCGCCCCGCCGGCCCTCGCGACGCCTGCCGCGCAGAAGCTGCGAACCCGGCGCCGCGCCGGCGCGCGCGCCCTCCATGATGTCGGCCACCGCCTTGCGGATGCCCCGAGGCACGATGTCATGGGCAATGTTGTAGTCGAGCTGCCTGCGCCGCCTGCGGTTGGTCTCATCGATGGCGCGTTGCATCGAGCCGGTGACCTTGTCGGCATAGAGGATGGCGCGGCCATTGATGTGGCGCGCGGCGCGTCCGATCGTCTGGATGAGCGAGTTATCTGAGCGGAGGAACCCCTCCTTGTCCGCATCGAGAATGGCCACCAGCGACACCTCGGGCATGTCGAGTCCCTCGCGCAGAAGATTGATGCCGACCAGCACATCGAACTTGCCGAGGCGCAGGTCGCGGATGATCTCAGTCCTCTCGACCGTCTCTATGTCGGCATGCAGGTAGCGCACACGCACGCCGTGCTCGTGCAGGTAGTCGGTCAGGTCCTCGGCCATTCGCTTGGTGAGGGTGGTGATAAGGACGCGCTCGTTGCACTCCACGCACTTGCGGATTTCCGAGAGCACATCGTCCACCTGGGTGCTCACCGGACGCACCTCGACCTGCGGATCGACGAGACCTGTCGGGCGCACGACGAGCTCCGCCGTTTGGCTGGCATGCTCGGCCTCGTACCTGCTTGGCGTCGCCGAGACGAAGATCATCTGCGGCGCGAGCCGCTCCCACTCCTCGAATTTCAGCGGCCGATTGTCGAGGGCCGAAGGCAGGCGAAAGCCATACTCCACCAGCACCTCCTTGCGTGAGCGATCACCCCGATACATGGCGCCCAACTGCGGAATGGTCTGATGGCTCTCGTCGATGACGAGGAGCGCGTTGCGCGGCAGATAATCGAAGAGGCACGGCGGCGGCTCGCCGGCGGCGCGGCCGGAAAGATAGCGCGAGTAGTTCTCGATCCCCGCGCAGTAACCCACCTCCTTCATCATTTCCATGTCGAACAGCGTGCGCTGCTCGAGCCGCTGCGCCTCGAGGAGCTTGCCGGCCTCGCGCAACTCCGCGAGCCGTACGCGCAGCTCCTCGCGGATGTGATCGACGGCGCCGATGAGCCGCTCGCGGGGTGTGACGTAGTGGGTGCCCGGATACACCGTGAATCGCGGCACCTTGCGCGACACCGCGCCGGTGAGCGGATCGAAGAGCGCGATCGAGTCGATGGTGTCGTCGAAGAGCTCGACCCGGATCGCCTCGCGCTCCGACTCCGCGGGAAAGATGTCGATCACATCGCCGCGCACGCGATAGGTGCCCTGCGTCAGGTCGAGGTCGTTGCGCGTGTATTGCATGTCCGCGAGGCGGCGCAGGAGCCTTCTCTGGTCGATACGGTCGCCGCGGTCGAGGTGCAGGATCATCGCAAGGTACGCCTTCGGATCGCCGAGTCCGTAGATCGCGGAGACCGTGGCGACGATGATCGAGTCCGGGCGCTCGAGCAGCGCCTTGGTGGCGGAGAGCCGCATCTGCTCGATGTGCTCGTTGATCGAGGCGTCCTTCTCGATGTACGTATCGGAAGACGGTACGTACGCTTCCGGCTGGTAGTAATCGTAGTACGAGACGAAGTACTCCACCGCATTGTGCGGAAAGAAGTTACGGAACTCGCCGTAGAGCTGCGCCGCGAGCGTTTTGTTGTGCGCGAGCACCAGGGCGGGACGCTGCATCCGCTCGATCACCTGGCTCACGACGTAAGTCTTGCCGCTGCCGGTGACACCGAGCAGCGTCTGCGCGCTCAAGCCATCGTCCAGCCCCTCGACCAGGCGCGTGATCGCCTCGGGCTGATCGCCCGAGGGCTCGAAGTCCGCCTCCAGTTTGAAGGGAATCTGTTCCATGCCGCTCCAGCCGTTGCGCGCGCGGTCGCGCGATATGGTGGGGATCGACCCGATCCCTTAATATAGTGGCGCCCGCCCTTTTCGGCGAACCACAGGTACACCCGTGACCCTATCCGTCTCACGACGCGTTCAGCGCGTCAAGCCTTCGCCGACGCTCGCCGTCACCGCCCGCGCCGCCCGCCTCAAGGCGGAGGGCAAGGACGTGATCGGCCTCGGAGCGGGCGAGCCAGACTTCGATACCCCGGTACCGATTGCGCAGGCCGGTATCGACGCCATCCGTGGTGGCTTCACGCGCTACACGAACGTGGAAGGCATCAATGAGCTCAGGGACGCCATCATCGCGAAGTTCGCCCGCGACAATGGCATCCAGTATGAGCGATCGCAGATCCTGGTCTCCTCGGGCGCCAAGCAGACGATCTTCAATCTCTGCATGGCGGTCCTCGACAAGGACGACGAAGCCATCATTCCGGCGCCCTACTGGGTCTCCTACCCCGACATGGTGCTGCTCGCCGACGCGCAGCCGGTCATGCCGTTCGCAGGTCCGGGGCAGGGCTATAAGATCACCGCTCGCCAGCTCGCCGCGGCCATCACGCCGAAGACGCGCCTGGTGCTCCTCAATAGCCCCTGCAATCCGACCGGCGCGGCCTACAGCCGATCGGAGCTGCGGGCCTTGGGCGAGGTGTTGCTCGAGCACCCGCGCATCGTCATCGGCACCGATGACATGTACGAGAAGATCTACTGGGCCTCGGAGCCCTTCTGCAGCCTGCTCACCGCCGTGCCGGAGCTCTACGGCCGGTCCGTGACCATCAACGGCGTATCCAAGGCCTACGCCATGACGGGCTGGCGCATCGGCTACTGCGGCGGGCCCAAGGAGCTGATCACCGCGATGGCCACCATCCAGGGCCAGTCGACGTCGAATGCGTCGAGCATCTCGCAGAAGGCCGCGACGGCCGCGCTCGCGGGTGATCAGGCGTGCGTCGGCAAGATGAACGAGGCCTTCAAGCAGCGGCACGACTACGTGGTCGGTGCGCTCAACGCGCTGCCCGGCGTGAGTTGCCTCCCGGGCGCCGGCACCTTCTACGCTTTCGCGGATGTTTCCAAGGCAATGGCGAGCCTCGGCTGCAACACCGACGGCGAGTTCGCGGAGCTGCTGCTCAATGAAGGCGGCGTCGCCGTGGTTCCGGGCTCTGGCTTCGGCGCGCCGGGCCACATGCGCATCTCCTTCGCGTGCAGCCTGCAGACGCTCGAGAAGGCGATCGAGCGCATCGCGCGGGTCCTCACGGCAGGCGCGGTGGCGAAGAGCGCCTGAGCCAAGGGGCCGGGCAGGCTCCCAATGGGCTGGAGGATCCTCGCGGACCTGCTGGTCACCCTGCACCTCGCCTTCGCCGCGTTCGTCATCCTCGGCGGCTTTCTCGCCTTGAAGTGGCGACATGTGGTCTTTGCCCACCTGCCGGCGCTGGCGTGGGGATTTTGGGTGGAGACCTCCGGCCAGATCTGCCCGCTCACCCCGCTCGAGAATCATTGGCGCCGCCTCGCCGGCCAGGCCGGCTACCAGGGCGGCTTTCTGAATCACTACGTCGTCTCGATCCTCTATCCATCCTGGCTCACGCGGCCCGATCAATGGGTGCTCGCGGCCTTGCTCCTCGCGATCAATGTCACGGCATACGGCCTCCTGCTCCGCCCTCAACGGCACCTGCGCCGCAGGGTTCCTTGACTATTTCCCAGCCCCCGCCTCAGAATTCGCGCCCTTTCGCGATTCCTTCGCCCGGTTCCCCGGTAGCTCAGTCGGTAGAGCGTCGGACTGTTAATCCGTTGGTCGTTGGTTCGAGTCCAACCCGGGGAGCCATTACAATCATGTACTTATGTTACTTTATTAATGTTACTTCAGAGATCACTTCACTAAGTTTTTGACCGCTCGTTGGCGAGTTCGAGTCCCAAACACGGATCCCGGTTCGATTCTCAATTTCAACTCGCGAATTCGCACTTCGTAGGTCATTGATTTCGCTGAGAACGGATTTTCCAGCGAAGCCCTCATGCGGATAACTTTGCGGGTAACTCCACTTCCCGGAGTGCAGTTACCCGCACGCGAAACCAACACTGCGCCCATCCGTTTATCCGTCCGCCCCTGTAGCGTCCAGCATCCCAAAAGACCTTCGTAGATCGCCTGGAACTCCTCGCGACTGAGTAGCTGAGCCCTAAGTGCCCCGTTCCTGCCTTGTCTGTCCGGCTCTCGAATCGGGAAAGGGGTGGGTCCTTGGCTTGCATGCGGCCCCTGCAGCGTTTTGCGCAATTCGAAAGATTCGGCCGTTGTGATAGTCAGTGATCCAGATGGCACCATCGCCAAAGCGGACCGCATCACCGCCGCGACCGAGCCATTGCGCCAACTCGTTACATCTGACGCTCAGGCGTGTGAGGGGAACGCCGATGATGCTCGCCCAGACGGCACCCGCTCCGTAGCTGATATCTCCACCGCCGCCGGGAATATCGGCAGGAATCACGTCCACGAGCTCCTTGCGCTTCATGTCGATCTTGCCGATGGAGCCATCGCCCTGATCGAGGGTCCAAAGTATGCCGCCACCGGCGGTGAGGAAACGCGGTTTTGAACCGGTAGCAATGCTCGCGATGACTTCTCCCGAGCGAGCGTCTACCGCAATGACGGTATTGGTCGTACCGCCCGTGACCCACACCACGCCACTGCTGTAGAGCGGATTGTAGGAGCCCGGTGCAATTGCAACGGTTTGCCGAATGCGATTGCGATCCGGATCAATCCGCGCCAGTACTCCCTCGCGCGTCACCAGCCACACACTATCCGAGCTGGCCGTTATACCGCCTTCGGAGAGCGCCGGAGGAATGGACAGGAACTTGGTCACGGCGTTGCGCTCCGGATCGATCCGCGCGAGACCGGGATGCGCACCACAGATCGGCGCCCATACGCTCCCAAAGGCGTAAGTGAGACCGGAACACGGCTCCCCGGGCATCGAAATCGTCGCTTCGACTTTCTTGCCCGTTGGTGAAATCCGTTGGACCGCCCTAAGCGCATCGTTCGCAACCCAGATTGCGCTCGGCGAGATGGCTAGCCAGTCGGGAGTTCCGCCGACGCGCAGCGTGATGGGATGCAGTGGTGCAACCCCTCGCTCATCCGCGCTGAGGGTGACGTAGGACTCGCTGGTGATCTTCCAGCCGTCCCGCTCCTTCTTCCATGACGCAAAATACCGTCCTGAGGATACCGGATCGGGTGGCGTGAAAACGCCCACCCATTTCCCGTACTCCGCCGCTCGGGTGCGCTCCGGACTCACGCTGATGCGCTCCGGTATCCGTACGTAGGCCACGAACGCTGGATTCTTGAACTCATCCCCCTGCCCCTGATAACTCGCCATCACCGCCGATGCGCCAGAGAACATCACGTTTCCGCAGCAGATGAGGTGAATGTCGGAAGACCAGGCTTCCCGGATCCCAGAGATGTCGTGCCGTGCGATCGCGCGACTATTTGCCAGCCGCAGCGCACGAATTTGCGACACATCCGAAGGCACAGTAACGGCTTGGCCAACCCCGACTGTAGAAGCGAGGAGAAGTAGGCCCATCGCCATCCGAGTTACGCTCTGGGTGCTACGGTTCGCGGCCATATCGACATTGCTTCACATCCCGCAGCACCTCGTCACGAGCATTCGCCCCTCACCCGCGGGTCGGCGGAGCGGCTTCAGTCGACGAGCGCGCGGGCATTAAAGAGGAGCCCGAATCCCAACGCACCAATCAAGCTGATCGCCGCCACCAGCACGAACCCGGAAGTGTAGGCTCCCGTGAAGTCCACGAGCCAACCAGTGATCGCGACGCCGACGATTCCCGGAATCTGAGCAATCTAAGGTTTCCTCTTAGGCGCGGCGGCGGGTTACCGATTTAACGGAACCAGCAACGCCCTATATAGATAGACCGGCGGCGGGCAAGTTCCGCCAGCATGACTGCTTTGAGGCAAGTGGTCCTCACAGTTGGCCGACAGGGTGAGTTAGCCGAAGTCAAGCCGAAGGACAGCTTTGTTCCGCGAGTCGGCGCTCGTACCTTCAGCCGCTCTCGCTCAGGCGACAAACGGTCTCCCTGCGGCCGCGCCTACCAATAGGGCGTGGCCGGAAGGAGCCAGCAGCGTCGACCTCGATTCACATTCGCTCCATCAGCTCGATGCGGTTTCCGAAGGGATCTTGGACGAATGCGCGCCGAGTCGCCTCGATTAACTCCGGTTCCGTGGCTTGGAATCCCTTCTCCCGGCATCGACTGAGAACACTGTCAAGATCACCGACAAGGAGTCCCGGATGAGCCTTTGCAGAGGGCCGGAAGTCCTGCTCCACCCCGAGATGAATCTTCACCAAATCGCTTTCGAACCAGCAACCGCCACGCGCGACGAGTTCCGGCGGTTTCGGTCCTTCGGGAACCTCCAGCACGTCGCAATAGAACTCTCGCGCGCGAGCTTCCTCGCCCGGCGGCATCGCAAGTTGCACGTGATCCACCCCGATGACGGCCATGATCGCCTCTCAGCTCTATTGCTCCGATGCAGCCGGTTTTTGTGATCGTTTCATCAGCTCGGCCAGCCGCGCATCAAA
>JBOIAR010000029.1:0-45215 GCA_050739095.1 Steroidobacteraceae bacterium | reverse complement strand
GCAGTGCATAGCGGGCCCGGGCCGTTCCCGGGCCCGCGGCGAAAATCGTGGGGTCTTGCGGAAATCGTCTCGACGATTTCCGCCAATGAAATAGACCACGCGCGCATGTCACATAGTTTTGATATCTTGCGCGCCGAGTGACCTCCATGAGAACCGCAGCGGACCCGCGCACGTGGCCGTAGACCCGAAGAGCGCCTTGAACGGCGCTCGCAAGTTCAACCCCGCCCAGCCCTGGCGGATCGAGGACTCCCTGGAGCTCTATCACGTCAATGCATGGGGCAAGGGTTACTTCGGCATCAACGAGGGCGGGCACGTGGTCGTGCGGCCGGACGCGCAGCCCGGCCGCGACATCGATCTCTACGAGGTGGTCGAAGGTCTCGAGGCTCGCGACCTGACGACCCCCGTGGTGGTGCGCTTCTCCGACATCCTGGCGCATCGCCTGAAGCATCTGCATGCGGCATTCGCCCAGGCCATCGCGGAAAACGAGTACCGCAACCATTACGCCGCGGTGTTCCCCATCAAGGTAAACCAGCAGCGCCTCGTCGTCGAGGAGGTTTACCGCTACGGCAAGGAGTTCGGCTTCGGCCTCGAGGTCGGCTCCAAGCCCGAGCTCCTCGCCGTGATGGCGATGACGGAGAACGCGCCCGAGCGGCTGATCATCTGCAACGGTTTCAAGGATGACAGCTACATCGAGGCGGTGACGCTCGCCACGAAGCTCGGGCGAACCATCATTCCGGTAGTGGAGAACTTCGATGAGCTCGGGCTCATCCTGAAGCATGCCGATCGCTACCAGGTGCGGCCGCGCATCGGCGTGCGCGTGAAGCTCTTCACCGAGGGCTCGGGGCGCTGGCGGGAGTCGGCGGGCGAGAAGTCGAAATTCGGCCTCTTCATCACCGAGATCGTGGAGCTCTTCGGGACGCTGAAGGCGCGGGGAATGCTCGATTGCCTGCAGCTCGTGCACTGCCACCCCGGCAGCCAGCTTCAAGACATCCGCCGGGTGAAGGATGCCATCAACGAGCTGGCGCACGTCTATGCGGAGCTGAAGCTCATGGGGGCGGGGCTGCAATACATCGACGTGGGAGGCGGCTTGGGCGTCGACTACGACGGCAGCGGCACCAATTATTCGTCGTCGATGAACTACACGCTCAACGAATACGCGAGCGACGTCGTCTACCGGATCGCCAGCGTCTGCGACGCACGCGACATCCCGCACCCGATGATCATCAGCGAGTCCGGGAGGGCGATTGCGGCCTACCACAGCGTGCTGGTGTTCGACGCGCTCGGCTCCTCGGCCCTCGACAAGTTCCGGGTGACGGGCCAGGAGGATGAGGATTATGGGGGAGGGGAGGAGTTGCCACAGCCGGTGCGGGATCTCTTCGGAGCCTTCCGCTCGGTGAGCGAGCGGCGGCTGGTCGAGTGCTACCACGACGCGCTGACGGCGCGCGACCAGGTGCTGCAGATGTTCAACCTCGGGCTGCTGTCGCTGGAGTTCCGGGCGCTGGCGGAGCGGCTGTTCTGGGCGACCTGCGCCCGGGTGCGGGACTGCTGTCGCCGGCTCGAGCGGCTTCCGGAGGAGCTCGAAGGGCTGGAGTCGATCCTGTCCGATACCTACTTCTGCAATTTCTCGATATTCCAGTCGCTGCCCGACAGCTGGGCGATCGACCAGCTCTTCCCGATCATGCCCATCCACCGGCTGGACGAGCGGCCCTCACGTACCGGGGTACTGGCGGATATCACGTGCGACTCGGACGGCAAAATTGACCATTTTGTGTCGCTACGCGACATCAAACGCACTCTCGAGCTTCATGAGCTGAAGCCGGCAGACAAGTACTACCTGGCCGTCTTCCTGGTGGGCGCCTATCAGGAGACCCTCGGGGACTTGCACAACCTGTTCGGCGACACGCACGTCGTGCACGTACGGCTCCACGACGAGGGAGGCTGGTGGATCGAGGAGATCGTCAAGGGCGATACGGCCAACAAGGTCCTCGAGTACATGGAATATGACGTGGCGGAGCTGTACCCCGCCCTGGCACGGGACTGCGAGCGGGCCATCCGGGACGGACGCATGACCCTTGCGGAAAGCCAGATGCTCAAGCGGTTTTACGAGAGCGAACTCGATGGGTACGCCTACCTGGAGCCGGCCGGTAGTTGAGCTTGCGCCTGTGGGAAAAATGCTACAACTGGTGTTTGCCAAGTGCAAAAACCGGGAGTAGCATGCTTTCGCGTTGGTATCCCCCCAGGGATGAGCACGCTTGAGTTCCGCTGCTTCGTTCGACTCCCCTCCCCGCCCCCTAACCCATGATCACGCGGCACATGCGACCGCTTCGCGCGGCTCGCCGCTGTGCGCATTGCGAAGAGAGACCTCCGGATGACGACGATCTACGTGGGCAATCTGCCCTTCAATGCCACCGAGCAGGACGTGAAAACGCTGTTCGAGCGTCACGGCAAGGTGGAATCGGTCAAGCTCATCAACGACCGGGAAACCGGCAGGCCGCGCGGCTTCGGTTTCGTCGAGATGTCGCAGAGCGAGGCCCAGGGGGCGATTCAGGCCCTGAACGGCTTTCAGATGAACGGCCGGGCACTGCGGGTCAACGAGGCCCAGGAGCGCGCGCCTCGCGCGCGGCAAGGCGGTGGCCCTTTCCGACGCTGAAACTGCCGCCCGTTACACGTCTGAGTCAAACCCCGCTCCGGCGGGGTTTTTTTTGTCCCGTGCGCCCTCCAGAATGGGCGTTCATGCGCCTGCTGAAAACCGTCGCTCCCGTCATGGTCCTGGCGTGCCTGCTCGCCGGGGCCGCTCTGATCGCCGGCTGCGTGACGACGAGCGGCCGAGCGACTACCGCCAGTGCGCTGGATGTCGTCCTGGCGGGGAGCCAGCGCACGGCGGCGGACCGCGCCCGGGACCGCTACCGCCATCCGAAGGAGACGCTGCTCTTCTTCGGTGTCCGGCCCGGCACGCGGGTATTGCAGCTATGGCCTGAGTCGGGCTGGTATACGAAGGTCATCGCGCCGCTGGTGCACGCCCGGGGCCAATACGATGCGGGGGTGATCGTGCCGGACCCGGGGAGCCGCTTCCTCGAGGCGCGACTCGCCGACTACCGGCAACTGCTCGCCTCCCGCCCGCAGCTCTATGGACGGGTGAGGGTGGTGAGCTTTCCGCTGGACGGAGGCGATGTCGTGCCGCCGGGATCGGTAGACATGGCGCTGAGCTTCCGCAACCTGCATGAGTGGATGGCGCTCGGGGACGCGCAGCAGGCGCTCGCGTCGATCTATCGCGCGCTGGCGCCTGGCGGGGTGTTCGGGGTGGTGGACAATCGCGGCAATCCGGCGCTGCCGCAGGACCCGCGCGCGAAGAACGGCTATGTCCGGCAGGATTATGCGATCCGGCTGATCCAGGCGGCAGGATTCAGGCTGGTTGCCACCTCGGAGGTCAATGCCAACCCGAAGGATACGAAGAATTATGCGTGTGGGGTGTGGGCGCTGCCGCCGGATTATCGGCTGGGGAATATCGATCGCGCGAAGTACGAGGCCATCGGCGAAAGCGATCGGTTCACGCTGAAGTTCATCAAGCCTGGTAAAGATTAGGAGCCCGTGGGCTCGCTTGCAAAGCCATTTCCCGGGGCCGCCGCAAGTACGTCCATGTAGGCTGCGGGAAAAACATCCATGTTTTTCACGCCCCCAGGAAATGGCTTTGCAATCGATCCCCCGCTGAACAGCTTCGGGCTACCACATCTCCTTCAGGCGCGCGCCTACGTCCACGGCGGTGTCACCGCTCTCCTGTGAGAGGGCGGACTCGCCGGCGAGGTTCGAGCCGAGGAAGGTGGTCGCCTCGAGGGTCTTGAGCACCTTCTCGCTCAGGAACCGGCTGCGGCCGCCATAGACGTGCGCATCACCGAGGCGATGTTGGGCTGTCAGTTGAAACTTGAGGGGGGCCAGCAGCAGCAGGTCGTTCTGGGCGCGGGTCAGCCCGACGTAGAGCAGACGTCGCTCCTCGTCGATGAGCTCGGCTTTCCCGGTTGCGAACTCCGAGGGAAAGCTGCCGTCGACCACGTTCAAGAGGTAGACGGTGTCCCACTCCATGCCTTTGGCGGAGTGGATCGTCGAGAGAACGAGATAATCCTCATCGAGCGCCGGGCGGCCGGCGAGATCGCTTGTAGCGTTCGGCGGGTCGAGGGTGAGCTCGGTGAGGAAGCGCTCGCGCGAGGGGTACTGCCCGGAGAGCGCCTCGAGCTGGTCGAGGTCGCCGAGGCGCGTGTGAAAGTGCTCGTATTGGCGCTCGAAGTGCGGGCGATACCATTCCCGCGTGAGATGCACCTGCCCCGGCCACGGGCGCTGCGGGTCGGCGAGCGCGAGCATGAGCTCGACGAGCTTGCGCCAGTCCTTGGCAGCGCCAGGTGGCGGGGTGAAGCTCTGCAATGTGCCGAGCGAGAAGCCGTTGGCTTCGAGATGCTCGAGAGCGCGCCGCGCGTTGGCCGGGCCCATGCCGGGCAGGAGCTGGAGAGTACGGAAGGCCGCCAGGGTGTTGCGCGGGTTGTCGGCCCAGCGCAACACGGCGAGGAGATCCTTGATGTGGCCGGCCTCGAGGAACTTGAGGCCACCATACTTCACGAAGGGGATCTGGCGCCGTCCGAGCTCGACCTCGAGGACGTCGCTGTGGCTCGACGAGCGAAAGAGCACGGCCTGCTTTCTGAGCGGCACGCTGGCCTCGCGTCGCTTCAGTATCTCACCGCACACGCACTCCGCCTGCGCCTGCAGGTCCTCCACGCTCACCAGACGAGGACGCAGCCCTTCGCCGCGAGTCGCCAACAGATGCTTGCGATGCTGGCGGGGCGCATCCGCCATCACGGCGTTGGCGACGTCGAGCACCCGCTGGGTGGAACGGTAGTTCTGGGCGAGCGTGACCACCTCTGCGCGCGGTGTGAAGCGGTCGGGGAAGCCGAGGATGTTCTCCACCGCGGCGGCGCGGAAGGAGTAGATGGCTTGCGCATCGTCGCCGACGACCGCGAGGCCGGCGCCATCCGGCTTCAGGGCATGGAGGATTTCCGCCTGCAGCTTGTTGGTATCCTGGTATTCGTCCACCAGCACATGATCGAAATGGCCCCCGACGTGCGCGGCAAGCCGCGGGTGGGACATCATGATCTGCCAGTAGAGCAGAAGATCATCGTAATCGAGCAGACTCGCGCTCTGCTTGCGCTCGACGTACGCGCGGTACAGGCGCGTGAGGTCTGCTTCCCACTGCGCGCACCAGGGGAACCGCGTCTCGAGCGACTCCTTCAAGGGGCGCTGCGTGTTGACGCGATGGGAGTAGATCTGGAGGCAAGTATCCTTGCGCGGGAAGCGCTGCTCCTTCTGCGCGAGGCCCAGCTCCTGGCGCACGGCATCCATGAGATCGGCCGAGTCGCCGCGGTCGAGGACGCTGAACTGCGGATCGAGCTTCAGGTGCCCGGCGTAGTGACGCAGCAGGCGGTTGCCGACGGAGTGGAAGGTACCGGCCCAGCTCATGCGCTGCAGGATGCTCTGGCTCACCCCGCCCAGGGTCTCGTCGAGCGCCGACTTGGCGAGCTCGTAGGCGCGCCGGCGCATCTCCGTCGCGGCCCGTCGGGTGAAGGTCAGCATCATGATGCGCGCAGGGTCCACTCCGTGGATGACGAGATGCGCAACGCGATAGGCCAGGGTGTCGGTCTTGCCGGTGCCCGCCCCCGCCACGATCAGCAGCGGCCCGGACTTGAAGCCCTTGGGCACGCCAGCGCCGTCCGGCAGCGGCTCGCCATAGGTCACCGCCCGGCGCTGCGGGCCGTTGAGCTTCGCCAGATGTGACGCCGTCGTCATGACGGCGGGGGACTATACGGAATCGGGGGCCCGGATGTCATTGACTGGCGTCACGCGCACGACGGCCAGCATGTGCACGCCCCAACCCCTGAACACCGCGGGTCAGGCGCCCAGCGCGTCCGCAGACCACCGGCCTGAGCCGAGCTCCGCGCCGAAGGCATCGAGCCGGCCGCGGACATCGCGCTCCACGGCTGCGAAGTCCAGACAAACCCGGCTGGTATCGCGGATGGGAACTTTGCAGTCGCTGAAGTCGATTTCGAGGCCCGTATCGGCCAGGATCTTCGCGGTGACCGCTGTCCCATAAGCCGGCGAGCGACCAAGGCGATCCACGTCCAGCACCAGGTCGGCGGCGGGCTCAGCCGCGGCGTAGGACAGGAGAGAGACGGCGCTGAAGGCGCGATACGACGCCTCGTCGCTCCAGGGGTGAATGGCGGTGTGGAGGGATCTGAATTGTCGCTGCAATCCGCACGCAAGGCGTGGCAGCCCGAGCACGTCGCCGAAGCGGCGTCCGGGCGAGCCTTCAGGGGCGAGTGCCAGGATCAGAAAGTGACACAGCTCGAAGTAGCCGAGCGCCACCTCCTCGCGATAGCTGCGGCAGGAGAGCCACTGTTGGCGCGGATTGCGGCGAATCACGACGTGGTATCCGCCGAGCGCCTGCTTGAGCGCGGCGGCGCGCGCGAGCGACCGGGAGAACCCGAGCACCGGCTGCCTGCCGCGGCTGCCGGCGTAGCGCACGAGCCGGGAAACGTACCTGACTTCTTTTCGGAGGCGCGAGCCGGTGGGGAAATACCTGGCGAGCGCGAGCTCCTCGCGATAGCCCGGCAGACCTTTGCAGAGCCGGCGAAGGAGCGGCCGGTACTCCTCGGCATAGGGCAGCGCAAGGGGCGGATGACGCGAATTCCATCCTTGCGCCGTCTGGCGCTCGAGGCGCTTCGGTGAGGAGCGCGCCAATGCTTCGCCGAAAGGCTCGTAGAAGCTCGTGGTGACAATGTTGCGGCGGAAGCGGCTCCACACGTACGTACTGGCACAGCGCCAGCCGCCGTGCAGAAACACCGCGGCGCACTGCGTGGATGATTCACTCAATGCAATAGGTCCCCGCTTCTGTAGTCCGCCGCCTGCCGCGCGTGTAGGACAAGATACTACGCAGGCGAGACCGCGTCGGCCGTTTCAAAATGTAATCAGGGTAGGGGCACCGGCGATATTATCGATATCATGAAACCTGAGAAGCGAGCGGTACATTTTAGCGGGCGGATCATCACGCTTACCACCGATGAAGTGCGGCTGCCGAACGGACACGTCGCATCGCTCGAGGTCGTCCATCATCCCGGTGGCGCGGCCGCAGTCGCCATCGACGTCGGGGAGCGCGTTTGCCTGCTCAAGCAGTATCGCTATGTCGCGGACGGCTGGCTATGGGAACTGCCCGCGGGCAAGCTGGAGCCGAACGAGCCGCCGCTCGTCACCGCGCAGCGTGAGCTCGTCGAGGAAGCGGGCGTCAGCGCGCGCCAGTGGCGCAGCCTCGGCTCTTATATGAGCTCGCCGGGCATCTTCACCGAGGTGCTGCATCTCTTCCTCGCGACGGACATCGAGCCGGCCGCGACGGCGCACGAGCGGGCGGAAGTCATCGAAGTGCACTGGGTACCGTTCGCCCGGGCATGCGAGTGGGCGGTGAACGGCGAAATCCGCGACGGCAAGACGGCGCTGGGCCTCATCCGGGCACGTTATGTCCGCGAGAGCGGTCAGGGCCCGGCCGCCGCGCCCTGATCCGTGACGGGCATCTCGGAAGGCCCCCAACTGCGCTGCTAGGGTGCAAGCGTCCGCGAGCTGCGGATTGCTGTTTCAACCGCATTCCTTGGACTCCAGTAGAAAAAAGATCGACGGCGCGGACGACGAGCGCAAGCAGGACACCGGCGAGCGCCGCCGCCTCGCGCGCGTCCGCCACGACGACCGCGGCAACGCCTACGTCGAGTGGCTCGATGCGCCCGCGGAAATGATCGAGCGTCCCAAGCTCGAGATCCAGCGCGACCCCGGGGACTTGCAGCTGCAGACGGAGACCAGCGCCGGTAACCCCTACGCGAATGGCGCGGGCGTTGCGCGCAAGACCGGCAACACGACACGCACGGACCTGCGCAAGCTCTCCGAGTGGATCAAGATGATGCGCGAGCTCGAAGAGCGAAAGCGCGACAGCGGCGAAGAATAGCGGGCCGGCGCCCCTCTAAATCCATTGGCGAAAATCGCCGAGGCGATTTTCGCGAGACCCTACACGGTTACCGCGGGCCCTCTGAGACCCGCCATCGCGAGTATCCAGTGCGCCAGGAAACGGAGCGGCCCTGGGCCCGCTTTTCTACTGGCGGTCGATGTGCGCGAGCTTGCGTGCGTTGGTGAGGCGGTAGAAGCGGCGCAGCTCCGCGAGCACCTCCGCTTCCGTGCCGACGCGGCGCAACGACTGCTCCAGGCGGCGGCAGAACTTCTCCGCGTAGCGGCTGGCTTCCCGGTACAGGTCCTCACGTCCCTCGGCCAGGCGAGGATCGATGCGCGTGCGCTCGAAGAGGATGCGGCGCAGCTCCGCGGGGAAGCGGCCGGGCAACTGGCGGCGCAGCAGCCAGTAGCTGGCGACATACTTGTCGACTTCGGCCTGCATCTCGAGCTCGAGGAGAGAGACCGGGCGATCGTGGCCGGCGTTCCAGGCGAGGTAGAGAAAGTGGCTGACGCCTTCGAGCGCGGTCCAGTAGTCCGCCACGTTGCCGTCGTGCAGGCGCACCATGGGGTCCTCGCGGCGCAGCCTTTCCAACAGGCCCGGATCGAGGTAGAGCGAGACTGCCGCTTCATCCTCGCTCGGCTCGGGCTGCGCGACGACGAGATCCTCCTGCGATATCCGGCCGCGGACCGATGCCGGCAGGCGCGTGCGATCGGTGACGAGGAAGTCGTAGACGTCGTGAGCGACGCTCACGTCATATATGCCCCCGATGAGCTGCTGCAGCTGCGTCAGGATCATGGGGTCAGTGGGCGAACCCGGTGCCGCCCGCGGCAGTCGGATCGACTCCCAGGCGCTTGAGGAGCGCGTAGCTGCGGCGGCTGCCGGTCTTCAGCCAGATCTCGTAGAGCCGCAGGATGTCCTTGTCGGAATGGGTGTGGGCGCTCTCGGCGAGCTCGTTGAGCGCATCGACCATGGGCTGGAATTTCTGCGAGAGCTCCGCGAACACGCCGCCGAGCACCCTGCCGTTGCCGCGGGACAGCGACTCGGCGAGCACGCCGTAGGCGCGGCCGCCCATGGCAATGTGATAGTCGATATCGATCAGCTTGCGCGCGAAGCTCTGCGCGAAGAAGCCCGCGATGAAGAGCGAGACGTCGCCCAGGCGTTGCAGATTGCGGTTGCGATGGTCGGCGGAGCGCGCCTCGAGCGCCTCCGACAGCATGACGACCAGCGGCTTGAGGCGCGGTCCCTCCGCAGTGCGATCGAACAGAGCCTCGGAGCGGGAGAACAGCGTCAGCAAGTTGACGACGTAGTGCTCGGTCTGATCCTCGACCGAGAGCTGCTGGGTTGCGAGCGCCCCGTGCAGGGCATCCTTGAAGTATTCCTTCAGGTTGGCAACCGGTTGCACCTGCCTGGATGAGTGAGTGTCAGACATGAGTCAATGACCTCCTGGGCACGTCTCCCGTGGAATACAACGGCAGCACACGACTAAAGTTCACGCCACATATCCGCCAAGTTCCGTGACGCACTGCTCCGATACAGCGCGACGAACGGTGACGCGATCGTATCTATTCGCCGTTCAGGTTTGGCAGCTGACGGCGTCGAGTGCTAACAGTTCTGCCAGCTGCAGACAGTCGGCAATTTCGAGGTCGGCCGGCTCGAGGCTCGCCGGCCAGGGCGCATGGCTGCGGTTCATCCAGACAGTGCGCAGGCCTGCAGCACGTGCTGCTTCGACGTCAAGGAAGGGGTCGTCGCCGACGTAGAGGATGTTCCGTGGCTCCAAACGCAGGTCGCTCACAAGTTGCCGGAAGCACCGAGGATGTGGCTTCGCGGCACCGATCTGGCGCGCGTTCAACGAGATGCTGAAAAGTGACGCAAGTCCGATCAGCTCGAGGTCCGCATTTCCGTTGCTGAGAGATGCCAGCGTGTAGCGCGTACGCAAACGTTGGAGCGCGGGCTGAACGTCGGCATAAGGCTGCAGTGCGTTGCGAGCGGCGAAGAATACTTCGAAGGCGCGTTCGGCCACCTCGTCCTCGTACCCGCATTCGCGCGCTTGGGCCGCCAGCGCGGTGATGCGCAGGTAGGTGAAATCGTGCGCGTTGTGAGGCTCGAGACGGGCGAGCCGCTCGCGCGCGGCACGCATTTCCTCGATCGAGACCCGCTCGGTGATCCGCGGACAGTGCTCGCGCAGCCACTCCTGCAGGCGCTGCTCCGCTCGAAGAATCACCGGACCAACATCCCACAGTGTATTATCCAGATCGAAGGCGACCGCGCGGATATCGCGGCGAGGCATGGCTGCCCCGGATGCGGCGGGGCCCAAGCTCGAGGTACCGGTCGTCATGCGGCTGGAAGGTTACCACTCCATGTCGGATCTGACCCTGGTCATCGGCAACAAGAACTACTCTACCTGGTCGCTGCGGCCGTGGATGCTGATGAAGCGCCTCGAGCTCGAGTTCGGCGAGCTGCTGATCCGGCTGGACACGCCGACGACGAAGGATGAGATCGAGAAATACGGTCCGAGCGGGCGGGTGCCTGTGCTGCTCGACGGGGATCTTCGTGTGTGGGACTCGCTTGCGATCTGTGAGTACGTGGCGGAGCTCACCGGGCGCGGCTGGCCGCGCGACGCCCGCGCCCGGGCAGTCGCGCGATCCATCTGCGCGGAAATGCATTCGGGCTTCGTCAACCTGCGCATGGAATGGCCGATGAATGCTCGCGCGCGCAACCGCCGCACCGTCATCACGCCGGGGCTGGAGGCGGATATCGACCGGGTCGATGAGATCTGGAACGACTGCCGCAGCCGTTTCGGGGCCGCGGGCCCCTGGCTCTTCGGGGAGTACTCCATCGCCGATGCGATGTACGCCCCGGTGGTCCTGCGGTTCAACACCTACGCCGCGCGCGTCTCCGAGACGGCGCGCTGGTACATGGCCGCGGCGCTCGAAGATGCAACACTGCAGTCCTGGCTGGCCGCAGCCAAGGCGGAGCCGTGGACCATTCAAGGGGATGAGGTGGGCTAGCTATACGTAGCCCGCCACTCCGCCCGATACGACATCCCCAACGACATCAATCGCTCGAGCAGCTCCGGGTAGTCGATGCCGGCCGCGCGCGCGGACTCGGCGAAGTCCTCGGCCGCTTCCAGGTTGGGATTGGCATTGGCCTCGAGCGCGTAGACCTCACCGGCCGCAGTCGCCCGGAAGTCCATGCGCGCGCAGCCCGAGAGTCCGAGCGCGCGGTAGATGCGGCGCGAGAGCTTATCCAGCCGCGCGAGCACGCCCGGAGCGAGATCCTCCGCGGCGCGAGTGGTGATGCCGTACTTCGATTGATACCGCTTGTCCCATTTGACCTTGCGGGTGGCGATGGCGGCGAGCGTATCGGGCATCGAGCCGAACACCATCTCCCAGACAGGCAGGCGGGTGAGGCGATCGTTGCCCATCACACCGACATAGAGCTCGCGGCCTTCGATGTACTCCTCGACCAAGGCGTCGGTGCCGATCTGCTCATGGACGAATTGGATGCGCTCTTTGAGGCGCGCGGCATCCTCCACCACCGAAGCCTGCGCAATGCCGAGCGAGGCGTCCTCGACGGTCGACTTCACGAAGAGCGGGAAGCGGAGCTTGCGTGGCACGTGGATGCGAAACCCGCGCTGGAAGACGGCGAACTGCGGGCTGGGAATGCGATGGAAGGCGAGAAGCTGTTTGCAAAGCGGCTTATCACGGGACAGCAGGAGGCCACGGGGATTGCAGCCGGTGTAGGGCTGACGCATCAGCTCGAGAAAGGCAACCACGTGCTGATCGTAGGTGACGATGCCGTTGAATTCCTCCAGCAGGTTGAAGACGATGTCAGGTTTCCAGTCCGCGATGCTGCTGCGCATCTCGCTCAGGCTGTCGAGCACGCCGAGGCAGCGGACGTCGTGGCCGCTCGCGCGCAGAGTGCTCGTGACGTCGTATTCGGTACGCCACTCTTCGATCTCCTTGTCGCTACGGCCTTCGAGAGATTCCGGCGGCACCAGGCTCGCGTGCACGACGACGAGCGTGCGCAGCTTCCTCATAGGCGCAGATGCGGGGTCTCACCTTGCGCATAGAGGTTCGCGAGCCGCTCGAGCAGCCAGCGGGCGCTACGGACGGCGTCGCGGCGATTACCGCGGACGTAGAGCTTCAAGGTCTCACTGCGCTCGATGAGCATGCGGAGGATCTGCTGCACACTATAACGCTCCAGGCCTAGCTCGCGCGCTACGGACGCGATCATCGACTTGCGGTTGATGCGCAGGAGAGTGGCGGCCCGCGTCGTGCCGCGGCGCACGGGCGGAGGCGCGAACAACCTGCGCAAGAATTCGTCGGCGAGGCCGCGGCAGTAAAAGCGTTGGCGAGCGAGCTTGCGTCGATAGTGCTGGGCGAGCGTGCGCGTATTCGTCTCGAGAGGCTCTATACGGGTGCGATTGCGGACCGACGGGCGGCGGCCCCGCACGCCGGCGACCAACTCGTCGACGACGCTCAACTTCTGGAATGCCGGCCAATCGGCATAGCTTTTGCGCCAGCCGGATCGCGGCGTCAGCCAGACAGCGAACGTCTCCGCAAAGTCCTCAGTCGGGTGCGACTGTGCGTACCACTCGCCGAGGTGATGTACGTAACGGCGGCTGCCGGGCCGGGCCTTGTATCGCGCGGGATACTGCAGGGATGCGGGGCCGAAGACCTCACGCCAGCGTTTGCGCCGGCGCAGCCTGTACGCGTTATCGAGCGCGTGCCCTGCTTCGTGGCGAAGGATACGCATGAACCAGCGTGTGTTGCCACCCTCCGCCTCGCGCATGATGCGGCGCTCCAGACGCTCCAGCCGGGGGTGCGCGAGATAAAACGGTATCGCGATCCCGGGTACGCCATCCGGTGAGAACCACTCCTCCGACAGCCAAACGTGAGGGTGGAAGCGGATGCCGCGGGCTTCGAGCTCCGTGTAGAGCCGCCGGACCCGGCGCCCGATCCGCGAGCCCTGGAGCCGCAGGCCGAGATCGCAAAAGCGCATCGAAAGAAGGTCCTCGTCGGTCAGACGAGTCCATGCGGGGGTGCGCCGGAGGGTGCGATTGCGCTGCGAGGTCACGGGCTCGCAAGACTACCCGTTTCACAGTTTCGTGTCCGGCTTCCGGAATGCAGGTCTCAGAGGGGCACAGGTCATCCGACCTTCAGCAGAAAGTGCTCCAGCAGCCGGTCGGCGTAGGTCTCGATGAGCGAGCGCTGGAGCAGGCAGTCGCGCCAGGGGGCGGGGATGGCATTTGCGCCGTAGAGAGCACCCGCAAGTTGCCCGCAAGCGGCGGCCGCTACGTCCGAATTCCCGCCCTGGTTGGCCGCATGGAGCACAGCATCGCGGAAGCTATCGGTCGCGGCGAAGGCCTCGAGCGCGACCGCGAGCACCTCGATCACTGTACCCTTCCCGGCCGCGGATGGCGCGGCGGCAGCCGAGGTCTCGGCGAGGATGCGCGCCTTTGGCTGGCCGCAGAGCGCCAGAAACAGGGCTCGCGCGAGATCGCGGCAGGCGGCAAGGACGGCAGGTGCCTGGCAGGTGGTGCGGGCGGCGTCGCTGGCGAGCTGTACGGCCTCCTCTTCCGAGGCGAAGAAGAACATGACCACGGGGGCGACCCGCGCGAGCGGTTCCGGGTCGAGCTGGTTGGGAGCGTGCGAGCCGGAAAAAGGCTGGCGGCGCCACTGCGACATCGCGAGAGCGCGGGCGGTGCTGGCGGTGATGCCGAGGCACTGGCCGGTAGCGGAAAGATAGCCTTCGCGCTGCCACCGCTGGTAGCGCTCCACTTGGTCGCGGGCATCGAACCCGTCGGTGGCGAGCAGGCTGTCCGCCAGGCAGAGCGCCATCGCGGTGTCGTCGCTCCAGCCACCGCGGGGCAGCGCAAACGGCCCGCCGCCGAGCAGATCACCCACCGGCGTGAAGGTGCGTGGCCGCCGGTACTGGGTCGCGGCGGCAACCGCATCACCCGCGGCCAGGCCCAGCAAGGCACCGAGGAACCGCTCACGCAGGTTGCGCGCGGCGGCGAGCGTGGCGGGATTCAACAGGGGGTCTCGGCCGAGCGCAACTGACCCCGCCACGGGCATAGGAGCTCCGAGCGGTGGTGCGATTGGCGCGGTGAGCGAGAAATCCAGCTTGCGGGGCGGCCACTGGCGGACGTACTCGGTCTGGGCTTCGGTCTCGGGGACGCTGGGCCAGAACTTCGAGCGCTCGCATTGCTGCCAGAGCCTGGCGAGCTCATCGAGCGCCTGCTCGCCCGTCAGGCCGCGCTCGACGAGGAGGCAGCCGATCACCATGCCGGTGCGGCCGATGCCGGCGCGGCAATGGACGTAGGCCGGCCGGCCCGATTGCAGCGCATCGTGCAGGCAATCGAGGATCTCCATCATGTGCTCGCGCTTCTCGGGCAGGCTGTGATCACGGATGGGCTTGCGCAGGTACTCGACGTGGAAGGGGAGCGCCTGGTCGTACGAGTCGATCTCGGTGGGATGAGTGAGGTCGACGAAGCACTCGATGCCGGTGGCAAGGAGTTGGTTGAGACGTTGGCGGGTGACGTCGGGAGTGGGGCCGGCGGGGTGCTCGCCGGCGAGGAGCAGACCGGGGAGCGCCCAATAGGTGTTGGGGAGAGGCGAAGTGACTTCCATTGCCTAGTTTGAAGCGCTGGATCCGGGCTCCTGCCCGGCCCAGCGCGGCTTTAGGCAAAAAGCGTGGTTTTTGCCCAAAGCCCCGCCACCTACGGCGGCGGGGCACATTCCTGTGCCTGGATTACCGGACCGTGCCGCTTCATGGTTCGGGGTCAACATGATCAAATCGGCAACTATCAGCGTTCGTGGCCGCAGCCTCGATCAGAATATCCTCTTCTTCCATCGTCATTGCCGTCATGCGCGGGGACAAGCTGTACGTGGACGGCGTCCGTACCCGCTGCGCGTCGAGAGCGGCGAAGTCGAAATGCCGGGGGTCGGCGAGATGCTCGAGCTCGACGTGGCGCAGGGCGGAGAAGATGCTTGCGGTGCGGCCGGGGTGAATGCGCTCCCAGGCGGCGAGCATGTGCTTGATGGCGACGCGTTGCATGTTGTCCTGCGAGCCGCAGAGCTTGCAGGGAATGATAGGGAATCGGCGGCCGCGGGCGTAGCGCTCGATATCACGCTCGGCGACGTAGGCGAGCGGTCGGATGACGATGTGGCGGCCGTCTTCGGAGAGAAGCTTGGGGGCCATGGCTTTGAGGCGACCGCCGAAGAAGAGATTGAGAAACAGCGTCTCGATGATGTCGTCGCGGTGGTGGCCGAGCGCGATCTTGGTGATGCCGTTCTCGGCCGCGAAGCGGTAAAGGGCGCCGCGGCGCAGGCGGGAGCACAGGCCGCAGAGGGTGCGACCCTCGGGAATGACGCGTTTGACGACACTGTAGGTGTCCTGCTCGAGGATTCGGAAGGGTACGCCGAGGGAGGTCAGGTACTCGGGAAGGACGTGCTCGGGAAACGCGGGCTGCTTCTGATCGAGATTGACGGCGAGGAGCTCGAAATCGACGGGAGCGCTGCGCTGGAGTGACAGCAGGATATCGAGCAGGGTGTAGGAGTCCTTGCCGCCCGACAGGCACACCATGACCCGGTCACCGGGGGCGATCATGCGAAAGTCCTTGATGGCTTTGCCGACCGCGCCGCGCAGCCGTGCCTGCAGGCGTGTGAGAGTGCGCGACGCCGAGCCGCGTAAGGAAGGCGCCTGCGGCTCCCTATCCGCCATCTAGGCGGCGGCCTCGCTGGGCGCCGCTTCCAGGTACTTCGCCTCGACGTAACGGATGAAGGCGGAGGCGGAAAGGGGTTTGCCGGTGGCGCCGCGCAGGAGGTCCTGCACCGGAACCTTGGCGCCCAGCCCATGCACGTGGGTCCGCAGCCAGCCGAGAAGGCCCGAGAACTCGCCGCGTGCGAGCTGCTCGTCGAGCGCCGGCACGTCCTTGCGCAGGCTCTCGTAGAGCTGGGCGGCGATGACGGCACCCAGGGCATATGAGGGGAAATAGCCGAAGGAGCCCACGGCCCAGTGCACGTCCTGGAGGACGCCTTCGCTGTCGTTCCCCGGACGGATGCCCAGACGCTCTTCCATTCCCTTGTTCCAGGCCTCCGGCAGGTCACGCACCGCTAGCAAGCCGCTCAACAGCTGTTTCTCGAGCTCATAGCGCAGCATGATGTGCAGGGGATAAGTGAGCTCGTCGGCGTCCACACGGATCACGTCGCGCTGCACGCGCGTGAGATGAGCGTAGATGTTCTCGACGTCCCATTCGGGGCCGCTGACGCCGAAGTGCTTGACGATGAGCGGCTGCACATAGCGCACGAACGGACGGCTGCGGCAGATGATCATCTCCGTGAGCAGCGATTGGCTTTCCTCCAGCGCCATGCCCCGGTCACGGCCAACGGGCTGATCGCGCCAGTCCTGCGGCAGGCCGAGGTCATACATCGCGTGGCCGGTCTCGTGGAGCGCGCCGAGCAGACCTGAGAAGAGATCATTGGGATCGAGGCGCGTGGTGACCCGGATATCGCCGGGGACCCCTTCGGTGAAAGGGTGCTCGCTCTCATCGAGACGGCCGCGGTCGAAGGGGAAGCCGATCTGCTTCATTACCTCCACGATGAGCGCACGCTGCTTACCGGGCGGGAATTTACCGCCGAGCGGCGCGGGCGGCCGGCTCTCCTGGACGGCGATCGCCTCACGAATGAGCGAGGGCAGGCGCCGTGAGAGTCCCTTGAACATGGCGTCAATGTCGGCGGTAGTGATGCCGGGGCTGAACTCATCCACGAGCGCGTCGTAGGGCGCCAGGTTCAGAGCCTGTCCGAGCAGCGACGCCTTGTCGCGCACCAGATTCACGACCTCTTCCAGATGCGGTGCGAAGAGCTCGAACTTGCTCTGCTGGCGGGCCTCGAGCCAGCGGACCTCGGCGCGGGCGCTAGCCCGGGCGAGGCGGGAGATCAAGGAAACCGGGGTAGCGATGGCGTGATCGCGCTGGCGGCGCATCTCGCGTAGGTTTGCCACCTGCCAGTCCTGCAGGCCCTGGGTATTGGCCTGCCCACGATCGAGCAGACGCGTGATGCGCGGTGCGGTGAGCAGTGCGTGGTGCTCCGTCTCCAGGGCGGCGAGCTGCTCGCCGCGGATGTCCGCACTACCGCGGGGCATCATCACGGCGGCGTCCCAGCGAAGGAGCGACAAAGCTCCGCGGAAGGCGTGGAGTCGCTTGAACTCCTGCTCCAGTTGTTTGTATGGCGAGGCTGACATGATCTCTTCATCGTCCGTCCGCTTCGTGCCAGGCCAAAAGCGGCCTTGAAGGTAACCCCGGAAGTGGCGCATTGACGCCCGGAAAGGGGTGGCCGGAAGCGGGAGAATGGGCATAGTCTACCAGGGAGCGGCGCCGGAGCCGGGGGCGGTGGGCATGGAACCCTTTAGAATCAGATACTTGCATTATCTCCGAGGTGATTGACACCCCGGCCTGGGGGTCGCCGGGATCCGGGGGCGGCGAGGGGGGCAGGGCTGGCCCGGAAAGCGATGTGCCGCCACCCCGGCCACCGGGCGACGGCGATACCGATACCGATCGATACGATGAGCAGCACCGTGAGCGTGAGTCCTATGAGAAAGCGTCGCATGGACGAGGGGATGAGACTTGAGGGTGCGGGCTCCATGATAGCCTGCGGGAGTCCGGCGTGAGTTTGAGTGTCTGCCTGCTCGCCGCGGAGGTCGCGCCGCTTTCCAAGACCGGAGGGCTCGCCGATGTGGCCGGCGCGTTGGCGAAGTACCTCGCCGCAGCCGGGCACGACGTCCGGCTCTTCACGCCGCTATACGCGTCGATCGATCGCGCGGGATTCCCGATGCGGCCTCTCGAGGGGCTGCAGCAGGTGCCGCTGCAGATCGGCCCGCACCATTATGTCTTCTCGGTCGCCACTACCCGGCTTCCGGGGTCCGATGCTCTGGTGTACCTCGTCGACTGCCCGGTGCTCTACGGACGGCCGATGATCTACACGACCGATCCCGATGAGCACCTGAGATTCCTCGCCTTCACTCGCGCGGTGCTGGTTGCGTGCCGGCGAATGCAATGGTCGCCGCAGATCCTGCACTGCAACGACTGGCATACGGCGTTCGGGCCCCTCTTCGTCAAGGCGTTGTTCGAGGGCGAGTCCCTCTTCGCGCGCACGCGCTCGGTACTGACGATCCACAATATCGGGTATCAGGGTGTATTCAGCTCGGCGGCGATCGCGGACCTCGAGCTCGGCCCGAAGACCTATCTGCTGCACCAGGACGATCTGCGCGCGGGAAGGATCAATTCGCTGCGCCACGGCATTCTGTACGCGGACGCCATCACGACCGTCAGTCCCACGCACGCGAGGGAGATCTGCACCGACCAGTATGGGATGGGTCTGCAGGATTCACTGCGTATGCGAGGGAGCGCACTGACGGGCATCCTGAACGGTGTCGATTACCAGGTCTGGGACCCGCGCACTGACCGGTATCTGCCGGAGCATTTCGATCCGGATACTCTCTCGATCAAGGCGCGACTGAAGAGCGCCTTCATCGAGCGGCTGGGGCTGTCCATGCCCGTGACGACGCCGCTCGCGGGGATGGTGAGCCGACTGGCCTCGCAGAAAGGCATCGAGCTCATGTTCGAGTCGCTGCCGCAGGTGTTGGAATGGCGGGATCTCGGCTTCGTCGCGCTGGGGAGCGGGGAGCCGCAGTACGAGCGCTTCCTTGCGGAGCTCGAGCGCCGCTTTCCGGGGCGGGTGGCGTTTCGTCAGGGCTATGACGATGAGCTCTCGCATTGGATCGAGGCGGCCTGCGACATGTTCCTCATGCCTTCGCTCTACGAGCCGAGCGGGCTCAACCAGATGTACAGCCTGCGCTACGGCACCGTGCCGATCGTGCGGCGCACGGGCGGGCTCGCGGACTCGGTGGAGCTTTACGACCCGGACACGGGACCAGGGACACAAGGGACGGGGATCGTCTTCGGCGATTTCAACTCCGAAGCGCTCGAGTGGGCGCTCAACACCGCGCTCGACCTGCACGCGCAGCCCGCGCATTGGCGACGCATGGTCCTCAACGGGATGGCGAAGAACTTCTCCTGGGAAACGCAGGGCGAAAAATACGTGGAGATTTATCGCGCCCTCTCGTCGGGCTGATCCGCATCGCGGCGCGCCCGCCCGCCTGTCTGCCCCCTGAGACATTGTCTGCGGCCTGAGACATTGCGCTCGCGCTCGAGGCGGCGTTTACTCTCGCCCAAGCCAAGGGCAAACCGCTGCTTGGAGGATTGAGCCTCGCGAAGGTGGGTCTCAGTGCCTCCAAGGTGGGACGCAAAGCCTCCGGTCTGAATTTTCAGACAGCGGGGTTGCCGGTCCGAAGCCGCCATCGAGCGGCATGGTACCGTCGCGCGATCTGAGCGGCTCGGCTCGACTCGCACTCGAGGCGCGGCCAGTGTGTTTGCGCCCTGGCGAAGCCAAATCCGGTTTCTGAACGGGGTGGTCACGATGTCTTCTGCAATATCAGCCGCGGCGCGCCCGCGGTACGGAGCGCTCTGGGCGCTCGCCTTGGCCTTGTCGCTCTCCTCATCGCTCGCAGGCGCCAACACAGCGCTGACTATCAGCGGTACGCCGCCCGCCCGCGTCCTGGCGGCGCATGAGTACGCGTTTCAGCCTCACGCGAGCGTTCCCGCCCACGACAAGCGCACCTTCTACATCGTCAACAAGCCGTCCTGGGCGAGCTTTACCCCCTCCACCGGACGGCTCTACGGCACGCCGGTAACACGTGACGTCGGCACATTCTCCAGAATCATCATCTGCGTGGACGACGGTGGCTACCACAAGTGCCTGCCGCGATTTGCCGTGAAGGTCGTGCAGGCAGCCTCGTTGCCCCCGAGCGGGGTGACGGTCTCCTGGATGCCGCCCACGGAGAACACCAATGGCAGCACGCTCACCAACCTCGCCGGCTATCATCTCTACTACGGGACGAGCCGGTCCGACCTCAACCATGTCATCGATATCACGAATCCGGGACTCGCGGCCTACGTGGTGAGCGATCTGTCAGCGGCAACGTGGTACTTCGCCCTGACCTCCATCAACGCGGCCGGCATGGAAAGCCCCCGCTCGACCGTGGTGAGCACGGTGGTCGAGTAGTCGTGCGCAGCGCTCAGCGGGGCCGGTGTTGTGTCCCCAAGCCGGCGGTGATGAAGACCGCAGTGACCGGGCCGCCGACATCGGCGGTGTGCCAGGTGCCTGGCTCGTTGATGGCGTACTCGCCGGGCCGCAGGGAAACACTGCGGCGCGTGCCGTCGGGGCTCTCCTGGTGCAGGGTGAAAGTGCCCGCGGTGCAGAGCACCACTTCACTGCCCCGGGGGTGCATCTCCCACATATTCCAGGATTCCGTGAACGTGAACATGCTGACGAGGCGCCCCTCGGCGCCGTCAGCAGCGTGGCGGTCGGTGTAACCCTGATACCACTCCAGGTTGCCGGTGAACGCCGGCTCGATGATCGCGGTCGCGCCGCGGCCGAGGTGGATGGGATGCTGGACGATGTCAGTGCCGGACATGGTGTCGCTCCTCTAGTAGGCGCAGCGAGCTCGCCGAGCGGCGTCCTCACCGCAGAGTGAACGTCCCGCGCTGCTCGAAGGGAATCGAGCGCAGCCAGCCGCGCGACAGCTCCACCCTGCCGTTCATGTGATACTCGATCCCCTGGCCGCGGGGCTTGCTCAGGATCGCGAACAGCGCGCCCGCGGCGTTCGCGGTAACATCCATGTTGAATTCCGCGTTACCGCGCGCGGGAACGACGAAACTGGTGTCGGAGACGCCGGTGGCGAATTCCTGGCCGCCGAGGTAGAGGGTGTAGGAGAGCCCTTGGATGGGAAGGCTGCGGTCGTTGGGATTCTCGACATGGATGCGGACGCGCAGCTGCTGCTCGAGGAAGTTGGCCTTGCGCACCTCGACGTCGACGATGGAGAGCTTCGGGGTCTCGAGCTTCGGCACGAAGAGCGTGCAACCGGCGAGCGCGACGGCGAGCAGCAGGAGCGAAGCGGAACGCATTGACGAATGGTACAGGGGAGTTATTGATCAAGTCGACGGCCGTCGGCGGCCCGACGCGGTGTGACAGCCTACCCAGGCACAGGGGCGAGGCGGTGCCTTTTAGCAAAGCAACGCTTGCGCAGCGCAATGTGCCCCGCCGCTGCAGGTGGCGGAGCCTCGAGCAAAAACCACGCTTTTTGCTCGAGGCGCGCTGGGCCGGGCAGGAGCCCGGATCCAGCGCTTCATACAAGTCAAGCCCGTCCATACAGGCCGTTGAGTCGCGCGTAATGCCGCGCGAGCTGTGGTGTCAGGGCGCCGGCGGGCAGCCGCCAGCTCCAGTTGCCCTTGACGGTGCCCGGCCTGTTGAGCCGCGCCTCGGAGCCGAGGCCGAGGAGATCCTGGACGGGAATGACGGCGAGCTGGCCGACGGAGCCCAGGGCCTCCTGGATGAGCGCATCGGGTAGGGCCCCGGGCGCCACGCGCAGCATGGAGTCCACGCGGCGGCGCGTTTCCTCATCGAGGCTCAGGTACCAGCCGAGGGTGGTGTCGTTGTCGTGCGTGCCGGTGTAGACGACGCTGTCGTGCTCGTGCATGTGCGGCAGGTGCGGGTTGTCGCCCTCGCCGCTGAACGCGAACTGCAGCACGCGCATGCCGGGTAGGCCGAAGCGCTTGCGCAGCGCGACGACATCGTCAGTGATCACACCGAGGTCCTCGGCGAGGATGGGCAGGTCGCCGAGCTCGTCCATGAGGAGCCGCAGGAGATTCTCCCCCGGAGTGAGGTGCCAGGCGCCGCCGCGGGCGTCCGGGGCGCCGGCCGGCACGGCCCAGTGTGCGGCGAGGGCGCGAAAGTGATCGATGCGCAGCAGGTCGACGCGGTCGAGCTGCTCGAGCACGCGCGCGCGCCAGTACGCGAAGTGGTCGCGGCGCATCGCCTGCCAGTCCCAAAGGGGGTTGCCCCAGAGCTGCCCGGTCTGCGAGAAATAGTCGGGGGGCACGCCCGCGACGGCGGCCGGCCTGCCCTCGGCATCGAGCTGAAACTGCCCGCGGTGCGCCCAGGTCTCGGCGGAATCCGGTCCGACATAGAACGGCAGGTCACCGAGAATGCGCACACCCCGGGATCGTGCGTGCTCGCGAAGCCGGCGCCACTGCACGAAAAAGGCGAACTGATCGTCCTTGACGCGTTGCAGCTGCGCGGCGAGTTCGCGCGTCACCTGCTCCAGTGCGGACGGCGTCCGGTCGCGCAGCTTCGCGGGCCACGTCCACCACGCCGCGCCGCCATGCGCGAAGCTCAGAACCTCGAAGAGCGCAAAGTCATTCAGCCAGTGTTGGCTTTCGTCAAGAAACGCCGCGTACTGCGCAGGTTGCGCGTCCGGCCGCTCCGCGGGGTCGAGGAAACCCGGCTCCCCGGCAAAGTCGGAGCGTCCCCAATAGGGAGAGCCATCGGTCCCGGTGGGACCGGCGGGCAGGATCTGCCAGACCGTAAAGCCTGCCTCCGCCAGCCAGTCGATGAGCGCGCGGCCGCCGCGGCCGAGCGCGGCCCCGAGGGAGCCGAGATGCAACAGCACTCCGGCACGACGCCGGTCGAGTACGGGCAGGCGCATGGCCTAGTGTGAAGCGCTGGCTCCGGGCATCCTGCCCGGCCCAGCGCCGTCTCGGGCAAAAAGCGTGGTTTTTGCCCGAGACCCGGCCACCTGCGGCGGCCGGGCACATTGCGCTGCGCAGTCCCTGCTGCGCGCAAGCCCAGGGTGGCCATCCCTGGCCACCCGTTCGACGCATGCGTCGAACCCCTGCGCCTGAGTTGCTGTGTCGTGTCGCTTCATGGCTCTGGGCCGTCAGCGGGAACTAGTCAACTACCGTAGGCGCGCCGCATGACGCCGCCGTGCTCGGGAGCGCCGCGGCCGACGGAGATCGGCTGCGCGATGCTCTCGGGAGTCGGTAGGCCGAGGAGCCGGTAGAGAACGACGAGCTGGCGGCGGTAGAGGCTGTCGAACTGGCTCACGGCATCGGCGGGGTTGTAGTCGCCGAACCACCAGAACCAGTCGGAGCTTTCGCAAAGTCCGAGCTGGTGCTCGGCCGCGAGCCGTTGCGTCTCATCGAGCGTGCCCGAGGCCATGACACGGTCGAAGGCGAGCTTGGCCTCGCAGAGAAGATCCCAACCACGATTCTTGGCAGCATCGCCCATCCAGGTGGCGAGCGTGCCGTGCACCCAGCTGCCCGCCACGACCGTCGGCAGCGGCAGGGGCTCGAGCCCGCGCGCCACGCAATCCGACAGGGTCGTCAGCTCCAGCAACGGATGCGAGGCGAGGAGCGAGTACAGCGCACGCAGAAAGTAGTACCCGTTGAACGGGTAATGCTCCCAGGCGTTCTCGCCGTCGAGGGCGATCAGCACCACGTGGCCGCTCGCAGCGCGTTCCGGGGCGCGGCCCTCGGTCGGAGCCGGCGAGACGGCGGGCTCCACGTACTGCCTGGCAAGCTGAGCGAGCTCATTGACGAGGTTATGCGCGGCATCGTCGCCATGCCAGGTCGCATAGGTGAAGCCGATCAGGTCCGAAAGCGAGTCGTCGCGGAAGAACTCGACCATGCGGCCGCCCGGCACGCGGTAGAGCCGGTCGTAGGAGCTCGGGTCACGGGCGGCCTTCGGATCGCCGCGGGCCAGGGCGCCCCGCAGCACGCTGGCGCTGGACGCCGTCCATTTGAAGCCGGCGCCGTCGAGCAGCTCCAGGGTGCCGCGACTGATCGCCCCCTCGGAGGGCCAGCAGCCGCTCGGCTCGGTGCCGAACGCCTGCTTGAAAACGCGCAACGCTTCCCGCACATGCCACTGCGCACGCTCGGCGCCCCCCGGATAAGACGTGAGCCGCGGCAGCGGCATGTTGGGTACGGCATCGCGCGCGGCCTGGAAGTCGAGCAGCAACGGGACGATCGGATGTCCGTAGGGCGTCACCGATAGCTCACATTGCCCGCGCTCGGACAGCTTGCGGTATCGGGGAACGATGGAGGCGATGAGGCCCCCGATCAGCGACAAGAGCTCCCGCCGCTGCACCGCCGTGAAGCCACGACCCTGCTGGGTGAGGCTGCTCACGAAGGTATCCGAGCGACGCACGGTCTCGCCGAGCCAGGCGAGGTGGTACCAGACCGCGAGGTCGTGGATGAGCTGGTCGGAGGCGTAGCCGATGCGCTCCGCGGTACCGAGCGTCTCGGCCACGGTGGCGAGCTCGAGATACGGGCCGAAGCGCTCGATCATCTGCTGGCGCTGAGCCCTGAGGCACGCGCGCAGCAGCGCCAGACGCTCGGCGGGCTCGGCCGGCACGGGGTCCGGACCCAGGAGGGCGAGCACAGGGTCGGGCAGCGGGCTGCCATTTCGCAGGTGCTCGGCCACTCGGCGTGAAATCTCCTCGAGTTGCTCGAGCAGCACGGGCGTGAAGTTGACCACCGCGCGGGCCGCCGGATTCCCTTCGAGGTGCGCGGCCATGTCGGTGTAGTCCTTGATCGCGTGAAGGTAGGTCCACGGCAGCACGTAACGTCCGGTGAGCGCGTCGCGATACTGTGGCTGGTGCATGTGCCACAGGAGAACGACGGGCAGGCGGGAATCGGAGGCCATGGCCGCTCAGGCCGACTGGCGGCGAAGCATGTCGGCCGTCACCAGTACGACACCCTTCTCGGTGACGAGAAACCGTCGGGCGTCGTCCACCCGGTCGATCCCGATGCGCATCCCGTCGGGGATCTCGCAACCTTCATCGATGATGGCTCCGCGGATCTGACAGCCGCTGCCGATGAGCGCGTGCGGCAGGACGACCGAGCGCTCTATGGTCGCGCGCTCTTCCACGCGCACGTCGGAGAAGAGGAGCGACTCGCGCACGAGCGCGCCGGAGACGATGCAGCCGCCGGAGACCATCGAGTTGATGGCCGCGCCGCGCCTTCCGTCCTCATCGAGCACGAACTTGGCCGGAGGCTGGTGCATCTGATAGGTCCAGATGGGCCAGTCCTCGTCGTAGATGTTGAGCTCTGGCCTAACGTGCACCAGCTCGAGATTGGCCTCGTAGTAGGCGTCCAGCGTGCCGACGTCGCGCCAGTAGCTCTGCGCGCGGGTCTTGACGTCCTGAAAAGGGTACGCGAACACCTGCAGCGTGCTGACGAGGGTCTTGGGGATGACGTCCTTGCCGAAATCGTGAGCGGAGGAATCCTCGGCCGCGTCCTCCTCCAGCAGGCGCTGCAGCAGCCTCGTATTGAAGACGTAGATCCCCATCGAGGCGAGAATGGTGTCGGGCCTGCTCGGCAGCGTATCGGGGACCGCCGGCTTCTCGGAGAACCTCGTCACGCGGTTCCATTCGGTGGCCGTGAGGACGCCGAAATGGCGCGAGTCGCTCGTGGGCACCTCGACCACGCCGACGGTGATGTCGGCGCCCTTCTCCACGTGGTAGGCGATCATCGGGCCATAGTCCATCTTGTAGATGTGATCGCCTGCAAGCACGAGCACATGCTTGGGGCGATGCGAGAGGATGAGATCGATGTTCTGGTGGACGGCATCGGCCGTGCCCTGATACCAGACGGGACCTTTCTGCTGCTGCGCCGGGATGGTCTCGACGAACTCGCCGAACTCGCCGCGCAGATAGCTCCAGCCGCGCTGCACGTGCTGGATCAGGGACTGCGCCTTGTACTGGGTGAGGATGGAGATCTGCCGGATCCCGGAGTTCACGCAGTTCGACAGTACGAAATCGACGATGCGGAACTTGCCCCCGAACGGCGTCGCCGGCTTGCAGCGATGCTCGGTCAGGTCCTTCAGGCGCTCTCCCCGCCCGCCAGCCATGATCACCGCAAGAGTGCCGCCCGTCAGGCGGCTCACATAGCGTCCGGAAGAGGCGCGCGCAGGCTGTCGGGACATGAGTTGCGGAGCAGCGGTCTTGTTGTGGGCCAATCTTATCGCGCGCGACGGCTAAAGCCACTTCATGAGTCCGAGCGCGTACTCGTGCGACAGCAGGTCGTGCCGGGGGTAGATGCGCACCTCGGTGGCGAACTGGCCGCATTCCGGCGGCTCCGCATCGAGCGCGAACACGGCTGCGCCGTCGGGCTCCTGCTCGCCGGTGGCTGTGAGGGGCGTGCACCAGAGGCCGTCACGCTCAGGGGGCACGAAGGAGCAGAGAGGGGGGGGACCGTGCTCGCCCTCGGGCAGCAGGCGGCGCGCAAGAAGCTCGACGCGCACGTCGGAGGGCTGCAGGCCATTCAGGCTCGCCGCAACCCGCAGGCGCAGGTGCTCGCCCCGGGGGAGGTCCGCGGGCGCGTCCGCGACCACTCGCAGACTCACCCTGCTCCAGGCCTGGCGGATCCGTTGCTTCCACTCCGCAAGTCCGCGGGCACCGGCGAAGCCCCCCTCGGCGAGCCGGCGATACTGCTCAGCTGCCGGGCGGTAGAGCCCGCGCGTGTAGTCCTCGAGCACCCGGCTCATGTTGAAACGCGGGATGACGGTCATCATCGCGCGCTTGGCGCGCGCGACCCATTCGGGGGAGCAGCCGGTATCGCTTTCCCCCTGGCCCACGGCGTAATAGAGCGGAATGATCTCTTCCTGGAGCGCATCGAGGATGAGCTCCGCCTCGAGCGCATCGCGGCGCTCGGCGTCCTGCACGTTGGCCGGCGGGATGCCCCAGCCGTTGTCCTGCATCCAGCCTTCGGCCCACCAGCCGTCGAGGATGCTCAGGTTGAGCCGTCCGTTGATCGCGGCCTTGATCCCCGAGGTGCCGCTCGCCTCGAGCGGCGCAATGGGGTTGTTGAGCCAGATATCGACCCCGGAGACGAGCGAGCGCCCGAGCTGCAGATCGTAGTCCTCGAGGAAGATGATGCGGCCGACGAACTCCGGCGAGGTCATGAGCTGGCGGATCTCGCGCAACACCTGCTTGCCGGGCTCATCCGCCGGGTGGGCCTTGCCGGCGAAAAGCAGGATCACGGGTCGCAAGGGGTCGTTGACGAGCCGCGCGAGCCGCGCGCGATCGCGCAGCAGCAGGGTTGCGCGCTTGTAGGTCGCGAAGCGCCGCGCGAACCCGATCGTCAGGACGTTGGGCCGCAGGGGGTCGAGGAAGCGCGTGACGTGGCGCAGCTGCGCGGGGCTCATGCCCTTGCGCGCATACTCGCGCTGCAGGCGCTCGCGGACGCTGGCCAGCATGCGCGACTTCACGGACTGCGCCGCCGCCCAGAATCGCTCCTGCGGCACGGCTTCGAGCGCGCTCCAGAATGCGGTATCACTCAAGCGGTCGCGCCAGATGGGGCCGAGCTCCGTATCGAAGAAGTCCATCCAGGTCTTGTGCAGGAAGGTCGGGACGTGCACGCCGTTGGTGACGAAGCCGACGGGATTCTCGTCGGGCCGGATCTCCGGCCACTGGTCGGCGCAGAGACGGGAGGAGACGGCGCCGTGAATGCGGCTGACGCCATTGACATGCCGCGCCCCGTTGAGCGCCAGGCGGGTCATGTTGAACAGACCCGGCGCCGTGGGGGTGCGCGCGAGATCGAGGAAGCGCTCGACGGGAACGCCAAGCTCGCGGATGAAGTCGCCGAAATGCGTGAGGATCAGATCATGTCCGAAGGCGTCGTGGCCCGCGGCGACGGGCGTATGGGTGGTAAACACGCACGCTGCCGCGACTGCTTCGAGCGCGGCATCCAGGCCTAAGCCGAGCGCGAGGTGCTCGCGTAGGAGCTCGAGTATGAGGAATGCAGCGTGGCCCTCGTTGAGGTGCCAGACGGCAGGCTTGATACCCAACGCGCGTAGCGCGCGGATGCCGCCGAGACCTAAGATCATCTCCTGTCGGACACGCGTGGATTCGTCGCCACCGTAGAGGCGGTGGGTGATGTCACGGTCGGTCGGCGCGTTTTCCGGAGTATTGGTATCGAGCAGATAGACGGGCACGCGCCCGACCTGCGCCTTCCAGAGGCGCGCGACGACGTCGCGGCCGGCGATACGCACCATGATCTTGATCCACTCGCCGCCCGCATTGCGCGCGGGCTCGACGGGCAGGTCGCGCGGGTCATGCTCACGGTACTCCGCGTGCTGCACGCCGTCGTTGTCCACCGTCTGCGTGAAGTAGCCCTGCTCGTAGAGGAGTCCCACGGCCGCGAAATTCGCGCGTTCGTCGCTGGCGGACTTGCAGTAGTCGCCCGCGAGGACGCCCAAGCCGCCCGAGTAGATGGGGAAGCTCTCGTGGAAGCCGTACTCCGCGCAAAAGTAGGCCACCAGCGGCTCATCGCTTCGCGGCGCCGGCGCGGTGACGTATGCATCGAGCGCCTCCAGCGCCGCGCGATAGCGCGCGACATACACCGCGTCCCGGGCGGCACGGTCGAGACTCGACTGCGCAATGCACCGCAGGAGCAACCGTGGATTGCCGCCCGTCTGCGTCCACAGCTCAGGCTCCAGATCCTCGAAAAGAGCTCGGATCGAGCGATGCCACGAAAAAAAAAGATTGCCGGCCAGCTCGGGCAGGCGTTTCAGGGCCTCCGGAACGACGGGGGTGATCTCGATGAGGGTGCTGCGCATTGCGGTCCCGTATCGGGCTTCCTTAAGAGAACGAGCCGCGAAGTCTAGCGGATGGGCTCGAGCTCTGCCCACGGCGCTGCGCATCGGTCGCTAGCGACTGTCCGGCAAAGACGGCGCGGGCGCACTGCAGCGCAGTCGCGCGGTGAAGCCAAGCGCGCATCATTCACGAACGTCCAGCACAGTCGGTCCCCGGGGCCTCGCTGGGACAGCATTTCCCGGGGCCGCCGTGAATACATTGCGCTGCGCATTCCATGCTCCGCGCAAGCCCTGGGTGGCCATCCTGGCCACCCGTTCGCCGCATGCGGCGAACCCCTGTAGGCTGCGGGAAAAACATCCTGTTTTCCACGCCCCCGGGAAATGCTTTCCCACCAAGTCCCCGCCGAACGATTGCGCCGTTCCTGAGTGGTGCGGTCTGGATTGGTGCGTCATGGGTGCCCCAAGCCTCGATGATCCTGTAGAAGTAGCCTGATCGATCAGATCCTGCGAGGGGCGATCGCGCACGACGAGCACAGGCTGAACGGTCTTGCCTTTGGCAACCGGTTGCAGGCGCTCGAGCTTGCGTTTCATGCTTGCGATGACCTCACCGCCGACCGTGTTGGCGGAGTATTTCATCTCGCAAACGGTGAGCACGTTGTCGGCGCGATCGAATACCAGGTCGACCTGCACGCCCGCAGTGGAAAAACCAACAGCGCGGCTGATTTCCAGTGCGTGCTGCAGGCACAAATGCTCGAAGGATCGCCCCATCCAGGCGTGCAAGGCACCGCTGCCGGAAATATAGGCCGGGTTTCTCATAAAATCCGGCCTATAAGTGGCTCATGCATGCCTCATGGGCCGTATTTCCGCCGGGCGCGAGGTATGTGCTCGAGCTGGTGCCTTACGACCCGCTCATGTCTCTGACGAGCAGCACCCGCCGCTCTTCGCCGAGCCGCACGCGATAGCGCGTGCTGCGACCACCGGCGGTGGGGTCTTTTTCGATGACGCCGAGCTCCTCGAGGTGAGCAAGATCGCGTGATGCGGTGACGCGCTCAACTTTGGTCTGGCGGGCGGCGCGCTTGGCCGTGAGCCAGCCGTCATCGGGATCGTCCGGTGCAAGCGCTAGTTCCAGCAGCCGGCGTTGTCTCGGTGTCAGCGAAGTCTCGCGGTGGCGCGTCCAGAAATGCGCGATCTGCACGACCCGCTCGATGCAGACCCGCGCGTCATCGTAAGCCTGCCCGATGCAGGCCGTGGACCACTCGAGCCAATCGGTGATATCCAGATTTCCTTTTTCTGCGCTCTCGAGCTGCGCGTGGTACTCCTTGCGCCGGCCCATCAGCACGGGAGACACGGCCCACAGGCGCGAAGTCCGCTCCGAGTGGAAGCCAGCGCCTTGTGCCAGAGCAAGATCGAACACGGCACGGCCGAGACGGCCGTTGCCGTCCTCGAAGGGGTGGAGGGTCTCGAACCACAGGTGCGCGATGCTCGCGCGGATGATGGTGCTCGAGTCGTGCGACCCGTTGAACCACTCCAGGAATCGACGCATTTCCTCGTCGAGCCCGGCGCGGGGCGGCGCCTCGTAATGAACGCGCTCGCGACCGATCGGGCCGGAGCGGACCTGCATGGGATCGTCCCTACGAAGCATTCCGACGAGGATGAGCGAAAGCCCCGAACGACCCGAGGGGAACAGGGCGCTGTGCCAGGTGAAGAGCCGCTCGAGTGTCAGGCTCCGCAGATTTTGGGTGCTGTCCGCGAGGACATCTATCATGCCCCTGGCCGCGGGAGTAAGACGATCGGGATCATTTTCCCGAGCGCCGAGGCCGAGTCGCCGCATGATCGATAAGCGGACTTCATCGGGGTCCAACCGGACCCCTTCGATGGCCGAGGTCGACACGGTCTCCCGCGCCGTGAGCTCCGCCACCGCAAGGCCGAGGTGGTCCCTATCCAGAGCCCTCGCGAGGCCGGCCAGGAAATCCTGCTTGCGCTGCGCGTCCTGACGCAGTGGCGCGCTCTGTGTAGCGGACCAGCGCCACTGCGGCCAGTCGGGTCTTTGCCAGATGTACCGAGGCACGATTGCCGAGCCTATTCGTATCTGAATTTGATACGAAAATACCGGGTATTCGTATCGCCAGCCACCTACCGAGTCGCTCGCACCGCAAGCGGCAGGCGCCGAAGCCGCTTCGGGAAAGCTGAGCCGGTAGACTGTGCGGCATGTGGAAGGTTTACCGGAGGATGGCGATGGTAGGCGGCCTCGCGGCGCTCGCGGCCGCGACGGGAATGGCGGCCGCCCCGGCGCAGGCGCAGCTGCGCTCGCAGCTGGGCGCCGGATTGCCGCCGGTGTCGCTCGGCGGTCCCTGTCTGCGATCGGGGCAGGCCTACCTGCGGGCGCACATCCGGGGCGCCGTGCGACTTGACGTCGATCTGCGTGGACCGCAGCTCTCGTGCGAAGGCGGACCCCGCTTCGACGGCAGTGGGATTCGGATGGCCTTCGAGGGTCGGGTCGGGGAGCGGCGGGTGCGGATGGTCTTCGGGATCGACGGCGCCCGCGAGGGCCGGCCGGGGCGGGAGCTGCCGACCAATCTCACCGTGATCTTCGAGGGCGAGCAGCAGCTCTTTGCGACCCAGGGCGATGGCAACTGCACAGTGGATCGCCTTCGGCAGGAACGCATCGTCGCTGCCAAGGGTGATCGCATTCCCTCGTCGCGCGCGGCGTCGGAGACACGCTCATATCGGATCGTAGCGCATGGATTCTGCATCGCGCCGGCGAATGATCTCAGCGGCAAGCGGCGCATTCTCGTAACGACCTTCGACTTCGCGGGACGGGCCGACTTCGAGCACGCGCCGCAGCGGCGGAATTAGACCAAACTTGTAACTTGATGGCTGGCTGACCCTATGAAAAGTCCTCTCTGGCGCGTTGCGCCTCACGCCGCACGAGTTGCGGCCGTCCTATTGCTGGCGCTGGCCGTGTCGCTCGCGGCGGGGCCCCCTACCCTCGCGCAGTCGATGCCGATCGAGGACCTTACGCATTTCCCGCGTACGACGCTCACGATCAGAGCGCATGGCCACACCGATCGCTTCGAGGTCTGGATCGCCAACACGCCGGCACGTCAGGAGCAGGGACTGATGTTCGTGCGCGACCTGCCGGCGACGCAAGGGATGCTCTTCCCGGAGGGCTCGCCGCAAGTGGCGCACTTCTGGATGAAGAACACCTACATCCCGCTCGACATGGTGTTCGTCGGCGAAGATCACCGCATCGAGAAGATCATCGCGCGAGCGACACCATTCTCAGAGGCCATACTCTCCTCCGACGTGCCGGTGATCGCGGTGCTCGAGATCCGGGGCGGCGAAGCGAGGCAGCTCGGGATCGCGGTCGGGGATCGGGTGAGCTGGACTCAGTAGACCTGCTGCGCGTAGCCATGTGAGTTGGGGAGCGCGCCCTGCAGGTAGATCTCCGGATGCTCGTAGTCGATGCCGAGCTTTTCGACACTGCCCAAGACATCCATGCCGATGATCACCGCGGGTCGCTGCGTCAGTCCCCAAACGTGAAAGATATGCAAGTCCCCGTACACGATCGAGCCGCCCGATATCGACACCGGGCCTAACGCGATTGCGGGCGAGGGCTGCACGTCACCTTTGGCAACGGTCGGCGTAACGCCGAAGACCTCGGTGACGAAGGGGGAACCGGCAGGAGGTGTCGGCAGATGCAGCGCCGCGCGCAACGCCAGATTGCCGAGCGTGTGCGCGGACCCGGTGTCGATGATGGCTGGCAGACGCACCGAGCCGATCCGCGCCGGAACGGCGATGAGGCCACCCTTCAGCCGGATGGCTGGAATACCCTGCCCGTCGATCGGTACCTGGAGCCAGTCGCAGCGGTAGATGCTGACGCGGTTCCACTTGAAATCTACCGTAATGCAGTCGTGGGCGAGACCGGCGACCCCGAGGATACCGTCGGCGCCGGCCATCACGGGTGCCCAGACGATGGGCAGCCGCTGGTTCGCCAGGTGGACGTCACCGGCCGCGAGGGTTTGAACGAGGGCGGAGGGCTCGCTCGCCGAGCCGGTGATACCGTTTACTTCCAGGGGTGACTGGCCGGAGGAGGGCAGCTTCAGGAGCGTGGCCAAAAACGGCGATATCGAGGAATACCCGGCGCCGGTGTCGACGATGAAAGGATAAGGGCCTCTGCCATCGATCATCACCGGGGCGACGACTCTCCCCACGTGATCCACGGTTGTCGGCGAGGTATAGAGCAGGCTCTGGGCCGGCACAGGAGAAACCGTCGGACGCGGCACTGGGGGGGCGGTGCGAGCCGCTTCGGCCGCATGTACCACCCCCGCCAGCACCGCGCATTGCAGCCAGGCAATGAGCCAGAAACGCTTCAAATCTCGTCCCTTTTGGCGGCGAGCACGTGTCGAGTATATCCGTGTATGGCCGCGCCAACCGAGTCCCGCGTCAGGCGTCGCCCAGCGCGGGGAGCACCCTGCCAAGCTACAATCAGAGCTCACGTTGCTGGACCGCAACACGCACCTCTGCGTGCCCGCAGGCGGCGCAGCCGAGTGGCTTTTCGCAGCCCCCTAGAGTGCATCGGCGATCCTCCGACTGTGGTTTTTTAGCCAGCATCGTATCGCTAAAGCGACCACATTGGTGCTACGATTGTGGTCATATTGGTCACGCCCAACCCTTGGGTAGGGCTCGACTCATAGCAAAACGCACTCAACAGCCGGCTCGCCCGCAAGGGCGCCGGCAAACAGAGCGGGGGCCGAAGAAGCCACCCGAGAGGAGAGCTGGATGAGAACGAATAGAGAACTGTCGCGCGCCGTCAGACGCGCCCTCGCGACCGGCACCATTGTGGTCTGCGGGGCGGGATGCCTGGCCGTCAACGCGCAGCAGACACCCGCCACCAGCAGCAACAACGCGACGAGCAAGGTCCAGGTGGCACAGGCCGGCCGACACGATTCGAAGAAGTCGAAGGCCAAGAGCCCCCATTCGAAGAAGATCCAGCTGGCGCAGGCCAACAACAACAATTCGAACCCGATCCTGGTGGCACAAGCCACGCCGCCCGCCGCTGCGAACGCTCCCTCGCAGCTGCAGGAGGTCGTGATCACCGGCTCGCTGATCGAGCGCACGAACATCGAGACGCCGAACCCCGTGCAGGTCATCACGAGCAAGGATCTCGTGCAGTCCGGCTACACCGACATCTCGGACGTGATGCGCAACATTACGGCAAATGGGGCCAACACGCTCAGCCAGTCCTTCAGCTTCGCATTCGCCACCGGAGGCTCCGGCATCTCGCTCCGCGGTTTGACGCTGGGCGATACCCTGGTACTGATCGATGGCGAGCGCACCGTTCCCTATCCGTTGTTGGACGACAATGAGCGCAGCTTCGTCGACTTGAGCTCCATCCCCTTCACGGCCGTCCAGCAGGTCCAGGTGCTGAAGGACGGCGGCTCGGCGCTCTATGGGTCGGATGCCATCGCGGGCGTGGTCAACGTCATTCTGAGAAAGACGTACCAGGGCTTGCAGGTCACGGCCGAGTCCGGCACCTCGTCGCACTTTGACGGCACCACGGAGCACCTCGGCTTCATCGGGGGTGTGGGCGATCTCGCCAGCGACGGCTACAACTGGTATATCTCCGGCGACCTCCGCCATCAGGACCAGACCCTGGCCTCCAACCGCAGCGGGCTGTGGGATACCCTCAACTTCACGCCGTGGGGCGGGTTTAACCGTACTCCGGGCGCCAATCCTGCCGAAAACGCCGGCGGTAGCGGGTATGCCAACTCGCTCACGGGCTACCTGACCAATCCCACCACCGGGGCGATCGTCGACTTTCTGCCGGGCTGCAATGCCACCGCCCTGACGCTAGATCGCTGCACGTACGGCGGCCCCGGCGCACAGATCGCACCGTCGTCGACCAACGTCGATCTGCTCGGCAAGTTCACCAAGGCGCTCGCCGGCGACTGGGAGTTCGGCTTGCAGGCGTCCTGGTTCGATAGCCGAACGGATCAGGTGGGAGAGATGAGCGGCACCAGCTACCCCTTCGGTGTCACCAACATCGCTTTTGGGCCCCACACGAACCCCACGGCCGTCACTTACCCCCTCACCACCGTGCCGGCCGATTATCCCGGCAACACCACCGGCGCCCCTGCCGACCTCGTCTACGCCTTCCCCGAGCTCGGGGAAGGGTCGACCGTGGTCAATACCAACACCTACCGGTTACTGATGTCTCTCACCGGCACTGCCGCGGGCTGGAAGATCAAGGGCACCGTGGGGGCCATGTACGCCAGGATGGCAGACACCGATTACGGCTCTCTCGAGCCCGGGGCACTGCAGACCGCGCTCAACGACGGCTACGTTCTCGGCAGTCCGCTCGGCACGAGTCTGTTCGCGCCCCCCGCGGAGGCGGATGACACCAGCAACATGGATCTCGTCGACATTCACGGCACGCACAAGCTGTTCGACATGCCGGGGGGACCGATGAGTTTGGCCTTGGGCGCGCAATGGGTCAAGGAGGGACACGACGTGGCGGCCCCGGCCACTGTTGCGGACGGTATCGCGGAAGGCGATGCCACGTACGCGCTCGGAAATGAGTACGACCGAGCGGCGTTCGCGGAGCTGGAGGGCGATCCGATCAAGCAGCTCGAATTGGATGCCCAGGTGCGCTACGATAACTACCAGACCTTCGGGTCGCACATTTCGCCTAATTTCGGTGTCAAGTTCACGCCCTGGCAATGGATTGCGCTGCGCGGCACCTATGGCAAGGGGTTCCGCGCGCCGTCGGCGGCCGAGGGCATATCGTCCGGCGAGGCGTTTGGCGAGGGCACCTATGACGATACGGCCCTGTGCCCCACCGCCGTACCCACCGGCAAGGCCGCGGGCCCCGGGGACTTCGCGAGCCAGTGCCAGTTCGGTCTGACGGGTGTGTTGACGGCGAACCCGCACCTGAAGAACGTCACCTCGACCAACTGGACCACCGGCATCATCCTGCAGCCGATCCAAGCGGGCAGCGTCACCGTTGACTACTACAACATCAAGGTGGACAACGACATCGTCGGCGCGAACTCCTTGGCGAGCTTCACGAGTATTCCCGTCCGGGGTCCGGACGTCACGTTGGGATACTGCCCGCCCACGAGCACCGCCGGGTGCACCACCGAGCAGCTGATCAACCGGCTGACCCCGGAGGGCACGATCCTGTATACCGCGTTCCCGTATGAGAACGCCAGCTCGACCTGGGTGAGCGGGTACGATGTCGACCTCCAATACCACTGGGATGCGGGCCGCATCGGCCGCTTCACGGGCGAGGCGACGTGGACGCATGAGTTGACCTACAAGCTCACGTTGAACGGCTCGACCTATGAGCTTGCCGGCACTCACGGTCCGGCCAGTGTGTCGGGCGACACCGGCAACCCGAAGGACCGCATCACCGCGAGACTGAGCTGGAACAAGGGTCCGCTCACGATCACTCCGAGCCTCAACTTCGTCGGACATTTCAGCATCACCGACCCGTCAGCGGCGGGATTCGGCACCTGCGCGGCGGCCCTGGGTTACGATGGTAACTTCCCGGGTGGCTCGGTGCCTGCAGACGAGAAACAATTCTGCACCGTGGGGTACTTCCTCGAGACGGACCTCTATGCAAGCTATCAGCTCAGCGGCAAGCTCGAGGTGCACGCCTCGGTGACGAACCTGTTCAATAAGCAGCCGCCGATGGACGTGATGACCTACGGCTCGGGCAGCTATTTCTACCCGTATGACGCTGCCTTCGCCGAGGACGGCGCGATCGGGCGGTACTTCCTGGCCGGTGTGACCTACAACTTCGATTGATCGGATCTCTTTCTCGCTCCAGCAGCGATGGGCCCCTTCGGGGGCCCATTTTTTGGGTGCTTCGCCCCGTTCCGGGGAGCGCAGCCCCTTACCTCTCCCCCCAGCCTCAGCTTATCCGTCTCTCCGAACGCACTGCTCACCGCAAACGGCTGCGGCCACCGGCTGGGGGCGACTGTCTGGAGAGCACTCGTGGCATAATTGCGTTTTTAAACTGCCGCGGGGCGCTTGGCCTGCCCATGCCTGCGCAAGAACAACGTCGACGGAGGTGCATTCCGTGAAGCGTCTTCTACCCTTTTCCGGTGCCAGTCTGCTGCTCGTTTGCCTATGCGTTGCGCCGGCCGCACCGGCTGCGGAGCCTAACGCCGACGCACGCTCTTACGCGACGCAAAGCGATCCGGAAACGCTCGTGCTCGACGCGCGAGACGTCGGCCGGGGGCTCATGACCGCCACGATGCAGATGCCAGTCAGGCCGGGCCCGTTCACGTTCGTCTATCCCAAGTGGATTCCGGGCGAGCATGGCCCGACGGGTCCGCTGGCCAACGTGTCGCAGATCAAGGTGTCGGCGAACGGTCAGCCGCTCGAGTGGCATCGGGATCGGGTGGACATGTACGCCTTCCACGTGGATGTGCCGCGCGGAACCCATACGCTCGACGTGCAGTTCACGGTGCTGGTCAATGCGCCGGAGCCAATGTCGACGCCCAATCTCGCCCTCGTCAACTGGAACCGGGTGCTCTTCTATCAGAACGACACCAACTCCCATCGCGTGTTCTTCAAGCCGAGCATCATCCTGCCGGAGGGTTGGAGCTATGGCACGGCACTCCCGGGCCCGCAGCAGTCCGGAGACCGCGTGGACTTCGCGGTAGTGCCGCTCAACATGCTGGTGGACTCGCCGCTCGACTGCGGCCGCTACTACAAGCACATCGAGCTGTGGCGCCGGGGCAGCGCCTATCAGATGCTCGACATCTTCGCGGACAAGCCGCAGGACCTGGACATTCCGGACTCGCTGATCGCGAAGTACAAGCGCGTGGCGCCCGAGGCGTTCGCGCTCTACGGCTCGCGGCACTGGAACGACTATCATTTGCTCCTGACGCTGTCCGATGCGATCGGCTTCCAGGGCATCGAGCACCATCAGTCGAGCGACAACCGCGCGCCCGATGATTTCATGACGAATCCCAAGGATCAGCTCGCGGCGGGGGATCTGATGACCCACGAGTTCTCACACTCCTGGAACGGCAAGTACCGCCGGCCGCAGGATCTCACCCAGCCGAACTTCCAGATCCCGGAGCGGACGGATCTCCTCTGGGTGTATGAGGGCATGAACCAATACCTCGGCGACCTCCTCTCCTTCCGCGCGGGGATCCGGAAACCGAGCGACTACCCGCAATACCTGGCGACTGTCTATGCCCGCATGGCGAACGAGCCGGGCCGGAACACCGACCCGCTGATCGACACCACCACGGCCGCTCCCTACCTCTATGGAGCCCGCGGCGCTTATCCCACCATCCGGCGCACCGCGGGGGACTTTTACTCCGAGGGAGAGCTGCTCTGGCTCGACGTCGACACGATCATCCGTGAGCAGACACACGGGCAGAAATCGCTCGACACGTTCCTGCACCTTTACAGCGCTCCAGCGCTCACGGGGCCGATCACAAAGACGTACACCCGTGCCGACATCGAGCGGCTGCTGAACGAGGTGGTGCCGTACGACTGGCATGCCTTCTTTGAGAAGCACGTTTACGAAATAGCCCCGCGGCCGCCGACCGCCGAGCTGGCACGGTCGGGCTGGCGGCTGGTCTACACGAGCAAGCCGAGCAAGTTCACCGAGGCTGCCGAGATGCTGCGGCACGCGAACGACCAGTGGTACAGCTATGGCCTCAATATCGGCAAGGGCGGCGTCGTGATGGACGTGCGCGAAGGCTCTCCGGCATGGGACGCGGGCCTCGCCCCAGGAATGACGATCGCGGCCGTGGAGGGTCAGACGTACACGGACGATGTGCTGAAGTACGTGTCGACCCAGGCGGAGCATTCCGACGGACCGACGACGTTCCTCGTCCAGCAGGACGGTTGGTATCACACTTATCAGGTGAACTATCATGACGGGCCGAAGTATCCGCACCTCGTGCGTATCCCAGGGACACCCGACATGCTGGCGAAGATCATGGCGCCGCACGCCGGCTCTTAGCGGCACGGCTCTGCGCGCGTCCATCGGCGCAGCCGCGCTCTGTTGCCTGACATCCGTTGCCGCGGCGGCGGGCTATGATCTCACCTGCAAGTCAGCCGCCGCGGTTTCCGCTGACCTGGCGGGGCATCGGGTCACCTCGCAGGCACTGATCGCCGACTACCGGGCGCGGATCGCCCGGCTGAATCCCGAGATCCATGCCGTCATCGGCTTGAATCCGAACGCCATGGCCGACGCGCGCGCCGCCGATGCGCGCCGGGCCACCGGTCGGGCACGCGGCCCGCTCGATGGCCTTCCCATTCTGGTGAAGGACAACATCGGCATTGCGGGCCTTCCCACCACGGCCGGATCACTGGCGCTGCTCAAAAATATCCGTCCCACGAGCTCGACGGTCATCCGGAACCTGAAGCGCGCGGGCGTCGTGATCCTGGGAAGAGCCAATCTGTCGGAGTGGGCGAATATCCGCTCGCAGCACTCGGTGAGCGGCTGGAGCGCGGTGGGCGGGCTCACGCGCAATCCCTACATGCTGGATCGCACGGCGTGCGGCTCGAGCTCGGGGTCCGCCGCGGCGGTCGCTGCCGGCCTGGCGGCAGCCGCGATCGGTACGGAGACGGACGGGTCCATCAGCTGTCCGGCGTCGATGAACGGCCTGGTGGGATTGAAGCCCACGGTCGGGCTCGTCTCCCGCGCCGGGATCGTGCCCATCAGCCATACCCAGGATACCGCCGGGCCTATTACCCACACGGTGCGCGATGCGGCAATGCTCCTGACGGCGATGGCCGGGAGCGATCCCGCCGACCCGGCCACGGCGGACGCGGACGCGCATCGCATCGACTACACCACTGCATTGAATCCGCGGGCGCTCTCGGGCGTGCGTGTGGGCGTGGCGCGCTTTCTCTTGAAGGGGTTCACCCCCGAGACGCGCGCCGTGTTCGACCGGGCGCTCGCGGTGCTCAAGGCGCGGGGCGCCACCCTGGTCGATGTCGATGACTACGACGTGCAGAAGCTCGGTAAGAACGAGGGCGTGGTCCTGTCGACCGAGCTTAAGGCGGACCTCAATGCCTATCTCGCCGGATCGCCGCCTGCGGTGAAAAGCCGGACCCTGGCGCAGCTCATCGCCTTCGACGATGTGCATCCGCAGGAGATGACCTGGTTCGGGCAGGCCTTTTTCGTCAAAGCGGAACGTACGAAGGGCCTGGAAGACCCTGCCTATGTCAAGGCGCACGCCACCAACCTGCGTCTCGCCGGACCCGACGGGATCGATCGGTTGCTGAAGGAGCATGGAGTCGTCGCCCTGGTCTCTCCCACCCAGAATCCGGCTTTCGTCATCGACCTCGTGAACGGTGACTCCGGGGGCGGCGGCGACAGCACTCTGCCGGCAGTCGCCGGCTATCCGTACATCACCGTGCCCATGGGCGAGGTTCACGGCCTTCCGGTCGGGCTTTCCTTCATCGGGCCGAAGTGGTCCGAAGCGCGGTTGCTCGGGCTGGCGTATGCGTACGAGCAGGCGAGTCATGCGGCCCGTCCGCCGACGTTTGCGGCGGACGTGCTGCACCCGCGACCGGCACAATCCTGCGGGAGACCGTAATGAAGCGTTGTACGGCAGCCCTGGCTGGTGCTCTCGTCGCTCTGTTCGCGCTCTATGCGCTCACGGCCACGCCGCGCGCGCGAGCCGCGGAAGGCATGTGGCCGCTCACGAACCTGCCTGTAGCGCAGCTTCAGCAACGATTCGGCTTCACGCCTTCGAAGCAGTGGATCGAGCACGTGCAGCTCGCCTCCGTGCGATTGGCGGAAGGCTGCTCGGGCTCGTTCGTTTCCAGTGAGGGGCTGGTGCTGACCAATCACCACTGCGTGGTCGGGTGCCTCGAGGGACTGTCCCGCCCGGGCCACGACCTCATGGCCACCTGGTTCTACGCGGCGACGCGCAGGCAGGAGCCCAAGTGTCCGGCGCTGGAAGTCGAGCAGCTCGTCGAGCAGACGAACGTGACCGCGGAGGTGAATCAGGCGACCCACGGCAAGAGCGGCGCCGCGTACGCGGCGGCCCAACGCGCGGCGTCTAGCAAGCTCGAGACTCGCTGCGGCGGCACACACTCGGACGAGTGGCGCTGCCAGGTGGTCTCGCTTTATGAGGGGGGCCGGTACTGGCTGTACAAGTACAGGCGCTATCAGGATGTTCGGTTGGTCTTCGTTCCCGCCCAGCAGACCTCGTTCTTCGGCGGCTACCCGGACAATTTCAACTTTCCGCGCTACGACTACGACATGAGCATCGTGCGCGTGTATGTCGACGGCAAACCGGCGCATACGCCCGCCTATTTCCGCATCTCGCCCCAGGGGCCGCGGGCAGGCGAGCTGGTGTTCACCTCGGGGAATCCCGGGGCTACGGAGCGCAGCGACACCATCGCCCAGCTCGAGGCGTTGCGCTATCCCGTTTTCCCCGACGTGCTGCAGTACCTGTCACAATACCAGGGGCTGCTCGAGGCGTACTCGGCCGAGAGCGCACGCAATGCCGCCATCGCGAACGGCGATCTCTTCTTTGTCGACAACGCCATCAAGTCCATCGACGGGCAATTGCAGGCGCTGAACGATCAGAGCCAGTTCAACCGCAAAGTCATCGAGGAGAGACAGCTGCGCGCAAAGATCGACGCCGACCCGACGCTGCGCGCCAGCACGCGCGGGGCCTGGGACGCGATCGCCGCCGCGCAGCAGCGCAGCGTCGAGACTCTCCTGCCCTACTTCATGGTGGTGAGGGCGCAAGGCTTCAACGCCCGCCTGTTCGACATCGCCTTCGAACTCGTGCTGGGGGCGCACGAACGTACGCTGCCGGATGCGAAGCGGTTTGACGAGTACCGGCAGGCCGGCCTGCCGCTCCTCGAGCAGGAGCTCTTCTCGCCGGCCCCGGTCTATCCGGATTACGACAGCCTGCGGCTTGCAGCCTCCATGACGATGATGCGCGACCTGATGGGCTCGGATGCCCCGATTGCGAAGACGCTGTTTGCGACGGCCTCGCCTCGCCAGGTCGCCGAGAAGGCCGTGAGCGGCACGAAACTCGCGGACATCCAGGTGCGCAAGGCCTTGTGGAAGGGCGGCGAGCAGGCGGTCGCCGCGTCGCATGATCCGATGATCGTGCTCGCGCGCGAGGTGCTGCCTTACTATCTCGGCGCCCGCAACGTGTACGAGAACGAGGTGAAGGCGCCCATCGAAGCGAACACCGCGAAAATCGCGCGCGCGCGCTTTGCGATCTACGGCACGCGCATCTATCCCGACGCCACCTTTACCGAGCGGCTCTCCTACGGCGTGGTAGAAGGCTGGACGAAGGACGGCCGGAAGGTTCCGCCGTTCACCACGGTAGCCGGGCTTTACCAACATGCTCGCGACTACGAGCCGCTCAATCTCGAGGCGCCCTGGCTGGCCGCGCGCGGCCGGCTCGCTCCGACCACGCCGATGAACTTCGTCTCCTCCAACGACATCGTCGGCGGCAACTCCGGCAGCCCCGTCATCGACCGCGACGCCCGCCTGGTGGGCCTCATCTTCGACGGTAATCCGCCGTCCTTGGGCGGCGCGTTCTGGTACGACGAGCGCGTCAACCGCGCCGTGGCAGTCGACAGTGCCGTTATCCTCGCGGCGTTGAAAGACGTCTACCACGCACAGGCGCTGGTGGCGGAGCTCACGACCGGCAGCTGAATCGCGCCGATCGTCCACAGCATTACCTCACGCCCTTGCCGGTATCTCGAAGGTACCGTCGACGACTTCCACGAAATTGCGCTCTTCGCGCACGATGAACCGCTTCTCCTTGGTGAACTGAAAGTTAGCACGGGCGTCGGCATCCTGGTGCAGGCGCGTTTGATAGCGCTCGTAGGAAGACAAGCTGTCGAACCCGCCGATGACTCCCCAACCCACGTAGTCCGTGCCCTGCCAGGGCAGGAAGTAGCCGATCAGCGTACCGCCGCAACGCGGAATGATCCTGCCCCACCGGGCCGCGTATTCCTTGAAGGCATCCCGCTGATAGGGGTCGATTTCGTATCGGATGATGCAGACGATGCTCATATGCTGACTTCCGAGGCCGTGCGATTGTGTGGTTGGCACGATGAGCCCGGTGGCTGCAATCGCGGTGCCGAGCGCCATGAATCGGCGCCGCGTCAATCCGGTGCTCTGGGGTGATGTATCGAGAGCGGCTCTCATATGCGCCAGGCGACTCGCTCGTGCCTGGGCCGACTTTATGTCCCTCCAGGCCCGGAAGGCTTCGAGACGTGTCGAAATGAGAAGCCCGGATGCGAACGAAGCTACTGCGTCCATTCCCGCCGAGTACCGCCAAAGCGGTCGACCGACTCGAGCAATCCCGCAACCAGCGTGCGCTCGGCTTCGGTGAGCTCCGGCCGCCAGATGTCGAACAGGAGCACGACGCGCAGCTCGGAGCTCTTGTTCCAGGCCTCGTGCTCCATGGTGTCATCGAAGATGACGAGCTCGCCCTCGTGCCACGGCCGGGTCTCGTTGCCGACGCGAAAAGCACAGCCCGGCGGCACGATGAGGGGGAGATGGCAGATCAGCCGCGTGTTCAGAAACCCGTGGTGGGCGGGAATGTGCGCACCTGGACGCAACAGCGAGAAGAGCACCGTGGGCGTGCGTCCCTTGATGCGACAGAGTGGCAGCTCACCGAGCGCCCGCAGTGTACGCGGACAGAGCGCGGCGTTGCCGGCGACCTCCTCGCCGTTGTGGATCAAGTGACAGGCGCTCCAGGCCGGGTCATTGAGCAAGCCGTTGGTGTTGAAGGCGGGGCGGTCGGGCCCTGGCTGCATGTAGGGAGCAAAGCGCTCGCCGCTCGCGAGGATCGCCCCGAGCTCCTCGCGAATGGCGGAAGTGTGGCGCTCGAGCGCAACCGACCAGGGGAATCGTTGGCGCTCGTAGAACTCGACTTGCGGCAGCTCGGGGAAATAGAAGACCTGCGGCTGCTGCAGATAGACCTGTCGGCGCCCGAGCATGATCTCGAGCGAGCGCGCAAAGCGCGTGGCGTCCGGTTCATGCAGACCGAGACCCTCGAGCTCGGATAGGAGATGCCGCTCGAACGAACGCGAGTTGCTCTCGCTGAGCTGACGGATGCGCTCGATCTCGGCTCGCCATTCCTCACCGAGCGCCGGCAGCGTGCCCGCAATCTTGACGGCGGCACGGTAGAAGGAGCTTGCCGCCCGGGCGTCGGCGCGCGCCGTGTACAGATCACCCTTGCGGATGAGCGCCGGCAAGTGCCTGGGATCGAGCTCCAGGGTTCGATCGAGAGCCGGTCCCTCGGCGTCCAGTGAGCCGAGTCGCCGGTGAGCCAGCGAGAGAGCGAACCACGCTTCGGCGCCAGCCCGGGGCAAGGACGTCGCGCGCTCGAGAAGCGCCCGGGCCTTGCCGGCATCCCCGGCGCGAAGTGCTTCGAGACCTGCGCCCGTCAGGGAGGCGGAATCGTTTCGATTACTGCTCATGTACGGCGCCGGGATTACGGTACGCCGCTCCAGGTTGCGACGCTTGCCGGGGCTTTTAGAATACCGCCTTGCCCGAGCATCGAGCACCCCGAAGAGAAACGTGCCCAGAGGAGGCTCGTGATCAGCGCGCAGGACATCGCCGGCTCACCGGCCTGGCTGCCTCTCGAGTACGCGGATTCCGCGAGCATGCGGCTGGTGCGGCTCGATGAGAGTGGCTACCGGGCTTCGAGCTTTCTCGACCAGCGGATTCTCAAATCGAGTCCCGAACAGGCGCTCTGCCCGCCTTCCCTCGTCGCGCAGGCCGCCGTCACTCTCAATCCGGGAGCACACTATCTCTTCCACATTGGCCATGTGGGCTCGACGCTCCTCTCGAGACTCATCGGCGAATGCACGGGCTTATTCTCGGTCCGGGAGCCCGCCATGCTGCGTGCGGCCGCCTCGCACCCCTTGCGCATGTTTGGCAGCCTGAGCTTGCATCAGGTGCTGAGCCTTCTCGGGCGCACCTGGCGGCCGCAGCAGCGGCCAGTCGTAAAGGCAACGAGCTTCGTCAGCGAGATCGCCGAACTGATCCTCGAAATCGACCGGCACTCGCTGGCCATCTTCATGTTCACACCGGCGCTGGCTTATCTGCGATGCATCCTCGGCGGCCCCAACTCACGAGTCGAGTCGAGGACGCTCGCGCCGTCGCGTCTTGCCCGGCTGCAAAGGCGGCTCGAACCCGAATCGCAGCCCGTCGAGCCGCGATCCGAGGGCGAATGGATCGCCATGAGCTGGCTCTGCGAGATGGCGGCCCTGCGCACGGCGGCGGACCGTTTCGGCTCGAGAGTCGTTTGGGTCGACTTCGATGCCTTTCTGTCCGCGCCCGCGCCGGCTCTGGAGCGGCTGCTGCAAGCGCTCGGCGCCGCACCGGGCCCAAGCGAGGCCGAGAGGCTGGCAGCGGGACCGCTCATGCACCGTTACTCCAAGGCGCCCGAGCATGCGTACGATGCAGCGCTCCGGCGCATGGTGCTCGAGTCGGCTGACCGGGAGCACGGAGCCGAGATTCGGCGCGGGATGCAGTGGCTAGGGCGCCTTGCCGGCCGGCATCGGCTCATCGACACGGCGCTGAGCGGCGGGTAAAAAACGGCGGGCCGAAGCCCGCCGTGAGGGTCCTGATTCCGGGGTGCGACTTCAGAACTGGAGGTCGACCTCCCCGAACACGTAGCGGCCGCCCCAGTCGTAGGTGCCCGGCATGGTGTTGCCGTTAC
>JBOIAR010000028.1:0-48860 GCA_050739095.1 Steroidobacteraceae bacterium | reverse complement strand
CGCGCGCCCGCGGCAACGGTACCGTCGGGCCCGGCGACGCCGGCGACTCCGAGTGGCAGGAGTTCTAAGGTCATGTCAACACCCAACTCAACGAGCGGAGCGCCGTAATGGCCCGGATACTTGCAGTAGATGACTCGGCGGCGATGCGCCAGATGGTCGGCATCACCCTCACGAGCGCCGGTCACGACGTGCAGCAGGCCGCCGACGGGGCCGAGGCACTCGAGATCGCGGAGCGACAGAAGTTCGATCTCGTGATCACCGACGTCAACATGCCGAAGATGGACGGCATCACCCTGGTGCGGGAGCTGCGCAGCCGCGCGAACTACCGTTACGTGCCGCTGCTCGTGCTCACCACCGAGGCGACGCTCGAGCGCAAGCAGCAGGGCAAGGCCGCCGGCGCGACCGGCTGGCTGGTAAAGCCCTTCAGCCCCGAGCGGCTGCTCGCGACCATCGCCAAGGTGCTCGGCTGATTCAGCCGATTCTTTATGTCGACAATGAGGAACCCCCCATGAAGTCCCCGAAACGGATCCTCGCCCTGGCCGCTTTGTCGGTCGCCTGCGCCGTGAGCCTCCAGGCCCAAGCGGACAGTTGCAGGCTGCCGCCGGCGCCGAGCAAGATTCCCGACGGCAACACGGCAACGGAGCAGGAGATGATCACGGCCATGGAGACCATCAAGCAGTACAACAGCGACGTGCAGACCTACCTCAAGTGCCTGGACTTCGAGACGCGGCAGAACCAGTTGAGCCCCGGCGACCAGACGTCGCTGCACAACGCGGCGATCGATCAGCTCTCGCATGTCGCCGACGAGTTCAACGAGCAGGTTCGAACCTTCAAGGCGAAGCACGGCTGAGGCGCGCGTGTCGCTGCCGGCACGGGGCTCGCGAGCAGCGACCTCCGTCAACTCTGCGTGCGATCTGGCGTGCGCGGCGGCCACCGCCGCGGCGCTGATCGAGCTCGCGCTCAGCGAGTCGCAGCGGCCCATCGGGGAGCTCGGCGAGGCGCTGTCGCGCATCAACGCGGCGGTGTCCGCCGGCGCTCCGCCGCTCGCCCCCGACCTGCACGTGTGCATCGAGCGCCTGCAGTTCCACGACCGCATGACGCAACAGCTCTCGCAGGTGCGCGATCTGCTGGCGGCCGTGGCCGCGACCGGATCCGACGCCGCGCCCGGCGGCCCGCAGAGCTGGCCCGTGTTGGTCGAGAATCTGCGCGCGCGCTTCACCTCGGACTCACACCGCATCCTCTTCAACCTGCTGATGCCGGATGCGGAAGGTCACAGTCATGCGCCCTCCGTGCACGCGAGTGAAGGCAGCGTGGAGCTGTTCTGAGGAGCCCCGTGAGCCCCGCCTCCGCTCGCGACTCGACCACGACCACGCTGCGACTGCGGGAGTTCGCTTTCGGCGAGGAGGACTTCCAGGCGCTGCGCACGCTCGTCAAGTCGCTCACGGGCATTCATCTCTCGGAGCAGAAACGGGAGCTGGTGTACGGGCGGCTGACGAGGCGCCTGCGGGCCCTACAGCTGCGCACCTTCGCGGAGTATCGCGAGCGGCTCAAGGGCGATGTGCAGGAGCTCGTCGAGCTCTGCAACGCGATCACCACCAACCTCACATCCTTCTTCCGCGAGCCGCATCATTTCCAGCACCTGCGCGAGCACGTGCTGGCGCCGCTCGTCGCCGCGGCGAGGCGCCCGCGGCGCCTGCGGATCTGGTCGGCCGGGTGCTCGACGGGCGAGGAGCCCTACTCCATTGCGATGACGGTGCTCGAGACGCTGCCCGACCCCGGCAATTGGGACGTGCGCATCCTCGCCACGGATCTCGACTCGGAAGTGCTCGCGCGAGCGCGCCGCGGCGTCTATCCCGCGGAGCGGACCGGCAACCTCTCGCCGGAGCGCCTGCAGCGATTCTTCATCGAGCGCCAGGAGGCAGGGGGCGTCTGCCGGCAGATTTCGCCGGCTGTCGCCGCCCTCGTCACATTCAAGCAGCTCAACCTCATCCGCGCCCTGCCGATGAAAGGACCGTTGGATGTGATCTTCTGCCGGAACGTCGTGATCTACTTCGACAAGGAGACCCAGCGGGAGCTCTTCGTGCGCATCGCGCGGCTGCAGCGGCCCGGCGATCTGCTCTTCCTCGGCCATTCCGAGAGCCTCTTCAAGGTCAGCGACAGTTATGCCCTCATCGGTAAGACCATCCACAGGCGCGTCTGAGCCGGAGCGGGCTCCCCCGCCGCTCGCCGGTTTCGAGAGCTTCCAGCGCTTCTGGGACCGCGAGAACGGCTGCTGGATGGTCAAGATCCTGCCGGGCGAGTACTACGTGAGCCGCGGCGGCGAGGCGATCTCCACCGTCCTCGGCTCCTGCGTGTCGGCGTGCGTGCGCGATCCGGAGCGCGGGCTCGGAGGCATGAACCACTTCATGCTGCCCGCGGATGCCGCGGTGGGACCCGATGACTGGCTCGATCGGCCGGTCGGCCTCGCCACGCGCTACGGCTCCTACGCCATGGAGAGCCTGATCAATGATCTGCTGAAGCTGGGCGCGGTGCGGGAGCGGCTGGAGATCAAGCTCTTCGGCGGCGGGCGCATTCTCGCCGCCATGATGGATGTCGGCGGACGCAACGTGGAGTTCATCCGCAACTACATCAAGCTCGAGGGCTACCGCATCGCGGCCCAGGACCTGGGCGGCACGCAGCCGCGCAAAGTCGTCTATTTCCCCGTGAGCGGCCGCGCGCGGCTGCGCAAGCTCCGTCCGGTGGAGAACCGGATCATCAGTCATCACGAGCAGCTCTATCTCGCCAGCCTCGGCAGGCAGGCCGCGGGCGGCGATATCGAGCTGTTTGAACCAGAGACACGCGGATGATTGCCAGCGCGCAGGCCAAGGCCGCTCACGGCTCGCGTGCAACCGCGCCCGGCGCGAGGCCGCCGATCCGGGTGCTCATCGTGGACGACTCCGCGCTGGTGCGCAGCCTGCTCACTGACATCCTCAAGGCCGCGCCGGGGATCGAGGTCGCCGGAGTCGCCGCCGACGCCCATGTCGCGCGCGAGAAGATCAAGCAGCTCAACCCGGACGTGCTCACCCTTGATGTTGAGATGCCGAAAATGGACGGCATCACCTTCCTGCGCAACCTCATGCGGCTGCGGCCGATGCCCGTGGTCATGGTGTCCTCGCTCACCGAGCGGGGCGCCGACGTAACGCTCGATGCGCTCGCGCTCGGAGCCGTCGATTATCTCTCCAAGCCCAGGATCGACGTCGCCGCGACGTTGAAGGATTACGGCGAGGAGCTCATCGAGAAGATCCGGATCGCCGCCCGTGCCCGCGTGCGGGCACTCGACCCGAGGCAGGCCTGGGCCTACAGCCCCATCGGACCGTCCCACAGCGCCGATGCCGTGCTGCCCAAAGGGCCGTCCCGCGGCCGGCCGATGCGCACGACCGATCGCATCATTGCGATCGGCGCCTCCACCGGCGGCACCGAGGCGATCAAGTCGGTGCTCATGCGACTGCCGCCCGATTGTCCGGGTGTCGTCATCGCGCAGCACATCCCCAAAGCGTTCAGCACGCCCTTTGCGCGCCGCATGAACGATTGCTGCCCGATGTCGGTCTGCGAGGCGCAGGACGGGCAGCACCTGCTCGCGGGACATGCCTACGTCGCGCCGGGCGACCGTCACCTGATGCTCGTGCGCGATGGCACCCGCTATGTCTGCCGCCTGGATGACGGCGTGCCGGTCAACCGGCACAAACCGTCGGTGGACGTATTGTTCCGCTCGGTGGCGCAGAACGCGGGCCGCAATGCCATCGGGGTGCTGCTCACCGGGATGGGCAAGGACGGCTCACGGGGACTGAAGGAGATGCTCGACAGCGGCGGCCACACGATCGCCCAGGACGAGGCGTCGAGCGTCGTCTGGGGGATGCCGGGCGAGGCGGTGGCACTCGGCGCCGCCGAACACGTCATGGGACTCGAGAGCGTGGCCGGCAAGATCCTCTCGCTCGCGGATTCGATGGACGTCACCCGGGAAACGAAGGCTCTCGGCGGCATGGATCCCGAATGAGCGGCGATCCGTGAACCAATTTGACGATCCAGGTCTCAATTGCGGGCAGGATGCGCCGATACGCGGGATGAGGGTGCAGCAGTGATGAAGAGCTCCGTTGCAGACCATGCGCAGGCCTTCGGCGATCCGGAGGCCTTCGCCTTCGTGCAGGCGCTGGCCGCCGAGCTGTCGAAGGGCAAGGTGGATCTGCCCAGCTTCCCGGACATCGCCCTGCGCGTGCGCCAGGTGCTCGCCGACGAGGAGGTCTCCCCGGACAAGGTGGTGCGGATCGTCGGCGCGGAGCCGGCGCTCGCCGCCCGCCTCATGCAGATCGCCAATTCCGCGGCCATCAATTTCACCGGCAAACCGATCACGGAGCTGCGCACCGCCATCGCCCGGATGGGATTCAACATGGTACGCAGCGCCGCCATCGCCTTCGCCATGTCGCAATTGAAGAAGGTGGACTCGCTGAAGGGGCTCGAGCAGCCGCTCGATGAGCTCTGGCAACGCAGTGCCGCCGTCGCGGCCATGTCGCACGCCGTGGCGCGTCGCTTCAGCCGCGTCAACCCGGATACCGCGATGCTCGCGGGCCTGCTGCATGGCATCGGCAAGCTCTACATCCTCACACGCTCGAACCGGCATCCGGCGCTCTTCGCCAACCAGGCGGCCTACAACTCCATCGTGCGCGACTGGCATGCGCCGGTCGCCAGGGCCCTGCTCGAGAACTGGGAGATGGCCGAGGAGATCATCGTGGCCGTGAGCGAGTACGAGGACTTCGCCCGCGAGCACGAAGGTCCCTCGGACCTCACGGACGCCTTGACCGTCGGACATCTGCTCACCGCGTTCAAGGAGCATCCCGACACCCTGGAGCTCAACATGCACGATGTCGCCGCCTGCAAGCGGATGAACATCGACCGCGGGAGCTACGAGAAGCTGATCGACGAGTCGGAGCACGAGATCGAGGCCCTGCGTAACGCACTTGGCGTTTGACGCCCGGACCGCCGCGAGCCACCCCATGCCCGCCCAACCTTCCCCGACTTCTCCCGCAGATCGCGCAAGCCCTGACGGCGCGGAGCGCGACGTCGCATTCACCTTCGTGCAAGCGCTTGCCGCGGAGCTCTCCGGCGCCAAGGTGGAGCTGCCCGGATTCCCGCACGTCGTCATGCGCGTGCAGCGCGTACTGAGCGACGAGAAGACCGATGCGACGCGGATCGTACGCGTCATCGGCGGCGAACCGGTGCTCGCCACGCAACTCCTCCGCATGGCCAACTCCGCGGCGCTCAACCCCGCAGGCGCACCGGTCACCGATCTTCGCTCGGCGGTGACGCGCGTGGGAGTCGATACGGTGCGCAGCGCAACGATCGCCTTCGCCGTGCGCCAGCTGCATGAGGCGCCGGCGCTGCGCGGCCTCGAGATGCAGCTCGGCGTTCTCTGGCGCCGCAGCGTACAGGTCGCGAGCCTCTGCTTCGTCGTTGCGCGCCGCCTCACGAGCGTCAGCGCCGACACGGCGCTGCTTGCCGGCCTGCTGCAGGGCATCGGCCGCCTCTATATCCTCACGCGCGCGAGCCGCCATCGCTCCCTCTTCTGCGATGCGGCTGCTTACCAGACCATCGAGCATGACTGGCATCTCAGCATCGCCGCCGCGCTCCTCGAGAACTGGGGCATCGCGGACGAGATCGTGCGGGCGGTGCACGAGTCGGAGAACCTCGAGCGGGAATCGCGCGGCGCACCCACGCTGACGGATGTCCTCGTGGTCGGCACGCTCCTCGCGGAGGTCAACGGGGACTCGAGCGCCCTCGCCGCGCAGGTGCACTGCGCCAAGCCGCTGCAGCGGCTGCGGCTCGATCAGCTGGCATGTGAGCGCTTTCTCGCCGAATCCGCGCAGGAGGTCACCGCGCTCCGGGATGCGCTGGGTTAGCGGCTACGCCGCGCCGAGTACGCGTCCCGGACGGGTGTTGGGGTTGTTATAGCCTCGCGGGCCGTAGGTGTCGGATCGGCTCGGACGGCCGGTGAGGGCATCCAGCATCGACCCGACGCGCTTCAGGCGCGCGCCGACCACGATTCCGTTGCGATCGTTGAGGTCGCGGCAACGCACGGCGCGCTCGGCACACTCGCGCAGGCGCGGTAGCAGCGTCCCACGACTGTCGCACCACGCAATCAGCTTTTCCAGGCCGGCGCGATCCGCGGAGAAGCCGTGCACCGCGCAGAGCGAGCGGCGCTGCTCCTCGATGCGGGCGAGCGCACCCACCCGCTCCTGTCGGGCGCGGGTCGTCGCCTCCAGGGCCTGGACGTCAGAGGACTCGAGAATGCCGGACTCGCGCTGCAGCAGCTCTTCGAGCTCGGCGAGAAGCGCGGACTCCTCGCGCAACAGCGTCGTCAGGTGCTCGCGGCAGATGCCCGGTTCCACGCATCAGCCTGCGGGAAGCTCGGCGAGAGACTGCTCGAGCTGGATGAGTTGGTCCGCCACGTGCTGCGGCTGCACCGTATAGGTTCCCTGCTCGATCGCGGTTTGCAGCTGCGCGACGCGCGCCCCGTCCACTGCCGGCAGGCTGCGCAGTGTCTGCTCGAGAGAAGCCAGCTGGCTGGCGGAGTCCGTGATGTGCACATCGCCCGTGCCCGAGGATGAGCCGGCGGGTGCGACGCCCGGGCTCTCTGAGTCCCGCGCCGACGAAGAGGGCGAGCTCGCTGGCGAACGGGTGCCGTTGCCCGGGGTGGCCAATGGCACGGCCTCCTGCAACGCAGGAGGGTTCAACCCACTGATTTTATTACTCATATTCGGTTTCCTCAGGGTCCTTCGACCGTGTATCGGCCGGGGGTGGCAATACTTTAGGGGCTGACATCGACCACACGGTCGCTCTCGACGACCCCTTGAACCACCTTGGAAGAGGAAGCGTTCTGCACCCGTATGAGCGCGCCATAGCGTCCGTTCTGCAAGGCGAGTCCCGCCGCGCGCACCTCGATGCCGTCGATGGCAGCGACCAGAGTCACCTGCTCGCCCTGGCGCACCATGAAATCCGGCAGCAGGTCCTCGGAAGTCAGAACCGCCCCCGCAGGCAGGGAATGGCGCAGAGTGGCGCGAGTGAGCTGCGAGGGATCCGTGACATACCCGACCACGAGTCCGCCCACCAGGCGTGTCTCCGCCAAGACATCCGCGACGGTGAGCCGGGCGCCCTGGACTTCAGGCGCGCGCAGCGCCCACACGCGAATCCGCGACTGCACAGTGACCGGCACGTAAATCGTCCAGTCGGCCCCCTGGCGACAGCCGACGGCAACCGACACCTGCGCCTGCATGCGGACTCCGGCAAGAAGGAAGGCTTGCAGCCGCGCGCTGCAACGCGCGAGACGCAGGCGCGGGTCGAGGCTGGCGACGGTGATCACGATGTCGCTCTGCCCGGGAGGCATCTGCGAGCGCACGAACGCCTGCGCCGCGTTCCTGATGGAAGCGAGCGGTTGTATCGCGGCCCCGGCAGCAGCAGCCCCGACGCAAAGCGCTCCGCACAGCAACACACGCGCACTGCGACGGGTCAGACGGCGACGGAATTTCGACGCAAGCTCATTCATGGGCAGATCGCCTGCAAGCTCCGCGCCAGGGGCTGGCGAACCACGGGAGGCTCAAGTAGGAATCCGCCGTGCCGATAGCGTGTCGAAGGCGAGTGCCGCGCCAGGCGGCAGGGCGGCGGCGAACCGTTGCCGCGCCGCGTGAACCAACTCACATTCCGGCGCCCCCTGCGGCCCCTCAAAGCGCCGCAGCCGCCACGACACCAACTTGGCATGCGTCTTGCTCGTTGTCCGGCAGGCCCATTGACCGCCGGAATTCCGACATGCCGTTCAACCTCGACGCTTATCTCGGCATCCAACCCGATGCCCTCGAGGTTTACTCCCAGCGCGCCGACGTGCTGGCGGCAAACCTCGCCAACGCCGACACCCCGGGCTACCTCGCGCGCGACGTCGACTTCCGTGCGGCGCTCTCGGCAGTGAGCCAGGAGCCGGGAGCGCCCGCCTCCGCCGGCGGCGCATTGCAGCCGGAGACGACCAGCCCCGACGATGTGACCGCCAGCTCGCCGCAGAGCGGCGTGTCGACCGAGCAATACCTGAAGTACCGCGTGCCGCTCGCCCCGTCTCTCGACGGCAATACCGTCGATTCGCAGATGGAAGAGAGCGCGTTCGCCCAGAACAACGTGCGCTACGAGGCGTCCCTCACCTTTCTCGAGGACCGCTTCAGCGACCTGACCACCGCGATCACCGGCTAGCCCGCAGGCCACCCCGACGTCACTCCGCGCACTCGACAACCCCCCGCAGGTCACCCATGGCTCTCTCCAATATATTCAATATAGCCGGCTCCGGCATGTCCGCCGAGTCGGTCCGCCTCAACACCGTCGCGAGCAACCTCGCGAACGCCGACAGCGTCAGCAGCAGCCCCGAGGGCTCGTACAAGGCGCGCTACCCGGTGTTCCAGGCGGTGCAGGGCTCCCTGGCCAGCGGCGCTCCCGGCGCCGATCCCTCGCAGGCCGCGGACGCCTCGGTGATGGTCCAGGGTATCGTCGAGAGCAACACTCCGGGCACCGCGAGCTACGATCCGGGCAACCCGCTCGCCGATGCCAACGGCTACGTCTATTCCTCGAACGTCAACGTCGTGGAGCAGATGGCTGACATGATCTCAGCCTCCCGCTCGTACCAGAACGACGCGGACGTTCTCAACACCTCCAAGCAGCTGATGCTGGACACCCTGAAGCTCGGGCAGAGCTGAGCCACCCCGTAATACCGAGGATCAACACCTATGTCCGTCGATTCAGTCGGCGCCTACGCCGCCCAGACCGCCGCCGCCGCCGCGAGCGCCTCGAGCACCTCGGCCTCCGGCATGGCCATGCCGCAATTGAGCGAGAGTGACTTCCTCTCCCTCCTGGTTGCGCAGATGCAGGACCAGGATCCCACACAGCCGACCGATCCGACGGCGTTCGTCAGCCAGCTCGCCAGTTTCAGCGAGGTCAGCGGCATGGACAGCATGCAGACCTCGATGAGCAATCTCTCGAGCTCCATGCTCGCCTCGCAGGTCGCGAGCGGTACGAGCCTCATCGGCCAGCAGGTGATCGCCTCGACCAACACCGCCGCCCTCACGAGCGGCAGCACCGTGACCGGCGCGGTGACCGCCCCCTCGAGCGCCAGCAGCCTGGAGGTGCAGGTGACCGACGCGAACGGCAACGCCGTGTCGAGCTTCCCGGTCACGCCCCCGTCGGGAGGCGGTACCACCACGTTCACCTGGAACGGATTGACCAGCTCCGGCGCTGCTGCACCCACGGGCGTCTACTCTTTTTCGGTCACAGCCGCCGGCGACGGCTCGTCGAGCTCTCTCACTCCGATGTTCGCCAGCACCGTGACCAGCGTATCGGTCAATCCGAGCACCCAGGCTCTGACGCTCAACACCAACGCCGGCTCGGTTCCTCTGAGCTCGGTCGTCCAGCTCCAGTAAGGAGACCGCCTCCATGTCATTCGATATCGCCCTGTCCGGCGTCGACGCCGCCAATACCGACCTCAACGTCGTCTCGAACAATATCGCCAACGTCGACACCACCGGATTCAAGGAATCCGATACGGAGTTCGCCGACGTGTACGCCCAGACCCAGCAGGGCGTGGCGTCGACCGCCACCGGCAACGGCGTAGCGGTCGCCGACGTGGCGCAGCAGTTCGCGCAGGGCAACATCACCACGACGTCGAACAATCTGGACCTGGCGCTGAGCGGCAACGGATTCTTCATCCTCAGCAACAACGGCTCGGTCGCCTACACGCGCAACGGCGCCTTCCAGGTCAACTCGAACGGCGACCTGGTGGACAGCTCCGGTGACATGGTCCAGGGCTATACGCCCCTGTCTACCGGCGGCTTCAACACCGGGCAGCTCTCGAACATGCAGCTCACCACCGCCGAGAGCCAGCCCCAGGCGACCACGACCGCCACCATCAATCTCAACCTGCCGTCGAACGCCACCGCGCCGGCCGACGCGACCTTCAGCCCGTCGGACCCCGCTAGCTACACCGACAGCACATCGCTCACCGTGTACGATTCCCTGGGGGCTGCGCATACGGCACAGCTCTACTTCGTCAAGGGCGCGACGGCCAACAACTGGACCGCGCAGCTGTACGTGGACGGCTCGGCCGTCGGTGGTGCTCAGGGCCTGACCTTCAACGACTCCGGTACGTTGACCGCGCCGGCGAATGGCCAGCTCGACTTCGACGGCTACACGCCCGCGACCGGCGCCGCCGCCATGAACATGACGTTCAACTTCAGCGGCTCGACCCAGTACGGCGACAGCTTCGGCGTCAATTCCCTGACGCAGAACGGTTATACGACCGGCAGTCTCACGGGCATCAACATCAGCTCGACGGGGGTCGTGCAGGCGAACTTCACCAATGGACAGTCGAGCACGCTCGGACAGCTCGCGCTCGCGAACTTCGCCGACCCGCAGGGCCTGCAGCAGGTCGGCAACACCCAGTGGCAGCAGAGCTACGCCTCCGGCGCGCCGGTGCAGGGCGTGGCGGGCGGCAGCGGCTTCGGCACCATCCAGTCCGGCGCGCTCGAGGACTCGAACGTCGACATCACCTCGCAGCTGGTCGACATGATCACCGCTCAGCGCGCCTTCCAGGCGAACGCCGAGATGATCTCGACCCAGGACCAGCTCACCCAGGACGTCATCAACATCCCGAGCCAGGGCTGATGAGATCGAAAGCAAATAAGGGAGCGGCCCAGGGCCGTCCGTTTCCCGGGGCACGCCCTCTCGCGCTGGCGGGTCTCAGGGGGGGCGCGGGATCAAACGCGGTGATGGGGCTGGCCGCTGCAACGGCCGCAGGCCCGTTTCAGCCAAATTAAAGATGGACAAGTCCTTATACGTTGCAATGACGGGGGCCAAGGAGATCCTGCAGGCGCAGGCCGTCAACAACTACAACCTGGCGAACGCCAGCACCACGGGGTTCAAGGCCGATCTGTCCGCTTTCCAGAGCCAGGCCGTGTCCGGGTCCGGGTACGCGTCCCGGGTGTATGCCACGGATGCGAGCACCGGCTGGGATACCAGCGAGGGCTCGGTCAACACCACCGGCCGGCCGCTCGATGTCGCCGTGAAGGGGCAGGGATTCATAGCCGTGCAGGGACCGAACGGCCAGGAGGCCTACACGCGCAACGGCGACCTGCACATCAGTTCCGATGGAGTGCTGGAGACGAGCACGGGACAGGCGGTGCTGGGCGACGACGGCCCGATCACCGTACCGCCCAGCGGCTCGATCAAGATCGCCGACGACGGCACCGTGTCGGTCGTGCCGCTCGGGTCAACGCCGGGCACCGTCGCCACGGTCGGACGCATCAAGCTCGTCAATCCGCCGGCGGACAGCCTGGCCCGCGAGTCCGGCGGGCTCTTCCAGCTCGCCGCCGGCAGCACGGCCCCGGCCGACGCCTCCGTCAAGATCACCTCCGGCGCACTCGAGTCGAGCAACGTCGACCTGGCGAGCGCCATGGTAAACATGATCGACCTGGCGCGCAGCTTCGATCTGCAGGTCAAGGCCATGGAGAGCGCGGACAACAACGCGCAGTCGTCCTCGCAACTCCTACAGTCCACCTGAAGAGGAGATCACACCCGTGGATGCAGCACTATGGGCAGCCAAGACCGGCCTCGACGCGCAGCAGACCGAGATGTCCGTCATCTCGAACAATCTCGCCAACGTCAATACCACCGGCTTCAAGGAGGATCGCGCGGTATTCGAGGATCTGCTGTACCAGAACCAGACTCAGGTCGGCGCGGATACCTCGCAGACGACCCAATCGCCGTCAGGACTCAACATCGGCACGGGCGTGGAGGTCGTCTCCACCGAGAAGGAATACGGCCAGGGGAGCCTCACGCAGACCGGGAACCCGCTCGATGTCGCCATCCAGGGGCAGGGTTTCTTCCAGGTCCAGATGCCCGACGGCACTCTCGCCTACACCCGCGACGGCACGTTCCAGACCAATGCCCAGGGCCAGCTCGTCACCTCGAGCGGCTACGTGGTGCAGCCCGCCGTCACCATTTCCCAGGGGGCGCAGAGCGTGACGATCGGCACCGACGGGACGGTGACGGTGCTGCTGCCCGGCCAGTCCACGCCGACTCAGGTCGGACAGCTGCAGCTCGCCAACTTCATCAACCCCCCCGGCCTGCAGCCGATCGGCCAGAACCTGCTGGTGCAGTCGGCCTCGAGCGGCTCGCCGCAGACCGGCACGCCCGGGGTCAACGGGCTCGGCACCGTCACCCAGGGCGAGCTCGAGAGCTCCAACGTCGACGTCGTCGAGGAGCTCGTCAACATGATTCAAACCCAGCGCGCCTACGAGATGAATTCGAAGGCGATCTCGACCGTGGACCAGATGCTGCAGTATGCAACCGAGAACATGTGAGTCGTCCGTGAGAGCCCTGCTGCGCGCGCTGCCCGCCGCGGCGTTGTCCCTGCTCGCCGCCTGTGCCACGCACCACGCGGGCAAACAGGACCAGGCGCTCAACTTTCCGCAACCCCCCGCGCCGCCCGCGGACGGCGCCATCTTCCACACCGGCTACAGCGGCGGGCTGTTCGAGAATCCGACGGCCCGCAACGTCGGCGACGTGGTGACCGTTGTGCTCGAGGAGACGACCACCGCGGCGAAGAGCTCGCAAACCGACACGTCGAAGACCACCAAGGACTCCCTCGCCGCCCCGACGATACTTGGACTGCCGGTGACCATTCACGGCACGCCGGTGCTCAGCGGCAACCTGAACAACGCCAACTCGTTCAGCGGCGCTGGTGACAGCAAGCAGAGCGACAGCCTGGTGGGTGACATCTCGGTGACCGTGATCAAGCGGCTGTCGAACGGCAACCTGGTGATCCAGGGAACGAAGGAAATCGACCTCAACCAGGGCAGCGAGTACATAAAGCTGGAGGGCGTGATCCGCCCCGTCGACGTCGCTCCGGACAACACCATACCGTCGACGGAAGTGGCCGACGCGCGCATCGCCTACGGACAGCACGGCGCGCTGAACGATGCGAACGCCCCGGGCTTGCTCTCGCGTTTCTTCAACTTCTCCTGGCTGCCCTTCTGACCGGAGCATTCGTGAGTCCAGTGAACAACCGTCGCCCGGGCCCGCGCCGCCGCAGGCCGCCCTTCGCCGTCGCCCTCCTCTGCCTGTTCGTCGTGGCGGGTACGGCGCGCGCGGAGCGCGTCGAGGACCTGGCGAGCGTGGCCGGCGTGCGCAGCAACCAGCTCGTCGGTTATGGCCTGGTCGTCGGGCTCGACGGCACGGGCGACCAGACGACACAGACGCCTTTCACGATCCAGAGCATCGAGAATATGCTGGCGCAGTTCGGCGTGACCGTGCCCCCCAACACCAATCCGATGCTGCAGAACGTCGCGGCCGTGACCGTGCACGCCAGCCTGCCGCCGTTCTCCAAGCCCGGCCAGACCATCGACGTCACCGTTTCCTCGATCGGCAACGCCAAGAGCCTGCGGGGCGGCAGCCTCATCATGACACCGCTGCGCGGCGCCGACGGCCAGGTGTACGCGATGGCGCAAGGCAGCATCCTGGTCAGCGGCTTCGGCGTCGAAGGCAAGGACGGCTCGAGCATCACGGTGAACGTGCCGAGCAGCGGGCGAATTCCGAACGGCGCCACGGTGGAACGAGCGGTACCGAACAACTTCGATACGGGCGCGTACGTCACCCTGAACCTCGACACGCCGGACTTCACCACTGCGACACGGTTGACCGATGCGATCAACAGGCTGCTCGGCGCCGGGACCGCCGAAGCGCTCGACGCCGTTTCGGTGCGGGTGCGCGCGCCGGTCGACCCGAGCCAGCGCATCGCCTACGTGTCCACGCTGGAACGTCTTAACATCGATCCGGCTACACCACCCGCGCGGGTCATCATCAACTCGCGAACCGGTACCGTCGTGATCAGCTCGGAGGTGCACGTAATGGCGGCGGCCGTGGCAAGCGGCTCCCTCATGGTCACCGTCACCGAACGCTCCAATGTAAGTCAACCGAACGCCTTCAGTAACGGCACGACCACCGTCACTCCCGTGAGCACGCTCAATGTGAAGCAGGCGAAGGGGCACATGTTCGAGTTTCCGGCCGGGGTGAATCTCGAGGAGATCGTGCGCGCCGTGAACTCCGTGGGCGCCGCCCCTGGCGATCTCGTGGCCATTCTCGAGGCTCTCAAGGAGGCGGGCGCGCTGCGCGCCCAATTGATAGTCATATGACCCTGCCCCTCGTCGATCCCAACGCGCTCGTTGATGCGGGTAACCTGACGACGCTGCAACAGGCGGCGGCGGCGCACAACCCGCAGGCGCTGCGCGAGGCCGCGCAGCAGTTCGAGAGCCTGTTCACCAGCATGGTGCTGAAGAGCATGCGCCAGGCGAACTTCTCGGATCCGCTGTTCGGCTCGGCTCAGGCGAGCATGTACCAGGACATGTACGACGATCAGATCGCCGCCGAGATCAGCAAGGGTCGTGGGCTCGGTCTCGCCGACATGCTCGTGCAGCAGCTGCGACGCTCAGGATTACCGGGTACCACCGAGGGAAGCTCTACGGACTCGACGACCTCAACAACGTCGGCGAGCTCGACGAGCTCAACAACCTCGGCGAGCTCGACGAGCTCAACAACCTCGGCGAGCTCTACCACCTCGACAACGTCCGCCGCGTCGACGACCTCCAGCGGCGCCGCGGCCGCGCACGGCAGCCCCGCCGGCACGAGCGCCGTAACACAGGCGAGCACGAATGCCGGCTCCTGCCCGAGCACCGCACAGCAGCTCCAATTCGCCCAGTCGCTCTGGCCCGATGCGCAGCAGGCCGCCCGGCGGCTCGGCGTCAGCCCCGTCAGTCTCGTCGCCCAGGCGGCTCTCGAGACCGATTGGGGGCGGAGCGTACCGCGTAATGCCGGCGGCTCGACCAGCAACAACCTGTTCGGCATCAAGGCCGGCGCCGCTTGGAGCGGGACGAGCGTCCAGAGCGACACCCTGGAATATGACGGCGGCACGGCAACGGCGGTCAAAGCCCAGTTCCGCGCCTACGCCACGCCCAGCCAGTGCTTCAAGGATTATGTCACGCTGCTCCAGAGCAACCCCCGCTACGCGGCCGCCCTCGGCACGGGTGCCAACACCCAGGCGTTCGCGGCTGCCCTGCAACGGGGCGGTTACGCCACCGACCCCGCGTATGCCGGCAAGCTCGGGGCGGTGGCGAATACCCTGAGCCGCGCCCTGACGCAGGGCCGCCAGGGCGCATCGGGCGCCGGGCACCCCGGCGCCGCACTCCTCAAGTCGGCGGACTCGCTGCCGACAACCTCCGGCAGCAATACGCTCTAAGGATGACGGATGGCCGACCTGCTCTCCACCAGTGTCTCCGGGCTCCTCGCGTTCCAGCAGGCGCTGGACGTCACGAGCAACAACATCTCGAACGCCGACACCCCGGGCTACGACGTCGAGACGGCCAATTTCAGCGAGCTGCCCGGGCAGCAGACCGGCTCCGGCTACGTCGGCAGCGGCGTCGACGTCTCGAGTATCACCCGGGCGTACGACGCATACCTCGCCCAGCAGGTCAACTCCACGCAGTCGAGCTATTCGAGCTCGAACACGCTCGCCACGCAGGCGACCCAGGTCGACAACATGCTGAGCGACTCGAGCACGGGGCTCACCGCCACCCTGCAGAGCTTCGTGAACGCGTTGCAGACGCTCGCCACCACGCCGACTTCCACCGCCGCCCGCCAGGCTCTCTTGAGCAGCGGCCAGGCGCTCGCCCAGCAGGTTCAGACGTACGATTCGCAGCTCTCCCAATACGGCAGTCAACTCGAGTCGCAGCTGAGCGGCGATGTCACCGAGGTCAATACCCTCTCGAGCCAGATCGCACAGCTCAACCAGCAGATCGCCGCGGGCTCGGCCAACGGACAGACGCCGAACCAGCTCATGGACCAGCGCGACCAGCTCATCAACCAGTTGAGCCAGTACGTGTCGGTGCAGACCGCCTCCCAAGGCAACAACGAGGTGAATGTCTACATCGGCAACGGCCAGGCGCTGGTCACGGGAGGAGTCGCGCAGACACTGACGACGATTCCGAACGCCTATGATCCCTCGCAGCTCGACATCGGCATCACCAGCGGCGGCAGCAGCGGCACCACGGCAGACATTACCTCGGAGGTGAGCGGCGGCGAGCTCGGCGGGCTGCTGAGCGCCCGCAGCCAGGTGCTCGATCCCGCAACCAACGCCATCGGCCAGATCGCCGTGGCAGTGGCCACGGTCGTCAACCAGCAGCAGCAGTCCGGCATGGACTCGACCGGCGCCCCGGGCCAGCCCATGTTCGCCGTCGGCGGCGTGCAGGTCCTGCCCGATGCGAACAATGCGGGCAGCGGCGCACTCACCGTCACCCGGACCGATCTGAGCGACCTCACCACGGACGATTACGAGCTGCAATACACCGGCGGCGCAAACCCCTGGCAGCTCACCGACGTGACTACCGGACAGTCGGTTGCACTCACCGGCAGCGGCACGAGCACGAGTCCCCTCGTGGGCGCCGGGCTTTCCATCGTGGTCGGCGGCACGCCGCAGGACGATGACAGCTTTCTCATCCAGCCCACCGCCGGCGCGGCAGCCGGCTTCTCCATGGAGCTGACCAGCCCGTCGCAGGTCGCGGCGGCCTCGCTGGTACAGGCTGCCGCGGGCTCGGCGAACACGGGGACGGGAGCCGTGAGCTCCGCGGGGGTGACCGACCCCAGCACTTGGGTCTCGGGCGCGTACACCGTGACCTTCGGGACCGATGGCCAGTACTCGGTCGCCGAAGCCGGAAACCCCGATCCCGTAGCGACCGGCACCTATACAAGCGGCGACCCGATCGACTTCAACGGCATCCAGCTCACGCTGACAGGGCAGCCGGCGAGCGGCGACACCTTCACCGTGAGCCCGAACAGCGCGTCGAACACCGGCGACAACAGCAATCTGTACGCCATGATCAACGCCCTGTCGGCCTCGACGCTGGCAGGCGGGACCACCTCCGTCAGCGCCGCGGCCAACAACATCGTCAGCCAGGTGGGCGTGGTGACGCAGCAGGCGCAGAACAACGCGACCACCGAGCAGACCGCAAACCAGAACGCCACCACCGCCGTCAACAACGTCTCCGGCGTCAACCTCGACGAGCAGGCGGCGAGCATGCTGCAGTATCAGCAGGCGTATCAGGCCATGGCGGAGGTGATCCAGGTCTCCGGCCAGCTGTTCAGCTCCCTCATCAGCGCCATCAGCGCCAACGGCGGATAACACCGTGAGCCTCACCAGCATATCGACCCTGACGTTCCAGGCCAACGCCATCGACTCGATCGAGGCGCTGGACAACGCGATCTCGACCACCCAGAATCAGCTGTCCACCGGCCTGACTCTGCAGAACGCCGCCGACGGCCCTGCCGCAATGGTGCAGGTCAATCAGCTCAACACGGAGCTGTCTGCTTCGCAGCAATACACGAGCAACGGCAACCTGGCGAGCTCCAATCTCAAGCTCGAGGAGCAGGCGCTCACCAACGCCACCAACGTCCTGCAAAGCGCGCAGAGCCTGGCCGACGAGGCGAACAATTCCTCGCTCTCGAGCTCGCAGCTTCAGGACATCGCCACCGAGCTCAGCCAGCAGCTGCAGCAGCTCGTGTCGATCGCCAACAGCACCGACACCAACGGCAATTACCTGTTCGCAGGCTATGCGAGCACCACCCAGCCCTTCTCCCAGAACGGCGGCACCGTGACGTATTCCGGCGCCGATGAGACGAGCCAGGTGCAGATCGGCGAGAATCAGTCCATCTCCAGCAGCGACACCGGCAGCTCGGTGTTCATGAACATCCCGGCCGGCAATGGCACCTTCACGACCTCGGCGGCGTCCACGAACACCGGCAGCGGCTCGATCGGACCGGGTACCGTGACGGATGCCTCACAATGGGTGCCGGACACGTACACCCTCACCTTCACCAGCCCCACCCAGTACCAGGTCACGGCCGGCACGGGCGGCAGCCCGACAGTGGTGACCCAGGGCACCTACGACAGCACGACTGGCGGCACGATCTCCTTCAACGGCGTTCAGGTCGCCGTGAACGGCACGCCGGCGGCGGGCGATGCGTTCACCGTAGCGCCCGCGGGCACCTCGAGCGTCTTCGCGACGCTGCAGAGCCTCGTCACCACCCTCAATTCGACGAGCACCAATTCCGGCCAGACGGCCAGCCAGATCTCGCAGGCCATCGAGCAGCTCAGCTCCGCGGCCAACAGCCTGAACGACGTCCAGGCCTCGGTCGGCGCCCGCATCAATGCCGTGACCGCCGCGCAGTCGAGCGAGCAGAGCGAGCAGACCGATTATCAGACCCAGATCTCGAGCCTGTCGGACACGGACTACGCCGCCGCGACGACGCAGCTCAGCACCGAGGAAACCGCGCTGCAGGCCGCTGAGGACGCCTACGCCTCCCTCGCGAAGCTCTCCCTGTTCAACTACATCTCCTGAAACGGGCCGCAATTGTGACGCAGCGCGCACTTTCCCCACATCGCCTCCGGGCCATTCAAGTTCCGCTCCGGCCCACCGATAAAGTGCCTGACCGGAAGCAGCCGTATGGCCGCTCCCGGCGCCAGCGCGACGGACGGGTGTCCGGCGCCTGAGAGTAACTTTCAGGAGTCTCATACCATGTCACTCGTCCTCAACACGAACATTGACTCGCTGATCGCGCAGAACGCGCTGACCACGTCGGGCAATGAATTGCAGACCTCGCTGCAGCAGCTCTCCACGGGCCTGCGCATCAATACCGCTGCGGACGACGCCGCGGGCTACGCGATCGTCCAGGGCATGACCTCGCAGATCAACGGCATGACCCAGGCCTCGCAGAACGCGAATGACGGCGTGTCGCTCGCCCAGACCGCCGCCGGGGCGCTGCAGGAAGTCACCACGGACCTGCAGTCGATGCGCGATCTCGCGGTGGAGTCGCTGAACGCCACGAACAGCTCCCAGGATCGGCAGGACCTCAACGCGCAGTTCACGCAGCTGATGAACGACATCAACAGCGTCTCCTCACAGACCAACTTCAACGGCGTCAACCTGCTGGACGGCAGCTTCCAAGGTGCGACGTTCCAGGTCGGCGCCAACGCCGGACAGTCGATCACGGTCGGCGGGATCTCGAGCTCGAGCGCAAGCAATATCGGCAACTACTACAGCGGAGCGACCAGTGTCGCGGGCTCGGCGACCACCGCCGCCGGCACGAACATCCCCACGACGGCGGGTACCGTGGGCACCTACAGCGCCAGCGGCCTCGCCGGCTCGACCGGCCTCAACACCGCGGTCGATGGCGCCTCCGTGACGCTGACCGTGAAAGTGGACGGGAACAGCTATACCACCAGCGCGATCACGCTGTCGGGCACCGAGAGCACGGACCTCACGAGCGTCGCGGCCGCGATCAATCAGGCGCTGAGCTCGTCGGGCAACATCGTAGCCACGGTCAATAGCGCCGGCACGGGCATCCAATTGAGCGGCACGGAGACCGCAGGAGCGGGCGATGTCGTGCAGTTCTCGGTGGCGAGCGCAACGGACGCCGCCGGCAACAGCGTGACGGCCGGCACCGGCACCCTTCAGGATCTCGGCGTCGACAGCTCCGACACCATTGGCGCGTACACGCCGACGGCAGGCACTGCGACGACGACCTCCGCCGCCAGCTACCTCAGCGGCCTCAACGTCAATACGGTGGACAACTCGAACCTGGCGCTGATCTCCATCACTGCGGCGCTACAGCAGATCGCGACGAGCAGCGCGGATCTGGGCGCCTATCAGAACCGGTTCCAGGCCGCCATCACCGGCCTCAGCACGGACTCGACCAATCTGAGCTCCGCGGAGAGCGCGATCGAGGACACGGACTACGCCCAGGCGACCTCGAGCCTGTCCACGGCGCAGATCCTGCAGCAGGCGGGCACGGCAATGGTGGCACAGGCCAATACCATCCCGCAGAACGTCCTCACGCTGCTGCAGAAGCTGGCGTAAGGAAAGCCCCTGAGCCGAAGAGACATCAGCCACTAGCGATCCCGAGGGTGGGCGCCGCAAGGCCCCACCCTCGATTCGCTTAAGCGAAAGACCGACCCGGATGTCCAGCACCTCCAGCGTCTCCAGCACCACGCCGATCGTCACGGTCGCCAGCAACAGTAGCGCCGGCGCCGCTGGGGGATCGGTCATCGACGTCAGCAGCCTGGTCTCGCAGCTGGTCGCGGCCACCCAGGATCCGCAGGAAACCGTCATCTCCAATCAGACCCAGGCGGTCACGGCGCAGATCTCGGCGGTCGGCACCTTACAGAGCGCGCTTTCGACGTTCCAGTCCTCACTCGGCGCGCTCGACGCGCCGAGCGCGTTCGGCAGCGAGACCGCCTCGAGCACCGACTCGACGGCATTCACGGCGACCGCCGGGTCCGACGCGGTGCTCGGCAGCTACGCGGTCAGCGTGAGCCAGCTTGCCCAGGCTCAGCAGCTCGTCTCCAGCGCCTTTGCGGGAGGCAGCTCCGCCACCACCGGGACGGGCACACTACAGCTCTCGCTCGGGGGTGCGAGCTTCACCGTCACGATCAACGACAGCAACGACACCGTCGCCGCAATCGCCGCCGCGATCAACTCCGCGAGTGGCAACCCCGGAATCGAGGCCAGCGTGGTCACGGGCACCGACGGTGCGCACCTGGTGCTGACCTCGTCCCTGACGGGCGCATCGAACACCATCGCGGTCGCCGAGACGGACAGCGGCAACGGGCTGTCGGCCTTCACCTACGGCGCCGGCAAGACGGGTAACTACACCGAGGAGAGCACCCCGCAGGACGCCGAGTTCAGCATAGCCGGCGTGCCGTACACGAGCGCCAGCAACACCGTGACGGATGCGCTGAGCGGCGTCACGCTGAGCCTCGCAGCCACGACGACCGCTGCGGCCATGCTGACGGTGGCGACCAATACCTCGAGCATCGAAACCAACATCCAGGCGTTCGTCTCGGCGTACAACACGCTGCAGGGCTCGCTCTCATCGCTCGGCAGCTACGACTCTACGACGGGCACGGCCGGCGCGATGATGGGCAATCCCCTGCTCCTCGGCATCCAGAACGAGCTCCAATCGGCGCTCTACAGCATCGTCGACACGGGATCGCCGACCTATGATTCCCTGGCGAGCATCGGCATCACTACCAACAGCGACGGCACGCTCAGCCTGAACGAGGCCACCCTCTCCGCGGCGCTCTCCTCCGACTACAGCGCCGTGAGCCAGCTGTTCAGCGGCACGAGCGGTGTCGCCACGTCGCTCAACAGCCAGATTACGACCGACCTCGGCTCCGGCGGCCCGATCTCCACGACCAGCCAGACACTGGTCAGCCAGGAGAACGCGCTGACCCAGCAGAGCGACCAGCTGCAGCAACAGATGAATGCGCTATCCGCCAGCCTGACGCAGCAGTACGCGTCCCTCAACACACTGCTGTCGTCGTTGCAGACGACCTCCTCCTACCTCACGCAGGCCTTTGCGAGCCTGCCGCAGGTGCAGGGTACGCAGAGCGCCTGAGGCTGAGGCGCCGGCTCAAGTTTCGGGCGGCAAAGCCGCTATCTGCGGTATCTGCAACCGCAGGAGTCCTGCCTCGTGAGTCTCCATACGCCGCAGTCGAAGCTCGCCGCCTACCGCAGCGTCAGTGCGCAGGGCGCCGTGGCGGACACCCACCCGCACGCGCTGGTGCTCACAGTCTTCGACGCCGCCCTGGCACGAATGACGGCGGCCCGCGCCTGCATCGAGATGGGTGAGACCCGCCGCAAGGCGGGCCTGCTGCACGCGGCCGTGATCCTGATCGCGGAGCTGCGCGGCAGTATCGACCTCAAGAAGGGGGGACCGCTCGCGCAGAACCTGAGCAACCTGTACGAATACATGACACGCCGGCTGATGCACGCGAACCTGAACAGCGATGCCGCGGCCGTCACCGAGGTGCTGGGCCTGCTGGGGGAGATCCGTGGCGCCTGGGCGGCCATCGGACCGGAGGTCCGGGCTCAGCCGGCGCCCGAGGCCTGAGTCGCGCACCTGCCGGCCACATCCGGCCGTGCACCTGGCGGTGACTGCGCATCGAAATGCGACATATTTCGCTGCGGGCGTGACCCTATCCTGCCAAGGTTGCGCCAATGAGCAGACGCAACCCCCGCGCGGCGGCCAGACCGCTCTCGATACCGGCGCCGCGACCCCACGCTCCCCCCGGCCCTGCGGCCGCTGCCATCCAGCAAGCATGGGCATTCTTCGGCAAAGGTGAGCGCGCGCGGGCGGAATCGCTGAGCCGGGCGATTCTCGCCAAGCAGCCGAATCACGCCGGCGCACTCACTCTGCTCGGGATCATCCTGGCGCAGGCCCGCCGCCCCGAGGAAGCCGCAGGCCTTCTGGGGCGCGCCGCCGCGCGCTTGCCGAACGAGCCCACGGCGCACAACAACTACGGCAACGTGCTGCGAGACCTCGGGAAGCACCTGAGCGCCCTCGGCTGCTACGACCGCGCGCTCGCCCTCGCGCCGGCCTACGCGGAGGCGCACTTCAATCGCGGCCTCACCCTGCAGGACCTCAGGCGATACGACGAGGCCCTGGCGAGCTATGACCGCGCACTCGTGTTGCAACCGGACTGCGGCGCGGCCTGGAACAACCGCGGCACGGTACTGCGATCGCAGCAGCGGCCCGAGGAGGCGCTCTCGAGCTATGAGCGGGCGATCGGTTTGCGACCGGACCACGCCGAAGCGCACAACAATCGGGGCGTCGTGCTCCAGGAGCTCGGGCGCAGGGAGGCCGCCCTGGCCAGCTTCGAGCGGGCGCTCGCCGTCCGGCCTGATGACGCCGAGGCGCTCAACAATCGGGGCGCAGTGCTGCACGAGCTCAAGCGGTATGAATCCGCCTTGCAGAGCTACGATCAGGCCCTTGCGGCGCGGCCGCTGCACGCCGAGACGCTCAACAATCGCGGCGTGACCCTGCACGCGCTCGAGCGGCTCGACGAGGCCTTGGAGAGCTACGCGCGGGCGCTCGCCCTCAACCCGGATTCCTCCGCGACCCACAGCAATCGCGGCATCACGTTGCGCTCGCTCAAGCGCTTCGACGAGGCGGTTGCGAGCTATCGCCAGGCTCTCGAGATAGCGCCGCGCAACGTGCGCGCCCACATGAACCTGGGCGTAACCTTCCACCAGCTCGGCCGCCATCGCGATGCGCTCGCCAGTTACGAGCGGGCGCTCGCCATCGCGCCGGATGCGGACACTTATCGCAATGAGGCCATGACGCTGGAGGAGCTCGGACGCAGCGCCGACGCGGTCGCAAGTTACCAACGCGCGCTCTCACTCCAGCCAGGCGCCAGATTCCTTGCCGGAATCTGCCGTCAAGCGCGCATGCAGATCTGCGACTGGGCGGACTTCGACGCGGACCTGGCCCGCATCACGGCGGGCATCGAGCACGATGAGCCGGTAGCCACTCCATTTTCCATGCTGTCGCTCAGCGACTCGCCGGCTCTGCAGCGGCGAGCCGCAGAGATCTGGGTAAGGGAGGAATGCACGCCGCGACAGAGAATCGCGCCGCTGCCCCACGCGGAGCACGATCGAATACGGATCGGGTACTTCTCCGCCGACTTCCGCAATCATGCGCTGGCGGCCCTCGCGGCTGAGCTGTTCGAGACTCACGATCGATCGCGCTTCGAGATCACCGCGTTCTCGTTGGGACCGGATGCTCGAGACGAGTTTCGCGAGCGCGCCGCAGCGGCCTTCGACCGCTTCCTGCCGGTCGCTGATCTGCCCGATCATGAGGTCACCGCCCTGGCGCGGCGTCTCGAGATCGACATCGCGGTCGATCTCAGCGGCTATACGCGCCATGCTCGGCCGCGCATCATGGCGCTGCGCGCTGCCCCGGTCCAGGTGAGCTGGCTCGGCTATCTCGGCACCGTGGGCGGGGAGTTCATGGATTATCTCCTTGCCGACGCCGTCATCGTCCCGCCGCAGTACCGGCAGCACTACTCGGAGAAGATCGCCTATCTGCCGAGCTATCAACCCAACGATTCCAAGCGGGTGATCGCGGACAAGACCTTCACGCGGGCGCAGCTCGGGTTGCCGGCGCAGGGCTTCGTCTTCTGCTGCTTCAACGCCAGCTACAAGATCACCCCCGAGTCCTTCGACAGCTGGATGCGGATCCTCGCAGCCGCTGCGGGCAGTGTGCTGCTGCTCCTGGGCGGCGGTCCGGACGCCGAACGGAATCTGCGCCGGCACGCCGCCGACCGCGGCCTCCGCCCCGAGCGGCTGGTCTTTGCCCCCAAGCTCGCCTTCGGTGAGTATCTGGCGCGGTATCGCGCCGCCGACCTCTTCCTCGACACGCTGCCCTACAACGCCGGCACGACTGCGAGCGATGCCCTTTGGGCCAGCCTGCCCGTGCTGACCTGTCCCGGCAGGGCGTTCGCGAGTCGAGTGGCGGCAAGCGTGCTCACCAGTGCGGGATTACCCGAGCTCATTGCCCCCGATCGCGCAGAATACGAGCGGCTGGCGGTCGCGCTCGCAACCCAGCCGCCGCTGCTTGCGCAGATGCGGCGCAGGTTGCTGGAGGCCCGGCCGACGGCGCCGCTGTTTGATACGCTCAAATTCGCCAGAAGCATCGAAGCGCTCTACGGCAGGATGCACCGGCGACAGCGCTCGGGTTTACCCGCGACAGACCTGCTGCCGGACGATGCCGAAGACTCCGGTGCTGCAGCGGTTGGATCGCGAGCACGATCGTGACGTCGGCAGCGGCAACAACCGGCCCGTCGGCTCGCCCCAATATCATTCTCGTTCTCGGCATGGGCAGATCCGGCACCTCGGCGCTCACGAGAATGCTTGCACTCTGCGGCGGCGGTCTCCCGGCAGAACTGCTGGGCGCCACTCAAGGCAATCCGCTCGGCCATTGGGAGCCGCGGGAGGCGCTCGACCTCAACGAAACTTTCCTCTCCGGGAACGGCGCCACGTGGTACGACCCCACGCTGCGCCTTCAAGGCGAAATCACCTTCGGCAATGAGCAGGCGACGGCCTACATCCAGCAGATCCAGGCATTTCTCCGCTCCTTGAAGGCGGCGCCATTCGTCGTCATCAAAGAGCCGCGGATCACGATGCTATCCGATTTTTGGCTCCAGGCCGCACGTGCGGCCGGCGTTCGCGTCGGCGTCGCAGTCGCTATCCGCCATCCGGAAGAGGCCGCGGCATCATTGGCAGCCCGCGACCGGACAACTTCGGAGCTGTCCCACGCGCTGTGGCTGAAGAGCAACCTGCTCGCGGAACGGCAGTCGCGCACGCTTCCAAGAGTCTTCGTCGACTACGCCAATCTCATGCGGGATTGGCGCCGCGAAACAGCACGTATCGCATCAGCGTTGTCGGTCGATCTCTCTGTACGGGACGAGGCCGCCATCGACGAGTTTCTACGGCAGGATCTGCGGCGCCAGGTCCATGACGATGCCATCTGCGATGTCTTCGGCGCCCCCTGGATCTCCCGAGTCTACGCCGCATTGTCCGCGGCAGCCCGGGATGAGTCCCCCGACACCCTGCTGCTGGATGAGATTTACGACTCGTTTCGCGCCAGCGAGCGCGCTTTCCGAGTCGCGCTGGACGACTACCGCACACGGTTCGGGCCCGTAGAAGCCAAGCGTCTTCCCAACATCGCCAGACTGATCTACGCGGTCGCCGGCCGCGACTCGCCGCTGCTGCGGTCGCAGCTGACCAGTCAGTGGTACATCGAGCGAAATCCGGACATCGTCGCCGCCGGCCAGGACCCTTACGAGCATTGGCTGCGGTGCGGCATGGACGAAGGGCGACTCCCCTGCGATGACCCGCTCGCGCTCCTCGACAGGTTCATGCAGGAGCGAATGAGCCGGCCTGCCTCGCCGACATCGACTCCCGCTACCGCATCCGCACCGGCCACGGCGGTGCGGGACCGAAGTCCACCGGCGGCGGCAGCGGAACCGGCCAGGATCCGGGTGATATGCGCGACGCGGCGGGACCGGGAAGCGTTCTACTCCGAGACAGCGTTGGGACGCTCGCTTTCCCTGCACCGGCCGGCCGCAGTGGAGCTGCGGGTGTTCGCAAGCAATACGCAAGGACTCGCGTCCGTCTACAACACCGCCATTGCCGAGTCGGTGGGTGAGCGGGAAATTCTCCTCTTCATCCACGATGACGTGCACCTCTGCGACTTCCATTGGGCGGACCGGCTGCGCGCAGGCCTCGGAGCGTTCGACGTCGTGGGACTCGCAGGCAATCGGCGGCGCCTCCCCGGGCAACCCGGCTGGGGACTGATGGACGAGAAGCTGACCGGAGACAACCGCGAGAACTTCAGCGGAACGGTGGCGCATGGCCGCGGCTTCCCTCCTGACAGCATCGACGTATTCGGTCCCTCCAGTCAGCGGGTCGCGCTCCTCGACGGTCTGTTCCTTGCCGTCCGCAGCGAGACGCTGCAAGCCAAGTCCCTGCACTTCGATGAGCGCTTCGACTTCCATTTCTACGACCTGGACTTCTGCCGGCAGGCCGAGCGCGCCGGCTTGACCATGGGCACCTGGCCCATCGCCGTGGTGCACGAGAGCAAGGGGGGATACGTCAGCGACAGCTGGCGGCGCGGCTATGACGCCTACCTGCAGAAGTGGGGGAATTGAGCGAATCGGACGTCAGCCCACAAACCGCCGCGCGTTGCGAAACAAGCGCATCCAGCCGCTGTACTCGCCCGCCTCGCGCGGGCGCCAGGAGTTCTGCACGTAGCGGAAGGAGCGCTCCGGATGCGGCATCGTGATGGTCACGCGCCCTTCGAGGTTGCTGAGCGCCGCGATGCCGAGCGGCGAGCCGCTGGGGTTGCAGGGATAACGGCTGGCGACGCTGCGGTCGTGATTGACATAGCGAAAGCCCACCAGGCCGCGCTTCACGCAATCCTCGGCTGCCGCGCGGGACTCGAACTCCGCGTGCCCCTCGCCGTGGGCCGCGGCGACGGCTAAGAAGGAGCCTTCCATGCCCGCGAGCAGCACCGAGGGGGAGCGCAGCACCTCCACCAGCGAGAAGCGCGACTCGTACTGCTCGCTGCGGTTGCGGACGAAGCGCGGCCAGTGTTCGGTTCCGGGAATGATGTCTTTGAGCGCGGCGAACATCTGGCAGCCGTTGCACACGCCGAGGGCGAAGGTCTCCGGCCGCTCGAAGAACCGCTGGAATTCATCCCGCAGCGCCGCGTTGAAGAGAATCGACTTCGCCCAGCCCTCCCCCGCCCCGAGCACATCGCCATAGGAGAAGCCGCCGCAGGCGACGATGCCGGCAAACTCCGAGAGGCGATGCCGGCCGGTGACGAGGTCGGTCATGTGAACATCGTAAGGCGCGAAGCCCGCCTGATCGAAGGCCGCGGCAGTCTCCGTGTGGCTGTTGACGCCCTGCTCTCGCAGCACGGCGACCTTCGGCCTCACGCCCCGCGATACGTAGGGCGCCGCGATGTCCTCCGCGGGATCGAAGCTCAACGCGACATCGAGCCCCGGGTCGGCCGCGGCGGTTTGCGCCGCGTATTCCTCATCGGCGCATTGCGGATCATCGCGCAGCCGGCGCATCCGCCAGGAGGTCTCGGACCAGGCGCCGCGCAGCTCCACCCACGACTCATCGAGCACCCGTTCCGTGCCCACATGAATGCGGACACGCAGCTCCTGAAGCGGAATGCCCACGCGCGCCGCCAGATCCGCGAGCCCGTGGCGCGAGAGGATCTCGTGCACCTGCCTCTCGTCGCCGGAGCTTATCTGCAGCACCACTCCCAGCTCCTCGGCGAAGAGCTGCGCCGCCGGCGAGCCATGCTGCGCCGGCAGGCGGATATCGAGGCCGCAATGGCCGGCGAAGGCCATTTCCAACAGCGTCGCGAGCAGCCCGCCGTCGGAGCGGTCGTGATAGGCGAGAATCAGCCCCGCTCGCCGAAGCTCGGCCAGTGCCGCGGCGAGGCGCACCAGGCGGTCGCTGTCGTCGAGGTCGGCGGGCTCGGCGCCGAGCTCCCCGTAGACCTGGGCAAGCGCCGAGCCTCCCAGTCGATCGCGGCCCGCGCCGAGATCGATGAGCCAAAGCGCCGTCGGGCCCTCCTTCGTCGACAGCGCCGGTGTCAGAGTCAACCGCGCATCATCGACGGGGGCGAAAGCCGACACGATGAGTGATACCGGAGCGACCACGCTGCGCTCCATCCCGCCGTCCTGCCAGACCGTGCGCATCGACAGCGAGTCCTTGCCCACGGGAATGGCGATGCCGAGCGCGGGGCAAAGCTCCTTCGCAACCGCGCGGACGGTTTCGTAGAGCGCGGCGTCCTCCCCCGCCTCGCCGCATGCCGCCATCCAGTTGGCCGACAGGCGAATGCGCTCGAGCGACGGCACATCCGCCGCCAGGATGTTGGTGATGGCCTCGCCTACCGCGAGGCGGCCGGAGGCAGGCGCATCGAGCACCGCCACCGGCGTGCGCTCGCCCATCGACATCGCCTCGCCCGCATGGCCGCGATAATCGGCGACCGTCACCGCGACATCGCTCACCGGGACCTGCCAGGGGCCGACGAGCGAGTCGCGGCTCACCATGCCGCCCACGGTACGGTCGCCGATCGTGATGAGGAAAGTCTTGTCGGCCACGGCCGGCAGGCGCAGCACCCGATATACCGCCTCGCGCAGCTCGATCCGGCTGAGATCGAGCGGCCGCCGCTGTGCCGCCGCGCTGTGCACGTCGCGAACCATGCGCGGCGCCTTGCCGAGCAACACCTCGAGCGGCATGTCCACCGGCTCACCGCCGAGCAGGGGATCGGCGACTGTCAGGCGGCCCGTGCCGTCGATCTCACCGATCACGGCATAAGGGCAGCGCTCCCGCGCAGCGATGGCCGCGAAGGCGTCGAGCGCCTGCGGGGGCACCACGATGACGTAACGCTCCTGCGCCTCGTTGCACCAGAGCTCGAGCGGCGACATCCCGGGCTCCGCGCTCGGAATGGCTCGCAAGTCGACCCGCGCACCGCGCTGACTGTGCGCCACCGCTTCCGGCACGGCATTCGACAGGCCTCCCGCGCCAACATCGTGGATGAGGAGGATGGGATTACCCTCGCCCAGCGCCCAGCAGCCGTCGATCGTTTCCTGGGCCCGGCGTTGGATCTCCGCATTGCCGCGCTGCACCGAGGCGAAGTCGAGATCGGCGCTCGAAGCGCCGCTGCCCACCGAGGAGGCCGCGCCGCCCCCCAGGCCGATGAGCATGGCGGGTCCGCCCAACACGATGAGCTTCGCGCCCACGGGCACATCCGCCTTCTCGACGTGCGTGCGGCGGATGTTGCCGAGACCCCCCGCGATCATGATGGGCTTGTGGTAGCCGCGCACCCGCGCCGGCGGATCGCCGGCGGAGGAGAGCTCGAAGGTGCGAAAGTAGCCGCAGATCGCCGGCCGTCCAAACTCGTTGTTGAAAGAGGCGGCCCCGATCGGCCCCTCGAGCATGATGTCGAGCGCCGAGGCGATGCGGCCGGGAATCGCGGGCGACCGTTCCCACGGCCGCTCGTACCCCGGAATGCGCAGGTTCGAGACGGAAAACCCGGTGAGGCCGGCCTTCGGGCGCGCGCCGCGGCCGGTCGCGCCCTCGTCGCGGATCTCGCCGCCCGAGCCGGTGGCGGCTCCCGGGAACGGCGAGATGGCGGTCGGATGGTTGTGCGTCTCGACCTTCATCAGGATGTCGATGGGCTCGTGGCTCTCGCCGTAGGCGCCGGTACGGGGGTCGGGGAAATACCGCAATCCCGCCGAGCCCTCGATGACCGCGGCGTTGTCTCGATAGGCTGACAGCACGCCCTGCGGATTGCGCGCGTGCGTGTGGCGGATCATCGCGAAGAGCGACTCCTGCCGCTCCCGGCCATCGATGATCCAGCGCGCGTTGAAGATCTTGTGCCGGCAGTGCTCGGAGTTGGCCTGCGCGAACATCATGAGCTCGGCGTCGGTCGGATCGCGGCCGAGCTGCCGGAAGCTCGCGAGGAGATAATCGATCTCATCGGCGGAGAGCGCAAGTCCCATCGCCCGATTCGCCTCCTCCAGAGCGGCGCGGCCGCCGGCAAGCGCAATGCGCCTCGAGGGCCGCGGCGCCGAGTGGCCGAAGAGCCGCTCCGCCTCCGCGGCATCGAACAGCGCCATCTCCGTCATGCGATCGAGCAGCACGGGTGCGATCTGCGACAGCCTCTCGGGTCCGAGCGGCCGGCGGGCTGCGATCCGGTACTCGATCCCGCGCTCGATCCGCTCCACGGCGGCAAGTCCGCAGACATGCGCGATGTCCGTAGCCTTGCTCGACCAGGGCGAGATCGTCCCTTCGCGCGGCACCACGAGCAAGCGCTCACCTTCCGCGCCCTGGGGCGCGGCACTTGCACGAGGTCCGTACGTCAGAAGCTGACGCAGAACCCGCAGCTCTGCCTCGGTGAGGGGTCGCGCCAGGGCGGCGAAATGCACGAAACGCGATCCGAGACCCGTCGCCGCCGGCTCCGCAGCGGCCATGCGGTCGAGAAGCTTCTCGACCCGGAAACCGGAGAGCGCCGGGGCGCCGGGGAGGACGAGGAGCCCTCCGCTCACTTGGTCTCGCCGTGCGGCGGTGAATAAATGCCCATGGGGAATTGCGCCACATTGGCGCCGCCCTCGAGCGCGCTGATCTTGCTCACCCCCTGTTTCTTGACCTCATCGACCCGCAGCACCGAATGCAGCGGCAGGAAGCTGCGCTTGACGCCGGCGAACTCGCTCTTGATGCGCTCCTCGGAGGGATCCAGGACCACCGAGGAGCGCTCGCCGAAGACCAGCTCCTCGACCTCGATGAACCCGAACAGCTCCCCGTGGCTTACCTTGCGGGCGTAAACCTCGTAAACCTTGCCCTGATTCACGAACATAATGCGGAAAATGTGACTGGCTGCCATGGCTCGGGTAAGGCCCGCTGCTAGTTTGGGGGCGACATTATATTGCCGGGCGTGCCGGGGAAGCTGCCGCGCCCGCGCAATAGGCACGGGTTTTCGCAGCAAAGGCCATTTTGACTTCGGGGCACCATGACGCTTCGTCTGCGCGTCGTCAGTGATCATCGGCGGCAGCTCGCCGAGCGGCAGACCATCGTTTTCGGCGTGAGCGGCGGCTCGATCGGACGCTCGAGCGACAACGACTGGGTGCTCCCGGACGCGCTGCGCTACGTCTCGGCGCATCACGCCCGCGTGTATTTCCGCGACGGTCAGTACTATCTGGAGGACTTGAGCACCAACGGGGTGTTCGTCAATGACCTGGCGGAGCCGCTCGCGAAGCTCGGCTCGAGCGGCTATCGGCTGAAGAACGGCGATGTGCTGCGGGTCGGGGACTATCAGATCGTTGTCGCCCTGGATGCCGAGGCGGCGCCCGAGATCCCCGAGCTCGATGGGGCGGCCGCCGTGCCCACCAGCATTCACGCGCTGCACCCGATCGGGCGCGCGGCGCAGACCGACATCGGCGCGATGCTCGACCTCGAGGAGCTCCTGGTCAGCGATCCCGCGGGCTCGGGCCGCTTCCAGCCGGTAAACGCCTACGGCCAGGCCGTGCCCGTCGCCGGCGCCAATGGCGGCAATGCCTCCGCGCAGGCACGATCTGCGCCGGTCGCCGACCCGAGCGAGGACTCTCTCGCCCGTCGCATTGCGCGACTCGCCAAGTCCGCCGGCCGGGACTCACGCGGAGCGAGCGCACCGGCGCTCTACGATGTGCAATCGGGACTGCAGGCCTTCTGTCGGGGCGCAGGCATCGAGCCCGAGAAGCTGCCGCCGGAAGCGCAAACCCGACTCCTTCACCTCACCGGACAGCTGCTGCGCGAGGCGCTGGTGGGCCTGAAGGACCTGGAGCGCTCGCGCAGCGAGATTCGCGACCGCTTCCGGATCGAGCTGCCGCCGCCCGAGCCCGACGATCCGCGACCCTCACTCGGACGCTCGACGGTCGATGAGCTGCTGGTCGAGCTTCTGCTGCAGCACGAGAGCCGCAGCATCGACGCCGTACAGTGGCTGCGCGAGACCGTTGGCGAAGCCAAGAGCCACGAACAGGCGGCGGCGCAGGCGATGCGCGCCGCCTTCGTCGAGTTCCTCGATCGTCTGGATCCGGCAGAGCTCGAAGCGCGGTTCGAGCGGGCCGCCCGCCGGGGCAAGGCCCGTTCGGCCGACAAGGCCCAGTACTGGGAGCTCTTCACGACTTTCTATCGCAATCTCATAGAAATGCCGGAAGGTCATCTGCCGCATACCTTCGTCGAAGCGTTTGCAGCCGCGTACCGGGAAGCTGTCAAAAAGAAGTAGGCGCTTAGCGAGTCACGGCGAGGCAGCGCGAATGCCATCGTCTTCCAGCTGGAATACACGGTTCAGGTAGGCGATACACATCATCGTCGATGTCGCGGATGGTGAGCGCACCACCACGACGAATGCGCGCGAGCACTCGGCGAAGATCACCCGGTGTCACCGACGATGGGCTTTCGCTGAGACGCCACCCTTTAACTTTATAGTACAAAGTTTATGATCGCTCAGGCCGCACGCAGCTTTGAAGATGCCAGCTCTCATGACCCGAGCCTTCGTGTCTCGGCGCGACCTCCGTGCCACGCTTGCCGCACAGCTTCTGCTCCTCGCGCTCCTGCCCGCCATGGCCCATGCCGGCGGCGGGCCCTTCGGGATCGATTACGAGCTGGGCAAGGGCGACGCCGGCATCTTCAACCGCAACGCTCAGACCGGACTCGAGTACGGCTCCTGGGCATTCGTCGCGGCCGGTGCCCTCGTTCTCGGCAATGACAACCGGCTCGGCCACGAGTTCTGGCAATCGGCCGATTCCGCCGTGCTTGCCGGCCTCAGCTCGGAGGCGCTCAAGTACGCTTTCAGCCGCGCGCGCCCGATCCAGGGCGACAATCCCAACGCCTGGTTCCAGGGTCACGGCGACCAGAGCTTCCCCAGCGGCGAGGAGACGCTGCAGGCGAGTTGGGTGACACCCTTCATTCTCGATAACTATCACGAGCACCCCTGGATCTGGACGCTCGAGCTGCTGCCGATCTACGACGGCTACGCCAGGATGAAGAGTCAGGCGCACTGGCAATCGGACATCATCGCCGGCTGGCTGCTCGGCTCGGGGTTCGGATACTGGACGACGCGACGCAAGGTGCCGCTGCTGGTCGAGATCCTTCCCGGCGGGGTCTCGGTGGGCTTCTACAAAAGGTTCTGAATGCGTGCGCTGCCGGCAGTTGCCGCGCTGACGGCCCTGTCGCTCCCCGGTTGCGCGACGCTTCCCAACGGTCAGCGTTGGGGCGGCAATGTCATGGGGCTCGGTGCGAGTCGCGAGCGCGTCGGGTTCACGCCCCTTCCCGGAGGCGGCGCACTCACGTTTGCCATCGCGCTCGGCGACTAACGGTGGCCGAGCAACTGCTCGAGCTTCAGGTACACCGCGTTGGTCCAGCCGAAACCGATCACATCCTGCGTGTAGCCCGCTGTGATCTTCACATCGGCGTTACCGGTAGCCATGTTGTATTTTTCGCGAATCGTGCCGTCATGGGCCAAACCGCGATCGACGGTGGCGGTGAATTCGGCGGCGATGCGGCGCGCATCGGCGTCGTATCCGTAAGCCTCCAAACCCGACACCGCCAGCCAGTTGGTCGGCGCCCAGCCGAACGGCGCATCCCACTGCGCGCCGCTCGCGTAGGTGCTGGTCTGCAGACCCCCCGCCCTCTCGAACAACGGCAGGTTGTCGCGCACCGCCTGCGCCTGAAGGCTCGAAGCCACACCCGCCCACAGCGGATAGAACGTGGTGATGAAGGGGTAATACGAGAGCTTGCCGGTCACGAAGTCATAATTGGTGTAGAGGCCGAGCGCCGGATTCCACAGGTACGTGTTGATGGCTTGCTTGCGTGCCGCGGCGGCCTGCGCCCAGCGCTGCGCGTCGGCCGGCATCCCCAGGCGCTGCGCGAAGCGCCGCAGGTCGAGCGCATAGCGGTACAACAGGCTGTTCAGCCCCACCGGGGCGTAATCCGTGGTCGAGCCGCTAAAGGGACCGAAGGAGAAGGAGACGTCGAAGCCCGACTCGCGCATGGCCCGATCGCCGCGGTAAAACTTGCCCCTTAGGCGATAGCCCCCATACCACGCTTTCGCGCAGGCTTGCGAGGCGCGCGGGTCACAGCTTACCTTCGCCAGTCGCGCCGCCTCGGCGGCCGAAGGATGCAGCGGGGCCTTGATCAGGTAGCCGTCATTCTCGCCCGGGTGCGCGAGCACGAAGCGGATGACTTCCTGGAAGTACGCGCTGCTGGCGACGCCCGGGTCGTTCCCGCCATAGTCGAAGTAGCGCGACAAGCCCGTGTTGCCGGCTCGATGCGCCTGGCGCTGCCAGATGGAGTAGTTCTCGATCGCCAGCGGATAGGCCTGCCGGAGCCAGGCCGTGGCCGCCTGCGGGTCGTGAAAGGCACCCTTGTCGGCGAGTAGCGCCCGGATCATCTCGCCGAGGAATGGTGGCTGGGAGCGGGTCAGGAAGTAGCTGGCGTTGGCGTTGAGAACTCCGCCGTAATGGGCGACCTCGAACAGCATGTTCTCCACCATGTCGCGGGCCAACGCATCGCGATGATCGGCGATCAGGCCGAGCTCGATGAAGTAGCTGTCCCAGCCGAACATCTCGTTGAAGAACCCGCCCGGCACCACGTAGGGGTGAGGCAGATACAGGTAGCCCTGGTGCTCGAGCGCAGCGGGGTTGAAGGCACCGAGGCGGCGGATGCGCACCGGCAGGCGCAGCAGCTTGACGCCGCACTGTTTCTGCAAAGCCTGCACAGCCCGCGGCATGGGCAGATTCTTGGGCAGATACAGCACCTGCTCGCCGCCGACGTATGGGCCGCGGTACGAGGCGCAGTTCGTCGCCGAGCGCGTCAGCGTGCTCCACGCCTGGTGGATGTACGCCAGCGTCCGGGCAGAATCGGGGACATTGGCCGCGGAGGCGACGCCCATCGGGGTCGCCAGCAGAACGAACAATAGGATTCGGCTCGACAAGGACACAGCGCCACTCTCCCCACGCAGCAGGGGCGTAAATCTTCTCTCAGACTTCGACTGGTGGCAACCGCGCCCAGAAGCTAAGATCGCCCGTCGCGCGAATCAGGCGATGCTCAAATGTTGGGTGCGATCGGGAACGAAGGAGGGCGGCGATGAGCGAGATCACTCGTCGGGATCTGTTGCGCACCGGTCTGGCGCTTTCGGCCGGTTCTCTGGTGGTGAACCGCTCCGAGGCGCGCGCGCCAGCCACTGCGGGCGACTCGGCAGACCCCGCGGCACCCGCGACGGCTGCCGACCCTGCGGCCGACTCCGGCCCCCGCGAGCGGCTGCTATTCGACTTTGGCTGGAAGTTCCATCTCGGAAGCGGCCTGCCGGCGCTGCATGAGCTCGGTAGCGCGGATGGCCTCGATGTGTTTTCGAAAACCGGCGAGTTCGCGTTCGCCACCGCGAGCTTCGATGACTCCGCGTGGAGATCGCTCGACCTCCCGCACGACTGGGCGATCGAGCTGCCGTTCTTCCAGGACGAGAACCTCCAGAGCCACGGCTACAAGCCGCTCGGCCGGGATTACCGCGATACCTCGATCGGCTGGTACCGGCGCACCTTCGAGGTCCCTGCCGCGGACGCGAGCCGCCGCACCGTGCTCGAATTCGATGCGGTGTTTCGCAGCGCGATGGTGTTCGTGAACGGCTGCTATCTCGGCCGCAACGATGCCGGCTACGTCCCCTTCCATTTCGACATCACCGATTTTTTGAACTACGGCGGCAAGAACTGCATCGTGGTTCGGGTGGATGCCACCTATGGCGAGGGCTGGTTCTACGAAGGCGCGGGCATCTATCGCCACGTCTGGCTCACCAGGGCCGATCGCCTGCATCTGGGCAACTGGGACAGCATCGTTCGCTGTGAGGTCACGCCGGGCCGGGCGCGGATGGCGCTCGACACGCGGGTCGTGAACCAAGGACGTCAAATGGAGCGCGCGCGCGTGCTCTGGCGGATACTGGACGCGGATGGCCGTCAGGTCGCCGGCGCTCTCACCCCGGAGCAGCCGATTCGGCCCGGTGAAAGCGCCGCGTTCACCACCCACGCCACCCTGCGCTCTCCCGCGCTATGGTCCCCGGCGTCGCCGCACCTCTACTCGGCGATGGTGACGGTCGAGAGCGGCGGCCAGGCGCGGGATGCGGAGCGTGTCAACTTCGGGGTACGCACCGTCGAATTCGACGCGGACCGCGGTCTGCTGCTCAATGGCCAGGCCGTGAAGATCATGGGCACGTGCAACCATCAGGACCACGCGGGTGTCGGCACGGCTCTTCCGGACCGCTTGCAGGAGTACCGAGCAAAAGTGCTGCGCAGCATGGGCAGCAACGCAGTTCGGACTTCGCACAACATGCCCGCGCCGGAATGGGTGCAGGCCTGCGACCGCCTGGGGCTGATGATGATGTGCGAGACGCGCACCATGAGCGCAAGTCCCGCGGCGCTCGCTGAGCTCGCGACCATGATCAAGCGGTACCGGAACTCGCCCTGCATCATTCTCTGGTCGATGGGCAACGAGGAAGGGACTCTGCAGAATAGTGCGCTGGGCGAGCAGATCGTGACCACGATGGTTGCGCGTGCACACGAGCTCGATCCGACACGACTCTGTACCGCCGCGGTCAACGGCCCCTGGGACAAGGGCGTGGCGCTGGCGCTCGATGTCGTGGGCTTCAACTACCACCTCGAGGCCATTGACCCCTACCGGACCAGCCACCCGCGGCAGCGCCTGGTTGGCTCGGAGACCGCGAGCACGGTTTCGACGCGTGGGATCTACACCACCGACCCGAACCGCAATTGGGTCAGTGCTTACGACGCGAATCACCCGCCGTGGGCGGAGCTCGCCGAGGAGTGGTGGCCGTTCTACGCGGCGCGCGAATACCTCGCCGGTGGATTCGCCTGGACGGGCTTCGACTACCGGGGCGAGCCCACACCCTACGGTTGGCCATCCATCAGCTCGCAATTCGGTATCGTCGATACCTGCGGCTTTCCGAAGGACGTGTTTCATTACTACCGGGCCTGTTGGAGCGACGAGCCGGTGCTGCACGTCTTCCCTCATTGGAACTGGCAGGATCGCCCGGAAGCGCCGATCCGCGTCTGGGTTTATTCCAATCTCGAGGAAGTCGAGCTGTTTCTCAACGGCAGGAGCCTCGGCAGGCAGAAGGCGCAGCCGCTCGGCCATCTCGAGTGGCAGGTGAAGTACCAGCCCGGTGTCCTGGAGGCCCGCGGCCTGCGCAAGGGTCGGATCGTGCTCACCGCGAGGCGCCAAACGACCGGCGAGCCCGCCGCGATCCGCTTGACGCCCGATCAAAGTGAGATACACGCAGACGGAGAGGACGTCGCGCTCGTGCGTGTCGAGGTCGTCGACAGCGCAGGACGGCACGTTCCCACGGCGAATGTGCCCATCCACTTCTCGGTGACCGGCGCGGGGAGATTTCGTGGAGTCGGCAACGGTGATCCGAACAGCCAGGAGTCGGATCAGCAACCCAAGCGCAGTCTCTTCAACGGCCTCGCGCAGCTCATCGTACAGGCCGGCCGCAGCCCGGGTGACATCCTCATCGATGCCTACACCGAGGCGTCCGAGGGCGTGAGCCTGCCGAGCGCCCGGCTCACGATCGCCGCGCAACAGGTCAAACCGCGGCGAGCCGTCTCGTAGACCGGGTTAGCGGTTGGACAGCTCGCTCAGGATCGCGTCGATTACGACCTTGGGCTGATCGAGTTGAATGTAGTGGCCGCTGTTCGGCACGAGGGTCTGCTTCGAATCCGTTGACAGCGACAGCAACCGGCGCTGAATCCGTGCCCAGTCGTGCTCGAACGCTACATGCTTGCGGTGGAGAGCGGCCGGTGTCGTCGCATTGTCGTAGAAGTGGTTTTGAGCGGTGAGAACGCGAATCGGCCGGCGGCCGAATGAGCGGCGGTGTGTTTCCAGCCATCGCCGATCAGGAGCGGGCCCGGCCGCCACCACTGGCGCAGAAGGTCGACCATCACAGTCAGGAGTTTCACGTCATCGAACCAGGTCGAACGTCTCGATTTGGCACTAGCCGAAGCGGCGCTAGATTGCGCAACAGCGCGCACCGGACTGCCCGGCCCCGAGCCGCTGGCCCCAGCGCGCTGGGGATTCGACTCGCCTCTCCTTCGCATCGAAAATCCACCGTCGCTGTGGTAATGTGTAGATTCGGTGCTACACGTGGTGATTCATGCCTCTGAACATTCGGAACAAGCAAGCAGAAGAGCTCGCTGGGGCACTTGCAAAGCTCACCGGCGAGACCAAGACCGAGGCCGTGACCCAGGCTCTTCGCGAACGACTCGAGCGCGTGCGACGCGGTCGCGCCACACGGCGGCGCTTGGCCGACGATCTCGACGAAATCGCGTTGCATTGCGCCGGGCTCGCGGTACATGACCCTCGCGGCGCAGACGAGATCATCGGATACGACGAGCATGGGCTGCCGCGCTGATGGTGGTCGACACCTCGGCCTTGCTGGCGATCCTGCAAAATGAGCTGGAGCGCCGCATTTACAATGAGGCCATCGAAGCCGCCGAGGCTCGATCACTCTCGACCGCATCCTACGTCGAGACCTCGATCGTTCTAGAGTCGCGCTACGGCGCCGAAGGCGTACGCGATCTCGATCATCTCATCGCCAGGGCCCAGATAACCCTCGAGCCTGTAAACGCCGAACAAGCACGGCTGGCTCGCGATGCATTTCGAAAATACGGCAAAGGTCGTCACCCAGCGGGCCTGAACTTCGGCGATTGCTTCTCCTACGCTCTCTCCCGCTCGCTCGACCAGCCGCTCCTCTTCAAGGGAATCGACTTCCCGCGCACCGATGTCGAGTGCCACAAGGCAAGTCGGCCCGGCAGCGATTGAGGTTTTTGCTCATACGCGCTGCGCAGCGCTTCCTGCGGGCCACGCACTATGTGACGACATTCATGTGGGCAGCGTTTGGGGCTATCGGGAAGCCATCCGCGAGGCAAGCGCATCGCGCAGCAGGTCGGGGTTGGGGTCGCGGACGTTACCGGCCAGGATCTCGCCGGAGGTCACCCGGCGCTGATAGTAGGCGCGATCCAGCTTCGTATCGGGTGAGATGTGCGTGACGCTCGCCGTGAGACCGCCATACAGGCCGCGGGTATTTGACCACAGGATCACATCGCCTCGGTTGGTGTTGGCCCGTACCCTACCTGACCAGTTAACCACAGTCAGACCCGCGTTGCCCTTCAACGACCAGCCGCGGCCGGAGTTGACGAACCGATCGACCGCCTTCCTCGTCATCAGAATCATTGCGATCGCGCCGCTTTCACCGCCCGCCTGAGCGCCAACGCTGCCGCCACCGATGCTGTAGAAGGCCGGTGAGCTCCACCGGCCGTGGTGCTTGACAAGTACGACGCCGCCGCCACCCTGTCCCCCGACGATGAAACCGCCCCTGCCGTAGTGCGGAATGATGAAGACGCCCGTGGCCTGCTGGAGCACGGCCGCCAAGGCGGGATCCTGTTTCATCTGCTGCACGAGGCTCACTGCATCGCTGACGCGATCCTGAGCGGAGCGAGCCGAAGAATCGCCGCGCCCCAACGCAAACGCCACTGGCGTGCTTGCGAGGCCTACGGCGGCGATAGCGGCCGAGATCGTGATCATCAGGCGTCGAGTGACGAAGCGCATCGCGGGTCTCCGGAAGTTGGACTCTGCGCTACGAATGCGCGAGGGGCGAGGGGGTTCCGTTCAAGCGATGGCGGAAAATCGCGGCCGCGTTGATGATGAAATCATCTCCGACGCAGGCGCGAATGCAGGAGCACTTCCGGCTGGGTCATCCGCGGTGCGGTAGGTTGGGCACTGCGCAGGCCGCTCAAGTCATCCATTCAGGCATGGTCACGGTTGCGCTCGCTTCCGCCGGCAAGGGGATCCCACGGCGTGCGCTGATCTGAGAGCCAGGTCCATTCCAGCGGGTCCACGCGGCAAGAGGGCGCAAAAGGCGTTCGGCCGGCCGACTGGGCCGACGTCGAGATCACCGCGAGTGATAACTACGACTGGCACGCGCGGCTGAAAGCCAAGGCGGTCGCGACGTCCCGCGGATAGGTCTTGCGGGCCCTCACGCCGAGGAGGCTGGCGACCAACATCGGGATGAGCATGATGAGGAAGGTCCACATCAGGCCGCTCTGTCCGCCGCCTAGCCACTCCGACAGCGCCCCGAAGAGCAGCGGCGCGCCACCTTCGAAGGTGGAACGAAGAGCCATGCGTCCGGCCTCGCCCCGTCCCCACATCCTGGGGTGGACGATATCGAGGCGCGCAGCATCGATCGGCGCGACAGCGGCTGACAATACACCGGCGCCGATCGTCATCAGTCCAATGCCGAGCAATGCGCTGGTCGTCCAGATTGCGAGGCCCAGGATGGGCACAGAGACTGCGAGCGCCACTGCCGCAACCACGATGCGGGCATCGGCCATCCCCTTTTTCAGCAGTTGCTCCGCCAGGCGGCCGCCGGCGATAGTGCCGGCGATAGTGCCGATGCCAACCACGAAGACGAGCGAGCTCACCACGCTTCGCGTGATGTGGTAGTGCTGCGTGAGGTAGATCATCGCGAACGCGCGCGCACCCGCCAGGAAGTAATACGCCAGAGCCGAGGCCGCGATCAGCAGCCGGTATGTGGGGAGCCGCAACAGATAGCCGATCACCCACCAGAGGCTGCGCTTCGTCGGATCTTCTCTCGGAACCAACTCCTCCCGCGGACGCACGCCCGCGCGCTGCACGGATTCCTGCGGCGAGACGGAATCGGATTGCGAGGACCGCGATTGCCGCTCGTGACGAGACGCCGGACGCTCGGCATCACGACATTGCTGCCGAGCGCCCCTGCCTCGACGCCTCGCGTGCCCGCCTGACCGCTTGCCAACGCGGCCGTGGCGCGAGGCCGCATTCGGGTCCTCTTCTCCTTCCGTGATCCAGCTCTGAGTGCCGCGGTCCGGTTCCGGCAGGAAGCGCCAGATCACCCACACGAGGACGATGGCGGGCACCGCCATGATGTAGAACGACCAGTGCCAGTCGAGAAGTGTCGAGGCCTCCCCGGAGATGAAGAAGCCGATACCCATCCCCACGAGCTCGCCGCCGATGATGAGCCCATAGATGCCCGCGCGATCACGCGCGGGAAAGAAGTCTCCGGTGAGCGAGGCGACGCAAGGCCACGCGACCGCCGTCACGGCCCCGACAATGGCGCGCGTCACGAGCAGAAATGCGAACGAGGTTGCAGCGCCGCTCACCGCCTCGGCGATGACCCATGTGGAGACGACGATCATCAGGAGCACGCGCCGATTGAAGCGGTCGACGAGCGTGCCCATCGGCAGCGTGGCTGCCGCGCCGACGAATGAGACGACAGCGATCAGCAACCCGACTTCGGTGTTGCCCAGGTGGAAGACGCCTTTGAGCTGTCCGGAGACTGCCGAGACCGTGCCCAGGTCCGAAGACTCGAGCGCTAAAATGGCCGCGAGCACGGCGATGATCTGCAGCCGCGCGGGGCCGCCCGCCACGCCGACGATCCGCTGCTTCGCCGATTCGAGAATGTCAGCAGCGCTGCTCATGTCATGGCGCATCTCTTGCTCTTCCCCGGATCAGCGCCGCCGGGTGCCGGTCGATGTAGTCGGCGAGTGAGCGCACCGCGCGGGCGGCTTCGGTGATCTCCTGGACGGTGTCAGCGAGTCCGCGTTGCGTCGCCGTCCCGCGCATCAGCCGATTGGCCGATCGCGCCGTGCCGTCGAGGTCGGCAGCCGCCCGGCGCAGGCTCGCCGTCAGCGTGGTGATCTGCGGGCCGGCTTTGGCGCTCGTACGGCGGATCTGCCGCAACGCCGCATCGAGCTGCACGATGGCATCCTTCAGTTGCGGCGAGGATGTCAACGCAGAGAGATTCTGCGTCGTTTGGAGTACGTTCCGTGCGATGCGCTCGATCGGCACCTTGTTGATCCGGTCGACGATGCCCGCGATGCCACTTCCCGAGGCGGCCGGTATCTGCGGCAGCCCGGCAACGGTCATGAGTGGTCCGGACGCCGCGGGGGTGCCCGGCTGGATCTCGAGGCTCACCTGGTAGCTACCGACGAGCGGCGGATCGCGGGCGAGGCGAGCGCGCATGCCTTTGCTGATGAGGATACCGATCTCGGTCGACAGTTCGGTGCTGGTCGGGGCCGCGCGCGCACCCTTGATATGAAACAGCGACGGATAGATCGCCAGCGTCGCGGGAGTGGACAGATCGCCCGTTACCGGATCATACGCGAAGCCGACATCCCGCACCTCACCCACGGTGAAGCCGCGCAGCGTCACCGGGTCGCCGCCCGCGAGCGAGCCGGCCTCGCTGCCGAGGTACACCTCGTAGAGAAGCGGCCGCTCGGCGATCGAAGGCGCGATGGGCTGGCGCTCGAGACCCGCGAAATGCCGCGCTTTCTTTCCGGGTCCAGGGTCCATGACGATGGTCGGGCCCGAGAGCAGCGAGCCGAGCGATGACAGGTTGTTCAGGCTCGGGCTGGCGCCCTGCAGCCAGAAGCGCGTGCCGGTGGTCAGGAACTTTGCCGCTTGGCTGTCGATCGAGGCCGCCACGATGATGGCGGTGGCATCGCTGTTGAGCTTTATGCCCGTGACGTGGCCGACCTCTGCGCCGCGCAGGACGACATCGGTGTTCTCCTTCTTCATCTCGTGGGCGTCGTTGAAGCGGATCGTGATGTCGGTGCCGCCGGCGAGCAGCGCGCGGGCGCCCAGCCAGATGACGACGAGGAGCGCCGCGATGGGTATCGCCCAGATCCAGCCCGGCCACCAGCCGTGGCGCACCCCCGCTTGGACTCGGTCGGAGCCTCCCGGCGCGCCGCGGTCAGGATCTTCAGGCCGTTCGCTCATCGCCCACCTCTCCCCGCGACATCCCACATCAGACGCGGGTCGAAGGTGACCGAGGCCACCATGGTGAGAAACGTCATCAACATGAAGGCCGTCGCGCCCCAGCCGGCGCCCTCCGAGCCGAGCGAGCCGAAATGGATGAGCGGCACGAAGAACACGATGGCGAAGGGATCCGTCTTCGACCAGCGTCCCATCTCCGCGATGACGCGCAGCACCTTAGTCTTGGTGACGAGGTGCCGCCGCGAGCCGCGCCACGTCGAGAGCACGCACCAGCCGAGACCGAAGATCTTCGCAGCGGGCGTCAAGATGCTGGTGCAGAAAATGAGCACGCCGAGCGGGTACAGGCCGGCCTTGAAGAGGTCCCGCACGCCGGTCATGATGGTGTAGCGCACCTGGTGGCCGAGGTGGTTGGAGATATTCATCGGGGAGAGGTTGGCGGGAAAGATGAGGGCGAACGCCGCGATGAGGAGCGCCGCGGTCCAGGCCATTGCATCGACCTTGCGCACACGCAGCCTCGCGCCGCAGCGGGGACAGGGCTGACCCTCCCGCGCGAGGGGTTGCACGAGATCGCACGTGGTGCATCCCAACACCGGTTCCCCGGCTCTCGCGTGCGTCTCCCCGCCGATGGACCGCCAGACCGTGCGAGCATCGAGCGTCGCGCGCGACAGCATGGTGAGAAAGGCCGCCGCGATGAAACAGGCGCCCCCCAGCTCGATGGTGACGCGCGCCTGATCGATGTTCATCAGGCGGTAGTAGCCGACGCAGCCGGCGAGAAGATACACATCGATCATCGCCCAGGGATCGAGCCACATCGCCCAACGGAAGGCGGGGCCGAGCCAGGAGGGGCGGCGATCGAGGTGCAACGCCGCGAGCACCGCTGACAGCAGGCCGAAGCGCAGGAACGGAAACACGACGACGAAGAGCGCGCTCAAGCCCGCAAGCCAGAACCAACCCCGTCCCCAGAGCTGTGCCACACCCGCGGCGGTGATGTTCTGCGAGTGCATGGCGAAGATGTCCACCCGCAACAACGGCAGTACGTTGACCGGCACGAGCAGCAGCAATGTCGCGAGCGAGCAGGCGAGCGCCGCGCCGATGCTGCGCCCGTTAGTCTTCTCGAGGTCGCTCTGGCAGCGGATGCAGACGGCGGTATCGCGCCGCAGCAGCCGCGGGATTTCCTCCAGAGTTCCGCAATCGGGACATGCGATCGTCACGCCATCTACTACGTATGCTCAATGCCCTGACCTGAGCACGCCTGTAGGATAGCAACACTGATACCTGGGGTACCGGCCTACTGCCGAGGCAGCGCTCAGAGCCTCAGTAGTCGAAGGCGAAGACGTTGTGTCGGTGGCCACGTAGGAGGCGGGCTTGTTCCGCCTTTCTGAGCGCACGGCCGGATGTCACACAGCGAACATGGGCGCCTCTGGCTATTATTAGTATCGCAGACACGGGTCGCGCTCGGGCGACTGCCTTTCGTCTTCCTGCTTTTCATGCGAGCGTTGCCATCGACGATCGGGTTCGGACTCCGGCGGCGGCTGCCGCTTACGCCTCCCAGTACGGATCTGCCTTGTAATAGGTGTAGGTCCGATCATGCATCGAGACTCCACCACCCTGCGTCAACTCGTCGATCGAGCCCACTGGCGCGGCCTGAAGCTGCTCCTTGGTGTCGCCGACGGCATAAGCGCTCTCGTCATCGTCGTACGTACCGAACCCGAATCGACGTCCAGACTCTCCCCGCTCGAGTCGGGTGAGCCCACGGGTGATGTCTACGCATGTACCAAAGTAAGCTCGAAACTGCGAGCCAGCCCCCAGCGCCAAAAAAGAGAGCCGCGAGCACGTTGCTGTGCGGCAGCTTCCACGCAATTAAGTAAATTGATGGCGGAGAGGGTGGGCAGCCGATTTTGTTCAGTAACCATTTGACTATTATGGCCTTATTTCCCACTGGCAAATCGCGTACCCCAAAATATACCCCAGTTTGCTTGCGGCTCTCTGCGGCCGTTGGCGGCTGTTCTTGGACCCAGGGCGCCGGCCGAGCGGAGCTTGAGCTTCGGTCGCCCTACTGTGAATCTCGGCGATCAGCCGGTCGACTTTGGGAATCGATGTTGGCTAGCCATACGCCCCGATGATACCACTCACTCTCTCGAGCAGGACACGCGCGCACGCTTGACGGCCCGCGAGGAGCAGTCGCGCTATCATCCTTCACCATCCCTGAAGCGCCGTATCCCCCATTTACCCAACGTGCAGCGGCGCTGGATGGCTTTCCGTGGCTCTCTGCAGACGCTGGGCCGACCGGATCGGATCGACTGTTAGCCGGTGGTTGCCCGCGCCGTCTCCACGCATCGGGGAACGCGCGACGCTTGCGCCTGTCGACGGAACAACTACTCTGCGATCACCGGTTGGCACCAATGTCCTCGGCTCAGACACCCGGGGGCAGTCTGCAACCAAAACGGATCGGAGCCACGTCCTTTACTTGTAGTCCAGATAGTCCGCGCCGAATTTTTCCGTGAGCGCCTGCTCTTCTTTGCGGCTGCGGACGATCTGCAGTGGCGGTTAGACACGCGCGATCTTACTACGTTCGCGTCACGGGCCGCAGACGGGTAAGGCTAAGTTAAGTTAGGCTTTTCGGGCCGGACAAGTGGGCTGCCGGGCGGCGAAGCCCGCTATCCGTACGGAATGCCACGGAGAATTATGCCGCCAAACACATCGGCCCACGCATGTGTCACCATGAGCGGACGAAGATTTCGGAGGCGGACAGCGAAGATACCCAGCAACGCTCCGGACACGACGATGAGCAGGGCTTGTCTCATTCCCAGATAAACGTGGCCGAAGCCAAAGAGGATTGCCTGCATGACAACAGCAACTGTTGTACTACCGGTCCAGGCAGAGAACTGCTGGAGGAAATAGCCACGAAATGCGATCTCTTCCGAGAAACCGGAACTTGCGGCCATCAGGATCCAGAGCGCGATCTGCAGCGCTCCATGCGGAAAGACGGTGCCCTGTGCGCTAGCGTTGGTCACACCGCCCACCGTCAGCGCGACGGCAATGAGACTCTCGACTATATACCACAGCAACCAGATCGCGATGCCAACCACTACGTCTCGTCCATACTTCGCCACGCGGCCGCGGCTGATCAATGCAGCGAGGGGATATCGCCTCAGTCTGATTCCCCACCAAACATAGGCGAATAAGAGCCATTCAAATGCAATCGCGCCCAGGTAGAATGGCAACGCCGGAGGTGGGGAAGCCGGCCGAGAACCAGCCATCCCGCCGATTCCGAGGAGAACGATGACTGCGATGAGAAGACAGGTATGCCACGCCGGGGCAATTGCTTTCTGTCCCTGTCCTGTCTCTTGGATGTCCGACGAATCCATTGACAAATTGTAGCCGACGGGCGGCTCGTACGCATCAACCCGCCGCGGATGAGCCTCTCGCTTTCGCCTTGCCTCCTCTTGCGTGACTCAGGGTAGTGGACCCCATCTGTCCGGGATGCCTGCGCGGCCTGGCGGACATGAGCGATCAACTGCTCTCGAGCCTGCCTCGGACTCTCGCTTGCGCAGGCACATTCCTGTGCGCGGGCGTGTTCGCATGGATGGGAACGGGCTGTGCGCTCAACGCACGTCGCTGCGCGCGTCTGCATTGCTTCATCTCCGGTCCGGTGTTGTGGCTGGGTGCCGTTGCGGCCGCACTGGTGGGATTCCGTATCGTGTCCGCTCCCCACGCGCTCGAAGACGTTGTCAATGCCACGGTCGTATTGGCAGTGTTGTCGTGGTTGCCAGAATGGTTCTGGGGGCGGTACTACATCGTCAGGATCTGATCCGGGGCTTTCGTCGCAAGGCATCGGGGAGAGACCGCTGTTCAGCGTCGGAGCCACGAATTTGGCGCAGCACCCTGTTCCGTGACCGTTTGCCACGATAAGGCTCACGGCGCTTCAGGCGCGCGGCCATTTGATCGGTATCGGCTCCTCAGCGAGTTTGCGGATCTCCTGCAGCAAGAATTCCCCAAGCGACAATCCCGCCAGAGCCGCATGAGTCTTCAACTCCCGGTGCAGTCTGTCCGGGATGTGCCGGATCTGAATTATCTTGGCCACGGTATGGATCCCACTCGCAGGTCGCCGTCGCGGAAAGCCGCGACTCAGGATTCTGGAACGCCGGGTAGGATTCCATCCAGAGCAGGTGAGACGCCTTGCAACACGCAAACGGCCTCAGCCCGGCGGCTTGACGAGCCACCTGTCCTCAAACGGGTCATACAGACCGCGGAGCGGAAAGTGCTCATGAATGAGCAGGAAATCGCTCTCGTTCCCGGTCGCAACCACCGCCTCGTTTGCGATGGCGATCGAGGCGATTGCCAGGTCGGCGCCCGTTTTTGGCTTCTTGGCGCCAGGATCATTTACAAGAAAGTTTCGCAGGGGCTGCGTTTCATACATTCGGCCAAGGAGCAGCGCGGCATCCGTGTTGAGCGGCAACACCTGCGGTCTGCCCACTTCCAGCAGTCCGTTCAGCCACTCTTGGACGCTCTGCGCGGTCGCGGCATCGGAACGCCGGGCGCGCTCGATGCCGATCTGAATTTCCATGATCGTGACTGACGTGATGGCCAGCTCTTGCCAGCCGATTTCCCCCATCCAGCCGATCAGGGTCGGGTGGGGCTTCTTCTTCCGCAGATTGCTGACGACGTCCGTGTCCAGGACGAACATGTCTCTCAGTCCTTCAGGGCCACGTTTCTCGGCCGCAAGAGCGGCGCGCCCTCCGTCCTGACGCCGCGCATCGCAACGTCAAACGCATCGTCTCCCTCGCCAGCGTAGCCGGAACCCACCAGGTAACTCTTGAGGTTGGGCTTAGTCTGCTCGAAGTACTCGCGGGAAACGACAACCACCTCCCGGCCATCACGCCGACGGACGAATTGCGGCCGGCCTTCCACAGCGGCATCGACCACATCGGAAAACCGGTGCCGAGCTTCTGCGGCTTGCCAGACGTCGCCCATGGGTTCGCCTCCTGATCTGTCCTCAAGGACATTTCAGCAGTCGTCACTCTAATTGTCAATTAGAATGATACTTGAGATGTGATTTTATCGGGTCACCCTTTGGCGCAGGCCGCGCAGCGGAAGCAGAAATCAGGGCCAAGCTCACGGCGGCGTGGGGGCGATTCCAGTGTCCGGGGTACGAGAGCTTCGGATGCTTCGGTGCTCCTGGTATTGCCATTGGCGCAGACGTGAGGTCGGTGGGGTACCTTCAACTCGCCGAAATTGGGGTATCTGATATTGGAGCTCCGTTTGTACCCCAAAAAGTACCCCAATTTATTTTGGGCTGCCCCTGTGTTGGCGGGGATGCAAAACCGCGTGATTTTGGGGGCGAGAGGCGGATTTGGTATAGGAGAGCGGGTCGTAGGCGGCAACAGGTGGGTGTCCGGGTGTGGATTGCCCAAGGTTCGGGACCGATGGCGGTGCTGGTCGTCGGTAAATGGCAGCCCTGATGCGTCACTCCCGGCTCGTGGCATCCGTCTCGCGACGTCGCCGAGACACGCTGCACCACGGGCGCGCTACCGGGCCCCGGGACGTAGTTGTCGACGGGACCCAAGCCGCTCCGCTACGATCGGCGGGCGCCCTCAGGGCGGGCTATCCGATCTCCCGCCATACTGCGGCTGCCAAGCCCCTCGGACGACGTATACCTGCGCGTAGCCATTTGTACTCCGCGGGCTAAGCAGCCTGCCGGGGAATTTTGGTCTCGTCTACGCTCCTGTGGGACCGGCAAGTACGTGCCCGAACCTGCCGCACGAGGGTTCCCTGCACCGATCGCCCCGGAAACCCGTAAGCGGACATTTGATCGGCCTGTCTACGGACGCGTCGCGCGCCGCATTCGCTTCGATGACCGTGTCCTTCCGGTGAGGGTGCGTAGGCCGGCCTGATGGGTGCGCCGGGTCGGGTCCCGGGGCGCTTGCGTTCCAATTCCGGCTGCGCTATCGTTTCGGAGCATGGAAGCGCTCCTTCGCTATCGCG
>JBOIAR010000027.1:0-52985 GCA_050739095.1 Steroidobacteraceae bacterium | reverse complement strand
CCCTCGCAGCGTCGTGCCCTGGAGCTGATCGAGAAGATCGCCGCGTAGTCAGAAACCCCGCACCTCGGTCGACGTCATCTCCATGAAATAACAGGGAAACTCCGTCTCCCGCTCGAAGGAACTTCAGTCTAGCCCGGAGACGGGAGTGGCTCCTTGATGACTGCGTGCCCCTTGATGGACTCTTCAGCCAACAGGCGATTTGCCTCGAGGATGAGCCTGACCGCCTCCTTCAGGTTCTCGCGCGCTTCTTCCAGCGAGGCACCTTGCGTGTTCGCGCCCGGAAGCTGCCTGTTTCGGGTCGTTGGGAATGCCATTTTTGCTGCACACGCGGACATGCCGCTATCCTGCACCGACACTCCGTAACCAACTCTGTTGGGCGCCGGAAGGCCGATTCTCGCGACGAGACCTGAGTGATGCGGCACATGCTCCGATCCCCGCCGCTGGTCTGATAGTCGACCTTCTATGTCAGAACTAAGGACACAATCATGCAAACGTACTGCACCGGAGGGAGGGCGGACGCGCCTGCCAGACTGGGCCACCGATCTCTCGATTGCGCTGGAAGGCGGCGCCTGCGGTCGAATTCTCCCGTGGACATAGGCTATGCTCACGCGAACTCCGGTTTTGTAGGTCGGTTGTCGTCGAGGCCAAGCGAGTATGTCTCCAATTCAACGAATCACCGAGCCTGTCACCCATTTCGTTGACCCGGAGAATTCGACTACGAGCCAGGTCACCGCATGAAGTTCCTGCCTCTGGTCGCGGCCACACTCCTTCGTCACAAGGGTCGCACCCTCTTCACCTGGCTCTCGGTCGTGACCGCTTTCATGCTTTTCAGCGTTCTGGCGGCAGTTCGGTACGGCATGCTGGGCAAGTTGGCGATCTCGGCCGCTGAACGCCTGGACACGTACAACCTGATCGCTCAGGGTGATCCGCTGCCGTTGAGCTACTACGGCAGGATCGCCTCCGTGCCAGGGGTGACGGCAACCACGTACCTGAATGGCCTTCCCGGGTACTACCAGCATCAGGAAAATACGGTAGTAGCTCTGGCATTTTCGCAGACGATCTTCGATCTGTACCCCGACATAAAGATCCCCGCGAGAGAGCTGCGCACCTGGCATGGTGACCGGCAGGGAGCCGTCGCCGCTTCGGCTTTGGCAACGCGGTTCGGGTGGAAAGTGGGTGATTCCATACCCATCCGTTCCGATGTACCCCGGAAAGATGGCAATACGACGTGGTACTTCCACCTCGATGGCATCTTCCGTACGACCCTGCCGGCTGCCTATCAGAGCTTCATAATCCATTATGAGTACTTCGATGACGCGGTAGCCGATCCCGGGCTGCACGATGTGGTCGGCGAATATGAGGAGCGTATTGCCGATCCGCGTGAAGTCACCCGTATCAGCAACGCCATAGACAATTTGTTCGCGGACTCCTCGCCGCAGACGCTGACGCAATCCGATGAGCAGGACGCCCTCAACGAGGTTCGCCAGTTCGGAAACGTCAGCGCTATCGTGGTCTACGTCGGCATCGCGGTATTTTTCAGCTTGCTGCTGATCGTCGGCAATAGCGTCGTCCAGTCAGTGCGGGAGCGCGATGCAGAGTTTGCGGTCCTGCAGGCTATGGGCTTTCCCAGCTCATGGATCGTGCGGCTCGTTTTGAAGGAAACGCTGTTACTGCTTGTCACCGGCAGCATGGTTGGCTTGGCGCTCGGCTGGGTAGTCACACGAGCGCTTTATCCGAGCGTCGGCAACGTGCTCGAGACCTTCCAGCTCACCTGGAGCGCCGCAGCAACGGGCATTCTGCTCGGAATTGCGTTCGGCACCGTGGCGGCGTTGCTTCCTGCGCGCCGCATCATCGGATTGCAAGTGGCCGCAGTCTTGCGAGGCGCCTGATATGGTAGGAGCCCTAAGACAGACGGTCGCGGTGAGCGCCTGGAATTTTCGCAGTCTGGCAGCGCGTTCGATTCCGGCTGCAGTCGTGGTGGCGGGATTTTTCGCCGTCGTGCTGGTATTCGTGGCTGTGCTATCCATCCAGCAGGGATTCGCCATCACCATGAGAAATGCTGACTCGCCGGACGTAGCATATGTCTTCGGCAATTACAGTGCTCTGACGGATACGGAGCTGACCGTGATCGGCCAAGCGCCCGATATTCAGCGCGGCCCACTTGGCCCGCGGGTCGCAGGGATTTTTGGCGCCGATGCGCAGATCCGGATGCCTGCTAAAAAAATGGTGGGCAGCGTCATCATGCGGGGCGTCCCCACCGACATTGCGCAGATTTGGCCCCGATTTCACCTTATCGCAGGCCGGATGTTCAAGCCGGGCGTGGACGAGATCATCGTCGGTCGACAGGCCGAGCGACTGTTCCCGGGACTAAAGATCGGTGACACCTTCGACTGGAACCATCACCCTTGGAAGGTTGTGGGCACTTTTGCCATGGGCGGTGGCATTCGCGAGTCGGAAATATGGGCTGATGTCAGCCAGTTGCAGGAGGCTTACAACTCGGCGGGACGCTATCGCTTGGCGATGGTGCGTCTCACATCGCCGGCGGTGTTTCCCGCCTTCAAACAATGGGTGGAACACAACCCGCAGCTGAATGTGTCCACGGAAAGGGCCGATCATATTTGGCAACAGCAGGCCGGCAGACTGGATCGCCCCCTCGTGCTCATCGGCGGTGTGGTGACGCTGCTGATGACCATTGGCGCGATTTTCGGCGCCATCAATGTCATGTACGCCAATGTGGCCGAGCGATTGCGGTACATTGCCACGCTGCGGGCGCTCGGCTTCGTGCGAGTGTCGGTTCTGGGAGCCATTCTGCTCGAGGGCATGGCGCTCGCACTGCTGGGCGGCGTTTCGGCCGGGCTGGTTGCCTATCTGGTGTTTAACGGCTACCAGGCCAGCACGAGTACCAATGGAGCTATGATGGGGTTCAGTTTCGCGGTCACGCCAGATTTGTTGCTTGCCGCGCTGGTTCTGGCGCTCTCGATGGGTTTCATCGGCGGATTGTTCCCGGCGATCCGCGCAGCGAGGATACCCGTGGCCAAGGCGCTTCGCGACGCATAGTCGTAGCGGAGTCCTACACGACGAGCGCCGATGTGCAGCGGGACATGACCGATTCCCTGGAGCGCATCCAGAGCAGCATGGCGGGTCCTCGGAGGCCGCAGTGCGCTGCCGAGCTCCACGCTCGACTACTCACCGCGACAAGCCGATTCGTGAGACGAGTTGCGCGAGCTGCGCGCTGTTGCGTGCGCCGAGCTTCTCACGAATGGTCGACTGGTGGTTGGCGACCGTCTTTTCCGACAGTCCGAGTCTTTCGCTGATGCTCCTGACCGTCTCGCCTCGCACGAGGAGCCGAAGAACCTCGAATTCGCGTGGCGTGAGCGCTTCGATTTCGGATTTTCCGGGTTGCGCCGCCGCCCGCGCCATGTTCGTCGCCACGTCGGGACTCACATAGCGCTCACCCCGGGAGACAGCATAGATCGCCTGCACCAGGACTTCCGGCGCGCTCGCCTTGCTCAGGTAGCCGAGCGCACCGGCTTCCAGCGCGCGGGACGCATAAATCGCATCGTCGTACATGCTGAACATCAATACGCGAAGCTGCGGCTGATCCTTGAGCATGCGGCGCGTCGCCTCGATACCGCTGGTCCGGGGCAGGGCGATATCCATGACCACTACGTCGGGCCCGAGTGCGAGTGCGCGGTCACAAGCCTCTACCGCGTTCGCGGCGTCACCGACGACGTGGATGTTCGGCTCGCCCTCCAAAAGCCGTCGATAGCCTTCGCGCACGATCGCGTGATCATCGACCAGCAGAACCTTGATCGTTGTCATCATGAGGCGCCGTCTTCGGCGGCCGGCTGCACCGGAATGCGCGCCGTCAGCTGAAAGCCCCGCCCGGGCGAGCTCTTGAATACAAGCTCGCCCTGCAGGGCCATGACCCGCTCGCGCATGCCGATCAGTCCAAGGCCGCGAGTCGGCAGCTCAGGCTCGGTACCGACCCCATCGTCCTCGACGGCAACGGTCACCGTCTCTCCAGGTGCTGCGCCAGAGCCCGCACGGTCGAGACGGACGACCACGCGATGCGCGGCGGCGTGCGTTGCGACATTCGTCAACGCCTCCTGAACGAGCCGGTAAACGGTAACGGCGAGACCCTCCGGAAGAGTTGTGAAGTCTCCCGTTACGGATAAGTCGAGCATTACGTCCGGCAGCCGCGCCCGCCACGCATCGACGCAGTGCTCGAGTGCGGCCTCGAGCCCCAACTCATCCAGACCCACCGGCCGCAGCTCGCGAAGGAGGGTAGCCAGTGCGCCATGAATGTGGTTGCAGTGCTCGACGATGGCACGTGCCCGGGCGTGCACCGCTGCCGGATCTGCCGGCCGATCATCGCGAATTCCCACGGCGTCGAGCTTGATGACGTTGAGATACTGGCCAAGCTCGTCATGCAGCTCACGCGCCAGAGATTTGCGCTGCGCCTCCTGGAGCTCCACATACTGCTGCGCCAGCCGACGGTTGTTCGCGAGCGACGCGGCCAGTTTCGCCTCGACGGCGGTCCTGCGGGCGATCTCCCACCGGGCTTCGCGATAACGGCGGGCGGCGAACCAGGCCATACTCACGGCCAGCACCACCACCACGGAGGGCAGCTCATCGAGCTGAAGCCACTCATAAGGGGCGGTCAGGTGTCGAAGTTTCTCCGTGACGTTGAAGTGCGCACAGAGGGCCGCGGTCGCAATGGTGATTGCAGCCACAATGAGGGCATCGCGCAAGTGCGCTCCGCCCGCGCGCGCATCCGCGGGCGCGGCTCTAGAGCTGACGACAGGGTGGAGTCGGGCCGACATCGGCGAAATCCCCGTTTGGCCTTGAGATCAGTCTACCCCTCCGCGCGCGACTTGCTCGATGCCCGCGCTGGTGCGGCGTGCTTCCTCGGCCATCATCCTGCGGATCACCCAGGGGCCGATGACGGGCGGTACCCAGAATGCCGGCACCAGTTCGATCTGGGCGTCCAGGCAGGTCACCGAGCGGTCGGCAGGACAGGCCCTGACGGTCCAGCGGCCGCCGCCTGCTTTGAAAGCGCCGCCGCGCGCCAAGAGCTCGGCCTCGAGCACGCCGCCATGTGCACCGGGAAGGGCCGTCATGATCTGCTCCTGGTGCATGGTCTTGCAGAAAACCAGCACACACGCATGCACCGTCGTGAAGAGCCGCACGCGACCCGGAACGCCGGTTGATTCGACTCGCACTGCGCGTAAATCGGGGTTGTAACGCGTCATGGCGGAGTAGTCCTGCAGCGCCCGAAAAACCTCGGGCGGCGACGCGTCAATTGCGATGCGCATGTTGATCAGGAAGCGCGAACCGTCACGCGTTACCTGCACGTCAAGTACTTGGGCCGCATGCGCCTGTATCGCGACCCACGACAGGACTATTGCCAACCAGAAGCGTGATTTTCGGCGTTGCGCGATGACCATGGGTGGGTCCTACCGGGCATCGAGCGGGATGTCAATGCGAGCCGGCGATACATTGCCAGCCGCTGCAAATCAGTCCAGAATTCGCCTCCCGCTCCGAAGCCCCGGCGCACAGCCCGGGGGCTTCTTGTCGTCCGATGGCTAGGTGGCAGAGTGGTCATGCAGCGGCCTGCAAAGCCGTCTACGCCGGTTCGATTCCGACCCTAGCCTAAAATCACCCGTCCCGCGACGTCCCGAGAAGATCAATGACGTCGCAAAAAGTCCTGAAAACCCTGCAAATACCGCCTATCGGCGTCCGGGGCTGTCCATTGACAGGGCGGTACGGAGTGGGGTACATGGCAGGGGTATCTCGGAAATCAACCAACAGATACCCCACTTTTCGCATGCCGCTACTCAGCGAAGCCAAGATCCGCGCCGTGAGGCCGAAAGGAGAGGGCCTATAAGCTCTTCGACGAGCGGGGGTTATTCATGCTCGTCACTCCGACCGCTGGGCGCCTGTGGCGCTTCAGATATCGGCTGAGTGGGGTAGAGAAGCTGTTGGCGCTCGGCGCATACCCCGATGTAACGCTGAAGCGAGCGCGCGAGAAGCGCGACCACGCGCGCAGGTTGGTGGCAGATGGAGTCGATCCGGGCGTCAAGCGGCAGGCCGAGCGGGCGGTGACTGACCGGGTCGTGCCCGGAGGAGTCATCCTACGGCATGATCTGGCTGCCACAAAGCCGCCGGTCAGAACTTTGCCCACGCTCGGCATGCGCAGTTTGGGTTCTGAGCGGCAGAGGAGCTACGTGCGATTTGCGCCCGTGGGGTCATCCGCTTGCAAATCACCCATGTGCGCTTTACAATGAACCATATGGTTCACTATAAAGACCGCCTCGACACAACGTTCGCCGCGCTCTCCGATGTCACCCGACGCGGCGTGCTGGAGCAGCTCGGGAGTTCAGACGCCTCAGTCACCGACCTTGCCCAAAGGTTTCACATGACCCTCACGGGCATGAAGAAGCACGTCAGCGTCTTGGAGCAAGCGGGGCTCGTGACCACGCAGAAGGTCGGGCGCGTACGAACCTGCCAGCTCGGACCACGCCGGCTGGAAGAAGAGGCCGCCTGGATCGAGCGGCACCGCCAACTCTGGAGCGCGCGTTTCGACGCGCTGGACGAGATTGTCGAGGACTTGAACCGCAAGAAGAAGGCAAATGCCAGAAGCAAAAGAAGGTAGTTCCGCCACCATGAACCGCACCGTTGTGGAGCGCAAGTCCGACCGCGAACTCGTCGTGACGCGAACGTTCAATTCCCCGGCGCACATCGTCTTCGAAGCGTGGAGCAAACCCGAATTGTTCAAGCTTTGGTGGATTCCGAAGTCGGTGGGCATGTCGCTGCTCTCATGCGACATGGATATTCGCACCGGGGGTACGTATCGCCTCGTGTTCAGCCATCCGGACTTCGATCAACCGATGGCGTTCTTCGGCACGTACAGAGAAGTAACGCCGCACAAGCGTCTCGTATGGATGAACGAAGAAAGCGATCAGGGCGCCGTGACCACGGTGACGTTCGAAGAAAATGCCGGCAAGACGCTGGTCACCCTGCACGAAATCTATCCCACAGACGCGGCCCTCGACGAAGCCCTCGCCGGTTCGGCGGAAGGCCTGCCCGAACAGTTCGCGCAGTTGGATGAATTGCTCGCGGGCAGATCGTGAGCGGCCAACCACGTAAAGACGGTTCGTCTGCGGAGTCGCTCATCGAGGGCGGCTCCACCTTGCCGGCAAATTGGTTCGTAGATGCTGCTCCTAACCGCGGGCGACTCCGGGCTGCCACGGACCACCAGGCGGCCAAACCGTGTTGAGCGGTGCTCCGACTCGCGCAGCGCGAATCACGGGCTCGAGAAACTCGCCGAGCCATACGGAGGGGAGGGTAGAGGAGCGTAGGTCGCCGAGCCCGCCGATCTACGGCGATCCATACCGCGTGGGGTAACTGTGTGCCGATTCCGTGAAAATTGAGTGCAGACAGGAGACATGCAACAGTCCTGGGAGCAGCTGAGGCGACGATAGCGAGCCCGTGGTGCTCGGTGACGGGAGCATTGGGTAGGCGGTACTGTCCAGGCGCCATGCGCTCGAGCTCGCCGGCGCGAACCAGTCGGCTAAGGGTCTGTGTGTGAATGCCGGCGGCGGTCACGGTCTCTCGGGATGAAGCGCCAGAGCTAGGTAGCAGGATATGCGGTAGTCTACCGGCGGTCCTTGTGCTATTGCGGGCGCTCCAGCAAGGGCGCGTCGAATGTCTTCCTGACAGCGCCCATACATAGAGCTGCGATAATCGAGGTAGTCCTATGCAACGCATTGCTTGCGCCTTCCTAGTGATACTGACTGCCGGCGTGCCGGTGGCCGGTGCGGCCAATGCTGCCTTTTCCGAGCCTCTGGTTACCGCCCGCCACGGCATGGTGGTGAGCGCTCAGCACCTGGCGACGGAGGTAGGGGTCAACATCCTCAAGGAGGGCGGCAACGCGGTGGACGCAGCGGTGGCAGTCGGCTATGCGCTGGCAGTGGTGCACCCCTGCTGCGGCAACATCGGCGGCGGCGGCTTCATGACCGCTCATTTGGCCAACGGGCAGAACCTGTTTCTGGACTTTCGCGAGAAAGCCCCGCTCAGAGCGACTCCGACCATGATGCAGAATGCGCAGGGACAGGTTGTGAAAGGCCGCAGCACGCAGACCTACTACAGTGTGGGGATGCCGGGGACCGTGATGGGTTTGGATGACGCATTGGCCAAATACGGCACGATGAGTCTCAAGCAGGTCATGGCGCCTGCGATCAAGCTTGCCAGGGACGGGTTCATTCTGGAACCCGGTGACGTGCGCATTCTTCGTTTCGCGACCAAGGCCTTCCGCAAGCATGCGAACGTCGCGGCGATCTTCCTGGATCACGGCCAGCCCTGGAAGGCCGGCCAGCGGCTCGTGCAGACGGACCTCGCACACACGCTGGAGCTCATCGAGAATGGCGGCACGAGGGCCTTTTATGATGGCCCGCTTGCAAGAGCCGTGGTCAAGGCGAGTGAGCAGAACGGCGGGCTGCTGACTCTCAAAGACTTCCATGATTACACCGTGCAGTGGACCAAGCCGGTCGAGTGCAGCTACCATGGCTTCACCGTCTATTCAGCGCCGCCACCAAGCTCGGGCGGCGTCACGATTTGCGAGACGCTGCAGATCATCAAGCCCTACCCCTTCACGCGGTGGGGCTTCCATTCGGTGAGGAGCGCGCATTATTTCATCGAAGCCGAGCGCCATGCGTTTGCTGACCGCAACACCTACCTCGGCGATCCGGCGTTCATCCACAATCCGATTGCCGAACTGCTCTCTACAAGCCACGCTGCCAAGATCCGTTCCGAAATCAACCCTGACCAGGCCACGCCATCTACTGAAGTCAAGGGCAGTCTCGGGCCCTTTGAGGCAAAGGACACCACCTCTTACTCGGTGGTGGATACCCACGGCAATGCGGTAGCGGTGACCTACACCATCAACGGCGGTTTTGGTGTCAAACAGATTGCCGGCAACACCGGCTTTTTCCTCAACAACGAAATGGATGATTTCACCTCCAAGCCCGGCGTGCCGAATATGTTCGGGCTGGTGCAGGGCAAGGCGAACCAGATTGAGCCTGGCAAACGCCCCCTGAGCTCCATGAGCCCGACCATCGTGCTGCACGATGGCAAGCTTTTCATGGTGACCGGCAGCCCCGGCGGCTCGACCATCATTTCCACCACCATGGGAAGCATTCTGAACGTGGTGGACTACGGCATGAACATCAAGCAGGCGATCGATGCACCGCGCATCCACATGCAGTGGCTGCCAGATGTGGTCGTGGAGGAGCCGGACGCCTTCAAGCCCGATGTGCAAACGGCGCTTGAAAAAATGGGTTACAAGTTTCGGAGCTTCGGTCACTTGGGCGACGTGGAAGCTATCTTGGTGAATCCAAAGACCGGCCAGCTCGAAAGTGTCAACGATCCGCGTTATCCGGCCGGCCTCGCGGCGGGTTACTAAATAGCTAGCGCTTGGTTGGTCGGCGCGCGGCTTCGATCGCGGCGATGTCGATCTTGTTCATTTTCATCATCGCCTCGAACGCGCGCTTCGCGGCGTCACGATCAGAGCTGGTCAGTGCGTCCAGCAGGACACGCGGGGTGATCTGCCAGGACAAGCCCCATCTGTCCTTGCACCACCCGCACGCGCTCTCGGCGCCGCCATTACCCAGGATGGCATTCCAGTAGCGATCGGTCTCGGCCTGGTCCTCGGTGATGATCTGGAACGAAAAGGCTTCACTGTGCTTGAAAGCCGGGCCGCCATTCAGCCCGAGGCAGGGCACGCCCACCACTGTAAACTCGACCGTGAGCACCTGTCCCTGTTTGCCATTCGGGTAATCGGCGGGGGCATGGTGAACCGCGGTCACGGCACTGTTCGGAAAAGTCTGGGCGTAGAACCTGGCTGCTTCTTCTGCTGTGCCGTCATACCAAAGACAAATCACGTTCTTGGCCATAGTCGGTCTCCCGGTCGAATTCGCATCATGACGGTGGCATTCGGGCGATTTCACACTCGAATCAAACTGACCAGCGCCGTAGCAGGGTGCGCAAAGGGTCCACGAACACCATTCCCAGCCCCAGCGCGACCGCTCCCCAGGTGATCGCCATCGGCGTGTAGGCGCCGAGATGCGCCCGCAGCCAGGGCATGGCGATTGTGGCTGCGGCGCCGGCGGCGAAGGCCACACCGACGAGAGTCCCGAGTGTGCTGCGCCGGACGAGCACGTAGTGTGCCTCCAGCTCCTCGAGCTGTTGCCGCCGCTCTCTCTCCAGCCGCGCACGCAGCGACAGCAGGTCAGTTTCGGCGGTGCGCGACAGCGCGGCGTGCAGACGAGTGCGGAAGGCCTGAGGGACCTCCGGGGCGCTCAGCACACAGCTCAACGCCTCATCGAGGGTGCGATCGAGTCCGGAAGCTCGGGGTTCGCTCATGGTGCCTCCTCGTGCCAGTAGGCCGGATCGTCCAGTCCCCGCCGTTTCAACATCTCCGCCAGGGCCGCGCGGGCCCGGAACAGCGTGGTCTTCACCGTGCCCTCCGGGCAACCCAGCATCAGCGCCACCTCGCTCACCGATCGCTCCTCGTAATAATAGAGCATCAGCACGCGGCGCAATCGCTCCGGGAGCAGCTCCACCAGGCCGAGCAGTTGCTCCGCGCGCCCGTCGCAGGACTCCCCGCTCGCCGGCAACCCGAATTCGGCCTCCTCGCCCAACTCATCCAGGGAATCGAGCGAGCGCCGCCTTTCCAACGCCGTCAGGCAACGGTTGCGGGTGATGGCGTAGATCCAGCTCGATAGCGCCGCGCGTCCGTCGTAACGGTCGAGCGCCTGCCACACCCGGACCAGGCTCTCCTGGGCCGCATCCTCGGCCTGGGCGCGGTCGCGCAGCAGCGCACAGCACAGGCGGTAGACCTTGCCTTCGTAGCGGCGCAGCAGTTGCTCGAAGGCTCGATCGCGACCACCTTTGCGCAGGAGCTCCGCGATGTCCCGATCGCGCTCGGTGGCCTCGCTCACCGCTGCGTGCATGCCTTACCCCCTGAGAGCCTCGCGGCGAGCCCCGCATTGGGTTCTCCGAAGCTCAGTTTGATACCCGGGCGCCGCGGAATCGGTTTCACTGATTTTTTGCGCGTCATTTGAAACCTGCCGCCAGCTTGCCGGGTATCAAGCGCGTCCTGCAATGCTTTCGGAGAATGCGCCCATGTCCTCGTTCCTGGACTCTCTCACAGTACACTCTCTCACCGGGCTCCTGACCGCCGTGATCATCCCCAGCGTCGCGATCGTCGCCGGCCTCTCCTTTGCTGCGTATTCCATGTACCTGAGAGTCCGCGCGCAGCGCGAGACCCTGCAGATGCACCACGCCGAGCGCATGGCCGCGATTGAGAAGGGCATCGAGCTGCCGCCGCTGCCGGCCGAGCTGGTGCACGACCGCTACTACGGCGTCGGGTATCGCGGCGAATACCGGCGCTGGCGGCGGGGCAGTGGACTGACACTGATAATCGTGGGCGCGGCGGTCACCGTGGCGATGTGGCAGGCGAACGGGGACAGCAGCTTCTGGTGGGGCGTGGTCATCATCGCCTGGGGACTGGGCCGGCTGGTGGGCGAATACATGGAGGGCGGCAGAGCCCACTACAATGCGCCCGGAACCCCGCCGCAATCTGGACGACAATGAGCGCCGCAACAGCCGAGGATCCGCCCATGGCCGAGAAGACCTGGACTGCCGTAGATGATTACCTCAACGATCTCATCGTGCGGCCCGACGCCGCGCTCGACGCCGCGCTCGAGGCGAGCCGGGCCGGCGGGCTGCCGCAGATCGCCGTCAGCGCCCCGCAGGGCAAGCTCTTGAATCTGCTCGCTCGGGCCATGGGAGCGCGGCGCATTCTCGAGATCGGTACTCTAGGTGGCTACAGCGCGATCTGGCTGGCGCGCGCGTTGCCGCCCGGCGGCCGGCTGCTCAGTCTGGAATACAGCCCCAAGCACGCCGAGGTCGCGCGGGCCAACATTGCGCGCGCGGGGCTGGCAGAGATGGCGGAGGTTCGGGTGGGGCGCGGGGTCGACCTGCTGCCGTCCCTCTCCGGGCCGTTCGACTTCTTCTTCATCGACGCCGACAAGGAAGGCTATCCGGATTATTTCCGCGCCTGCCTCCCGCTGTCGCGGCCCGGCAGCGTGCTGATGTTCGACAACGTCGTGCGCGACGGGGAAGTGATCGATTCAGCGACGCACGATCCCATGGTGAAGGCTGTTCGTCGGCTTTACGATGATATCGCGGCCGAGCCGCGCGTTTCGGCAACCTCCATTCAGACAGTTGGCTCGAAGGGCTATGACGGCTTCTGCATGGCCGTCGTGAACGGCTGACCGACAACCGACTCGAGCGCCATGACCCGATCACGCACCGCAGGTCACCGGTGCGTGAGTGCCGCGTCACGTTCCACACCGGGCGGAGTGCTACCGCGTGCACAGTTTGGGCGCCTGCCGATGACGACCTCCGGGGTGCTCTGGGAGACTCCCGCAGCGTTGCAGGTGGCGCGCGGCGCCAGATCCGGGGTGCGGCATGATTCCCTTCATCATCTTCCTCTTGATCGTGGTCGTCGTGATCGGGTACACCAGCACGATCTACAACGGCCTCGTGCGTGTTCGCAACGAGACCAAGCTCGCCTGGTCCAACATCGATGTGCTGCTGGTGCAGCGGCATGACGAGCTGCCGAAGCTCATCGACGTGTGCAAGCGCTACATGCAGCACGAGCGGGAAACGCTCGAGCGCGTGACCCAGGCGCGATCACAGGTGGAGTCGGCACGCAGCTCCGGCGATGTGGCGTCGGTCAGCGCAGCGGAGGGCTTCATGCGCAGCGGCCTGGCGAATCTCTACGCCGTGGCCGAGCGTTATCCCGAGCTCAAAGCCGACACGCTCTTCCGCAATCTCGCCGCACGCATCAGCGCCCTCGAGACGGCGATCGCCGATCGCCGGGAAATCTACAACGAGGCTGCGAACGCGCAGAACGTGCGCGTCGAGACCTTCCCCGATGCGATCATCGCGGGCATGTTCAATTTCGCAACCGCGCGGCTGCTCAGGTTCGATGCCGCTCAGACGGCTGACGTCGATGTGGGATTAGCGTTTAGCAAATGACGTCTGCGGGCAACGTCCCTGGCTACCTCATTCTCGCTGTCCTACTGGCGGCCGGGACCATCTTTGCCCTCTATTACCTCTTCGCGAGCCTGCGCCGCGATCGCTTCGCTGCCGACACACCCGTCGCTCACATCCGCTCGGCCGCGCAAGGCTATGTGCATGTGGAGGGCACGGCGGGACCACCGCCCGAAGGGCCGCTCACCGCGCCGCTGACCAAGCTGCCATGCGTCTGGTGGGACTACAAGATCGAGCGGGGGGAACAGACAAACGGCGGCAGCCGTAGGTATTGGCACGTCACCGATCGCGCCACCAGCGCGGCGCCGTTTTCTCTGCGCGATGCGGATGGCGAGTGTCTGGTCGGGCCCGTCGGTGCGGAAGTAACCCCGACGTTGCACAGGATCTGGTACGACACCGATCGAGAATTTCGTTACACCGAGCGCCTGATCGCCCCGGGTGCGCACCTGACCGTCCTCGGGGAGTTGCGATCCCATTCGGCGGTCGAATCGATCGAGCAGGAAGTCGGCAAGGTCGTCGTCGCCTGGAAGCAGGACCAGGCGACGCTGCTCGCAAAATTCGACCGCAATCATGACGGCCAACTCGATGCGGACGAGTGGGCAGCAGTGCGGGCCGCCGCGCGGGCGCAGGTCGAGGCAAATCTAGGGTCCAAGGACGCGCGCGAGAGCGTCGTCGGACAGACCACGCACGGAGAGCCCTTCCTCATCGTGCCGCTCGATGGCACGCGGCTCGTCAAGCGCGAGAAGCGCCACGCCGCGCTGGCACTCGCGGCGAGCGTGCTACTCGCGCTTCTTACGGCCTGGGCGGCGCAGAAGGCCCTGCTGCAATAGCCCGGGTTACTTCGGCTGCGGCGTCAGTCGCAGGTACGGGCGCAGCGCTTTCCAACCCGCTGGAAACTTCGACTTCGCCTCGGAGTCGGGAATGGACGTCGGGATGATGACATCACCACCACGCTTCCAATTGACCGGCGTCGCCACGTTGTGCTTGGCGGTCAGCTGCAGGGCATCGAGCGCGCGCAGCACCTCGTCGAAATTCCGACCCACGCTCATCGGATAAGTGAGGATGAGCTTGATCTTCCTGTCCGGCCCGATGATGAACACCGCGCGCACGGTGGCGTTGTCGGCAGGGGTGCGGCCTTGGGACTGCCCGGCCGCCTCGGCCGGCAGCATGTCGTAAAGCTTCGCGACTTTGAGCTCGGGATCCCCGATCATCGGGTAGGTGACGGGCGCGCCCTGGGTTTCTTCGATGTCCTTCGACCAGCGCGTGTGATCCTCCACCGGGTCGACGCTGAGGCCCACAATCTTGGTGTTGCGCGCTTCAAACTCCGGCTGCAGGCGTGCCATGTAGCCGAGCTCGGTGGTGCAAACGGGCGTGAAGTCCTTCGGGTGTGAGAAGAGGATCGCCCAGCCATTGCCGATCCACTGGTGGAAGTTGATTCGCCCCTGGGTCGTCTCGGCCGTGAAGTCGGGGGCCTGATCGTTGATTCGCAATGACATGGGATACCTCCGGCGCAGCTTGCTCTTTCGATGGGGCGCTATTTTAGTCCCGCTACGCGCCCGCGTGAGCGCACGCGAGGAATGTAGGTATAGCGGACGGGTATGATGCTTCCTGGGCGGCGCCTTTGCGGCGCAGCCGGACCGTCAGCGGCGGGTGGGCAACAAGCAGGGGCGCCCCCCTCGAGGGGTGAGCGCCCCGAATGTGCGCGGAATCAGCTTCGGGCGTTGAAGGAAGCGCACCAGCCGCCGGCGTCCACGGAGTAGCCGGCGAAGATCTGGCATCCAGCGTAGCCGGAGCTCTGCCCCGGCGTGCCCTGGAAGAAGCGGCACAGCCCGCAGTGCTCTCCGGCCTTGTAGGTCGGAAACTTTGACTTGTCGACCTTCGACGCGCTCGACTGGTAGCCGAGCGACTTCGCGAGCGGGTCGCTCTCGGAAAGATGCGGCAGGCTCCCCGCCGCAGCGGCGGAGCGGGGCCGCATGCCCACGAGGGCTGCCGATGCCGCCACGGCGGCGCTCGCGAGGAAAGAGCGGCGCGATGGATCCGGGTTGTTCTTGGGAAGAGACACGAGTGAGCACCTCCGCAGGGATTCCAGCCACTAAGTATCGGCGATGCGGTGTCGCACTGGCAACCTCCCCCTCCTTAGCCTTCAGCGGGTCCGAAGATTGCTGAACCCCGCCACACCTATGGCCAATGTCATCGCCTGCGTCGACGCACACGTCCATCTGCACCCGTGCTACGACCCCGATGATCTCCTACGCCATGCGTACGCGAATCTGGCAGCAGCCAGTAACGGCGCAGCGGATGCGGTACGCCGAGCCTACTTTCTCCTGCTCGCCGAGTGCGCTCCCGATGATTGCTTCGGAGCGCTGCGCGCTCTGGCGGACGCGGACCGCGGGCGCGGCGCCCCCGCGACCTCCGGCCTGCAACTGCGGCGGTGGGTCGTGGCTCCCACCGAAGAGCCCATCAGCGTGGTGGCCCGCGACGGGGAGCGAGAGCTCACTATCGTGGCCGGCCGGCAGGTGGCCTGCCGGGAGGGTCTGGAAGTGCTCGTTCTCGGCACGACCCGGCGCTTTGCCGACGGTCGGCCGATCCGCGATCTCCTGCGCGAGACCGACGAGCTCGGGGTGCCGCGCGTCATTCCCTGGGGGCCCGGCAAATGGTTCTTCCGCCGCGGCCGCCTGCTGCATGCGCTCATCGAGGAGTTTCGCAAGCCGACCCTCTTCCTCGGCGATGAGGGTGGGCGGCCGGTCTTCTGGGGCTACCCGGAGCACTTCGTGCAGGCCGAACGCGTAGGGGTCCGCAACCTCCCCGGCACCGACCCGCTGCCCTTCCCGCACGATGTCGGGAAGGTGGGCCGCATGGGCTTTCGAGTCCCGATCGATCTCGACCCCCGCCTTCCCGGCCAGAGCCTGCTGCGCGCGCTCACGCAACTCGGAACGCCCCTCGAACGCTTCGCCACCCTGGAGCCGCCCTTGCGCTTCGTCCGCAACCAGATCGGCATGCAGCTTCGTAAGCGGCGGCACGCCTGAGGGAGCCCCCATGTGCGGAATCGCCGGGATCGCCACCCGCGGAGTCGCGCCGCCGCGCGAGCTCATCGGCGCGATGTGCGATGTGATGCGGCATCGGGGACCCGACGGGGAGGGCGTGCACGTCGAGGCGGGTGTCGGCCTCGGCATGCGCCGGCTTGCGGTGCTGGACCTCGTCACCGGGGATCAGCCGGTCACGAACGAGGCCGGCACGGTGCACGCGGTCTTCAACGGCGAGATCTACAACTACCCGCAGCTGCGCAGCGAGCTCGCAGCCAAGGGACACACGTTTCGCGGCACGGGCGACAGCGAGGTGATCCCCCGGCTCTACGAGGAGCATGGCCTCGAGTTCCTCTCGCGCCTGAACGGCATGTTCGCCATCGCGCTCTGGGACAGCGAGCTCAAGCGCCTGCTGTTGGCTCGCGATCGCATGGGCATCAAGCCGCTTTACTACAGCGTGCGCGGCGGCACGCTCTGCTTCGGCTCCGAGGTCAAATGCATCCTCGCGGCCGGTGGATCGGCGCGCGCCATCGACCCGCTCGGGGTCGATCAGCTGCTGACCTTCGAATACACGGCGAGCCCCACGACTCTCCTCGAGGATGTGCGCAAGCTCCCGCCCGGCGCCTGGCTCACCTTCGGCGGCGGGAAGCTCCACCAGGGCCACTTCTGGTCGCTGCCGGCCGGTGACAGAGACCCCGGGCCGGATGTGGCGGAGGCGGAGCTCACCGAGCGGGTCCGCCACACCTTCCTCGGCGCGGTGCGACGCCAGCTTGCGAGCGATGTGCCGCTCGGCGCATTCCTCTCCGGCGGGATCGACTCCTCGATCCTGGTGGCGGCCATGAAGGAAGTCTCGCCCGCGCCGCCGCTCACTTTCTCGATCGGCTTCGGCGATCCGACCTATAGCGAGCTGCGCTATGCGCGCGCCGTGGCGGCGCATTGCGGCACGCGCCACCACGAGGAGATTCTGACTCCCGACTTCCTGGCATTGCTGCCCGAGGTCATCTCCCAGCTCGATCAGCCGATCGCCGACTTCTCCGTGTTCCCGACGCTGCTCGTGGCGAGGATCGCGCGTCAGCGCGTCACGGTCGCGCTCGGGGGCGACGGAGGCGATGAGCTCTTCGGCGGCTATGACACCTATCGCGCGGACTACTTGAGCGCGCGCCTCCTCGACTGGCAACCCGCGCCGGTGCGCGCGGCGGCGGAGTGGCTCGCGCGCGGCCTGCCGCTCGGACGCGGCAAGCGCGGGCTCGCAAACGAGCTGCGCCGCTTTCTCGAAGGGGCGAGACTGCCGTCCTCCTGGCAACACCTGCGCTGGATGATGTTCCTGCGCGAGGAGCAACGCGCGCGGCTTTACTCGAGAGACTTCCGCGCTCAGGTCGCCGGCGCCACCGAAGGGCTGGTGCGCGCCGCGCTCGAGGGTGGCGCGTCCGACCGGCTCGAGGCGCAGATGCGTTGCGACCTCAAGCTCTACCTGCCCGAGGACATCCTGGCGAAGGTCGACGCGATGAGCATGGCGAGCTCGCTCGAGGCGCGGGTGCCGTACCTCGACAACGAGATGATCGATCTCGCGCTCGCCATTCCCTCGCGGCTCAAAGTGCGCGGCGGCGCGCGCAAGTGGATCCTGAAGCGCGCCTTCGCCCGCTCGCTGCCGCCGGAGGTGCTCACGCGCGGCAAGGAGGGTTTCAGCATGCCAATGAAGCACTGGCTGAGCCACGAGTGGAACGCCCTCATGCACGAGCTCCTGAGCCCTGCGAGCCTCGCACCCGAGGGACTCTTCGATGCCCGCTACGTGGCACGGCTGATGCGCGAGCATGAAGCCGGTACGCACAACCACAGTCATCTCCTCTGGGCGCTCATGGTGTTCCAACTCTGGCGCGACCGGTTCAAGGCGGCGATCGAGCTGCCGGGACTACGGGTCCATGCTGCGTAATACCGCCCGGCTGCCGGCCACCCACTACGACCTCCTCGTCGTCGGCGGCGGCATCTACGGCGCGTGCGCCGCCTGGGAAGCGGCGCTGCGGGGCTTGAGAGTGGCCCTGGTCGAGGCCGGCGACTTCGGCGGCGCAACCTCGAGCAACAGCCTGCGTACCTTCCACGGCGGACTTCGCCACTTGCAGCGCCTCGACCTCAAGCGAATGCGGGAATCGATCCGCGAGCGCCGGGAGTGGCTGCGCCTGGCGCCGCATCTCGCGCGCCCGCTGCGGTTCATCCTGCCGACCCACGGGCAGGGGTTGCGCGGTCCGCTCGTGATGCGAACCGCGCTCTGGGTCAACGATGTGCTGAGCGCCGACCGCAATCGCGACGTGCGCGCCGATCGGCGGCTGCCGCGGGGGACGCTCCTCAGCGCGGCGGCGGCCCGCGGGGCGCTCGCGGGCCTCGATCTCAGCGACTGCAACGGCGCAGCCGTCTGGCACGATGCGGTCTGCCTGGACACCGAGAGACTGCTGTTCTCGGTTGTCACAGCGGCCGCGGCCGCCGGGGCTCACGTCGTCAATTATGTGCGTGCAACGGGTCTGCTCGCGCATCACTCTCGCATCCGGGGCGTGCGTGTGCGCGATGAGCTCTCGGGGCATGAGATGGAGCTGCGGGCCAGGTTCGTGATCAACGCCGCCGGCCCCTGGGTGGAGGACTGGCTTCCCGCCGGGGCCGGACGACCCAGCGTGCCGATGTTCCGCGCCTCGAGGGCGTTCAACCTGCTGGCACGTGCTTTGCCGTTTCGCGATGGAGTTGGGCTCACCGTGCGCACGCACACCGGGAGCGATGCCACGTATTTCATACTGCCGTGGAATGGTTATTCCCTCATCGGGACTCGGCACTTGCGCTGTGACCCCGCGACGCGCTCGAGCGACGTCATGCGCGGTGAGGTGCTCGCGTTCCTCGGCGATCTCAACACCGTGCTCGGTGAGCACCGGTTGACGAGCGCGGACGTGCGCGGCGTCTTCGCGGGTCTGCTGCCCGAGGAGGAGAACAGCTCCGCCACCGAGGTTGCGCTGGAGCGTGATCCGCAGGTGATCAATCACGAGCCGGCGGGCCTCCCGGGTCTCATCTCCATCGTCGGCGTCAAATGGACGATCGCCCCGGCAGTGGCGAAGCAGGCCGTGAGGATCGCGGGCCGGCAGCTCGGCCTGGGGGATGAGGCCGTGCGGCGGCCGCGCAAGCTCGCTCCGATGGCGAGCGCATTCTTCGCCGGCCCGCGCGCCGTGCCGTCGCTCGATCGCGCCACCCTGACTCATCTCGAGGAGTGTTATGGCGCGGCGCACAGGTACATCCTCGAGATGATGACCGCCGACCCCTCGCTCTGCGCGCCGGTGGTGGCCGATCTGCCCGTCGTCCTCGCGCAGATCGCGTACGCGGCGCGCGCGGAGATGGCGGTACGCCTCACGGATGCGGTGATGCGCCGCACGCCGCTCTACCTCAGCCGGAAGCTCGATCGGCCGGCGCTCACCGCCTGTGCGGCCACGCTCGCCCGGGAGCTGCGCTGGAGCACCAAGGAGACCGGCGCCCAGCTGGATGAGGCCGCCCGAGAGCTCGCCGCCTTTCGCGGGCCCCTGATGTGCGACCTCGAGCCCGCGGCAGCCTGACAGAGGAGCCCCATCATGACGAGCACGAGTCCTACTGATCGATCGGAAAAAGCCCCCTACGGCGCTTTTTCGGGCATCAGCTCCGATTCCGCCGGCACAAAATCGTCTGGAGCGATTTTGGACGCGCAGCGGCCCCGCAGGGGCGAGGCCCAGGATGGGCCGAGCAACAGGCGCGACTCTTGCCGGCTGTCTGAAGCCACCGTGCAGAGCGGCACCCCCTGGCAGCTTCAGATGTACGCCAAGTCGCTCAAGAAGCGGCAGAAGGTCGAGCTCCTCATGCGGCTCCTCGGCCCGGTGGGGAGCGAGCGGTGTCTGCTCATCTCCGGGCACGACAACAACGGCGCCATGAACCACCACTTTCGCGCCGCCGGCGGTAAATGGAGCTGGGGCCAGGTCTATCCCCAGGGGATCGAGGAGATGGCGGAATTCCTCGGCGATCCGGTCGCGCACGTCGACATCAACCGGTTTCCCTTTCCCGATGCGGCCTTCGATGTGGTGATCGTGATCGACGTCCACGAGCACTTTGCCGACTTGAGCGGCATCAACCGCGAGATCCGGCGCGTGCTCGCACCGGGCGGACTCGCCATCATCACCACCCCGAACGGTGACACGCGTCTACCCGTTGCGGCGCTGAAGCGCCTCATCGGCATGGGGCCGGCCACCTACGGGCACGTGGTGCAGGGCTACCGCATTCGCGAGCTCGAGCAGATGTTCCGCTCGGTCGAGATGCGGCCGATGGCGAGCGGCGGCTACTCGCGCTTCTTCACGGAGCTCGCGGAGCTCGTGATCAACTTCGGCTACGTGAAGGTGCTTGCCCGCAAGAAGGAGCATCCGCCGGTGATGGCGGGCACCATCGCGCCCACCTCGCGCAAGGAGCTCGAGGCGGTGCGCAAGGAGTACCGCCTGTACTCGCTCATCTATCCCTTCATGTATGTGTTCTCGTTGCTCGACAAGTTGATCCCTGGGCGCGGCGGCTATGCGGTCGCCGTCGCCGCGCGTAAGTCATGACGCGGGTGCTCGTCACCGGCGCGGGCGGGTTCGTCGGCTCGCATTTCGCGCCCTATCTGGCCGGCCGCGGCTTCGAGGTCAGGGCCATCGACGTGCATCCGCCCGCAAGAGGTCCGGGGAGTGGCGTGGATTTTCGGGTGCAGGACATCCGGGAGCCCAAAGGACTTGCTGCCGCGCTCGAAGGCGTTGACACGGTATTCAACCTGGCGAGCGTGCACCTCGACGTGCATGCTACGCCGGAACAGTTCCAATCGGTCAACGTCAGGGCCCTCGAGCAACTCATCGAGCTGAGCGCCGCCGCGCGCGTGCGCCGGGTCGTTCAGGTGAGTAGCGTCGGCGTCTATGGGCACGTCGCTCACCCGCCCGCGGACGAGGACGCACCGCTTCACCCCGACAACGATTACGAGCGCACCAAGGCCGCCGGCGAGGAGGCCGCGCAGCGCGCTGCCCGGCGGACGGGGCTCGACCTCCTCATCGTGCGACCCTCGTGGGTGTACGGTGTCGGCTGCCCGCGCACGCGCAAGCTCATCGGGTCGCTGCGCAAGCGCCGGTTCTTCTTCATCGGCCGCGGGAACAACCTCCGCCATCCGATCTACATCGATGACCTGCTCGCTGCCCTCGAGCTGGCCGCCGCGGCCGGGTCCGAAGTCTCGGGCCGCACTTTCAACATCGCAGGCCCGCGCTGGATGACCGTGGAGGAGATGGTGGGCGAGTTCGCGCACGCGCTCGGGGTTCCGCCCCCGGCGTTTCACGCCCCGCGCTGGTTGGGGCTCACGGTGGGTTGGACGGCAGAGCAGCTGAGCGCAGTGGTGGGCGCCGAGCCCCCCGTTTCGCGACGGACGCTCGCCTTCTTCGAGAACGACAACGCCTTCGATATCGGCGCGGCGCGCCAGTCGCTCGGCTTCGAGCCCAAGACCGACCTTGCGGGCGGCGCGCGCGAGGTCATCGCGAGCCGCTGGGCCGCAGGCTGACCTCCCTCGAGAGGGCAGAGGCCGCGCTCTCGCGCGACTCCCTGAGGTAGGGCAACGCCAGCCACGCCGTGAAGAGACAGCGGACGAGCCATCCGGCCGAGATCCCATACAACACGCCAACGAGGCCCCAGGGCCCGGTGAGGAAGGCGCCTGCGACACTGATGCCGATCGAGCCCCAGCAGACGAAGCTGAGGATCCGCAGCCGCCGCTCCTCGCCGCAGGAGACCACCACGGCGGTGGCGAAGCCGCTCAGCACCTTGAGGAACCCCGAGACGAGGGCCGCAGCGATCAGCGCGTGCGAGAGCGTGTAGCGGCCGGCGACCAGCCAGCGCGCGAACGGCGGGGCGAGCACCCAGATGGCCACGGAGCCCGCCGCCACGGTGCCGAACACGAGGGCGGCTTCCCGCGCGAGCTTCGCGCGCCGGGCGCGCGCGCCGCCCGCGATGCGCAGGGTCGGGATCAGCGTGAATTGCACGGCCGCCTGCAGCAATCGAAACGGCGAGCTCACCAGCGCTGCGAGCACGCTGTAAACGGCGAGATCGTGCAGTCCCACGATGGGCCCGAGGAGCAGGCGCTCGAGCTGCAGGAACGCGGAGCTGCAGGTCTGGACCGTGAGGAGCGAGGCCGCTTCCCAACGCAAGCCCCAGGGGCTCGGCTGCCGCTCGCCCGCGCCTTCGCGACGCCTGAGGAGCCACCAGACGGCGGCCGCCGCGATGAGTCCCACTGCCGCGATGAGCGAGCAGACCTCGTTCGCGGTGCTGAGCCCGAGGCCAACGCTCACGAGCGCCACGAAGGCGAGCGTCGCGTTCAGCAGCTGCACCACCCACACGGCCGTGCGCAGATGCTGCTGGCCCTGGAAGTGCCCGCCGGCCGCCTGCGCGATGCCGAGGCTCAGTGTGATGAGCGCGATGCTTACCACGACCGCTGGCGAGAGGTGGTACACGAGGGCGGCGAGCGCCGCGGCGGCGAGTGCGGTCGTCATGCACGCGCCCAAGGCGGCGCGCCGCCACCCGGCATCGAGGCGGATGCCGCGCCGGGCAGCGATCTGGTCGAGACCCAAGGGCGCCGTGAGCCCGGCCACCGCCACGATCCCGAGCACCAGCGAGATGATTCCGTATTCCCGCGTCGGCAGCTCGCGGGCGAGCAGCAGGCTCCCCAGGCTGAATCCGATTCCCCCCACCCCCATCGCCGCCGCGGTGCGCAGCGATGCCGAGCGAAAGATCGCTCGCAGCATCAGGAGCTGGCCTGGAAGGCGGGTCGCGGCGCACGCTGCGGGGCGGAGGAGGCCGCGGCGTGTCCGCCGTCGGGCGCCGTGTCGGCCAGCGAAGGCGAGGCACTGCGCAGCAGCAGCCGCTCCCAGAGCGCGAGGTTGAGAAGCATCCAGAAAAGATGACTGTGGTTGTGTCGCCGCTCCTGGTGCTCCCGCCACAACCGCTCGAGGGCGTCACGGCGGAAGTGCTCCGCGATGAGGGGCGATGAGAACACCTCATCGCGCGTGAGCTCGAGCAGCTCCCCGCGGATCCAGTTCTTCATCGGGATGCTGAAGCCCTGCTTGGCGCGGGTCGCGATCCCGGGCGGCAGCCGCTCGCGCATGGCGTGCTTCAGCAACCACTTGGTGGTGAGCCCGCGGAGCTTGAGACTCGTCGGCAGCGAATAGCAGAACTCCACCACCCGGTGGTCGAGGAAGGGCGGCCGCACCTCGAGCCCGCAGGCCATCGACATTTTGTCGACCTTCATGAGGACGCTGTCCGGCAGCACCGTGTTGAGCTCCACGTACTGCTCCCGAAGGCCCCGCTCCGGCGGCGCATGCGCAGCCCAGCGCTTGACCGGCGTGAAGGGATCGGTGTCGAGATCGCGCAGGAACCCGGGCTCGAGCAGCGCGGCGGTCTGCGCCGGATCGGTGAAATACTGCCAGCGGATGTGCTCGCCGTCCGCGCTCAAGAGCGCCCCCTGGAGGAAGCGCTTGAGGATGTTGAACGCGCCTTTCTTCAACTCGTTGTCGGGCAGGCAGGCAATGATCGCGCGGTACAGGCGCCGCCGCTGCGGCAGCGGCAGACGCTCGAGCCAGGTGTTGGCCTTGCTCGCCCGGAAGCGGTCGTAGCCCATGAGGAGCTCATCACCGCCATCGCCACTCAGGCAGACCTTCACATAACGCCTCGCCTCGGCGCAGATGAGCATGAAGGGGAGGTTCGAGGGATCGGTGGTCGGCTCATCGAGATGCCACACCGAGCGTTGAATCGCCGCCGCATCGACCGGCCTCACGAGGAGCTCGCTGTGGCGGGTGTGGAAATGCTCGGCGACCAGCCGGGCGTAGTCGAACTCGCTGAAGGAGGCCTCGCGGTAACCCAGGGCGAAGGTCTGCAGGCCCGCCGGGAGCGAGCGGCTCAGGAAGCTCACCACCGTGCTCGAGTCGATGCCGCCCGAGAGGAAGGCCCCGAGGGGCACGTCACTCATCGTGTGCTCCCCGCAGGCGCGCTCGAGGAGCTCCGCCAGCGCCTCCTCGTTGGGCACGATCTCGTGCGGGTCGAGCGACCAGTAACGGGTGAGGCGCGCGCGGCCGTTCGCTTCGACGGTGAGAACACAGCCCGGGAGGAGCTTGCGGATGCCCTCGAAGAGCGTCGCGGGCGCGGGAACGAACTCATAACCGAGGAGATCGAGCAGGCCCTGGCGGTTCAGCGCCTTCGGCAGGCTCGCGTCCGCGAGCAGCGCTTTGATCTCCGACGCGAACCGCAGCCGCCCGCCCGCGAGCGTGTAGTAGAGCGGCTTCAGGCCCAACCGGTCCCGCGCCAGCACCAGGCGCCGCCGCCGCCCATCCCAGATCGCGAGCGCGAACATGCCGGTGAGATGACTCGCGAAGCCAAGACCGTACTCCTCGTAAGCGTGGACGATCGCCTCGGTGTCGCTGCGGCTTCGGAACACGTGGCCTTTGCCCTTAAGTTGCGAGCGCAGCTCGAGGTGGTTATAGATCTCGCCATTGAAGGTGATCCAGATGGTGCCGTCCTCGTTCGAGAGCGGCTGGCGTCCGGCATCGCTCAGATCGACGATGCTGAGTCGGCGATGGCCGAGTGACACGCCCTCGGCCACGTAGGTGCCATGGTCGTCGGGACCGCGGTGTACCAGCCGCGCCTTCATGCTCTCGATCAGACGCTCATCGGCCCAGTTGAACCCGCAGATGCCGCACATTGCGCCCCCTCATCCTACCTCTACCGCGGCACCGCTGCGGTTGCGCCGACTTCCGCTCCGACACGGGTGTTGGGCAGGGTGGCAGCACGTCTCTTGCGACAATAAAGCGGCAGCATGGCACGGATGTAAATGGTGTCTCACCAGGGGTAGTTCCCGGGGTCGGCGTAACCGTTGGAGGTGTTGGAGCATGAGTCCGGACGGTCTGGTATCCCCCTCGACTTGCAATATGCAGGCCAGGCCAGCGACGGCGCAGTTCCCGCTCGCGCCAGTGGTGGGGCCGAACCTGCGCAGGAATGCTTCCTGCTAAGCCCAGGAATGTGTCCGCGGCGCACCCCCTTAGAACACAGACACAGGCGGCCATCCCCTCCCGTCATCGTCGGGCCCACCTTCCCGTCATCGTTCACGCGGACGACTTCGGGGAGACCCTCGAGATCACCGCGGGAATCTGCCTGGCGCTCGAGGCCGGTGTCGTGACCAGTACCTCGGTGATGGTCAACATGCCGGGGACGGCGGAGGCTTTGCGGCGCATCCGCGGGCTTGCGCAACAGGCGAGCTTCGGCGTTCACCTCAACCTTTGCGAAGGCAGGCCCCTCACCCGGGGCGCGACCTTGATCGACGGCGACGGAGAGTTCCTGCGCAAGCGGACACTCGCCGTGCACGCGCTCACCGGGAAGCTGTCGCTCCGGCAGCTCGAGGCGGAAGTCGCGGCGCAGATCGCCGTGCTGTGGGACTGCGGCGTGCGAGTCTCTCATCTCGATGGCCACAAGCATCTGCACCAACTGCCGATCGTCTGCACCGCGGTCGCGAACGTACTGCCACGGTTTGGGATCGAGAGGGTCAGAATTACACGGCTCGGAAGCTGGCGAAGAGTCCGCGGCGCCTCCATGCTGGCGCGCGAGATGGCGGCCCGGCACGCGGCACGCGTGTTCGCCGGCGCACGGCTGCGCTCGCCGCTGCGCACGGTCGATCTGCGGGAGCTCCTCGTCGGCGATCATCTTGCCCCCCTCGGCGGCCGGCGAGCCGACGGTGCGGCTCCGATCGAGATCTGTTGCCATCCTGGTACGGCCGCGGCGGATGCAGGCAAACCCGGGAGCCATCGGCGCTGCAACGAGCTCGAGTTCCTGCTCTCGCCGCGATTTCGCGCGGTGTTGGCGGCGAGCGGCGCGGCGCTCGTGAGCTACTGGCGCGTATGAGACGCTCACTCGGCGTGCCTATTGCTGCAACCTGACAAACAAGACCGCGGTCGCATGCGCATTCTCAAGATCGTCCCGCAGGCCTTCTACGCGCCCAGGGGGACGCCCCTCAGTGCCTACCATCGCGCGCGCGAGCTCCTGGCGCAGGGCCACGAGGTCGACATCCTGACCTACGGGATCGGGGAGCCGCCGCCCGGCCTCAGTGCCCGGCTCTTCCGGGCCCGCGGGCCGCACTTCTGCCGCACGGTGCGCGCCGGCCCCTCGGGCCGCAAGATCTGGCTGGATGTGCTCCTCTTCGCGAGCCTCATCGGGCGGCTCTGCCGGGAGCGCTATGACGCCCTCTACGCCCACGAGGAGGCGGCGCTGCTCGCGCGCGTCGCCGGGGCGGTCTTTCGCATCCCCTACGTCTATGACATGCACTCGAGCCTGCCGCTGCAGATCACGGATTGGAAGTTCAGCCGCCGGCGCTCGGTGGTCGCGCTCTTTCGCTGGGTCGAGCGGCTATCCGTGAGCGGCGCCTGCGCCGTCGTCGCCATCTCGCCGGCGGTGGCTCGCGCGGCCAGAAGCGCCTGGCCCGAGGCGCGCTGTGTCGAGCTCACGAACTACTTCGAGCCCGAGAACCCGGAGGGCCGCGACGGCGCCGCGATCCGCGCCCGTCATGGGGTGGGAGCGGACGAGAAGCTCATCGTCTATACCGGCTCCTTCGTCGCTCTGCAGGCGCTCGATCTGCTGCTCGAGGCCGTCCCACGGGTGCTCGCCGCCGTGCCGAGCGCGCGGTTCCTTCTCGTGGGGGGTGCCGAGCCCGAGATTACCGGCCTGCGCGAGGCGGCCGCACGGCTCGGCATCGCCGGGCGCGTGATCCTCGAGCGGGCGCATCCCCAGGCGGAGATTCCGGCCTACCTGGCGGCGGCGGATGTGCTGGTCTCGCCCCGTATCCAGGGCATCAATCCTCCGGGCAAGCTTCTTTCCTATCTCGCCTCCGGGCGGCCGGTGGTGGCGACGGATACCTTGGTACACAACCAACTCCTCACCGCCGATTGCGCCATCCTGACACCACCCGATGCGACCGGGCTCGCGGACGGCCTGGTGCTCGCGCTCACCGACACGGCGCTCGCCGCGAGCCTCGTGGAGACGAGCAGCCGAGTGCTCGCGCGACTTTGCTGCAAGGCCAGCCGCGATGCCGCCTACGAGGAGATCGCCGCGGCCGTGCGCGCGGCGGGTGCGCACCGGCGCAAGAGCGCCGCGGGCCTGGGCTCACCCCATCACTCGCCCCCGCATCAGCACTGACGCACGCCATCCCGAGCACCGCACATCGATGCGCCCGGAAATGAAACCGCGGAACCGCAAGCACGGCCGCGCCCCGGAACTGTCAGTCGTGACGGCGAGGCCGCCACCTCGCAGGCGACGCCGGGGCCCCACGGGCGCGGTGGCGGCGGCGATTCTCGTCGTGATCATCGTCATGCTCTTCGTCCCCGGATTTCGCATGCGTGCGGAAGCACTGGGGCTCGATCTCACCGGTCGTATCCCCGACCTCGGGATCGGCGACCTCCTCGCCATGATGCGGCCGGGGTCCGGGGAGTTGGAGTTGGGAAGGCTCATCGACACGCGTAATCCGTACGCCGTAATCCACGTACCGCCGCTGACCGCCGCGCAGAGGACCGCGGGCATGAGGCTCTACGGCGAGCAGTGCGCCGGCTGCCACGCGCCCGACGGAACAGGGGGGCCCGGAGCGCCGGCGCTCGTCGGGCGGCCGCTGGCGCATGGCGAGATGCCGTGGGCGATTTATCGGACCATCCACTACGGCGTCGCCGGCACCGGCATGCCGCCGCACCCGCTCACACGCCAACAGCTTTGGGAGCTGGTCGCGTACGTGCGCTCTCTGCGCCTGCCGGTGGTGGCCAAGCGGATTGCCCCCGACCTGGCGGCAAAGCTCGCGGCGGTCGATGTGCCGTACCAGGAGTTGGCTCAAACGGCTGCCGCCGGCGATGATTGGCTGACATACGGCGGCTCCTATAGCGCCGACCGCTTCAGCACCCTGACCGAAATCAACGCGCAGAACGTCTCGAAGCTGGCACTGCGCTGGTTGTATCCCTTCCCGGGCGACAAGTGGAAGATCGAGAGCTCGCCGCTCGAGAGCAACGGCATCATCTACGTAACCGGGCCCGGCGGGCAAGTGATGGCACTCGCTGCGCTCACGGGTGCGAAGCTCTGGGAACACGACCATCCTTTCAAGCTGATCGGCGGCGGCGAGGGCCCGCTCGGGCAGAATCGCGGCGTCGCGCTGCTCGGCGGGCGCGTATTCGTTACCACCTGGGACTCCACACTCAGCGCCTTGTCGGCGGCAACGGGCAGGGTGTTGTGGCAGCGGCGCCTGGGTCCTTATCCCGGCACATGGATCAGCTCGGCTCCGCTTGCGTACCGGGATCTCGTGGTTGCCGGGGTGACGACGCCGACGGGCGAGGGGCGCGGATACCTCGTTGCTTACGACGTGAAGACCGGGAAACTGCGCTGGCGCTTCATGACCGTTCCGGGGCCCGGACAACCCGGACATGACACCTGGGCGGGCGATTCGTGGCTCACGGGCGGCGCCGGACCCTGGATGACCGGCTCCTACGACCCCGCGACCGACACGCTTTACTGGGGGACCGGCAATCCGCGGCCGGATTTCGCTGCCACCACCCGCGAAGGCGACAACCTGTACTCGGACTCGATCGTGGCACTGCGCGGCAGCACGGGCCAATTGCTCTGGTATTTCCAGTCAACCCCCGGCGACACTCATGACTGGGACGCCACCCAGGTGCCGCTGATCGCCGATCGCAGCGTCAACGGGCACGAGGACCGGCGAGTCCTGTGGGCGAACCGCAATGGCTTCTATTACGTGATCAATCGCGTGACCGGCGCCTTCGTGCGCGGCGTGCCCTTCGCGCAGGAGACCTGGGCGCGCGGACTCGACGCCCGCGGCCGACCCGTCCTCGCGCCGATCAGCCACAGTCCCGAGGGCCAGGTGGTCTATCCCAGCGCGCGCGGCGCCACCAACTGGTGGCCGCCGAGTTACGATCCGGATCTCGGGCTGACTTTCATACCCGTGCTGGAGCAGGGTATGACGTTCTTTCCCACAAGGTCGACGCTGCCGAGCTCGGAGCTCTCGTTCGATACGGCCGTCCGTGCGGTGGACGCCTACAGCGGCAAGCTCATCTGGGAGCACCGCGAGCGCGAACGCACGGGTGACTCGACCGTCTCAGGCATGCTCAGTACGCGCGGCGGCCTGGTGTTTGGCGCCGCCGACGGGGAGTTCTTCGCCCTGGATGCGCATTCGGGCAAGACACTCTGGAGCGCGGGGATCGGTGGAACCACATACGCCGCTCCGGTCACGTTCTCCGTCGCCGGCCAACAGTTCGTATCCGTCGTGATCGGGCGCAGTCTGCTGACGTTTGCCTTGCCCCCGCAGGCTCCCTCGGGCGTCACGCTCGCCGCAGGAATGAGATCAGCGCGAGGATCAGAAACACGACGAAGATAACCTTGGCAATCCAGGCGGCCGTCGCGGCCAAACCCCAGAAGCCGAGGATTCCCGCGATGATGGCGATGACGAGGAAGACGACGGCGTAATACAGCATGCTCGGGCTCCTGGCAATTGCGTGTTGCGCCGCAACTTTCGCTCCCGAGCCCGCGACTTTATGCCCGACCGGCGCCGGCCGTCTCATCCCTGAGGGATTACGGGGGGATGACGGGACGCTCGGCGCTACACCGCTTGCCCGGCGACGCGCAGGCGCTCCCTGAGCTCCGCGAGCTCCCTCGTGATGGCGGCGCGCTCCGCGTCGGGCAGTGTGAGCTGCGCCAATAATTCCAACGCTCCCTGATAGGTCAGACTTCCGCTCTCGAGATGCCGCCGCTTCTTCTCCCCGCTCCCCGACGCGGCCGCATCCAGGTGCCAGCGAACCACGGTCAAGCGCGCCTTGAGATGTTCGAGAGTGCGGAATGTCTCCACGCTGAGGTACCCGCAAATGACCAACCTGATCCTGTGGCACGCACGATTCGTGCCGCGTTCCGGCAGTATTCCTACATGAACGACACATAAACGTAACCGGGTTATGTTGGTAGTATGTTGTTGATTGTGCGTTCCTGTCGGCCATTGGCGACGGCGCCGAGAAGCCGCCGCAACTGTCGGGCATCCGACGACGCTGGCGGCAAACTACCAACGGTACGCCACTGACAGGGTGAGCGTGGCCTGGGTCTTGCGCTCCGACAGGGGACTGCTGGCGGCGCTGCCGAGGAGCTCGCTCACGGCGAGATTCGTGTTGGCGAGCACGTGAGGCGTGAAGAAGCGGGTGGCGCTGAAGCCGAACCCGGCCGACTGCAGCCCGCCGTGTGCAGTGAAGATCGGATAGCCGGACGCCATGGCCTGACGCGCACTGATGCCGTAAAGGGTCTGCAGATGCGTGCGGTCCGCGAGGGTAACCGACGGCCCGGCAAACATCACGAACCGGCGTGAGCTGCCGGGAAGCGGCGTATAGACCTCGAAGTCACCCACGAGCCCCGCGGCGCCGCCTACGATCTTGCGAATGTCGGTCCGCAAGAGGATCGGGAATCTCCTGGAGATCACGTAGCTGCCCGCAAGCTTGAAGAAGGGCGCCCGTGGAATATCCCCGAGGCCGTGCAGCGTCGCGTAATGCAACGCCATCGGGCGGCCCAAATCGAGGCCCACGGCGAGCGAGACGCGATACTGCTTTCCCGAGAGGAGGTTGACACCGAGCCCTTCGCCGCTCGAGAGAAATGCGCGATCCCGGTAACGGATGTTGACGACGGGACCGAACGCAGCCTCATACTGACTCGCCCCGCTATAGACAGGCTTCGTCGAGGTGGCCACGCCGAGAATGACGTCCCATTGCGGGATCGTCGGGGCGAAGAGCTTCTCGAGCGCGATGCCGCCCGGGTATTGCCATTCCTGCATCGGCGAGGGGGTCTGCGCCGTTGCAACGTGCGCGGCGCAGGTACCGATCGCCGCAAGCAGGCACGCTGCGAGTGCTTTTTTCTGCAACCAGGGTGGTCCTCCGGCGAGTCAACGGGCCGGAGCGCACCTTTGTTCCAGGGGAAGCGCGGGCGCGCCGCGCCCGGGCCTCGTCCCGCCGCTGATCGCCTGGCGATCAGCTCGCGTCGTGAAAAATAATGCCGAGCGTCTGTCGTCTGCCGGAACGCACTCGGCTGACGCCATGACGCAGATTGACGCGGTAGTCACCGCGCATACCGTGAACCGGCCGGTGGTGCACGGCGAAGACGACTGCATCGCCTTGCGCAAGCGGCACCACCTCGGCGCGCGACTGCATGCGCGGTCGCTGCTCCGTGAGCACGAATTCCCCGCCCGTGAAGTCGCGACCCGGCTGCGAGAGGAGTGCGGTCAACTGCAGAGGAAACACCCAATCGCCATAAAGATCCTGGTGCAGGCAGTTGTAGTCCTCCGGACCGTACTGGAGCAGGAGCGGCGTCGGCTTCACCTGTCCCGCGGCATGACAGCGCGCGAGAAACGCGTCGAGGGTGGCCGGAAAGCGTTGGTTTCCTGCAAGGCGCCGGCTCCAATCGTTGGCGATCCGGGCGAGCTGCGGATAGAGCGCCGTGCGCAGCGCGGCGACGGGCGGGGGCAGGGGATAGGCGAAGTATTTGTACTCGCCTCGCCCGAAGCCGTGGCGGCTCATGACCACGCGGCTGCGGAAACGGCTGTCGTCAGGATAAAGGTCGGCGAGCTCCCGGCGGAGCGCGGCGCAGAGCAGGCCCGGCAGAACCGCGCATCCCTGCGAGTCCAGCCGCGCCGCTACGGCAGGCCAGTCTATCGCAGATGATATATTATTATTCAAATACTTAGGCGTCTTTCCTGATGGCATATCTAATGTTACTTCCGCTGCTTCGTCCGGGCCGGGTTGCCCTCGTGCACACGACCCTACCGCCGCATCCTCCGAGACACTCGCCATTTCCGGCTGCGGTAGCGAGCGCAACCTCAAAGCGCCTTTCGCATCGTGAGATTCAGACGCATTGCCCCGAGAGTTGGGTGATATCCCGCCGCCACGGGTGCGACTCCATGATAGGCAAGACGCTTCGCGCCGCCCCAGACCACCACATCACCGTGTACCAACGGCAGGCGGTACGGCCTGTCCGAGCGCTTCAAACCGCCGAAGAGGAACGTCGCCTCGAGTCCCAGTGACACCGACACGATGGGAGATGAGAAATCCCGCTCATCCCGGTCCTGGTGCAGCGACATGCGCGCGGCGGGGACGTAGCGGTTGATGAGACAGACATCCGGCAGAAAACGTCCGAACCCCGCTTCCATGGCCGCACGAGCCGCGAGTTGGCCGATGGCGGCCGGCAGGGGTGGCCAGGGCCGCTCCGTTTCAGGGTCGAGCCGATCGTAGCGATAACCCTTACGGTCCGTGACCCAGCCCACCTCGCCGCAGTTGGTCATCGCGACCGACATGCGCTGTCCGCCGGGAGTGAGCATGTGGCGGAAGGGCGCCGCACGCGCGACTTCTTCGATCGCGGCGAGGAGCGCCTGCTCCAAAGGCAGGGCGAAGCCCGCAAGGTAAGTCAGACCCGGCTTTCCTGCCCACTCGGCGCCGGCTTCATCGAACAGATCAGCCGTTGAGATCAACTTGGATCGCAATCAGGGTCGCATCCCGCGATAAGGGGAAAGCCGGCCTCACGCCAGGCCTTTATGCCTCCATCCAGCGCGACGGCCCGCTGAAATCCGAGCTCGCGCAACGTCGCGGTCGCAAGCGTCGATATGCGACCGAGCTCGCAGTATACGACGATGCGTCGGGTGGGGTCCGGCAGATCCTGATTGACGCGCAGCTCGAGCTGGCCTCGCGGAAGCAGCTTCGCCCCCGGAACGTGCCCTTGCTCGTAGGCGTCGCGCTCACGCACATCGAGAATGATCAGCTCAGGGGTGCGATTCTCGACTCGCGTGTTCAGCTCCGTGAGCGACATGAACGGCACGGCTGCCGCGGCTTCGGCCAGCATCTGCGCCACGGTCTTGGCCCCGTTCATGTTGGAGCGCAGCGCCTCCGTCAGATGCGAGGGCATGCCGAGATTGAGATTGCGCATCATCTGGCAGAACTGCGGGCGCTCGCGCACCTGCAGCCGTTGGTTGGTCGCGATCTCCTCGCCGATCGTGGAGTGCTCGCGCCCCTTGTAATCATGCGCGGGAAATACCAGTAGGGCGGTATCCAGCCGCAGAAGATGGTTGAACAAGCTGTCATGGAGCGCATCCGGATCGCCGCCGGGAAGGTCGGTGCGGCCGGTCCCGCCGATGAGCAGCGTATCGCCGGTGCATATCCGGTCCGCAACGCGCAGGCACATCGAATCGCGGGTGTGGCCCGGCGTGTGCAGTACCTGAAGTCGCAACTTCCCTACGAGCAGCATGTCGCCATCATCGAGCCGCATGTCCACGAACGGGGCAGGGCTCATGCGATGCATCGCCACCGGCGCATCCAACTGCCGGGATAACCCGCGCGTCGCCGAGAAATGGTCGGCATGTGTATGCGTGTCGATCAGGTAATGGATGCGCAGGCCGTGGCGTGCCGCGAGGCCGAGATAGCGGTCGATCAGACCGATTTCCGGATCGATCAGGGCCGCCGCGGAAGTTTCAGCGCAGCCCACCAGGTAGGACTTGCAGCCACCGGCCGAGAGTTGCTCGAAGATCATCGTAGGCTCCCCCCGATCCGGGCTTTGATAGGTTTTCTGGCGAGCAGACTCATGGTCGATCCGCGCCGGCGCCATGTCAATGGACCGACCAGTCGTCCTCTTGCGCACCGTAGCTGATCGTGGACACGAGATGATCCGATTCGAGGACCGTATCTCCCTCGTCCTTGCCGATGGCGATGAACGAGTACGCCCGCTCATTGCGCGCGTACGGAAGGAGCGTCGCGGGATCAGTGACGATGCGCGTTTCGGTCGAAGCGACGTAGTCCACGAAAAAATTGTCAGGAGGGGCACCGCCCAAGTCATTCAGCAGCTGAGTCAGCGCCTGCTGGTCGGGTGTCGCGCGAATCACGATCTCGACGCATTTCTCAACCGCCGCACCAGCGGTGCATGGCACCTTGCGCGTGAACGCGAACTCGATCTGGCTCTGAACGACAAGTTGCGGCATGCCCGGGAGGGAAAGAGGGGCTGAGGTCTCGTACCAGACGCCCTGCCTGAGCGTCGCACCGATCCACATTGCGGTCTCGAGCTGGTAATCCTCCGCGGCGTACGCCTCGAGCATCCCGGGCGAGAGAACTTCGCTCGCCGTCTCGACCTCTTCGTTCACCAGGCTGGGCGCGTCGTGAACTGAGGGCGCACCGGCTCGGATGAGCTTATCAGCCTGCTTGCTCAGCCGAGCCGCGAATGCGTTGGTGTCCGTGGCACCCTGGAACTCGCCCGCAGCGCTCACTTTGAAGCCTACCGCGGGCAGCACGGCAGCAGGGAAGCCCATTTGTTGCGTTTGAAGGCTCCGCTCGGACGGCCAGACCCCGGGCTCATACCGCGCCAGACGATGCGCATACGAGACGCTCCAGCCGCCAGCGGGAAGAGCAGCGATGCGACGCTCGAAGGCGGCCCCGGCCCGGCTCGAAATGACCTGTCCGCCCGAGAGGGATTCGCGGTGGCTTTCCAGCGTGACCTGGGCATCACTTGCGTGCCAGCCAAACTTCAAGATGGCCTGGCGCTTCGGGAAGTCCTGCATGAGGCGAGCAACCTGGGCAGCGCCGGCCGGCTCACCACGCCAGGTGAGAAGCAGCTTGTAGTTGTCCTGAGCGTCCTTCTGGAAACCGTACTCCCGGTCCATCTCGAGCGCCGCCTCGAGCGCCGCGAGAGCCGCCGTGTTCTCGCCGAGCCGGTGCAGGACAACTGCCGTATCGAACTCCATGATGACCATCGAGCGGTAGTCGAGCTCTTTGCGGTAGAGCCCAGCTGCCCGGCGCGCCGCCTCGACGGCCGCGAGCAGCTCGTCCCTGCGGTTCGCGTTGCTGCCGCAGGCGGCACGAGCGAGATGCTGGCGATACTCGAGGTCGGCCACCAGGGCCCAACCGCCCGGAAACATCACGTGCGCTTCGGGGTTGGTGGCGACGCTACCGATCTGTTCCTGTGCGAGATTGACGCGCTGCGCGCAAGGGCCCGTGTGTTGGCTCAGGAGGAACTGGGCGTAGGCCAGCTTCGCGCTCAGCACGGCCGGTGACCAGGGATCGGTCTGCTCAGTTTGAGCGATGGCGGCCTCGAACGCTCTCGCCTGGGGCGCGCGCACCGGCCCTCGAGGTCTAGGTACCGAGCAGGAGCAGGCGAGAAAGCTGGCCAGCGCGCAGAAGAGAAGGGAGCGTGCGCTCATCCGCCCTGGGCAAGCGTCACTTCCTTGCCTTCAACTTGACCGCTGAAGGGCAGGCGATGTTCCGGCCTGGATAAGGAAAGGGAAGAAAGGGACAGGAAAGGGGGAATGGCTCTGCTCCGCAATCGAACTCACCGCCGCAAAAGTTCGCCGCGGACCGCTCAAACGGGTGGTGGTGGTGCCCCGGATGGTGCCCCGGATGGTGCCCCGGATGGTGCCCCGGATGGTGTCCCGGATGGTGACGGCCATGGTCGATGGCCGGTCTGGCGGTAGCCGCACTCCGGAACTGAGGCCCGATCGCGAGCCGCATCGCGTTGTGCTGAATGGGCCCCGCGCCCACGCGAGCGGTGCTCGTGTGACCCAGGGCTGCCGAGTGGTAGCCGATGAGGCCGTAACCGAGGTGAGCCGCATAGAAGCCGTGAGCCATGGAAATCCCATGCCCGGCGTAGCCGCCGCCTCTGTAACCGCCCGCCGAGGCGACAGCAAAGGCACCACCCATATGGAAGCCGCCGCCGCCGAAATGGCCACCTCCGCCGCGTCCATGGCCGCCGCTACCTCCATGGCCTCCGCCGCCTCCATGCCCGCCGCCGCCGCCGCCTCCATGCCCGCCACCACCGCCTCCGCCGCCGCTTCCATGCCCGCCGCCACCGCTTGTGGAGCCGCCGGCGCCACCAGGAACCCAAGCGCTCGCAGAGGGTGCGGCCGCAAGGCAGGCCACGCTGAGGATGGCAGCGAAAGCGATGAGCTGGGTACGCATGGTGTTCCTCTCCGGAAGACGACGCTGCGCGAGCTACGCGCCAATAGGATAAAGCAGCCGTCCCGGCATGGCATTAACAATTGATTAATGTTTATTAAGAACGCGAACCGGGCTGGGCGAGGTTGGCCCGGGGCAGCAGCCGATCAGCCTCGAATTCGGGCGCTACGGCAAGAAATCCGGCGCCGCGGCCCGTGGGTCATGCATGTGCTCGAAAAGATCGCCGTCTGCCGAGATCTTGCCAAAGTGGCAGAAGGGAATGGGGAGTGTCAGCGTGATGACACAACGATCTCCCAGATCAATCACGCCGTGCACGAGTCTCTGTACGCGATCAATGTGCACGTCATCCCATTCGAACGCCGGAGGGGCGCCTTGCTTCGCGGGCATTCGCGGCAAGCCGAATCGTACCTTGGATGGTGAGTCGGCGCGCGACCGCTGGGTTTCCACCTCACGTTGAATCGCCGCTTGCCAGTCGACCGCGGATCGTGACGCGGGCGTTTGCGGCTCGGAGGGAATGATCGGCGGTGCCAGAAGGTGCGCGATCACCGGGTTTCGCATCCGAGGCTCGCTTGGACGTGGAGGAGGCGACACCTCGCGATCCGGACGGGTAGCGGTCAGAATCATCGCAACGAGCGCCGGCGCCCGAATGCCTCCGGGAAGGGAAGGGTGCCGCGAGCTCAACGCCAGGTAGAGAACCGCCTGGAGCAGCAGGGCTATCGCGGCAGCGGTAATCCGCTCGGAATGACGAGACCAACTGATCATCGTGCGTGACGTTGGAAACCGTACCGCATTCAGCGACTTGTGACGACGTGGCCGCCCGGAATCCGAGAACGCCCGGCGTCTGCCCTTGGACCGCCGGGTTCGAAGACGGTTCCGCAGCACGTATATGCCATGTAAGGTATGCGCCGAGTGATGCCACACTTGAGGTGAAGATGCGTATCGAGCTCGATTCTCTGGAAGCGCGCCTGATCGGTTGCCTGATCGAGAAGCAGATCACGACGCCGGATCAGTATCCGCTGTCCCTCAACGCCCTGATGAACGCCTGCAACCAGAAGAACAACCGTGATCCGCTGATGAGCCTGGACGAGCCCGCCGTGCAGCGCACGCTCGATGCGCTCTCGCGCAAGCACCTGGTGCTCGAGCGCTCGGGCTTCGGCAGCCGCGTTCCCAAGTTCCAGCACCTGTTCTGCAACACCGAGTACGGCAGCCTGAAGTTCTCTCCCGAGGAGCTCGCGATCGTGTGCGAGCTCCTGCTGCGCGGCCCGCAGACCCCCGGCGAGCTGCGCTCACGCGCAAGCCGGATGGCGTCGTTCACCGACGTGTCGCAGGTCGAAGCAGCGTTGCAGAATTTGCAGGAGCGCGAGTCCGGGCCGCTCGTCGCGCGATTGCCGCGTGAGCCGGGACGGCGCGAGTCACGCTACCTGCATCTCTTCAGCGGCGAGGCGCCGCCGCCAACCGCCAAAGAGGATGCACCCGCGGATCATTCGCCACCGAAGCTCGAAGGCGGAACCCTCGCCGAGCGCGTGGTCAGACTCGAAGAGGAGGTGCGGCAGCTTCGCGCCGAGCTCGAGGAGCTCAAGTCCCGGCATCGGTAGAGGCATCATGTGTTGCACATGTTAAGGAGGAGACTGGCTTGAATGTGATGCCCCGTCCATGGTCGGCATGCTTCAAACCAGCATTCAATCTGGCAACCTTTGCTTGCATCGACTGCCAAGCGGCTGAAGTGGCGTTGAAATCCCGGCACAGCTCCGAGTAGGTACGGTACAACGATGGCACAGGCCCCTGATCACTGGTGGATTCAGCCATCTCCAGCAGCGCCGATGCCTGTCCATTGATCCTGCTGAAGCTGGTGGCGCCCTTGACGGCCGGCACAGCGTAGTTCCCGCCCGAGAGGCCGGTGGACGCGTCTTTGATGGTACCGGTCAGTTTGGCGATTCCCTTCTGCAGCGTCTTTGCCAATCCGTTCGGCACCCCTGCGCGCAGCGATGTCAGTTTCGCATCCAACCCGCTTCCCAGTTCGTAGGCGTTCTTGCTGGCCGACATGACCGCGATGACATGCTGCGCAAGGGTCAATTGCCGGCGCATGCCCTCCATCGCTGCGGGAGAGTCACTAAGCCGCGGATCCTGCTTCAGCAGCACCGGCTGAGCGTAGGAGACTCCGTCCACAGTCAGCTTCACCGTATAGTCACCGGGCAGCGCCATGGGCCCTTCCGGGACGAATGGCGTGTCTTCCGGCACTGCCCCCATGGATTGATCGAAGAACAAGGCAGGTGGCGTGGGGTAGCGCATATTCCAGCTCACGCGGTGCTCACCCGCCGTCGTGGGCAATGGCCGTAACGGCCGTGCCCAAAAGGCAGGCGTCGGCGGAAGGGGTTGATCGAGCGGCGTAATCGCAGCGTTCGAATACGAGCGCACCAGGTTTCCCTTAGCATCGAAAATCTGCAGCTGCACATTCCGCGCCGGCTGTTTCAGATAGTAGTCAATGACAACCCCCTGAGGTGGATTCTTTCCATGGGGAACCTCAGGCGGAAACGGCGTGTCCTGGTTGATGTTCGACTGGACGCGGATCGCGGCCTGCGGGCGGAACAAATGCATCTGCTGATCCGCAAGGCCCGCGGTCAATTGCTCGAGCGGCGTTATATCGTCCAGTATCCATATACCACGCCCATAGGTTGCAGCAAGCAGGTCGCGGTCGTGGATTTCCAGGTCATAAAACGAGGTCGTTGGAAGGTTCAGCCGTAGCGACTGCCAGTGATTACCGTCATCGAACGACACGTACACGGACGTTTCCGTAGCGGCGAACAGCAAGCCCTGTTTGTGATGGTCTTCGCGCACTACTCGCACAAAACTGCCGGTTGGCTGATCTGACGGCAGGCCCATGACAATGCTTTGCCATGACTTGCCAAAATCGCGCGTGCGGTAGATGTGCGGTGAATAATCTCCGCTCGCACTGTTCTCTACCGCTGCGTAGGCCTCGGATGGATCGAAGTGCGAAGCCTGAATGTCGATGACGGCGTGTATCGACGTGTCCGGTGGAGTTATGTCTCGCCAGTGCTTCCCGCCATCTTCCGTCACGTAAGTTACGCCATTGTTGCTGCCCGTCCATATAACCCCGGCCTGCACGGTTGACGGCGACAACGACACCAGTGCGTCACCATGATGGACTCCTTCCGGATTGGGTAATGGCGGTTTCCCTGGATGGGCGGTAAGATCCGGACTGATCTTTCGCCAGTGGTCACCACCGTCCTGGCTCTCCCAAACGTTCTGCGTGCCGTAGTACAACAGGCTCGGGTTCTGAGGCGAAAAAACGATTGGAGCAGAAACGGCTCGTCGAAAATCCGTATCGCTAACCGCACTGATGGCACCCACGCCAAAATCTACGATCTGCGCGCCCCACGTTTTGCGATTGACTTTTTGCAGGAAGCCGAAAGGGCCGTTCGTGAATATGATGTCTGGATGAGCAGGGTCAACCGCCACGAAACCCGTCTCCCAGCCGGGCAGTGGAAACCAGTCAAGGTCGGTGATCTCTCCGACCGAGCCTCGACTCGCGATCGCAAACGCGCCGCTATCCTGCTTGCTCCCATAGATCCAGTAGGGATACCGGTTATCGGTGCCAATTTTATAAATCTCTGCTGTTTTTTGGTTGTACCAGAGACTCCAGGTTTGACCGCCATCGAGACTGACCGATGCCCCTTGATCGCCGCCGTAGACGATATGGTTCGGGTCAGTGGGATCAATCCACCACTGATTCGGGTCGTCACCGCCGGGCGCCCCTTTGAAGGCAACCAAGGTATGACCGCCATCTGTGGATCGGTAGACACAGGTACCCATCGTATAGACGACATTCGGGTCATGCGGGTCCACCAGAAGCTGTTTGCTCGAGGTATAAATCGTCTTCGTGCCCAACGACCAACTCGCGCCACCGTCGTCCGACCGATAAAGACCGGTGCGGTTCAACAAATACACGCGCCGGGATTGGGTGCCGGCTGCGACCGCGGTCTCCGCGATCAGTTTGGGCTGGTTACGACCCTCCAGCTTTGTCCAGGTCAGCCCCTCGTCGGTGGACTTGTACAGGCTCGTTGGCCCCGGATGCCGAAAGAGCGCAAGACCCGAAGCACCTGGGACGGTATAGGTTTGTGCCACCGTAGCGAAAATTACCCGGGGATCATCGCTTGCCGAGGACATATAAGTCGCCCCGGACTGCGGCTGCGCATTCAGCACCAGTGTCCACGTTCGTCCTCCGTCGGTGCTGCGAAACACGCCGCGTGCTCCCCCTTTACGATGATCGATTCCGCGCGTGGCGGCCAGCACCAAGTCAGGATTGTGAGGGTCCACGAGTAGCCACGCGATCTCTCCGGCATTTTTCAATCCGGCACTCTGCCAGTGCGCCCCGGCGTCGGTGGATTTCCACACACCGCTGCTGTAGTGGGAACCAAACACGCTCCCGGTGCCCGCATAGACGACCGACGGTTGCGACGGCGCTACCGCCAATGAGGTGATGCCGCGGACGACATGCACTGCATCGGTAACCGGGAACCAGGTGGTGCCTGCGTTTACCGTCTTCCAGACACCCCCATTATCGGTACCCACATACGCAATCGCCGGGCGTCCCTCGACCCCCGATACCGAATCCACCTTTCCCGCAATAAATGGGCCGATGTTGCGCCACCGCATGCCTTGAAACACACTTGGGTTTACCTGCGCTTGTGCCGTGCCCATGATGAACAGTGCTGCAGCGGCAGCCGCAGCACATCCCAACATGTGCGCGCGCATCGTAATCACCCGTGAAATCATGGCGGACCCCCAATTTCTCTATCGCGGAGCGCGGACGCTCACCTGTGCCCATGGATACATGAATAATGGAACGCAATGCTTCCATGCGCCCAATTCCGGCCACTGGGCTGATCCAATCAACGTAGGCTGATGCAGCCTCGGGGAGTGTAGCCGATGGCGCCTGAGCCCGCCAATTCGTTGGGCGAAGTCATGGATCGGACTGACCATGGTGAGACGACGTCGCGGCCAACGGTCGAAGCGGAACTCATGATCTTGATATTGACACGACAGCATGGAAATGCAAAGTTCGGCGGCCTATGAGATTCTCTCCGCTCGTCGATCGCATCAGCGGTGATGGCGCCAACGCATGGGTCACTCATTACCAGGCCGCCGCCGCGCGCAGTCGCGGCGAGGACGTGATTGTCCTGAGTATTGGGGATCCCGATCTCGAGGCCCCTCCTACGGTCATCGATCGGGCGATCGAGCGGCTGCGCGCGGGCGATCTCCGCTACACGCCGGCATCCGGCCGTGTCCCGCTCTTGGAGGCGATCGCGAGAGCGCACACGGTGCGCACCGGACAAGCCGTGTCTGCCGAGAACGTGATGTATCTTGCGGGTGCGCAGAATGCGCTGTTCGTTGCTTCAATGTGCCTCGCGGGCCCGGGTGATGAGGTCATCACCTTCGATCCGATGTATGCAACCTATCCGGCGACAATCGAGGTTTCCGGGGCGCGAATGATTCGGGCTGCAACCGGCGATCGGTTTCGTCCGGACTTGGGCGAGCTCGAGTCTTTGGTAACGGCCCGGACGCGCGCCATAGTATGGACTACTCCCTCCAACCCCAGCGGAGTGATCATCAATCAGGCGGAGTTGAACGCTATCGCGCGGATCGCCCGGCAACATGATCTATGGTTGATCTCAGATGAGGTGTATGCAGGACTTGCACCTGGGGGCCGTGTTCCGAGTCTTGCCTCCACGCTGCCCGAGCGCGTGGTAACCATCAGCAGCCTCTCGAAGTCGCACTCCTTGCCGGGATTGCGGGCGGGATGGCTCGTTGGGCCACGAGAGCTCGCGCGGCACGCGCAGGCACTTGCCATGTGCATGCTTTTCGGGCTGCCGGGTTTCATACAGGAAGCCACCATCGTGGCGTTGTCGGTGGCGGCGGACGCAGAACATCGAATCCGTGAGTTCTGCAACACGCGGCGCGAGCAGATGCTGGCGGGTCTTCGAGGCATTCCGGGCATCCGACCCACCGTGCCCGAGGCCGGCATGTTCATGTTGGTGGACGTGTCGGATACGGGCCTGTCGGCACATGAATTCATGCGTGCCCTGTACGAGCGGGAGCGCGTATCGGTGATGGACGGCGCGGCGTTCGGCAGGCGGACCAGCCGCTTCGTGCGCATCTGCTTCGCTACGGAGGAAGCGACGATTGACGCGGCGTGCGCTCGGATTCGGCGGTTTTGCGAGCAAGAGCTGCCGCGCTGAGTTTCGCCACGCCCGCGGTGCGTCCAGGCTCGTCCAGGCTCGACGCTATGAGGCGCGCTCGAGGAAGTGGACCACCGCGTGGCCCACACCCTCGAGTGCCGCAAAGCCGATCATGATGGCAACGAACATGAACGTCGCTGCCATGCCCCTGACAAATGTCACATCCAAGTGATGACGGACTCTACGTGTGCAGGGCGGATCCGCCTCTTAGAGTGCACACGCATCGCCGCTTTCAACGGCAAGGAGAGTCCGATGAGCAAACAGGTCATTTTCGTGGTTGCGCTCTGCGCTCCCCTCTCGCTCGGCTGCGTAGCAGCGGCCGCTTCGCCCGCTCCTGCCGGTGCCGCGACTCGGCAGCCGGCCTCCAGCATCAACTGCAGCGAGGCCTACGGGGGCGCCGCTGCCTCCTGCGAGCAGATCTCCTGCAATGCGACCTACCGACCGTTTCTTGGAACCTGGTCGGGTCGGTTCTGGGCATATGTGCGACGTCAATCGACCCATACAAAGAACGTCTATCGCCCGTATCACGAGGTCGTCACCTACAGCACAGCCGACTGCCTGAGGAACGTCAAGACCGGAGATAGCTTCATCCTCGGCCATCAGACCGAGAGCTATCCACCCTTCAAAGGACTTCCTGCCAAGGCCGCGAGGAATCTTCTGATCAGTGGACAAAGGGCCGATGGCACGCCGTTCTTGCGCATCACGATGGAGCATCACACGTACGAATACCGACTCACCTACAAGAATGGCGCCGCCAAGCTCGCCGTATGGGAACTGGACATGCCCGCGTCCAAGGGGCAGCCGCAAATGACATTCACGACCATCGATGGGCGGGATTTCACCGCTCAGGGACGCACGCGCGACGTGACGGTAACGCTGACCGTGGGGCCGCTCACTGCACCCTACTGGCAGGGCGTGATCGACTACGGTTCCCACTCGAAACAGGCGCGTTAAGCTCCATCCCGCTGGATGACCCATTGCTCCGAGTGGACGAGTATAGCTATGACGGTCCAATTGGCCCGACGACCAATCGGGAAATTGACAGCACCGTCTGTGGCGTCTAGCCGAGTCTTCGGCGACACGTTGGCCGCAGCCCGAGCTTTTGCCAGGGAGAAGTTCGGGGTCCGCCACCGATACGCCATGGCGTTGCACACGGACCAGACCAACCCTCACGTCCACTTGGTGGTGAAGGCCGAAGACGAGACCGGAAGGCGCCTTCACGTCGACAAGCCCGTGCTGAGGGAGTGGCGCGCGGATTTCGCGCGGATGGGCGGGCAGACGCGCGATCGGCTATTGCGTCACGGAAATCCCTGTAAGGCCGAAGGACTCGCGATGCAACAGGGAATTCTGCTGGCGCCATACGTCATTTTGCCCGTCGACTCCCAGCGGCGGTAACTGATGCCGAATGAGATGCCCTCGGCTTCGTCCAGAAAACACGGGGACGCAGCCGCCGGGTGGGCTAAACGACTTGATTAGTCCGGAGCGGTTAGCTAAGCGAGCCGCATGAGTGAAAAAACCGTCAACATCCACGACGCGAAAACCCAGCTTTCGCGACTCATTGCCCGGGTAGAACGGGGAGAACGAATCGTGATCGCCCGGGCCGGTATGCCCGTTGCGGAACTCCGGCCTGCGCGCAAGACAAAGAAGCGCTCCAGGCCGCTTGATGATCCGTTGTTGCGCGTAGAGGAATACTGCTACGACGGTCCAATTGGTCCAACGACCAATGAGGACATCGACCGCACCGTCTATGGCATCTAGACGAGTCTTTGGCGATACCTCCTTCTTCTTTGCGCTGGTCGCCAAGCCACTCCACCCCAAATTGGGGTAACCGGGACTCACACCGACCTGACTTACCCCACTTTTTGAAGACATGGAAAAGGCTAGCAAGGCAGCGGTCAAGGCAGCGGTAGCATCAGATCCACGTATTCAGGCAATTTACCATCGCGAGACTGAGTGCGAGCGTGGGCCACCACTATGACCGCTTCTCCGCGTGGGGCCAGAAAGCGCGCGGCACCCAAGCGCCGGAAAAAGCCCGAGCGCTGGGAGGACATCCGCAGAAAGCGGAGCGCCGATCCCAATCTGCGCCTCGCGGCCCAAGCCGTGCTGAAAACAGTCACGCGCATCAAGGGAAAGATTGCCACGGAGACAGATCCGGCGGAGCGGCGCCGGCTTCGCAGACTGCTCAGAAGCACATACCGCAAGATGCGCGGATATCGCGAGGCGCTGGAGGCGTTAGCCTTTGCGGTGCCGCAGCTCGTGAGCTTGCAGCTCGTCGAGCAAATCTCAACCCTTTTGCTCGTCGAGGATGAGTTCTTCACGGATGCGCACGGATGCGCCGGAAGCGCGGGGCCGTAGCAACTGAGACGAGCGCCGCCTTCGGGCGGCGTTTTCGTTTCAGGCGCCAGATCGGTATTCACTGAAATAGGCGCGACGACCTGGTGTCGGCGGACTTTACGGTCGTAGCCTCCCGTCTAGCTGGGCATGAGGAAAATCAAAGCGTTAGCATGATGGCACGAGGTTTGCTTTCATTAGGTAGACAAAGATGGGGGGCTTTCCGATGTGGCCACGGCACAGAATGATCGGATTGGCGCTCGGCGTAGTCGCGTTGGGGTTTCTCGCAGCTGGAGAGCCGGCGCAGGCGACGGTCATCATGACCGTGGAACAAGTCGGGAGTAATGTCGTCGCGACCGGGAACGGAACCATCGACCTGACCGACCTGACACCTTCTTCCGGAAAAGGGTATATCTCGACGACCTCCGGTCTTGGGCCTTCCGTAGGGTTTATAGACACCGGGCCAACGACGTCTGTGTACATCGATGGCTACTCAGGGTTCACGGGACCAACGAGTTTCGGGAGCGGCGGCGGATACACGGACGCCAGCAGCGGGAGCGGAGATTCTGTCGTAATCATCGGCTCTAGCGGGACATTTGGCATGCCGTTACTTTGGGTGCCGTCGGGCTATGTCTCCGGAAGCTCCTTATCGGACACCTCAACCTATGACGACGCGACCTTTGCCAGCCTCGGCGTTACGCCCGGCACCTATACCTGGACATGGGGCAGCGGTACGGACGCAGACAGCTTCGTGCTGCACATCGAGGCGCCTGCCACCGTTCCCGAACCTGCCTCGCTGTTGCTCTTCGGCACCGGCATCGCACTGCTCGGGTTTGGCCTGATCCGCCGCCGCCGAGCAATGTTGAAGTAAGCTGACGCCTCTTTGGTCGGCTCGCCGGTCGAGCACGAGAGCGCCCGCGACGATGCGGGCGTTTTCGTTTTTACGCCCCGGCCGGTCTAGCTCGTGCGCAGCTTCGCCTCGGGCTTCAGTTCCTGGATTCGGAGGAACACCGAATTGAGTGCTTGCCCGGTGCGGCCAACTTGCTCCTCGAGCCAGCGCAGCGTCAGAACGTCTATTCGCTCGACCGTTACCGCTCCGCTCTGGGGATTCGCTCGCGAGAAGCGGAAGAGGCTGTATTCCGAGGTGAGCGTTGACGCTGTCAAACGCCCGTGCGCGAGGGCGTGCCGAAGTTCCACTATCCCCTCGTCGATCGGCGTGCTACCTCGATCGCGCTCGCGTGCGTTGTAGTCGTCAATTAGCTGCTCGAGCTGCATCCAGTTGGTCAGGTAAGTCCCTGGCAACAGGTCGCCCACCTTGATGGAGCGCAGGATCTCGGTGGACATTCGTGCCTCCTCGGGCTCCTGCAGGTGAAGCGCCACGCGGACGGCAAACTCCAGTTGAATGATGTTCGACAATAGCCTGCCGAGAGCGTCCGGAAAAGCGTGATCGTAGGGGGTCGCCATGGCGCGACTATATCCCGCTGGGCGCCTTTGGGCGGCGCTCTCTTGTGCAGAGCGCAGGACTGTCGACGTTATTTACAATCGCAATGCAGAATCTGTCACGGCGTGATGTAAGCCTTTGAGATACCTAAACTGGTATGGGTTTTGCTAACCACGCAGCCGGAAGCAACTGGCCGAGGCGTCCACGCATAAGGACGCCCAGCGACAGGCAAGCAGCCGGTCGTACGTCTCCGGTGATACAAGGGGTGCTTCGATGAAAACAAAGGTCTCCTTCTTCGCGTGGATTGGGGGCGCGACTCTTGCGGCGGCTCTGAGCCTCGGATCAGCTCAGGCGGCCGTGTTCGACTTCAGCTATTCGACCCTTTCCGGTGGAGCGCTCAGCAGTTCGGGGTCGGGCGAACTCTTGGCCACGCCCGAAGGCGGGGGCTCTTACCTTGTCACCAGCGCGACCGGCATGATCGACGGGAGCTTGCTTAGCTTGGTTCCGCAGAACGGCTTCGCCGGCAACGACAATCTGATCTTCCCGACGAGTTCGCCGGAGTTGGATTTTAGCGGCATCTCTTTTGCGGCGAACTCGATTAGTTATAACCTCTACTATGACAACGGGACATATGTTGGCCCGGGCTATGCCGCGTGCACCAAATGTGGAAGCGGCGGCAATGAAACATTGGTCAATTTTTCTCTGACCGCGGCCGGCACGTCTGTGCCGGAGCCGGGGAGCCTCGCCCTGTTTGGTCTCGGCTTAGTCGCTGTAGCGCTCTCGCGGCGCAGATTCGCGCGCTGAGCGCGCTCCGGCAGAGCAAGTGAGAGCGCCGCCTGCCTGTGGGGCGGCGCTCTCACGTCTGCTGCTCGAAACCGACCTCGTCGTCGGCATTGACGGCGGCATCGGGCCGGCCATCGAGCCCCAGACGGGCCGACGAGGCCCGCTAATGCTGCGGTGCTGCCGCGCGGCGTCGGACATGGATTTGCGGCGCTGCGACCGCGCGAACCTGCGAGCCCAGCCCGATCGCGCCTTGCGGCTCACGTGGTCACGTCCTGGTCATCGTCGCGATCCCGCTGCGGGCGCCAGTCCTGGCAACATTTGACGATCGGCGCGCTTCGCTTTCGAGGTGCCGTCGCCCGGGTGACTGCGCGCAAGGCGGTCGCGTTTTTTGAACCACCGCCCGCGCTCGGCTCGCGTGCGCTTCACGCGGCCGCCTGCGGCGCCGCTGAGATGCACCGCATGCGCGCGAACCAGTTGGACGAGCCGAGCTTCAGCGCCTCGAGCTGCAGCGTTTGCTGATAGGGAACCCATGTATCGTTGGCGGCTGTGATCTCACTGCCAGATATCGCGAACGTGGTTCCGAGCTTTCCCAAAAGGATCATATATGGCCGGCTCGCCGCTCGACGCTCGTGGCACCCATGCAAGCCCCTTTACGCCGCGTCGCGCGCCACCGCGGCGGGCCTCGCGCCAAATCTGGCGCGCTCGCGATCGCTGACGATTTCGCGCACGTCCACTTCTAACAGCTCCGGCAGATCGCGGCGCGGAATGCTGAGCAAATCGCCGCTTTTCCATTCCCCGGCATCGAGCGAGAGGATGTGCGAAGCGCGCTGATCGAGCGCCACCTTCCGGCTGAACCCGCCCGCCGTTCGAGCAACATCGAACCGTGTTGGCGGGATCGTCTGTCTAAACTCGACGCACGTGTCGTCATCTTCAAAGCACTTTCGCGTGCGGACGCTCGCGAGCGGCTCCTTATGCTCCCATCGAAGCGGGTAAACCTTGTCGCCGAACGGTCTGACAACATGAAGACCGGATGTCAGCCGGTATTTCTCCAACACTGACATTACGGCTTTCGCCTGCCGTGCGTCAGAGAGCAGGTACGCCGTCACGGTCAATAGCGCAATCTGCCGCTGCGCGCAGTCCTCCAGGTGATCCAGGCCGAGATTAGCCAACGGCCAGCATGCAACCGCCGCAGTCTCGCGGGCTACCTCGCCCCAGGCCCCCCGCCGGGGGGCGGAATAGTTGCTGCCAATCTGCCGGTCGGGGTGATCAGACGGCACGCAAGCGTAGCCGAGCGCCTCGAGCCGCTGCCGCGCGCCGGCAACGGTGATGTCGCGTGATGTCATGACAACTCCTTAGTGCTGGAAAAGTTCGTCAGCATTGAATCCGGCGGAGTCGCCGGCATGGCTGGCAGAATCCCCACGGTGGTCGCGTTCGCCGCCACGACCTTCCAATGTGGCGACGCTGCGCGGCCTGGTTTCGCCTACGCCATCGCGGGCCGGCGCCTGACGCTTTAGCGCCATCGGCGGCGCCGAGATACCATCGCGGGCACGTCGGCGGCGCCGATCGCCGACAGTCTGGCGGTCATGCCTTTCCTGCGCCGAAAGCCGCTCCCATTGGTCCTGCCGCGATGCGGGAGCCGGTTCGCCGTCCTGCTCGGCTCCCCAACGCCGAGGGGGCACGTCGTCGTCCTCATCGCCCAGGGGCGGCCCAAATCTTTCCGCGTCGTCCTCCTCATCGTCCTCGGCACGGTCACCGAGCGCCTCGAGCGCCTTCATGAGATATCCGTGCAGCCGCTCAACGTCCAAGAGCGGCGGCAGGCGCGTTGCGGTGTCCGCGCGAATCTACGCCAAGCGCCGATCGCGCTCCCGTAACGCTTCCGGCGATGCGAGCCACGCGAGCGCTGCACCGAGGGTCTGCCGGTCCACGCGCTCGGTCAGCGAGGCGCGCTGAGACGCTGAGGCGCGCTGTAGCCGAGCCGCGAGCGCGACGTGCGCGGGCTGATGGCACATGGCCCGGTAGGCCGTGTCGGCGAGAGTGTCGGCGGGCGTCAAGGGAGTGCGCTCACGTTAGTTTGACGGCGGGGGTGCAAATCGCGAGAGGAGGGGCGCCTCTTTCGACACCCCCCGGGGGGGCTGGGTTTCTTGTATCGCGCGGCGATACACGATACAATACCCCATGATTAAGAGCTTCCGGCATGATGGGCTCGAGCGGTTCTTCCGGACCGGCTCTAAGGCTGGCATCCGGCCGGAACATGCCAAGCGGCTGCGGCTGCAACTTGCGAGGCTCGATGCGGCGACGAGCGCCGCGGACATGAAGCTGCCCGGCTGGCGCTGGCATCCGCTCGAAGCCGACCTTGCCGGACATTGGGCCGTGAACGTGAGCGGCAACTGGCGGCTCATCTTCACCTTCGAGGGTACTGATGCCGTGCTCGTCGACTACCGCGATTACCACTGATGGAGGATCGAGAATGACCCGCATGCACAATCCCCCGCACCCGGGCGAGATCCTCGCCGACACCGTGCTGCGCGAGGATGGCGGTTTGAGCGTCACGGAGTTTGCGAGGCGCCTCGGCGTCTCCCGCGTGGCGCTCTCGCGTGTCGTCAACGGGCGCGCCGCCGTGAGCGCGGAGCTAGCGATCCGCCTGGCCGCAGCCCTCGGCGGCTCGGCCGAGTCGTGGCTCACCATGCAACTCACATACGATCTCGCCCGCGCCGAGAAGAAGCGCCGGCCGCGAATCGAGCGTATCGCCGAGGCTGCCTGATCGCGCCAAACGCGCGCAGGCGGCGCAGGAGCGGTGCAACGGGGATCAGCCATCGCAGGGCTCGACTGGCGGCTTGACGTCGGCGCCGTCGTCTGGGGGCGCGGGCGCGATGCGCTCGAGCCACGCGAGGGCGTCCTGCTGACTGAGATCGCGCGGCAGGCTAGGAATGATCCGCGCATCAATGTTGACAAGCGGCGCACCGCGGTTCGCGATCTCTTGCAACAGCGCCGGCCGGCCGGAGCCAACCGCGATCAAGTCCATTGCGGCATGCCGGCGCTCGCTCGGCGGAGCTTTCGGGTCCATGGCGAGCTGTGCCAGCACCTTGCACATGGCGCGGTCGTACTTGCGCGCGTACCGGCGCACCCGCGGTTCGATCTTTGGCCGACCGCTTGGATTGCCGGAGCGACCGGGCTGGAAGGGACGGCCGAATGCCTTGCGCTCGCGCACGGCCGGTGCGGGTACAGTTGCGGGTACGCTGTCCTCCGTAGTCGTATGTTGTCCTATAAAGTCAGTCACTTGCGCCTCTGTTTCGATGCCGTATAGAGGAAACATACTGCGGCCGGGCTGAAGCCGCCACTGATACCAGGGGGGGAGCCGCGGCTCGCAGCCGCGGCGGTCGGTGTTTTGGAGCCGAACCGGCCGAGCGTGGGGCGTCTTAATCCTTCCGATCCTACGGCGTAACTGGCGTTTTCGGCGTTCATTTCAACTACCGTCCCCGTTTGTCGCTGACATCTCGCGCGTAGGGTTGGCGGAAACGCCAGAAACGCCGGTAACGCCGGTAACGCCTGAGACTGACACGACTCGGAAGCGGCGCCGATGCGTAATGAGGTCTTCGCCCGCGTCCTCGAACCGCCGGCCGGATTCGATGCGTCGCAGATGTCGCGCGAGCCAGCGCCCGAGCCTGCGATTGTTGAGGCTCCCGTTGCGCTCGCCAGCGATTTCGGCGAGTGCCTCGAACAGGCCCAGGCGGATGCGCATGTTGGCGACGGTCACGTCAGTTGCGGCTTCAACCGCGTTCGCAACTGTGGTGGGCTCGCTACCGAAGGTCTCCTCCCATGCGACCATGACGGCGATGAGCGCAGTGCGCACGGGGTCGATCGCGCGAAGCTCCGCTTGAGTCCTGAGCGGGTCTGCGAGCCCGAGCCAGAGCAGCGGCCGGCGGACGAAGCGGTCCCATTCCGTGAACCGCGACGGTTGAGCGTTACACGCTGGCGAGCCTGCGGCAAGGTACGCGAGCGGCACCGCAAGAGCTGCCGCGACGATTTCCCCCCGATGCTCGGCCACGTAGGCGGCGAGGTCGCGGTTGAACTTGCGCGCCTCGGGGTGCTCGACTTGCGGATCGAGCACCGAGAGCAGCACACGCGAGGTGAGATCGCCGACAAACTCAAGATGATTGCCGGTGAGGAGCCAGGTCGAAGCGGTCGGAACCGTGATCTTCTGATTGACGCCGAGCACGCGGTCCGCATAGCTCGCGTTGGTGAGTACCGCGCAGAGCGCCGCTGAGTCCACCGGGTGCGCAACATTGTCGATCAGGACGCACGCATCGCCCGCAATCAGGATTCCGAGCAGACACTTGCGAAATTCCGTCTCATCATCGGAGAGCGCCAAGACTGGCGGCTCGCGGCCGGTGCAGACGTGGCTGATCGTTCGAGCCAGTGTCGTCTTGCCAGAGCTTGCCTTGTAGGCGCTAACCCCGAATGCCGGCGCGGTGGGCAGTGCATGGCGCACGCATGCCGTGATGGTTGCGGCAATCGCGACGGACGCATGCGCGGATTTCTTCGCCGCAATGTCAACCGAGTCATCCTGCACCGGGTTCCAGTCGGCAAAGGCGCATTCCTCGAACAACTCGGAAAGCTTGGCGAGAGCATCGAGGGCTTCGTCGCGCGTGGGCGCTGGGTTGATGTCGGGAAAGTCCGCTCTCTCGAATGCGCCATACAGGCCGCTCGGGGGGTCGTACCCGGCGCAGTCGAGCAGCGAGCCGTCAGCGCGCAAGGTAGGCGCCGCGGTCAATCCGCTGAGCACCGGGAAGCGCCATTCGCCAACCATGGCGAGAAGCGCTCCGGCCACTCCGCCAGGCGGGTCGGCGTTGATGAGTTTCTTGGCGCGCCCGTCGTAGCGTTTCCAGGCCGCTGCTCGAGCGAGTGCCAGAATGAGATACTCGCGGGTGATCGGCGTAATGATGACGCTGCCGGCGGCGCGCTGAATTCCAGCCCGCTCGGTGCGCTCCTCGAGCCGCACGATCCGCACGAGCTGGCCGCCGCGTTGGAAAATCCCGGCATCGGCTGTCAGAAGCGCATCTTGCGCCTCTCTCACAACTCGCGGTAACTCTCCGGCCCGCAGCTCAATTTCCGACTCGCGCCGAGCGCGAGCTTCGTCCATGTTTAACACATCAGCGACCATTGATAACTCCTCTCGACTCAAAGGCCGGCGCGACGACGTACTTCCAAAGCCACTCGCGCGCCGATGCGATGTCCCCACCTCAGCGCTCCGCGCCCGGCTCGCATGGCGTTGCTGACATGACCTCAAGCGCCTGCTCGCGGGTGAGGCCGGAGCGACAGAGTTGCGCGGCGATGCCGAATGCGACGGCGCTCCTGTCGCAGTTGCCGGGATACGGATTCAAGATGCGCCGCCACAGCTCCATCGGTAGCCGCACGGGCTTGGCGAGAGCGGGATTCTCGGCAGGAGTTGGCAGACTGGATAAAGGGAACGCGCTCCCCTTATGCTTTGCCGACCGCACGATGCTGAGGATCTCCTCGAGCAGCGCACTCGGGCATGGCAGGATCGTCTCGCTGCCGAAGCTCTCGCCGGTAACGGTCACGAAGCCGCGCGAATCAAACACCTCGACAAAGTTCTGTTGGCACCTGCCGCTTTATCGTCAGCATCAGCGGCTCCAGGACAGCGGCATCCGGGTGACGCGTCCATGGCTGACTCAGCTGACGCAGCAGCCCACAGGGCTGCTCAAGCCGATCTATGAGACGCAACTTGCCTCCATCCGGGCGAGCCGAGTGATCGCGATGGACGAGACCCCGATCAAAGCCGGTCGCAGTGGGCACGGGAAGATGAAGACCGGCTACTTCTGGCCGCTCTACGGCGAGGGCGACGAGGTGTGCTTTCCGTTCTTCCCCTCCCGCGCTGCCGAGCACGTACGCACCGCGCTGGGATTGCTTCAAGGACCCGACCGTGTGCTGCTGACGGATGGCTATGCCGCCTACCAGCAGTACGCCAAGAAGCTCG
>JBOIAR010000026.1:0-53470 GCA_050739095.1 Steroidobacteraceae bacterium | reverse complement strand
CCGCCCAAGAAGCGCAGAGTCTGAGGTCGAAGCATGGCGCGATATACAGGTCCCACGTGCAAGCTCGCCCGCCGCGAGGGCACCGATCTCTTCTTGAAAAGCGGCGTCAAGCCCCTAGAAAGCAAGTGCAAGCTCAGCGTCCCGCCGGGCGGCATCAAGGGCGAGCGGCGCCAGCGCCTCTCGGACTACGGCACGCAGCTGCGCGAGAAGCAGAAGCTGCGCCGCATGTACGGCGTGCTGGAGCGGCAGTTCGGCAACTACTACGAGGAGGCCGCCCGCCGCAGCGGCGCCACCGGCGAGAACCTGCTGAAGCTGCTCGAGTGCCGGCTGGACAACGTCGTCTATCGCATGGGCTTCGCGGCCACGCGCGCCGAGGCGCGCCAGCTCGTCAGCCACAAGGCGATCACGGTTAACAGCCGCCCCGTGACGATTGCTTCCTACCAGGTGAAGCCGGGCGACACCGTGGAGGTGCGCGAGAAGTCGCGCAAGCAGCTCCGCATCCAGAGCGCGATCAACATCGCGCAGCAGGTGGGCCTGCCCGAGTGGGTCGAGGTCAACGACAAGGAGTTCCGCGGCGTGTTCAAGTCCGCGCCCGGCCGCGATGATGTCCTGCCGGACATCAACGAGAACCTGGTCGTGGAGCTCTATTCGAAGTAATCGGCTCTCCTGGGCCATCCGTTTTGGTTTGCGCCGGGTACGTAAGCCGGCAAGGTGAGACTGCAATGCAGGGATCCGTTTCAGAGTTCTTGAAGCCCCGCGTGGTGAAGGTGCAGCCCGTTGCCCCTCGCCAGGCGCGCGTTACCATCGAGCCGTTCGAGCGCGGCTTCGGCCACACGCTCGGCAACGCGCTGCGGCGGGTGCTGCTCTCGTCCATGCCGGGCAGCGCCATCACCGAGGCGGAGATCGAGGGCGTGCTGCACGAGTACACCAGCATCGAGGGTGTGCAGGAGGATGTCGTCGACATCCTGTTGAACCTCAAGACGGTCGCCATCCGCATGCACACGCGCGACAGCGCGGAGCTGCGGCTGCAGAAGAAAGGGCCCGGCCCGGTCACGGCCGGCGATATCCAGACCGATCACGACGTCGAGGTCGTCAACCCCGAGCTCGTCATCGCCAACCTGACCAAGGCGGGCGAGCTCAGCATGACGCTGCGCGTGGAGCGGGGCCGCGGTTACCGGCCGGCCGCCGCGCGCGCGGTGTTCGAGGAGCAGTCGCGTCCCATTGGGCGCCTGCAGCTCGATGCGTCGTTCTCTCCCGTGCGCCGCGTGACTTACGCGGTCGATGCGGCCCGCGTCGAGCAGCGCACCGACCTCGACAAGTTAGTTCTCGACATCGAGACCAACGGCACCATCGATGCGGAGGAGGCCATCCGCCGCGCGGGCGCCATCCTGAAGGACCAGCTGTCGGTGTTCGTCGACTTGCAGGGCGAAGAGGAGGCCACGGCCAAGGTCTCGGAGATGCAGTTCGACCCGATCCTGCTGCGCCCCGTCGACGAGCTCGAGCTCACCGTGCGCAGCGCCAACTGCCTGAAGGCGGAGAACATCCACTACATCGGCGACCTGGTGCAGCGCACCGAGGTCGAGCTGCTGCGTACGCCGAACCTCGGCAAGAAGTCGCTGACCGAGATCAAGGAAGTGCTGCAGAGTCACGGGCTGATGCTCGGCATGCGCCTCGAGGGCTGGCCGCCGGCGAGCCTGAAGCACGATGACGGGCGGGACGTGATCTAAAGGCGATCCATGAGACACCAACTTTCCGGCCGGCAGCTGTCGCGCAACAGCTCGCATCGACATGCGCTGATGCGCAACATGAGCGTCTCGCTCCTGCGCCATGAGACCATTCGCACTACTTTGCCGAAGGCGAAGGAGCTGCGGCGGGTAGTGGAGCCGCTCATCACCCTCGGCAAGAAGGACGGGGATGCCAACCGGCGGCTCGCGTTCTCGCGCCTGCGGGATGCGGAGGTGGTTGAGAAGCTCTTTGCGCAGCTCGGGCCGCGGTTCAAGGCCCGCCCGGGCGGCTACACGCGAATCCTGCGGATGACGCCACGGCCGGGCGATTCCGCACCGATGGCGCTGATGCAGCTGGTCGAGGCGATGGCGGCGGTCGCGCCGGTCGAAGAGGCCGGGGGCAAGAAGAAGACGCGGCGACGCGCGAAGGCAAAGACCGAAGGCGAGCCGAAGTCCGAAGGCGAGGCCAAGCCGCGCCGCGCGAGGAAGAAGCAGGCCGCCTAGTGGATTGGCTGAAAGTCGCCTGCGGCGCTTTCAGCAGCCAGCCCATTCACCCGATTCGACGCCGCCGGCCCTCTGAGACCCGCCAACGCGGCAGGAGGTGCCCCAGGAAACGGGCGGCCTTGGCCGGCTTGCTCGCTTGCTGTTCCCGTTTGTGATCCGCCACGGGCGCGACGAGCCTGTGCCGCCCACCGGGCCCGGCTCCGGCATTGCCTTACTGCGTGCGCGTGGTCCAGGATATCCCTCCGGCTCAAATCGGGGAGGAACGACAATGTTCAGAGGTTTCAAAAACTTTCTGATGCGCGGCGATGTCATCGTCGTTGCCGTCGGACTGGTCGTCGCATTGGCCTTCAGCAACCTCGTGAAGGCTTTCACCGACAACGTCATCAACCCGCTCATCGCCGCGATCCAGCCCGGAGTCAAGGGACCGGGGCTGGGTTGGCAGCTGGTCCACGGCGGCAGCACCAGCACGTTCCTCAACCTCGGCGCATTCATCTCGGCCATCATCTATTTCATCGTCTTCATGGCGGTCGTCTATTTCCTCATCGTCCTGCCCTACAAGGTGGTGATGGCGCGAGGGGGAAAGGTCGTATTCGGCGCCCCGCCCCCGACCAAGACCTGCCCGGCGTGCCTGTCGGACGATCTGAATCCTGCCGCCACGAGATGCAAGCACTGCGGCACGGATATCGGACACTAGTCAAAGCCCCAGCCGAGCTGCAGGCGCGCCTGCCGTCCGCACGGTTCATGCGGATCCACCGCTCGCTGATCGTCAACCGGGACTGCATCAAAGAGCTGCGATCCAACAAGCGCGGCGGCTATACCCGCGTTACCGCGGGCGGCGACCGTCTTGCGGCAGGCGCCACCTACGGGGCCGCGGTCCAAAGCCTTCCGGGCAAATAGGCTCTACGACCGCTTCGAGCTCGAGCCGGCCTGAGGTCGGATCTGCTCCGCCCGCAAGGCGTCCCGGGTCAGGTTCTCGTGACCGGTGACGGTAACGGCCAGGTCGTCCTCGATGCGAACACCGCCGAACTTTCGCAGCGAGTCGACGCGGCGCCAGTTGATGCGGCTGGAGCGGGAGTCGGAGCGGGCGGCGTCGAGGAGTTGGGGAATGAAGTAGAGGCCGGGCTCCATGGTGACTACGAAACCCTCCTCGAGGACACGGGTCAGGCGAAGATAGGGGTGGCCGTCGGGGCGCGGGATGTCGCCGCCGTCGGGGGAACGCATGAAGCCGCCGACGTCGTGGACTTCGAGGCCGAGCAGATGCCCGAGGCCGTGGGGGAAGAAGACACTCGTAACATCCGCCGCAACCGCTTCCTCGGCGCCGCAGGTGATGATCTCGGTTGCGCGCAGGACCTCGGCGATCAGGCGATGGGCGAGCAGGTGCACATCGCGCCAGTCGATGCCCGGTTTGATGCCGGAGCAGAGCGATTGCTGCATGCGGTCCATGCGCTCGATGAGAGCGGCGAAGTCGCGATCGCCGTTGGCATAGGTCCGGGTGATGTCGCTGGCGTAGCCGGCGAACTCCGCCGCGGCGTCGATGAGGAGAGAGTGACGCTCGGCAGGCCGGGTGTTCTCAAGCACCTGGTAGTGCAGGACGGCGCCGCCCTCATTCAACGCGATGATGGGGTTGTAGGGGAGGTCCTGCTCGCGCAGGCCACAGGCGGCGATGAAGGCGAGCTCGATCTCAAACTCCGAGGCGCCGGCCTCGAAGGCGCGGGCGGCGGCGAGCTGGCCGCGGGCGCCGAGGCGGCTCGCCTGGCGCAGGCACGCGAGCTCGTAGGGAGATTTGGTAGCGCGGGAGAAATCGAGGTGCCGTATGAGGTGGGCAGGGTTGATGTCCCCGACCGCCCATGCGGTGAGCTCCGGGAGGGCATCCCCCAGATAGGCGGTGGTCCTCAAGGCCCGTGGCAGCAGGCGGCGCGCCTCTTCCCGGTCACGGCAGGGGTGGATATCGAAGTGCCGGGTCCAGTACCCTTGGGGCAGCGCCGGCGGCTTGTACCAGTAGTCCTCGGGCTGATGGAAAGCCAGCAGCGGGCGGTGACCGGGCTCGAAGTACAGGAAGGAATCGGGAGCGTCGGGCAGGGGGGCCCAGACTTTGAACGGGGCGTGGACCTTGAAGGGGTAGCTCCGGTCGTCCTGGAATACTGGCAGGAGCGACCCGGAGTGAACCAGGAGGGCGGAATAGCCGCAGGCCTCGAGCGCCCGGGCGGTCCGAAGAGATACTCTCTCGAGGTGGGAGGCGAACAGGTCATCGAGCGCGGGGGGCTCGGCAAGGACGCCAACGTCGGCCATCTGGGGCACTCCGGCGGGAAAAGAGGTCAATTGTAAGCTCTTGGACGGAGTGAGGCTCCTCGAGGGGCTACGGCGGGCCGGTTCGGCCCGAAATGTCGTTATGGGGCGACAGCGGACAGCTCAACCTGTTTCAAATCGCATAGTGACTCTATAAAATTCCGCGGCGCGACCCGTTAAGGACTCGCGGCTTGCTTCGTATTGCTCGTATTGGCTCTCTCACAAAGCATCGGGGTACCGATCGATGAACACCAAAGTTGTCCTTGGCGCGCTTGCTGCGGCTCTGCTGCTGACGGCGTGTGCGAAGAATAATTCCTCCAGCACCCAGCCTGCCGCCGCCCCGCCGGCTGCCACGCAGGGCAGCGCTCCGGCGGCTGCTCCGTCGGACAATTCCTCGTCCGGCTCGATGGCAAGCCCGTCCGGCAACGGCGCCGCCCCGGCCAGTCCGCCCGCCAACGGCGCCGCCCCGGCCAGCCCGCCGCCGGCCAATCCGCCGCCGGCCAATAACGGCAACCCGCCGCCGCAGCAGTAGGCCGCCTCTGTCCGGGAGGCTGTCAGCGCCTCCCGGCACTGGCTCGACACGGCCCGGACGGATCGCGCGCGCGAGCTGTCCGGGCCGTGCTTCTTCGAGGGGGCCGATATGACGGTCAGTGTTCGCGACGCGCGTGACACGAAAGGCGACCGCCTCTGGATCCAGAGCGTCTATCGCGATTACCTCGACGATCTGGTGCCCACGGCCGGCACCGGGAAGTTCCCGGCGCTCGGCGAAGTCGGTCATCGCGAGCCCGACCAGCTCTTCCGCTGGTTCGGTGATCCCAACACCTTCCCGCTCGTCATCCTGCGATCCTCCGAGCCCGTCGGCTTCGCCCTGGTCGTGCGTGGAGGCACGGCCAACGACTACCGCATGGCGGAATTCTTCATCACCCGCGCCATGCGCCGTCTCGGCATCGGCGCCACCGCCGTGCGGCTGATCTTCAGCCGCTTCGCCGGCCGCTGGGAGATCACCGAGTACCTGCGCAACGCCAGCGCCGTCAGCTTCTGGCGGCGCGTGGTCGCAAGCTACACGCGCGGCGATTACCGCGAGCGCATCGTCAACGGCGAAGTGCGGCAGACTTTCGTCTCAGGACTGGGTTAGTTCGCGCCGCGCGAGCGCGCGCTGCGCGCTCAGCCGCTCCCCGGAGTCCTCGCCAGGATCTCTTCCAGGGCATAGAGGGTCTTCTGCGGAAAGCGCTCCAGAGGGTAATACTTGGTAATGACGGCACGTGCGCGATCGTACGAGTCGATGTCGAGATGACGGAGGAGGTAGCGCACGTCCGCTTCGTCGTGAAACTCCGCGCCGATTCTCATTGCCAGGCACTTCATTGCCAGCAGGTACTCGGGCTGCGCGACCATGACTCGCAGGTGATCGAGCTCGAGGAAAGGAGTGAAGTCCGCGTGCTCGCTCAAGTAGCCTTTCACCGCATCGTTGAGCCAGCGTGGGTCGAGATTGGCGCGCACGGCGACGCGCGCTGCGGCCTCGCGCACCAAAGCCGCCGGCCGGAAAAGCGCATCCACATCTTGCGTCGACGCCCGCGCGTCATATGCGAGGCACATGACCGCGCCGCCTACGAGGAAGATCTCGGCCTGAGTGCCGGTCTGGCACAGATCCTCACTGAGCATTTCCAGCAGCCGGCGGATATCCGCCCTCGTCAGGGGCGCCATTGCCTCAAACCCGATCGCCGAGGGTCGCGTCGATGAAGATGTTCCTGCGTCGGAAGGGAGGCGGCGAATGGGTCAGGAGGTGCAACCGCAAACTGCTCAACGTGGATCCAAAGGCCGGCTCCGGAAGAGGCGCAATGCCTCGCACCCATCCGGGCACGCGGATCGAGCGTCGCTCGCAAGCCTGCTCGATCATGGCGGCGATGTAGTTGGACAAGAAAGGTGTCAATGCCGCAGCCGGCGGTGCAGTGATAGCATCGCGCAACTCGGCGGCCGTCCAGCTCGACAGAAGAGTGTTCAGCTCGGCAAGCGCAAAACTGGGCGGCGCCGGCCCGGTGCAGTGCTCGATGCAGGCCTGGAGCCGCATTGCCGGGATCGGCAAAGCACGGCCCAGGACGTAAGCGGACATGTCCATTCCAGCGCGCTCCGCGGCACGGCGAATCGCGACCTTTTCCGCCGCCGACACGCGGATTTGAAGCTGCTCGCTCCTGGGATTTCTACTCATGAAAGAAGCCTATTGCGTTTGAGTGGCAGATGTCAATACGCCGTATTGGCATTAAGCGCCGGACTCTCAACGAGAAGCTTCCAGGGCCCCGGAGGGCTTCGGTATGGCATGTCGATCGCTCGCCAGCAATCGTTTGAGGTACTCGCCCGTGTGCGAGCGCGGGTTGGCCGCAACCTGCTCCGGTGTGCCGGTGGCGATGATCTCGCCGCCCGCTTCGCCTCCCTCGGGGCCCAGATCGATCACCCAGTCGGCGCTCTTGATGACATCGAGGTTGTGCTCGATGACGACGATGGTGTTGCCCTGGTCGCGCAGGCGGTGCAGGACGTCGAGAAGCTGGGCGACATCATGGAAGTGGAGCCCGGTGGTGGGCTCGTCGAGGATGTAGAGGGTACGGCCGTGGGCCTGCCGGGCGAGCTCGCGGGAGAGCTTGACGCGCTGGGCCTCGCCGCCTGACAGGGTGGTCGCGTTCTGCCCGAGGTGGATGTAGGAGAGACCGACGTCGGCCAGGGTTTGCAGCTTGCCGGCGACGGCGGGGACGTTCTGGAAGAAGCGCAGCGCCTCCTCCACGGTCATTTCGAGGACCTCGTGAATGTTCTTGCCGCGGTAGCGGATTTCCAGAGTCTCGCGGTTGTATCGCTGGCCCTTGCAGACGTCGCAGGCGACATACACGTCAGGAAGGAAATGCATCTCCACCTTGATGACACCGTCGCCCTGACAGGCCTCGCAGCGTCCGCCCTTGACGTTGAAACTGAAGCGCCCGGCGTCATAGCCCCGTGCCCGGGCCTCGGGGACTACGGCGAAGAGCTCCCGGACCGGAGCAAAGAGGTTGGTGTAGGTGGCCGGGTTGGAGCGCGGCGTGCGGCTGATCGGCGCCTGGTCGATGTCGATCACATGCTCGATCTCCTCGAGGCCCTCGAGCCGCTCGCAGGGCGCGGCATCGGGCGCGCTCAGCCGGCCGTTGACCTTGGCCGTGGCGTGGCCGAAGAGCGTATCGATGATCAAGGTCGACTTGCCGGACCCGGAAACGCCGGTCACGCAGGTGAGCAGTCCCTGCGGAATCTCCGCAGTGATGTGGCGCAGGTTGTTGCCGGAGGCGCCGACGATCCGGATCTGCTTGTCCGGCGAGCGTGGGGTGCGTAGCCGCGGCAGGGCGACTTTGCGCTTGCCGCTCAAGTACTGACCGGTGAGCGATGCCGAGGAGGCTGCAATCTCGTCCGGCGTGCCTTCCGCGACCACATGACCGCCGTGTGCCCCGGCGCCGGGCCCGAGGTCGACGACATGGTCGGCTTCCCGGATCGCTTCCTCGTCGTGCTCCACCACGATGACGGTGTTGCCGAGGTCGCGCAGGCGCTTCAGGGTGCCGAGGAGCCTGGCGTTGTCGCGCTGGTGCAGCCCGATCGAGGGTTCATCGAGGATGTACATGACACCCGTGAGACCGGACCCCACCTGGCTTGCGAGACGGATGCGCTGGGCCTCGCCGCCGGAGAGGGTGTCGGCGCTGCGGTCGAGTGTCAGGTACTGAAGGCCGACGTCGGCGAGGAATCGCAGGCGCTGGACGACTTCCTTGACGATCGGGGTGGCCACCGCGCTGCGCCAGCCCTCGAGCGTGAGCGCGCGGTAGAGCTCGAGCGCGTGGCCGACACTCAGACGCGTCACCTCGGGGAGGGCTTTGTTGTCCACGAACACGAAGCGCGCCGCGCGATTCAGACGGGCCCCGCCGCAGTCGGGACAGGTGCGTACTCCGAGATACTTCGCCAGCTCATCGCGCACGGTGGCGGACTCGGTCTCGCGGTAGCGCCGCTCGAGGTTCGGCAGGATGCCTTCGAAGGGATGGCGCTTCACCGTCGTACGGCCTTTCCCCTCGCTGTAGCGGAACTCGATCACCTCCTTGCCGCCGCCTTCGAGCAGCACCTGGCGAACGCGCTGCGGCAGCTCGGTCCACGGTGTCTCGATGTCGAAGCGGTAGTGGCGGGCGAGTGACTGGATGAGCTGAAAGTAATGCGCATTGCGCCGGTCCCAGCCGCGCGCCGCGCCGCTCGCGAGCGACAGGTCGGGATGCACGATGACACGCTGCGGATCGAAGAACTGCTGCGTGCCGAGGCCGTCGCACGTCGGGCAGGCGCCGGCCGGGTTGTTGAAGGAGAAGAGTTTCGGCTCGAGCGGCGGCACGCTGTAGCCGCAGATCGGGCAGGCGTGGCGGCTGGAGAAGACGAGCTCCTCGCGCTGCGGCTCATCCAGAAAGGCGAGGCGCGCGAGCCCGCCGGCGAGCCGCAATGCGGTCTCGAGCGATTCCGCCAGGCGCTGCTGGGCGTCGGGCCTCAGGCGCAGGCGGTCCACCACCGCTTCCACAGTGTGCTTGCGCTTCGGGTCGAGCTGCGGCAGACCTTCCATGTCATGGATACGGCCGTCGATTCGAACGCGCACGAAGCCCTGATCCCGGAGCGAGTCGAGGATCTCCGCATGCTCTCCCTTGCGGTCGCTCACCAGCGGGGCGAGCAGGGCGACTGCGGCGCCCTCCGGCAGCTTAAGCACCTGGTCGACCATCTGACTGACCGTCTGGGCCGTCAGGTCGATCCCATGATCCGGGCAGCGCGGCGTGCCGGCGCGCGCGTAGAGCAGGCGCAGGTAGTCGTAGATCTCCGTGACCGTGCCGACCGTCGACCGCGGGTTGCGCGAGGTAGCCTTCTGCTCGATGGCGATGGCCGGCGAGAGGCCCTCGATACTGTCGACATCGGGCTTGTCCATCATGGACAGGAATTGCCTGGCGTACGCGGACAACGACTCGACGTAGCGGCGCTGGCCCTCGGCGTAGAGCGTGTCGAAGGCGAGCGAGGACTTGCCGGAGCCGGAGAGCCCCGTGACCACGACCAGCCGCTCTCGCGGCAGGTCGAGGTCGATGCTCTTCAGATTGTGGGTGCGTGCCCCGCGGACACGGATCTCTTGCATGGCCCGGATATTCGCCAGGCGGCCACGGCCGCCAAAAATGAAGCCTTCAAGTGTACCCGTCGGGACCATTGGTAGATTGGCTGACAAAATCGCCGGGAGCGATTTTGGACGGCGATAGCCGGCCCGGAGGGCTCGGCGCAGGATAGCTCCGAGCAAACAGGCCTGCGGCCGTTTCAGCGGCCAGCCTATGCAAGCCGTCGATCCCGCCGGCAAAAAGCGTGGTTTTTGCCGGCTTCATCATTTGCGGTTGCGATAAGAGCCGAAATTGCCCATTCGCGGAGCCTTTTCCGGTTCGCCGGCGGCCCGCGCCCGTCTACAATGGGGATCTCTCGTGGCGGCCTGTCGGACCTGCGGTGTCGCACTGCGCAGGCCGCGAAAGTCGCGTCTTTCGCGGCCGGCAACGAAGGCACGGTGCGAAAAAGCGCCGCGAGGCGACTTTTTCCGGTAAACAAGAGGGCACACTCATGGCGCGCGGAGTCAACAAAGTCATCCTCATCGGCCACCTGGGCGCAGATCCCGAGACGCGCGCCATGCCATCGGGTAGCAGCGTGGCGAACCTGCGCATCGCCACCACCGAGAGCTGGCGGGACAAGCAAAGCGGCGAGCAGCAGGAGCGCACCGAGTGGCACCGGGTCGCCCTTTTCGGGCGGCTGGGGGAGATCGCGGCGGAATACCTGCACAAAGGCTCGCAGGTCTATATCGAGGGGAGCCTGCGCACCCGCAAGTGGCAGGACAAGCAGGGCAACGAGCGCTATTCGACCGAGATCGTCGGCAACGAGATGCAGATGCTCGGTGGCCGGGGCGGTGCCGGTGCGAGTGCACCGGGCGCTGCGGCAGCCGCGGGTGGGACGCCTCGCGAGCCGATGCCGGCAGACTTCGCCGGTCCGAGCGGTGGCGGCGCTTCGGGTGGCGGCGAGCGCGAAGATTTCGACGACGACATCCCGTTCTAGAGCAAAATTTTGAGACTTCGCTGACAAAAGGCCTGAGAAGCTTGTGCGCAATATTTGGACGATGAAATGCCGTGAGCTTCTGGCGATGCTCCCGAGCACCCTTCTCGTTGTGAGTCTTTCCAATCATTCCCGCCGAAGGCGGGCGGACGGGAGCGGCCGAAGCGGCGCTTGCGGCCGCGTTCGAGCGGGATGATGGCGGCATGGTCACCCCGTCTGGTTCGGGGCGGGTCCGTGCCCGACGAGAAATGTTGGTTGCGTGGCGAGGGCTGGTGCCTGGCGCGCGATTAACCTCGTCCTTGGAAGCGCCGCCAGGCGGCTTCATGGCCAATCTGATTGGATTGCCGGTGTGCCCGGCGCCGCCCGCCGCTCGGAGAACGGCTTCAGCTGAACGAACATCCGTGCCGTGCTCTCGCTCCGGTTGGGGCCCGTCGAGCCCGCCAACCCGACCACCGTCGATACCGGCGGGTCCCCGCTTGACGATGAGCGCGGCCTCGTTCTCGATCTGGCGCATCTGCGCGAACGAGGCGTCCTGCCGGGTCTCGATCGAGCAGAAGAGCTGTCCGGTATCCTGCTCCGGCAGGAATCCCTTCGGGATGAGCACATACAGCACCCGTCATCGAGCCTCGACTGCCTGTATAAGCTATTGATTTTACATTACAATTTAGGAAAGCCAGCGCTCGCGCACGGGTTGCGTGCGAGAGCGGGCCTGAGGTCGTAGAATTCAGGGGTCGCCGTCTATGTCCCGCCGCTACTTCATCAAGACCTTTGGCTGCCAGATGAACGAGTACGATTCCGCCCGCCTGGCGGACGTGCTCGAGTCTCGCGTGGGCCTCGCTCGCACGGAGGACCCGGCGCAGGCGGACGTGTTGCTGATGAACACGTGCTCCGTCCGGGAGAAGGCGCAGGAGAAGGTGTTCTCGATGCTGGGCGAATGGCGCAAGCTCAAAACCGTGCGGCCGCACGTCCTCATCGGTGTGGGCGGATGCGTGGCAAGCCAGGAGGGCGAGGGCATCACGCAGCGGGCGCCCTTCGTGGACCTGGTGTTCGGCCCGCAGACCCTGCACCGCCTGCCCGACATGATCGCGGAGTTGCGCCGTACGGGCCACTCGGTGGTCGATGTCAGCTTTCCGGAGATCGAGAAATTCGACCGCCTGCCGGAGCCGCGCGCCGAGGGCGCCACCGCGTTCGTGTCGGTCATGGAGGGCTGCAGCCGGTATTGCAGCTTCTGTATCGTGCCGTACACGCGCGGAGAGGAGGTCAGCCGGCCGTTCGAGTCCGTGCTGGCGGAGGTGCGTCAGCTCGCGGCTCAGGGCGTACGGGAGGTAACCCTTCTCGGCCAAAACGTCAATGCCTACGCCGGCCCGATGGCGGATGGCGTAGTAGTGGATCTGGCCACGCTCATCCATCACGTCGCGGCGGTGCCCGGCATCGAGCGCATCCGCTTCACGACCTCGCATCCGCTCGAGCTCAATGACAGCCTGATCGAGGCCTTCGCCCACGTGCCGCAGCTCGCGAGCCACCTGCACCTGCCGGTGCAGAGCGGCTCCGATCGAGTGCTCGCCCTCATGAAGCGCGGCTACACCGCCCTTGAATTCAAGGCAAAGGTCCGCAAGCTGCGGCAGGTGCGCTCGGATATCTGCATTTCCTCCGACTTCATCGTGGGGTTCCCCGGCGAAGGCGAGCGCGACTTCGAGGCGACGCTGGCGCTCGTGCGCGAGGTAGGGTTCGATCAGTCGTTCAGCTTCCTCTACAGCCGCCGGCCGGGCACACCCGCAGCAGCGCTGCCGGATGAGACCCCTGCCCAGATCAAGCAAGAGCGGCTGGCGCGGCTTCAGGGGCAACTCGACGGCCAGGCGCGTGCCATCAGCGAGCGCATGGTCGGCACCGCGCAGCGCGTCTTGGTGGAGCGGCCGGCGAAGAAGGACGCGCGCGAGCTCGCCGGCAGGACGGAGAACAACCGCTGGATCAACTTCGCCGGGCCTGCCGCGATCATCGGCCGGTTCGCGCGCGTCGCCGTGACCGAAGCAATGCCACATAGCCTGCGCGGACGCCTGTGGCAGTAACCGTCCCCGAGGCCCTGCGCGAGTTCGATCTCCTGCCGTCGGACAACGCGCGGCTCGCCAACCTCTGCGGCCCGCTCGATGAGAACCTCCGTCTGCTCGAGGCACGCCTCGATGTGCAGATCCGCAGGCGTGGGGACAGCTTCCGGGTGCTGGGCGCGCGCGCCGGCAGCGCGGAGGACATCCTGCAGGAGCTCTTCGCCCTGGCGAAGGACGAGGAGGTCACGCCCGAGCGGGTGCACCTCGCGCTGCGCGAGCGCGAGTCCGGCCAGGTGCCGGCGGGCCTCGAGCCGGCGGAGCGCGGCATCCGCGTGCCGCGCGGCGGCATCCGCGCGCGCGGCCATCACCAGCGCGAGTACCTCGCGCAGATCCGCGGCCGCGACCTGACACTTGGCATCGGCCCGGCGGGCACGGGCAAGACCTATCTCGCCGTGGCCTGCGCGGTCGAGGCGCTCCAGGCGGAAACCATCCGGCGCATCCTGCTCGTGCGGCCGGCCGTGGAGGCCGGCGAGCGGCTGGGATTCCTCCCGGGCGACCTCACGCAGAAGGTCGATCCGTACCTGCGCCCCATGTACGACGCGCTCTACGAGATGTTGGGATTCGACCGCGTGTCACGGTTCATCGAGCGCAATGTCATCGAGGTGGCGCCGCTCGCTTTCATGCGTGGCCGCTCTCTCAACGACTCCTTCATCATCCTCGATGAGGCGCAGAACACCACCATCGAGCAGATGAAGATGTTCCTCACCCGCATCGGCTTCGGCTCGAAGGCGGTGGTCACGGGAGATGTGACCCAGACGGACCTGCCGGCCGGACGCCAGTCCGGCCTGAGTCACGTGATTGGCGTACTGCACGGCGTGGAGGGCGTGGCATTCACCTTCTTCGATGCCCAGGACGTCGTGCGCCACCCGCTGGTGCAGCGCATCGTGCAGGCCTATGAGTCGCGCACGAAGGATGCAGCGTCCGGCCCGCAGAGCCCGCAGGAGCGGCCGACGTGAGGAATCGTGACAGGAAACTGCAAGTGAACGTGCAGCGGTGCGTCCGCTCCTGGGCGCCGCACGCGCGCGAGATCGCCGCATGGGCGGGTACGGCCCTCGGCCGCCGTGCCGCCGGGGGCGAGCTCGGCGTGCGCGTCGTCGGGGCCGCCGAGAGCCGGCGACTCAACACACGCTACCGCGGCAAGGACAAGCCGACCAACGTGCTGTCCTTCCCCACGGCGCCCCTGCCCGCGGCCCGCAGCGAAGCGGCTGCCGGCAGACCGCTCGGCGACCTGGTGATTTGCGCGCAGGTGGTGCGCTCGGAAGCGCGCGCGCAGAGAAAGCCGCTCAAGGCGCACTGGGCGCACCTGGTGGTGCACGGCGCGCTGCACCTCATCGGCTACGACCACGTGCGCGAAGCGCAAGCGAAGCGCATGGAGCGGCGCGAGATCGCCGTGCTTCGCCGCCTGGGCTTCACTAATCCCTACAGAATCTGACTTAACTCATGCCCAAGGATATCAACACGACCGGAAAATGGCTCAAGCGGCTGACGCAGACCTTCGCCGCCGAGCCGCAGGATCGCCAGCAGCTCCTCGAGGTGCTGCGCGAGGCCCGCACGCGCGGCCTGCTCGAGGCGGATGCGCTGCCGATGCTCGAAGGCGTCTTGGAAGTCTCCGACCTGCAGGTGCGGGACATCATGGTGCCGCGCGCGCAGATGGTGTTCGTGCGCCGGGACGATCCGGCCTCCCGCATCCTGCCGACCGTCGTCGAGTCGGGACATTCGCGTTTCCCGGTGATGGACGGGGACCGCGACGACATCGTCGGGATCCTTCTCGCCAAGGACCTGCTGCGCCTCTGCAGCGATGAGGTGCGCGAGCGCTTCGACATCCGTGAGTTCATGCGCCCGGCGGTGTTCGTGCCGGAGTCGAAGCGGCTCAACGTGCTCCTGAAGGAGTTCCGCGGCAGCCGCAATCACATGGCGATCGTGGTCGACGAATATGGCGGCGTCGCGGGCCTGGTCACGATCGAGGATGTCATCGAGCAGATCGTCGGCGAGATCGACGACGAGTTCGACGTCGAGGACGACCAGAACATCCGCAAGGAGGCCGAGCGTCAGTTTCTGGTGCGCGGCGTGACGCGCATCGGGGAGTTCAACGAGTACTTCGGCGCCCGCCTCTCGGAGGAAGAAGGGTTCGAGACCGTGGCGGGGCTTCTGATGAAGCAGTTCGGCCGGCTGCCGCGCCGCGGCGAGTCCACGAGCATCGACGGGTTCGAGTTTCGTGTCATGCGGGCCGACCGGCGCCGCATCGATGCGTTGCGCGTGGTCCCGCCGCGCGATGTGACACCGCCCGACGGCCACGCGCAGTCGGAGCAGGGCGAGTCGCGCGCATGAGCTCCCGGCGCCTTGCCGCCATCGCCGCTTCGCCGCGGGACGAGGCGCCGGCGGCACGCACCCCGGCCGCGAAGCAGCCGCTGAGCGCAACCGTCTCGGGCCGCGCGGCGCTTGCGCGCCGGGTGCTGGCCTTCGGCGCGGGCGCCTTGCTCGCGTGCGCCTTCGCGCCGCTCGGATGGTGGCCGCTCGCGATTCTCTGTCCCGCGGTATTGATGGGGCTGTGGGAGGCGGCCGCGCCCCGCGAAGCCGCCTGGACCGGATTCTGGTTCAGCTTCGGCACCTTCCTGGCCGGCACGTACTGGCTCTATGTCAGCATTCACGGTTTCGGCAAGGCGCCCATCTGGCTCACCATCGCTCTCATGTTGGGCCTCATCGGCACCATGGCCGTCTACAACGCGCTCATCGGCTACGCGGTGGCGCGCTGGCTGCCGCGCGGCTGCGTGTGGCGTTGGTTGATCGGCATGCCGGCGGCCTGGCTGCTCATCGAGTGGTGGCGGGGCTGGTTTCTCTCGGGCTTTTCGTGGCTGTCGCTCGGCTACTCCCAGACCGACACCTGGCTCGCGCGGTTCGCGCCGATCCTGGGGGTCTACGGCATCAGCCTGCTGCTGCTCACGAGCGCGGGCGCACTCGTCGCGCTGATCCGCGGCAATGCGCGCGAGCGTCTGATCGCGGGGCTCGCGCTCATCGCGCCCTGGGCGGTTGGCGCGGCGCTCGCGCCCGTGCGCTGGACGCACCCCTCGGGCGCCCCTGTCTCGGTGGCGGTGATTCAGGCCGACATCCCGCAGGATGAGAAATGGCAGGATGCCTACGAGAACCGGATCCTCGCGCGCTACCAGAAGATGACGGAGTCGGCGCTCGGCACGCGGCTCATCGTCTGGCCGGAGGCGGCGCTGCCGGAGCCGGCCAACAATATGCTGCCCTACATCGAGCTCGTCGATCGCGAGACGCAGGCGCACGGCTCCTCGCTGGTGATGGGCGTGTTGCGCGCCTCGGCGGACGGCGAGCGTTACTACGACTCGATCCTGGCGCTCGGCAAGCAGCCGAGCTGGTACTCCAAGGACCACCTCGTGCCCTTCGCGGAATTCTTCCCGGTGCCGCATTTCGTGCGCACCTGGCTGCGCCTGATGAGCCTGCCGTACGACAGCTTCACCCCTGGCGGCACGAATCAGTCGCCGTTGCCGGTGGCTGGGCTCGAGCTCGGGCCGACGGTCTGCTACGAGGTGGGATATGGCAGCTATATGCTGCACATGCTGCCGAAAGCGAACGCCCTGGTGAACGTCACCAACGACGCCTGGTTCGGACACTCCTCGGCCCCCTACGAGCAATTCCAGATGGCCCGCATGCGCACGCTCGAGGAGGGTCGAAGCATGGTCGTCGCCAGCAACGACGGCATCTCGGCGGTCATCGGGCCGCGCGGTGAAATCCTGGCGTCCGCGCCGCCTTTCGAGCAGTATGTGCTGCGGTCTTCCGTCACGCCCAGGGCCGGGCTCACACCGTTCGCGCGTGTTGGAAACTGGCTGATCGTGAGCCTCGCCGCCCTCGGCCTCGCCGTTGCACTGTGGATCGGCGCCCTGCGCCGGCGCGCAGGCATGGCGAGTGCTACCCCTCTGCGAACGCGGAGTTTGACATGAGCTTTTCTGCGGCCGCGCATCGCGCGGCAGTGATGACCTGGGTCCTCGTCGGGCTCACCGCTTGGCCGGCGATGCGTGCGCAGGCGGCGAAGGCCGCCTCTTCGGTGGAGTGCACTGCCGGCACCTCGTCGCTGCCGGACTTTGCGCCGCTGGTCGCCAGGTACGGCCCGGCGGTCGTCAACATCGAAGTGATCGAGAAGCCCTCCGGTGATTCCGGGCAGGGCAATGATCCGCTCAACGATTTCTTCCGCCGCTTTGGGATTCCCGCGCCGAACGAGCAGCGCCGCGAGGAGCCGGTGCGCGGCGCCGGCTCCGGCTTCATCGTGAGCTCGAACGGCTACATCCTTACCAACAGTCACGTGGTGGACGGCGCCAGCCAGGTGACCGTCCGCCTGGTGGATCAGCGCGAGTTCCCGGCAAAGGTGGTAGGGTCGGATGATCGCACGGACATCGCGGTGCTCAAGATCGCGGCAACGGGACTGCCGGTGGTGCGGTTCGGCGATCCCTCGAAGCTGAGGCCCGGGCAGTGGGTGCTGGCGATCGGCTCGCCGTTCGGCTTCGAGAACAGCGCCACCGCGGGGATCGTGAGCGCTATCGGCCGCTCGCTTCCCACCGAGAACTACGTGCCCTTCATCCAGACCGACGTTGCGGTGAACCCCGGTAACTCGGGTGGCCCGCTCTTCAACCTGCAGGGTGAGGTGGTCGGCATCAACTCGCAGATCTTCAGCCGCACGGGCGGGTTCATGGGGGTCTCGTTCGCCATTCCGATCGATGTGGCGGCGAACGTGGAGCGGCAGATCATCGCGGTAGGGCACGTCGTGCGCGGCAAGATCGGAGTCACCATCCAGGAGGTGACGGCGGATCTTGCGGACTCCTTCGGGCTCAGCAGCCCGCGCGGGGCGCTGGTGAGCTCGGTGGAGAGCAACGGCCCGGCGGCCGCTGCCGGTATCCGCCCGGGCGATGTGGTGCTTGCGGTCGACGGGCACCCGATCGATGAGTTCGGTGAGCTCTCGAGCCGCATCTCGGCCATGCGGCCGGGGTCGAAGGCGAGTCTCACGCTGTGGCGGGATCGACAGGATCGGACGGTGCAGGTTCGGGTAGTGGAGCTGAAGGAGCAGCAATCGGAGGAGTCCGCAGGCACCTCGCGGCCGACTCCCGCGCTGCGCAAGCCGAACCAGCTGGGATTGACGGTGCGGCCGCTCGCGCCGCAGGAGAAGGCGGAGGCGCGCACGAGCGGCAGCCTCCTGGTGGAGGGCGTGTCGGGGGCTGCGGAGATCGCGGGTGTGGAGCCGGGGGACATCATCCTGGGGGTGGATGGGAAGCGGATCACGACCATGGGGCAGCTGGAGTCGGCGGCCAAGCGCGCGCATAAGAAGAGCATTGCGCTGTACATACAGCGGGAGTCGGCGCACCTGTTCCTGCCCATTACCCTGCCATAAAAGCCTGATTGCATTAGGCCGCAGCGCCCTTTGCAGCCGAGGCGCCGCTCGTTCGTGTAAATTGGCGAGCTTCAATCGGCTTCGAAATCAGGCGTCCTTGGGATGGAAGAGCATTACGATCCGGCGGCGGTCGAGAAGGCGGCGCAGGCTTACTGGGAGCGGCACGGCACTTTCCGGGTGAAGGAGGAGGGGGGGCGGCAGAAGTATTACTGCCTGTGCATGCTGCCTTATCCCTCCGGGCGGTTGCACATGGGGCATGTGCGCAACTACACGATCGGAGACGTGTTGGCGCGCTTCATGCGGATGCAGGGGCGGAATGTGCTGCAGCCGATGGGGTGGGATGCGTTCGGGCTGCCCGCGGAGAATGCGGCGATCAGCAATGGCGTGCCGCCTGCGCGCTGGACACGGCAGAACATCGCGCACATGCGGGCGCAGTTCAAGTCGCTGGGATTCGGCATCGACTGGAGCCGCGAGGTCGCCACCTGCGATCCGAGTTACTACCGCTGGAATCAGTGGATGTTCCTGCGGATGCTCGAGAAGGGGGTCGCCTACCGCAAGACCGGGGTCGTGAACTGGGATCCGGTCGATCAAACCGTGCTTGCCAACGAGCAGGTGATCGAAGGGCGCGGCTGGCGCACGGGGGCTCTCGTGGAGAAGCGGGAAATCCCGACGTACTACCTCAATATCACGCGCTACGCGGAGGAGCTGCTCGGCGACCTCGACGGGCTGCCGGGTTGGCCGGAGCGGGTGCGGCTGATGCAGGCGAACTGGATCGGCCGCAGCGAAGGTTGTGAGATCTCCTTCCCCTATGCGCCCGACACGCGGGCGGCCATGTCGGCGGAGGGGTCGCTCAAGGTATTCACGACACGCGCCGACACGTTGTTCGGCGCCACCTTCATGGCGATCGCGGCGGAGCACCCGGTGGCTCTAGCGGCGGCCGCTGCCAACCCGGCGCTTGCCGCGTTCGTCGAGGAGTGCCGCCGGGGCAGCGTGATGGAGGCGGATGTCGCCACCCAGGAGAAGAAGGGCAGAGCTACGGGATTGCACGTGCTGCATCCTTTCACCGGCAAGCCGCTCGAGGTCTGGGTCGCCAACTACGTGCTCATGGGGTATGGCGAGGGCGCGGTGATGGGCGTCCCGGGCCACGACGAGCGCGATTTCGAGTTCGCGCTGAAGAACGGGCTCCCGATCACTATGGTCGTGCGCTCGAAGAGCGGCGCTTACGAGGAGGTGCGCGCGCCCTGGATGCCGGCCTACTCGGAATATGGCGTCACGGTGAATTCGGGCGAGTTCTCCGGGCTCGAGTTCCAGGCGGCGGTGGCTGCGATCGCCGCGGCTCTCGAGAAGCGCGGCCTCGGGCGCAAGCGGGTGCAGTATCGCCTGCGCGATTGGGGTATCTCGCGCCAGCGCTACTGGGGCTGTCCGATTCCGCTCGTCCACTGCGGCAGCTGCGGCGAGGTGCCGGTGCCGGACGAGCAGCTGCCGGTGGTGTTGCCGGAAGACCTGGTGCCCGATGGCAGCGGCAATCCGCTCGCGAAGTCCCGGGCGTTCTACGAATGCAAGTGTCCCGAGTGCGGCCGACCGGCACGGCGGGAAACCGACACCATGGATACGTTCGTCGATTCGTCGTGGTACTACATGCGTTACACGTGCCCGGATCAGGAGCGCGCGATGGTCGACGAGCGCGCGGCCTACTGGCTGCCCGCCGATCAGTACATCGGCGGCATCGAGCACGCCATTCTGCACCTGCTGTACTCGCGGTTCTGGACCAAGGTGATGCGGGATCTCGGCCTGTTGCGCATCGACGAGCCGTTCACCAACCTTTTGACCCAGGGCATGGTGCTCAACCATATCTACTCGAGCACGCAGGCGGATGGCCGGCGCCGCTACTTCGACCCGGCTGACGTCCGCTCCCGGCGCGATGCGACCGGCGCAGAAGTCTTCGAGACGACGCTTCCCGGCGGGGAAACGATCCGGGTGGACTACGAGGGAATCGGCACGATGTCGAAGTCGAAAAACAACGGCGTCGACCCGGAGGGACTGATCGCCCGCTTCGGCGCGGATACCGCCCGGCTCTTCACGATGTTTGCTTCGCCGCCCGAGCAGACCGTCGAATGGTCCGACGAGGGGGTGCAGGGCGCCTCGCGATTCATTCGCCGCCTGTGGCATGCGGTGTATGAGCATGTCAGTCGCGGTCTTCCCGCGCGATTGGATACCCGGACGTTCACCGATGCGGAGCGTGCGGTGCGCCGAGCCGCGCATCACGCGCTGGCGAAGGCGGCCAATGACATCGGCCGGCGTCGTAACTTCAACACCGCGATCGCCGCGAGCATGGAGCTCCTCAACACCATCGGCCGCTTCGACGACATGTCGGATCGGGCTCGCGCCGTCCGTCATGAAGCGCTCGAGATCATCACCCTGATGCTCGCGCCCATCATCCCGCACGCCGCTCACGCGCTCTGGGGCGCCCTCGGGCATGAGCGGGCGGCGATCGACGAGTCATGGCCGGCGGTGGATGAGTCGGCGCTGACACAGGAGTCCGTCGAGTTCGTGGTGCAGGTCAACGGCAAGCTGCGCGGCCGCGTGCGCGTGCCGGCCGGCGCGGACGAGGCGGCGATCCGCGAGGCCGCGCTCACCGACGAGCATGTCATGAAGTTCGTCGGCAGCCGGGCGGCCGTCAAACGGGTGATCGTCGTGCCTGGCAGGCAGATCGCCAACGTGGTGGCGAGTGCGCCGGCCGGCGGGCAGGATGGCTGAGACCCAAGGGATGCGAAGGCACCGGCTCACCCATGCGCGAGCGCAGCGGCGCGGTGCCGTGAGCTTACGCAGCGTCTGGCTGATGGGGACGGCTCTGTTACTCTCCGGCTGCGGTTTTCACCTCGAGGGACACGTGCCGCTGCCGCAGTCGATGCGACGGCCTTATATCGAGGCTCCGGACCAACAGAGCGATTTCGTGCAGAGCCTGCGGCGTCAGATGCTGATCGCGGGCGCGCATCCTGTCGATTCGCCCGATCATGCCAGTGCCGTCGTCGACATCCTGTACGATGACGATGCCGCAACGCCGCGGGTGCTGTCGGTGTCGGCGCAAAACCGGCCGACGGAGTACCAGCTGACTTACACGGTCCGCTTCTCCGTGACCGCCGCAGGCAAGGAGCTGCTCGCGCCCCAGCAGGTCTCCTCCATGCGCTCCTACAGCTTCGCTGAGAACCTGCTGCTCGCGAAGGAGCACGAGGAGGGGCTCCTGCGTCAGGCCATGGGGCAGGATCTGGCAGACATCGTGATGCGGCAGCTGGCAAGCCTCCCGGGCAGTTGATGTTGCTGCTGAGCGCGGTCGATCGGACGGCGGTGGCGGTGTTGCTCGGGCGGTATGGCCTTACGCTCGGGCTGATAGCGCCGGACGAGGTGATTCCGGGGTCCTACTGGGGGGATTCCGAGGCGGGACTGAGAGGGGATCGGCTGTATGCGCGGCTCGATACGCCGCTGCACTCCGTGCTGCACGAGACCAGCCATTTCATCTGCATGACGCCGGAGCGGCGCGCGGGGCTCGATCGCGATGCGGGCGGAGACGACCTGGAAGAGTCGGCAGTGTGTTATCTGCAGGTGCTGTTGGCGGGCGAGTTGCGCGGAATGGGGAGGGAGAGAGCGTTCATGGACATGGATGCGTGGGGGTACAGCTTTCGGCTGGGGAGCGCGCGAGCGTGGTTCGAGGGCGACGCGCAGGATGCGAGGCAGTGGCTGCGGTGGCAGGGGATCACGGATGGCGCCGATCGGCTGACGGGCACTTCGCGCGTGTGAGTGAAGGAGCGGCGCAGGGCCGTGCCCTGGGCCGCGGGGTCGTAGAAATCACAGGGCTGGGCGCCCAAAGCGGCGCAGCCGACTTTGGGCCAATAGATGGGGCCGGCGATGGCTACTGATGGGCATCAGATACCGCGGATCGCGTGTCCGGATTGCGGGCTCGTGCAGTTGATGCCGAGCTTGCGTCCGGGGCAGTTGGCCGAGTGCCGCCGCTGCGCTCGGTTGCTGGCCGGTCCGGCGACCGGCCGAGTGGATGCGCCGCTAGCGCTTGCGGTAGGGGCGCTGCTGCTCCTGGTGCCCGCCACCGTCGCGCCCCTGCTGCGTGTGGTCTCGTACGGGGCAGTGAGGACGAGCTGGCTTGCAAGCGGGATCGGGGGACTGTGGGTCCAGGGGTTCCCGTCACTCGCGGCGGTCACTGCCGCCTTCAGCGTCGCGTTCCCTTACCTTTACCTGGTGTTGCTGATCGGTGTGCTGTGGTCGCTTCGGCTCGGGGGCGGCGTGTATCTGGGCGGCGTCTTCCGCTGGTTGGTGCGGCTGCGCCCATGGATGATGCTCGAGATATTCCTCGTCGCCTGCTACGTCGCCTACAGCCGCTTGCGGATGGTCGCGACCGTCCAGGTGCTCGTGGGTGGGTGGTGTCTGCTCGCGGCGAGCCTCACGCTGTTGCTGGCGCTGACGCAGCTCGATGAGCGGACCGTCTGGGAGACGCTGCCGGTCAGGGAGTACAAAGCCCCCGCGCGAGGCGGGCGGGCCATAGCGTGTACGGTATGCGAGCTCGTCGTGTCGGATGCGAAACCTGGCATGGCCTGTCTGCGCTGCGGGGCGGCGCTGCACGCGCGCAAACCCTACTCGTTCAGCGCCACTGCCGCCTTGGTGGCGGCGGGCTTCCTCCTCTACGTACCCGCCAATGTGCTGCCGGTGCTGACCCTGGTGAGCCTCGGGCGGCGGCAGTCGAGTACCATCATGAGCGGCGTGTTCCAGTTGATCCACAATCGGCTGTGGCCACTCGCGCTCATCGTCTTCCTGGCAAGCATCCTGGTGCCCCTCATGAAGCTGTGTGGCCTCACCTGGCTGCTGCTCGCGACGCTGCAGCGCTCCCCCCGGCTGCTCATTGCGCGGACCCGTTTCTTCAGATTGATCGATACCGTAGGTCCCTGGTCCAACATCGATATCTTCGTCGTCTCGGTGCTGGTGGCGCTGCTGCGCTTCGGCACGCTGGCGCAGGCCCGGGCGGGCGAGGGCCTCATCGCATTCGCGGCGGTGGTCATCCTCACGATGCTCGCCACGCGGGCGTTCGATACGCGGCTCATGTGGGACGCGCCACAGGAAGGATGATCCGTCATGCCGGAGGAAACTGAAGATCCGCAGGAGCCTGTCGAAGCGCGTGTACGGGCGCATCGCTGGGTGGCCTGGGTATGGGTCGTGCCGATCGCGGCGCTGGGAGTGGTCGTCTGGCTCGCCTGGCAGGCGATCGCGGAGCGCGGCCCGGAGATCACGATCTCGTTCCCGTCGGCCCAGGGGCTGCAGCCCGGGCAGTCGACCATCCAACACTCCGATGTCGTGCTCGGGACGGTCACGTCCCTCAAGCTGACACCCGATCTGCGCCGGGTGATCGTGCACGCCCGGATGTCCCGCGAGGCGACGCCCGCGCTCACCGATTCGACCATCTTCTATGTGGTGACTCCGCACGTCGGTGTCGGCGGAATTTCGGGACTCTCCACCCTCGTCTCGGGCACCTACATCGAGATGTATCCCGGCCGGGGAGGCCAGCCAAGGCGGGATTTCATCGGCCTGGACAGTCCGCCGGTCGTCGCCCCAGGCACCCAGGGGCGCTCGTTCAACTTGCGCGCGCCGGATCTCGGCTCCCTCACCCGCGGGTCGCCCGTGACGTACCGTGGCGTCGACGTCGGGGTGGTGACCGATTACTCCCTCGCCGGTGACGGACATGACGTGGAGGTGACCGCTTTCATCAGGTCACCGCAGGATCGGCTGATACATCCCGGTACGCGATTCTGGAACGCCGGAGGAGTGGCCATGACGCTCGGTGCGCAGGGTCTGCAGGTGCGCGCCAACTCCTGGCAGCAGCTCCTCGCGGGAGGCGTCGCCTTCGATACGCCGGGGAAGGCGCTCGCGAGCGCCCCGAGCCCGGCCGGCAGCGTCTTCGAGCTCTACGCCAACGAGCAAAGCGCACACGGGGCGCCCGGTGCTCCGCTCATGGCGGATACGATGCGCAACCTGCACGATGTCCTGCGGAATCTCGACCGGCTGCTGCAGAATCTCAACCACGCGACCGCAGGCCCGCAGCTGCACGACTCGCTGGTCTCGCTCAACCGGCTGCTCACGCGTCTCAACAGCTTCGCCGGAGAGACACAACCTAACATCAACGAGCTGCTCGTTTCGCTGCGCGCCACCTCCGCCGAGGCACAACGCACGCTCACCGCGATCCAGAGGACCGCGGGGGGCACGGCCCCGTCCAACACCAATCTGCCGCAGCTGATGGATCAGCTCGCCGAGATGGCGCGGTCGGTGCGGGAGCTGGCCGATTACCTCGACGAGCATCCGGAGGCCCTGGTGCGGGGGCGCAGGGCGGGGCCGAAGTAGCGGCGTTCGAGCGGGCTGCCGGCGCCAAGAGGCTTGACATCTGCCGATCTGGTGATATAGTTGACTAGAACACTAGCTGGCTTGGCGGAGGGTCTTTGGCAGCCATGAGGCGCGGGTGGAATTCAACGGGGCGGGCGACATGAGCATGGCCGTCATGAGTCATCGCCCGCAGCTCGTGGCGCAAGGTCCTGCACTGGTTTCGCCGGATCTGCTCGCCCGGATTGCCGGCGTTCTTTATCTCCTCATCTTCATCGTCTGTCCCAGCGGCGCTTCGACGGCCACGCCGCTGAACATGACAGTGACGATGCTGTGCGATACCGGCGTGGCGTTCATTCTCTATGCTTTGTTCAAGCCCGTGAGTCGCGACCTGTCCATGCTGGCGCTGATCTTCCGGCTCCTTTTCGTCGCAATCATGACACTCAATTCGCTGAATTACTTCGGCGCACTCGATCTGTTCCACAGCGCTCACTCTGCGCATGTCTTCGATACCGTCGGCAGCCTCTCGCTCGTGCCATTCGGAGCTCATTGCCTGCTCATCGGCTACCTCATCTACAAATCCAAATTCCTGCCGCGATTTCTCGGGGTATTGCTGGCCGTTGCCGGACTCGCCTATGTCAATTTCATTTACCCGTGGCTGGTACATGCTGCTTTTCCCTACATCCTGATTCCGGGCGGCGTGGGCGAGGGCCTGCTTACCCTGTGGCTCCTCATCGGCGGCGTCAACAGCGAACGCTGGGCCGAGCAGGCTGCCGCGTCAGCTTCCAAGTAAGGGCAGGAGCACAAGGTGAGCGCCGAGTGGAATGAGGGCCAGCCGATCTACCGCCAGCTACGGGATCGTGTCGTGGCCATGATTCTCGACGGTGAGATCCGGGAAGGCGACCCGCTGCCATCGGTGCGTACGGTGGCGGCGGATTACCGCGTCAATCCGCTCACCGTTCTCAAGGCCTATCAGCAGCTCGCTGACGAGCAGATCGTAGAGAAGCGGCGGGGTATCGGCATGTTCATCAAAGCCGGCGTACGCGACCAAGTACTGCGCGACCGGCGGCGAAGATTCCTCAGCGAGGAATGGCCGGTAATACTGGCCACCATTCGCCGCCTGGGCCTGACTCCGAAAGAACTTCTGGACGGCGCCGCCGGCGGCGAGCCGTCTGATGAGAAACCGTCGTCGAAGGGGAAGCGGTGAGCCATGTCAGTGATTGAAGCACGCGGTTTGCGCAAGAAGTTCGGGACAACAGTCGCGCTGGACGGCGTCGATCTGAATGTCGAGCCGGGGCATGTCCTCGGGCTCATCGGGCCCAACGGCGCGGGCAAGAGCACCGCCCTGAACGCGATCCTCGGCCTCATCCCGTACGAGGGTGAGCTCACTGTGCTCGGACGCGACCCGTGGACGGCGCGCGACCGGCTGATGCGTGATGTCTCATTCATCGCCGATGTCGCGGTGTTGCCGCGTTGGTTGCGGGTCTCACAGGCGCTCGATTACGTGGCGGGCGTGCACCCGAGGTTCGATCGCGCGAAGGCCGAGAGCCTGCTCGCGAAGACCACCATCCGCCGACGCAGCAGAGTCAGGGAGCTGTCGAAGGGCATGGTGACCCAGCTGCACCTCGCTCTCGTCATGGCCATCGACGCGAGGCTGCTGGTGCTGGATGAGCCCACACTCGGGCTCGACATCCTCTACCGCAAGCAGTTCTACGATGCGCTGCTGACCGACTACTTCGATGGTACCCGCACCATCGTGGTGACCACCCACCAGGTCGAAGAGATTCAGAACGTGCTCACGGACTTCATGTTCATCGACCGCGGCCGGATCGTCCTCGCCGGCAGCATGGAGGAGTTCGAGGCGCGCTATGCGGAAGTGACCGTGCATCCGGAGCGCCTCGCCGCCGCGCGGGAGCTGCGGCCTATCCATGAGCGCCAGGTCTTCGGTCGCACCACGCTGCTCTTCGAGCGCGCGGACCGCGGGCAGCTGGAGCAGTTCGGCAACGTGCACACACCCGGCATCGCCGACGTATTCGTTGCCGTGATCGGCAAGGCGGCGCGCGAGCGGCAGGCGGGAGGTAGTCGAACATGAGCAGCACAGACTCAACCGCAATGCCCGAATCTCCCGAGCCGCTTCCCGGAGCGCACGCCGACGGCGCCCCGGCTTCCGCAACGGCCGTGCTGTCGCCGGCGCGGCTCGTGTACTGGTCCGTGCTCCGCGAGCTGTGGGAGCACCGCTGGTGCTACATCGTGCCGCTGATCGTCGCCGCCGTGTTTCTGGTCGGATTCGTGATTGGCGTCGCTCGCTTTCCACTCCCATTCCTGCGGGATGTTCTGCGCAATGTCCCGCCGCCGCACACGCACTTCGCGGGAGCAGCGCGCATGGTCGAGGCTCCGTTCGATTTCGCCTCCGGGGTCCTGATGCTGACGTACGTGGTCGTCGCGGTGATCTACTGTCTCGGGGCGCTGCACGCGGAGCGCTGGGACCGCAGCATTCTCTTCTGGAAGTCGCTGCCGGTTTCCAACGTCACGACTGTGATCGCCAAGGCGATCATCCCGCTCGTCCTTCTTCCCCTGATCACCTTTGTGATACTCGTGGGCACGCACGTAGTCATGTTGTTGGCCGGCAGTGCGGTGCTGCTCGTCAGGGGTCTTCACCCGGCCGGACTTTGGGCGCAGATTCCGTTGCTGTCCATGTGGGCGGCGCTGCTCTATCACTTCATGACCGTTCACGCCATCTATTACGCGCCGTTCTACGGCTGGGCGCTCCTCGTCTCCGGCTGGGCCCGCCGCGCGGCCTTCCTCTGGGCCGCACTGCCGGTCGTGGCGGTCATGATCCTCGAGAAGCTGGTCTTCAATACATCGGTGTTCGGCCACATGTTGCTGTCCCAACTGGAGGGCGGACGGGGATCCATTCCTTTCCCGCCGCACGGCAACATGCCCATTCAGGCGCCGACGCTCGCCAACTTTGGCGCGTACCTGGCGAGCCCGGGTCTCTGGATCGGATTGGCGGTGTTCGCGGCATTCCTCGCCGCGGCGGTGTGGCTGCGCAGGAGGCAGGGACCGCTTTGACCTGAGCCCATCGGGGGCGATGCCTGGAGCTGGCCACGCCGGCCGCGTTTGAAGCCTAACCGTCGCGCATCACAGAACTCGCGGGAGGACACCATGTCTCGAGAACGAGCGCTGAAGTTCGTAATGACCGTGGCAGGATTACTATTTGCGGCCGGTGTCTATCCGCTGGCCACCTCTCTACGGGACTGGCAACACTCCGATGACATCGTACCGATGTTCCTGAGCCTTTATGTCACGCTCGGAATTTTCCTGTTGATCGCGGCGCGGAATCCAGCGAAGCATCGAAGCCTGATCTTCTTCGCGGCATGGTCGAGCTTCGCCCACGCGGCGGTCATGCTGGTTCAAGCCTACGATAACGTCGGCGGCCGTCCGGAGTTATTTGGCATGTCCGCCATTCTATTCGCGATCGGCGTGCCGCTGATCGCCCTGGCTCCGGTGAAGCGCTCGGCCGAGCTGGCGGCCGCGCCCGCATGAGGGCCCTGCCCGCAGATCACCTGCAGGCGATGGTCCGCATGGCAATCGATGCCCACAACGCGGGATATAACGTCGGATTCCTCTTCTTCGGGTTGGGATCGGGTGCATTTTGCCTTGCCTGGTATCAATCGCGCTATATTCCACGAGCCTTGGCGGCGTGGGGCGTGCTCGGTTCCTTCCTGAGCGCGGCGAGCACGTTCGTCTACACCCTGTCTCCTGCCCTGGCCGGAGTCGTGGAACCCCTGTGCTTCGTGCCGATCGGTACGTTCGAATTGATCGTTGGGTTCTGGCTGCTGGTCAGGGGATTGCCGCGTGCTCCCGGTGCCGGGATCAAAGCAGCGCGCGCCTAGACGGAAGTTCGCCCGCCTAGACACTCTGTTGGCGAGAGGGCCGATCCCGCTCTTCGAAGCCGTCAGCCTGCTGATTCGGCAAACCGGTCGGTCGCCGTGACGAGCTCGTGGAGGTTGCCGCGCTCGAAGGCGGAGTGGCCGGCGTCCGGCACGATGCGCAGGTCCGCCTCGGGCCAGGCGCGATGCAGATCCCAGGCGCTCCTCATCGGGCAGACGACGTCGTAGCGCCCTTGCACGATCACCGCGGGGATGTGGCGGATGCGCTGAACGTCGTCGAGAAGCTGGCTGTCGCTGCGGAAGAACCCGCGGTTGATGAAGTAGTGGCACTCGATGCGCGCGAATGCTTCGGCGAAGCGGTCCTCTTCGAACTTCGCGATGAAGTCCGGCGCCGCCCGCAGATAGCTCGTGGCCGCTTCCCACAGGGACCAGGCCTTGGCGGCGCGCGTGCGCGCCTCGGTGTCTTCGCTCGTCAGGCGGGCGTAGTAGGCGCGGATCATGTCGCCGCGCTCGGCTTGCGGAATGGGCGCGATGTAGTGTTCCCATAGGTCCGGGTAGAGCGCGCCGGCGCCGCCGGGGTTCTGGTAGAACCACTCCAGCTCCCATCGTCGCAGCATGAAGATGCCGCGCAACACGAGCGCCGTCACGCGCTCAGGGTGTGTCTCCGCATACGCCAGCGCCAGCGTGGAGCCCCAGGAGCCGCCGAACACCAGCCAGCGCTCGATACCGAGATGCTCCCGCAGGCGCTCGAGGTCCTCCACCAGCCGCCACGTCGTGTTGTCGACCAGACTCGCATGCGGACGGCTCTTGCCGCAGCCTCGCTGATCGAGCAGCACGATCCGGTAGCGGGCCGGATCGAGGAAGCGGCGCATCTTGGGGTCCGTGCCGCCGCCCGGCCCGCCATGCAGGAAGACGGCGGGCTTGCCCTGCGGGTTGCCGCACTCCTCGAAGTAGAGCTCGTGGACATCCGAGACGCGCAGCCGTCCGGTCCGGTAGGGCTTCACCGGCGGATAGAGCAGGCGCGGTCGGACCCGCGCCGTACGTCTGACGGGATTCGCTTGGGCCATCGAAGGCCGGAAGCTTATCAGAACGGAATCGTGAATCCTCCGAAGAACCCGCGGCGGGCACCGTACTGCGGTGCGAAGACACCGATCCCGGTGCCGCTGCGGATCAGATACACCTCGTCCAGGAGGTTGACGACATCGAAGCGCAGCTGCAGCGGTCCCGCCGGATCGCCGATGTCGAATCCGTGAGTCAGACCGAGGTTGACCTGGGTGTAGCTCGGAGTGTGGTCGCCGTTCGGAATGTCGAAGCCGTTCGGCAGCACCAGGTCATCGCGCAGTCCGGTACCGAAGATCGCATCGACGCTGATGCGTGTCCCATTCAATTGGTAGGAGACGCCGCCCGAGGCGGATGCCCGCTCCTCGTGATCGAGGTGGATGTAGTGGTCCGCGATGTAGCCGAGCTGCTGCTGAGTGAAGTTGAACTGCGAGGATTCGACGCCTTTGCCCTTGGCCGACTGGAAGGCGAGATTGCCGTATGCCGAGAAGTGGCGGATGGAGTAATCACCCGTGAATTCGACGCCGCCGATGCGGCTCCACCGATAGTTGAACGGCGTCAGGATGATCGGCGCGCCGAATTGTCCTTCGTCGATCAGGTGTTGCGCGGTTTCGCCGAATGCATCGACACCCAGCGTCAGGGTGCGCGCGAGGAGCTTGCGCTCGACGCCGATATCGTAGTAATCCTGGCGTGCGGCGATGGGCGGCGTGTCCAGCGTGTTCGACCCGGGTGGCACCGCGGTCGTGCCGTTGAATTTCGCGAATGTGCCGCTGGCGATCAGCTCGAAGGGCGGTGGCGTGTAGTAGCGCGAATAGCCGGCGTGCACCGTCGTGTCGGTGGTCGCTTTCCATACCGCGTTCAGGCGCGGGCTCACCTGGCTGCCGCTCGAGTAGGCGTTGTAGTGATCGAACCGCACGCCGTAGTTGATGGTGACCGGGCTCAGGACCCGCCATTCGTCCTGCAGATAGGCGCTCTCGATCTCCTGCGACTGATTGCCGTTGTCGACGATGGTGAGCGGAACGTCGCTGGTCTGAAAACCGAGCGCATCTACGGCCAAAACCTGCGAGGTCGTGCCGCTGCTCGCGCTGTCGTGCTGCAGGAAGAAGCCGGCGCGCAGCGTGTGGGCGTCGTTCAGCTGGTACGAGCCGTCGCTCTGCCAGGCGAAGGCCGTATCGTCCTTGAAGGCATTCTGGGCGATGCCGTTGTAGAGCAGATCGCCCACCCAGTCCGGCGCGAAGTGCAGGCTGGTGTAGCGGGCGGACAGGGAGCTTTGGAAATTGAGGTTTCCCGCGGAATGCTGCCAGCTCAGGATGGCGTACTGGGTCAGCTCATGCTGGGTCTCGTCGAGGTCGTTGCTGAGGTAGTCGGTGATCCCGTCCACATCGAGGCCGAGGAGGGGCTCGTGACCGTGCGAGTTCGGAATCTCGAACTCATCGTCCGAGGTGCCCAGGATCAGCGCCAGGCGGTCGTTGGGATCGAGGATATCCTCGAAATAGCCGAAGGCGTGGCCTTGCGTCGAGTGATCGTGCAGCGGCTCGCTGCTGCCGTCGGGCGACTCGATGCCGAGGTCGTTGCGCAGCATGTCGGCGGTGACGAAGTAGCTGAAGGTGCCGGCGCTGCCGCTCACCTCCGCCGCCGGCTCGAGCGTCGAATGGCTGCCGCCGTACAGCGATACGTAGCCGCCGGGCTTCAGCAGGCCGCTCTGGGTGGTCAAGTCGATGATGCCGGCGGTCTCGAGCCCGTATTCGGCCGGCAGGGCGCCCGTGATGAGATTGAGCGAGGAGATCAGTCTCGGGTCGAGCGTCTGGCTGAATACGCTGATGCCTTCCGGCAGGATGATGCCGTTCAGGCGATATTGCAGGTCGTTGTGATCGCCGCGGACATGGAGTTGTCCGAAGGAGTCCTGAACCACATCGGGCGCCTGCAGCAGGACCTGGTTGAGCTGCACGTTCTGCCCGCCGGGCTCGGCGTCGATCTCCGCACTGCTGATGGTGTAGGTCGAAGCGCCGGTCTGGGTCTCGATGCTGGCGCGCTCCTCGTCCAGCCTTTTGGCGGTGACGATGACGCTTTGCAGGGTCCCGACGACGGGTGCGCCCTGCGTAGCAGAGGCGGCATCGGACGACGTCTCGTCGGCGGCCGCGGCGATCGACGGCGCGGCCGCCGCCACGGCCATCCCTATGAGGAGGGCCCCGCGAACGTTGTTGTGGACAGGCATGCGAAAAGCTCCCGGTTTCCAAGGCCTCGGGCGGATGGCGCCTCGCGACCCGAGCAACGCCCTCATATGTGATGATATAACATCACATCCTGCGTTTCCGTCAAGCTGTTTCGGCTCCGAGGGGGCAGGCCGGAGGAGCGCGGGCGGAATGCGCGCGGGCGGCGGGCAGCCATCCTATAATGGCCGTCAAGGTTCCCCGATACGGTCGCTTTGAAGCTCACCCCCGACTCTCTCGGTCCCCATCTGGAGCAGCAGCTTCTGCCGGCCTACCTGGTGTCGGGCGATGAGCCGCTGCTCGCGGGTGAGGCGGCCGATGCGATTCGCGCCCGGGCGCGCGCGGCCGGTTTTACCGAGCGCGCGGTGCAGTTCCTCGAGCGCGGCTCCGACTGGGACGACGTGCGCGCCGCCGCCGGCAATCTCTCGCTCTTCGGCGCGCGGCGGCTGCTCGAGCTGCGGCTGCCCACCGGGCGGCCGGGAGCGGCCGGCAACAATGCGTTGGTTTCCCTGCTCGAGAGGGATGATCCTGACACCCTGCTTCTCATCCTCGCGCCGCGCCTCGATCGGGAAGCGCAGGCCGCGCAGTGGGTGCGGGCGGTGGAGTCGCGCGGCGGTTGGGTTCAGGTCTGGCCGGTGGAGGCGACCAGGCTGGTCGGATGGCTGCGAGGCCGCTGCCGGCGGCTGCGGCTCGATGTCAGCGACGAGGCAATGGCGCTGCTCGCCGAGCGCACCGAGGGCAACCTGCTTGCGGCCCATCAGGAGTTGGAAAAGCTGCGCCTGCTGGCGCCGGCCGGCACCATAACACCCGACACGGTGCTCGCCAGCGTCGCGGACAGCGCCCGTTTCGATGTCTTTCGGCTGTCAGAAGCCGTGCTGGAAGGCGAGGCGGGCCGGGCCTTGCGGGTGCTCGCGGGACTGCGGTCGGAGGGCACCGAGCAGACCCTGGTGCTGTGGGCGCTCACCAAGGCGCTGCGGGATCTTTGGGGCGCGGTGGCGAGCCCGCCGGGAGTCCGGTCACGCGGCTGGCAGCGGCAGACTGCGGCCCTCGACAAGGCCGTGCGCCGGGCGCCGCGCCTGTCGTTCGCGGCGCTCACACTGCGCGCCGCGCGCGCCGACCGCATGATCAAGGGGCGGCTGGAGGGCGACGCCTGGGACGAGATGGCGCTGCTCGCGGCCGACATCTGCGGACGGCCGGCGGTACCCGCCCCCCAGTCCATGCTCAAATAGAGCCATGCAACCCATCGGTCTCTTCGGCGGCACTTTCGATCCGATTCATTATGGCCACCTGCGTACGGCTTTCGAGCTGTGGCAGGAATTGCGCCTGGCGGAGGTGCGCTTCCTGCCCACGGGCAGCCCGCCACACCGCGACCAGCCGCTGGCGAGCGCGAAGCTGAGGCTGCGAATGGTGCAGGCCGCCGTCGCCGACCAGCCGGCCTTCGTCGTCGATGACCGCGAGGTTCGCCGCACCGGCGTCTCCTACTCGGTCGATACCCTGACGGAGCTGCGGGCGGAGTATCCGGACCGCTCGCTCTGCCTGCTCCTCGGGATGGATGCCTTCCTCGGCCTGCCGAACTGGCACCGCTGGCGGGATCTGCTCAGCCTGGCGCATATCGTCGTCGCCCACCGGCCGGGTTGGAAGGCGCCGACCATGGGGCCGCTCGGAGAGGTCATGGTCGATCACGGCACGGGCACCATTCGGGAGCTGCACGAGAGGACCGCGGGTCGACTCTACGTCCACGCCGTGACGCAGCTCGAGATCTCTTCCACCGAGCTGCGCCAGCTCATCGTCTCCGGCCGCGACCCGCAGTATCTCGTGCCGGATGAAGTGCGGCAGATTCTGCGCGAGAGTCGGTGCTATGCTCGCCAATGATTCTTCACACAGGAGAGACCCCGTCCTCACATGACCACCCGCACAATCCGGCGCCGCGGCGCTTCCGCGCAGGCTTCCAGGTCCGCACGATCCCCCTCCCAGCCCCGCCGCCCGGCGTCCTCGCCTTGCAGCGCGCCGACCCTGCTTCCGGCCGTCATCTGCGCGCTCGAAAACATGAAAGCCGTGAACATCAAGGTGCTCGACGTGCGAGGCCTCACCGACATCGCCGACACCCTGATCGTCGCTTCCGGCACCTCCGACCGACACGTGCGCTCCATCGCGGAGCACGTGATCGAGCAGTCCAAGGCGAATGGTCTCCGGCCGCTCGGGACCGAGGGCGAGCGGGAGGGCGAGTGGGTGCTGGTCGACCTGCAGGACATCGTGGTGCACGTGATGCTGCCGCGAGTCCGGGAGTTCTACGGGCTGGAGCGTCTGTGGGATGCCGGCCCCGCGGCGCACGCCGCCGGCACCGTCGCTCACATGGCGGGGCACTCTCAGTAGCCGGAACAGCAAGTGGACTGAGTGCGTGGGTTGGCTGCTCCAAGCGCCGCAGGCGTCTTTGAGCCAGTAGAACGAACATGAACACGAGGCTGCTTGCGGTCGGCACGCGCCCGCCCGCCTGGGTTCGTGAGGCCTACGCCGACTACACCCGCCGCCTCGGCTCGCGCCTGCGGCTCACGTTGGTCGAGATCGAGCCCGGCCCGCGCAGCGCTGGCAAGAGTGCGCGCAAAGCCGTCGAGGTGGAGGCGCGCAAGCTCCTGACGGCCCTGCGTCCGGATGAATGGGTGGTGGCGCTCGATGAGCACGGCAAGGAGATGAGCACCCGGGAGCTCGCCGACTGGCTGGGCGCCCGAATGCAGGCGGGGCGCGATCTCGCCTTCCTGGTCGGCGGCCCCGACGGGTTTGCGCCGGAGGTTCTGGCGCGAAGCGATCTCTCCCTGGCGCTGTCGCGGCTGACACTGCCCCATGCGCTGGTGCGGGTGGTGTTGGCCGAGCAGCTCTATCGCGCGATGAGCATCCTTACCCATCATCCGTATCATCGCGGGTCATGCCTGTGACCGAGCGGCCCGTCGTTTGCCTCGCCTCGGTGTCGCCGCGGCGGCGCGAGCTGCTGGCGCAGATCGGTGTACGTCACAGCGTCGCCGCGGCGCATGTGGAGGAGAGACTCCTGCCCGGCGAGCCGCCCGGCGACTACGTCGCGCGCCTGGCGCGCCTGAAGGCAACCACGGTTCGTGACCGGGGTGAAGTTCTGCCGGTGTTGGCGGCGGACACCGCGGTGGTATTGGATCGCGTTGTTTATGGCAAGCCCGCGGATCGCGCCGAGGGACTCGCGATACTGGCGGCGCTTGCCGGCAGGACACACGAGGTGCTGACCGCCGTGGCTCTTGCGACCGCGCGCAGTGTTGCGCTACGCATCAACTCGAGCTCCGTGCGCTTCCGTAACATCGCTCGTGCGGAGATGGAAGCGTACTGGGAGACAGGCGAGCCGCGCGACAAGGCCGGGGGCTACGCGATACAGGGATATGGCGCTGTGTTCGTTGCGGCGTTGAGTGGTAGTTATTCCGGCGTCATGGGACTGCCGCTGCTCGAGACGGCCGAGCTGTTGCGCGGGGCGGGCATTCGCTGCTGGATGGGAGCGGCGCCGTGAGCGTGGAGATTCTGGTCAACGTGGCGCCGGGCGAGACCCGTGCGGCGCTGGTGGAGGAGGGCCTCGTCCAGGAGATCCACATCGAGCGCCACCGTCGCCGCGGCATGGTCAGCAATCTCTACCAGGGCCGAGTGACGCGGGTCCTGCCGGGGATGCAGGCCGCCTTCATCGACATTGGGCTCGAGCGCACCGCGTTTCTGCACGTCGCGGACATCGTGAGCCCGCCGTCCGATGAGACGGTCGTCGGGCTGGTACCGCTCGGCGCAACACCCATCGAGGACGTGCGCCGGTTGCTGAGTCCCGGTGACGACATCCTGGTCCAGGTGATCAAGGACCCGATCGGCACCAAGGGCGCGCGCCTGACAACCTACATCACGCTGCCGGCGCGATTCCTCGTGTACCTGCCGCGAGGCGACGGGATCGGCGTCTCGGCGAGGATCGAGGACGAGGCGGAGCGCCAGCGCCTGAAGGCGGCGGTCGCGCAGCTGTGCGGCGCGCAGGCGGATGGCGGCTACATACTGCGCACTGCCGCGCAGGGCGTAGCGCTCGAAAGTCTGCGGGAGGACCTCGAATATCTGCGCAAGCTCTGGCACCACGTCCGGATGCGCGCAACGCAGGCGCCCTCGGGCTCGATAGTGCACGAGGACCTGCCGTTGCCGCTGCGCATCCTGCGGGATGAGCTGTCGCGCGGCGTCGGCCGCGTGCTGGTCGATTCCGCGGCGGAGCACGCGCGCATGACCGCCTTCGCGGCGGAGTTCATGCCCGCGACGGCGGCGCGCATCGAGCTGCACGCCGGCCCGCGGCCGATCTTCGATCTGCACGGGATCGAGGAGGAGATCGCGAAGGCGCTCGACCGCAAGGTTCAGCTCAAATCCGGCGGTCACCTCGTGATCGACCAGCGGGAGGCGATGACCACGATCGATGTCAACACGGGCGGCTACGTCGGTTATCGCAACCTGGAGGAGACCACCTTTCGCACCAACCTCGAGGCGGCGGCGGCTATCGGCCGGCAGCTGCGGCTGCGCAATCTCGGCGGCATCATCATCATCGACTTCATCGACATGCACGACGAGTCTCACCGGCGCCAGGTGCTCGAAGCGCTGGAGCACTCGCTCGCGGGGGATCGTGCGCAGGCGCACATCGTCAATCTCTCGCCGCTCGGGCTCATCGAGATGACCCGCAAGCGCACGCGCGAGAGCCTCGAGCGCCTGCTTTGCGAGCCCTGCCCCGCGTGCGAGGGGCGTGGTTTCGTGAAGAGGCCGGAGGCGGTATGCAACGAGATTCTCCGCGAGATCCTGCGGCAATGTCGGGCGCCCGCCGGCCGCGAGCTGCTGATCCTGGCGCATGCGGATGTGATCGAGCGGCTGCTCGAGGCCGAGGCCGCCACCCTGGGTGAGCTCAAGGCGCAGGCGGGAATCCCTATCCGGCTCCAGGTCGAAGGGCTCTACGGCGTCGACCAGTTCGACATCGTGCAGGCCTAGCGGCCGGAGCGTTCCCCGGCGCTGCCTCTCCCAAGCCATTGCGGGGGAGCCGATGCGCCCTCATAGTAGCGGTCCATGCCCTTGATCGCCGCGTTACAGATGACGTCCGGTCCGGACGTTTCGGCCAATCTGTGCGATGCACGCGCGCTCCTGGAAGAGGCGGCGGAACGCGGGGCGCAGCTTGCGGCGCTGCCGGAGAACTTCTCCTTCATGGGGCTATCGGACGCCGATAAGCGACGCATTGCCGAGGACGAGGGCCGCGGTCCCGTACAGGATTTTCTGGCAGCGACGGCGAGGCGCTTACGTATCTGGATCGTGGGCGGCACCGTGCCGCTTCGTGGCGCCGGCGACGGCCGCGCTGCCGCCGCGTCCCTGGTCTATGACTCCGCTGGGGAGCGGCGCGCGCGGTACGACAAGATCCACCTGTTCGACGTGCACGTCCCCGAGCGTGAGGAGAGCTACCTCGAGTCGGCCAATGTAGCGCCCGGATCGGCTCCAGTGGTCGTGCAGACGCCGGTGGGCCGCCTCGGGCTTTCCGTATGCTATGACGTGCGGTTTCCGGAGCTCTTTCGCAGGCTGAGCGCCGCCGGGGCGGAGCTGCTCGCCGTGCCTTCCGCCTTTACCGAGCCGACGGGCCGCGCGCATTGGGAGCCGCTGCTGCGGGCTCGCGCCATCGAGAACCTCTGCTGGGTGATCGCGCCCGCGCAGTCGGGGTTTCATGCGAACGGGCGCGAGACCTACGGCGACAGCATGATCGTCGATCACTGGGGGCGAGTGCTCGCGCGGCTGCCGCGCGGTCGCGGCTGCATCACGGCCGAGATCGACCTGGAACGGCAACGACGCGATCGCGGCAGCTTCCCGTCGCTGACACACCGCGTATTCAACTGACATTCAACTCATGAACACCGGCAAGAGCTCAATCGTGACCGACCCGACTTCTTCCGCTTCCGACCCACTGGCGCTCGCCCGCGATCTCATCCTGAGGCCGAGCGGCCTCGATATGACGCGCCTCGACCGCATCTTCGGGGAAGTGCTCACGCATTCCGTCGATTTTGCGGACCTCTACTTTCAGCTCGCGCGCCAGGAGTCCTGGTCGCTCGAGGACGGCATCGTGAAGGATGGGAGCGCCAGCATCGAGCAGGGCGTTGGGGTCCGCGCGCTCGCCGGTGAGAAGACGGGCTTCGCCTACTCCGACGAGATCATCCTGCCCGCGCTCGAGGAAGCCTCCCGCGCCGCGCGCGCCATCGCCGTCCAGGGAGGCGACCGGCGCGTCAGCGCCTGGCGCCCGCAAGCGGGCCACCGACTGTATCTGCCGGCTGATCCCGTCGCCAGCCTCTCCGATCAGGACAAGGTCGCGTGGCTGGAACGCGTCGACCGTGAAGCCCGCAAGATCGATCCGCGCATCGTGCACGTCAGCGCGAGTGTCACTGCCGTCCACGAAGTCGTCCTCATCGCCACGAGCGAGGGTGAGCTCGCCGCGGATGTCAGGCCGCTGGTGCGTTTCAACGTGTCGGTGCTGGTCGAGCAGAACGGCCGGCGCGAGCAGGGGTACTGCGGCGCGGGCGGGCGCTACTCGCTCGCCGAGCTCGTCGCCGGCGAGCGCCCGCTGGCCCTGGCGCGGGAGGCCGCCCGGCAGGCCCTGTTGAACCTCGAGGCGGTGCCCGCGCCCGCGGGGCCCATGACGGTCGTGCTGGGGCCGGGATGGCCCGGAATCCTGCTGCACGAGGCGATCGGTCACGGCCTGGAGGGCGATTTCAACCGCAAGGGCACCTCCGCCTTCGCCAACCGCATCGGCGAGCGCGTCGCGGCCTCGGAGTGCACGGTCGTGGACGATGGCACCCTGTCGCAGCGCCGTGGCTCGCTCAATATCGACGACGAGGGCACCCCGACCCAGTGCACCACGCTGATCGAGAATGGGGTGTTGCGGGGCTACATGCAGGACCGGCTCAATGCCCGGCTCATGGGCAGCCATCGCACTGGCAACGGCCGGCGCGAGTCGTTCGCGCACATGACCCTGCCGCGCATGACCAACACCTACATGCGCCCCGGCCCGCACGATCCGCAGGAGATCATCCGCTCGGTGCCCCGCGGCATCTACGCCGTCAATTTCGGCGGCGGGCAGGTGGACATCACCTCGGGCAAGTTCGTGTTTTCCGCGAGCGAGGCCTACGCCATCGAGAATGGCCGCATCGGCGCGCCCCTGAAGGGGGCCACCCTGATCGGCAACGGCCCCGACGTGTTGACCCGTGTCACCATGGTCGGCAACGACCTCAAGCTGGATGACGGCGTGGGAACGTGCGGCAAGGACGGACAAAGCGTCCCGGTGGGGGTGGGTCAGCCGACCCTGAAGGTGGAGAAGCTGACGGTGGGCGGGACCGGGACTGCCTAGGCTTTACCGGCCAGAACGCCGATTTCTCCGCATAAAGGCGGGTCCCGCCCGCCAGCCGCGCATTTCTCCGCGAAGTCGCCGTCAATGCCGGTCGCGGGGTGCCGGCGACAGGCACAAGATGCGCGTACGGGCGGAGCAGGGTGCTCCCAACGCGCAGGCCGCGCGGCCCGTGACCGGACATAATTCCGGCAACGTGCCTCGGCCGCGCCGCCGTAGTATCGTGTGCCTCCATGCATCTCTCCCGCCCCATGTACGAGGGACTGCCGTGGCTCTACATCGCCGCCGGCCTCATTGCGCTGGGTGCCAGTTATCTCATCGGGGATTCCCACGCGGTGGGCCTCCTCGTCGGGCTCGCGGGCCTGGCCGCTCTCCTCGGCGGTGTGGTGGTGCTCCTCAGGCGCCGCGACTACCGCGAGCTGCGCTCCCATTACGGCCAGCCTGACCTGACCCACCGCCGGGATCAGGACTGATCCCGGGTTTCCTCGAGGTCGTAATCCGCAGACTCGTCGTCGAGAACGGCCGTGCCGCCGGCCGTCGCCGGCCCGCGTGTCGCGCGCGGGCGCTCGTCGCTTTGCGACTCGCCCGCTCCGTCAGCGCGCGGCAACATCGGGATCCCGGGCACCGTGTCGTTGGGGCTGCCGCGCGTGCGGGCCAGGCGCTCGTCGACGTAGATGAGCTCGTGCTTGCCGATGAGGACGACATCGCCGTCATTCAGGTAGTGGCGACGCACGCGCCTGGATTTGACATAAATGCCGTTGGTGCTGTTCAGGTCCTCGATGACGCACGAGTTGGCGGAAGTGGTGATCTGACAGTGATGTCGGCTCACGAACCGGCTGTCGATCTGCAGGTCGTTGTCGGCGGTGCGGCCCACGATGACCCTGCCCTGCGTGAGCGAGATTTCCTGCACCGTGCGCCCGTCGGTTGCGACCAGGAGCTTCGCCAAGAGCGGTAGCGCCGGATCCTTGTCGCGCATGCGCGGCAGCGCGAGCTCCGTAGCGGCCTTGATCTGCTGCTGGGTGCGGGCCGCGAACTCCACCCATTGCAGCTCGCTGACGGCGCTCTCGATGTCCTCCACGGTAACCGCCCCGCGATCGGCGGTGTAGGCCGCCATCATCGCCGTATCGCACAGGGTGTTGATGAGCCGCGGCACGCCGCCCGTGAAGCGGAAGATCACCGGGAAGGCCTCCTCGGCGAAGATCTGCCGATCACTCGCCCCGGCGACCTCCAGGCGGTGCTGGATGTAACCCCGGGTCTCGGTCTGGGAGAGCGCAGTGAGATGAAAGCGCAGGCGCACCCGCTGCGTGAGCTGCACCAGCTCCGGAGCGTCTAGTTTCGCGCTCAGCTCCGGCTGGCCTGCGAGAATGATGCGCAGCACCTTCTCCTTGGTGGTCTCGACGCCCGAGAGGAGGCGAATCTCCTCCAGCACCCGCAGCGACAGGTTCTGCGCCTCATCGACGATGAGCAGCACCTTGCGCCCGGCGGCATACTGCTCGATCAGAAAGTTGTTGAGAGTGGCGATGATCTCGCCCTTCTTCATCTTGAAGGGCGAGAAGCCGAACTGCACCAGGATCGCCTGCAGGAAATCGACTGCCGACACCTGCGTCTGGTTGATTTGCGCCACCACGACGTCGCCCTGGACTTCCTTGAGGAAGGACTCGATGAGGGTGGTCTTGCCCGAACCAATCTCGCCGGTGATCACCACGAAGCCGTCGGTGAACCAGATCGTCGACTCCATGTACGCCTTGGCGCGGGCGTGCTGCTTGGAAAGGTAGAGGAACTGAGGGTCGGGACTCAGTCGGAACGGCAGCTCTTTGAGTTTGAACGGGTCGAGATACATGATTGTCCGCTGTTGCCGACAGAGCGGCACGCCGTTGGGCCCGTTTGACCCGCCCTGGCCGGGCTCGTTCCGCGGCTATCTTACGGGATGCGCAATCCGGGAGCCAGTTCCGCAAGCAACCCCCGTGCCCGCCGGTCCCGGCGCGCCGCCGTGGGCTCCACCAGGGTGCAATGCCCCACCTTGCGCCCCGCCCTCGGCTGCTTGCCGTACTCGTGCAGATGCAGCCCCTCGCGGGCGAGCAGCTTGCCGCGATGCGGGATGTCGCCAATCAGATTCACCATGGCGCTGAAGCCCCGGGCACGGGTGGATCCCAGCGGCAGGTCGAGGATGGCTCGCAGGTGATTCTCGAACTGGCTGGTTGCGCAGCCTTCGATGGTCCAGTGCCCCGAGTTATGTACGCGGGGCGCCATCTCGTTGGCGATCAGCCGCCCATCGCGCACGAAGAACTCGATGGTGAGCACGCCAACATAACGGAAGTGCGTCAGACAGCGCTCGAGGTGGCGGGCCGCGGTGCGCTGCCAGCGCGGCGGCCCGTACGGCGCTCGCGTCAGGCGCAGGATTCCGTGCGAATGCACGTTGCCGTTCAATGGATAGACGGCGGTTGCGCCGCTTGCGTTGCGCGCGCCGATGATGGACACCTCGCAATCGAACGGCACCCATTCCTCGTAGAGGAGCGGCAAGTTGCCGAGCTCCTCCCAGCCGCGGTACGCCTCATCCGGGGTCCTCACCCCGACCTGTCCCTTGCCGTCATATCCCAACCGCCGTGTCTTGAGGACACCCGGCACTCCGATCTCGCGCAGCGCGCGCTCGAGTTGGGATCGCGAACCGACTGCCTGCCAGCGCGTCGTAGGGATCCCCAGCCGCTCGAAGAGCCGCTTCTCCGCCACGCGGTCCTGCGCCACCGCCAGCGCCGGGATCGGCGGGCAGATGCGCGCGCCATGCGCCGAGGCGGCGTGCGCGCGCAGTGCGGCGACGGAGATGTTCTCCCAGTCGAAAGTCAGGACCGCGCACTCGCGCGCCAGGCGGCCGAGGAGCTTCGGGTCGGTGAAGGCGCCGTGCAACACGGGTGCGACCTGACCTGCGGGCGCATCGTGGGCGGGATCGAGGAAGAGGAAGTCGAGACCGAGCGGATAGCCGGCCAATGCGAGCATGCGGCCGAGCTGGCCCGCCCCCACGATACCGACGGTCATGAGCGCGGCGCGGCGCGCGGGTCGGGGCTGGCGAGCACCCCTGCGGTCTGGCTCTCGCGGAAGGTCTCGAGAGCGGCGGCAACGGTCGGATACTTGTTGGCGAGGATGGCCACGGCGCAGAGCGCGGCGTTGGTGGCGCCCGCGGCGCCGATCGCGAAGGTGGCCACCGGGACTCCCGCGGGCATCTGCACGATGGAGAGGAGCGAGTCGAGCCCGCCGAGCGCCTTTGACTGCACCGGCACTCCGAGCACCGGGAGACTCGTCTTCGCGGCCGTCATGCCGGGTAGATGGGCGGCGCCACCCGCCCCGGCGATGATGACCTCGAGGCCGCGCGAGCGCGCGCTCGCGGCATATTCGAAGAGAAGATCGGGGGTGCGGTGCGCCGAGACGACCTTCACCTCGTGTGGGACACCGAGCTTCTCGAGCGTCTCGGCGGCGCTGCGCAGGGTCTCCCAGTCGGAGGCGGAGCCCATGATGATGCCGACCAGCGCTTTCATCGGGGCATATTAGTTTATTGGCGCAAAGCCGACATCCTGCCGCGTTGCTCCGCCCATCCTGGGCCTCGCGGTAACGGGACTCAGCGGGAGCGGCCCTGGGCCGCTCACCTACTTGCTTTCGGGCTACTGTCGTTATCTAGGAGCGCCCGCAGCGCCCTGAAGAGCTCCCGGCCCGCGGGTCCCATGGTTCCGGCGCGCAGGCCGGCGCTGCGCTCGTGACGCGCCGCTCCGACCCGGCGGCGGAACGAAGCCCGATCGAGGCCGGGCCGCAGGCGCGCGAGCTCCTCGAGTGCGGCGTCGCCCTCGAGGATCAGGCGCTCCCGCCAGCCCTCGGCGCGCTTGAAAAGCTGCGTCTCGAGGGCATCGCGCTCGCTGCGTGCGGCGAGCGCGGCGCGGATGGGCTCGGGGTCGATCTCGCGCATGAGCTTGCCGATGTACTGGCGCTGGCGCGCGCCACCGGCGCGGCTCTTGACACGGCGCGCCTCGCGCACGGCCTCGGTCAGGCGCTCCGGCAGGCTGAGCGCATCGAGCTCAGGATCTCGCAGCCGGATCAGCGCCTCGCCCAGGTCCTGCGCTGCGTGGGCGGCGCGCTTGCGCGCGCTCTTGCTCGGGCGCTCGGGCTCTTCCTGCTCCGGGACGTCTTCTGGTGTATGCGCGCTCACTGGGGTCGAACGGCTCGGGTCTCGCGGCTGCTAGAATCAAATTCTGCCCCATTTTCCCGGATTCGAGCGGAACGCGTATGCCACAGACGATCGCGGCGACGGACTCTTCCCCCCTGCTTGAGGACATCATCGGCATTGCGCTCGAGGAGGCCCGCCGGCAGGGAGCCTCGCAGTACGAGGTCGATGCCAGCTTGAGCCAGGGGCTCGGGACGACCGTCCGGCTGGGAGAGGTCGATACGATCGAATACCAGCGCGACCGGGGCCTCGCCCTGACGGTGTATTTCGGCAAGCGCAAGGGATCGGCCAGTACCGCCGATCTCGGACGGGAGGCGGTCCGCGCCACGGTCGAGAAAGCCTGCGCCATCGCCCGCTACACCGCCGACGATCCGTATGCGGGCCTGGTCGAGCCGGAATATCTGGCGCGTGAGATACCGGACCTCGATCTCGATCATCCCTGGGGCCTCGCCGCCGAGGAGGCGATCGCCATCGCCCGCCGCTGTGAGCAGGCGGGTCGGGCAGTCGATTCGCGCATCATCAACTCCGAGGGCGCCTCGGTCAGCAGCCAGCGGCACACGGGTGTCTACGGCAACTCCCTCGGATTCCTTGCGGGCTACGCCGGGACCAGTCACTCGGTGAGCTGCTCGCTCATCGCCCAGGAAGGCGAGCAGATGCATCGCGACTACTGGTTCACCACCGTCCGCGATCCGGCCGATCTCGAGAGCGCGGAGTCGGTGGGGACCTCGGCCGCGGGTCGCGCGCTGGCGAGACTCGGCGCGCGCAAGCTCGCCACGCGCAAGGCGTCGGTGCTCTTCTCTCCCGACATGGCGCGCGGCCTCTACCGGCACTTCATCGGCGCGATCCGCGGGCCGAGTCAGTATCGCAAGGCCTCGTTCCTGTTGAATGCGGCCGGCGAGCAGGTGTTTCCGGCCTTCGTGCAGATGCACGAGCGGCCTCACATCCCCAAGGGCCTGGCCAGCGCTCCCTTCGACGATGAGGGCGCCGCGACCCGCGATCGGGAGCTCGTGGAGAACGGAATCCTCCAGGGTTACGTGTTGGGTAGCTACTCCGGGCGGCGCCTGGGCTTGAAGACCACGGGCAATGCGGGCGGCATTCACAACCTGATCGTAGCGGCGTCAGCGGAATCGCCGGGACACGAGGCGCTGCTGCGCCGCATGGGCTCGGGCCTGCTCGTGACGGAGCTGATGGGGCAGGGCGTCAACGGGGTCACGGGCGATTACTCGCGCGGCGCGAGCGGGTTTTGGATCGAGAACGGCGCGATCGCCTTTCCCGTGCATGAAGTCACGATTGCGGGGAACCTGCGGGAGATCTACCGCAACATCGTGGCGGTGGGGAGCGATGTCGATGCGCGCGGCGGCATCCGCTGCGGCTCGGTGCTCATCGGGGAGATGACGATCGCGGGGGAGTAGTGTCGATTCCCGGCCGCCGGATTCCTCCCGCCTTGGGGTGCGGCCGAGCTGCAACGGAGCGGGCGGAAGCAAGCTTCGGCGTTATCACTGCGGAATCATCGCGGCAATCGACCACGATCAAGTCGTTAGCGTCTATGCCCGAGTAATTGACGACGGGCGCGGGCTCGTGTCGTGGGATCCGGCCTCCCATTCCACGCGAGCGATATTCGAGAGCGCGTCCCGGACGTACGACGGGCTCGCCGGCAAGCTCGACAGGATCGCGGAGCAGATCAGTCGAGCCGTCGTGCCGCGCGAACGCGCATAATCGCCCGCCCGTATAGATATCCAGGGAGCATTCCGCATGAGCGCTAACGAGCTTCGTTCATTGATGGCAGCGCAGATTTTCGCCGGCCTGATGGCCACCCAGAGCTTGCGAGATGGGTACATCGAGAGCATGGCTGAAACTTCCGTGAAGGCCGCGAAAGCGATCGAGGCAGAGGTGGCAAAGAGTCTGCCGACACCCTGAAACGAAAACCCCGGCGCGTGGCCGAGGCTTCGTGCTCGATCCGGGTGAGCGATTACGGCGCTATTTTGCGTTGCGGATGCGACGGCCGAATTGAATCTGACATGTTGCTCGGGCGAGCCCGAATTTCGTCGCGCCCTGGGCGTACAACTTTCCCAGGGCTTCGCGGTCCATCTTCGACAAGCCACCGGCCTTTTTAACCTCCTCTCTGGCCCAGGCGACAGGACCCAAAGGACGGCGGACCGGTTTCCCTGGCCGGCCTCGGCGCTACGGCCTCCATACGGCGACCGACTGCCGGACCCCGACCGATCCCTGGTCAGTAACTCCTTGATTTATTTGGCTGGGGGACTAGGATTCGAACCTAGGTAAACGGAGTCAGAGTCCGTTGTCCTACCACTAGACGATCCCCCAAAAGCTGGTGGGACCCCGGGCCGAGTGCGGCTCCGAGCTGGCGATAATTGAAGCCCGAAGCGCCCCCCGGCTGCAAGATCCAGCTAGCGCTTCGAGTACTGCCCACTGCGGCGGGCCTTGCGGCGGCCGACCTTCTTGCGCTCGACCTCGCGCGCGTCGCGGGTGACGAAGCCCGCATCACGCAGCTGCTTGCGCAGGGTCTCGTCGTATTCGATGAGCGCGCGGGTGAGGCCCAGGCGGATGGCGCCGGCCTGGCCGGTGATGCCGCCGCCGTCCACGGTGACGCTGATGTCGAAGCGGCTGCCGAGCTGCAGCGCCTCGAGCGGCTGGCGCACGATCATGCGGCCGGTCTCGCGCCCGAAGAACTCATCGAGCGGGCGGTCGTTGACCGTGATACGGCCGCTGCCCGGCCGCAGATAGACGCGGGCGGTCGCGGTCTTGCGCCGACCGGTGCCGTAGTTCGGTTGCTGGTGTGCCATTCAAAAGTCCTCGCAAGGTTCCATCCCTGGAGCGTGATACCGGCCCGCTCATCCTGAGCGGGCGCTCGTCGGTTACTCGGCCCGTCCTGGGCCTCGCCCCTTCGGGGCCGCCAAGCGCTGATGCGCTTGGCGTTGCAGATCGCTCCGAGCGATCTTCTCGCGACTCGCCCTCAGATCTCTAGCGGCCGCGGCTGCTGGGCCTGGTGCGGGTGCTCGCCCCCGGCGAACACGTGCAGCTTCCTGAACATGCGCCGCCCGAGCGGATTCTTCGGCAGCATACCCTTGACGGCGAACTCGATCGCCCGCTCCGGATGCTCATCGAGGAGCTTCTGCAGCGCGATCGACTTGATGCCGCCGATGTGGCCGGTATGGTGGTAATAGATCTTGTCGCTCAGCTTGCGGCCGGTGACCCGCACCTTGCCGGCGTTGAGCACCACGATGTGATCGCCCATGTCCACGTGGGGGCTGTAGTCGGCCTTGTGCTTGCCCTTGAGTCGATGCGCGATCTGCGAGGCGAGGCGCCCGAGCGTCTTGTCGGTCGCATCGACCACGTACCAGTCGCCCCGGACACTGCCGGACTTGGCGAATACCGTCTTCATATGAGCCTCGACGGGGCCGTCTCTTGCGCGGCCCCAGGGGAATTGCGGACCCTTCCAAAGGGCCGGCAAGTCTACTGAAGCTGCTCCGCCAATGCAAAATGGGCGCTTATAATCCCCGCCCATGGCGACCGAGCACTCGCCCTGAGAGCCTCAATGACCTCTGATGCAACCACGAGAGCCTCCGCGGATGCCTGGATTGGCGCCGCCGACCGCGCGCTGCGCGCAATCTTCGCCCCGGCGCATGCTTCGCGTCCCATTCCGCAGCCGTCCGCCGCTCAAGGGGCCTCCGAGGGCGCCCCCGAGCTCTCCGCCGACGAGAGGCGCAGCGCCGCCGCCCTGATGCGGGTCAATCATGCCGGGGAGATTGCCGCGCAGGCCCTCTATCACGGCCAGGCGGTCGTGGCGCGCTCCGCGGCGACCCGCAAGATGCTGCTCGATGCCGCCCGGGAGGAAACCGACCACCTCGCTTGGTGCGAGAGCCGCCTGCGGGAGCTCGAATCCCGCCCGAGCCTGCTCAATCCCCTCTGGTACGCGGGCTCCTTCTTTATCGGGGCGCTCGCCGCACTCGCGGGTGATCGGGCCAGCCTCGGCTTCGTGGTCGAGACGGAGCGGCAGGTCGAAGGGCATCTCGATCAGCATCTCGGCCGCCTGCCGGAGGGTGACCTGCGCAGCCGCGCCATCCTGCATCAGATGCGCGCGGATGAGGCCATGCACGGCGCCAACGCCCGGGCCGCCGGCGGGATGGACCTGCCGGCGCCGGTCCGCGCGTTGATGCGCCACACGGCCCGGATCATGACGGGCGCCGCCTACTGGGTTTGATCGCGCGCGCATGCCACCAGCGACTCGCCCCCAAACAACGCGCCGCTCTGGTTTTCGCTGCACCGCGTGCGGTACGCTTGCGGTGGGCGGGGTCAACGTATAAACACTCTCTACATCATGACTACACCAATTCGGGGAGCGGGTATGGAAGAGAACGTCAAGCCGTTGAGCGACATTCCGGCGATCAACCGGTTCTTGAGCTACTGCCGCATCCGCACCGTGCCGTCGAAGACGGTCGTGATCCATGCGGGTGACCTTCCGGACGTCCTCTACTACATCATCAGCGGCTCCGTCGAGGTGATGATCGAGGACGAGGAAGGCAACGAGATGGTGCTCGCCTACCTGAACCGCGGGCAGTTCTTCGGGGAGATGGGCCTCTTCTTCAGCGATCAGCCGACGCGCAGCGCCTGGGTGCGCACCCGCAACCAGTGCGAGCTGGCGGAGATGACCTATCCGCGCTTCCGGCAGATCGCCGCCGAGAGCCCCGGTCTCATCTTCGAGCTCGCCACCCAGCTCGCGACCCGACTCGATCGCACCAACCGCAAGCTCGGCGACTTGGCGTTCGTGGATGTCACCGGCCGGGTGGCCCACGCCATCAACAATCTTTGCGAGGAGCCCGATGCGATGACGCACCCCGAGGGCATGCAGATCAAGGTGAGCCGGCAGGAGCTCTCACGACTGGTTGGCTGCTCGCGCGAGATGGCGGGGCGCGTGCTGAAGGTGCTGGAGGATCAGGGGCTGCTGCGCGCCACGGGCAAGACCATCGTCGTGTTCAACGCGCGGCCGAAGATGAAGACCCGTCCGGTCATCGTGCCGGCGAAGCCGCTGGCGAAGAGCCCGCCGGCGCCGCCGGAAATCGATGACGAGGACGACGAGGACGACGAATAGATCGAGGCCCACGACGGGCCCGGCAACCCCGGTCGCCGTCACGCTCCCGCGATCTGCGCGCGCATGGCCTTGAGGGTCGCGGCGTAATTCGCGCTGCCGAAGATCGCCGACCCCGCCACGAACGTGTCGGCGCCCGCGCGCGCGATCTCCCTGACGTTGTCCACCTTCACCCCCCCGTCGATCTCGAGCCGCACGTCGCGGCCGCTCGCCTCGATGAGACGGCGCGCCTCGGCGAGCTTGCGCAGCGCCGTTGGAATGAATTTCTGGCCGCCGAAGCCGGGGTTGACCGACATGATGAGCACGAGATCGAGCTTCTCGAGCGTGTAATCGAGGTAATCGAGCGGCGTCGCGGGATTGAACACCAGGCCCGGACGGCAGCCCTGCTCGCGGATGTGATCGATCGTGCGGTCGATGTGTTGCGTCGCCTCCGGGTGGAAGGAGATGTAGCTGGCGCCCGCCGCCGCGAAATCGGGGATGATGCGGTCCACGGGGCTGATCATCAGATGCACGTCGATCGGCGCGGTGACGCCGTGCTTGCGCAGCGCTTCGCAGACCATCGGGCCGATGGTGAGGTTCGGCACGTAATGGTTGTCCATCACGTCGAAGTGGATGAGATCGGCGCCGGCGGCGAGCACCGCATCGACTTCCTCACCGAGTCGTGCGAAGTCGGCGGAGAGAATGGAGGGGGCGATCCAGGGGGCAGCCATTAGCCGAGTTTACCGGGGGGGCGAGCTCATTGCGTCAGCCGTGCGAGCGCTTCGCGATACTTGTCGCTGGTACGCGTGACGATCTCGGCCGGCAGCTTCGGCCCCGGCGTCTTCTTGTTCCAGTCGAGCGTCTCCAGATAATCGCGCACGAACTGCTTGTCGAAGCTCGGCGGGCTCACGCCGACCCGGTAGGTGTCCGCGGGCCAGAAGCGTGAGGAGTCCGGCGTGAGCGCCTCGTCGATCAGCGTCAGCCCCCCGCCCTCGTCGACCGCGAACTCGAACTTGGTGTCCGCAATGATGATGCCGCGGGCCAGGGCATGAGCCGCCGCGAATTCATAGAGCGCGATGGCGGTGTCGCGGACCCGCGCGGCGAGCGCTGCTCCGACGAGCTTCTCGACCTGCGCGAAGGAGATGTTCTCGTCATGCTCGCCGGCGGCCGCCTTGGTTGCGGGCGTGAAGAGGGGCGCCACCAGCCGGGATGCCTGCTGAAGCCCTCGGGGTAGAGAGACTCCGCAAACGCTGCCGGTCTTCTGGTAGTCCTTCCATCCGGAGCCGATGAGATACCCGCGTACCACCGCCTCGAGCGGCAGGGGCTTCAGGCGACGGACGATGACCGAGCGGCCCTCCAACATTGCACGCTCGGCCGGATCGCCGACGAGATCGGCGACGGGTCGCCCGGTCAGATGATTGGGCACGATGTGGCGGGTGCGTGCGAACCAGAAGTTGGAAATCTCGTTGAGCACGCGACCCTTTCCAGGGATGGGGTCCGGCAACACCACATCGAAAGCCGACAACCGGTCGGTGGTGACGATGAGCAGCGCATCACCGCCGGCCGAGTAGATGTCGCGCACCTTGCCCTCGTGGAGCTTCTCGAGGCCGCGCAGGCGGGTGCGAAAGACCGTCTCTGTATCCATGCTTGCTACTATAGCAGCGCGTATGCGCTACACCGGCAAGGTCGTGGGGGGCTTGATCGGCATGTTCCTCGGGCCGCTCGGGGCCGTGGCGGGCGTGCTGCTCGGGCATCAGGTCGATCAGCACCTCGACAGGCAGGATGCGCGGCTGCCCGGTCCGGAGGACCTTGCGGCCATCAGCGAGCGCTTCTTCCGCGCCACCTTTCGGGTGATGGGCTATCTCGCCAAGGCCGACGGCCGGGTCTCGGAGCAGGAAATCTCTGCCGCACGCGCGGTCATGTCGGAGCTGCGGCTTGACGCGGCACGCGTGCAGCAGGCCATCGACTGCTTCACCGAGGGTAAGCGCTCAGCCTTCGATCTCGCCGCGGAGCTCGCCGATCTAGCGCGGGCGTGCGCCGGCCGGCCTGACCTCGTGCGCGTGTTCGTCGAGATCCAGGTGCGCGCGGCCCTGAGCGGCAACAACCTCGATGGCCCGGTGCGGCCGCTGATGAATCGCGTTGCGGGCCGTCTCGGTGTTTCGCCGTTCGAGCTGGCGCACATCGAGGCAGTACTGCGCATCCGTGGCGGCAGTTTCCGGTACGCGCCCGCCGGCGCGGGGCCGCGAGTCAGCGAATCGGAGAAGCTCGAGCAGGCCTACAGGATCCTCGAGGCCGCTCCCGGCGACAGCGATCAGGTGGTCGTGAAAGCCTACCGCCGTCAGCTCAGCCGCCACCATCCCGACAAGCTGAAGGCGAATGGCCTGCCCGAGTCGATGGTCGAGCACGCCAAGCAGCGCACGCAGCAGATCATCGAAGCGTATGAGTTAATACGAGAGCGTCGGAGAATTTAGTCACTGCCACTGGCTGTCCACGGCGGCAGGCCCGCCGGGAAGAGCGCCGCACAATCGGCACTCAGCCGTCCATGGCACTCTCTGAGACGCGCTCGCGCGAGCCCAAGCGCTCCGGGAAACGTGGCCGCGCTTAAAGGCACCGGCTCGCCCATTCCTCGATAACTCCCTGCACCGCCCGTAGGCCGTCGCTGAGGGCGGCGGGCCCGGGCTGCAGGATGATCGAGGATTTGATCTCGCGCACGAAGCCGCTGCGCACCGCCGGGATTGCGCTCCAGCCGGGCCGCGCCGCCACCGCCTCGGGCCGGAACTTCTTGCCGCACCAGGAGCCGAAAATGATGTCGGGGGCGCGTCGTGGCACCTCCCCCGTATCGGCGATGATCCGGTGACGGCCGAGGGGTTGAGCGGCGAGCTCGGGGAAACAGTCCTCGCCCCCCGCGATACCGATCAGCTCCGAGACCCAGCGGATGCCGGAAATCTGCGGCTCATCCCATTCCTCGAAATACACCCTGGGACGGCGTGGGAGCGCGGCCGCCTGCTCGCGCACCGTCTCGACACCTGCCCCGAGCCGGGCGATCAGCCCGGCCGTTCGCGTCTCGCAACCGATCATGCCGCCCAGCGTGCGGATCATGCGGAAAATCTCGGCGACGCTGCGCTGGTTGAAAAGATGCACCTCGAGCCCCGCGCGTGCGAGTTGCGCGGCGATATCCGCCTGCAGATCCGAGAAGCCGAGGACGAGATCGGGTTGGAGCTCGAGAATGCGATCGATCTTGGCGCTGGTGAATGCCGAGACGCGCGGCTTCTCCTTTCTTGCCCGCGGAGGGCGCACCGTGAAGCCGGAGATCCCGACGATGCGGTGCTCCTCACCCAGCAGGTACAGCGTCTCGGTCGTCTCCTCGGTGAGGCAGACGATTCGTTGGGGGAATTCAGGGGCTGCGGGCGACATGGGCGGGTTCCGGAGTGAGACTCTATCGGAGTGACATCGAGGTGTCAGCCGCTTAACCTTGTCGGCGATGTGGGCGCGATTCTGGACGTTCCTCGACGGGTACTTCTTCGGTGCCGCTTCCCTGGGCGGCGGCCGGTCGGCGCGGGTGCTGCGCGGACTGCGTTACCCGTACGCCGTCGTGCGGGACCTCTCGCGCGGCGACATCAACCTGCGCGCGATGGGGCTCGTATACACCACGCTCCTGTCGCTCATTCCGCTCGCCGCCTTCAGTTTCGCGATCCTCAAGATCTTCGGCGCGCGGGCCGACCTCGAGCCCGTGGTGTACGGATTGTTCAGCGCCCTCGGCCCGACCGGGGCCACGGAGCTCACCTCTCGTGTCATGGAATTCGCCAACAGCGTGAGCGGCGGAGTGCTCGGCTCGGTGGGCTTTGCGCTGCTCGCGTGGACGCTGGTCGGTACCATCAAGAAGGTGGAGGACAGCTTCAATTACCTCTGGCGCGTGCAGCAGCCGCGCAGCTTCGCGCGCCGGGTGAGCGAGTACCTGACCTTGATCGTGGTCGGGCCGGTCATCCTCGTAGTCTTTATCGGCATGTCGCGGCGCGCACTGGACAGCGCTCCGATTCGCGTGCTCGGCCATCTGCCACTGCTCGACATGCTCACCGCTGCGGGCGTGAAGCTGGCGCCCTACGTCGTGGTGAGCGCGTTCTTCATCGGGCTTTACCTCTTCATCCCGAACACCCGCGTGCGCTGGCGGCCCGCTCTCATCGGCGCCCTCGTGGCCGGAGTCCTATGGGCCGCCGTGGGCAGGGGGTTCACGGCATTCGTGGTGCATTCCACCCGACTCACCATCGTCTACGCCGGGTTTGCCTTCATTGTCGCGGCCCTGCTGTGGACCTATCTCGGTTGGCTGATTCTGCTCGCCGGCGCGCAGCTTTCCTTCTACATCCAGAATCCGACGTACCTGCGCCTTGGACTGCAGGAGCTCAAGCTCTCCAGCATCGAGATCGAGCAACTTGCGCTGCGCACGATGTACCTGGTGGGGCGCACCTACGTCACCGGCGGCACCCGCTGGAGCGTCGATAGGCTCGCGACGGAGCTCGGCCTGCCCGGCCTGGCCGTCGCGCAGATGGCGGCGACGTTGGAGACGGCGGGACTGCTCGTGGTCACGGAGGACGATGAGCTGCTTCCGGCACGCGACATAGGACACATCGCGCTCAGCGAGATCCTGGAGATCGCGCGCAATCAACGCAGCGGACACTTCAGTCCGCGCACCGTCTTCATACCGCCCGTGGATCGTCTGCTGGCGACGATTGACGAGGCACGCCGCAGTCATTGCGGGGACCTGACGCTTCGTGATCTCGTGGAAGAGCCGCCGCTGACGCTGGCGGCGGGCAAGCGCGGCTAAACCGCGACCACGCCCTGATCGGTTCCGATCACCAGCAGATCCGCGGGGCGCGCAGCGAAGAGCCCCACCGTCACCACGCCCGTGAGGCTCGTGAGCTCGCGCTCGAGCGCCGGCGGATCCTGGATGGAGAGGCCGTGCACATCGAGGATGTGGTTGCCGTTGTCGGTAACGAATCCCTTGCGCCAGAGCGGCCGCGCGCCGCGCGCCTCGAGCTGCCGCGCCACAAGCGCACGCGCCATCGGGACCACCTCGATCGGGAGCGCGCACGCACCGAGCGTGCCGACGAGCTTGCTGTCATCGATGATGCAGATGAAGCGTGCGGCAGCGGCC
>JBOIAR010000025.1:0-54371 GCA_050739095.1 Steroidobacteraceae bacterium | reverse complement strand
CGCAAGGTGAGCGCTGAAGAGATGAAGGCTGTCAAGTTGCAACCCAATAGGTTTCATGGCGAATGGAACTACCTAATTCTTCCCAGCCGTAGTACTTGAGACCTTTATTTATTTACGGCTCCTAACGTACCAGAGGCGTGGAGGCGAGGTCGCCGGTGAAGGGGACATTCCGTATGCAGCGCCATCTGCCGGCAGCGCTTCTCGCCCTGCTGCTCGTGCCTGCCTCGCTGCCCTCGATTGCAGCCGCCGGCGCTCTGCCCAAACCCGCGGTCCCGGGTGCGAAATCGCCCGCAAGCACGCTGACGGCAATCCTTCTCGTCGCTCAGGATCCCGTGTCGGATCCCAATTTCGGGGGCTCGATCGTGGTGGTGATGAACAACCTCGCCCCCGCACCGGTCGGCCTCATCATCAACAGGCCGACGTCCATTGCCGTTTCGCGCCTCTTTCCGAAGCTCAAACGCCTGGCGCAGGTGCACGACAGGATTTACTTCGGCGGTCCTGTCGAATTGAGGACGGTGTGGTTTCTGTTCCGTGCGAAGACGGCCCCCGAGACCGCCATCCGGGTATGCGACGGCGTCTACGTGAGCTCGAGTCAGAAGCTGCTGCTCAAGCTGCTCGGGCGCAGCAAGCCGATGCAGGGCCTGCGGATCTTCGTCGGCCATGCCGGCTGGTACCCGGGCCAGCTGCAGACCGAGATCGAGGGCGGCGCCTGGGCCCCCAAGCGCGCTGACGCCGACTCGATCTTCAACCCCAAGCCGCAGCTTCCCTGGCCGTCGCAGCCGGGTTCCAAGGGAGGGACCTGATCGCGGGCGCCCGCAGACTGGATCAGCGGGACCTTCCTCATCCCGATGTTGGTTGCGAGCTTCCTCGGTGTGAGGGCCCGCAAGACCTACCTGCGGGAGGTCGCGACAGCCGCTGCATCGAGCCGCGCGTGCAGGTCGTAGGTATCGCTCGAGGTGATCTCGACTTCGGCCCAGTCACCCGGGCGAATCTCTTTCGCGGCCGCGATCCGCACCACACCGTCGATCTCCGGCGCGTCCGCCTCGCTGCGCGCGACAGCTCCGCCGGCGCCGACCGAATCCACCAACACACGCATGCGTGTGCCTACGCGCCGCGCGAGCCGTTCGGCGCTGATGGCCGCCGCGCGCTCCATGAAGCGGGCGTACCGCTCTTCCTGGACTTCGGCGGGAACGTGCCCGGCGAGCGCGTTCGCGGCGGCGCCCTCGACCGGCGAGTACTTGAAGCAGCCGACACGGTCGAGCCGGGCCTCGTCCAGCCACGAGAGCAGCTCCTCGAACTCGGCATCCGTCTCGCCGGGGAATCCGACAATGAAGGTGCTGCGCAGCGTCAGGTCCGGGCAGTGCTGCCGCCAGGCGGCAATGCGCCGCAGCACGTTTTCGGCGTGTGCGGGGCGGCGCATGCGCTTCAGCACCGTGGGGCTCCCATGTTGAAAAGGAATGTCGAGGTACGGCAGGACGTGCCGCCCCGCCATCAGCGGAATGACCTCATCGACGTGCGGGTACGGATAGACATAGTGCAGCCGGACCCAGATGCCGAGGGAGCCGAGGCCGCGCGCGAGATCGATGAAGCGCGTCCGGTACTCCTCGTTGCGCCAGACGGCGGGCGCGTAGCGGAGGTCCGCCCCGTAAGCGCTGGTGTCCTGCGAGATGACCAGGAGCTCCCTGACACCCGCGGCGGTAAGCCGCTGCGCCTCGCGCAGAACCTCGTCGATCGGGCGGCTCGCGAGCTTGCCTCGCAGCGCCGGAATGATGCAGAAACTGCACTTGTTGTTGCAGCCCTCGGAGATCTTGAGATACGCGTAGTGGCGCGGCGTCAGCCGCACGCCCTGCGGTGGCACCAGATCGAGGAAGGGATCGTGTCGCGGCGGCACGTGCTCGTGGACGGCCGAGATCACCTCGCCGTACGTTTGCGGTCCCGTGACCTTGAGCACGCGCGGATGTCGCTCGAGGATGCGCTCCGGCCGCGCGCCGAGGCAGCCGGTCACGATCACCTTGCCGTTGCGCTCGAGAGCTTCGCCGATCGTCTGCAGCGACTCATCGATCGCCGCGTCGATGAAGCCGCATGTGTTGACCACCACGAGGTCCGCGTGCTCGTAGGTCGGTGAGACCTCGTAGCCTTCCGAGCGCAGCGTGGTCAGGATGCGCTCGGAATCGACCAGCGCCTTGGGGCAGCCGAGGCTGACGAAGCCGATCTTCGGAATACGCTCGCGCGCTGGCGCGCGGCGCTGCGTGTCGGAACGCGAAGACATGCTGCGGTTCGGGGTGCGGGGAGGCGGGCGCGAAGCCTACCCGGGGGATGCCCACCGGGGCAATAGCCCCCGCCTCACTGCCCGTAGACCGCCACGATCTCGGCCTTGGCGAGTGCCTCGGTGCTGACGCGATCATCCACCTGCTCCGGCATGGCGGTCGCGCCGAGGCCGAGCTTGGCCACCCTGAGCGCGTATAGCTTGAAGTGGTAGTGATGCGTGCTGCCGGAAGGCGGACAGGGTCCGCCATAGCCCAGGAAGCCGAAGTCGTTCCGGGTCTGTACGGCAGCGCGCGGCAGGAGGTTCCTTGCCGGATCCCCCGCGCCCTCCCGCAGCGATCTCACGGTCGCAGGGATGTCGAACACCGCCCAGTGCCAGAAGCCGCCCTCAGGCACGTCGGAATCGAACATCAGTAGCGCGAAGCTGCGCGTGCCGGCGGGTGCGTGGCTCCAGGAAAACGCCGGGGAGACATTGCCGCCGCTGCAGCCGGAATGGTCATAGACATGGGTCAGGCCGATGGTCGCTCCCGGCGCGATATCGGGGCTATGCAGCGTGAACGGGGCCGCTCCGGGATCGATCGTGCCCGCCGCAGCGCCGCCCGTATCGCGCGCGGGAGCCGCATGCCTGCCGCCCGCCATCGCCGGTGCAAGCGTCATCGCCAGCACGCCCGCTGCCAGGAAAAGCCTCGTCACTCGCCGCTTGCCCCACATGACCTCACCCCTCAGCTGCCGCCCGAAGGCGCGAGTGTGCAGCGCCGGGCGGGCGCCGTAAACTGCGCCGCGATGAACCCCCAGCGCGACGGGTGTTGGAACCGGTGTCTCGGGCAGGCCCGTGCCGCGTGCGACGAGCGCCGATGGGCATGAGCTGAGATTCGCGGTCGAAGTCAGCGCCCGGCTGACGGGCCTCGAGTTCAGGACAGGCTAGAATCGGGGGGCACTGTTCCGCAGGGGGAGGCATGCGACTCGACGAGCCCGCGGCGTCTTTCGACCGCGATTACTACCGGCGCTACTACTACGACCCGCGCACCGCCGTCACGACCCGCCGAGAGATGCAGGCTCGCGCGCGTCTCATCGCCGCGTTCACCGTCCACGTCGGCCTGCCGGTGCGCAGAATTCTCGATGCGGGCTGCGGAACCGGCCTGCTGCGCAGCCCGCTCAAGCGTCTCTTGCCGAAGGCCCAGTACGTCTGCCTGGAGACGAGCCCCTATCTCTGCGGCCGCTACGGCTGGGAGCAGGGGCGCATCGAGGAGTACCGCAGCGCCGCCACCTTCGACCTCGTGATCTGCTACGACGTGCTCCAGTATCTGCACGCTGCCGCCGCAGTGCGCGCGCTCAGCAACTTCGGACGGCTCTGCCGCGGAGCGCTCTATTTCAGCGCCCTGACGCGCCGCGATTGGAAATGGAACTGTGATCCCGCGAGAACCGACTCCAACGTGCACCTGCGCCCCGCGCACTGGTACCGGCTTCGCCTGCAGCGCAACTTCCGCGAAGTCGGCGCCGGCTTCTGGCTGCGCCGCGGTGCGCCCCTCACCGTCTGGGAGCTCGAGTCCCAATTCTGACCCTGAGCCCCGACGTGACCGACTCCCACCTCCTTCGGCCGCTCGCCGCCTTCCGCGGCCCCGTCACTTGCCGGCGCACCGCGAACGCCCTGACCCTGACCGGCGCCGCCGCCGACTCCCGGGACGACCGCCTGATCCTGACCTTCATCGGCCCGACTCTTCCGGATGTTCCCGATGCCCTGACTGCCCCCGAGGTGATCGCCCTCGACGAGCATCGCTACCGCATCATCTGTCCGGCGCGGAAATGGGACATCGAGGCGACATCGGCCCATGTCCACCGCGACATCGGCAAGAGGTTCTACCGCGCGATCCCGCCTCGCCCGGTACCACTGAAGAAGCGCCTCTTCTGGCGGGTCGTGTTGGCGCTCGCCGGCACGCGCGCCGGCAAGCGACTGCTGTTGTCCCTTCGCGGTAGATGATCAACTCGTCGCCGCGGCCTCCCGCCCCGGCACGCTCACCCGCGCTCTGCCGAGCAGCAGGCCATGGCCCTCGAGGGCGACCGGCCCGAAAGTCTCCTTCGTCCCCGCGTGCGCCAGCGCATCTGCCGACGCCAGCCACAGGCGTGTCAAGGCGTTGTGTGACGCGCCCGTGACTGGGCGCGTATCTCAGGCTGCCGTCGGTTGGGCCTGGGGGACTGCGCCGCTACGCAGGGCTGCGGCGGCTTCGATTACCTCAGCGGCCGTGTTGAACCGATCCTCGCGCCGCTTGGCGAGCAGGCGCGAGAGCAGCGGCGCGTGACGCGAGAGGGACAGCGGCAGGCGGGGTGCGGGCGAGTTCACATGCTGCTGCAACACCTCCATTGCGCTGCCGCCCGTGAACGGTTTCTTTCCGGTCAACATCTCGTGATAGATGACACCGAGGCTGTAGAGGTCGGAGCGCACGTCCAGCTCCTCTCCCAGGGCCTGCTCCGGGCTCATGTAGTAGGGTGAGCCACGCAGCACGCCGGTGCGGGTGCTGTGGGCGCCGCCATCGAGCGTGCGCGCCAGCCCGAAGTCGATCAACGCGATGTCATCGCTCTCGCGCAGCATGACGTTGGGGGGCTTCAGGTCCCGATGCAACAGTCCGGCGCCGTGCACGACCCGCAGCGCCGAAGCGATCTGTTCCAGGTATCGCAGTGATTCCGCCTCCGTCACGCCGAAGTACATACGCGCCTTGAGATCGCCGCGCGGGAAGTATTCCATCGCCAGGTACTCAAGCCCATTCTCCAGGCCGTAGCCGTAGATGCTGACGACGGCGGAATCCTTGATCGCGAGAATAGCCCTGTACTCGCGCTCGAGCGCCTGGCGCTCCGCGGTCCCCTCGCGCGAGGTCCTGCTGACTTTCAACGCGATCTCGGTTCCAAGCGCGGCGCTCGCCGCCAGGTAAACGATCGCCTTCTCCGACTCGCCGATTTTCTTCGCGATGGTGTAGCCGGGAATCACGGGAAGGTTCTCGACGTCGGTCCCGCCTCCTTCAGCGGCCGGATCGCTCGGCGGATCGTCGCCTTCCCGTTGGGGTGAGGGGGCATCGAGGGCAACGGCGCCAGCCGTATGCGACAGGTCCTCCAGGCGGCGAGCGACCCGCTGCTCGATGCGGCGCAGCGCCACGCGCACGGAGGTCTTCAGCCGCTCCGGCGTGAGCAGCCGCTTCGGCAGGTAGTCGGCGGCGCCGAGCTGCAGCGCCCGCACGGCAGTGAGCTCGTTGCCGTGCTCGGCCAAGGCGATCACGGCCGTCGCCACCTTCCTGGCCCGGAGCTTGCGGAGCAGGTCGAGGCCGTGCGCCTCGGGATCCTCCGGGCTCTCGCCGAAGCCGGCCGCGAGCAGGAGCACGTCGCATTCGCGTCCGGTCATCATCGCGCTCCAGGGCTCGAATTCCTCGAGGTCGAGCGCGCCTACCGTTGCGCCCGGGCACAGGATTCCCAGGTGCAGCCGCAGCCACTCGCGATATTTCGAATCGCGATCGACGACGAGCACGCGCGCCGTAGAGCCTGTCCGCCTGGAGTCCACCCCACCACCGTTTCCCGGGGCCCTTCCTCCCGCGCTAGCGGGTCTCAGGGAGAACGCCGGTTCTCTGACCAGAAAACGATGGACCAGCCGGGGCCCGGTGTCGCTGCTCGCCGGGCGATTTTGTGACGCCCGTCGGCCCCCGGCCCGTGAGCTGTGACCGGCGTCCGTTTCCTCCTGCACGGCCTCTTGCGCTGGCGAATCTCAGGGCCGGCAGGCCGCGAGGAACCTAACCCCTTGGCAGCAGGAACCTGATGCCGTGGTAGGAGAGCGCCACGCCATCCGGCCTGATGGCGTCCACGTGCACCCCGTTCGGCAGGGAGTCCCCTTCCCCGAGTCTGTGCATGTTTATCATGACGAAGCGATCCTGCGGGCGCTGCGCGTACACGTGCAGATCCAGGTGCAGCGCAGGCAGGTCGTCGCTCGTGACGATCTGCTGGTAGAGCGGCAAGCTGCCTGTCGCGCCGGCCGCTGTCCCGGAGCCCGGAGTGCCCGCCGGCTCGACTGCGGGCGCGTAGTCACTCGGGCTGCCGCCGCCCGAGTGCTGCGCGGCGCTTTGATCGGCGGGTCCGGCCGAAGCGGCCGCGGCGGTCTGGCTCGGAGTCGCCACCGGAGGCGACGCCGCTGGTGCGGCACTCGCCGTTTGTCCGGAAGTGGCGGAGCCCGCAGCGGCCGTGACGCTGGCCGTCCGTGGTGGGCGAGCCGACTCAGGAGGCGAGCGCCCGGACACGATGTCCGGGCCGGGGGCCCTATCGCCAGGGATGGCCAGTGGCACGGCCCCTCCGGAAGCGGCTGCGGTAGGCGTAGCCACAGCAGGCGCGGCGGCCGGGGCGTTGGCTGCTGCCGGCTGCGCCCTCGGATGCCGCAGCAACATCCAGGAAATCACGATGACATTGATCCCGAGGAGCACGGCGATCGCCACGGCCCAGATCGGCAGTCTCCGCCGCGGCGGGGCAACCTTCACCTCGAAGAGCGACGGCCCGCTCTGCCGCTGCCGGTCGCTCTCCGACTTCTTCAACGCATCCAGGATGAACGACATGATGCTTACTCGTGCGCCGCGGTCAGGAAGGGGGAGCCCGGACTGGCCAGCGCGCCGGCCAGCGCGACCTGCGTTTCGATACCCGCGATGCCGTCGACGGTGAGCCGGTGATTGCGCTGGAACTGGCGCACCAGGCTCATCAGGCTGGCATCGTATACATCGCTCGGCGACCCGCGATCGGGGACCCCCGCGAGCTTCTCCAGGCTGCGCCGCAGCCAGAGCACGCTGGCGCCGCTCATGCCGACGGAGAGCGTCTGCAGCGGAGCGGCTCCGGGCCGCCACAACATGACGTAGTCGCCCATCCAGTAGCTCGACAGCTCGCCGTCACCCACCTCGCGTGTCGAGGTGCCGAGGTCGATGTTGGCGTGCTCGCCGTCGAGACGAGTCAACACCACCTCGTGACTGCCGCCGTTGGCATCGGTCAACATCAGGATCGCGGGGCGGTTGTAGAGGCGCAGCTGCCCGAGAGAGCCGCGCTCGGTGAGGCACGCCAGTCCGTGTTGAGTCGCCTGTGTGCACGGGTCGGTGCCGTCCACGGCGTAGTGGAGGCCCCAGAGGTCGAAGAGCGTGGTGAAGGCCGCATCGGTGGTCGTATCGCCGGAGTACTTGGCGAGCAGCGTGGCGAGGGGCTCCTGCGCCTGCGCGCCGGCGGCGGGGACTTGCGGCTTCGAGGCGGGCACGGCGCCCCGTGTCGCGGTGGGCCGGCCCGCGGCTGGGGACGAAGGCGCGGCATGCGCTGGTGACGGCGCGGGCGCATGAGCCCAGCTCCAGGGCTGCAGGTGCCAGACCGCGAAGCTTCCAACAGCCAGGATCACTGCCGCCGCCGCCGTCCCGGCCCAGGGCAGCCACGGGGGCGCAAACCGCTTGCCGAAGACTTCCGAGGCGGCATTGCGCACCAGGGGTCCCGTGATGCGGTGGCGGTCCAGCGAATACCCGCCGAGAAGCGCCCGGTCGCAGATCACATTGATGACCCTCGGCACGCCGGCGGAGAGGCGATAGATCTCCTCGAGCGCGACGCGGTTGAAGATGTCCGCCGTCGCGCCCGCGACGCGCAGGCGGTGGCGCACGTAGGCCGTGGTCTCCCCGGCGCTCAGCGGGTTGAGGTGATATCGCCCGGTGATGCGCTGCGCGAGCTGGCGCAGCTCGTTGCGCGCGAGCAGCTCCCGCAGCTCCGGCTGGCCGATGAGGATGATCTGCAGCAGCTTCTGGGTGTTGGTTTCCAGGTTGGTGAGCAGGCGCACCTGCTCGAGCACTTCGGGCGCGAGGTTCTGCGCCTCGTCGACCACCAGCACTACCCGCCGCCCGCGCGCGTGAGCGCGCAGCAGATACTGGCTGAGAATGTCGACGAGATCCTTCAGGCTCTGGGTCGCCGAGTCCGGCACGCCGATGCCGAGCTCCTCGCAGATGGTGAGCAGGAACTCCGGCGCGGTCATCCTCGGGTTGAGGATGAGGGCGATCTCGGCGTTCTTCGGCGCCTGGGCGAGGAGCGAGCGCACGATCGTCGTCTTGCCGGTGCCGACCTCGCCGGTGAGCTGCACGAACCCGCCCGCCTCGTTGATGCCGTAGAGCAGGTGCGCCATCGCCTCGGCGTGCCGCTCGCTCAAGTAGAGGTAGCGCGGATCCGGGGTGATGGAGAACGGCTTTTCGTTGAGGCCGAAGAACGCGAGATACATGGGCGGATGAAAGCTACTCGATCGTATTGCCGCGCCGCAGCGCATCTGCGCCGAACCGCGCGCGCACTTCATCGAGCGCGGAGTCGACGCGCGGGTCCCGGGCGCTCTCCCCGGTTGCGCGCGGCTGCTGGCCGGCATCGAAGAGGCCGAGCTGCGAGGCTGGACTCAAGTCGGTCAAGACCACCCCCAGGAGCCGAAGTTTCGCACCGGCGTGCTCCGCGAGCCAGCGGGAAAGCAGCTCCCGGGCGACGTTGCGCAGCGTACGCCCGTCCTGGGTCGGCGGCGCAATCGCCCGCTGGCGCGTGAATGTCGCAAAATCGTGACGGCGGATCTTCACTCCTATCCGCCCCGCCACGAGCCCCCGGGCCCGCAGGCGCTCGCCGGCGAGGTCCGCCAGCCGAGAGAGCTGTGCGTCGAGCCTGCGCGGCTCGGACAGGTCCTGCGCAAAGGTATCCTCGGCGCTCAGCGATTTCTCCTCGAGGTCCGGCTGCACCGGACGGTCGTCGATGCCGGCCGCTCGCTCGCGCATCCTGGCGGTATCGCGGCCGAAGAGCGGCCAAAGGACGGCATCCGTCGCCGTCCGCAACTCGCCGAGGGTCCGCAGCCCCGCAGTTTGGACGCGCTCGCCGAGCTTGCGCCCGAGGCCGGGCAGCCGGCGCACCGACAGCGGATCGAGCACCTCGCGGATGCGGCCTTCCGGCACGACCGTCAGGCCGTCCGGCTTGTCGAGATCCGAGGCGATCTTCGCCACCAGCTTGTTGGTGGCCACCCCGACCGAGGCGGTCAGGCCGGTGCGCGCCCGGATGTTGTCCTTGATCCGGCGGGCAATGGCCCGGGGCTCGCCGAGCAGCGCCTGGCTCTCCGTAACGTCCAGGAAGGCCTCATCCAGCGACAGCCCCTGCACGAGCGGCGTGATCTCATGAAACACCCCGAAGACCTTCCCCGATGCCTCGCGATAGCGCTGCATGCGGGGCGGAATGCAGATGGCGTGCGGGCAGAGCCGCAGGGCCTGTCCCATCGGCATTGCCGAGCGCACGCCGAATTTGCGGACTTCGTAGCTTGCCGCTGCGACCACTCCCCGGCCGCCGGGCCAACCGACGATGACCGGCTTGCCAACCAGCTCGGGGTTGTCGCGCTGCTCCACCGACGCATAGAACGCGTCCATGTCGACGTGCAGGATGGCGCGGATGATGGTCATGAGGCGACGGTGCACCCCGCGCTCACAACATGAGGAAGCTGTAGACGGCGGTGGCCAGGAACATCAGCACACCGAGGAAAAGATAAGCGATACCGAGCGCGGTCAGCTTGCTCAGCGTGAGCCACCTGCCCTGGCCATACACCCGCCGCATCGCCCGATAGAAATAGATCGGGATATAGATCGTGATGGCCAGTCTGACCGGACCGAGCACGACGGCCCATGAAGTAATCATCGCGAGCAGGGTGCCCACACCGAACATCACGAACAGGAATGCGTGGTTGTGCAGGAAGAACAGCAGATGCTCGACGTAGTGCCTCGGAGGCTTGAGATAGAGCGGTTTCATCGCTAGCGCGAGCAGCGGCAGCAACAGGAACATTGCGCGCTCGAGGTTGTCCGTGTAAGCCTCGTTGAGGCGATCCAGCCCGCCTTGGGCGGCAGCGGATGCCAGACAGTTCCGCGTTACCCGCGGTCCCAGGTGCGCGAACCAACCTCCATGCTGCTCGATGTAGGTTCCTGCTTGTTCGCAGAATCGCTGCAGCTCCGCGGGCGTCGGCGCGACCGTAGCGAGTCCGGGGGTGACTCCGCCTGGCACGTGGGCAGGCGTTTCGCCCGCCGCTCGGAGCGGCACGACCCCGTAGTGAAACGACTTCGCATTCTCGGTGATCACAACGGCCTGGGTCCCTGAGATCCGCGCGTGCAAAGCGGCGAGGACGAAGAAGATCACGCTGACCACCAGATACAGCCGCACCGGCGGCAGGTAGCGCGCCCGGCGCCCCTCGAGGAACTCCCGCGTCAGGAACCCCGGCCGGAACAACAGTGCGAGCAGGGTCTGCCAGAGCCGCGAGTCGGCATGAGTCAGATCCTCGGTCGCCTCGCGGACGAAGTGCCAGAAGTGATAAATGGGGAGATCGTGATGGCGCTGGCCGCATTCGCTACAGTATTTGCCGGTGAGCGGCGTGCCGCAGTTGGCGCAGAGTGTCGGGCCGAAAGTACGCGGCTGCGCCGCGGCCGAGACGCCTGCGGCTTCGGCCGCGGCATCCGGCGTGGCTATCGCAGCGGCGCCTGGGGGCGCGGCGGGCTCTGCCAGGGCCTCACTGCTCATGCTGCGCTCACACCGCCCGGACGGCGGCCCTGGCGTCGGCCTCCCGTGCCGATCCAGGCTGCCGCGCGTCCGATTGCGGATGCGGCGCGCTTTGCGCTCCAAGCTCGTGTGGCGCGAAGTCGTCCACGTGTACGAGGGCCATCACCTTGCGGTCATACTCGCGCAGCGCCGCCGCCTCCGCCTCGGTGATGATTCCCGACGCCAGCGCCTGATCGATCTGGCCCGGCAGGTCGAGCGCCGTGACACGCCCCGTCTTGACACCCTCCACGCGGATTCGCTTCTCGATGGGTTCCAGCGTCTCGGCGAGCCGCAGCGCCTCCTCGAGAAGCCCCAGCGGGTTGCCGGGCTCCAGCGTCCAGTAGATGTGCTCGCAGAGCCGCTCGCGGGAAGCGCAATAGCGGGTCACGAGCTCCGCGACCCGGCGCCCGAGGCGATCCGACGGCGAGGAGTAGGTGCGGCCGCGCGGGAATACGACGGCGCGCATGACGGCCGCAAGGAGCCGGTTCGGGAAGTTGCGCAGGAAGCTATGGAGCTGCTCTTGCGCGTGATACAGGAGGTTGCGGCACGCCCATTCGACGATGGGCAGATCCTCCGCCGGCCTGCCCTGGTTCTCATGGTGCTTCAGCACCATCGAGGCGAGATACATGGCCGACAGCACGTCGCCGAGTCGCGCCGACAGGCTCTCCTTCTTCTTCAGATAGCCGCCGAGCGTCAGCATCGCAACATCCACGGTGAAGGCGAACGAGGCGCTGAATCGCACGATATGCTGGTAGTAGCGCGCGGTCGGACCCGGTGCGGGCGCGCGCGTATGGCGCGCGTGCGTCAGCGCCATGACGAGCGAGCGCACCGCGTTGGAGATGGTGAATCCGACATGCCCGAACAGCGCGCGGTCGAACTCGTTGACTCCTCGCGCACGGTCCGGGTCGCGCGCCGCATTCATCTCCCGCAGCACGAACGGATGGCAGCGCACCGCCCCCTGGCCGAAGATGATGAGATTGCGCGTGAGGAGGTTTGCGCCCTCGACGGTGATGGTGATCGGCACCGACTCGTAGCCGCGCGCGAGATAATTGTGCGGACCCAGCATGATGCCTTTGCCGCCGTGCACGTCCATCGCGTCGTTGGCGACCTGACGGCTCATCTCCGTGACGTGGTACTTGAGCATCGCGGAGGGCACGGAGGGCTTCTCGCCGCCGTCGATCGCGCCGGCGGTGACGGAGCGCGCCGCGTCCATGGTGTAGGTCAGACCTGCCATCCGCGCGAGCACGGCCTCGACACCCTCGAACCGGCCGACCGGCGTGTTGAATTGCCGCCGGATGCGCGCGTAGGCACCGGTGGCCCACACGGCGCCCTTGGCGCCGCCGGTGGCATTCGAGGGCAGGGAGATGCAACGGCCGACCGAAAGCTGCTCGACCAGCATGCGCCAGCCGGCGCCGGCCATGCGCGGTCCGCCGATGATGAAATCGACCGGCACGAAGACATCGTGCCCTTCTATCGGCCCGTTCTGAAACGGGATGTTGATCGGGAAATGGCGCCGGCCGATGGTCAAGCCCGGCGTGTTGCGCGGGATCAGCGCGCAGGTGATGCCGATGTCGGCCCGCTCGCCGAGGAGCCTCTCGGGGTCGAACATGCGGAAGGCGAGACCGATTACCGTCGCGATGGGCGCGAGCGTGATGTAGCGCTTGGTGAAGTTGAGCCGGATGCCGACGATCTCGCGGCCCTGCCAGATGCCGCGGCAGACGACGCCGGTGTCCGGGATGGAGGCGGCATCGGAGCCGGCCCGCGGGCCGGTGAGCGCGAAACAGGGGACTTCCTCGCCGCGCGCAAGGCGCGGAAGGTAATGATCCTTCTGCTCCTCGGTGCCATAGTGATTGAGCAGCTCCGCGGGGCCCAGGGAGTTGGGCACGGCGACCGTGGAGGAGCAGGTGGAGCTGCGGCTCGCGAGCTTGGCGAGCACGCAGGAGTGCGCATAGGCGGAGAACTCGAGGCCGCCGTAGCGCTTCGGGATGATCATGGCGAAGAAGCCGCGTGACTTGAGGAAATCCCACACGTGCGGCGGCATGTCGCCGCGCTCATGCGTGATGTTCCAGTCATCGAGCATCCGACAGAGCTCCTCGCAGGGTCCAAGAAGGAACGCCTGCTCCTCCGCCGTCAGCTGCGGCTTGCGGGCCGACAACAGCTTCGACCACTTGGGCGCGCCGGTAAAAAGCTCCCCGTCCCACCAGACCGTACCGGCCTCCAGAGCCTCGCGCTCCGTCTGCGACATCGGGGGGAGGAGCCTCAGATAGGCCTTCATGAAAGGCCGGGTGATGATCGCCTTGCGCAACGGCCGCAGATTGAGGAGCCACAGCCCGGCGAGCAGCAGCCAGAGGAACCCCTTCCATGCCCCCGCCGGGGTCCCCGAGGCGCCGAGGAAGGTGTAGGCGATGAGGAGCGCCGTGAAGGTCGCGGTGAACGCGAGCAGCGACAGGCGGCGGTATGCGAGGAAGAGCACCGCCGCCACGAACACCAGGGTGATTATTCCTCCCGTCACCCCCGGAGTTTACTCCAGCCCGACATGAAACGTAGGCACAGGGAAGTACCCCGCCGCCGCAGGTGGCGCTTCAAAGGATAGACTTCACGCCTTCCCGCTCTTCCTTCAGCTCAGCCAGCGTCGCATCCATCCGCTTGCGGCTGAACTCGTCGATGGCGAGCCCCTGGACGATCTTGTACTCGCCGCCCTTCGTGGTGACGGGGTAGGAGTAGATCACCCCTTCCGGGATGCCATAGCTGCCATCGGCGCAGACCGCCATGCTCACCCAGTCCCCCTCGGCTGTGCCGTGCATCCAGGTGTGGACGTGATCGATGGCGGCGGAAGCGGCCGAAGCCGCGGACGATGCGCCGCGCGCCTTGATGACGGCCGCGCCGCGCTGTTGCACGGTCGGGATGAAGGTCTGCTCGACCCATCCGGCGTCGACCAGCGAGCGTGCAGGCTGGCCTTTGACCAGAGTATGGCTGATGTCAGGATACTGCGTGGGGGAGTGATTGCCCCATACCGTCATGCGGCGGATGTCGGTGACGTGTGAGCCGGTCTTCTGCGCCAGCTGCGACAGCGCGCGGTTGTGATCCAGGCGCATCATGGCGGTGAAGTTGCGCGGGTTGAGGTCTTTGGCGTTCGAGCGCGCGATGAGCGCGTTGGTGTTGGCGGGGTTGCCGACCACCAGCACCTTGACGTTGCGATCGGCCGTCTCGTTGAGCGTCTTGCCCTGGGCCGAGAAGATCTGCGCATTGGCGAGCAGCAGATCCTTGCGCTCCATGCCGGGTCCGCGCGGCCGGGCACCGACGAGCAGCGCCACGTGACAGTCGCGGAACGCCACCTTGGCGTCGTCCGTGGCCACAATCCTGTTGAGCTGCGGCAAGGCGCAATCGGCCAGCTCCATGACGACACCCTGCAGCGCCTGCAGCGCCGGGGTGATCTCGAGCAGCTGCAGATTGACCGGCTGGTCGGCCCCGAGAAGCTGTCCGGAGGCGACGCGGAAGGCGAGGGCATAGCCGATCTGCCCGGCGGCGCCGGTGATCGCGACGTTCATGGCTGGTTTCATGGCGTACTTCGATCCGCGAACAAAAGAGCCGTAAATTGTACCTGCTTTTGGGCTGGCTCGAAGTCGCCTGCGCCCAAGCCATTCCTTGGCGCAGGGGGGGAGCACTGGCTTGGCAATCCGCTTATCATCCGCCCATGCTCGTTGAAGTCCGTCGTACGGAGCGCGGCCTCGCGCTCGATCTGACAGGCGAATGGCGCGCCCTTGGCTTTCGGCAGATCGATACGGCGCTCGCGGCGGTGGACCTGTCCGGCGCGAGCCACGTCGCGATTGCCACCGATCGCCTCGCCGCGCTCGATCTGACGGGTGCCTGGCGCCTGCGGGAATTCGTGCAGCGCGCGCGGCACGCGGGCCTCGAGGTCGACTTTACCGGCACGCCGCCCGATCAGCTGCGCCTGGTGGAGGAGACTTTGCGGCCGGAGCAGGCGATAGAGGCGGCGCCGCCGGTCAGCGAGGGATATGCCCGTCGAATCGTCCGCCCGGATGAGGAGCTTGGCGAGCGGGCCTTCGAAGCCGAAGTCGCGACGCTCGCCTTCATTGGTCGCCGCGCGGTGATGCTCTGGCACGACATGCTCGGCGCGCTCGCTTTCCTCGGCCGGCTGACCGGCACGGCGATTCACGCGCTGGCGCATCCGAAGGGCCTGCGCCCGATCGCGGTTGCGCGGCAGGTGTATGACACCGGCATCACCGCCATTCCCATAGTCGCGCTGATCGCGTTCCTCATCAGTGTCATCATCGCCTATATGAGCGCGCAGCAGCTGCGCAGCTTCGGCGCTGAGATCTACGTGGTCGATCTCGTCACCATCGGCGTGCTGCGCGAGCTCGGGGTGCTGCTCACCGCGATCATCGTGGCAGGCCGCTCCGGCAGCGCGTTCGCGGCCGAGATCGGCACTATGAAGCTCAACGAGGAGGTTGACGCGCTGCGGGCGACCGGGGTGAATCCGTTCGAGGCGCTCGTGCTGCCGCGGGTGCTCGGGCTCGTGATCTCCCTGCCGCTCCTCACCGTCATCGCGGATCTGGTCGGACTCATTGGCGGCGCGGTGCTGTGCGCTTCTTTGCTGCACATGCCTCTCGATCAATACGTCAATCGGGTGAGTCAGGCCATCTCTCCCAGCACCTTCTGGGCCGGCCTCGTCAAGGCGCCCGTATTCGCCGTGCTCATTGCCATGGCCGGGACCCACAGGGGCATGCAGGTGCGCGGCTCCTCCCGGGAGCTCGGCCGGCTCACCACGGCCGCGGTGGTCCAGGCCATCTTTCTCGTCATTCTGGCCGATGCGCTCTTCGCCGTGCTCTTCCTGGAGATCGGCGTTTGAAATATCCGGTGCTTGAGGTGCAGGGCCTCGTCAACCGCTTCGGCCCCCAGGTGGTCCACGAGGGGCTGGACATGGAGGTCAATGAGGACGAGGTCTTCGGCATCGTCGGCGCCTCCGGCACGGGCAAGTCGGTGCTGCTGCGGAGCATTCTCGGGCTGCAGCGGCCGCAAGGCGGCACGATCCGCGTCGAGGGGCATGACCTCACGCAGCTCTCGGGAGCGGCCCTGCGCGCCGTGAAGGCTCGCTACGGGGTCACTTTCCAGCAGGGCGCCCTGTATTCCTCGCTCAATGTGCTGCAGAACGTGCAGCTTCCCATGGTGGAGCACCTGGCGCTCGCCCCCGATGCGCGCGAGGAGCTCGCGATGCTCAAAATCCGCCTCGTGGGTCTTCCCGCCGAAGCCGCGCCGAAATATCCTGCGGAGCTCTCGGGGGGCATGGTCAAGCGGGCCGCCCTGGCGAGGGCGCTCGCGCTCGACCCGCGGCTGCTGTTCCTCGATGAGCCGACTTCCGGGCTGGATCCCATCGGCGCGGCGGAGTTCGACCAGCTGATGTTGTACTTGCAGAAGCAGTTGCGGCTGACCGTAGTGATGATCACGCACGACCTCGACTCCATCTTCCGTACGTGCAATCGCGTCGGTGTAATCGTCGACCGGCGGATGGAGGCGGACACATTGGAGCGCATCGTCGACCATCCAAACCCGTGGATACAGGCCTACTTCCACGGAAAGCGCGGCAGCCTGCATCTCAAGGTGGCCCATGGAGCGTGAGGCCAACTACGCCGCCGTCGGCGCATTCGTGCTGCTCGTGGCGCTGGCCGCGGCGCTCTTCGTGTACTGGTATTCCGGCACGCGCGTCCACGTGACCTACAACGACTACGAGATCTATTTCAACGGCAGCGTCAGCGGCCTCCAGCAAGGCGCACCCGTCGAGTATCTCGGCGTGCGGGTCGGACGGGTCGTGCAGATGCGCATCGATCCTCGCAATGCGGGCCGCGTGGAGGTGATCGCAGCCATCGAATCCACGGCGCCGATCTCCGCCCGCACCATCGCGGAGCTGGACCTGCAGGGCGTGACCGGTTTGCTCTACATCGATCTGCAGCAGTCTGCGCGGCCGGCGCCGCCGTCGGTGCCGAGCCTGCGATACCCGGTGATCCGTGCGGCGCCGTCGCAGTTCGATGTCTTCCTGGCGCAGCTTCCCCGACTGTCCGCCGCTGCCGGGGGCGTGATCGAGCGCCTGAACCGGCTTCTCAGTGATCGCAACATCGATGATGTCTCGCGCAGCCTCGATAACCTCTCGCAGGCGAGCCGCTCGCTTCCGGAGGCGGTGCGCAACCTCAACGCACTGCTGGCGCAGCTGCGCACTACGACGGCGGAGCTGGCCGCGACAGCAAGTAGTGCGCGCAATGTGATGGACACGGCGGGTCCGCAGGTGGTCTCGGCCGTGCGGCGCCTCGACACCGCGGCCGACAACCTTTCGCAGGCTACCGACCAGCTCGACAAGATGATCGCCGAGAACCGCGCGGATGTCCGCTCCTTCACTCGCGCCAGCCTGCCGGAGATCGAGAGCTTCGTGCGCGAGGGCCGGGCGGCCGCCCAGGACATCCGCGAGCTCTCCGAGAGCCTGCGCCAGAATCCCTCACAGCTGCTCTATCAACCGACGCCCGCGGGCGTCGAGATTCCAAGATGACAAAATCGTCTGCAACGATTTTGGACGACGCGAAGCGTCGGCCCGCAGGGCTCGGCGCAGGGACGCGGCCGAGCACATCCTGGAAATGTCTGCGGCGCATCGCGCCGATGCTGCTGGGCCTGGGTCTCGCTGGCTGCTCGAGCCTGTTGCACAGCGATGCGCCACCCGTGCAGGTCTACACGCTGCACGCGGCGACGGCGCCGATCGAGGCCACAGGCGCCGCCGCTCCGGCGGTCAAGGCCTCACTCCGTGTGGCGCATCCCTTTGCCGGCCCCGGGCTCGGCACCTCCCAGATCGTGCTGCTCGAGCCCGATCACCGCATGAATGTCTACGCCGCGAGCGCCTGGGCCGCCGATACCCCCGCACTCATGGAGTCGCTGGCGACGCAAACCCTGCGCGCCTCGGGTGAGTGGAGCTCGGTGGAGGATGCCGAGAGCCCGTTTCCCTCGGATTACCTCCTGCAAATCTCCATCAGACGCTTCGACGCGGACTACTCCGCGGGTAACGAGGCGCCTCCCACGGTGCACGTGACGCTCGATTGCACGTTGGGTTTGGAGGATGCACGCACCGTCGCTGCGAGCTTCGTGGCAGCCGGATCGGCCGTGGCGAGCGCCAATAAGCTGAGTGAGGTCGTGGCCGCCTTCCAGCAGGCAACCGATCAGGCCCTGGCGTCGATGTCGCGGCAGGTGGCGGCCGCGGTGCCCAGCGGGCTCCCGAAGCCCGGCAGGGCACAGCGGGCGAAGGGCCGTTCCGTTCGCCCGCGGTAACGGTGTAGGGTCTCGCCGACAAAATCGTATGGAACGATTTTGGACGCCGCTAGGCGGCCCGCAGGGCTCGGCGCAGGGATGCAGCCGAGCAAAGCGCCGCCAGGCGACTTTCAGCCAATAAACCCAATGAAATACCGGCACGCCCACCACGCTGGCAACTTCGCGGACGTCCACAAGCATGTGACCCTGCTTGCGCTGCTGGCGGCGTTGAGGCGCAAGGACAAGGGCTTTCTCTATCTCGAGACGCACGCCGGCCGCGGCGTGTACGACTTGGCCGGGGCCAGCGGCGAATCCGCCGCGGGCATCGGGCGATTCGAGGCGCAGCTCGGCTCGGACGCCGCCGCTGAGGAGCTGCGAAACTACGGCGAGAGAGTGCGTCGCCTGCGCCGCGAGGGCGGCGCGCCGCGGTTTTATCCCGGCTCGCCGCTCCTTGCCGCGAGCGAGCTGCGCCCGCAGGATCGCGCGGTGCTGATCGAGCGGCTGCCGGCCGAGGCGCGCGCCCTCGAGCGGGCGCTGTCTAGTCAGGCACAGGGACGTGCCCGGCCACCGCAGGTAGCGCTTCATATCACCGTCGAGACCGGCGATGGCTTCGAGCGCTTGCGTGCCTGGCTGCCCCCGGTCGAGCGCCGTGGGCTCACCTTCATCGACCCGCCATACGAGGAGGGCCGCGAGGATTTCGAGCGGGTCCGCCACGCCGCCGCGGAGGCGCTGCGGCGCTTCCACACCGGCGTGGTGGCGGTCTGGTATCCGATCAAGGACGAGCGCGATACGGCCGCCTGGCAGTCGGCGCTTGCCGGGGAACTCGACTGCGGGCTGCTCGCGGCCGAGCTCTCTCTCTACCCCCGCGACTCCCGCGTCGCGCTCAACGGCTCCGGAATGCTCATCCTCAATCCTCCCTATCAGCTGGCCGAGCGCATGGAGGTCTGGCTGCCGCAGCTGCGCGCCTGGCTCGATTTGGGGCATGGCGGCGGAGCCAGCGTCCGCAGCCTGGGAGTGTGAGGCCAACCGAGACCGTGACGGCGGCGCGGCACGGGAGCAGAATCTCCCATATGAGCGGCACGGTCGATCAGTACGGGGTCGTGGGCCACCCCGTAGCCCACAGCCTCTCGCCCTTCATCCACGCCATGTTCGCGCGTCAGACCGGGCAGTCGATGAGCTACCGCCTGTTCGATTTCGCGCCCGAGGCGCTGTCGGAACGCGTTGCCGCATTCTTCTCCCAGGGGGGGCGCGGCCTCAACATCACACTGCCCTACAAGATCGCCGCGGTCGCGCTCGCCAACGAGCTGACCAGTCGCGCCCGGCATGGGGGTGCGGTCAACACGCTGGCGATGCGCAAGGACGGCTCCATTCTTGGAGACAACACCGACGGTGTCGGGCTCACTCAGGACCTTTGCGTCAATCAGCGCTTCGTCGTGACGCGCCGGCGCGTGTTGATCATCGGAGCCGGCGGCGCCGCCCGCGGCGTGCTCGCGCCGCTCCTGGGACTCGAGCCGGAAGTCGTCGTGATAGCCAATCGGACCGCGGACCGCGCCAAGGCGCTCGCGGCGGCGTTCGCGCAGATGGGCAACGTGCAGGGCGTCGGCTTTCGCTACATCGCGGGCGGGGCATTCGATCTCATCATCAACGCCACCTCGGCGAGTCTCACCGGTGAGATCCCCGAAGTGCCCGTGGCCGTAGTCGGGCCCGACACGTTCTGTTATGACATGTCGTACGGCAAGGGCGACACGCCCTTCGTGCGCTGGGCAATGGAGCTCGGCTGCCGCGCGGCCGTGCCGGGTTGGGGGATGCTCGTCGAGCAGGCGGCGGAGTCCTTTCGACTATGGCGCGGCGTGAGGCCGCTCACGGCGCCGGTGCTCTCCGCGCTCACCGCATCGTGACCAGCTCCTCGGCGCTGGTGGGATGGATGGCCACGGTGTCGTCGAAATCCTCCTTGGCCGCTCCCATCCTGACGGCGACCGCGAAGCCCTGCATCATCTCGTCGGCGCCGGGCCCGACGACGTGCACGCCGACCACCCGCTGCTTGGGCCCGACCGTCACCAGCTTCATGTCGCAGCGCGGCTTGGCCGTGGTGAGCGCGTGGTACATCGGGATGAAGCTCGACGTGAAGACGGTGACCGCCTCGTCGCCGTAATCGTCGCGCGCGGCGCGCTCGGAGAGGCCGACCGTGCCGATCGGAGGATGCCCGAACACGACCGTCGGGATGTTGTGATAGTCAAGATGCCGGTCGCCCTTGCCGCCGAAGAGGCGATCGCTCAGGCGGCGGCCGGCGGCGATGGCCACGGGCGTGAGCGGCGCCCGTCCGGTCACATCGCCGATCGCATACACGCCGGCGGCACTGGTGGCCTGATACTTGTCGGTGACGATGAAGCCGTAGGCATCGAGCTCAACTCCCGCTCGCTCCAACCTCAACTCCTCCACCGCCGGCGCGCGCCCGATCGCCCAGAGCACGCAGTCGAACGGCTCGAGCCGCCGGCCGTCGCGAAAGGAGAGCGCCATGCAGCCGCGGGCGTCGCAGTCGAGCGCCGACGGCCAGGCCTGGGTCGTCACGGTCACGCCTTCGTCGCGCAAAATCCTCAACATCGACTCCCCGATCATGGAGTCGAAATGCTTCAGCACCGCCCCGCCCCGCAGTACCAGCGTCACCGTGGCGCCGAGCGCGGCGAAAATCCCGGTCAGCTCGACCGCGATGTAACCGCTGCCGACGACCGCGACTCGCTGCGGTCGGCGCGGCAGCTCGAAGAACCCGTCCGAGGTGATGCCGAGCTCGGCACCGGGAATGGCGGGCAGCAGCGGGCGGCCCCCCGTCGCGATGATGATGTGGGCGGCGCTGAGTCGGGCGCCTGCCGCCATCACTGTGCGGCCACCCGCGAAGTGCGCCCGACCGCGGATCAGGGTCACGCCGCGCTTGGCGAGGTTGCTTTCGTAGATCCCATTCAGGCGCAGGACGTAGGCGTCGCGCTTCGCCTTGAGCAGCGGCCAGTCATGGGCGCCGGCCGACAGCTCGAAGCCATAGTCAGGCGCATCCCGCAGCCCCTCGGCGAGATCGGCCGCGTTCCACATGAGTTTCTTCGGCACGCAGCCGACGTTCACACAAGTGCCGCCGAGGCGGTGCGATTCCACCAGCGCGACCCTGGCCCCGTGCTCCGCCGCGCGCTGCGCCGCAGCCAGCCCGCCGCTGCCGCCGCCGACGACAATCAGGTCAAATTCGCCCATAGAACATTTTAGCTGGCAGAATCATCGGTTCGAAAGCGATTGATGAAGCCGGCAAAAGCCGCCTTTTGCCGCCGAGCGCTCGCCGCGCTGAAGCGCCGCCCGCATCTTGAGGCCTCGACCGATCAACAACGTATAGGTGTGCGATGGATAATCCCCTGCTCGCCGAGGAGGCGCTGCCACCCTTCCCCCGCATCCGTCCGGAGCACGTCGAGCCCGGCGTGCGCGAGGCGCTGGCGCGCGCCCGGGCGCGGGTCAGCGAGATCACGGCTCGCGGCAGTCCGACCTTCGCCACCGTGGTCGAGCCGCTGGAGGAGCTGCAGCACCGGGTGTCGCGCACCTGGTCGCCCGTCAGTCACCTCAACGCCGTGCTCAACTCCGAGGCGCTGCGCAGCGCCTACAACAGCTGCCTGCCGCTGCTTTCCGCCTACCAGACGGACCTCGCGCAGAGCGAGCCGCTCTACCAGGCCTATCGCGCCATCGAGGAGCGGGAAGGCGCCGCGCTCGATGCGGTGCAGCGCCGCGTGCTCGAGCATGCGCTGCGGGACTTTCGCCTCGCCGGCGTCGGGCTCGGCGCCGCCGACAAGCAACGCTTCAAGGATCTCATGCTCGAGCTCACGGGGCTGCAGGCGAAGTTCGAGGAGAACGTCCTCGATGCCACCAACGGCTGGAGCTACCGCGTCACCGACGGCGCGCTGCTGCAGGGTCTCAACGAGATGCTGATCGACCAAGCGCGCCGCCGCGCCCACGAGCAGCGGCTCGAGGGGTGGATCCTGACACTCGATCAGCCGACCTACGTCGCAGTGGTGACCGATGCGGAGTCCGAAGTCCTGCGCCGCGCGTTCTACGAGGCGTGGGCCACGCGCGCCTCGGATCAGGGCCCCAATGCCGGCAAGTGGGACAACGCCGAAGTCATGGAGCAGATCCTGCGCAAGCGCCACGAGGCCGCGCGCGTTCTCGGTTTCGGCAATTACGCGGAGTACGCGCTCGCCACCCGCATGGCGCACAGCGTGGACGAGGTGATGCGGTTCCTCGAGGAGTTGGCGCGCTCGGCGCGTCCGGCGGCGGCCAGGGAATTCGAGGAGCTCGAGGACTTTGCCGGCCGCAGGCTCGCGGCTTGGGACGTCGGCTACTACGCGGAACGGCTGCAGCGCGAGCGCTACGCCGTCTCGCAGGAGGAGCTGCGTCCCTATTTCCCGCTGCCGCGGGTGCTCGCGGGCCTGTTCGAGGTGGCCGAGAGGCTGTTCGAGGTCCGCATCCGGGAGCGCAACGGCGCCCCGCTGTGGCACCCGGACGTGCGCTTCTTCGAGATCGAGGGCGCCGCTGGACGGCCGGTCGGCAGCTTCTATCTCGATGCCTATGCCCGACCCAACAAGCGCAGCGGCGCGTGGATGGACGAGTGTATCGGGCGCAAGCGCCTCGCCTCCGGCTCCGCGCTGCCGGCGGCGTACCTGGTGTGCAACGTGTTGCCTCCGGGAGAGGGGCGGCCGGCACTCCTCACGCACGATGATGTGCTCACGCTCTTCCACGAATTCGGCCACGGCCTGCATCACCTGCTCACCCGGGTCGACTATCCGAGCATCGCAGGCATCAACGGTGTTGCCTGGGACGCCGTCGAGTTGCCGAGCCAGTTCATGGAGAACTACGCGTGGCACCGGGACGTGCTCAGCCGCATCTCGAGCCATTATCAGACCGGAGCGCCGCTGCCGGCGCAGACCCAGGATCGGCTGCGCGCGACGCGCAGCTTCCATGCGGGGCTGCAGATGGTGCGTCAGCTCGAGTTCGCGCTGTTCGACTTCCGGCTGCACGCGGAGTACGTCCCCGAGCGCGGCGGGCGGGTGAGGGAGGTGCTGCAGGCGGCGCGCAGGGAGGTGGCCGTCGTGCCGGCGCCCGACTGGAATCGCTTCGCGAACAGCTTCGGCCATATTTTCGCGGGCGGCTATGCGGCCGGGTATTACAGCTACAAGTGGGCCGAAGTGCTGGCCGCCGATGCCTTCTCCGCCTTCGAGGAGCGCGGCGTCTTCGACCGGCCCACGGCCCAGCGGTTTCTCGACTCCATTCTTTCCCGGGGAGGCAGCCGGGACGCGCTCGAGGCCTTCGTCGAGTTCCGCGGCCGCAGCCCCGAGATCCGGGCGCTGCTGGTGCAGCATGGCATCGTCGCCCCGGGGGAAACGGCCGCCTAGGCCTCTTCCGGCGCGCACCAGCGCGCAAAAATGTGTACTCGGTCGCAGTGGCAGGGAGGGGACGGCTCCTAGACTGACCGGAATCTCGCTCCCGGGGAGCGGCATGAAGCCGTGCGACACACCAAGAGAATGAGCAGCGCGCGGCGCAGTGATTTCGACGTCACCAATTCCGTCCAGGTGAGCTCGCCGGAGGCGGTGCTGCGAGCCGTCGAGGCCCTTTTCGGGCCCACCTGGCCCGACGCGCCCCTCGAGTCCCTGCGGCAGTCCTTCGAGCACTTCGAGCGGCTCTTCGCCGGGGAAGTCCCCGGCTTCCACGGGGTGGATACCGTCTACCACGACCGCCAGCACACCCTGGATATCACGCTGGCGCTGGCGCGCCTCCTGGTCGGGTACGAGCGGCAGGTCGGCGGATCTCAGGCACGGCTGGGGGGCGAGCGGGCGGTCGCCGGCCTTATCACCGGACTCTTCCATGACGTCGGCTATCTGCGGCGTGCGGACGACCGGGAATCACGCAACGGGGCGGAATTCACCCGGAGCCACGTCTCTCGGGGCGCACGCTTCCTCGAGGAGTTCCTGCCCGAAGTGAACCTCGGCTCCTGGGTGCCGGTCGCGCGCGAGATCATCCACTTCACCGGCTACGAGCTGCCGTTCGCCGCCATCGAGGCCCGGGTGCCCGATCCGCGCGACATCGTGGTGGGACATCTCCTCGGCACCGCGGACATGATCGCGCAGATGGCCGACCGCTGTTACCTCGAGAAATGCCGCGACCGGCTCTATGCGGAGTTCGTGCTGGGCGGTGTCGCGCTGCCCATCGCCGCCAACGGCGGCCGTCAGGTCAAGTACGCCTCGGGCCTCGATCTTCTGCGCCAGACGCCCGACTTCGTGGCCGAGGTGCGCGAGAAGCGCCTGGACGGGGAGTTCCGCTCGGCGTACCGCTATCTCGAGATCCTCTACGGTGGCAGGAATCCCTACCTGGAAGCGATTGACCGGAACGTCGACTACCTCCGCCAGGTGCTGCGGAGCGAGAACTGGCGGCTGCTGCGACGCAAGCCGCCGATTTTTGCAGCCGTGTCCGACCCGATGTCGACCATGCGCGGCCTGATGGTAGGTTACATAAAGAAGGTGTGGTCGGGGTATGAGTCTGAGTAAGGTCGCCTGCGGCGGCTTTGCTCGGCCCATCCTGGGCCTCGTCCCTTCGGGACCGGCTTACGCCGTCCAAAATCGCTCCAGGCGATTTTGTGCGCAGCCAGCCCACTGACCGCGGTTGAGCCCGCGGCCGTTTCCCGGGGGTTTCCTGGAGCACTCGCACTCGCGACGGCGGATCTCAGAGGTCTCCTCCGCTCGCGCTAGCGGATCTCAGAGGGGAACGGCCCGGGGCCGCTACTTCACTTGCTTTCGGGTTAAGATCACGGGCTATCCGAACGATTAGCCCCCAGTGACTGCCGCCAACCTCAAGTTGAAGTACGCGAGCGCCGCGTTTGCCATCGTGCTGCTCGCGACCGCGGCCGTGATCGCCTTCTTCGTGTGGCGGCGCCCGCCCGATCCGCTCACCGCCCAGGGAGTCGGCGCGCTGGCCGTGCTCGGCAGCCTCGCTGCCGCGGTGATCGCCTGGCGGGCGGCCCGCGGGATCCAGGCGTCGACGGCGGCGCTCATCAGAAGCGCCGACCGGGTCGGGCAGGGCGACTACACCCGACCGGTCGAGGTGCGCCGCCGCGACATCATCGGCGAGCTGGAGCAGGCCCTCGAGCGCATGCGCTCGCGGCTGCGCCAGTCGACCATCCACAAGAACTATCTGCACAGCGTCCTGAACAGCATGACGGACGCCGTGTTCGTCACCTCCCCCGACGGCGTGGTGAAGGTGGCCAACTCCGCGGCCTGCAAGCTCCTCGCCTACAGCGAGGAGGAGATCCTCGGCCGCAGCATCATCGCCATGCTCGATGAGCGCGAGCGCGAAGGTTTCGACCTGCTGCAGGCCGCGCAGGAGACGCGCGAGACCGTGGTGCGCACGCGCGCCGGCCAGACGATCCCGGTGTCACTCACCGGCTCGCGCATCGAGAGCGGCGACCCGCAGTTTCAGGGCAACATCTTCGTGGCGCGCAACATCACCGACCGCAAGCGCGCCGAGCGCCGCATCCGCTATCTCGCCCGCTACGATGCGCTCACCAAGCTCCCCAACCGCATGCAGTTCCATCACGTGCTGCAGCAGACCATCGCGCGCGGACTGCGCAGCGGGCAGGCGGTGGCGCTCCTCTACCTCGACATGGACCGTTTCAAGGAGGTCAACGATACCTTCGGACATGGCGCGGGCGACCGCGTGCTCGAGGTGCTGGCGCAGCGGCTGACGGGCGCGCTGCCGAAGGGTGCGCTTCTCGGGCGCCTCGCGGGCGACGAGTTCGCACTCTGCATCGACGGTCTGCCCGCGGAAGCGGACAACCGCGGCCCGATCGCGCAGCTGGCGCGCGCCGTGCTCACCGAGGTGAGCCGCGCCTTCCAGCTGAACCAGCACGAAGTGTTTCTCACCGCCAGCATCGGCATCGCCTTCTGTCCCCGGGATGCGGAGAACGTCATCGATCTCATCCGCAATGCCGACGCGGGGATGTACTACTCGAAGCAGAACGGCGGCAACACCTTCGCGTTCTACTCGCCGGAGATGAACGCCGCGGCGGTCGAGCGGTTGATCATGAAGAGCAAGCTGCGCCGGGCGCTCGAGCGCGACGAGCTCGTGATCCGCTACCAGCCCAAGGTGGACGTGGCGAGCGGCCGCATCATCGGCGCCGAAGCGCTCTTGCGCTGGCGTCTGCCCGGGCACGGCGACATCCCGCCCTCGCAGTTCATTCCGCTCGCCGAGGAGACCAACCTCATCCTCGACGTCGGCGAGTGGGTGTTGAATCGCGTCTGCATGGATTACCGACAGATGCAGACCGAGATCGGCGATCCCGGCCGGATCTCGCTCAACCTGTCGCTGAAACAGCTGCGTCAGGCGAGCTTCATCCTGCGCTGCCGCTCGGTGTTTCGCCGCCACGGCGTCTCGCCGACGGCGTTCGAGCTCGAGATCACCGAGACGACGCTGATGGCGGACACCAAGCGCACGCTGCGCCTGCTCGATGAGCTCTACGCGATGGGGCTGCATCTCTCGATCGACGACTTCGGCACGGGCTATTCCTCGCTCTCCGCCCTGCAGCAGTTCCCGATCGACACGCTCAAGATCGACCAGTCCTTCGTCCGTGATGTCGGCGAGAACGCCGCCAACGCCACCCTGGTGCGCACCATCATCGAGATGGGTCGCAATCTGGAGATCGACGTCATCGCCGAAGGCGTCGAGTTGGTGAGCCAGCTCGAGTTTCTGCGGCGCAACGGCTGCCACTATGCGCAGGGGAGGCTGTTCGGCGAGCCTTGCACCTCCGAGGAGTTGCTCGCGCTTCTCAAGCGCCAGAGCGCCTCCGGTCCGGCCTTCATACGATTTATTCAGCACACGCCAGGAGCGGTGAGCGAGACTCGTGCATGATTCGAGGCCGTGCCACTGACCATTGCGCTGCGCTGTCCCAGCTCCGCGCAAGCCCAGAGCGGACTCCTGTCCGCCCGCTCGCCGCTTCGCGGCTCGCCCATGGCGAGTCCCGCGCCTGAGGCATGCTCACCCTCGCCGGCGTCTGCCTGCGGCGCGGGCCTCAGCTTCTCGTCGATGACGCAACCTGCAGCATCTTCCGCGGCGAGAAGATGGGCATCGTCGGGCGCAACGGCTGCGGCAAGTCGACGCTCCTCGCGCTGATTCGGGGCGAGCTCGTGCCCGATGCGGGCGAGTATCGGGCGCCGCCCGGACTCGCCATCGCCGCGGTCGCCCAGGAGCTGCCGCAGACCGAGGCGACACTCGTCGACTACATCCGCGGCGGTGACTTCGAGCTGACGGCGCTCGAGGTGGAAATCGCGCAGACCGAATCCGCGCCACAGCGACATGCCGACGGCATGCGCCTCGCCGCGCTGCACACCGAATACGAGCGGCTGGCCGGATATTCCGCCAGAAGCCGCGCCGCGCAGCTCGCCGCCGGTCTGGGATTTGCGCCGCAGGATATCGAGCGGCCCGTCGGCCAGTTCTCCGGCGGCCTGCAGATGCGCGCCAACCTCGCCCGCACGCTGATGCGCCGCTCGGACGTGCTGCTGCTCGATGAGCCGACCAACCACCTCGATCTCGACGCCGTGCTGTGGCTCGAGAATTGGCTGCAAAGCTATCCGGGCACGCTGCTGCTGGTGTCCCACGACCGTGAATTCCTCGACGGCGTGGTGGGACGCATCCTGCACATCGAGGGCACACGCCTTCGCGCCTACACGGGCAACTACAGCGCCTTCGAGATACAACGCGCCGCCGAGGCCCAGCGGACGCAGGCGCTGCTGGCCGGCCAGCAGCGCGAGCGAGCGCGGGTGGAGAGCTTCGTCGCCCGTTTTCGCGCCAAGGCGAGCAAGGCGCGTCAGGTCCAGAGCCGGCTGAAGTGGCTCGCCCGACTGCCGGCGATCTCCCCCGCGCACCTCGAGGAGGGGTTCGCGTGGGAGTTCGCGCAACCCGCGAAGCTGCCGCGGCCGCTCGTCACCCTGGAGCGGGTCGGCGCCGGTTACGGCGAGCGGCGAGTGCTGAACGAGGTTGCGCTCGACGTCAGTCCCGGCGATCGCATCGGCATACTCGGGCGCAATGGCGCCGGCAAGTCGACCCTGATGCGAGTGCTGGGTGGGCAGCTCGCCGCCCTTGCGGGACGCATCGAGCGCGCTTCGGATGTCGCGACGGGATTCTTCGCGCAACTCGAGCTCGAGCACCTCGATGCCGACGGTGCGGCGCTCGGGGAGCTCGAGCGCCGCGGCGGCGCCGAGCAGGCGGCCTGGACCGAGCTCGACCGGCGCAATCACCTCGGCCGCTTCGGCTTCCGTGGCGACCGCGTCTTCGAGCCGACGCGCCGGTTCTCCGGTGGTGAGCGGGCGCGCCTGGCGCTCGCCATCCTCGTCGCCCGCCGGCCCAACCTGCTGCTCCTCGACGAGCCGACCAATCACCTCGATCTCGACATGCGCCACGCGCTGCTCCTTGCGCTCCAGGATTTTGCGGGCGCCGTGGTCATCGTCTCCCATGATCGCGCGCTGCTGCGCGGTGCGTGCGACCGCTTCCTCCTGGTTGCCAACGGCGCCGTCGCGCCGTTCGACGGCGACCTCGAGGACTACGCCTCGTGGCTCGTGCGCAGCGCCAGCGCTGCGCAAGCGGAGGAAGGCGATCACGGTGCCTCGGTCACGCCCTCACGTCGCGAGCAGCGCCGCCTCGAGGCTGAAGCCCGCAATCGTCTGACACCGCTGCGCGCCGAGCAGCGCAAGGTGGAAAGTCTCCTCGAGCAGCTGACCACCGAGCGGCGGAGCATCGAATCGCGGCTCGCCGATCCGGCCACCTACGCCGCCGCAACTGCCGAGGAGCAACGACGCCTCACCGCCCGCCATGGCGAGCTGTCACAGGAGATCGCGAGTCTCGAGGAGCGCTGGCTGGAGGTGGCCTCGACCCTGGAAATCGCCGGCTGACGGCGGGCCACGCATTTTTGCCGTTTTGCGCGCGTTTCTCGGGGGACCGGTGCCGCGCGGGCTCCTCTATGCTCTGCGCACATGAGCATTGCGACGGTCGCCGCGAGGTTGGTACGCAGCGCGCTCACTGGGGATCACGTTCAGGCGCTCGCCGCTCAGGCGGCTGGGGATCTGGAGCGGCTCTGCGAGCCGGAAGTGATCGCGCGGGTGCCCCTTCCGCCGTCGGCACGAGAGTTTCTGGAGAAGCCTGACGAGGGGGCGCTCGAGGCCGATCTCCAATGGCTGCGCGCCAGCGGCGCCCGGCTGGTGTTGTGGGGAGAAGAGGACTACCCCCCGCAGCTTGCGACAGCCCGCGGAGCGCCCGCGGCGCTTTACGTGATGGGGGATCCGGAAGCGCTGAAGGCGCCGCAGATCGCGATGGTGGGGGCGCGAGCGGCGTCGCCGGTGGGGCGCGCGATCGCCCGCGAATTTGCCGGCGCTTTGGCGCAGGTCGGGCTCACCATCACCAGCGGCCTTGCGGTGGGCATCGATGCAGCAAGCCATGAGGGAGCGTTGGACGGGGGCGGGCGCACGATAGCCGTGCTCGGCACAGGGCTCGACCGAATGTACCCGCCGGAGAACAGCGCTCTGGCGGCGCGAATCCGTGTGGCAGGTGCGCTGGTTTCGGAGTTCCCGCCGGGGACCGGACCGCAGCGGCAGAATTTTCCGCGGCGCAACCGGGTGATCAGCGGGCTGTCGCTCGGCACGCTGGTCGTGGAGGCGGCAGAGGGCAGCGGCTCACTGATCACGGCACGGCGGGCGGCGGAGCAGGGACGAGAGGTTTTCGCGGTGCCGGGCCCCATCCGCAGCCCGCTCTCCCGGGGGTGCCACTCGCTGATCCGCGACGGGGCGCTGCTCGTCGAAACGCCGGCTGACGTCCTGGCGGAGCTGAAATTTATCAATAAACTTCAAAGAGTTGGCTCTTCGGGCGCCGGTGGCCTGGAGGGGTGCGAGACGCCCCCCGGCGGGGGCGCCCGATTGGACAAGGAGTGTGAAATGCTGTTAGATGCGCTCGGTTTCGAACCCGCGACCATCGATACGCTCGTGGCCCGCTCAGGCTTGTCCGGCGAGTCTATCGCCTCGATGTTGCTGATTCTCGAGCTTGAGGGGCGCATCGCGCCGTATCCCGGCGGCCTTTACGGCCGACTATCCACATGACCACCGGCAGTGTTCTGAGAGTTCTGATCTACGTGTACGACCACTACATGTTGGCCGATCCGGCGGATGTCCCGGAGCGGCGCTACATGCTGGAGGACCTGCAGCGGCGCGGCTTCTCGGTGACCGAGGTCGTGCACGCGATGGAGTGGCTGTCAGCGCTGGTGAGCGATCAACGCGCGGCGTCCGGCCCGGCGGATACCCTGTGCGACGACGGGGGATTGCGCATATTCGCCGATGGCGAGCTGTCGCGGCTGTCGGCCGACTGCCGGGCGTTCCTCATGCTGCTCGATCGCCAGCGCGTCCTCACGCCGCAACAGCGGGAGCTCGTCATCGAGCGCGCGCTGGCGCTGGACATCGAGGAAGTCGACGTCGAGCAGCTCAAGTGGGTGGTGCTCCTCGTCCTCTCGAGCCAACCCGGACAGGAGCTGGCGTTTGCCCGCTTCGAGAGCGTCATGTCGGGTACCGGCGAGCCCGTCCGGCACTGACCGAGCAGGGGATTCGCTGACCCATGGCTGACAATCTGGTCGTGGTCGAGTCGCCCGCCAAGGCGAAGACCATCAAGAAATACCTGGGCAGGGACTTCGAGGTGCTCGCCTCCTACGGACATGTGCGCGACCTCGTGCCCAAGGAGGGCGCGGTCGATCCGGACCGCGGCTTCGCCATGAAATACCAGGTACTGGAGAAGAACGAGCGCCACATCGAGAGCATCGCCCGCGGGCTCGCGAAATCGAAGGCGCTGTACCTGGCCACCGACCCCGATCGCGAGGGCGAGGCGATCGCCTGGCACCTGAAGGAGATCCTCAAGTCCCGCGGCGAGCTCGACGGCAAAGCGGTCCACCGCGTGGTGTTCTACGAGATCACCCGCAACGCCATCCGCGCGGCGGTGGCGCAGCCGCGCGACCTGTCGCTCGATCTCGTCAACGCACAGCAGGCGCGCCGGGCGCTCGATTACCTGGTGGGTTTCAATCTCTCGCCGCTGCTCTGGAAGAAGGTGCGGCGCGGCCTGTCGGCCGGCCGGGTACAGAGCCCAGCGCTGCGCATGATCTGCGAGCGCGAGGAGGAGATCGCGGCATTCGTCGCGCGGGAGTATTGGACGCTCGAAGGCTCGGGCGCGAAGCGCCCGACGGAGAGTCACGAGGCCCCGCCGTTCCCGCTGAAGCTGACCGAGTACGCGGGGAAGAAGGTCGAGCAATTCTCCTTCACGAACGAGACGCAGGCCCGCGAGGTCGAGCGCGCCATTCAGGAGGCGGCCCGGCACGCTGCAGGCGGCGCAAGCCCCGGCCGGCTGCGGGTCCTCGCGGTGGATCGCAAGCAGCGACGGCGCACGCCTGCCCCGCCCTTCACCACCTCGACCCTCCAGCAGGAAGCCGCGCGCAAGCTCGGATACAACGCCCGCCGGACGATGCGCCTCGCGCAGCAGCTCTATGAGGGCGTCGACATCGGCGAAGGCAACGTCGGCCTCATCACCTACATGCGTACCGATTCCGTGTCGCTCGCGGCCGAGGCGGTGCGGGAGATCCGTGAAGTCGCCGCGCGGCTCTACGGCCGGGGCGAAGTCGCCGAGGAGGCTCGCATCTACAAGACGAAGTCGAAGAATGCGCAGGAGGCGCACGAAGCCATCAGGCCCACGTCCGCCGCCATTACACCGGCCGACGTGGAGGGCAAGATCGACGGCGATCTATACAAGCTCTACGCGCTGATCTGGAGGCGCGCCGTCGCCTCGCAGATGGCGCAGGCGATTTTCGACACCGTTGCGGTCGACATGCTTGCGGGACCCGACGGCCCCGAGCGTCACGTGCTGCGCGCCAACGGCTCGACGCTCGTGAAGCCGGGTTATATCTCCGTGTACCAGGAAGGCACGGATGACGTGAAGTCGGATGAGGACGATCACGTGCTGCCGCAGTTGGAGGAAGGCGACGTCGTCGATCTCATCGCGCTGCATGCGGATCAGCACTTCACGGAGCCGCCGCCGCGGTACACCGAGGCCTCGCTGGTGAAAGCGCTGGAAGAGCATGGCATCGGGCGCCCGTCGACCTACGCGGCCATCATCTCGACGCTCCAGGACCGGGAATATGTCGAGATGGACAACCGCCGCTTCGTGCCGACGGACATCGGCAAGATCGTCAACCGCTTCCTGACGCATCACTTTCACCGTTACGTGGAGTATGGCTTCACGGCGGCAATGGAGGACGAGCTCGATGCGATCTCCCGCGGGGAGGAGGAATGGACGCGACCGCTCGACAAGTTCTGGAAGCCCTTCATCCACCAGGTGGAGCGGATCGAGAAGAACGTCTCGCGCGAGGAGGTCGCGCAGGCGCGCGAGCTCGGCAAGGACCCTGCCACGGGCAAGCCGGTGACCGTGCGGATGGGACGCTACGGGCCGTTCGTGCAGATCGGCACCAAGGACGACGTCGAGAAGCCGCGCTTCGCGGGCCTGCGGCCGGGACAGAAGATGGACACCGTCACGCTCGCCGTTGCGATGGAGCTCTTCAAGCTGCCGCGCACGCTGGGCAACACGGCCGACGGCGAAACGGTCCTCACCAACATCGGACGTTTCGGACCCTACGTGAAGTACGGCAGCAAGTATGTCTCGCTGAAGGAAGACGATCCTTACACGGTCTCCCTCGAGCGCGCGCTCGAGGTCATTCGCCTGAAGCAGGAGGCGGACGCCAACCGCATCATCGCCGACTTCGGGGTCGACAACATCCAGGTGTTGAACGGCCGCTATGGCCCCTACGTCACTGACGGCAAGAAGAACGCCAAAGTGCCGAAGGACCGCGAGCCGAAGTCACTCACGCTCGATGAATGCCGCGCGCTGCTTGCGCAGGCGCCGCAGCGGGGGAAGGGGAAATGGGGTCGGCGCGGGCGAGGCACGACGGCTCCGAGCCCGGCTCCAACGAGGAGCGCATCCGCGGGTGGGGCCGTGCCGGTGACCGTCCCTGGTGGCAGGGCACGTTCCCCAGCGCGCTCTCCGTCTTCGTCGGTGCGGGTCTCAGAGAGCCCGCGCCTCCTGCGCGGTCGGTCGCCGGTTACTCGGCCCATCGTGGGCCTCGCCCCTTCGGGGCCGCCAGGCGCAACGGCGCCTGGCGTTGCAAATCGCTCCGCGCGATTTGCTGAGCGCGGCTCGCCCGCTGCGCGCCGCTCCAAGTCATCCACCGAACGAGCCAACAGGCCGTCTGCCGATGGTGGCAGGCGCCGCGCGGCCGCGGCAAAGAAGTCTGTCAAGGGCAAGCGTGTTTCGCGCAAGAGGGCCCGCAAAGCCGCATCGGCGCGTGCGCGCGGACTGAAGTAGCGAGTTTTACGCGCGCTGGGCCGGGCAGGAGCCCGGCTCCGGCGCATTAACTAAGGATTGTGCACCACGTCGCCTACCGCGATCGTGTTGGATGCTCCCACGATGAGCGCGAAGCTCAGCTCCCGGTAGGTCTTGAAGACGAGCAGCGTGCCCGCCCGCTCATCCGGCAGCCGCACCCGCGGCGCGAACGAGGAGCCGAGGTCGCTCATGTGGCGCAGCGCCACGCCGCCTGAGCCGTAGGTATCCCGCACGACCTGCCCCCTCTGATCGACTTCCAACACGTTCCCCGGCTCGAGTCCGGCATCCGACCCGCGGTTGATCACGACGATGTCATACTCGCCCGCGAGATCGCTGATTCCTGTGTCGCCCACGATCCACGCGATCTTGCCGTTGACCTGCGTCGCCGGAGCGCGCGGCTCGAGGTTGAGCGGCGCCGTGATGTCCGTGGAGATCAGCTTGTCCCCGCGCAGCGTTTCGCGCTGCGTGTCGATCAAGGTCGCCCGCGCCGGACGGGTCGGTGGCTCTGTGATCAGCGCCGTAGCCGTGTAGATACCGAGATAGCCCAGCACGTGCCCGGTGTCGGGGTCGCGCAGCTGATCGCTTACGTGAATCACGCTATACCGGCCGTGCGGACTGGGTCCGAGTCCCCTGACGTAGGCGATGACACCCGAGCCTGCAATCTGGTGATCGTCGCGGAAAGCGATGATATGCGGGGCCGCCTGTATCTCCTCCTTCGTGAGCACCGTCGGCCGCCCGAGAAACGCGGCGATCGACGAGTAGGGGATCATCGGGATCGCGGCGGTGATCGGCGTGCTGCGCAGCCGCGGCTCGAGCCTCAGCGCGCTCGCCTCGACCACGCGAATCTGCGGCCGGCCGTTGGAATCATAGGCGAGGGCCAGCTTGTCGCCCGGATAGATCAGATGCGGATTGTGGATTTGCGGGTTGATGTACCAGACCTCGGGCCAGTCCCAGGGGTCGCGCAGGTACATCGAGGCAATGCCCCAGAGCGTATCGCCCCGCTTGACGGTGTAGGTCATGGGGGCATTCGGGTTGATCTGCGGGACGGGCGCGGCTGTCGCCTGCGGCGGGGCCTGGGCGGCCGAGACCGCGGCCTGCGTCGCCGTCTGGTCGTCATTGGCGTACTGCGGTGCTGCCGCCTGCGGGGTGCTGTCCGCCGGGGCGCTGGGCGCCGTCTGGCGGGAGCCATGCAGTGAAGAGCAGGCGGCCAACGTGGCCGACAGGGCGAGACCCGCAACCAAGCGGGCCCGGAAAGCTAGATTCGAGACCATCCTCCACCCCCGGAAGCCATGCTGCGGCCGGCTGCGACCAGCTTGAATGGGCGGGCTATAATCGCATGACGACACCGGCGGCAGGGGGGCTTAATGTCAAGTTGTGCGCTCGGTCACGCGCCGTTTCGACCCTGAGACCCCTTGAACCCTGGCTTTCCGACGCAATCGAACCCTCAAATGGCGATTAGAACGATTCTCGAATTCCCCGACCCGCGGCTGCGCACCCGTGCGCAGCCGGTGACCCGGTTTGATGACGAGCTTCACCGGGTCGTCGACGACCTGCTGGAGACCATGTACGCCGCGCCGGGCATCGGACTCGCCGCCACACAGATCGATGTCCACCAGCGGCTCGTCGTCATCGACACCTCCGCCGATCGCAACGATCCCCTCGTCCTCATCAATCCGGAGATCCTCGCTCGCGAGGGAGAGGTCGCCACCGAGGAGGGGTGTCTCTCGGTCCCCGGGTACTATGATGAGGTGAAGCGCGCCTCGAAGATCCGCGTGCGGGCTCACGACCGCGACGGCAACGCCTTCGAGAGGGACTGCGAGGAGCTTCTGGCCGTCTGCGTCCAGCACGAGATGGATCACATCGACGGCAAGCTGTTCGTCGATTACCTTTCCGGCCTCAAGCGCGAGCGCATCCGCAAAAAGCTCGAGAAGGAGCGCAAGGAGCGCGCAATCCGATCCATTGCTGAGGCCGCTCGCGAACGGCGCCGTGCCCTGTAGCGGGGTGGCACTGCACAGCGGGGCGCCGGGCCGCTCCGTTTCCTGGGGCACCTCCGCTGGCGTGTACGGATCTCATAGGCGCCTGCGGCAATAAACACATGCGCGTAGCGTTCGCGGGTACCCCGGAATTCGCCGTCCCCACCCTGCTGGCGCTGATGCGCTCCGAGCACCGGCTCGTAGGGGTGCTGACCCAGCCGGATCGTCCGCGGGGACGAGGGCAGCGTGTGACCCCCTCACCTGTCAAGGCTGCCGCCGGGGCCTCGGTGCCCGTGGATCAGCCCGCCTCACTCAAGACTCCCGCCGACCGGGCGCAACTTTCGGCGTGGCGTCCGGACGCGCTGGTGGTCGTGGCGTATGGCCTGATTCTGCCGAAGGCCGTCCTCGAGATTCCGCGGCTCGGCTGTGTGAACGTCCATGCTTCGCTACTGCCCCGCTGGCGGGGCGCGGCGCCCGCGGAGCGTGCGCTGCTCGCAGGCGACGCGACGACCGGAATCACGATCATGCTCATGGATGAGGGACTCGATACCGGACCCATCCTGCAGCAGCGGTCGATCCCCGTCGACCCGCACGACACTGGCGGCAGCCTGCGCGCGAAGCTCGCCGCACTGGGCGCGCCCCTTCTGCTCGAGGCCCTCGACACCCTGGGCGAGGGCGCGCTGCAGCCACGCCCTCAGCCCGCCGAGGGCGTCACCTACGCGCGCAAGCTGCAAAAGCGCGAGGCACCCATCGACTGGGGTCGTCCGGCGGTGCAGATCGAGCGGCAGATCCGCGCGCTGCAGCCCTGGCCGATCGCCGAGACGCTCAGGCGGGATGCAAAAAGTGGAACGTCCGAGCGCCTGCTCGTGCACGCCGCGAGAGTGGCATCGGATGGCAGCCCGGCGTCTGCGGGCCCTCCGGGCACCATCGTCGAGGCCAATGGAGATCATCATAACGGCTATATCCGCGTGCAATGCGGCGTCGGCCGCCTGGACCTCCTGGCCTTGCAGCGGCCCGGGGGGGCGCGCCTGCCGGCCTCGCTGCTCACCCGTGGGCCGCTGGCGCTCGAGCCGCGGATGGTCCTGGGTGCCGTGAGTTGAGCGGCAGGCCGCCGAATCCAGGCGCGCAGGCTCTCGCCGAAGCCGCCAGCGCCGTCGCCGCGATCGTCTCCGGGCAGTCCGCGGAAGAGGCGCTGTCCGCCGTCGAGGCAAGCCCTCGACGGTCGGCTGTCCGCGCCATCGCGCTTGGCACGGTGCGCTGGTATCTGCGTCTGCGTCCCGCGGTCAATCGGCTGCTCGCTCGGCCGGCGACGCTCGCCGGAGAGATCCACGCTCTCCTCGTCGCCGCCGCCCACCAGATCGAGTACTCGCGCAACGCGCCGGCGCTGGTGGTGGACATGGCGGTGGATGCAGCCCGCGCGCTGCGCCAGCCGCGCGCCGGGGGGCTCGTCAACGCCGTGTTGCGCCGCTTCGTGAACGAGCGGCAGTCCCTCCTGAGGCAGGCGGACGCCGATCCGACCGCGCGCGCCGCTCATCCGGCCTGGCTGATCGATGCCCTGGCGGCAGCCTGGCCCGAGCATTGCGCCCGGATCCTCGAAGCCAACAACCAACATCCGCCGATGGTATTGCGCCTGAACGCGGGCCGCCGCTCGCCGGCCGACTACCTGAACGACCTCGCGGCGGTCGGCCTCGCCGGACGCCTGGTGGACTGGATATCGGTCCGCGGGGGATCGGCCGTGGTGCTCGACCGGCCGATAGCCGTCGCGGCGCTTCCCGGGTTCAGGGAGGGGTGGGTATCGGTGCAAGACGCGGGGGCGCAACTCGCGACATCGCTCCTTCAGGCCGGGCCTGGCATGCGTGTGCTCGATGCCTGCGCCGCCCCGGGGACCAAGGCAAGCCATTTGCTCGAGAGCGCTCCCGGCCCGCTCGAGCTCACCGCCGTGGACGTCGATGCCGGCCGGCTCGGCCGGGTGGAGGATAACTTTCGCCGCCTCGGTCTCGCGGCGCGGGTGGTTGCGGCGGACGTACGCGACCCCGGGTCGTTCTGGGATGGCACGCCCTATGACCGGGTTCTGGTGGACGCCCCGTGCTCCGGCACGGGTGTGATCCGCCGGCACCCCGACATCAAGCTCCTGCGTCGGGTCGAGGACGTCCCGGGGTTCGCCAGAACCCAGCTGGAGATCGTTACGGCGGCCTTCCAGATGCTCGCGCCCGGCGGACGGCTCGTATATGCGACCTGCTCCGCGCTGCCGGCGGAGAACGAGGCCGTGATGAGCCGGTTCCTGGAGCGTGCGCCCCAGGCGAGGCCGGCCGCGATGCCTCAGGGCGAAGCGCTCGCTCCCGGGGGGCTCGCCCAGACCGTCGGCACCCAGCTCCTTTGCGGAGGAGCGGCGGGAACCGACGGTTTCTATTATGCTTGTCTCGAAAAGACAACGCGTGGAACCTGAGCAGCACGTTCGGTTCCAAGAGACTTACGGATTTGCTGTTGCATCCATGCCACGACGGTTCTCACGACCGGAGCGCACACGCGGGCACTTGCGTACTCGTGGCTCCGCGAGCGGGCGATGGCGGGCTCTGACGCTTCTCGCCGCAGCGCTGGTGCTCCTATTCTCTGGCGCGCTGGCTTTCGCCAACGCGCTCGATGGCGTGCTGGTGGTCAGCTCCGCCCACGTCAACCTCGATCGCGGCGTGATCCAGCTCTACGCGCACGTCCAGTACCCGCTGAATCCGGCGATCCGGGAGGCACTGCAGGACGGGGTCACGCTCACGTTCGACGTCGAGGTACGCGTCGACCGCGTCCGGCATCTCTGGTTCAACGCCAACGTCGTTGATCTCACACTGCGACGCGAGCTTGCCTATCACGTGGTCACCGATCGCTTCGTGGTTCGCGATGTACGCAGCGGCGAGCAGCAAAGCTTCGATACGCTGAAGGAGGCGCTCGCCTATCTAGGCGAGGTCGACGCCTGGCCCATCCTGGTCGAGCCGCAGCTCGATGGAGGCCGCTATATCATCAGCGTGCGCGCGGGCGTGCGGCGCGGCAAGCTGCCCGCCTCTTTGCGCGCACTGCTTTTCTGGACCGATGACTGGCAACGCGTGAGCAGGTGGTACTCATGGTCCCTGCCGGTGTAAGCGACGATCGCGAGGCGGCGCAGCGGCTGCGGGCAAGCCGCCGCGGCGCGTGGTCTTTGGCGCTCTGGGGCATCGTCGGCCTCGGCGCCCTGCTGCTGCTGCTCGCCATGAGCGTGCAGAACTCGGCGGAGTTCGGCCGCCTGCAGCCGTGGATCGTGCTTCTCAACATCGCCGGCGTGCTGACGCTCACCGTTCTGTTGGTGAGAAAGCTCTGGCAGCTCGTGCGCGACTACCGCAACCACGTGCCGGGCTCGCGCCTGACGGCGCGCACCGTGATCATCTTCGGCGCGTTGGTGGTGGCGCCGCTGCTCATCGTGTATTTCTCTTCGCTCGAGTTCCTCAACCGTGGCATTGACAGTTGGTTCCGCGTCGAGGTGCGCCAAGGCCTGAAGGACGCGCTGGTGCTCTCGCGCTCGGCGCTCGAGCTGCGGGTGGAGGAATGCTCGCGGCGCACGCAGTTGCTCGCGCGCTCCCTGGAATCGCGCTCGGGCATGCAGATCCAGACACGGCTCGATGAGGAGCGGCGTGCGACCGCCGCCTCCGAGATCGTCCTCTTCGGCGGTGACGAGCGCATTCTCGCGGCGAGTCTCGCCAACCCGCTCGCCAGCGTGCCGCTCGCGCCGCCCGCGGACCTCGTCCGCCGCGTGAGCGAGCATCGCCCCTACGTGAGCCTCGAGCCGCAGGCGCACGGCCAGTACGTCATCCGGATCGGCGCACCGCTCAGCGACTCGCCCGGCAGCCCGGAGGATCGCTACGTCATGGCGCTCTACCCGGTGCCCAGCCAGCTCGCGGGACTCTCCGATGCCGTGCAGCACGCCTACTCGCAGTACGGCAATCTCGCCGCCCTGCGCGAGCCGCTGAAGTACAGCTTCAGCCTGACACTGACACTGGTCCTGTTGCTCGCCATGTTGGCGGCGTTCTACGGGGCCATCTTCTCCGCACAACGGCTCGCGCGCCCGGTGCAGGATCTCATCGCGGGTACCCGGGCCGTCGGCAAGGGCGACTTCGATACGCGCCTGCCGCTTCCCTCCCGGGACGAGATGGGATTTCTGGTGCACTCGTTCAACGACATGACCAAGCGCCTGCGGCGCGCGCACGAGGAGGCGACCCGCAGCCAGCAGGCGGTCGAGCGCGAGCGCGAGCGTCTGGCGATCATCCTGGCCCGGCTCTCGACCGGCGTGCTCGCGGTCGACCGGACGCTCACCGTGCGCATGGCCAACGAGGCGGCCGGCGCGATCCTCGGCACGGATCTGTCGGCGGCGACCGGCCGCTCCCTGTCGGAGCTGTCGGCGAGCAACGAGCGCCTCGGGCAGTTCGTCGCGGCGCTCGCCGTGCGCTTCGCCCGCGGCCGGGATGAATGGCGGGAGCAGCTCGATCTCGAGGGTGGCGCGAGCCACGGCGCGCATGGGCGGCGCAATCTCATGTGCGCGTGTACGCCGCTGCCGGGAGAGGGAGGTGACATGGGCTACGTCATCGTCTTCGATGACATCACGACGCTGCTGCAGGCGCAGCGGGATGCCGCCTGGGGCGAGGTCGCGCGCCGCCTGGCCCACGAGATCAAGAACCCGCTCACCCCCATCCAACTCTCCGCCGAGCGTCTGCGGCGGCGCCTGCTCGCCAGCATGGGGCCCCGGGACGCGGAGATCCTCGAGCGGGCCACCCACACCATCGTGCAGCAGGTCGAGAGCATGCAGCAGATGGTGAACGCCTTCAGCGAGTATGCGCGCGCGCCCGCGATGAGCGTCAGCCGCTTCAGCCTCAATCAGCTCGTGACCGAAGTCGCGGAGCTCTACCGCTCGCAGGACCCGCGCGCGGCCATTCATCTCGATCTCGATGCGCGGCTCGACGCCATCGAGGCCGACCGCAGCCGGGTGCGCCAGATCCTCAACAATCTGGTGACCAACGCGCTCGAGGCGCTCGAAAGTGCGCCGCAGCCTCGGCTCGAGATCGCCACCCGGCTCGAAGGCGCGGAGGAAGGAGCCTGCGCGGCCATCACGGTATGTGACAATGGCCCCGGGTTCCCGCGCGAGCTCCTCGGCCGCGTCTTCGACCCCTACGTCACGAGCAAGCCCAAGGGCACCGGCCTCGGCCTCGCGATTGTCAAGAAGATCGTCGAGGAGCATGGCGGGCGGATCGATGCCGACAACCGCCCGGAGGGCGGGGCGCGCGTCAGGGTGCTGCTGCCCCTCGTGGACAGCACGCGGACGGCGGCCGCTGCGCGTGACCGAAGAGAGCAACTGCGGAGAGAGAGAGCATGAGCGCGCCACACATCCTGGTGGTCGATGACGAGGCGGACATCCGCGGTCTGTTGAAGGAGATCCTTTCGGAAGAAGGCTACGAGGTCGATGTTGCCGCTAACGCAGTCCAGGCGCGCGCCTCGCGCGCGCGGCAGACGCCGGATCTCGTGCTGCTCGACATCTGGATGCCTGACGTCGACGGCATCACGTTGCTGCGCGAATGGTCCTCATCCGTAGCCGACGGCTGCCCCGTCGTCATGATGTCGGGCCATGGAACGGTGGAGACGGCGGTCGAGGCCACGCGCCTCGGCGCGTTCGACTTCATCGAGAAGCCTCTGTCGCTCGCGAAGTTGCTGCGCACCGTGGAGCGGGCGCTCGATGCCGGCAGGCGCCGCCGCCAGTCAGGCAGGCTGTTCGTGCCGGCGCTGGCGGTGCCCGCGGGCAAGAGCAAGCTGATGCAGCAGCTGCGCACGGAGCTGCAGCAGATCGCCACCCACGCCACCTCCGTGCTCCTCATCGGCGAGCCGGGCTCGGGCCGCGAGGCGTTCGCGAGGTACCTGCACGAGCGGGGGCCGCGCGCCGGGTCGCCCTTCGTCACCCTCGTCGCCAGCAGCGTGCGCGAGGCGGACGCGGAGAGCCGGTTGTTCGGGCGTATGGAGGGCGCGAACCGCTACCCGGGTCTGGTCGAGCCGGCGGCGGACGGCACGCTCTTCATCCAGGAGATCGAGGACCTGCCGCCGAATGCCCAGCGCCTGTTGGTCGGCGCGCTGAGCTCCGGCCGCTTCACGCCGCTCGGCAGCGCAGAGCCGGTCGAGCTGCGCGCGCGCGTGGTGTCCTCCGCGCAGCCGGGGGTCGAGGGGCGGGCCGGGCCGGAGGGGCTGCGCCGGGACCTCCTCGCCCATCTCAACACGCTCATCGTCCGGGTACCGCCGCTGCGGGAATACGCGGAGGATGTCCCGGAGCTGCTGCGCCAACAGGTCGACCGGATCGTCGACACCGAGGGCCTGCCGTTCCGGCGGTTCAGCGTCGCCGCACAGAACCGGTTGCGCAACTATCCCTGGCCCGACAACGTGCGCGAGCTGAAGAACCTGGTCCACCGGCTGTTGATCCAGGGGGGAGGCGAGGAGATCAGTCTCGATGAGATCGAGCGCGAGCTCGCCGTGCAGGCTCCTTCGGGCGAGCCACTGGTCAAGCAGGATCTGCTCGCCCTGCCGCTGCGGGAGGCGCGCGAGCAGTTCGAGCGCGCCTACCTGCAGCAACAGCTCCTGCTCTGCAATGGCAAGGTCGGTCAGCTCGCCAAGCGCGTCGGCATGGAGCGCACGCACCTCTACCGTAAGCTGCGCTCTCTCGGACTCGATTTCCGCTCGATCGGGGAAGAGTAGTATGAAGCGGCGGCGGGCACGCGGAGTTGACAACTGGTAAGCGCCGGAGGAGGCAAGAGGAAGGGAGCAGTCGCTCGCGCGCGGAATGGTACCGTGCCGGCCGCGGGCAGGGAGACCGTTGCCGTCAAGGGATTGCGCCTGCTCATCGTCGAGGATGCCGCCACCGAGGCAGAGCTCGCGGTGCGGCACCTGAGCTCCGGTGGAATCGCCTGCATCCCGCGCACCGTGACCGACGAGCCGCAATTCCGCACCGCTCTCAGACAGTTCCGCCCCCACGTCATACTTTCCGACTTCACACTGCCGGCCTTCGACGGGCTCGCCGCTCTCGACATCGCCCGCGCGGAGGCGCCGGACGTTCCCTTCATATTTCTCTCCGGCACCATCGGCGAGGAGCGCGCCATCGAGGCGCTGCGGCGCGGGGCGGTCGACTACGTCCTGAAGACCAATCCCGCGCGGCTCGTGCCGGCGGTCCGACGCGCGCTGCGTGAGGTGCAGGAGCGCACGCGGCGGCGCGCCGCGGAGCGCGAGATTGCACGGCTGACGCGCAGGCTGAAGATGCAGAGCGGCATCAACGGCGCCGTGCTACGCATCCGCGAACGGGACGAGCTCTTGCGCGAGGCCTGCCGCGTCGCGTACGAGGTGGGTGCTTACGACCGCTCAGTCGTTTTCCGCGTCGCCAGCGACGGACGGACCGTCAACTCCTGGTACTGGTTGGGCGCGGATGAGTCGGCGGGAAACATCCCCGCCGTGCTGACGATCGGCGACGGCACGGAGCCGGATACCAGCCTGACCGGCCGGGCCCTGCGCACCGGCGAGATCGCGTTGTGCGCCGACCTGACTCGCTCGGAGCCGCCGGTGGCGATCCGCGACAGGCTGTTGCAGGCGGGGCTGCGCTCGCTCGTGGCGCTGCCGCTCATCGTCGACGGCGCCCCGGTCGGCGCGTTGACGCTCGGTTCGCGTGAGGCGCACGTGGTGAGCGACGAGGAGCTGCGCCTGTTGCAGGATATTGCGGCCAATCTGTCGTTCGCGCTGCGTTACCGGCAGCAGGAGGATGCGGCCCAGTACCTCGCCTCGTTCGACCCGCTCACCGGCCTCGCCAAGCGGGCCTTGTTCTGTCAGCGGGTGGATCAGCGGCTGCGCAGCCGCGCGGCGCTCGAGAGCGCTCCGACCGTCGTTGCCTTCGATGTCATGCATCTCAGCAAGGTCAACGACAGCTTCGGGCGGCACGCCGGCGATCTGCTGCTGCAGGCGGTGGCGAAGCGCCTGAAGTACCACATCGCGGACGATGAGCGGATTGGCTATCTCGGTGGCGGGACGTTCGTGTTGATGTTGCCGCAGGAGGGCACCTCCGCGGAGAGCGTTACCACGCTGCTGGACAACACGGTGTTCCGCGAGCCGTTCCGCATCGAGGGACGGGTGTTGCGCACTTCCTTCCGGTCCGGCATCGCGCGCTCGCCGGCTGACGGCAAGGACGGCAACACGCTGGCGCAGCGGGCGGAGGCGGCGCTCAAGCAGGCGAAGGAGGCCGGCGAGCAGTACCTGCATTACCAGATCGAGATGCACAGCGACATCGCGGAGCGGCTCGCGCTCGAGCATCGGCTGCGCACCGCGCTCGATGAGCGACAGTTCGTGTTGCACTACCAGCCGCAGCTGAATCTCGCATCGGGTCGGATCGAGGGGGCGGAGGCGCTGCTGCGCTGGCAGGACCCGGAGCAGGGGTTGGTTCAGCCGGGACAGTTCCTGCCGGTCCTCGAGTCATCGGGCATGATCGTCGCGGTGGGTGATTGGGTGCTGCGGCAGGCCGCGGACGACTGCCTGCGCTGGCGCCGTGCGGGATTGGGGCCGCTGCGAGTGGCGGTGAACGTGTCAGCGCAGCAGATCCGGCGCCGCGCGTTCGTCGAGCAGGTGCTCGCGGCGGCGCGGCCGTGCCTCGGCGAGGGATGCGGGATCGATCTCGAGATCACGGAGACCGGACTGCTGCACGATGTCGAGGGCGCGAGCCGCAAGCTCAGCGCGCTGCGGGCGGCGGGGTTGCGCGTTGCGCTCGATGACTTCGGGACGGGCTACTCGTCGCTCGGACTGCTGTCGAAACTGCCGGTGGACCTGGTGAAGATCGACCGGTCGTTCATCACGGGGCTGCCGGAGAACAAGGCGAATGTCACGCTGGTATCCAGTGTGATCGGGCTCGCCTCGGCATTCGGGCTGAAGGTCGTGGCGGAGGGAGTGGAGACCGAGGGCCAGCTCGGCGTGCTCAGGGAATTGGGCTGCGATCAGTCGCAGGGTTATTTCCATTGCCGACCGGTACCGGCCGAGCAGTTCGAGAAGGTGCTGCGCAAGCACCGCGCCTGAGGCGGCTGTCAGCGCTTCGCGCGCAGCTTTCGTCCGCCGCGCCGCGCCGGCTTGGACCTCGTCACACGCTTGAGGGGAGCACGGCGCGCCTCGCTGCGGGAGCGAGTGGACTTGCGCCGCGCGCCGCGCGCACTCGCGCCCGCCGATCGGCCCTTCGTCGGGCCGGATCTCTTCGCTTTGGCCTTGGGCCTCCCCGCCGCGGATCCTGTCCCCGCGTGCCTGGCACGCTTGCGCACCGCGCCGCGTTTGCGGCTCCTGGCGCGCCCGCGGGACTTGGCAGCGGCAGGCGCATCGAGACCGCGCAGCTGATCGAGGATGGCGGGGTTCTCCAGCGTCGAGACGTCCTGCGAGATTTCCTCCTCGCGTGCGATCGCCCGCAGCAGGCGGCGCATGATCTTGCCGGAGCGGGTCTTCGGCAGGTTGTCGGCGAAGCGGATCTCGTCGGGTTTGGCGATCGCCCCGAGATTCTCCGCCACCCAGTTGCGCAGCTCGTTGACCAGAGAAGTCGTGTCGCCTGTGGGGCGCAGGCCGCGACAGACGACGTAGGCGAAAACGGCCTCGCCCTTGATCTCGTGCGGCTTGCCGACCACGGCCGCCTCGGCGACCCGCGGATGGGATACCAGGGCGGACTCGATCTCCATGGTCCCAAGCCTGTGGCCGGCGACGTTCAGCACATCGTCGATGCGGCCCATGATCCAGAAGTAGCCGTCCTTGTCGCGGTGGGCGCTGTCACCCGCCACGTAGAAGCGCTTGTTGAATCTCTCCCAGTAGGCGGCGAGATAGCGCGCGTTGTTGCCCCAGATGGTGCGCAACATTGCCGGCCAGGGCTTCCTGATGACGAGGTAACCGCCGGCGTCCGGTCGGGTCACCGGCTCGCCGCGCTCATCGACGATGTCAGCCTCCACGCCCGGCAGCGGCAGCGTGCAGGAGCCGGGCTTGGTCGGTGTCACCCCGGGGAGCGGGGAGATGAGGATCACGCCGGTTTCGGTCTGCCACCAGGTGTCGACGATCGGGCAGCGGCCGCGGCCGATCACCCGGTGATACCACATCCAGGCCTCGGGGTTGATCGGCTCGCCGACGCTGCCGAGCAGGCGCAGGCGCGAGAGATCGTAGCGCGCCGGTACCTCGTCGCCGAGCTTCATCAGCGCGCGGATCGCGGTGGGCGCCGTGTAGAAGACGCTGACGCCATGATCCTGACAGATCTTCCAGAGGCGTCCGGCATCGGGCGTCGTCGGGGCGCCCTCATACAGCATCACAGTCGTGCCGGCGGCGAGCGGCCCGTAGGCCACATAGCTGTGGCCGGTCACCCAACCCACGTCCGCGGTGCACCAGAAGACATCCTCATCGCGCAGGTCGAACACCCACTGGGTGGTCAGCTTCGCGCCGAGCAGATAGCCGCCGCTCGAATGTTGGATTCCCTTGGGTCTCCCCGTCGATCCCGACGTATAGAGCAGGTAGAGCGGATGCTCCGCCTCGACCCACTCCGGCTCGCAGACCGGCGACTGGCCCTCGAGCACCTCATGCCACCAAAGATCGCGCCCCCGCCGCATCGATACCGACCGGCCGGTGCGCTTCAGGACGATGACCCGCTCGATGGTCTTGCAGCCCCCGGCCAGCGCCTTGTCCGCGGCCGCCTTGAGCTCTATCGGGTGCCCGGCGCGCCAGCCGCCGTCGGCGGTGATCAGCACTTTGGCGCCGGTGTCCTCGATGCGATCCTTGAGCGCCGGCGCGGAGAACCCGCCGAACACCACCGAGTGGATGGCGCCGATCCGGTTGCAGGCGTGCATGGCGACGATGGTCTCGGGCAGCAGCGGCAGGTAGATCGCCACCCGGTCGCCCTTGCGCAGGCCCTGCGCCTTCAGGGCGTTCGCGAACCGGCAAACCTCGGCGTGCAGCTCCCGGTACGTGAGCCTACGGGTATCCCCCGGCTCCCCTTCGAAGATGATCGCCGTCTTTTGTCCCCGCTTCGCAAGGTGCACGTCCAGGCAGTTGAACGAGACGTTGAGGCGACCGTCGGTGAACCAGCGGTAATTCGGAGCGGCAGACTCGTCGAGCGTCACCGTGAAAGGGGTATGCCAGGTGATTTCCTCGCGCGCGAGCCGAGCCCAGAAGCCCGCAGGGTCGTCGGTTGCCTGCCGCCGCATGCGCTCGAGGTCCGCGGGCTTGACGCGGGCCCGCGCGACGAAATCGGCGGCAGGGGCGAACGTTCGCTCCTCCTGCAGGACGGACATGATGTTCTTGCTCGCCATGAGTGACTTTCCCCCATCGACTAGGGCAGGAGCCCGGATCCAGCGCTTCATCCTAGCCGAATCCCCGGCGGCCCTGGGAGTCTCACCGCCCTAACCCCGCACCTCCGCGAGCAGGCGCTCGATGCTGGCGCGCGCCTGGCGGGCATAGCCGCCGCCAAACAGGTTGGCGTGATTCAACACATGATAGAGGTTGTAGAGCTCGGCACGCACCGCATGCCCGGCGGGCAGAGGCGCCTCGCCCTGGTACGCGTCATGGAAGGCGCGGCCGAAGCCGCCGAAGAGGCGGGTCATGGCGAGGTCCGCCTCGCGATCACCGTAGTACACCGCCGGGTCGAAGATCACCGGCTCCTGGCGCGGGTCCGCGAGCCAGTTGCCGGCCCAGAGGTCGCCGTGCAGGAGCGAAGCTTCGGGCCGGTGGCCCGCAAGCAACGCAGCGACCGATTCGAGGAGGCGGGCGCCGGGCCGCTCGAGGAGCTCCGCGAAGCCGTTCTGGGTCGCAAGCGCGAATTGAGGGCGCAGGCGCCGCTCGCGGAAGAACTCCGCCCAGTCGGACAGGCAGCCATTCGGCTGCGGCGTGCTGCCGATGAAGTTGTCGGTAGCGAAGCCGAATGTCGCGGCGGTGACCCGGTGCTGCGCTGCGAGCCGCTCGCCGAGCCTGCGCTCCGCGCCGCCACCCGCCGGTCGGGACTCGATCCATTCGAGCGCGAGAAAGGCGCTGCGCCCGGCGGTGCCATGGGCGAGCACGCGCGGCGCGCGGACTGCTTGTGCGGTCGCGAGCGCTTCGAGCCCTGCGGCTTCGGCCACCAGCGCTGCGCCGTCGGCGCGAGCCGCCACCTTGACGAAGAGGAGCGAGTCGCCGCAGCGCCAACGGTAGCAGCGATGAATGCTGCCGCCCGAGACGGCGCTCTCCGGCTCGGGTGCGCAGTCGCTGCCCAGCTGCCCGGTGATCTCGCGCGCGATGGCCTCGAATCCACCGTCCTCGGTCGAGCCGTTCTCGGTCAAGCAGGGCTCCTGTGGTCCATTGGCAAAACTGGCCTGCGGCCGTTTTGCGGACAGTGCCTTCGTTGCCGGCGGCCAAAGGCGCGACTTTGGCCGCCTGTGCGGGGATGAACGCGCAAGTCCGACATCTCCCACAAATGCTCAGCTCGCGACGGCCGCGGGTACCGCCTCGCGTTGCGCGGCCAGCCGTTCGCCCTGGCGGCGAAGCAGCGGCCCGAACCCGAGCCGATCGTATAGCGATCCCAGAGCCGCAAGATCCGGGGCCCGCGGCCGCAGGTCGGAGGCCGCCACGCCGAGCGGCATGTCGCAGACGATACGCGTGAGACGGCGCGCCACGAAGACCGACTCGCGATGCGCCAGCAGCCGCTCGCCGAGCGCGCTGCCGCCGCGCAACCCCAGGGCGGCGACTCGGCCGATGTTGGCGTAGAGCTCATCGAGCGAGCCGAATTTTCGCATCAGCGTGGCCGCGATCTTCGGCCCGATGCCCGGTACGCCGGGAATGTTGTCGGAGGTGTCGCCCGTGAGGGCGAGGAAGTCGGCGAAGCCCTCGGGCGCCACGCCGAAGTAGCGCTCGACGTCCCGGTAGCCGAGCTGCGTGCGCGCGCCGAAGTCCCACAGCAGGTCGCCGTCGCGCACGAGCTGTGCCAGATCCTTGTCGCGCGTGATGAAGGCCGAGCGGATCCCTTCCGCGCGCATCAGGCAGGAGAGCGTGCCGATGATGTCGTCGGCCTCGAACTCCCGATCGACGAACGCCGACAGGCCGAGATGGCGGCAGAGCTCGCGGCAATACTCGAACTGTCGGGCGAGGCCGGCGGGCGCCGGCTCGCGGTTGGCCTTGTAGGCGGGGTAGATCCTGTTGCGGTAGGAGGTCGTCAGCCGCTGATCGAAGGCGACGCCGATGAAGCGCGGACGTATGCGCTCCATGAGATCGCCGAGGAAGCGGGCGAAGCCGAACACCGCATGCACGGGATTGCCGTCGCCGTCCACCATTTGCGGCAGCTGCGAGTGATACGCGCGGAAAACGTAGACCGACGCGTCGACGAGGAAAATCACGGCGTACCAATCCCGAAAACATGAAGCGGCACGAGCCAGCGACCCGGCACAGGGATGTGCCCCGCCGCCGGGCAGGGTGCGACGCAGGCGTCGCACGGCTGGCCATGGGCGAGTCGCGCAAGCGACGAGCGGGCGGACAGGAGTCCGCCCCGGGCTCTCGCGGAGCAGGGACAGCGCAGCGAGATGACCACCCCGGAGCTTTGCGCGCAGCAGGGATTGCGCAGCGCAAAGCCCGGATCCAGCGCCTTGCTCAACTGAGCCAGCGCTGGAGGCGGTCGTGCAGTGGGCTCGAGCGCGGAAAGTGCGCGAGCAGATACTGCATCTGATCCGCAAGCACCCGCCGGCCCTTGAGGAAGATGTATTCCGCGTAGGTCGGGGTGAACGGTACCGCGATCAGCTGCATCTTCGCCTGCTCCGGCGTGCGCGAGGCCTTATGGTTGTTGCAGCGCCGGCATGCGGTGACGACGTTCGTCCAGATATCGAGGCCACCCTGGCTGAATGGCCTGATGTGGTCGCGCGAGAGCTCACGCGAAGGAAAGCGCAGCCCGCAGTACATGCACAGGTACGCATCGCGCCGGAAGAGCGTCTGGTTGTTGAGCGGCGGGATGTAATCGTGGCGCGTATTGCCGGGATTGCCCGTGTGCCCGACGGTGGCGACGATCGAATTGATCTCGAGCACCGTGCGTCGACCGGTCAGTGCATTCACGCCGCCGTAGAGGTCGAAAAGCGGCGAGCCGCACGTATAGGCCACCTGCTCCTGGTGGTAGAGCCGGGCCGCCTCCCGGTAATCGATCCACTCGAGCGGCATGCCGGCGACGTCCGTACGCAGGACGAGTTGGGAGAGCCCGCGCGCCCCACCCGCCGGGACGATCCGCAGGTCGTCCGCAAAGCCGCGGTCGGCCCGTTCCAGGTCTATGCCCATCATGGCAAGGTGTAAGATACGGCAGTTTTATGCGAATATTCAACATCCCACGCCCGGGAAGCCCCTGAGAGGGCCGTAGATGCCAGTAATCATTGGCGCGCTCCGCGAGAGCGCGCCCCGCGAGACTCGTGTCAGTTTGGTTCCTGAGGTGGCCGAGAAGCTGGCCCAGAGCGGCGCGCGAGTGCTGCTCGAGCGCGGCGCCGGAGCGAGCGCTCAGTTTCCGGATGCCACCTACCGCAGCGTCGAGTGGGCCGACTCGGCGAGTGCCGTGCTCGAGCAGGCGCAGGTTCTCCTGACGGTCCAGCCGCTCTCGCTCGCGCAGATCCAGGCGCTGAAACCCGACGCCGTGCTCATCGGTTTCCTGCAGCCGTATGCGCGGCACGAGGAAGTGAAGGCGCTGAAGGAGCGGCGGATCACGAGCTTTGCGATGGAGCTGGTGCCGCGCATCTCGCGCGCGCAGTCGATGGACGCGCTGTCCTCGCAGGCCGCCATCGCCGGCTATAAAGCGGTTCTGATCGCCGCCAATTACCTGCAGAAGTTTCTTCCGATGCTGACGACGGCCGCGGGGACGATCCGTCCGGCGCAGGTTCTCGTCATCGGGGCTGGTGTCGCGGGACTACAGGCGATCGCGACGGCGAAACGCCTTGGCGCAGTGGTAGAGGCGTACGACGTTCGTGGCGCTACGCGAGAGCAAGTGAAATCGCTCGGAGCGAAGTTCGTGGAGACCGGTGTGAGCGCCGAAGGCGCCGGTGGCTATGCGCGCGAGCTCACCGACGAAGAGCGGCGCAAGCAACAGGAGGTGCTCGATTCGCGCATCGCCGCCGCGGATGCGGTGGTGACGACGGCGGCTGTTCCCGGCCGGCGGGCGCCGAAGATCATCCAGCGCGGGGCCGTCGAGCGCATGCGCCCGGGATCGGTCATCGTCGACATCGCCGCGGAGCAGGGCGGCAACTGCGAGCTCACCCGTGCCGGCGAGGTGGTGACGCACCAGGGCGTCAAGGTGATCGGCGCGGTGGGGCTCGCCGGCGAGCTCGCCTACAACGCCAGCGAGATGTACGCCCGCAATCTGCTCAATTTCCTCAAGCCCGCCATCCAGAAGGGCGAGCTCGCCATTGACTGGAGCGATGAAGTGTTCGCGCAGGCCTGTCTCACGCACGCCGGTGAGATCAAACATGAGCCTACGCGCAAGGCAATCGAGGGTTGAAAGAATGACCGGAATCGTTGCGCTCTATATCGTCATGCTCGCGGCCTTCACCGGCTACGAGGTCATCTCCCGTGTGCCGGTGATCCTGCACACCCCGCTCATGTCGGGATCCAACTTCGTGCACGGCATCGTTCTGGTTGGCGCGATGGTGGCGCTCGGCAACGCCCACACGCCTCTCGAGAAGACGATCGGCTTCATCGGCGTGCTGCTCGCGGCCGGCAATGCCATGGGCGGCTACGTGGTCACGGAGCGCATGCTGGAGATGTTCAAATCGAGCAGGGCGGGCGGCGCGCGCCGGGGAACGCACTAGATGTCCGGCATGCCCATCCTGGGGACCGGCGCGCTGATCCAGGCGAGCTACTTCGTCACCGCGGTGCTCTTCATCGTGGGATTGAAGCGCATGAGCTCGCCGGTTACGGCGCGCAGCGGCATTCTCTGGGCCGGCGCGGGCATGCTGGTCGCCACGCTCGTCACCTTCGCCTACCCGGGGCTGAGCAATTATCCCCTCATCGGCGCCGCCATCTTCGTCGGCGCGGTGCTCGCGTGGTGGAGCGGCAAGCGCGTCGCCATGACCAACATGCCGCAGATGATCGCTCTCTACAACGGCATGGGCGGCGGCGCCGCCGCGGCCATCGCCGCGGTCGAGCTTTATCGCGGCGGGGCCGAAGGTTATGGCGCTGCGACGCTCGCCGTCGTCGGCGGTCTCATCGGCGCCGTATCCTTCAGCGGCAGTGCCATCGCCTTCGGTAAGCTTCAGGGACTCATCAAGCGCAGCTTCCGTTTCCGTGGCCAGCAGGTGCTCAACCTGCTGCTGCTCGCGGCGACGCTGCTGCAAGCGGCGCTTCTCGCGGGTCATTTCAACGACTCACCGCATGTCGTCACCGCGCTCTTCGTCCTCGCGCTGATCCTCGGCGTCAGCATGACGCTGCCGATCGGCGGCGCGGACATGCCGGTGCTGATCTCGCTCTATAACGCTCTCACCGGCCTCGCGGTGGGTCTCGACGGCTTCGTGCTGCACAACGCGGCCATGATCGTTGCGGGCACGGTGGTCGGCGCGGCCGGCACCCTCCTCACCCAGCTCATGGCCAAGGCGATGAACCGGTCGCTCGCCAACGTGCTCTTCTCCGGGTTCGGAGAGACGAGCGCAGGCCCGGCGGGGACCGTGACGGGCAGCCTCAAGCCCATCGAAGCCTCCGACGTCGGCGTCATGCTGGCCTTCGCACAGAAGGTGATCGTCGTGCCGGGTTACGGCATGGCCGTCGCCCAGGCGCAGCATAAGATCTGGGAGCTCTGTCAGCTGCTCATCGAGCGCGGCGTGACGGTGAGGTTCGCCATTCACCCGGTGGCGGGCCGCATGCCGGGGCACATGAACGTGCTGCTTGCGGAAGCCGGTGTGCCCTACGATCTCATCGCCGATCTCGATGAGATCAACGCGGAGTTCGAGACCGCGGATGCCGCCCTCATCATCGGCGCGAACGACGTCGTCAATCCCGTGGCCCGCACCGACAAGTCGAGCCCGATCTACGGCATGCCGATCCTGAACGCCGACCGGGCGAAGAATGTCATTGTCATCAAGCGGGGCACGGGCGCCGGTTTTTCGGGCATCGAGAATGCGCTCTTCTACCTCGACAATACGCGAATGCTCTACGGCGACGCGCAGAAGGCCGGAGCGGAGCTGATCCAGGCGGTCAAGGCGGTCGGATGAGAAGGAGATCGGGCGTGCGTGCTGTGCTCGGACTTGGCTTGACTCTGGCGGCGTTCGCCGCCCTCCCTTGCCACGGGCAGGAATCGGCCGATAACACGCCGCCGTCGCTGCAGGCGCTGCACGCCCACCCGGCGCGCACGCCTGCCGGGATGCTCGCGCGCGCGCCCGCATCCGCATGGCGGGCGCTCGACCCCGATGACACCCTCTACGTGACCCTGCCTCAGGGACGGGTGGTCATCGAGCTCGCGCCGCAATTCGCGCCGCGCTACGTCGCCAACATCAAGAAGCTGGTGCGTCAGGGCTTCTTCAACGGCCTGCCCATCTTCCGGGTGCAGGACAACGGAGTGGCGGAATGGGGCGACACCACCGGCCGCAAGTCGGTGGGCACGGCCCGCCGCATGGTGGCTGCGGAGTTCGAGCGGCCGTCGCGCGACCTGCCGTTCACGCTGCTGCCCGATGCTGACACCTACGCCCCCCAGGTTGGATTCTCGGACGGGTTTCCGGCCGCCCGCGATCCCGTGTTCGGTCGGGCCTGGCTGGTCAACTGTTACGGCATGGTCGGCAGCGCGCGTGGCAACAATGTCGATAGCGGCGGCGGCACGGCGCTGTACGCGATCATCGGCGGGCCGGAGAGGCAGTTGGACCGCAACACCACGCTCGTCGGGCGGGTGGTGCAGGGTATGCCGCTCCTCTCGTCTCTGCCGCGAGGCAACGGTCCTCTGGGCGTCTACATGAATCGCAACCACTGGGTACGCATCGAGTCGATGCAGGTGGCCGCGGACCTCCCGGCCGCGCAACGTACTCCTCTCGAAGTGCTGCGCACGGACACGCCGACCTTCTCGCAGTACGTCGAAACGCTGCGCAATCGCCGCGGACCGTGGTTCAAAGTGCCTGCCGGCCGCGTGAGCGTCTGCAGCGTGCCAATCCGGGTGCGGCCGGCCTCTTAATTACGAGGCCTCGGCGGCCCGCGCGGAGCTCGCATCATCGGGAATCGCCGCATCCGCATTCCCGGACGCCGGTGCCCCATTTGCCGGGCGCGCTGGATCATCAGCTGCCGCTGCGCCGGCGTCGCCCGCTGCCATTGCTGGCGCAGCATGCGGCGCCGCCAGGGCGGCAGCCGCTGGAACCGGCGAAAGCTCTGACGGATGGCTGCCTGTTGCTGCGGCGGTAGCGATTTGAATCTCTGCCAGCGTTGGCGCAGCGTCTGGCGCTGCCGCGGCGTGAGCCGCCGCCACTGCTGGAAGCGCTGGCGGGCCAGGGAGTGCTGCGCGGGACTCATGTTGAGCCAGCGCTTGCTGCCGCGCGCAAGCGCCTGCTGGCGCGCCGCCGGCAGCGATCCCCACCGGCTCGCCAGCGGCCCGAGCAGCCGCTGCTGCTGCGCGGAGAGGCTCGACCACGGCACTGCCCTCGCCGCGCCGGCGGCGCCGCCTCCTGCGCCCGGCGGCATTGGGGCGGCGCTTCCGGGCGGGGGGCTCGCAGCGGGCGGCTGTTGTGCCAGGGCATAGGCCGGCGCCGCCGCCAACAGCAGCGCCACGAGCATCAACGCCTTTCGCTCACGGATCATCGTTGC
>JBOIAR010000024.1:0-63467 GCA_050739095.1 Steroidobacteraceae bacterium | reverse complement strand
CCCTCCGACGAATCTCGTCTTCGTCGGCCAGCGAGGCTTTTAGACCCCGCTTTCGGATATGACGCTCCTCATCCGAGCGCCAGAGGGACTTCAACCCTCCTGAACAACGCGCTGCTCGGCGCGCACTTATGGCTTCGTCCGAATTCAAGAAGCTCGCTAGGGGCCCCCAAAAAAACGGGGCCTCGCAGGCTCCTCCCTGGCCCCTCCGCGCAGGGGTGGGCCATCCCGGCATGCGATAAAGTCGGGGCATGCCATATCAGGGCAGTTGCCATTGCGGCGCGCTGACCTACGTCTATCGGACTGACCTGCCGCCCGAGGAGTGGTCCATCCGGGCATGCCAGTGCTCGTTCTGTCGAGCGCATGGGGCCCAAAGCACCTCGGACCCGCAAGGCACCGTCGCATTCCAGGTGCAGCAGCCGGAACGGCTGCGGCGGTATCGGTTCGGGCATCGGGTTACAGAGTTCCTGATCTGCGCCCACTGCGGGGTTTACGTCGGCGCCCTGGCAGAGATTTCCGGAAGCTTCTTCGCCATCATCAACGTGAACGCGCTGCGACCGCGGCCGGCCGGTCTGAAGGAGGAGGCGGCGCCCGTGAGCCATGATGGCGAGAGCGCTCAGATGCGCAACCAGCGGCGCCGTAACGGATGGACGCCCTGCACGGGAATTCCGAGCTCCGCCCAAGGCTGAGCCTGAGAAGGCCCGGCAGGTGGCGGGGGCATACGCTGCCTGAAGCGGAAGCGCTATACTGGTGCCATAGCGTTGCTGCGGGAAGGGCTGGGCAGAAGTACCGCCGCGCAACCTAACAAGAACCGCAACCAACTCAAGGGAAATCATCATGCGCTTCCATACGAGCCTTCTAACGGCGGCATGCGCCGTGGGATTCCTCGGTGTTGCCGCCGCCGCGCCGAGTCAGCATCTGGCGGCCGACACGCAGGACGCCGGACCCACGGCATCCAGCAGCACCCTCACCACTTCGATCATCCTCAACGTGAGGGATCGGCAAGGTCTGAAGAACTTCATTGCGGAGACCGTCACGCCGGGCAGTCCGAATTACCACCACTTTCTCACCGTCGAGCAGTTCCGCGAGCGCTTCGCGCCTTCGAATCAGGCCGTCGCGCAGCTCGTACGCTATCTGAAATCGTATGGAATCACGGTGAACGAGGTTTACCCGGATAACCTCGATATCAGTGCGAGCGGCACGGCCGGCCAGTTCAGCGCCGCCTTCTCCACGCAGTTGCACGATTACACGAGCAACGGCCAGCGCTTCCATCGCCCGGCATGGAAATTCGTGCTGCCGAACGAGCTCTCGACCCTGGTGCTTGCGGTCCCTGGCCTCAGCAACGCGCCGGGCGACTTTCGCCCGAAGACCGTGCATCTCGGGCAGGGAGCATTCGCCGACGTAACCCCGCCTGCGGTGACGTGGCAAAAAGCCGGTACCGCCACCACACCGGGAGACTATACGGTCCTCGACGTCGCCAAGTTCTATGACGTGAATCCCCTTTACCAGGCGGGTGTTCAGGGCCGCGGCCAGACGATAGGCGTCATGACGCTCGCGAATTTCAACATAGCGGACGCCAACTCATACTGGCAGGACATCGGCCTCACCGTGCTGAAGAACCGCATCAAGAAGGTGATGCTGGACGGCGGCACGCCGGTTGCGGCGGGAGTCGGTGACGATGAGACCTCGCTCGATGTCGAGCAGTCCGGCGGACTGGCGCCGTACGCCAAGATTCGCGTTTATATCGCTCCCAACACCAACAATGGCTTCATCGACCTTTTCTATGGCGCCGTTGCGGACAACCAGGCCGGATCGGTTTCGATCAGCTGGGGCGAGCCGGAGGAGTTCTACTTCGCCGCACTGAATGGCGGCGTCGATGCCACGGGACAGCTGGTTGCCGTCGATCAGGCCTTGATGGAAGGCGCGGCGCAGGGACAGACGTTTTTCGCCGCCTCGGGCGATGCCGGAGCTTACGACATAAACAGGGATGCTGCGTATCCCTACTACTCGAAGCAGCTCAGCGTGGACTCGCCGGCCAATGACCCCTATATGACGGCGGCCGGCGGAACCACGGTCGCTGCGACCGAGCCCGCCATTCCCTCGACCGGCTGTGTGGCCATCACCATTCCCGAGGAGCAGGTGTGGGGCTGGGACTACCTGCTGCGCGATTGGAGCAGCAGATGCCTGAAGAATCTCGGGATCGGGTACGATAGTATCTTTCCGGCGGGCGGCGGCGGGGGCGTGAGCTCCTTCTGGTCCATTCCCGCCTATCAGCAGTCCTTCAACGGAATGCGCTTGACCCAGCCCGGCCAGAGTCTGTACTACTTTCCGAACTATCCGAGCAAGAAGGGGGCGCAGGATCTGATCGATCTGCCCGGTTATTTCTCCGGACGCAACCTGCCGGACCTCTCGCTCAACGCGGATCCTGAGACGGGATACATCGTCGTCGACTGCACCGACTTTCCGCCGAGCGAGTACCCCGGCTGTGCCTCGTCCGGCTGGGGCGGCACGAGCTTCGTGGGGCCGCAGTTGAACGGCATGACGACGCTGGTCGACGATGCGGCGGGAGGCCGCGTAGGCTTCCTCAATCCGGTGATCTACGCCGTGAAGCCCAAACTCGCGTATGGAAGTGCCGCACCCTTCAACGACATCGTCAAGGGTGACAACTGGTTCTACTATGGGAATACCAACTACGACAACGGCTCCGGGATTGGAACCGTCAACGCCGCAAACCTCGCGTACTTTTATATGACGGCGGCCGACGTCGCCAAGAAGTGATGAGTGGCAAGCCTCTTCCCGGTTCTCCGGGAAGAGGCTTCTTTTCGGGGGTGGGGCTGCCCGCTCACCGGCCGGTCAGGGTCGAATTCGCGGGCGGCGTGCGCTCGTAGTGCGCTGACGATTGCGCGAGGGACAGCTTCGTGGGCTCACCCAGCGCATCGACATCAAAGGTGACGTAGGTATTGCCGTAGAAGCGGTACCGCCAGCGCACGCGGAACGTGTTGCCGTTCCAGTGCTGAAGATCACCGACGAAATTCGGGTTACCCAGGCCGAGCACGAGATGGCCGTGCTCCTCCCGCACCGACGCGGTGCCGTAGAAGGAGTCCGAGTAGGTCGCGACGTAGTCGGCGAGCGGCAGCGGCGCTTGCCTGTCGGGGCGCCTGGCCGCCGCGAGCTTCTTTCTTGCCGCATCGGCTCGTGCCTCTCCCTTCTTGATGTACGCGTACATCGCGGCGCTCACGTCCCGGTGAGGGAGCCCCAGATAGTCCTCGAGCACGTCGAACATGACGCCTTCGGGCGCCCGGTTTTCGTTCATGTTCGAGAGCACCACCACGCCCAGATGCTCATCCGGAACGAGCGCGAGCGCCGAGGCCATGCCGTCGATGTCGCCGGCGTGCCAGACCAGCTCGTGCCCGCCGTAGTCCTGGAGAAAGAGGCCGAGCCCGTAGGTGTAGAACCGGGTGTCGGGCGTCTGCGTGTGCAACCATCCTGCGAGATCCGAGTCCGCCTGGATCAGCGCCTGCGGCGTCTCCATGGCCTGGATGACCGAAGGGTCGAGCACCTTCTCGCCGCGATAACGGCCGTCCGCGAGCAGCATGATGAGCCAATGGCTCATGTCGTTCACGCTCGAGTTGATACCGCCCACCGCTGCGAACACATCCATGTTGTTCGGCCAATACGGCTCGATGACCCGGACCTTGCCATCCACCTTGCCGTGCGGCCGCGCGACATCGGAGGAGGCCGCCACGGCGGTGGCAGTCGAGACGGTGCGAGTCATCCCGAGCGGCGCAAAGAGGTGCGTGGCCACGTAGTCGTTCCAGGTCGTTCCGGTGATCGCCGGAATGAACTGGGACGCCACCAGGTACATGGTGTTGTTGTAGCAGAAATGCGCCCGAAATCCGTACTTGGGCTTCTGGTAGCGCAGCCGTTCGATGACGTTCGCGGTGGTATCGTCCGACTGGTACCACATGAGGGTGGGATCACAGTAGCCGCTGCGATGCGACAGCAGATCGCGGAGCGTGATCTCCTGCGTCTCATAGGGGCTGGCGAGACGGAAACCGGACACGTATTTGACCACCGGCGCGTCCCACTGAAGCTTCCCCGCGGCCACGAGCGTCCCGAGCGCGGCCGCGGTGAACGCCTTGGTGTTTGATCCGATATCGAACAGCGTATCGGCATCCACCCGGCCCGGCTTTCCGAGCTCGCGCACCCCGTAGCCCCGCGCGAGCACGATCTGGCCATCCTTGACCACAGCCACGGCAAGTCCCGGCACCTTCCACTGCGCCATGGCCTGGTGCACGTACTCATCGAGACCGGCGGGTACGGGCGGCGCCGCGCAGGCCGCACTCACGCCGAGCGCGATGGCGAGCAGAGCCGTCGCGGCCCTCAGCCTCCGCAATCCTGTATGGAACGTCATTCGATTACCTCCGGGATGCCAAAGCGTCGACACACTATAATCCGGCCGCAGACCCCGCATCGAAGCGTTGCTGCCGCCAACAACCATGTGCGCCCGCTATCAGACTCCGTCCCAGGCCGCCGCCGAGCGCTATTGGCGGGTGCTCGAGCCCTTGTGGCATTTCGAGCCGAGCTGGCGCGTGCTGCCGACGGATCCGGTGCCTGTCGTTCTCAGCGTCAATGGCGCCATCACCGGCCGGATGATGCGCTGGGGCCTGCTGCCTTTTCGGGGCGAAGCCGGTTTCCCGCTCATCAACGCGACGGTCGAGAAGCTCGAGACGTGGTACGCCTGGAGGGAGCCCTGGGAGCGGCGCCAGCGCTGCATTCTGGTGATGGCCGGGTTCTATGAGCCGCATCTCTTCGGGGATGGCCGCAAGGAGCCGTTCTATGTGCATCTGGCCGATCGACCGCTCTTCGGTGGCGCGGGGCTGTGGGACCGCAGGAAGCAGCCGGACGGAACCCACGTGCTGTCCTGCGCGCTCATCACCCTGCCGCCGAACAGCCTCATGGCCGAGATCCACAACGAGAAGCAGCGCATGCCGGCCGTGCTGCGCGAGGAACATCACCAGGCCTGGCTGCAAGGAAGTCCGGTTGAGGCGAAAGCCGCGCTCGTGCCCTATCCGAGCGACACCATGGTCGCGTGGCAGGTCAGCCGTCGGCTCTACGCGACCCAGGGGCCGGATGATGCCAGTCTGATCGAGCCCGTCCCCGATCTGCGTGCGCCGGCGGTGCGCGGCTGACCTTGCGACCGGCCAGCGCCGCAGCGCGATCGATCACAGAACTTCGCTCCCCACGCGGCCGCCGACGGGCGTAATCTTTGCTGGCTTCGGACTATGAATTGGGGGCGCGGCCGATGCCGGACGAACATTCTATTCTGACCGCTACGGCCGCTTTGCCGGCGGGTCTCGACCTGCGCCGCACCGCCGCGAACCCCGATTACTGGTATCCGCTCGCCTGGTCCGATGAGCTCAAGCCCGGCCGGATACTGGGACGGCGGTTCGCGGGAGAGCCCATTGCGCTGTATCGCGGTGCAAGCGGACGGGTGATCGCGCTGGAGGACCGCTGCGCGCACCGGCAGGTGCCGCTGCACCTGGGCGTGGTCCAGGGCGATGGCGTGAAGTGCCACTACCACGGCTGGGCCTACGACTGCACCGGCAAGTGCGTGGACGTGCCCTACCTCGGCAGGGAGCGCGTGCCGAACGGCGTTCGCACCTATCCGGCCCGGGAGGTCGACGGGCTCGTTTTCATCTTTCCCGGCAATCCTGCTCTGGCGGAGGCGCGCCTGCCCGCCGCGCTCGGCGCCTCGCAGCGCCGTGACTACAAGACGCGAAAGCTCAATCGCGAGGTGGCGTGCCACTACACCTTCATGCACGAGAATCTCTTCGACATGAACCACCAGTTCATGCATCGCAAGCAGATGGGCTCGATACGCGCGAGCTGTCTCGGCCGGCACCATGGGGAGCACTGGGCGGAGGTCGAGTACAGCTTCAGCCGCACGGAAGGCAAGTCCTCCATGGGCGAGCGCGTCATCGTCGACATGATGCGTAAGCGCGATAACGCGCGGCAGGAATTCCGCGACCACATGCGCATCCGCACCGATTATCCCTCACAGAGCCTGAAGGTCTGGGTGGGACGCAACATCCAGGAGACCCAGGATCCCGTGTTGGATGTCTGGCTCTGCTACACGCCGCTCGATGCCCAGCAGCGCACCAACCGAACCTTCGGCTACCTCTCCGTGAAGAAGCCGCCGATCCCCGGTCTCATTCATCTGCTATGGCCGTTCTTCACCTGGTTCACGGAGAGGATCTTCCGCGAGGACAAGGACATCGTCGAGCACGAGCAGCGCGCGCACGATGCCCAGGGTGCCGACTGGAACAACGAGGTGTTTCCCGCGATACGCGACCTACGGGCGGTTCTCGCCCGCTGCGGCGTGCCGCTGTGCGCCGCCCGCTGACGCGATCAGTACCGCATTGGTTCCCCCGAAGGCGAACGAGCTCGACATGACGGTGCGCGCGCCCGCGCCGCGGCGCGCGCCGTTGGCGACATAGTCGAGATCGCAGTCCGCGGCCGGCACCTTCAGGTGCATGGTCGGCAACAACACATCCCGCTGCAGCGCCAGCAATGCGAGCGCGAGCTCGAGGGCGCCGGTCGCGCCGAGGAGGTGGCCGTGAATCGCCTTGGTGGCGCTCACGGGAATGCGGTAGGCACGCTCGCCGAAGACCTCCTTGATCGCGGCTGTCTCGACGGAGTCGTTGGCCTGCGTGCCGGTACCGTGAGCGTTAATGCTGTCGATGGCGTGCGCCGCGATATTGTCCGAGCGTAGCGCCGCATGCATGGCGGCGGCCTGGCCGGCGACCGTGGGCCGGGTAATGTGATTCGCATCGGTGGAGAGCCCGTACCCCAGGAGCTCACCGTGAATGAGGGCGCCGCGATCCACCGCCCGCGCCCAGTCCTCGAGCACGAGGATCGCCGCGCCCTCACCCAGGACGAACCCGCTGCGATTGGCCGAGAATGGCTTGCACGAAGTGGAGGGGTCGCTCGGGTCCTCGCTTGCCAGGATGTGCAGCGCTTCCCAGGCCTTCAGCGCGCCAAACGACAGCGGGGCTTCCGAGCCGCCCGCGATGGCGAGGTCGATCTCCCCGTGCCGCAGCCGCCGCCAGGCCTCGCCGATCGAAACCGTCGACGAGGAGCAGGCGGTGGAGTAAGTGAGATTGGGACCGGTCAGGTCATAGTCGATCCCGATCCATGCGGCGGGCGCGTTCGTCATGCCCATGAGGATGGAGAAGGGCTTCATGCGATTGCAGCCGTCCCGATAGAGCGAAAGATACCCTTCGTCGGTGCTCAGGGCGCCCCCCATGCCGGTGCCGATGAAGACGCCGGCGCGCTTGCGGTCCGCGGCAGCCACATCGAGCCGCGCATCGGCGATGGCCTGCCGCGCCGCCACCAGGGCAAGCTGACTGACGCGATCCAACATCCGGATCCGCGGCGGCGGGAAATGCTCCTCGCCCTGGAACCGCACGCAGGCCGCGAGCGGTGCGGCGAGCCGGCTGGACCAGGGCGTCTCGATGCGGCGGATCGCGGAGCGGCCGGCGATTGCGTTGGTGAGCGCTTCCGTGCAGCTGTTGCCGAGCGGTGAGATCAGACCGATGCCGGTGATCGCGACACGTCTCATAGGCCGGGATCGGTCGAGGCGGGCTGCGAGGCGGATGGCTGCTCGGGCACCGGCTGCGGTTTCACGTTCTGGGTGGCGATCAGCTCGTCGACGTATCTCGCGGCCTCACCCAGGGTGCCCAACGTGAAACCCTCCGCGGGCAGGTGCACGCCGAACTCCTCCTCGATGAAGAAGAGCATCTCGACCATGCCGAGCGAGTCGATGCCGAGCGAGCCGAGCGGCTGCTCGGGCGTGAGTCGGGCGGGGTCCAGCTTGTAGCGCTGCAGCAGCATTCGCGTCAGTCGTTCTTGCGTCGTCATGATGGGACCCCTATGCACAAATTACGGCGGAGCGCGTCTTGCCACTTGCGTAAGCTGCGAGGCTGAGTAGCGCGGGCGCGCGCCGCAGCAGCGGAATGAGGGGAGTCAACGAGGCTCCGGGTCGCATGGCCAGATGGGCAAAGAGGGCCGCGAGGCGCATGCGCGCGCAGAAGTGCGCTCGCCAGAGCGCCGCGTAGCGCTGCTGGATCCGGCGGCGAAGCATCTCCCCGCGCGCGTCGGCTCGCAGGGCATCCACGCAGCCCGTGAGCTGCGCGCAGAGCAGCCACGCGGACTGAAGCGCCATGCTGATGCCCTCGCCGATGATGGGGTGGACCTCGCCGGCGGCATTACCGATCCGAAAGTCGCCGCTCTCAGAGTGTCCGAGGCGTACGCCCGGTCGGATCGGTCCGGCGGCGAGCCATGGACCCACCCTGGAGGCGCCGGCCAGCGCCGCTCTCACGCCGCGGCACTCGCGGGAGAGAAGCGCCTCGATGGTTTCGCCTGCGCTGACGGTCGCGTCGACTTCGTCACGCCGGCAGGCCGTCAGCCTGTCCCGACGAACGCAGCAGGCGAGGGTAGCAAGCCCGTCGCTCGTCACCACCATGCCACCATAGCCGCCGGCAAACGCCAATACCGGTAAGAGACCCTCTTCCAGACGGGTGTTCTGGAAGTGTGCTTTGAATGCCAACAGGTCGGAAGGGCGACGCTCCTTGCGCGTTCCGGAGGTTCCGTCCGCCGGTGGTGGTTGCCAGGAGCCGTGCGCGCGAATGACGACGGCGGCGCGCAGCGTGAGCCTGAGGCCACCCTCGCGAGCAACCTCGACCTCACAACGCGCATCGGGCGGCAGATAGCGGATGGCGAGCGCCTTACCGGGCTGAAGCACGGCCGCGCCGGCCGCGCGAGCTGCCTCGATGAGCAGCAGATCGAGGTGCTCGCGCCGCAGGGCGTAGCCCCAGGGATGCCGCTCGTCGCGCGCCGGCAATCCCGCCGTAATGCTCTCGTCACCGCGCCAGAGTGCGACGCGCCGCAGCTCCGGGCCCGCACATTGCCGCAGCGTCTCGCCCACACCGAGAGCATCCAGGAGCGGCAGGTTGCTTGCCGCGATGCACTCTCCGCAAACCTTGGCCCGGGGAAACGGCTTTGCCTCGAGTAGCGCGACCGACCGGCCCGCTCTCGCCAGCAAGAGGGCTGCGGTCGAGCCCGCAGGACCCGCACCGACGACGATGGCATCGTACGTCGCTGTCATTACGGCGCGACGCCGCGCGTGGCGACAAACAGGTGACTGAAGAGGCCGGCTGGCCGCTCCTCCAGGCGCCACCCGTCCGGGAGAGCAGGCCACAGGCGCGACAGCTCGCTGTCTCGAAAGCCGGCCCGCACGCTGACGAGCGCATCGTGCAAGGTATCTGCGCTCACGCCAAGAGCCGGCAGCAACCGGGCGCCGAGCAAAGCCGGGAGGCTGCGCCGCGGCTCGCAAGCGACAAAGATGTCGCAGCGCGATGCCACCACTGACAACAACTCGCGGAGCCTCTCCGCCTCGAAGTGATGGAGAAACAGGTTGGCCAGGATGAGATCCCAGCGGGCGGGGAGCTGCTGTTGCATCGGGGCTCGCGCCCATTCGAGTACATCCAGGACGAGGGGCCGCAGCGTCCAGCCCAGGCGAGCAAATGCGGTACCCGTTGGCGGAGCGATCAGCGCCTGTCGGTCGAGGAGCGTTAGCTCGGCCGCAGGCCAGCGCGCCGCGAAGCGCCTTGTAAGCCTCAATGCCAAGCTGCCGTCACCAGCTCCCAGCTCGAGGAGACGCAGGGGAGGGTGACTCGGACGAGATGGCATGGCATGACGCAGGCTCCTGCTCAGGATGCCGCAACTGCCCATGACGCCATTGACGCGCCGCAGATCTCGCCGCGAGCGAATCGCGCGGGGATCCTCGGGCTCGAGCTCATCGAGGATCTCGCGGCGGACCGTCCGGCTCCGACCCGTCAGTCCGCCTGCAGAAGAGCCCCGTGACAACTGAATCCCGCGCCGAATGAGCCAAGCCACCACCATCCTCCCGCCGCGCCGTCCGCCAAGGCGGCCTGCAGCACGAAGTAAACGAACGCGCTCGAGAGATTCCCATACTCCCGCAGCATCGCGGCGCTGTAGCGCAGGTCCTGCGCCTCAAGATGGAGCCGCCCCTCGAGGGCGCGCAGCACGTCGCGACCTCCGGCGTGCATGATCCAGACGCTGATCTGGGAAGCGTCGAGACTCGCACGCCGCAACACCGTCCCGGTGACCTGCTCGACGTATTCCGCCGCCAGCTCGGGAACGGGCCGCGTGAGCACGTTGCGCAACATGCCGCGGCGCTGCTCGAACCTCAGGGCTTGCCGTCGGCTCGGGTCGAGAAGGGACTCGCTGTCCCGCCACAGGATGCGGCGACGGCCTGCCGGTGCGGAGTTCGACAGCACCGCCGCGCCCGCTCCGTCTCCAAACAGGCAAGCGCTCACCAGCACGCCCGGATCGTCGTCGAGGTACATTGCCGCGCTCGACACTTCGACGCAGATCGAGAGCACGTTGCGGCAGCTCTGTTCCGAGGCGAGCAGCGCTCGGCCGAGGCTCATGTTGGGGATGGCGGCGGCGCAGCCTTGCCCAACGAGGTCGAAGGCAGGCGTATTGGGCCGCAAGCCGAGTCGCTCGATGACATATCCTGACAGTCCCGGGCAGAGGTACCCGGTGCAGGTGCTCACGACGATCGCATCGATGTCGCGCGTCTCGACGCCGGCATCGGCCAGAGCGGCTGCACCCGCGCGGCTCGCGAGCTCCGGAGCGTTCTCGAGGAAGCGCCGGTGCAGCGTGTCCGGATCAATGCGGAATACTTCGGCCAGCGAGCCGACCGCGAGCCGGCGCGCCTCCATGCCGTTCTCGGCGAGCAGTACCGCTCTCGCCAGCGCACGCGTGCGCGTGCTCAGGCGCTCGAACCATTCGGAGCGCCGGAAAGCCTCCCAGCAGTCGAGCTTGGTGTAGCGGGTGGGCGGAGTCGCGGTGCCGATGCCATTCAAGTACATGCGGGTAGGTATCCCCGAGAAGGAGATAGGTTCCGGAAGCCGGCGGAATTCTCAGCCGACGAGGTCCCGGTACGCGTGCCAGGTCGCGTGCCCGAGGAGCGGCGCGACCCAGATCATGCCAATGAGGAGGGTCACGAAGCCGAGCGCCGAGAGCACCACGATGAGCGCCGCCCACACGATCATGGCCGGGATGTTGCGCAGAGTCGCCTTGACGCTCGCCCACATGGCCTCGGTCGCGCTCGCATGCCGGTCGATGATGAGCGGCACGGCGACGACCGATAGCATGAAGACCGCGACCGCGAAGATGGCACCGGAGGAGAAGTAGGCGATAACTTCGCGCGTGCTCGCGAAGTTGCCGGCGCCGCCCCAGAGTGCCACCGCGAGGCTCGGGACACGGATGCCGAGGAACGCTTGCAGCACTAGGGTGGAGGCGATGAACCAGACGATGGCAATGATGGCGAGGATGCCGCCAAAGTGCATCAGCGCGTCGGGATTGCGGGTCACGGCCTCGAGGGACTCGTCGAAGCTGCGCGGCTCGCGCGCCGCACGCCGCCTGGAGAGCTCGCACACACCGGTTGTCATGATCGGTCCCACCAACAGGTAGCCGGTCACTGCGGCGGCGACGAGATAGGGATGGGTGCTGCCGAGCATGAGGAGCACCGCGCCGATGATCGAGATGATCACGCCGTGTGCCAGGCTCGCGGCCTCCATCTGGCGGAGGTCTTCCCACCCGCGGCGCAGCCACACGATCGACTGGAGCGCCGGAACGTTGCGGACTTCGACGTGAAGGAAGCGACGCTTCCCGAGGCTGAGGGACGTGCTCATGGAGGACTCCCGGGACCCACTGCCGCAGCCAGCATACACCCTGTACACTCCGGCCGGCGGCGCCCCCGTAGCTCAGTGGATAGAGCGACCGCCTCCTAAGCGGTAGGTCGTCGGTTCAACTCCGGCCGGGGGCGCCAATAAAATCAATTACTTGTAGAGTCCCTCAGAACCGAATGCGGAAAGTCGCTCCACCGCCGGGCGTTTCCGTGACGTCGACACTCGCGCCGTGCGCGGCGGCGATCTGGCGGACGAGGGTGAGGCCGATGCCGCTGCCCTGGCGCTTGGTGGTAAAGAACGGGACGAAGATCTTCTCGCGCTGATCGGCAGGGATACCCGGACCGTTGTCGGACACCGAGATCGCGATCCGGCCGTCCGGCTCCCGGTGAGCCGATAGGGCGATGTGTCCGGCAGGGGTGTCGCGCAACGCCTCGAGCGCATTGCGGACCAGGTTGATGAGCGCCTGGTCGAGCAGTTCCGCATCCATCGCGAGCTCGAGCGTTTCGGGCTCGACGCGGGTCGCCATCCGGATATCGCGACCGGCGAGATCGGTAGCGAGCAGTCGTTGGATGCGCGCGAACAGGCGCTGCACCGGCATGACTTCCATCCGTGCGGCGAGCGGTTTGGTCAGGCGGCGGTGGCCGCGCACGAAGTGCAACAGCCCCTCGCTCCTTCGGGACACCGCCTCGAGCGCATCCCGGGCATCCGACAGTGCGCTGGCGCGCGGGTCATCGGCCGGCAGTTGCCCAAGAACGTCTCGCACCAGGCCATGCGCGGTGGCAGCGAGAGAGGACACCGGCGTCAGTGAGTTCATCACCTCGTGCGCCATGACGCGGATGACGGTCTGCCAGGCCTCGAGCTCCTGTGCGCTCATCTCGTTCTCGATGTTCTGCAGGGAGACGAGCCGCGAGCGCGTCCCGCGTGCGGCAATCTCCGTCGCAACCGCTTTGAGGATCAGCGTCCCCGATGAGCGCTCCATCCGCAGGATCGCGGTGTTGCCTGGCGAGAGGGCCTCGAGGCTCACCGCGAAGGGCTCGCCGTATCTCGAGAGCTGGCCGGTCCGGGTGAGCGAGCTCTCGAAGAGGCGCCGCGCAGCCATGTTGAGCAGTTTCACGGCACCGTGATCGTCGATCGCGATCAAGGCCACGGGCACGTGGTTGACCAGCGTTTGCAGGTACTGCGCCTGCTCATCGCGCTCCGAGCGGCTGGCGCGCAGGCGCGCAAGGACTCGCTCCATCGCGGTGCCGAGCTCGCGGTAAGCGCCGTCCGCCGCGAGCCCGCCAAAGCTCTGCGAAAGGTCATCGACCGAGAGCGCATCGAGGAAGCGGGCGATCTCGCGGCTCGACAGGGTCGAGAACCGAATCAGGGCGGTGCCCTCAGCCAGCGCCGCGGCGAGGAAAAGGGCGATCGTCACGTACCACTGCGTATTCGCGATCATCCACGCCGCCGCCGCAATCGTCAGGAAGAGTGCGGCCGTGCGCACGGCGACTCCGAGGCGAAAGGGGCTAGAGACCATATTTCTGCATGCGCCGGTAGAGCGACGGGCGCGTGAGGCCGAGCGCCTCGGCGGCCCGGCTGATGTTCCTGCCGTGCGCCGCGAGCGCTCGCAGGATCGCCTCCTTTTCCATGGCATCGAGCTTCGATGTCTCCGCCGGGAGTGACGCCGGCACAGCGTCGGCCGTGGCCGGCCCCGCCGCGGCAAGCGAGAAGTCGCCCGGCTCGAACATTTCCCCTTCGCTCAGAATGACGGCGCGCTCGACCGCGTGGCGCAGGGCGCGCACGTTGCCGGGCCACGCGTGGGCCGTCAGGCGATCGAGGGCCGCCGCGCTCAATCGCTTGGGGGGAACGTTGTATTTCTCCGAATAGATCGCGATGAAATGCTCGAGGAGCAGGGGAATGTCTTCCGGCCTCTCGCGCAGCGGCGGCAGGTCGATCTCCACGGTGTTGATCCGATAGAGAAGGTCCTGCCGGAAGACATTCTCATCGGCAAGGCGCTGCGGGGAGAGGTTGGTCGCGCTGATCAGGCGGACGTCGATCGACCCAGGCTTCTCCGCGCCGACCGGGGTCACTTCGCGCCGCTCGAGAGCCGTGAGGAGCTTGCCCTGAAGATGCAGGGGCACGCTGCCGATCTCATCGAGAAAGAGCGTGCCCCCCGAAGCGGCGCGCAGCAGGCCGATCCGATCCTGCCTGGCATCGGTGAACGCTCCGCGGCGGTGGCCGAAGAGCTCGCTCTCGAAGAGTTGCGGCGAGAGCATTCCGAGATCGACGCGCACGAAGGCCTGCTCGGAGCGCGCCGAGTGGCGGTGGATCTCGCGCGCGACCAGCTCCTTGCCGGTGCCGTTCTCCCCGAGAATGAGCACGTTGGCTTCGGTAGGCGCGGCGCGGCGGATGGTTTGGAAAACACGCAGCATGCGCGCGGAAGTCCCGATCATCTGCCCCTCGACGCGCGTCGCCTCCGCGAGCCCCTGGCTGCGGGCGCGGAACTCGGTGGCCTCGATGCGCGAGCGGCGCAGATTCGACGCTGCGAGCAAGGTCGCGAGCAGCCTTTCGTTCTCCCAAGGCTTGGTGACGAAATCCGCCGCGCCTTTCTTCATGGCCTCGACGGCCAGGGAGACATCGCCGTGCGCCGTGATGAGCACGACGACCGCTTGGCTGTCGAGCGCCAGCACCTGCGCGAGGAGCGCCATGCCTTCGGCGCCCTGGTCCGCGCCGGCCGCGAAATTCATGTCGAGGAGCAGAACGTCGAACGCATTGCGTCGCACCAGCTCCGGCAAGGTGGCGGGATCACGCAGCGTCTTCACCGAGGCGAAATGTCGCTTCAGGAGCAAGCGAGCGGCGAGGAGGATGTCCTCCTGATCGTCGACGACGAGAATGCGGGCCGGGTCAGTCTGCGCCTGTGCCAATGTCCGAATCCGAACAGTTGTCCGCTGCACTTGTACACCGGCGGACACGGTGCGGCCAGGGGATCATCGTAAGCCGTTGATATTACGATGTTTCTCCATGGCACGGGCATTGCAATCTCCCGTGCTTATGCATTCCAGCGGACAGTCAAAGCCTAGCGAGAGCCGAGTAGTCGATGTGTCGGGCAGGCGGGCGGGCGGCTCGGAGCCAGCTGCCTCTTCGGCTGACGGAATGGACAGGCCGCTCGCCCGCCCGCCGGCTTGGCGGCGTTACGGCCCCTACGGAGCTGCGGCGGTGCTCATCATCGGCGCTGCCGCTTGGCTGCTCCACGGCATCGGCATCAGCACCTATCGCGTTCCGGCCGATCAGCTCACCCTGGGCACGGTGACGCGAGGGAAGTTCGAGGACTACATCGCCGTGCGCGCGACCGTGGCGCCCTTCACCACTTTCTACCTCACCACCGAGCAGGGTGGCATCGTGAAGCAAGTGCTGGCCGAGGATGGCGCAACGGTGAAGGCGGGCCAGCCGCTGATCGCGCTCGCGAACACCGCGCTCAGGCTCCAGGTGGCTTCCCGCGAGGCTGACATCTCGAGCCAGATGAACACGATCGAGAGCACGAAGCTGCAGCTCGAGGACACCCGCTTCCAGTACCAGAGCCAGCTGCTCGATATCCAGCATCAGCTCGCTGTGCTCAAAAGCGACCTGGCGCGCGACAAGATCCTGCTCACCGGCAATGCCATCGCGCCCATGACCTATGCGCAGGACCAGGAGCAATACCGTTACGAGCTCAAGCTCCGCGATGCCACCATTGCCTCACGCAACGCGGAGCAGCAATTGCGCACGACCCAGCTCGGCCAGCTCGGCAAGACCCTGGCCGAGCTCAAAGAGAACATCGCGACCGCGCGGGCCAGTCTCGAGGCGCTCACCATCCGCGCGCCAACCGCCGGGCAGTTGACGGCTCTCGATGCCAAGGTCGGCCAGTCGAAGGTGGGCGGGGCCGTGCTCGGGCAGGTCGACTCCCTCGACCGATTCAAGCTGACCGCCGAGGTCGATGAGTTCTATCTCGGCCGCATCGCGCTCGGGCAGACGGCGTTGTTCTCCGTCGGAGACCAGAACTTCCAGGCCACGGTCGTCAAGATTCATCCGCAGGTCTCGGACGGCACTTTCAAAGTCGATCTGCACTTCAAGGGTCCGGCGCCGCAGGGGATCACCGTCGGGCAGGCGATCGACACCAGGCTGGAGCTGGGAGGCGCAGCCACGGCACTGATGCTGCCGAACGGACCCTTCTACCAGGACACCGGCGGGCAGTGGGCCTTCGTCCTCACTCCCGATGGCAAGTACGCCACGCGCCGCAAGATCGAGCTCGGCCGTCGCAACCCCGATCACGTCGAGGTCCTCGATGGGCTCGAGCCCGGCGAGCGGGTCATCGTCTCGAGCTACCAGGGGTTCGAGCACGTGCAGCGGGTCGAGCTCGAAACACCGAACCACCAGAACTAACCGTGCAGGATGAGTCGATGCTGTCACTGAAACATCTTACGAAGGTCTACTGCACCACCGAGGTCGAGACGACCGCGCTGCGCAGCGTGGATCTCGAGATCGCGGCCGGCGAGTTCGTCGCCGTCATGGGGCCCTCGGGCTGCGGCAAATCGACGCTGCTCAACATCGTCGGCATGCTCGACAGCCCATCGTCGGGGGAATACTGGTTTGCGGAGCGCAACATCGCCGGCTGGTCGGAAGGGCAGCTCTCGGACCTGCGCAAGAACAACCTCGGGTTCATCTTCCAGAGCTTCAATCTGGTCGATGAGCTCAACGTGTTCGAGAACGTCGAGCTCGCGCTCCTCTATCACAGGGACGTTCCGGCAAGGGAGCGCAAGACACGGGTGCGAGAGGCGCTCGAGCGCATGAAGATTTCTCACCGAGCGCGCCACCGGCCGCAGCAACTGTCCGGCGGTCAGCAGCAGCGCGTGGCGATCGCGCGCGCGGTGGTCTCGAGACCCAAGCTGATCCTCGCAGACGAGCCGACAGGCAACCTCGACTCCGCGACGGGCGAGGAGGTGATGCAGCTCCTCACCGAGCTCAACGGGGAGGGCACGACCATCATCATGGTCACGCACTCGCGCCCGCACGCCGAATACGCCCATCGCGTCGTCAATCTCCTGGACGGCGCTGTCGTCACCGAAAAGGTGCGAATGGCGGTCTGAGGCCAAGGACATGTGGCGCCACTATCTCTCGACCGCAGCGCGCGGCATCGTCCGCCACCGGCTGTACAGTGCCATCAACATCGGCGGGCTGGCCGTCGGGCTCACCTGCATCATTTTCGTCATCCTCTTCGTACGTGATGAACTCTCGTACGACAAGTGGATTCCGGACACCCAAAATCTCTACCGGGTCGAGCTCACGATCGATATACCCGGTCGTGCGCCCCTGCCGCTGGCGGTCGTTCCGTACCCGATGCCGACCGCGATGCGCGATCAAATCCCGGGAGTGACCGGGGCGACCGTGCTGCAGTCCTGGTCCATGACCCTGACGGGCGGGGATAAGCAGTTCTCGCAGAACGTCGATATCGTGGATCCGGACTTCTTCAGGATCATCCGATTGCCGCTCGTGAGCGGAACTGCCGGCTCGGTATTCCGCCAGCCCGAATCGATCGTGCTGTCGGAGACGGTCGCAAAAGAGTATTTCGGCGAGGCCGACCCCATCGGGCGCACTCTTACGACGGCCCAAGGCAATTGCGGCGATCAGGGCGCGCCCTGTCCGCAGATCTCGCTGCGGGTCACGGGAGTCATTCCCGATCTGCCGCACAATACGCAACTGAGCGGCGACGCTTTCATTCCCACGACTTCGCTCGCGAATCCCATCTCGCAGAGCGCGAGAGAGGACTGGTTCAGCGAAAACGGGGGCGGCTACGTGCGCCTGGCTCCGGGCGTCTCCCCGGCGGCGGTGGTGGCGGCCACGGCACCGATTTTTGATCAGGACGTGACGCCCGTCTTGCGCAAGTACGTCGGCGCTCGTGTTCTCGGCAGTCGAATCTACAAGGCGCATCTGACGCCCTTTACGCAGGTTCACCTCGATTCATCGCGGTGGCAATACAACCTGGGGGCTCCCGGTAGCTGGAGCACGCTCTACGGGGTCGCGGCTATCGGTGTCCTGACGCTTTTGGTCGCTTGCTTCAATTTCATGAATCTCACGACCGCCCGCGCGAGCTTGCGGGCGCGGGAGATCGCTTTACGCAAGGTACTTGGCGCCCACCGGGGACAGCTGATCCTGCAGTTTCTCGGTGAAGCGGTGCTCGTGGCGCTCCTTTCTTTGATGATCGCTCTGGCGCTGGCGGAAGTGCTGCTGCCGCTCTTCGATGACTTCCTGCAGCGGCCGATTGCCCTTCACTATACGGCTGACTGGCAGCTGCTGCTCCTGCTCGCCGGTGTCGCCGTAATGACGGGCCTTATCAGCGGCAGCTACCCGGCGCTGGTGCTGTCTGGGCTTCGTCCGATGGCCGGTTTGCGCGGTGGTGAGGCGAGAGGCTCGCGCTCGGCGGGTTTGCGCAACGTTCTGGTCGTGCTGCAGTTCTCCGTTTCGATCGGCATGGCTATCGCGGCCGCCATCGTCTTCAGGCAGGTGAGCTACGCGCGCACCATGGACCTGGGATTTGATCGCGACCACATCGTGGCCATCAGCGGCAGCAGGCAGCTGACGGGCGAGAAGCAGGAGGCGTTCGCGCAGGCTCTGCGAACCGATCCTGGGGTGGCTGCGGTTGGTCTTTCAAGCTATACGCCGTTCTCCTCCGGTCAGTCGAACTCACTCATCCAGGTGCCCGGCCAGCCACGACTGTTCTCGATGAACACGACGGTCATCGGGCCCGATTACCCCCTTGTGTACGGCATACCGGCGATAGCGGGGAGGCTTTTGTCAGCGGATCGCGGCGCGGATCGCTTGAACAGCGTTGCAATCATAACCGGTGGTGATCCGCTCAATGAGGGCCGTAACGTCCTCATCAACGCTGCGGCGGCCAAAAGGCTCGGCTTCAGTCCGCATGAAGCGGTAGGCCAGACGATCCTCTATAACCATGACCATGTCCGCGTCGTAGGCGTGCTCGCCGACGCCAAGCTCCAAGGGGCGTTACAGCCGGTCGCGCCCATGATCTATGTCTACGTCCCGGATTACAGCATGAACATCTCGGTGCGGCTGCGCCCGGGGCGGATTCCGCAGACCCTGAGCTTCATCGATCGCACATGGCACGCGTTCTTACCGACGCTGGCGATCCAGCGCGCATTCCTTAATCAGAGCTTCGATCAGCTATACCGCGAGGATGAGCGGGAGGGCGCGATGCTGGGCGTATTCGTGATCGTCGCGGTCCTGATCGGGTGTCTCGGCCTCTATGGCCTCGCGGTTTTTACCGCCGAGCAGCGCACCAAGGAGATCGGTATCCGCAAAGTCTCCGGCGCGCGCACCAGTGACATCGTGAAACTGATGCTATGGCGGATCTCGGTGCCGGTGCTCATCGCGAATCTCATCGCCTGGCCGGTTGCATACCTCTACCTGCGGCATTGGCTCGATGGCTACGCCTACCGGATTAACCTCAGCCCCTTCTATTTCCTCGCGGCCGCAGCAGCGGCGCTCCTCGTTGCCTGCGCCACCGTCTACGGCAATACGCTGCGGCTCGCCCGCGCGAGCCCGGTCCACGCGCTGCGCTACGAGTAGGGAAAACCATGCTGCGACATTATCTTCAGGTCGCGCTGCGCGGGTTCGTCCGACACAAGCTCTACACCGTCATCAATGTGATAGGGCTATCGGTCGCGCTCACGTGCATCATCTTCATCATCCTGTTCGTTCGCTACGAGCTCTCTTACGACAAATGGATCCCGGATACCCAGCATATCTATCAAGTGGAAGGAACCATGCGGATGCCCGGTGCGCCTCCGATGCCGTCCGCCGTTACCACCTATCCATTGGGGGTCGCTTTGCGCGAGCAGGTTCCCGGCGTGGCGGGAGCAACCCATCTTCTCAAGCCGACGACTCTGACGCTGACCCACGGGGATCGGCAGTACCTGCAGCAGAACGTTCTTTTCGTAGATGCCAACTTCTTCACGGCCATTCGCCTGCCCTTCGTCGAAGGCGACGCCCGCTCCTCCTTGAGTCAGCCCGAATCGGTGGTGCTGTCCGAGTCCGCCGCCAGGGAATACTTCGGCAACATCGATCCGATGGGCCAAACGCTCACCACGAACCGGGAGAGTTGCCCACAGCACACCGCTGTCTGCCACGGGCAGACCGTATCGCTTCGCGTGACGGGCATCGTCCGTGACTTGCCGCAAAACACGCAGTTGATCGGCGATGTGTTCATTCCGGTGGCTTCGCTGGCGGATCCAATCTCATCCACGGGGAGACAGTCGTGGTGGAACTTTGGGTGGATCACCTACATTACCCTGGCGCCGGGTGTCACGCCTGCGACCGTTGTCGCCGCCATGCGGCCGGTTCTGGATCAGGATCTGACGGGAGAATTGCGGAAGTCCGGCATCCCATTGCGGGGTAGCCAGCTTTACACCATTCATCTCACTTCCTTTGCGCAGGTGCACCTCAACTCCTCGCGCTGGTCGAGCAATCTCACGGCTCCCGGAAGCCGGGACACGGTCGAGGGCGTAATCATCGTCGGCATTCTGATTCTCCTGGTGGCGTGCTTCAACTTCACGAATCTCGCGACTGCGCGCGCGGCGTTGCGGGCGCGCGAGATCGGGCTGCGGAAGATCTTGGGCGGCACACGCCGACAGCTGACCATTCAGTTTCTCGGTGAGTCTACGCTTCTGGCGCTTATCTCCCTGGCGTGCGCCGTCGGGGCGGCGGAGGCGCTGCTGCCGGCTTTCAAGGGGTTCCTCCATCAGCCGATCGCGCTCGATTATGCGCGCGATTGGAGGCTCGATCTGCTAGTCATCGGCGTTGCCATCGCTGCGGGTCTGATGAGCGGAATCTATCCGGCGTTGGTTCTATCGCGGCTTCGTCCGGTTGCTGCGCTGCAAGCGAAAGCCGCCGGGTCACATCGGTTGGTTGGGCTACGCGATGTGCTGCTCCTCTTCCAGTTCGCGGTTTCCATTGGATTGGGCATTGCGGCCATCGTGGTATTTCGCCAGGTGGCTTATGCGCGCAACCTGGATCTGGGGTTCCGTCGGGACAACATCCTCTTGATTCGCAACAGCACCATGACAGGTGAAAGGCAGGAGGCCTTTGCGCAAGTGCTGCGCGCGAATCCAGGTGTGAGCGAGGTCGGCTTGTCCGAGTTTTTCCCGTTGGGTACCCGTGGGGAGCGCAACAACATTCAGGTGCCCGGGCAGCCGTCTCAGATAACTCTGAGTTGGATGCCGAGTGGACCGAGTTATCCGCCGACATACGGCATCGCGCTCGTGGCCGGCCGGCTGCTTTCCGCGTCGCGGGGTGATGATAGGCGTACGGACACGACTGCAAAGGGAACCGTCAATGTGCTGGTGAACGTCGCTGCCGCCAGAAAGATGGGCTTCACGCCGCAGGAGGCCGTCGGCACAACGTTTCTGAGTGAGGGTAACGTGCGGCGTATCGTCGGCGTGCTCGGCGATACCAAGATGCACGGCGCGCGCGAGCCGGCTGCGCCCATGGTCTATGAGTATTACCCGAACACCCCGATGAGTCTCTCGGTGCGCCTCCGTCCGGGGCACATTCCGCAGACGTTGGCCTTCATCGACCAAAGCTGGCATGCCTTCCTGCCCACCGTAGCCATCCAACGCTCGTTCCTCAGTGCAAGTTTCGAGCAGCTTTACGTCTCCGATCAGCGGGAAGGCACGCTGTTCGTCGTGTTCGTCATCATCGCGATCGTGATCGCCTGTCTCGGTCTCTACGGCTTCGTGGTGTTCACCGCCGAGCGCCGCACGAAGGAGGTCGGCATCCGCAAGATCTCGGGGGCGCGCACCGCCGACATCGTGAGACTCATGCTGTGGCGAATCTCGGTGCCGGTGCTGGTGGCGAACCTGATCGCCTGGCCCGTGGCGTACTACTACCTCCACGGGTGGTTGGAAGGCTACGCCTACCGGATCCCGCTCGACCCGCTGTACTTCGTGGACGCCGGGGTGGCGGCACTGCTGATCGCGTGGGCAACGGTGTATGCGAACACGCTGCGGTTGGCGCGCGCCAGCCCGGTGCATGCGCTGAGGTACGAGTAGGAGAGATCATGCTGCGACACTACCTCGCGGTGGCGGTGCGTAACCTCGGCCGGCACAAGCTTTACTGTTTCATCAATGTCGTCGGGCTCTCGGTGGCGCTCACGTGCGCCATCTTCGTGATCTTGTTCGTTCGTTACGAGCTCTCTTACGACAAATGGATCCCGGGAACCCAAAATGTCTATCTCGTGGGTCTGACGCTGCGGATGCCCGATGCGCATCCGGCGAGTGCGGCCGTTACTCCCTATCCAGCGGGGGTCGCGCTGCGGGACCAAGCTCCCGGTGTGACCGGAATAACTCATCTTCTTGCTGCCGGCGCTCTAACGCTGACCCGTGGTGATCGGCAATTCCTGGAGCGGAACGTTGATTTCGTCGATTCGAACTTCTTCAGGATCATTCGCCTGCCATTCATCGAGGGCGATGCCCGTTCGGCCTTGAGCCAGCCCGAATCGGTGGTGCTGTCCGAGTCCGCCGCCAGGGAATACTTCGGCAATGCCGATCCGATGGGCCGGACGCTCACCACGAATAGGGGGAGTTGCCTCACGCAAACCACCGCCTGCCAGGGACAGACCGTATCGCTTCGCGTGACGGGCATCGTGCGCGACCTGCCTCAAAACACGCAATTGATCGGCAATGTATTCATTCCGGTGGCTTCGCTCTCAGATCCAACATCGACCGCGAAGAGACAATCGTGGTTCAGTATCGGGTCGTATACCTATATCCGATTGGCGCCGGGCGTGCAGCCTGCCGCCGTTCTGGCGACAGTGCCAGCGATTCTGGATCGGGATGTGACGGGACTGTTGCAGCAATCCGGCATCCCGGAGCGTGGCAGTCAGGTTTTCGAGCTTCATCTCACACCGTTCCGGCAGGTTCATCTCAGCTCCTCCGGCTTGCAGGGCACTCTGACGCCTCCCGGAAGCTGGGCTACGCTCGATGGCGTGATCATCGTCGGGATCCTGATTCTACTGGTCGCTTGCTTCAACTTCACGAATCTCGCGACGGCGCGCGCGGCTTTGCGGGCGCGTGAGATCGGACTGCGAAAGACTCTGGGCGCTTCACGCAGACAGTTGACTATTCAGTTCCTGAGCGAAGCTGCGCTTCTGGCGCTGATATCGCTGACGTGCGCCCTCGCTGCGGCGGAGATGCTGCTGCCGGCGTTCAAAGCGTTCCTCCACCAGTCGAGCGCGCTCGATTATGCGAGCGATTGGAGACTCGATCTGATGCTCATCGGCGTGGCAGCCAGTGTGGGTCTGATGAGCGGAATCTATCCGGCGCTGGTTCTATCAAGACTTCGTCCGGTGGCCGCTCTGCAGGCGAAGGCCGGCGGTTCACACCGTTCAGTTGGCCTACGCGATGTGCTGGTCCTCATGCAGTTCGCGGTTTCCATTGGCTTGGGCATTGCGGCCCTCGTGGTATTTCGCCAGGTGAGTTATGCGCGCAACCTGGATCTGGGGTTCCAGCGAAACAATATCCTCTTGATTGGCAACAACGTTTTGACAGGTGCAAGGCAGGAGGCCTTTGCCCAGGCACTGCGCGCGGATCCGGGGGTGAGTGAGGTGGGCATGTCCCGCTTTTTGCCGTTCGGCCCCAATGGAGGCGCGGAAAACATTCAGGTGCCCGGGCAGCCCTCTCAGATAACACTGGCTTGGATGCCAATGGGTCCGAACTATCCGCGGACCTACGGCATCGCGCTCGTCGCCGGGCGACTCCTTTCCGCATCGCGGGGCGGTGACAGGAACACGGACACGAGCGCGAAGGGAGCGGTCAATGTACTCGTGAACGTAGCGGCGGCCGGAAAGTTGGGCTTTACGCCGCAACAGGCCGTCGGCAGGACGATCCTGAGTGACGGTCGCGTGCGCCGCATCGTGGGCGTGCTCGGGGATACCAAAATGGGAGGTGCGCGCGAACACGCGGCACCGATTCTCTACGAGTATTACCCGGATACCCCGATGAATTTCTCGGTGCGCCTCCGTCCGGGACGCATTCCGCAAACGTTGGCGTTCATCGACCAGACTTGGCATGCCTTCGTGCCGACGGTGGCTATCAAGCGCTCGTTCCTCAGTGAAAGATTCGAGCAGCTTTATCTATCCGATCAGCGGGAAGGCACCCTCTTGGTGGTGTTCGTCGGCATCGCCATCCTGATCGCCTGTCTCGGACTCTACGGCTTCGTGGTCTTTACGACCGAGCGCCGCATGAAGGAAGTCGGCATCCGCAAGATCTCGGGAGCGCGCACGGCGGATATCGTGAGACTCATGCTGTGGCGAATCTCGGTGCCCGTGCTGGTGGCGAACCTGATCGCCTGGCCGGTGGCGTACTACTACCTTCATGGGTGGCTGGAAGGCTACACCTACCGGATCTCGCTCAATCCGCTGTATTTCGTGGAGGCCGGGGGCGTAGCGCTTCTCATCGCATGGGCGACGGTTTATGCGAACACGCTTCGCCTGGCGCGCGCCAGTCCCGTGCATGCGCTGCGCTACGAGTAGGGGAAATCATGCTACGACATTATCTTCAGGTGGCGCTGCGCGGATTCCTACGACACAAGCTCTACACCTTCATCAATGTGATAGGGCTGTCGGTGGCGCTGACGTGCGCGATATTTGTCATCCTGTTCGTTCGCTACCAGCTCTCTTACGACAAATGGATTCCGGACACCCGGCGTGTCTATCGCGTCGAAGGAACCGTACGGATGCCCGGTGCGCCTCCGGCGAGCTCCGCCGTTACCCCCTATCCATTGGGGGTCGCCATGCGGGAGCAGGTTCCGGGCGTGACCGGAGCAACCCATCTTCTCCTTCCCACGACCATGACGTTGACCCATGGGGATCGGCAGTTCCTGCAGCAGAACGTCGATTTCGTGGATGCCAACTTTTTCACGACCATCCGCCTGCCCTTCGTCGAAGGCGATCCCCGCTCCGCCTTGAGTCAGCCTGAATCGGTGGTGCTGTCCGAGTCCGCCGCCAGGGAGTACTTCGGCAATTCCGACCCGATGGGCCGGACCCTCACCACCAATAGGGGGAGTTGCCCGCAGCACACCGCCGCCTGCAACGGGGAGCCTGTATCGCTTCGTGTGACGGGCATCGTCCGTGACTTGCCGCAAAACACGCAGCTGATGGGCGACGTATTCGTTCCGACGGGTTCTTTGGCGGACCCGGCGGCATCCGATGAGAGACAAACGTGGTTCCGGATTGCATGGGTCACCTACGTTACCTTGGCGTCGGGCGTCACGCCTGCGGCCGTTCTGGCGGCGATGCCATCGGTTCTGGATCAGGATCTGACGGGAGAGATTCGGAAATCCGGCATCCCATTGCGGGGCAGCCAGGTTTACACCATTCATCTCACTTCCTTCGCACAGGTTCACCTCAGCTCCCCGCGTTGGCGCAGTCTCAAAGCTCCCGTAAGCTGGAACACACTCGACGGGGTGATGATCGTCGGGATCCTGATCCTACTGGTGGCTTGCTTCAATTTCACGAACCTGGCGACCGCGCGCGCTGCATCGCGAGCGCGCGAGATCGGGCTGCGCAAGACTTTGGGCGCGAAACGCAGAGAGCTGACCGTGCAGTTTCTCGCCGAGGCGGCGCTTCTGGCGCTGATTTCCCTGGCGTGCGCGGTCGCCGCGGCCGAGATGCTGCTGCCGGCGTTCAACGACTTCCTGCATCAGTCGATTGGACTCGATTATGTGAGCGATTGGAGACTCGATCTGATACTCATCGGCGTTGCAGCCGTTGCGGCTCTGATGAGTGGAATCTATCCGGCGCTGGTTCTATCGAGACTTCGTCCGGTTGCCGCTCTGCAAGCGAAAGCCGGTGGCTCACACCGCTTGGTTGGACTACGCGATGTGCTGGTCCTCATGCAGTTCGCGGTTTCCATTGGCTTGGGCATTGCGGCCATCGTGGTATTTCGCCAGGTGGATTACGCGCGCAACCTGGATCTGGGGTTTCAGCGGAACAACATCCTCGTGATTGGCAACAGCACCTTGACAGGTGAAAGGCAGGAGGCCTTTGCGCAGGCGTTGCGCGGGAATCCGGGTGTGAGCGAGGTCGGTCTATCGGATATTTTGCCGTTCGGCAACCGTTTTTGTGCGACAAACGTTCAGGTGCCAGGGCAGCCGTCGCAGATAACGCTCGATTGTTCCTCGATTGGCCCGAACTATCCGCGCACCTACGGCATCGCACTCGTGGCTGGGCGGCTCCTTTCTGCATCGCGCGGCGATGACAGACGCACGGACACGACCGCGAAGGGAACCGTCAACGTGCTGGTGAACGTCGCTGGCGCCAAAAAGATGGGCTTCACGCCGGAGGAGGCCGTCGGCAAAACGTTCCTGGTTGACGGTCGCGTGCGCCGCATCGTAGGGGTGCTCGGCGATACCAAGCCGCAAGGCGCGCGCCAACCGGCTTCGCCCATCATCTATGAGTATTACCCGGACACCGCAATGAATTTCTCGGTGCGCCTCCGTCCAGGACGCATTCCGCAGACGTTGGCGTTCATCGACCAAACCTGGCATGCCTTCTTGCCTACCGTAGCGATCCAACGGTCGTTCCTCAATGCGGGCTTCGAGCAGCTTTACGTCTCCGATCAGCGGGAAGGGACGCTGTTCCTCGTATTCGTCATCATCGCGATCGTGATCGCCTCTCTCGGACTCTACGGCTTCGTGGTATTTACCGCCGAGCGTCGCACGAAGGAAGTCGGCATCCGCAAGATCTCGGGGGCCCGCACCGCGGATATCGTCAGACTGATGCTGTGGCGGATCTCGGTGCCCGTGCTGGTGGCGAACCTGATCGCCTGGCCGGTGACGTACTACTACCTCCGTGGGTGGTTGCAGGGGTTCGCATACCGGATCTCGCTCAATCCGCTGTACTTTGTGGCCGCGGGCGCGGCCGCGCTCCTCATCGCGTGGGCGACGGTTTATGCGAACACGCTGCGGTTGGCGAGCGCCAGCCCCGTGCATGCGCTTCGCTATGAGTAAGCCGGCCGAAAAGGAGCGAACGGGCGTGGGCCGGGCTTGCGGTGCGGTCGCCGGTCTGGCGATGCTCCTCTGCGCCTGCGCGACCCGCCCGCCGCAGGTCCTGACTCCGCAGCTCGTGCCGCAGAAGTTCGCAGGGCCGGCCACGGCCGCCGCCCCGGTGTGGCCGCGGGCCGGGTGGTGGCGCGGCTTCGGCAGTCCGGAGCTGTCGACGCTCATCGCCTTGGGACAGGCGGACAACCGCGACCTCGCGGCCGCTGCGGCGCGGCTCCAGGAGGCGAGGGCGGAGGTCACGATCCAGCGGGCCGCGCTCTTTCCGCAGATCAGCGCGCAGGCCGATGCGATCCGCGCCGGCGTAGGTCACTCCGCCGTGCAAACGGTAGGCCAGCAGCTGTCGACAGGCAACTCCTTCGGCCTGAACCTCGATGCGTCGTATGACCTGGACGTCTGGGGCCTCGCGCGCGACAACCTGCGCTCTGCAACCGAGGCCCTCAAGTCGTCGCGCTTCGCGCAACAGGTGACGGCGCTGAGTGTCACGGCAGCCGTTGCCGACGGCTATTTCAGCGTGCTCGCCTTGCGCGAGCAGATAGCGATCGCCCAGGAGGACATAACGGCGATCAACGGAATTCTCAACACCATCAAGCTCAAAGTGAAGGCAGGCACGACATCGCATCTGGACCTGGCGCAGGAGGAGGCACAGATCGAGTCGGTCAAGGCCGAGCTGCCGGTGCTCCAAGAGCAGGAGCTCGAAGCCCGCGTTGCGCTCGCCGTGCTGCTCGGCCGGCCGCCGGAGTCCTTCGATGTCCATGCCCCCAACACGGACGGCCTGCGGCTGCCCGCCGTGGCGGCGGGCCTGCCATCGCAGCTGTTGCTGCGCCGGCCGGACGTGGCCGAAGCGGAAGCGAATCTGGCCGCCGCGCACGCCAACCTGCAGGCGGCGCGCGCGGCCTTCCTGCCGCAATTCGCCCTTAGCGGCAGCGACGGGTTCGGCAGCGCCGCGATCAATACGCTGTTGCACGGCCCGAGCGCCTTCTGGGACGCGGGCGCGCAGCTGGTGCAGACGATATTCGCGGGCGGGAAGCTCGTGGGGCAGAAACACCTGGCCTTCGCGACGCAGGAGGAGCTGGTGGCGGATTATCAAGCAGCCGTGCTCAACGCCTACGCCGACGTCGAGAGCGCGCTCGGCCAGGTTGCCAACTACGCCCGGGAGGAAAACCACCTGCAGCGCGAGGTGGATGCCGCGCGCGAGGCCTTCGGGATCTCTGAGTTACAGTACCGCGAGGGGGTGGCCGAGCTCCTCAACGTCCTGCAGGCGCAGCAGACGCTATTCGGGGCCAGGGGCGAGCTGGCACAGGTCAAGCTTGCCCGCCTGCAGGCCCTGGTGCACCTCTACGAGGCGCTCGGCGGCGGCTGGCAGGAGCCGCCGCACGAGCGCACGCAGTTCGTTACTGACCGGCCTGCTGCTGCTCGAGCGGCTGGTGCTCCGTATTCGCGATGAATGCTGCGACGTTGTCGTGCAGCTCCTTCAGCGTTGGGACGTGCACGTAGACCATGTGGCCGGACTCGTAGTAGTGATACTCGATGTTCGCCTGCAGCTTCCTCGGCATCGGCAGATGCGCCATCTCGTACATGCCCTGATAAAAGGGCGTCGCGAGATCGAAGTAACCGCCGTTCAGGCAGATCTTGAGGAGGGGGTCGAGCTTCATCGCATTGGCGAGGTCCGGCATCACGTTGAGCGCCTGGGGTAGCGGGGAGTCCGCGCCCGGGGGCTGATGCTCGTAGTCCCACAGGCGGAAGAGCGCGATCTCCGGCTTGTAGCGCATCCCCATGCCGTAGTGCAGATCCCGGCGCACGTAGTTGTTGAAGGCCGCGACGTATGCAGAGCCGATCGAGGCGGACTGCGGGTCGTATTCCGCGCGCTCGCTCAAGGGGTCGAGAGACGGCCCCGAGAAGCGGGAGTCCAGGCGACCGGTGGTCTCGTCGGCGTCGCCCAGCAGCTCGTGCTCGAACTCGCCGCCATCAATGCGCAGGTTGGCCTTCTTGATGTACGCGAGCGGCAGACCGGTGTACTCGTGCAGCTTCGCGGCGATCGCATCGCGCTGGTCGGGGCTGAGGAGCGCGCCCTCGCGCAGCGCCTGCGCGTAATCCGTGGTCGCGAACTGCTCGACCTCGGTGAGGAGCGATTGCAGCGGCACGTTGTTGTTGGGCAGCTTGTGGTGGTACCAGGCCGTGGCGGCGTAGGTGGGCAACGCCAGCTCATAGGCCTTATACACGCCAGGGTTGACGCGCACGATGTCGGGCGAGTCGTCATAGTTGAGGATCTGCGACAGGAGGATCACCCCGTTGAAGTCGGTGTCATCCTCGGTCTCGAGCACGTTGATGAGGTTGGCCGAGCGCGGCGTGCCGTAGCTCTCGCCGAAGAGGTACTTGGGCGAGTTCCAGCGGTCGTACTTCGCGAGGAACTGCATGATGAACTCGGAGAAGGCGTGCACGTCCTGGTCGGCACCGTAGAAGTCCTTCTCGGCGCCCGGTGTCACCCGCGAGAACCCCGTACCCGGCGCATCGATGAACACGAGATCGCTCGCATCGAGCAGGCTATAGTCGTTGTTGACGAGCTGATAGGGAGCGGGGGGCGTGTGGGTATGATCCGCCGTCACCACCCGCCGCGGGCCGAAGGCGCCCATGTGCAGCCACACGCTCGAGGAGCCCGGACCGCCGTTATAAAGGAAGGTGATCGGGCGATCGCCCGGGTTTTCGCCGTCCTTGAAGTAGGCGACGTAGAACATCGACGCCTCGGGCGATTTGTTCTTCGCGCCATGTCCGTGCCACGGACCCGCATGCGCCGGATCATCGCCACCGCCTTTGCCGGCCGCATCGTTCCAGCCCTTGGGATGCACGACCAACAGCCCCGCAACGGCGTGGTAATGGATCGTGTTGCCTTCGACGGTCACCGAGCCCTCGCTCGTGCTGGTCACCGTGCGGAAGTAGGGGTTGCCCTTGTGGCCGTGAGCCTTCGCCCAGCGGGATCGCCCGGTCGACTTGGGGTCGGCCGCTGCGGAATCGGTCGAGTCGAAATCGGTCGAGCCGGAATTCGCCTGCACAGAGTCGTTCGACGGCTGATTCTGCGTCGGCTGCATGGCGCAGCCCTGGATGAGACCGAAGACACAGGCGGCTGCGGCTGCGGTGATAGCCTTGGTGAGGAGCGTCTGGCGCATCTTGTCGCTCATGATCATCCCCCCGCCTGATTGTCGGTCTTGCGGATGAAGGCCGCGACGTTGTCATGGAGCTGCTTCAACGAGGCTTCGTTGGCGTAGACCATGTGACCTGACTGGTAGTAGTGATACTCGATGTTGGCTTGCAGCTTCTGCGGGATCTGCAGGTGGTGCATCTCGTAGTAGCCCTCATAGAAGGGCGTCGCCAGGTCGAAGTAGCCGCCGTTCAGGCAGATCTTGAGATTCGGGTCGTATTTCATGGCCGTGGCAAGGTCCGGCATCACGTTGACCGACACCGGCAGCGGGAAGGGCGCGCCCGGCGGAGCGTGCTTGAATTCCCAGGAGTTGTTGAAGATCTCGGGGTAGTACGCCTCGTGGGTCGTGTAATGGAGGGTCCGGCGCACGTAGTCGTTGAACACCGAGACGTACGCCGAGCCGATGGCCGCCGACTGCGGGTCATATTCCGCCTCTTCACCCAGGGGGTCCATCGAGGGGCCGGAGAAGCGTGTATCGAGCCGGCCCGTGCTCTCGTCCGAATCGTTCAGCAGCTGGTGCTCGAACTCCGGGCCGTTGATGCGCAGGTCCGCCTTCTTGATATACGCGACCGGCAGCCCGGTGTAGTCGTGGAGCTTCTCGGCGACGGCGTTGAATTGATCCTGGGGAAGGTTCGCGCCCTGATCGAGGGCGTCGGCGTACTCGCCCATGGCGAAGTGCTCGACTTCCTTGAGGAAACTGTCGAGATCCGTCGGCTGCGAGCCCAGCCGGTGGTGAAACCAGGCGGTGGCCGCGAAGGTCGGCAGCTCGATCTCGTAGGGCAGGTCGATGCCGGGATTCGTTTCCGGGGCATCGGCGCTCAGGTCAAAGTTGAGGATCTGGGAGAGGAGAATGACGCCGTTGAAGTCGATGTCGCGCTCGGTCTCGAGATCGTTGATGAGGACCGCTGAGCGCGGCGTGCCGTAGCTCTCGCCGAAGAGGTACTTGGGCGAGTTCCAGCGATCGTATTTCGACAGAAACTCCGTGATGAACGACGCGAACGCGTAGGCATCCTGATCGACGCCATAGAACGCCTTCTCCTTGTTCTTGCCCTCGATGCGGCTGAAGCCGGTGCCCGGCGCGTCGATGAAGACGAGATCCGAGGCATCGAGAAGACTGTAGGTATTGTCGACCGCGCCATAGGGCGCGGGCGGCGTGTGCGAGTCGTTGTTGGTGACGACGCGCACCGGGCCGAAGGCGCCCATGTGCAGCCACACGGTCGATGAGCCCGGCCCGCCGTTATAGAGGAAGGTCACCGGCCGGGTGCGCGGATCGGCTCCCTGCTTGAAGTAGGCGACGTAGAACACCGAGGCGACGGGCGGGCCATCCGCCGTGCCGAGCGCGTCCTTCGGGCCTTGGGGCTTGGCGGCATCGTCCCAACCCTTCGGATGCACGATGAGCGTGCCTGCGACGGCCTCATAGGCGATCTTGTGGCCCTCGACGGTCACCGTTCCCGTGCTCCTCACGGCCCGCGGCGTGAATAGGTTCGCGGGAGCCGGTCCGGATTCGGGCGAGCTCTTGGCTGGCGCTCTCGTGGGTGCAGCGGCGAGCGCCGCGGCGGTGGTGAGCGAGAACGCCGCGACCAGGGCGACCACTTGCTTCATATCGAGATACCTCCAATCGAGCCCGCCGCGCCTCCGGGGCGGCGGCGCAAGGCCGCCTATGATGCCCGAATAACGCCCCGCCCGAGTACCCGATTGCGGGGCCGGCGAGGCTGATCTGCGCCCAACGCCTTTGGCGCCGCGACGAAGCGAATTCGCCCCGGCGCAGCGGGTTTGCCGACGTGCGCGCCCCGCGCGGGCGCGCGGCGCCTATTGCTGACCGTTCTGCTGCTGGTCGGCCGTCTGGTGCTCGGTATTGGCGATGAACGCCGCCACGTTGTCGTGCAGCTCCTTCAGGGTCGGGACATGCACGTACACCATGTGGCCGGATTCGTAGTAGTGGTATTCGATGTTCGCCTGCAGCTTGCGCGGCATCGGGAGGTGCGCCATCTCGTACATGCCCTCGAAGAAGGGCGTGGCGAGATCGAAGTAGCCGCCGTTCAGGCAGACCTTGAGGTCCGGGTCGAGCTTCATCGCGTTGGCCAGGTCGGGCATGACGTTGAGCGCCTGCGGCAGGACCATGCGGGCGCCCGGGGGCTGGTGCCGGGAATTCCACGTGCGAAAGACCCGAGCGGACGGCCGGTAGTGCATTCCCATGCCGTAGTGCAGGTCCTTGCGCACGTAGTTGTTGAAGGCCGCGACGTATGCGGAGCCGATCGATGCGGACTGCGGGTCGTATCCCGCGCGCTCGCTCAAGGGATCGAGCGACGGCCCCGAGAAGCGGGAGTCGAGCCGACCGGTGGTCGTATCGGAGTCGGCCTGCAGTTCGTGCTCGAACTCGCCGCCGTCGATGCGCAAGTCCGCCTTCTTGATGTACCCGACCGGAAGACCTGTGTACTCGTGTAGTTTCGCGGCGATCGCATCGCGCTGGTCGGGGCTCAGGAGCGCGCCCTCGCGCAGCGCCTGCGCGTAATCCGTGAGCGCGAAGTGCTCAACCTCGGGGAGCAGCGACTGCAGCGGCACGTTGTTGTTGGGGAGCTTGTGGTGATACCACGCGGTCGCGGCATAGCTGGGCAGGGCCAGCTCGTACGAGAGATCGACACCGGGGTCGAAACGGGCCATGCCGGTCGACTCGTCGTAGCTCAGGATCTGCGAGAGCAGGATCACCCCGTTGAAGTCGGTGTCATCCTCGGTCTCGAGCACGTTGATGAGGTTGGCCGAGCGCGGCGTGCCGTAGCTCTCGCCGAAGAGGTACTTGGGCGAATTCCAGCGACCGTACTTCGACAGGAACTGCATGATGAACTCGGAGAAGGCGTGTACGTCCGGATCGGCGCCGTAGAAGTCTTTGTCGGCGCCGGGCGTCACGCGCGAGAAACCCGTGCCCGGGGCGTCGACGAACACGAGATCGCTCGCATCGAGGAGGCTATAGTCATTGTTGACGAGCTGATAGGGAGCGGGCGGCGTGTGGGTATGATCCGCCGTCACCACCCGGCGCGGTCCGAAGGCGCCCATGTGCAGCCACACCGTCGCGGAGCCCGGGCCGCCGTTATAGAGGAAGGTGATCGGGCGATCGCCCGGTCTCTCACCGTCCTTGAAGTAGGCGACGTAGAACATCGAGGATTCGGGCGACTTGCTCTTCATCCCGTGTCCGTGCCGCCATCCCATGTGCGGCGGATCGTCGCCACCGCCTCTGGCGGCCGCATCGTTCCAGCCCTTGGGATGCACGACCAGGAGCCCCGCAACCGCGTGGTAATGGATCGTGTTGCCTTCGACGGTCACCGTGCCTTCGGTCGTGCTGGTCGCCGTGCGGAAGTACGGGTTGCCCTTGTAGTGATGAGCCTGCGCCGCGCCGTGCCCCTGATCGGCCGCCCCGGAATCGGTCGGCGTCGACTGCGCCTGGGTATAACCGTTCGACGCCTGATCCTGTGTCGGCTGCATGGCGCAGCCCTGCACCAGCGCGAAGACAGACGCGGCTGCGGCCGCGGAAATGCCCCTCATGATGAGTTTGCTGCGTACCGGATCGCTCATGGTCATTCCCCTGCCTGGTTCTCGGTTTTGCGGATGAAGGCCGCCACGTTGTCATGGAGCTGCTTCAACGAGACCTCGTTGGCGTAGACCATGTGACCCGACTGGTAGTAGTGGTACTCGATATTCGATTGCAGCCTCTCGGGGATCGGCAGGTGGTGCATCTCGTAATAGCCCTGGTAGAAGGGGGTCGCCAGGTCGAAGTAGCCGCCGTTCAGGCAGATCTTGAGGTTCGGGTCGTACTTCATGGCCGTGGCGAGGTCCGGCATCACATTGACCGCTCCCTGGAGCTGGAAGGGTATCCCGGGGGGCGCATGCTTGAATTCCCACTTCGTCCAGAGTCCGATCTCGGGGTAGTAGGGCTGGTCAGTCGTGTAGTGGAGGGACCGGCGTACGTAGTCGTTGAACACCGAGACGTACGCCGAGCCGATGGAGGCCGACTGCGGGTCGTACTCCGCGTCCTCGCCCAGAGGATCCATGGTGGGACCCGAGAAGCGCGTGTCGAGCCTTCCGGTGGTCAGGCCGGCATCGTTCTGCAGCTCATGCTCGAACTCCGCGCCGCTGACGCGCAGGTTCGCCTTTTTGATGTACGCGAGGGGGAGCCCGGTGTAGTCGTGGAGCTTCTCAGCCACCGCGTTGAATTGATCCTCGGGCAGGTTCGCTCCCTGCGCGAGCGCGTCGGCGTAATCGCCCATGGCGAACTGCTCGACTTCCTTAAGGAAGCTCTGGAGGTCGGCCGGCTGCGAGGCCAGCAGGTGGTGATACCAGGCCGTGGCCGCGAAGGTCGGCAGCTCGATCTCGTAGGGCAGCTCGATGCCGGGGTTCCCCTCCGGACGATCGGCCATCAGATTGAAATTGAGGACCTGCGAGAGAAGGATGACGCCGTTGAAGTCCGTGTCCCACTTGGTCTCGAGGTCGTTGATGAGGACCGCCGAGCGCGGCGTGCCGTAGCTCTCGCCGAAGAGATACTTCGGCGAATTCCAGCGGCCGTACTTCGAGAGGAACTGCGTGATGAAGGAGGCGAATGCGTAGCCGTCCTGGTCGACTCCCCAGAATGCCTGCGCTTTGCCCTTGCCCTCGATGCGGCTGAAGCCGGTGCCCGGCGCGTCGATGAAGACGAGGTCGGAGGCATCGAGGAGGCTGTAGGCGTTGTCCACCGCGCGGTAGGGGGCGGGTGGCGTGTGCGAGTCGTTGCTGGTGACGACGCGCACCGGGCCGAAGGCGCCCATGTGCAGCCAGATGGTCGATGAGCCGGGACCGCCGTTATAGAGGAAGGTCACCGGCCGGGTGTGGGGATCGGCGCCCTGTTTGAAGTACGCGACGTAGAACATCGACGCGACGGGCGGGCCATTCGCCGTCCCGATCGCGCCCTTCGGTCCTTGGGACTTGGCAGCATCATCCCAGCCCTGCGGATGCACGATGATCGTGCCGGCCACGGCGTCGTAGGCGATCTTGTGCCCCTCGACGGTCACGGTTCCCGTACTTCTCACGGCGCGCGGCGTGAAGACGCTCGCCGGTGCCGATGCGGATTGCGGCGCGTTCTTGGCTGGTGCTCTCATCGGTGGAGCGGCGAGCGCTACGGCGGTGGTGAGCGAGAACGCCGAGACCAGTGCGACCACATGCTTCATTTTCGAGGTACCTCCAGCCGAGCCCGCCGTGGACCTGAGGCCGGCGGAGCAAGGCCGCCTATGATGCCCGATAAGCGCCCCACTCGCGTACCCGATCGCGGGCGAGCGAGGCCAATCTGCGGCAAACGCCCTTCGCGCCGCGACGAAGCGAAGATCGAGGCTGGTACGATTAGCAGAGGGGCGAACCCATCTGCGTCAACACGTCGCCAATCCCGCTGCACCTGGGTGAGCGCTCCAAGGGACGCGTTCTGGCTCGCGCTGGGTGCGGATTTCCGGCCCCCGGCCGTCGTCATGGTTGAGCGGGCGGGCAGCCCTCTTGCGTCCATCATCCCGGAGGCGAATCGCAAATGAGGCTTTGGCGCATCCTCGGCGCTGCGGCGGCCGGTTCCTTCATATTTGCGCAGGCGCACGCCGCGGGTCCCAGCGCGGCCGGCACGACCCAGGTGATCGCGGGCCATGCGCGGTTCGAGTTCCTGACGCCGTCCCTCGTGCGCATGGAGTATTCACCGAGCGGGAGGTTCATCGACGCGCCGACCGCCGTCGTGGAGAAGCGAGATTGGCCCGCCGTCAGGGTGAGGACGACCCGCGCGGCCGGCTGGCTGACTCTCGAGAGTGCGGCGCTGACTCTGCGCTATCGTGCGACCGCGGGCGCATTCACGGCGGCCGATCTCTCCGTGAGCTGGCGTGATGCGAAGGGAGGGACTCAGGAGTGGCGGCCGGGTCAGGCGGACCCGGGCAACCTGGGCGGACTCACCTACTCGCTCGACAACATCAGCGTTACGACGCTGCCGCCGCCCGGCGACGATCTCGGCAGCCCGATCGGCGACATCATTCCCGGCATCAACGTGCTGCTTGAGCCGGCAACGGGGGGTCTCCTCAGCCGAAGCGGCTACGCCTTTCTGGATGACAGCTTGAGCCCGATCTGGAACGCGGATCGCTCCTGGATCGAGCCACGCCCGGGACCCTCGGGACAGGACTGGTATCTCTTTGTTTACAACCGTGACTACCGCAAGCCCCTGGAGGAGTACGCGCAGCTCTGCGGCCCCGTGCCGATGATCCCGCGGTACATGCTCGGGCCCTGGATCACGGATCTCAACTTCGAGTACTTCCCCGGTACGGCCGAGTCGCGCTCGCCGGCGATGCGTCGCTACGGCGAGCAACACCTCGAGAGCGAGGTGGCGCGCCTGCTCGGCAGTCACATTCCGCTCTCGGGGCTCGTGCTCGATTTCGCCTGGCACGACTACGGCTGGCAGGGCGGCTACGACTGGAGTCCGCTCATCCCGCACCCGCGGGCGCTCATCGAGTGGCTGCACGCGCGCGGCGTGAAGCTCTCTCTCAACGATCATCCGGGCTATGCCAACACGGAGGAGAGCTCTCTTTCCTACAGCGACAGCCATGCACCCCAAGTGCTGCGGGCGCTCGGCCGGCCGATTCCGCCGGCGCCGTCGTACGACCAGAGCCTCGCGGGAGGCTGGAGGTTCGCCCCCGATCCGCACGATGCGGGCCTGAAGGCGCACTGGTACGCAAGCGCCTATGACGATGCGCGCTGGCATCCGATCCGGACCGATGCACCCTGGCAGCAGCAGGGGTATCCCAACTATCAGGGGATCGGATGGTATCGGGCCTCGTTCCGGCTGCCCGCCCGGCTGCCGCGGTCGCTCTATTTATACCTCGGGGAGGTCAGCAGCACTTACCGGCTCTTCGTCAACGGCGTCGAGGTGCAGCACAGTCACGTGCAATGGCCGCGCCGGCTGACCTATGCCGACGTCACGGCCGCTTTGCATGCAGGGCAGCGCAATCTCATCGCGCTGCGTGTCGCGCCACCCCCGTCACCGCCTGCGGGACAGCCGGCCGGGATCCTGAGCGGCCCGGTCGCGCTGCGGAACGTCGTGCCGCCGCCGCGCCTCTATCTCAACCTCGCCGATCGCAAGCAGGCGCAGATCTCCATGCGCGACCTGCATGCGCCGCTCATCCGGGAGGGCGTTGATTTCTGGTGGGTGGACGGCGGCGGCGGCGCGGCGAAGATGCCGGGCCTCGACCCGCAGCTCTGGACCAACGAGGTCTTCTACGACGCCACCGAGCGGCAGACGGGCAAGCGCAGCTTCATTCTGAGCCGCTACGGCGGCTGGGGCAGTGAGCGCTATCCCGGATTCTTCACCGGCGATGCCTACTCGCAGTGGCGGGTGCTCGCCTACGAGGTCGCCTATACCGCGCGCGGTGGCAACGTGCTCGTGCCCTACATCAGCAACGACATCGGCGGCTTTCACGGCGCGAAGATCCCCTTCGCGCTTTACGCGCGGTGGATCGAGTTCGGCGCCTTCAGCCCCATCCTGCGCATGCACAGCGCGCACGAGAATCCGCTCGAAGGCAACACGCGCATGCCGTGGCTCTACGGGCCGCAGGGCGTGGCGCTCATGAGGAAGTATTTCACGCTGCGCACGCAGCTCATTCCCTATACCTATACGTACGCCTGGCAGGCGCACGAGCGCTCGATGCCGCTCCTGCGGCCGCTCTACCTGCAATGGCCGGATCTCGCTCAGGCCTACCGGCACTTCCACGAGTATTACTTCGGCGATGAGATGCTGGTCGCCCCCGTTCTCGAAGCGGATGGCCGGCGTACCGTCTACCTGCCGCCCGGCAACTGGATGGATTTCTTCAGCGGCAAGCACTATCAGGGCGACACGACGTTCACCGCCCATTACGCGGCGGATGCAACGCCGGTCTTCGTGCGCGAAGGCGCCATTGTCCCGGAGGAGTCGGCAGCTCGCGGCCGCGCGGGCCGGGCACCCGCAGCCCTGACGATCAACGTCTACGGGTCCGGCAGGGGCCAGTTCGATCTCTACGAGGACGACGGGATTTCCCTCGATTACGAGCGGGGGCGATACGCACTGACGCCGATGACGTATTCGAGCGCCGGCGGCGAGCATCGGCTCGTCATAGGACCGACGAGAGGCTCCTTCGCCGGCCAGCGGGAGGTGAGGCAATACCGGCTGCGCATTCACACGGCACGCCGGCCGGTGTCGATCTCGGTGGATGGCAAGCACGTGGCTCGCTGGCACTGGGAGGCGCACGACCCGACCGCATATCTGGCGCTCCCTGCCGCGAGCATCCGTCAGGCGCTCACGGTCGCATGGTAGGCTTGCGGTCGACCCGGAGGAGGCCCCCGAATGCGAAGCAAGCAGTCGACTCTCGTCAACTGGAAAAACTGGCCTGCGGCCGTTTTTCGGACATCAGCTCTGTTGCCGCCGGCAAAAGGCGCGACTTTTGCCGGCTGTGCCGTGCCCAAGGCGATGCAGCGCAAGTCCGGCAGGCTACCAATCGCGATCCTGGCCCCGATATTGGCCGCAGTCCCGCTGACCGCGCTCGTGAGCGCCCCTGCTCGGGGCGCAGCGGCATCTGCCGACTCGAATCCCTATCTCTGGCTGGCGCAGATCCACGGGACCCGGGCCCTCGCATGGGTCCGCAGCCAGAACGCCCGCAGCGATCAGGTGCTGAAGAGCGATCCGACCTACACGCGCGATCGCTCGCAGATCCTCGATGTGCTCAATGCGAACACGCGCATCCCCGACGGGATGTTGGATCACGGTTGGGTGCTCAACTTCTGGCAGAGCGCCGAGCACGTGCGCGGCATCTGGCGCCGCACGACGATCGCCGATTACGCGCGCAAGTCCCCCCACTGGCAAGCGCTCCTCGACGTTGACGCGCTCGACCGTCAATTGCACAAGGATTGGGTCTGGAAGGGCGCCGACTGCACCTCCTCCTTCGACCGCTGCCTCGTGAGGCTCTCCCCGGGCGGCGGCGATGCCTCCGCAACCCGCGAATACGACCCCAACACCCGCAGCTTCGTCTCGGGCGGCTTCGAGCTTCCGGTGGCGAAGGGCGGGGCGGTGTATCTCAACCCCAACACCGTGCTCGTCGCGACCGATTTCGGCCCGGGCACGATGACCCCGTCTTCCTATCCACGGATCGTGAAATTGTGGCGCCGCGGCCAGCCGCTGGCTGACGCCAGGACCGTCTTCGAAGGCAGGCCGGATGACATGGGGGTCACACCGCACGTATTTCGCGGTCCCTACGGCAGCGTGGCGCTGATCGCGCGGCGGCCGAGCTTCTTCCAAGCCGATTACTACGTGGTGCGCCCCGACGGCACGACGCTCAAGATACCGTTGCCGCAGAACGCCGAGATCGCGGGAGTCACCCGCGGACAGTTGATTGCAACTCTACAGGACGCGTGGACGGTGGACGGCCGCACCATTGGCCAGGGGGCGCTGATCGCCTACCCGGTGATGGCTTTTGCGCGCTCCGGTAGGGCGCAGCCGGTGTCGGTGCTCTACACGCCCGGTCCGCACGCCATGATCGATCAGGTTTCACCCGGCGGCGACGCGGTCTACGCCTCCATCTACGAGAACGTCACCGGCTCGATCCACGAGTTCCGGCCGGGACGCGCAGGTTGGAGCGATGCGCGCCTCAAGCTGCCCCGCGGCGGCTCGACCTCCATCGTGTCGACCAACGACTGGGGGCCGCAGGCCTATTTCACGTTCGAGAGTTTCCTCACCCCGCCATCCCTCTACGCCTACGGCGGCAGCGGCCGACCTGAGCTCATCAAGGCGCAGGCGGCTGTGTTCGATGCGCGCGGCATCGCGGTCCGCCAGTACTGGGCGACCTCGCGGGATGGCACGAAGGTGCCGTACTTCCTCATCCGGCCGAAGCAGGCGAGCGGCGCCATTCCGACGATTCTCTACGGCTACGGCGGGTTCCAACTCTCGCTCACGCCGTGGTACTGGAATGACGGTCACAAGCCGCTCGATGCGGTGCAGACTTGGGTGCAGCGCGGCGGGGCCATCGCCGTCGCCAACATCCGCGGCGGCGGGGAGTTCGGGCCCGCCTGGCACCAGGCGGCCCTGAAGTATCACCGCCAGCGCGCCTACGATGACTTCGAGGCGGTGGCGGCGGACATCGAGCGGCGGGGCTTTTCGACCCCGAAGCAGCTCGGTATCGTGGGCGCCTCGAACGGCGGGCTCCTCGTCTCGACCGTGATGGTGGAGAGGCCGGACCTCTTCGGCGCGGTGGTCTGTCAGCGTCCGCTCATCGACATGCTGATCTACACGCATTACGGCGCGGGGGCATCCTGGACCGGGGAGTACGGTGACCCCGCCGATCCCAAGATGGCGGCCTACATCCGCACCTACTCGCCGTTTGAGAACGTGAAACGCGCTGTCCGCTATCCGCCGATTCTCTTCATCACCGAGACCACCGACGACCGCGTCACGCCGGTGTTCGGGCGCATGATGGCGGCCAAGATGGAGGCGCAGGGACACGATGTGCTCCTCAACGAGGCCATCGAGGGCGGCCACGGACCCGGCGCGACGCATGCCGAGGAGGCGCAGTATTGGGCGCTTTCGTATACCTTCCTCGCGAAGAGGCTCGGCCTCAAAGACTGACGCCAAGGACGCCAAGGATAGGCATAGGACATGCCCCGCCGCCGCAGGTAGCTTTAGACTAGGCGCGCAGCTTGCTTATTGGCCCGGCTCACGGGCCACGTCTGACGGGAGGTGCCATGGCTGCTCGTCTTTTCCTAGGTGCCGCCGTTGCCGGCGCCATCTCCATGTACCTTCTCGATCCAGACCACGGCCGGCGCCGCCGTGCGCTGATGCGCGACCGGCTGGCGAGCGGCATGAGTCGGCTGGACGAGGCGACGAGCGTCGCCTCCCGCGACCTGCGAAACCGCGCGCGCGGCGTCGCTTATGAAGTCCGCGCACGCCTCACGCGGGAGGAAGTACCGAATGAGATCCTCTGCGAGCGCGTGCGCTCGCGTCTCGGCGGGGCCGTCTCGCATCCCGGCGCGATCGAGGTCTCGGCGCTCTCCGGCAGGGTGACCCTGAGCGGCGCCGTGCTCGAGCGTGAGTACGTGCGTCTTTTGCGGACGGTCTGGGCGGTCCGTGGCGTCGCTGACGTCGAGGATCGGCTCGCCGTGTATGAGAGCCCGGACGGGATCTCGGTCTTGCAGGGGAGTGGCAGGACTCCCGGCCGTCGTTTCGGGCCGTGGCAGGAAAACTGGCCGCCGGGCGTGCGGGTGGTGATGGGCGCGACGGGCGGGGCCCTGCTTATCAACGCGCTCGCCGGCAGGCGCAGCCCCCTCGGTCTCCTCGGCGGGCTCGCGGGTGCGGGGCTCATCGCGCGCAGCAGCACCAACATACCGATCGATCGACTGGTCGGCGTACGCAGTCCCGCGGTGGAGCTGCAGAAGGGCATCGACGTGGCGGCTCCCATCGAGCAGGTGTTCGAGGCTTTCTCGCAGCTCGAGCGCTTCCCGGAATTCATGACTCATGTGCGCGAAGTCCGCGTGAGAGGCGATGGCACCTCGCAATGGACCGTGGAAGGCCCGGCGGGACGGGCGATCTCCTGGGAGGCTGTGACGACCCGTCTCGAGCCCAACAGACTCATTGCGTGGCGGACGCTTCCGGGCTCGGCGGTGGAGCACGCGGGACTGTTGCGATTCGAGCCCACGGAGGGCGGTACGCGCATCCTCGTGACCATGAGCTACACGCCGCCCGCCGGTGCGATCGGTCACGCGATCGCGCGGCTCTTCGGCACCGACCCGAAGACGGAGCTCAACGACGACCTGATGCGGATGAAGGTCTTCCTTGAAACGGGCCGCCGCGCGCACGACGCCGCGGCCGCGGCACGGCAGTAGATTTGAATTAATGCAGCAGCTCCTCCACGGGTGGCCGCGGGACGGGTTTCCGGCGGCTTGTGACCCGCGTCACGGTGCCTTCGCGGGCACGCCGACTGCTGCACCGCTACAATGTTCGGACGCCGCAGCAAGGGAAAAGAACAAGATCGTGCCTATTCTGTTCACTCGTCGCGAGCACATTGCCGAGGGCAGCGAGGCCCGGACGGAGCGACGGCGCGGGCCTGACAGGCGCACTCGCGTGGCGCGGGCACTGATGTACGGCAGCCTGCACCCGCGACGACTCGCGCCGCGGCGCGAGGGCGAGCACGGGCTCGGCGCGATCGACTGGCATCACCCCTGGTGGTTCGCGATCACCACGCTGATTCTCCTGTGCTGCGGCGCCGATGCCGTGTTGACATACGTGCTCATCAACCGCGGCGGCTATGAGCTCAATCCTCTGCTCGCGCCACTCATGAGCGGGTCCGGTGTGCTCTTCGTGGCGGTGAAGTTCGGGGTGACGGGCATGGGCGTCGTGCTGCTCACGCTCCTCTCGCGGGTCAAAGCTTTCGGCCGCATGCCGGTTGGGCTCCTTCTCTACGGCGTGCTTGCGGGCTACGGGACGCTGGTCGTGTACGAGCTGCGCCTGCTCGGCTGGCTTTAAGAGCTCTTTATTCCTTTAATATCAATCGCTGGCGCGCCGGTTTGCAATTTCCCGGCGCGTGCGTTTCCGCTAGACTAGCGCTTCGCTGTCTGCGCCTCCCCATGCTTGAACCCACACCTCTTTTCGGCGGCAATGCCGCCTTTCTGGATGCCCTCTACGAGCAGTACCTGCGCGATCCGGCGAGCGTAGAGGAGAAGTGGCGACTCTACTTCGAGAGCCTGCCGGGCCCTAAGGCCGGGGAGCGCGCCCAGGGGCCGATCGAGGCGGCCCTCGCCGAGCACGCGCGGCAGCCTCGCACCGCTGCCACGGCGGGGTTTTCCGCCGAGGGTGGCGTCAACGCCAAGCAGGCAGCGGTCTCGCGTCTCATCCAGCTCTGGACGAATCGCGGCCATCTCGTAGCACACCTCGATCCCTTGGGCCTCATGCAGCGGCCACGGCCGCAGGTGCTCGATCTCGAGTATTTCGGCCTGAGCCGCGCGGATCTCGACGCGGAGTTCTTCACCGGCAGTCGTACGGAGGCGGTGCCGCAGCGGATGCGGCTGCGCGAGATCCTGAGCCAGCTCGAGACCATCTACGCAGGACCGATCGGCGCCGAGTTCGCGCACATGTCGGAGTCGCGGGAGCGTCTCTGGCTTCAGGACCGGTTCCAGTCGGGCAGGCTCCTGCACCGTTTTGCGGCGCCGGAGCAGCGCAACATCCTCTGGCAGCTCACCGCCGCCGAGGGCCTGGAGCGGTACCTGCACACCAAGTACGTCGGCCAGAAGCGCTTCTCGCTCGAAGGTGGGGATACGCTGCTGCCGCTCCTCGATGACCTCGTGCAGAGCTGCGGTGCAGCCCGCATCGAGGAGGTCGTGATCGGCATGGCGCATCGCGGGCGCCTCAACGTGCTCGTGAACCTCCTCGGCCGGTCGCCGCCGACGCTCTTCTCGGAGTTCGAAGGCGCCTACGATCTGAGCCACCTCAAGGGCTCGGGCGATGTGAAGTACCACAAGGGCTTCTCCGCCGATCTGCGTACGAGTGCCGGCAACGTTCACACCGTGCTCGCCTTCAATCCCTCGCACCTCGAGGTCGTCGATCCCGTCGTCGAGGGCTCGGTGCGCGCGCGCCAGGAGCGGCGCAACGACGCGAAGGGCGAACGGGTGCTGCCGCTCCTCATCCACGGCGATGCGGCGTTCGCCGGCCAGGGCGTCGTGATGGAGACGCTGCAGCTCTCACAGGCACGCGGCTTCTACACCGGCGGTACCCTCCACATCATCATCAACAACCAGGTGGGCTTCACCACCTCGGAGCCGAGCGATGCCCGCTCGACGCTCTACTGCAGCGACGTTGCCAAGATGCTGGAAGCGCCGATCTTCCACGTCAACGCCGACGATCCGGAGGCGGCGGTGTTCGTTGCACGTCTCGCGCTCGAGTACCGCACGCGCTTCCACAAGGATGTGGTGATCGACCTCGTCTGCTACCGCCGCCACGGCCACAACGAGGCCGACGAGCCGGCGGCGACCCAACCCGTGATGTATCGCAACATCCGCCAGCACCCCACCACCCGGCAGCTCTACTCGGAACGGCTGGTGGCCGAAGGCGTGCTGACGCAGGCGCAGGCCGATGCAATGCCGGAGCAGTATCGCGACGGGCTCGACAAGGGCCGGCCGCAGGCGCGCGCCGCGCTCGGCATGATCGGCAACAAGTTCACGGTGGACTGGACGCGCTACGCCCAGGCTGACTGGACGGAGAGGGTGCGCACGGGCGTCGAGAGGGTGCGGCTCGAATCCCTCGGCAAGCGGCTGAGCGAGCTGCCGGCCGATCTGACGCTGCAACCGCGCGTCGCGCATGTCATGAGCAACCGCGCGAAGATGCTCTCCGGCGAGGCGCCGCTCGACTGGGGCTGCGCAGAAACGCTCGCCTACGCCTCACTCCTCGAGCAGGGCTTCTCCGTGCGTCTTTGCGGGCAGGACAGCGGGCGCGGGACCTTCTTCCATCGCCACGCGGTGCTGCACGATCAGGGCTCCGACCGGGTCTACATTCCGTTGCAGCATGTCGCCGATCCGCAGCCGCGGGTCGAGATCATCGACTCGGTGCTCTCCGAGGAGGCGGTGATGGGCTTCGAGTACGGCTACTCGACGACCGAGCCCAACTGCCTCTCGATCTGGGAAGCCCAGTACGGCGACTTCGCCAACGGCGCCCAGGTCATCATCGACCAGTTCATCAGCTCGGGCGAGGCCAAGTGGGAGCGTTACTGCGGGCTCGTGCTCTTGCTACCCCACGGCTACGAGGGCGCGGGTCCGGAGCATTCTTCCGCGCGACTCGAGCGTTACCTGCAGCTTTGCGCGGAATCCAACATGCAGGTCTGCGTGCCCTCGACGCCCGCCCAGATGTTCCACATGCTGCGCCGCCAGATGCTGCAGTCCTTGCGCAAGCCGCTCATCGTCATGGCGCCGAAGAGCCTGCTGCGGCACGAGCTCTCAGTCTCGAGCCTCGAGGAGCTGACCCGCGGCGGCTTCGCCCGGGTGATCGGGGAGAGCGATGATCTGCCGGCGCAGGGCGTGCGCCGGGTGGTTTTCTGCAGCGGCAAGGTGTACTTCGATCTGCTGAAGGCGCGCCGCAAGCATGCCAGCCGTGATGTCGCGCTGGTGCGCATCGAGCAGCTCTATCCCTTTCCGGCGGAGGAGTACGAGGCGGTGCTCGCGCGCTACCCGGACCTGCGCGAGGTGGTGTGGTGTCAGGAGGAGCCGCAGAACCAGGGCGCCTGGTATCAGATCCGCCACCGGCTGCAGGAGCCTTTGGGTCCGCGGCGGAGCGTGCTCTACGCCGGACGGGCGGCTGGCGCCGCGCCAGCGACCGGGATCGGCAAGATTCACGAAGCCGAGCAGCAGTCGCTCATCGATGCGGCGCTGCATGCGACCGCCACCGAGGATTCCGCGAGAGAGACGACACGGCTCACGCCCGGCGCCGCTCCCGCCGCAGGAGCCCAGACGGCGCCTGCGACACCGCTCAGAAAGAAGACTTCATAAACATGACCGAGATCAAAGTTCCCCAACTGCCGGAGTCGATCACCGACGCGACTCTCGTCGCCTGGCACAAGAAGCCGGGCGATGCCGTCAAGCGCGACGAGAACCTCGCCGACCTCGAGACCGACAAGGTGGTGCTCGAACTGCCTGCCCCCGCCAACGGCGTCTTGCGTGAGGTGAAGGTGCAGAAGGGCACTGTTGTCAAGGCAGGGCAGTTGCTCGCGCTGATCGAAGAAGGAGCACAGGCGGTGGCCACAGCGGTGGCCGCCAAAGCAGCACCTCCTGCCGAGGAGCTGAAGGCGACGGGCACCGAAGGGGGTCGCGACAAGGAAAGGCTGAGCCCGTCGGTCCGTCGGCTGATCGAGGAGAACCGGCTCGATGCCGCCGCGATTCCCGCGAGCGGCCGTGACGGCCGGTTGACCAAGTCCGATGTGGTGGATTTCTTGGGCAGGAAGTCGAGCACGGCACCGACCGCTTCTTCGCCGTCAGCGTCACCGACCGCATCTGCATCGGCACCTGCCGCGGCGGCCACCTCCGCGGCACCCGCTGCACGCGCACCGACACCCACAACGCCAGCTCTGCCATCAAGCGCCCGCGGCGAGCATCGCGTGACGATGACTCGTCTGCGTCAACGCATCGCGCAACGCCTGGTGGAGGCACAATCCACTCAGGCGCTGCTGACTTCGTTCAACGAGGTTGATCTCACTGCGGTGCAGGAGCTGCGCGCCCGATACAAGGACCGCTTCGAGAAGGAGCAGGGCGTAAAGCTCGGCTTCATGTCCTTCTTCGTGAAGGCGTCCATCGAGGCCTTGAAGAGATTTCCCGTCGTCAACGCCCGGGTCGACGGCAACGACATCATCTATCACGAGTTTTACGATATCGGCGTCGCAGTCTCGACGGAGCGCGGACTCGTCGTTCCCATCGTCAGGGATGCGGACGTCAAGAGCTTCGCGACCCTCGAAAAGGAGATCGGCGAGTATGCGAAGAAGGCCCGCTCGGGCGGCCTTGCGATCGAGGATCTGACCGGCGGCACGTTCACCATCACCAATGGCGGCGTGTTCGGCTCGCTGATGTCGACGCCGATCGTCAACGCGCCGCAGAGCGCCATCCTGGGGATGCACAAGATCCAGGAACGGCCGATGGTGGTCGCTGGCCAGATCGTCATCCGTCCCATGATGTACATCGCCATCACCTACGATCACCGCATCATCGATGGCCGCGAGGCCGTGCAGTTCCTCGTGACGGTCAAGGAATGTCTCGAGGATCCCGGCCGCATGCTTTTGGGGATTTAAGCCATGGCAGATTCCTTCGACGTCGTCGTCATCGGCGGCGGCCCGGCCGGCTATCCGGCCGCGATCCGCGCCGCCCAGAACAAGCTCAGCGTCGCCTGCATCGATGAGTGGAAGAACCGCGACGGCACGATGGCCTTCGGCGGCACATGCCTCAACGCCGGCTGTATTCCCTCCAAGGCGCTGCTCGAGTCGACCGAGATCTATCACCGCGCCCAGGAGGAGTTTGCGGTGCACGGCGTCCGCATGAGTGGCGTCAGCTTCGATGTCGCGCAGATGCAGAAGCGCAAGACCGGCATCGTCAAGACCATGACGCAGGGCATCCTGGCGCTCTTCAAGGCTGCCGGAGTCACCCCGCTCCAGGGACACGGCAAGCTCCTTCCCGGCCGGCGGGTCGAGTTCACCGCGCCCGACGGCACGCGCCGGGAGCTGACGGCCAAGCACGTCATTCTCGCGTCGGGCTCCGCTCCCATCGAGCTCAAATCCGCACCCTTCCAGGCGCCGCACATCGTCGACTCGTGGGGCGCGCTCGATTTCGAGTCGGTGCCGAAGCGTCTCGGCGTCATCGGCGCCGGCATCATTGGCCTCGAGTTGGGCAGCGTCTGGCGCCGCCTCGGGAGCGAGGTGACGGTGCTCGAGGCGCTGCCGGACTTCCTGCCGCCTGCCGATCAGCAGTTGGCCAAGGAAGCCATGCGGCATTTCAAGAAGCTGGGACTCGATATCCGCCTCGGTGCCAAGGTGACCGGGGCCCGCGTCGCGGGAGGCGCGGTCGAGGTCGCTTATACGGACGCCAAGGGCGATCAGACACTCACCGTCGACAGGCTCTTCGTAGCGATTGGCCGCCGACCGTACACGCGCGATCTCCTCGCGGCGGGCACGGGAGTCGAGCTCGACGAACGCGGCTTCATCAAGGTCGATCATCAATGCCGCACCGGCGCCGAAGGCGTCTGGGGAGTGGGCGACTGCGTGCGTGGCGCCATGCTGGCACACAAGGGCAAGGAGGAGGGCGTCATGGTGGCTGACTTGATCGCCGGCCGCTTCGGCGAGGTCAACTACAAGACGGTTCCGTCAGTCATCTACACCGCCCCCGAGATCGCCTGGGTCGGTCAGACCGAGGAGCAGGTGAAGGCGAGCGGCCGCCCCTACAAGATCGGCGTCTTCTCCTTCCTCGCCAGCGGTCGGGCGCGCGCCATGGAGCAGGCTCAGGGCTTCGCCAAAATCGTCGCCGCGCAGGACGACGACGAGATCCTCGGCGTACACATCATCGGTCCGATGGCGGGCGAGCTCATCGCCGAGGCGGTACTGGCGATGGAGTACTCTGCGAGCACCGAGGACCTGCAGCGCACCATTCACGCCCATCCGACACTGTCAGAAGCGGTGCACGAGGCTGCGCTCGCGGCCGACAAGCGCGCGATCGACTCGGTAAATCGCTAGATCGAAAGCAAGTCACCAAGCGGCCGTTTCCCGGGGCGCTTCCTCTTGCGTTGGCGGGTCTCAGAGAGGCCGCTCCCCGGCTTGGCGCCAATCAACCAAGCCTCTGGGCTTGGATAACACTGGGCACGGCGCCCAGGCGATGCAGCACGCGCGCGAGCTGCTCGAGATTGCTGATGGGCACCGTGAGGTGCACGTGCGCGGTCCCGTCGTCCGGGTCGGTGGCAGTCGACAGGGAATTGATACTCAGTCGCTCGAGTGCCAGCGCGTCCGTCAGATCCCGCAGGAGTCCGCGCCGGTCATAGGCTGTAATGGCAATCTCGGCGGTCAACCCGGCGGCATCCGCCGAGCTCCACTCAACCTGCAGCACGCGCTCGGGTCTGACTTCGCGCATGCGTGCGAGGCTCGGGCAGTTGCTGCGGTGGATGGTCACCCCGCGTCCCACCGTCACGTAACCCGTAATCGGCTGCGGCGGCAGCGGTACACAACAGCGAGCGAGGGTGATCGGCAGGTTGCCGACTCCCTCGATCTCTACCGGCGAATTGCCACGCGCGCTCCTCGGCCGTGCCGGACGCGGCGTCGGCGCTGGCGGCTGCGGTGCGAGGCTTATCTCGCCATCACCGGTTGCCCGCTCATCGCCGTCTGCCGCGGCCGCATCGTGCTTGCGAAACCACGCACGCACTTTCGCCCGGTTGCGGGGTGCAGCGAGAAAACCTTGCTCCGGCGCGAGCCAGTCGCGGCTCGGCGCATCCTGCCTACCCGTGATGACCTCGACGATCTCGCCGTTCGAGAGCGCGTAAGTCAGCGGCACGATCCGTCCGTTCACCCTGGCGCCCCGGCAACGGTGACCGAGCGAGCTATGCACGCTGTAGGCGAAGTCGAGCGGCGTGGCGCCGCGCGGCAGATCGACGACCTCGCCCTTCGGCGTGAGCGCATACACGCGGTCCTCGAAGAGCTGCGAGCTCAGCTGCTCGAGGAATTCGCGGTCTTCCTCCACACCGGGCTCACCGCGGCCGCGCGGCTCGAGGAGCCGCCGCACCCACTCGATCTTGCGCTGATACTGCGCATCCGCTGCCACACCCTCTTTGTAGGTCCAGTGAGCGGCGACGCCGAGCTCGGCATGCTCGTGCATCTCGCGCGTGCGCATCTGCACCTCGACGCTCTTGCCCTGCGGCCCGATGACCGCCGTGTGGATGGAGCGATAGAAGTTATCCTTGGGTGTGGCGATGTAGTCGTCGAACTCGCCCGGGATGTAGCTCCAGAGGCCATGGACCACACCGAGCGCCGCATAGCAGTCGCGGACCGTGCCGACGATGATGCGCACGGCCCGCACGTCGAAGAGCTGCTCGAAGGCGAGCTGCTTGCGCTGCATCTTGCGATGGATGCTGTACATGTGCTTCGGTCGGCCGTAGACGTCAGCCTGTATGCCCGCGGCCTGAAGCTCCGAACCGAGCTTCGCGCAGAGCTCCTCGATGTAGCGCTCGCGGTGGGCGCGCCGCTCGTTGAGGACGCTCGCGATCCGCCGGTATTCCTCCGGCTCGAGGTAGCGGAACGCCAGGTCCTCGAGCTCCCACTTGAGCTGCCAGACTCCGAGCCGGTTGGCCAGCGGGGCGAAGACCACCCGCGCCTCGATTGCCCGCCGCTCGCGCTCGGCGAGGCCCGAAGCATCCGCCGGCAGGTCCCGGGCATGCCGAAGAGCGACGAGTTGCTCGGCGATGCGCCCGAGGATGAGCCGCGGATCGCTGACGACAGCAAGGAGCATCTTGCGCAGTGTCTCCGCTTGGCGGGCGTCGAGCCCCTGCGCGGGAGACCAGTTGCGCGGCAGCCCGAGGTCGCCCAGCTTGAGAAGATCGACCGCCGTGTCCGAGGCCGATCGTCCCGCGATGGTGGCGAGGCGCTCGGCTGCACGGCGAGGGTCCAACCCCGCGTGCTCGGCGAGGTCGATGGCAGCCTTCACCAGCACGGCATTCGCGAGGGCGGCGTCGAATGTCAGCGCGCCAAGCAGCTGCGCGGCTTCGGCTGCCGTGGCCAGCGTCCCTGGTGCGAGTGCGCTCAGTTCCTCGATACCGCCCTTCGTGGCGGCGATCGACTCGATCAGCTCGGGCGGGCAGAGTTGCCGGGTTTCCATGGGTCAGTCGATTTGCTGTGCGTCGATTGTCCCTTTGCGGCTATCATCGCACCTCTGGCGCGGAACCCTCGGACTTCAGGCCGTGGAGGAAATGCCGCTTCTTCTCTTGACTGTACAAATACACAGGGGCTAGGATTTTCAATGTCCGCTTTCTCGGCGATTCCGCCACCGACGCGAGCGAGACAGTTCTCTCATGGGCGGAGAATCTCCGTCCGTCAGGGCGGAGAAGACGTTACGGCCAGTCACACCAAGTGGGCGAATATCCAGCACGTCACCGGGCGCGCTGCCGAAGCCGCGCGCGCCCGCGCCAGACTGCGCGGACGCTCTGACATCCCGAGCCTCGACCCCGTTCGCTACGAAGGCTACGGCCCGGGTGGCGCGGCCGTGCTGATCGAGTGCATTACCGACGACCACAACCGCACCCGGGCGGACCTGCGCCGCGCCTTCAGCGAGCACGGCGGCCACTTGGGGGCCGAAGGGTCGGTGAGCTACCTCTTCAATCATGTCGGTCTCATGACCTACCTGCCGGGCACCGACGAGGAGCGTCTGATACGAGCGGCGCTCGAGGCCGGTGCGGAAGACGTCGTTCCCAACTCAGACCATTCGATCGAGGTGCTGGCCGATCCGATGGAGTTCGAGACGGTGCGCGCGATCCTGGCGGACCACGGCTTCGTGCCGGCTGCGGCGGAGGTGACCGAGCGCGCCTCCCTGACGACGCCGCTTTCCGGCGAGCCGGCGGAGCGGATGGTGCACCTGCTCGAGGCCTTGGAAGGTCTCGATGATGTGAGGAACGTGTACTCGAATGTCGAGATATCGCACGAGGTCCTGGCGCGCGTTTGACCCCGCAGCGGCGCGCTCGCTGACGGCGAGCGCCGCGGGCCTGAGAATCCTCGGCCTCGATCCTGGATCGAGGCGGACGGGCTACGGTGTCATCGAGCGCCGCGGCGCCGAGTGGGTGCACATTGCGCACGGCTGCGTCACGGTGACCGGCGCGGCGGATTCGCTCCCGGAGCGCCTGCGAGTCATCTTCGAGAGCCTGCGCGAGCTCATTGCCGCGCATGGCCCCGGAGAGGTCGCCATCGAGCGCGTGTTCGTCAACAGAAACGTCGACAGCGCGCTGAAGCTCGGTCAGGCGCGCGGCGCCGCGCTCTGCGCCGTGCCGAAGGGCCTGCCGGTGTTCGAGTATGCGCCGCGTGCGATCAAGCTCGCCCTGGTGGGCTCGGGGGCGGCCGAGAAGGTCCAGGTGGCTCACATGATCCGCACGCTGCTCGGGCTCCAGGGGCGTATTGGCCCCGACGCCTCTGACGCGCTCGCCGTGGCTGTTTGTCACGCGCACTCGCGGCGTCTGCAAGAGCTGGCGCTGCGCGCTGCGGCGCCGAGTCGCGCGGCGGAAGCCGCGACGCGATGATCGGCTCGGTACGGGGGCGCATCCTCTCGAAGACTCCGCCGCAGTTGCTGGTGGATGTCGGCGGCTTGGGGTACGAGCTCGAGGTGCCGATGTCGACTTTCTTCCATCTGCCGCCTGTCGGCGAGGAAGTGCGGCTCCTCACGCACCTGGTCGTCCGCGAAGATGCACACGTGCTCTACGCGTTCGGCACAGATGGCGAGCGACGGCTCTTTCGCAGTCTCATCAAGGTCTCGGGGGTCGGCCCCAAGATCGCGCTGGCGCTGCTCTCGGGCATCAGCGTCGAGGCGTTCGCGCAGTGCGTGCAGAGCGAGGATGTGGCCGCGCTCATCAAGGTGCCCGGTATCGGCCGCAAGACCGCGGAGCGGCTGGTCGTCGAGATGCGCGATCGCCTCGAGGCAGGGGGTATGGCCGCGGCGAGCACGGCGCCCGCGGGGGCGAGTCCGGAGGCCGAAGCCTTCGGCGCGCTCACTGCCCTCGGCTACAGGCCCGCGGAGGCCACGCGCTTGCTCAAGGCTGCCGGTCCGGGTACACATTCCACCGAAGAGCTGATCCGCCGCGCCCTGAAGGGCGCGGCGCCGGAGTAGATCCCTTGCAAGCCGAACGAACCACGAGCGCCGAGGTCACCCGGGAGGATGAGGTGGTCGAGAAGGCCATCCGGCCGCGGCGCCTCGCGGAGTACGTCGGGCAGCCGCAGGTGAAGGCGCAGCTCGACATCTTCATCAGCGCCGCGCGCCAGCGCGCCGAGGCGCTCGATCACGTGCTCATCTTCGGGCCGCCCGGCCTCGGCAAGACGACGCTCGCCAACATCATCGCCGCGGAGCTCGGCGTCGGCCTGCGCCAGACCTCGGGTCCCGTGATCGAGCGGCCGGGAGACCTCGCGGCGATCCTGACCAACCTGCAGCCGCGGGACGTACTGTTCGTCGACGAGATCCACCGCCTCTCGCCCGTCGTCGAGGAGGTGCTCTATCCCGCGATGGAGGATTGTCAGCTCGACATCATGATCGGGGAAGGTCCGGCGGCGCGCTCGATCAAGCTGAACCTGCCGCCCTTCACGCTGGTCGGCGCGACGACCCGCGCGGGGCTTCTGACCTCGCCGCTGCGCGACCGCTTCGGCATCGTGCAGCGTCTCGAGTTCTATGGCGTCGAGGATCTCGAGCGCATCGTGCTGCGCTCCGCCGGCATCCTTCGCGTGCCGGTGGAAGGCGAGGGGGCACGCCGCATCGCGCAGCGCTCCCGCGGCACGCCTCGGATCGCCAACAGACTGCTGCGCCGGGTGCGTGACTTTGCCCAGGTGAAGGCGGACGGGAGGATCGCGGAGGCGGTTGCGGAGGCCGCCCTCGACCTGCTCGAGGTCGACCCGCAGGGCTTCGACACCCTGGACCGCAAGCTCCTCACCACGATCATCGAGAGGTTCGATGGCGGCCCGGCGGGCATCGACAGCATCGCGGCCGCCATCGGCGAGGAGCGCGGCACGCTCGAGGATGTGATCGAGCCCTTCCTCATCCAACAGGGGTTTCTCGTCCGCACCGCGCGCGGGCGCATGGTGACACGCGCCTCGTACCTGCATTTTGGGCTCAAGCCCCCGGAGCGCGCCGCGACCCCCTTGTCGCTTTTCGAGGACGGCCGGTGAGCGGCGGGGCAAGGACGGCGAGCGTCTTCTCGTGGCCGGCCCGTGTATACTGGGAAGATACCGATGGGGGCGGGATAGTCTATTATGCGAACTATCTGCGCTTCTTGGAGCGGGCGCGCACGGAGTGGCTGAGGTCGCTCGGCTACTCGCAGCAGGCCCTCGCCCGGAAGCCCGGCATAGTGTTCACGGTGGCCAGCCTCACTGTGGAATATCGCCGCCCGGCGCGGCTCGACGATGAGCTCACCATCACCTGCGAGCCGCGCGCCGATCGGGCGGCGACGATCCGGTTCGAGCAGGCGATCTTCCGGGGCAGCAATTCCCGGGGTGAGCCGGCGCTCGTCACGGCGGGGGTGCGGGTGGCCTGCGTCGATGCGCACACGCTGAAGCCGCGAAGGCTTCCCGAGTCCCTGATGAACGTGTTGACCTGATCGTCTGCAGAAATGAACGGACAACTCTCCATCATTCGCCTCGTGGTCGAGGCGAGCATCCCCGTGCAGATCGTGGTGGGGCTGCTGCTTCTCGCCTCGCTCAGCTCCTGGGCGATCATCTTCAGGAAGCGCCTGCTCCTCTCGCGCGCGGCGAGCGAGGCGGACCAGTTCGAAAACAACTTCTGGTCGGGCGGCGATCTCGCGCAGCTCTACCGCGCCATCGAGTCGCACGGCGGCGCGACCGGCATGGCGAGCATCTTCGAGTTCGGCTTTCGCGAGTTCGCGCGCCAGCGGCAACAGGGGTCCATTCCCGCCGACCAACTCCTCGAGGGCGCGCGGCGCGCGATGCGCGTCGCGCAGCTGAAGGAGATAGATCGCCTGGAGTACAGCCTGGCGACACTCGCCACCGTGGGCTCCACCAGCCCGTATGTCGGCCTCTTCGGCACGGTGTGGGGCATCATGACGGCGTTCTCTTCGCTCGGCGACGTCCAACAGGCGACGCTCGCCTCGGTGGCGCCGGGCATCTCCGAAGCGCTGGTGACGACGGCGATCGGTCTCTTCGCGGCGATCCCGGCGGTCGTGGCCTACAACCGCTTCGCCGACCAGGTGACGCGCCTCGAGGTGCGCTTCGATGCCTTCATGGAGGAGTTCTCCACCATCCTGCAGCGGCACGCGACCCGCGGCACGCCCGCGACTCCGCAGGTGACGACCGCCGCCGTTGCCGGCACCACCGGCGCGGTGCATGCGGGAGTGATGCCGGGCACGGCCGGAGTGCGTTAGGAGGCCCGCATGGCTCAAGTCTCGCGCGGACGCCGGCTGATGGGCGAGATCAACGTCGTTCCCTACATCGACGTGATGCTCGTGCTGCTCATCATCTTCATGATCACGGCGCCGCTCCTCACGCAGGGGGTGAAGGTCAACCTGCCGAAGGCCCATGCGGAACCTCTGCCCGCGCGAAGTGCCAAAGATCCCATCGTGCTGTCGGTCGATGCACAAGGCCAACTGTTTCTCAATATTGCCTCCGACCCGCACGCGGCCCTGGATCCGGACGCCGTCCTGGCGCAGGTAACCGCGGCTATGCAGAATGACCCGGACAGGGCCGTGGTCGTCAAGGCCGATAAGTCAGTCTCCTACGGCCTCGTCATACAGGCCATGGTCATCCTGCAGCACGCTGGCGCGAGCAAGGTCGGAATGGCCACCGACCCGCTGCCGCCGCTGCAACGGCAGCCACGCGCAGGCCGCTGACGGACTGCCCACCCGATGTCCGAGTCCGCACGCGACCGGTGGCTGTCCTATGGGATGTCAGCGCTGCTGCACGGCGGCCTGATCGCCTTGCTGGCCATAGGCTTGTGGCATTTCCACCATCCGGCGCCAGCACCGATCCCGCCCATTAACGCGACGGTGGTCGATGCGCGAACCCTGAAGGGTCTGGGGACCGCCTCAAAACCCGCGCCAAGGCCCAAGCCCGCGCCGCAGCAGCAGGCCCCCCCACCCATCCCCCAGGGCCCGCCCTTGCCCACTCCGGACGAGATCGCGATGCGAGAGCAGGCGGCGAAGGCAGAGGCACAGCACCAGGCCGAGGCTCAGCAAGAGCTGCTCGCCCGCCAGCAGGCGCGCGAGCAGGAGCAGCAAAGGGAGCAGGCTGCCGCGGCGGCGCAGGCCGCCAAGGACAAGGCGGCGACGCGGGCGCAGCAGGCCGTCGAGGCTGCGCAGGCCAAGAAGCTCGCGCAGGCGAAGAAACTGGCCGAAGCCCGCAAGAAGGCCGAGGCGAAGAAGCTCGCCGCCGAGAACCTGGCGCAGCAGCGCAAGCTCGCCAGGGAGAAGAAGCTCGCGGAGGAGCAGGCCGCCGCGGAGCGCGCTTCCCGCGTGGCCCAGCTTCAGCAGAGCCTCCACGAGGACGAGCAGGCCGCCGTGGCCAGCGGCGCGCTGGCGAGCTGGCAGACCGAGCTCGAATCGAGGATTCAGCAGCACTGGATCAGGCCGCCAACGGCACAGCCCGGAATCGACTGCATCCTGAATGTGAGCCTGGTCACCGGGGGCGACGTCACGGGCGTGAGCCTGGGACAATGCAATGGCGATGATGCCGTGCGCGAGTCGATCAAGAACGCGGTGTACGCCTCCTCGCCACTGCCGCCACCACCGAATAACATTGCATTCCCGCACGAGCTCCAGATCGAATTCAAGCCGATCAACTGACCGCGAGACCCATGAAACCGACACCGAGAATGGCACCCCTGCTGCGGACCTTCCTGGCGGTACTGACGGCCGCCTGCCTCGCTGCGCCCGCCGCGCGCGCGCAACTGAAGCTCGAGATCACCTCCGGGGTGACCAACCCCGTGCCGATCGCGATCGTCCCGTTCGCCGAAGCGCCCACGGACGGCACCGATGTCGCCGACGTCGTCCAGCACGACCTCGTGGGCAGCGGGCGCTTCACGGCGCTCGCACGCGACCGAATGCCGGGGACACCGACCCAAGCCGCGCAGGTGAAGTTCGCGGACTGGAAGGCGGCCGGGAGCCATTACATGGTGGTCGGTCAGGTGACGCCCGTCGCCGGTGGGCAGCTCGCGGTCGATTTCAACCTGCTCAACACGCTGACCGGGCAGAGCATCGCGCGCCAGCGGTTCGTCGGTACCGCCTCGGCGCTGCGCAATGCCGCGCACCGGGTGAGCGATGTCATCTATCAGGCGATTACGGGCATTCGCGGAGCCTTCGCAACCCGCATCGCCTACATCGCCGTGGTGGGTGACGGTGCCGCTCAGCGCTTCCAGCTGGTGGTGGCGGATGCGGATGGCTACAATCAGCATCTGATCCTCCAGTCGCGCTTTCCGATCATGTCGCCGGCCTGGTCGCCGGACGGTCAGTCGATCGCCTACGTGTCGTTCGAGGATCATCTTTCGGCCATCTACGTGCAGCGCGTACTGACCGGGCAACGGACCCGCGTATCGATGCGCGCCGGCATCAACGGGGCACCCGCCTGGTCGCCCGACGGCAAGAAGCTCGCGATCACCTTGAGCGGCAACAGCGGCCACCCGCAGATCTACATCCTCGATCTCAGCAACCAGCAGCTCACGCGCATCACCGACACGCCGGCCATCAACACCGAGGCGATCTGGTCGCCGGACGGCCGGTTCATCTACTTCACGTCCGACCGTGCGGGCGAGCCCCAGATCTACAAGATCGCGGCGATCCCCGGCAGCATCCCGCAGCGCATTACCTTCACCGACGATTACAATGCGGGTCCGCATCTTTCCCCCGACGGGAAGCTTCTCGCGATGGTGACGCGCGATGACAGCGGCGCCTACCGCATCGCGGTGCAGAATCTCGCGACCGGCGACTTCCGGGTGCTGACGCACGGCCGGCTCGATCAATCGCCGAGCTTCGCGCCGAACGGCGCTACCATCATATATGCCGCGCGGCCGGGCGAAGGACAGGAGGGTATCCTGGCGACGATCTCGGTCGATGGGCTCACCGGTCTTTCCCTGAAGCCGACCGAGGGTGAGGTGCGCGATCCGGCGTGGGGTCCGTTCATTCAGTAGCCGTTCAGTAGTCAAGTCCGAACGTCCAACAAGAGCTGCCTCGTGGCGGCGTCTGGAGAAGGGTCTATGTATCGTCGAACTCTCGTCTTGATGTTGCTCGCCGGGTGCCTGGGGCTCGCCGCCTGCGCGCACAAGCCGCCGAAGCCCTCGGCCGCCTCGGAGCAATCAACCGCGGGCGGCGCCGGCGCGGCATCGCAAGGGGCCGAAGGCGGCGCCAACGCCAACGGCGGGCCGTTCGGCAACCAGAACTCGGTTCCCGGTCCGCAGCAGGGAATGCTCGAGAAACGCTCCATCTATTTCGACTTCGACAGCGCGGTGATCAAGGGTGAAGGCACCGACGTCGTCGCCGCCCATGCCAAGTACCTCTCGGATCATGCGGTCGCGCGCGTGCGGCTCGAGGGCAACACCGATGAGCGCGGCTCGCCGGAATACAACATCGGCCTCGGAATGCGCCGTGCGCAGGCGGTCCGCCAGGCGCTGCTCCTGCAGGGCGCCTCGGCCGACCAGATCACCGTTGTGAGCTACGGCGCGGAGCGCCCGGTCGATCCGGCCCACAACGAGGCGGCCTGGGCGAAGAATCGGCGTGTGGACATCGTTTATTTGACGCCCAACGCACAGCCGCCGCAGGCGCCGCAGTAAGCTTAGGAGCTCATCATGCGTCCGATCGTCCCCCTCGCGCTCGCCATGGTGCTCGTGGCCGGCTGTGCCTCGGTACCCCCCGACCAGGACCCGACGCAGATCAGGCTGAATGACCTGGAGGCGCGGGTATCCAAGGTGGAGCGGGTCGTCTCCAACCAGAGCCTGGTGCAGCTTGCCACGCAGGTGGACTCGCTCCAGGCGCAGGTGCGCGACCTGCGCGGTCAGGTCGAAGATCTCCAGAATGCCAACCAGGCGCTGCGCAAGCAGGAGCATGACTTTTACACGGACCTCGACAAGCGGGTCGCCACGCTCGAGCATGGGAGCCCTGCGGGGGCCGGCAGCGCCGACTCGGGCGACGATAGCGGCCAGCCGGGGGTCACCTCGACCGAGCAGTCGGTCTACGGTCAGGCCTTCGATGCGCTGAAGGCCGGCAGCTACTCGGTGGCGATCAGCGGCTTCGAGAGTTTCCTCAGGCAGTATTCCTCGAGCCCGCTCGCGCCCAACGCCGAGTACTGGCTGGGTGAGGCGCATTACGTGAACAACGAGTTCACGGCCGCGGAAAAGGCCTTCCAGACGGTGCTCGACCAATGGCCGAGCTCGAGCAAGGCGCCCGATGCTATGCTCGATCTCGGCAACACGCAGCTGGCGCAGGGCAGGACCGCGAAGGGCCGCGCGACGCTGCGACAGGTCGTGAGCCAGTATGCCGGCACGGATGCCGCCACCCGGGCCCAGACGCGGTTGAGGCAGCTCTCATCGCGGTGACGGGCGCAGGTGGCGCGACTCAGGATCAGCGAGATCTTCTACTCCCTCCAGGGCGAGGCTGACACGGCCGGAGTGCCTACGGCCTTCGTGCGCCTCACCGGCTGTCCGCTGCGGTGTCAGTACTGCGATACCGAGTACGCTTTCCACGGCGGGGAGTGGTGGGAGCTCGAGGCCGTCGTAGAGAGGGTGCGGGAACTCGGGGGCCGGTATGTTTGTGTGACGGGCGGTGAGCCTTTGGCGCAGAAGAGCTGCCTGCCGCTTCTGACTCGGCTCTGCGATGCCGGTTGCCGCGTCTCGCTCGAGACGAGCGGCGCCATGTCGCTCGAGGGTGTTGACGAGCGGGTGGTGCGGGTCGTCGACTTGAAGACTCCAGGCTCCGGCGAGGAATCGCGCAACCGCTACGGCGAGCTCGAGCGCCTCAACAGCCGGGATCTCGTGAAGTTCGTCATCTGCGATCGTGGCGATTACGAGTGGAGCTGCGCGAAGATGCGCGAGCTCGGGTTGGAGGGCCGCTGCACCGTGCTCTTCTCCCCGAGCCACGAGCAGCTTCCCGCACGCCGGCTCGCCGACTGGATCCTCGAGGACCGGCTGCCGGTGCGCTTGCAGATCCAGCTGCACAAGTACCTCTGGGGCAACGTGCCGGGAAAGTAGAACAGCCATGGCATCCCACCGAGCTGTCGCGCTCGTCTCCGGCGGTCTCGACTCGGCCACCACGTTGGCCATTGCGCGCTCACAGGGCTTCGAGTGCTACGCGCTCTCCGTCGATTACGGCCAGCGTCACGCCGCGGAGCTCGACGCCGCGATGCGCGTCGCGGGCGCCTTGGGTGCGCGGGAGCATCGCATCATGCGCGTCGATCTCGCCGGCATCGGCGGCTCCGCGCTCACCGACAATTCGATCGTGGTGCCGGACCAGCCCACGGCTGGCATTCCGGTGACATACGTTCCTGCGCGCAACACCATGCTGCTGGCGCTCGCGTTGGCGTGGGCGGAAGTGCTCGGGGCGGAGGACGTCTTCATCGGCGTCAATGCGGTCGATTTCTCGAACTATCCCGACTGTCGCCCGGCGTTCATCGAAGCCTTCAGCCATCTCGCCGCGCTTGCGACGAAGGCAGGTGTGGAAGGTCATCCCTGCCGGATCCAGGCGCCGCTCATCTCCTGGTCCAAGCAGCGGATCATCCGCGAAGGCATGCACCTCGGCGTCGACTATTCCCTGACGGTCTCCTGCTACCAGGCCGACGACCTCGGCGCCGCCTGCGGCCGCTGCGACTCCTGCCGCCTGCGCCGCGCCGGCTTCGAGGGCGCCGGTGTCCCCGATCCCACGGTCTACCGGGGCCTGTAGTATCATGCGCGCCCGCTGATTTCGGGCGCCGCCCGAAAAACGATGGGGCGTTAGCTCAGTCGGTAGAGCATCGGACTTTTAATCCGCTGGTCGACGGTTCGATCCCGTCACGCCCCACCATAAACTCCTTGTTTTCATCAGCCGCAAGAAGGAGCCCCGCGGCCGTACCCGATTTCTGTCTGACGACGAGCGCGCGGCGCTGACCGGCGCTCGCAAGGGCGAGCTCATCGGCCTCAGGTGGGCGGACGTTGAACTGAAAAAGGGGCGGGCGCTCGTCCGTGAGACCAAGAACGATGAGCAGCGCACGCTGCCGCTCGCCGGCAAGGCACTCGATGCGCTACGGGAGCTCAAGCTGCAGAATTCCGCCCGCAGCGAGTGGGTGTTTGCGCAGCCGTCAGGGCTTCCGGGACCGTACGAACATTTCGACGCGCATTGGCGCACCGCGCTCGGAGCCGCGGGCATCAACGACTTTCACTTTCATGACCTGCGCCATACCACGGCGTCGATGCTCGCTGCTCAGGGCGCCTCGCTGCTCGAAATTGCGGACGTCCTTGGACACAAGACGCTCGCCATGGTCAAGCGCTACTCCCATCTCGTGGTTGATAACAAGGCCAAGGTCATCGAGAAGATGGTTGCGGCGAAGGGGCTGTGAGCTCTCGCGCCTTCGTCCTGCGGCGCTTGTCAGCACCATCGCATCCACTTCCTCCGGCATGTCCACATGAGTCCACAACCCGCATCGGTCATCGTCATTTCACAGCGAGTGGGCCAGCAGCATAGTTATCTATCACAGGGCGTTCACAGCCTCGCCGTAAGGTGACAGCTGCCTACCATCCGCCCGCCCTGACGGAGGTCGGACTGGATGGCCTGGGGGGCGACGCTGCTGAGTTGGAATTCGAGCGTTGGGAGCGATGGGGGCAGGATAGCTTTCGGCTGCTGTTTGATTCAAACTCTCGATGGTATTGGGGAAGGCGTGGGCTCGTCGGGTTGACCCGCACCGATCTTGCGCGGCCTTGCTGAGGGGAGCTCCGGCGAGCCGCAATTGAGGTCGTCGTCGAGGATACTTACCACATTCAGGCCCGAGGTCGTGAGGAGTCTGCCCGAGCGGGCGTCACCTGGGGCGTCGCTTTCTAGCAGCGCCATACGTCGCAGGGGCGCCGCTCCAGGTCGCGGGCCAGTTTCTCGACTTGCTCTGCGATCTCCTCGTCTGGGCCCGCGGGCTGGTGTGTCCGAGCGGACGCTGGACTCCTGGTTCGCAAGGCCTCCGGCAACCAAGTCCGGTATCAAGCATCCCGCGATTGTCCGATCTACCAGGAGCTCGCAGGGATCTTTCGCAAGACGGCGGGGCTCGCCGACGTGCTGCGCGAGGCACTGAGCCCGACTGCCGATGAGATCGCTCTCGCCTTGGTATTCGGATCGGTCGCACAGGGCAACGAGAAGCCAACGAGCGACATAGACTTGCTGGTGATCGGCACGGTGCCTTTCGAAAAGGTCGTGCAAGCGTCTCATGCTGCGCGCGAACGCCTCGGCCGCGAGGTCAACCCGGTCGTCATGTCCAAGGATGCCTTTCGAGCAAAGCAGCGCGCGCGTGACCGCTTCCTTTCCCGCGTGCTCAAGGAGTCGAAGATCTTCGTCATTGGAGATGCGAGTGAGCTTGGAAGAATTGCTGAAGATCGGGCAGCGTAACCCTCAAGCCTCGGAGGCCGGAGAAATCGAGCCGCTCTTCATTGGCAGCGCGCCGCCTCGAAGGACCAGGGTCCGCCTCCGGTAATCACCTTGCAACTATACGCAACTTGCGTATAATGCAGTCGTCATGCGGGCGGTCTTCATGGAATTGCCGGCTTTCGAGCGAAGCCGCGAGAGCTACCTGGATGACGATGACTTCAACCGCCTTCAGGAAGCTTTGATGGCGAACCCAGAGGCGGGCGAGGTGATCCAGGGCACGGGGGGCCTGCGCAAGCTGCGATTCAGCGATGCGCGCCGATCCAAGGGCAAGCGCGGTGGCCTTCGGGTGATCTATTACTACTGGATGGGTGGTCCGGAGTTCTGGCTGTTCACACTGTACGACAAAGACGAGGTGGCGGATTTGACGCCCAAGCAACGAGAGACGTTGAAGGAGCGCATCAAGGACGAGCTGAAAGCGAGGCGGAAGACATGAGAAAGAAGCGCAAGCTGTTCGATGAGCTGATGGAAGGGTTTGACGCTCTGGCTGATCAGCGCGCCGGTAAACGAACGCTTCGGACGCATGCTGTGAAACCGAAGCCCGTGCCGAAGATCAGCGCTGGCGAACTCACAAGAGTTCGGGAGAACATGAATCTCTCCCGCAGCCTTTTTGCACGATACCTGCGCACCAATTTACGCACGCTGGAAAACTGGGAGCAGGGCCGAGCCAAGCCAAACGCGCAAGCGGCGCTGCTCATTCGCCTTGTGCAGCGCTATCCCGATACCGTACGGCGTCTCGCGGAGATCTGAAGTCGCGTTGACGTGAAGACAATAGCTGAAAAAGGGGCGGGCGCTCGTCCGTGAGACCAAGAACGACGAGCAGCGCACGCTGCCGCTCGCCGGCAAGGCACTCGATGCGCTACGGGAGCTCAAGCTGCAGAATTCCGCCCGCAGCGAGTGGGTGTTTGCGCAGCCGTCAGGGCTTCCGGGACCGTACGAACATCTCGATGCACATTGGCGCACCGCGCTCGGACTCGCGGGCATCAACGACTTTCACTTTCATGACCTGCGCCATACACGGCGTCGATGCTCGCGGCTCAGGGCGCCTCGCTGCTCGAGATTGCCGACGTCCTTGGACACAAGACGCTCGCGATGGTCAAGCGCTACTCCCATCTCGTGGTCGATCACAAAGCCAAGGTCATCGAGAAGATGGTGGCGGCGAAGGGGCTGTGAGGTCTGCCGGCGATTCCGCCGGAGCGCCGCCACCCGACCACCGAGCAGGTGCTGCGCCTCTTCAGCCACGCTGAGCGGCACCTGCTCAGCTGCGCTGGTCGCGTTGTGCAAAGCTTCGAGGCCGAGCTCACTCCGCTGCAGCGTCAAGTACTCGATCTGCTCGGCGTGCCGTCGAGCGGCTTCCGGGGCTCACGGGCCGGCGGAAATTCCCCGAAATCACGTCCGCGATGTGCGGAAAGTAAGGCCCGTCTATTGGATCAACTTCTTCACGGTGCTAGGCTTCAAGGCTCCCCACCCAGCGAGAGGCATGAAACGATGGCCAAGCTCACCGAAAATGAGGTTCGCAAACTGACCGAGGAATTTCACGGCCCCCAGGCATTGGGACCATTGACGTGGC
>JBOIAR010000023.1:0-69392 GCA_050739095.1 Steroidobacteraceae bacterium | reverse complement strand
CGCACCGCCATGTGCTCATCGTCTTTCAGTTGGCGGAACGCCTCCTCCACTTCACTCTGGCCGCGATAGGCGATGAGGATCTGCTCGTCTGACCACTCGTTCCGATCGGTGATGAGGAAGCGCTTGCCGTAGAGGTCGTTGGCCAACTCATCGAGCGCTGCGCTCTCGAGCTGGTAGTGCAGTCGATCGGCGCCCTCTCGGGTGGGATCGTAGTCGGCTTTGAGCACTCGGCTTACGTGCTGAGCCGAGAGGATTGTTTGGATTTGCCGCGCGGCGGCCTCGGGTGTGCGCGGCCCGGAACGCGGTTTGGCCAGTTGGGTTTTCCAGCGCTCCAGTGCCCGGGTCGCTTTCTTCACGTGTTGCAGCAGGCTGCGGATCTGTCCCTGGCGCAGTTGCTCGCTGATAAACAGCAGCACCGTTCGCCGCTTACCCCAGATCTCCCGCTGAAGACGCAGCAGCGGGATCGCACCCAGCCGCTCGCTCGAGAGGCTCTGGTACTGGCTGCGTTGGATTCGAGCAACTGCGGGTGTTGCGCGGGGACCAGAGAGGCCACGTAGCTGAATCGGACGTTGGGGCGGATTTCACGGTTGGGAGGGAGCCTGAGTCAGACTGCCTGGCAGTGGATCGCCGGTGGGCGGCCGCGGTCCTTTGGACTTTTTGCCCGTGCGTCGCGGCTTCTCCTCGCGCGCGGCGAGCTCCGCCTGGTATTCGGCTTGTTCTTCCGCGGCCACTCTCGATTTGATCTTCGCCTTCGCCTCGGCGATCGACGCCAGGCGCACCTCGCGCCGCTCAAGCTCCTGCGGGATCGACATCCCGTCGGGTACATCGGCTGCATCGGCTCGCTCGGCAAGAGACAGTAGCTTCTGCACCTCCTTCTTCAGGCGCTTCTCGAGCTTGCGCGCATGTCCGTAGGGCATGCGCGCTGTGGCGGGAACGTTGGGTTGGCATGCGCTTTGGTGCCATCGACCGCCACTGTGCCCATCTTCAACATCCCCATCGCGCGCGCTACCTTCGGCACCTCGACAAACAGCGGCTGGATGTGCTGGATGAAGCGCTTGCGGAAGTGCGCGATGGTGTCGTGATCGGGATGCTCGTTCCCGGCGATGAAGCGAAAGGCCACCGAGTCGTACGTCGCCCGCTCGAGCGCACGGCTGGAGAACGCCCGCGTCGCATAGCCGTAGATCAGCAGCCCAGCAGCCCAGCAGCCCAGCAGCATCGCCGGGTGGTACGACCGAGCTGCGGGCCCGTGCCAACCTCAGTCGCCTTCGCGGCTCGTGCGGCGGATGAACGCCGCCACGTTCGCGTGCAGCCGCACGAGCGACTTCTCTCGCGCGTAGATCATGTGGCCCGACCGGTAGTAATGGTACTCGATGTTCGACTGCAGCTGGGCGGGTATCGGCAGGTGCTTCATTTCGTAGGTTTGCTCGTAGAACGGGCATGCGACGTCGAAATAGCCGGAGTTCAACATCACCTTCAAGTCTGGATTGCGCCTCATCGCGTTCGCGAGGTCCGGCATGACGTTGGTGCCCATCCACGGCCGCGCAAAAAATTCACCCGGCTCGCGATGCCGGAAATTCCACCCAACCTCGATGCTCGGCTTGTAAGTCTCGCCCTCTCCGTAATGCAGCACCTCGTGCATGTAAGTGTTGAGCTCCGAAATTAAGGCGGAGTCCAGCGAGGTGAACGTCGGATCGTTCAGTACGCCCGCGCGCTGGCCCAAGGGGTCGCCTTGCGGGCCGGAATAGCGCGTATCGAGTCGGCCGATCGACATATCCTCGTCGCCGAGCAAGGTGTGCCGGAATTCGCCGCCATCGATGCGCAGGTTCCCCTTCAAGATGTAGGCGACCGGCAGACCCGTGTACTCGTGGAGCTTCTGTGCGATCGCGGCGCGATCCGCCTCGCTCAAATCGTTGCCGGCCTCGAGCGCGCGCAAGTAATCCCCCATCGCGAACCGCTCGACGTCGCTAATCAAGGCGTCGAAATTCGGCGGGTTCCCCGGTAGCTTGTGATGGTACCAAGCCGTCGCCGCATAGCTCGGCAAGGCCAGCGCGTAGGGGAGATCGACGCCCGGGTTTAGCGACGCACTGTCCAGGAACAGATTCCAATTCATGATATCCGACATCAGGATGACGCCGTTGAAATCAACGCCGCGGTGGGCCTCGAGATCATTGATCACCACCGCCGAGCGGATCGTGCCGTAACTTTCCCCGGCCAGATACTTGGGCGAATTCCAGCGGTTGTACTTCGACAGGAACTGCGTGATGAACGCGGCGAACGCGTAGCCGTCGGCGTCGACGCCGTAGAACGCCTTCGCCTTGTCCTTGCCGGCAATTCGGCTGAATCCCGTGCCAGGCGCGTCGATGAAGACCTCATCCGTCGCATCCAGGAGGGACGAGCCGTTGTTGACGAGCGTGTACGGCGCCGGCGGCGTATGCTCGTGGTCCGGGGTGACGACGCGGCGCGGACCGAAGCCGGCCATGTGCAGCAACATGGTCGAGTAGCCGGGCCCGCCATTGTAGAAGAAAGTGATCGGGCGCTGCCCGCCGCCCTTCTTGAAATAGGCGACATAGAACATCGAGGCGACGGCGGTCGGAGTCTTGGCCACGTCGTCCCAGCCCCTCGGGTGCACGACGAGCGTGCCCGCGACGGCTTGGTACGCGATCGCATGTCCCCCGATCGTCACCGTGCCCTCGGTCGTGGCCGCCGTCGGCTTGAACGGCTCCGTGAGTGCGCTCTCGGCGTTCGCTTTGACATGCTCGCGGCTTGCGTCGGCGCTCGTTTGCGCGTGGGCAGTTGCGGCGAGACTCGCGCACAGCAACGCCGGCGCCCAGATTAGTCGTTTCATATGCGCTCCTGTCGATTTTTCTAGAGATCACGCGGTCCCGGCGGACCAACGGTGTTCGTTCAGCCGAGGCGGCGCTGATTCCCATGCCGCGAGAGCACCGGTTCTCATGCGCCCCACGCCTTCTCGTATACGCGCAGCCAGTTCTCGCCGAGGACCTTGCGGACATCCGGGACGCTCCACCCGCGATTCAGCAGCCCCTGGACGAGGTTCGGCAGTTGGACGATCGTCTCGAAGCCCTTCACCATTTTCCACGGCCAGGCGCTGTAAATATCCGCCGGCCACAGTTGCCGCTGCATCCCCAACTTATTCAGGTCCGTTCTTCCGGTCATGAAATCCGGCCCGATGCCGACGTAATCGGCGCCCACCAGCTTCTTCACATAGTCGAACTGATCGAGGAGCTTGCCTAGTCCAACCTGTGGCGAGTGCGGCACGTTTGCATCGTAAATGCTGCGATCGATCAAGTCGCTATCGGACGTGAGCCCAACAACACCACCCGTTTTTGCAATGGCCTCGATGGCTTTGTCGGAGATATTGCGCGGGTTGTTGTTCAATGCTTTGACATTTGTGTGCGAGCAGATGACCGGAACACCCGGGGAGATCCGGATCGCATCGATCCCCGTGCGGTCGTTAGTGTGCCCGCAGCAATCCAGCAGCAAGCGCTGCTTGTGCACCTCTTCGACATACCTTCGCCCCATTACCGTGAGCGGCACGTCCGGATCGATGCAGCCGCCGCCGAAGATGTTCGAGTTGTTGTAGGCGATGCCGGCGATCCTGAGCCCGAGCCGGTGATACGCGCGCAGGTTTCCCAATTCAACGCGCCCATTGGCATCCGAAAGCAATGGACCGGCGGATTGCCAACCGCAAATGTGCGCAATTTTTCCCTGCTCGTGTATCTGCCTGATTTCCCGTACGGTGCCCGCCCCAACAATAGTCTCTGAGTTCTTGTCGAGGAACGACAGCACGCGGGCGAACGATGCGAGCCCGCCGACGCTCTCGTGCCAACAGTCCACGCCGCCAGACTTCAGCATCGGCAGATACTTCTCCGTCAGCGCCGAGGGGTCCAGACCGTCCACCACCAGCGTCGAACGCTCGATCTTCAGCGCCTCTCGGTCCTTGCTCTTATCGACGCTGGTGCAGCTAGGCGACGTCCAGACCGCCTTGACTGCTGACGCGCAGACTCCCTGGGCTGCTGACGCGCGCATCGCGGGAACCATCGCGGCCGCCGATAGACCTGTGATTAGGCAATCTCGTCGATTCATGCTTCTCTCCTTCTGATCCAATCTCTTCAGAGCGGCCCGCCGTTGAATGCCCGCTATGTCGCCCCTGGGGGCAATCGTTCGTACCAATGCGTTGACTGCTCGTACGCCGCAGCCAGCGCCAGAAGCCGCCCCTCGCTGAAGCGAGGGCCGCAGATCATCAAACCAATGGGCAAGCCCTCTGAGGAAAAGCCGCAGGGGACCGTGAGTGCAGGCAGCCCGAGCACGTTGAACACGGCCGTATTCTCGATCGAGAACAACGGCTTTGCGTCTGCGGTGCCTTCGGCCTGCAGTGCGGCCTGGATCGTGGGCGGTGAACTTTTCAGCGTCGGCAGCACGAGCACGTCGAAATCGGTGAATGTCGCATCGATCGTGAGCCGCCGGCGCTCCAGTGCCGCGAGGCCCTGGATGTAGCGCGCCAGCTTTGTCGCAGCTGTACCGTGAGCCGGATCCTCGATGTAGCGCACGCACCAGTCAAGCACCTTGCGAGTACCTGGCATGTACTTATCCGCCTGCTGCTCCAGCATCTTTTGATGGAAGCTGTAAATCTCGGCAGCGTTTATGATCGGATCGTGCGATAGAGTGCCGAGCGGCAGAGTTACGTCCTTGATACCGTGGGTGACCCCGGTGATGACGACCAGCGCTTCCTCCACGGATCTCGCCGTTTGCGGATCGAGATCGTCGAAGAACGGTCTGCGAGGAATTCCGATGCGCAACTGCGAGACCGGCTGTCGCGCAAGCGCTGCGTAGTCTTCGGCGGGTCTGTCGACACTGCGGATGTCCAGCGCGTCGTAGCCGACCATCTGACTGAACAACAGAGCGACATCCTCGACTCTGCGTGCCATGGGGCCGCAGCAATCCAGGATGGATACGGACGGGATGACCCCCCTGTTTGAAACCAATCCGTAAGTAGGCTTCAGCCCGACGATGCCACACCACGCGCTCGGAATACGGACCGAGCCGCCCGAATCAGTGCCCAGCGCCGCGAAGCACATTCGCGTTTCGACTGCCGCGGCCGAACCGCCAGATGAGCCTCCCGAAACGCGATCGAGCGCCCACGGATTGTGCACGGGCCCGAAGTATGACGTCGCGTCCGTGGGGGTCAGGGCGAACTCCGAGAGATTGCACTTGGCGAAGATCACCGCTCCCGCCTGCCGCAGGCGGCGCACTACGAACGCATCCTCTGTCGGAACGCGATTCACAAAGAGCGCGCTTCCCGCTGTCGTACGCGTGCCAGCTGTGTCGATACAATCCTTGAGGGCGATCGGAATTCCGTGAAGAGGAGAGCGAAATTTTTTGGCTCCGGCTTCGGCGTCGAGGACGGCAGCCTGCGCCAACGCATCCTCGCGCATGACCGTAATGAGCGCATTGACTTGCGGATTCTCCACAGCGACGCGGTCGAGAGAGGCCATTGTCAGGTCTCGGCTGGTCACCGTTCCGCGGCGGATCGCCGTCGACGCTTGGGCCAAAGTCAGTTCGGCAAGATCTCCGCTCGTCGTGGATGAGGCCGCGGCACGAGCCTCCTTTGCCCGCCAGGAAAGGCGTGGACTCAGGGCCCCAATGGCTGCGGCAAGAAAGATCTGTCGACGGTTCATCAGTTCTAACCCGGTACACTACCGCTCATCTTCGAACGGCCAAACACCTGGTTGCCCGAATTTGCGCACGCAGGAGTGCGGCCGCGCGTAGCGGCACTCCGAGTTTGCATGCTCGGTCCTGTCCCCCTATCGTGCTATCATCGGTCGTTCTGCCACCCTGTGTCATGTTGGCGCCGGATACGCCCCACTTGAGTTCTCAAGCTGCCCACATCGTTCAGCTCCATATTAGTGGCCGCGCCATCCTAACGCTAACAAAGAAATCTAATGTGAAGGTTTAGTAGCGCTTATCGCAGTCGGGTCCGATATGATCTGGCCCCGGTTTTACGGGGTCTATCCGGGATTCTCAACGACTTGTGGGGAGGACGGGTGGCACGGTGATCCCCGTAGTCCATAGCCCTGCAGCCGGCCGATGGCCCGGCACCTCTGAGTGCGGGCGCCGCTCGATGGTGAACAGGGTTTACGGAGGATCGTGAACACGGATTACGGGCGATCGTGAACACGGAATAGGCGTGATCGTGAACAGTTTTCGGGGATTTCCGTAAACGGTGTTCACGATCGCGTAAAGGGTGTTCACGGGCGCGTAAATCGGCCGCAGGTGCTGGAGATGCCCGTTTGGGCGAGTCTTGCCCCCGCCAGCTTTTTGGCGGGAGGAAGACAGATGCCGAGCGAGAGGGTCTCCATGTACCGGGTCCGGGAAGTATTGCGGCTGTCGGCCGCGGGGTTGACGGTGCGCCAGGTCGCCGCGGGTGCGCGGCTGTCGATCGGGGCGGTCTCGAAGTATCTGAAGGCGGCCCGGGCGGCCGGGATCGAATGGCCGATCCCGGAAGGCTGGGACGACGCCGAGCTCGAGCGGCGGGTGTATGGCGAGGCGGGGAGTCGGCCCTCGAGGTTCGTCATGCCGGCGTGCGCTGCGATCCACCAGGAGCTCAAGCGCAATCGGCATGTCACGCTGCAACTGCTGTGGGAGGAGTACGGTGCCGAACACGGCCCGGCCGCGTATAGCTACAGCGAGTTCTGCACCCATTACCGGCGCTGGAAGCGCCACGCGGCGCGCTCGATGCGTCAGCGGCACATCGCCGGCGAGAAGCTGTTCATCGACTATGCGGGGACGAAGGTCCCGATCTACGGCGCGCTCGATGAGCCGGCGATCTACGCCTCGGTGTTCGTGGCGGTCTGGGGCGCGAGCAACTACACCTACGCGGAAGCCACGCGCACCCAGTCGTTGCCGGACTGGTTGGGATCGCACGTTCGGGCGCTGACGGCATTTGGAGGTGCGCCGGCGATCTTCGTGCCCGATAACCCGAAGGTCGGCGTCACCAAGGCTGATCGCTACGAGCCGATCCTGCAACGCTCTTACGAGGAGCTCGCGCGCCATTACGGTGGGGTGGTCATCCCAGCGCGTCCGTTCCGCCCACGGGACAAGGCGAACGCTTCATACTGCCTCCCGTGTGTATGATCGAGCAGGGATTAGCCTTGGCCGCCTCGACCGATACCGGCCGCCGACACCGTTGACGAGCGTGGCACCATTGAGTGGCGCGTACAAGCAGCGCTCTTCGTTGCCATAGTACTGCCGCGGCAACACGTCGGCGCGACCGAGGTTATGGACCTGAGCCTCGCAGACGCCGAGCTGGCGTGCCATCTCTGCGGCGGTGAGGAAGCCGTGGGCGCGGAGCCGGTCGTGGCGGCTCTTCAGGCCATACATCAGGCGCACGTAGCGCGTGCGCTTGGCCGTGAAGCGCTCGCCCTTCCAGTTGCGGTAGCCGAGTGCGTTAAGCTGCGCGGAGGCCTCCCGGTCCGAGCAGGTCTCGAGCAGTTGATCTAGCCTCTCGATGACTTCCGGTCGTGTCTTGCGCACGAGCGCCATCGGCTTCGGTCGCTCGACGGCAAGCGAGGTTGTCTGTCCGCCGCGGAAGCGAACATGGATCGCGATCTTCTCGCCCCTCACGAGTGTCACGTCCTCGATCAGCAGCGCGACCATGCGCTTGCGCTCGAGAGGCGCGGTGCGCGGATCATTCCACACACGCGGGAAGTCCGCTGAGAGCGCGCGGATCCGCTCACGTGCCTCATCGTTCAGCAACCCCTGATCGGCATTGCGTTGCCGCTCGTGCTCCTGCTGGAGCGCATCGAGTCGGCGTAGCCGCTCGTTCCAGTCCGCTTCGAGCGTATCGGCGACCAGACGATTGTTGGGGTCAACCTTCAGATACCGGCGACGCGCGAGCTCTGCATCGTATCGGGCGCGTTCGAGCTGCTTGCGCCGCAGAGCGTCGGCTTGCTCGATCCGTCCTGCGATCTCATCTTGCACGGCGAGGGCGACCTCGAGGGCTGCCGGCGCCACGGTCTTGAGCAACAGCTCCCCGATGGCGCGGTCGACCTCGTTGCCGCGGATCGACTGGCACATCTTGCCGGCCCGGCGCACCGCTTCCTCGCAGCACTGGTAATACGGCACGAGTCCCACTTCGATTTGCTGGTATTTGACGCGCATGCGAACCCCGCAGCGACCGCAGATCACGCGCCCCTGCAGAAGCGCCGGGCCTTCCCGAGGCACCGTGCCACGACTACCGGGGCTGAAGCTGCCGACGTTCTGCTTGAGGGTCGCTTCGTTGCGCTCGAACTCCTCCCAGGAGATGTAGCCGGCGTGAGCGTTCTGGATCAACACCTGCCAGTCCTCCCGGGGGACCTTCACGGCGTGTGACCCATGGTTGGCATCGAGCGCACGGACGCCGCGCGTGCGCCCGTAGACGAAAGCGCCGGCATACCGGGGGTTGTGCAGGATCTGGATGACGCGACTGTGATCGAGGTTGCCCCATTGCACCTCGCCCTTACCGATACCGCGGCGGATGAGTCGCGGGAAGGTGAGGCTCTCGCGCTGGAAGCGGCGCAGGACCGCGGATGCGCTGTGGACCTCCCGGAAGGTATCGAAGATCATCCGCACCGAGGCCTGGATCTGCTGGTCGGGGTCCAGAACGATCTTCCCGGTCGGGTCGTATACCAGCCCGATCGGAGGGATCATCTCGAGCTCTCCGCGACGCGCCTTGTTGCGCTGGCCGCCGAGCAGGCGGGCTTTGAGCACGTGTAGCTCCGCCTCGCTCATCGTCCCCTTCAGCCCCAACAGGAGCCGATCGTTGAAGTGGCTCGGATCGTAGATCCCGTCCTCATCGAGGATCAGCGTCTTGGCGAGCGCCGCAAGTTCGAGCAGCCGATGCCAGTCGGCGTTATTGCGCGCGAGACGCGAGACCTCGAGGCCAAGAACGATCCCGGCATGTCCGAGCGCCACCTCGCTGACGAGCTTCTGGAAGCCGTCGCGCAGTTCGGCATGGGCGCCCGAGACGCCAAGATCGCTGTCGATCGTGTGGACCCGCTCGATCGGCCAACCGAGCGCCACTGCCCGCTCTCGCAGGGCGTACTGGCGCTTCGTGCTCTCAGTGTTCTCGAAGACCTGTCGAAGCGAAGACTGCCGCACATAAAGGAACGCATCGCGCTGCAGATGATGCGCCTCGATCTTTTGGCTCCGGTCAGTAAACATGGCTCACCTCCGACTGTACCTGCAACACCATGTTGGCGAGCAGGCGTAAGAGCTCGTGGTCGCGGGCTATGGGTTGAGGCTCTGCGGTGCGGGGTGCAGGCGACGGCTCGCTGCGGTTCGATGAACACAACAGCCGCAGTCCCTCGATCAGCCCGTGATACACGATCGCGCCGAGCCCTTCGGGGCGCGCGCAACCGCGAAGCACCTCGCTGCGCAGCTGCTCGTATACCGTGACGGTCGGGGACGGCAGCGCAGATGTGCGCGCGAGGGGTGTTACCGCCTTTTTTTCCGCGCCAGGGCGCGTTCGATGCTGCGCGGATGGATCGTGAGGCCGAACTCGGCGCGGATCGCTCGTGCGAGTGCGCGGGCAGCCGGTGGATGTTCGTCCGCCATCTTCGTCTCGATGAACGCCATGACCTCGGCAGTGAGCTTGTGCGGGCTGCGGGGCCCGCGTCGCTGCGGCAGCAGGCCAGCAAGACCCTGCTGCGCGAAGGCCGCCTCGGCCTGGTAGTACGTCGGACGCGAGAGGCCAAAAAGCGCAGCGGCCTCGGCCTTCTTGGCTCCCTCGATGCTGACTTGGCGCAGCATCTCGTACTTCACCTGCACAAGATCCCGGGCGTCGAAGAAGCCTTCGGCCTGGAACCAGGGCTATGCAGCCACCTTGGACGGACGCGCTGGAAAGAAGAGACGCCCTCGAAGGACGATCGCGAGCAGAATACAGGCGCTGGCGCTGACCAGGGCGTCGGTGATGAAGGCGCCGGTGATGCCATGCCAATCGTAGCCGCGCGCGTCGACGAATTCCATGTAGTCGATCGGAAAATTCATCGCGGAGGTGAGTAGCGCAAAAGTCGTTGCAGCGAGTGGATTGCCGGGGTCGATGAGTTCGAAAATGATCGCAAAGGCCGTGGCAATGGCCGCGGCCTGCAAGAGATTTTCTCCCATGAAAGCGAGGCCGTAGGTCGCAGGTGCGCGCGGCAAGAGCAGGAGGCTGAGCGTGAAGGCAGCTCCGACCAAACCGATGGATAAATAAAGCGGGCGCAGAGGAATCTTTCTCGCGATGGGTGGCACGAGCGCGCAGCCGGCGACACTGCCGAGGATGAGCCCCACACCGCTGACGATGCTGACGAAAGATAGGGTGGCGTGGAATTCCCCGCTCCAACCGCCCAGCGCGTTCGTGAGAGCAAACGAGGCAGAGGGAAGCGTGAGCAGGGGCAGGGCTACGAGCACTTCGCGGCGCTTGAAGAGGGAGATGACCTCGCGGGCGAAGCGGACGAAGTTTTCGTTGGCCAACATTTTATCCGGCGGCGGCGCCGGGATCATGGGAAACACGAGCAGCGGGGCAAGGAAAGTAGCGAAGATGAGGGCCGCGGCAGCCATGGGTGAAAAGTGCTGCGCCGCGTAGCCGGAGATCAGGATACCGATGCCGTCGCCGCCAAGGTTGTAGACTGTGCTCCACGCGCCCAGGCGGCTATCCTGCCCCTTCTCGATGAGACCGCCCACCCAGCCGCCAATCGCGGATTGAAACATGCAGACGGAGAGGAAGCCGACGAGCATGACGGCCTCGACTTCGGCCAATGACCGGTGGTGAACCACAGTAAGTGCCGTAGCGGCAACGGCCAGCGCACCAAAGACAAGCGCATAGGTGCGGCGTCGAAAGCGGACGTCGAGAAATGGTGCCAGCACGAAGTTCCAGAACATGGGTGAGAGGATGATCGCGACGGCGACGGCCATGCGGCTGCCGGGCACTGCTTGTGCAGCCAGAATCTGCGGTAGCGTTACGATGACAAAGCCGCCCACCATGCCAAACGTGAGCCATGGAAGACCGAGAATCCAGACCGGAGGGATGCGTTGTGTGTTCATGGGAGTATCGCCTGCGTATGTCACCCGTTACGAGCCGCAGGCGCGCCTGCAGGCGGTTCTATAATCCGGTTTCTGCGCGGTCACGCTCGGATAGACACGACGACTGGAGTTCGTACGATCACCCACTACGAAACAATGCACCGTATGCGCTGAGCGCCGGCGCCCCGCCCAAGTGAACGTACAGCACATTCGATCCGTCAGGAAAGTCCCCATGGCGCACCATGTCAATCATGGCGTGCATGGACTTCCCTTCGTACACCGGATCAGTCAACATTCCTTCTTGACGCGCGCATAGCCGAATAGCTTCCAGCGTGCCGGCGTTGGGGAGTCCATACTCAGGGCCTCCATAACAACTGTTGAGAACGATGTCGTCGTCATTAATCTCCCGCTCCACGCCCACGAGCTTTGCGGTATTCTGCGCGATTTGTATGACTTGCGACCGTGTCCGCGCAGGTTTCGCTGAGGCATCGATGCCTATTACCCGCGCGGCGCGCCCATCCAGGGCAAAGCCAACGACCATTCCCGCTTGAGTGCTTCCGGTCACCGAGCAGACAACTATGTAATCGAATCGGAAGCCGAGCTCAGCTTCCTGCTCCCGAACCTCTTCGGCAAAACCGACAAATCCCAAGCCGCCCAATGGGTGCTCTGAACACCCGGCCGGGATCGCGAAGGGTCGGCCACCTGCCCTCCGTACATCCTCCAGTGCGCGCTCCCAGCTCGGGCGGATGCCAATATCGAAGCCGGCGTCGTCCAAACGCACATCTGCGCCCAAGATGCGGGACAGCTCGATGTTGCCCACGCGATCGTAGATCGTATCGTAATAGTTAACCCAATTCTCCTGTACCAAAACACACTTCATACCGAGGTGCGCCGCGACCGCGGCCACCTGGCGCGTCTGGTTTGACTGAATACCGCCGATTGACACCAGAGTGTCACAGCCTTGCGAGAGAGCCTCGGGGATCAAGTACTCGAGTTTGCGAATCTTATTGCCACCGAATGCAAGACCGCTGTTGCAGTCTTCTCGCTTGGCGTAGAGAGCTACTTTGCCACCGAGGTAGGCACTCAAGCGCTTCAGCGGTTGGATCGGAGTGCGGCCAAAGGTGAGGGGATAGCGAGAGAACTGTTTTAGATTCATAGGTTATTGACCTCTCCGTGAGGGCTGTCAAAGTACCAGAGGAAGCCTTTTGTACTCCGCCGCTGACTCTGAGCCGATTACCTAATATCCTTAGGTGCCTGATAGTGATCGCTCCCCAGATCCCAAATTAAACGATAGGCGGGGTCAGACTGTTCTTCCGCAATATGTGCGAGGAGTCCAGCGGTCCGCGACAGCACGGCAAAACCGCGCATGAGCCTCGGAGGTACCCCAATGTCGCCGAGAATTGCGGCGACAGCGCCCGTCGCGTTGATCGTGATGTGCCGCTTGGCGGCAGCGTCAACCTCTGCCGCCAAGAGACGGAGCGCCTGGGCGAAGCGGTCCGCCGTGCTGGTCTCTCGCGCGAGCTCGAGCAAAGCCGTTGCGCGAGGATCGTCGGGCTTGTGTAAGTGATGGCCGAAGCCAGGGACAACCTCTTTCCGCTCTCGGTGGTCCTTCGCGACACGCTTCGCCTCAGCGAGAGGGTCGTCAGCCTCGACGATCCGTTGTAGGAGAACGGCCGCTTCCTCCATCGCTCCGACGAAGCGACTGCCAACCGCGAGAATGCCCGCGGCCACAGCTGCCTGTATGTTCTCCGGCGAACTCGAATAGACCATGCGCGCGGCGATAGCGCTCGGCGTGAGTCCGTGCTCCATCATCGTCACGAGTACGGCGTCCACTATGCGGCGTTCGCGTTCCCCGAGGTCTCGGCCGAAGGCCTGCCGAAAGAAAACGTCTACAAATGATGCCTTGCCGATGAGATCTCGGACGAGGTTATTGCCTCGATAGTAGACAGCGTCTGTCGTATAGCGGCAAAGATCGCTGCGCGGTTCAGTCGTCATGCTGAATTTCCTCCATTTCTGACGCCCATCGGCATGAGATCTCGTGCCGAATTGCAGGCTTTAGCACTTTTCCTACCGGGCTGCGAGGCAGGCTGTCGAATATATGGATCGCCTTCGGCGTCTTTACGGGCCCAAGTTCGCGTCTGATCATCGCCTTAAGCGCGTCCATTTCGACAGTCGCGCCTGGTCGTACCTCGATCGCGGCGTGCACCGCCTCCCCCCATTTCTCGTCCTGAATCCCGACGACGGAGCAGTCCGCGACAGCTGGATGCGCGGCGAGCACCACCTCGACGTCGCTCGGATACACGTTGAATCCCCCGGTGATGATGAGGTCGCGAATGCGATCACGTATGAAGACATAGCCGCGCTCGTCCACGACCCCTGCGTCGCCCGTAAAGAGCCAGCCGTTCTTCAAGGTCCGAGCGGTCTCCTCCGGCGCTTTGAAATAGCCCGTCATAACGAGGTCGCCCCGGATGGCGATCTCACCTTGAGCGCCTGCAGGCATCGCCTGCCCAGCCTCATTGAAAATGCCGATTTGCGTAAGGAACGTGGGTCGCCCGACCGACGCCAAAACCGGGTCGACCATCTCCTCGGGCGGCAGGAATGTTGCGATCTGCGGCGCCTCCGTCTGGCCGTACGTCGTGCACAGCACGGGCCCTAAGCAGCCTTGAGCCTCGCGAATCTGCTTCGGCCGCATCGGCCCTCCCCCATATATGATATAGCGCAATCCCTGCAGCATCCGGGCAGCATGTGTCTGTTCCGCGACGAGCCCCAAGACTAAGGTCGGGGGTGCGAAAAGGAGGCTGGCGCCGTCTCGCTCGGCCGCATCCAGCAACGCGGCTGGTTTGCGATCTTCCGGAAAAATGATGCCACCGCCGCTGCCGAGCACGGGCAGCATGTAGGTCGAGGTTCCGTGCGTGAGCGGCGCCGCAACGAGGTATCGATCCTCCGGACCAAGGCGTAGCGCCTGCATCTGCGTAGCGATATTTGTGTTCCACGCCCGCAGAGGCTGCATGACTCCCTTGGGGCGCCCGGTCGTGCCCCCGGTGAACTTGAGCCCCTGGGTTCGATCGAGCGCAACGCCGAGTAATGAGCGAGGACCCATCGGTGGCGAGCCTTCGAGGTCCTTCAGCTCCGAAAAGAGTCTTGTCGGCCAGTCTCCGTCTCGGATGCGGGCACGCATGTCCTCGTCGACCAGAACGAGGTCGGGTTCGACGAAAGCGATGATTCGTCTCAACTCTGGGTCGCCGCTCAGTGGATTGAGCGGGACCCACACCTTCCCCGCCGCGAGAACCGAGAGGATGGAAACGAGGTGTTCGACGGAGTTATCCGCCCCGACACAGACGAAGCCGTCCCCTAAAGATGGAAACTGCGAAAGCGTGACCGCCCTCGCCTCGACGCGCCTCGCCAATTCCGCGAAGGCCGTTTCACCTTCAGGAGCGACAATCGCGATCCGGTCTGGGAAGCGCCTTACGGCGCGCCACAGAAATTCTATCGGATACATAGGATGCAGCGACTCCCCTTGCGGGGCGCCTGAGCGAACGGACCGTCCAGTAGCTCGTAACCTCGCAAGCTGGTCAGCTCCTCGCGAACCACCTCAGATTGATGCGACGATCGGCTGTTCACCGAAGCGCACGTCCTGTAGGGGGCGACGGGAAAGCCTCTGCCCCGCCAAGACGAGCGCGTCGCCGGCGAAGGCCACATCGGACACCGGGTCGATCGTCTTGCTCAAGGACTTTCCAGCTCATGTCGGGCGTGCGTATCGATTCGCAGAGTGCGGCTTGGGTCCGCGCCCGCCTCTCCTCATTCGGGCGGCGGCATCGGCCAGCGCGGCGGCCGCTTTTCAAGGAACGCCTGCACACCTTCGAGCGCAGCCTCATCCATCATGTTGCAGGCGATGGTCTGCGTGGCCGCCTCGTAGGCCGCTTCGATGCCGAGCTCAGACTGCCGGTAGAACAGTTCTTTGCCAAGCGCAACGGTCGAGCGCGGCTTGGTGATGATCTCCGCCGCTAGCCTTTGAACCTCGGTATCGAGCTGCTCGGCCGCAACGACACGGTTGACGAGCCCGAGCGTCTGCGCCCGCGCGGCATCGATGAATTCGCCGGTCACCAGCATCTCGAACGCCTGCTTGCAGGTGAGGTTGCGCGACAGCGGCACGGCGGGAGTCGAGCAGAACAGGCCCACCTTCAATCCGCTGACCGCGAATCGCGCCTCGGTCGAGGCTACCGCAAGATCGCATTGCGCGACCAGCTGGCAGCCGGCGGCCGTGGCCACGCCCTGTACGCGTGCAATGACCGGGATCGGGAGGCGCCGCAGCGTGAGCATCACGCGCGAGCACCGGCCGAACAGGCGCTGGTAATAGCCGAGCGAGGGCGCAGCGCGCATTTCCCTCAGGTCATGACCAGCGCAAAAGGCCTTACCGGCACCGGCGAGCACCAATACGCGCGCCGAGGTATCGGCTTCAAGCGCATCAAGCTCGCTCTGCAGCGCTATGAGCAGGCTTTCGGACAGCGTGTTCAAGGCCTGCGGGCGGTTGAGTGTCAGGGTGACCGTGCCATCTACATCGCGCTCGCGCCTGAGCGGCTCCGCGCAGCCGGTCTTAACGCCCGGCTCCCCGGTCCCGCTTGCCTGGGATCCCTGATTCATTGGCGGACTCCTCCGTGGAGCTGATTCAGAGGTTGCGAGCACTTGGCACTGCGCCCGACGAACCTCGCCGGTAACAGCGGAACGCACTTAGCGGCTTTCTCATCGAGCTGCTGGTCGTAAATGCGGCGCTGCGTTGCAGCGCGTCTGCTCGGCGCAGGAGTATTCCCGGTTGGCCAATGCACCACCAACGCAGGCGGCGCAGGACTTAACATGCATGCAATTTCATCAAACCGTCCTCGTCCCACTGCCAAGGTGATGCGTTTAGATCACGAAATAGCGCGCGGATCCGGCATCCGCTCGTGAGTCAACCTTTAGCTTATCGACCGGCGAACCGCGCGCGCACGTAGTCCACGATCTTCGATGTCGGAGTACCCGGCCCAAAGACCTCCGCAACGCCATATGCCTTAACGCGGGGAACGTCATCGGGCGGCAGGATTCCGCCCATGATCACCAACACCTCTTTGGCGGCCTGCTCGCGCAGCGCGCGACAGATCTCTTCGGCAAAATGAAGATGTGCACCGGAGAGAATGCTCACTCCAAGGACATCGGCATCCTCTTCCACTATGGTGCGAACGATCATCTCGGTCGTCTGGAAGATTCCGGTGTAGATGACTTCCATACCGGCGTCGCGGAATGCCCGGGCGATGATCTTCGCGCCTCGATCGTGCCCATCGAGTCCCGGCTTCGCGACCACCACACGCAAAGGTCTCTTCATAGCACTGCTACCTCCGTAAGGTCTTCAATAGACGAGCGGAGCGCGATACTCCCCGAATACCTCACGAAGCACATTGCACATCTCGCCCACCGTCGCCTGCGCCTTGATGGCGCGCACCACCGCGGGCATGACGTTCTTTCCGCCGACCGCCGCCTGCTCGATCTCCTTCAGCGCGCCGCCGACTTCGGCTTGCGGGCGTGATCGTCTGATCGCCTGGGTGCGCTTGATCTGACGCTCCGCCAGACGCGGATCCAGCACGAAGGGCTCGAAGGGCAGTGCAGCCTCGGGCTCGACCTGTACGTTGACCCCGACGATGAACTCCTGCTTTGCTTCCAGGGCGCGCTGATAAGCCGCCGAAGCATCGGCGATGTGCCGCTGTATGAATCCATCCTCGATGGAGCGAACCATGCCGCCGCGATCCAGGATCTGACGGATGAGTGCCTCAGCCTCTTCCTCGAGCCGCGTCGTGAGACTCTCGACATAGTACGATCCCCCCAGCGGATCGACCACATCTGCCACCCGGTTCTCGAGGGCGAGGATCTGCTGGGTACGCACGGCGATCTTGATGGCGCCCTCCGAGGGGATCTGGTACGCCTCGTCCTTGGAGTTGGTATGCAGGGACTGCGTTCCACCCAAAATTGCTGCCAGCGCCTGAATTGCGGTGCGCGCGATATTGTTATCGGGCTGCTGAGCCGTAAGGCTGACACCCGCTGTCTGACTATGGGCCCGCATCATCCAGGACCTTGGGTCCTTGGCTCCGACCCAGTCGCGCATCATCCGGGCCCAGAGGCGGCGGGCCGCTCGGAGCTTGCAGATCTCCTCGAAGAAATCGTTATGAATATCCCAGAAAAAGGACACCCGGGGTGCCACGAAATCCGCTTCGAGACCCCGCTTGACCGCCTCGGTGACATAACAGTGGCCGCCCGCCAGTGTAAACGCCAACTCCTGCACCGCGGTCGAGCCGGCTTCGCGGATGTGATAGCCCGACACACTGACGGGATTGTAACGCGGCATCATCGTCGCCGCGTACTCCATGGTGTCGACCACCAAGCGCACACCTTGCGCGGGAGGATAGATGTACTCGTTCTGGGCCGTGTACTCCTTGAGGATGTCGTTTTGAATGGTGCCGCTGATCAAGTCTTTGCGCACGCCCTGCGCCTTGGCGACCACTTCGTACATGCCCATCAGAACGAATGCCGATGCGTTGATCGTGTAGGACGTGGACACCTGATCCAGTGGGATATCCGCCATGAGCAGGCGGACGTCTTCCACGGTATCCACCGCTACGCCAATCTTGCCGATCTCTGGAACTGCAACCGGATGGTCAGAGTCATAGCCCAACAAGGTCGGCAGATCGAAATCCGTTGACAATCCCGTCTCGCCATGAGCCAGCAAATACTTGTAGCGCCCGTTGGTGTCCTCGGCAGTGCCAAAGCCCGCCACTTGCCGAATGGTCCAAGGACGAGCGCGATACATGGTGGCGTGGACGCCGCGGGTGTAGGGATATTCACCCGGGAACCCGATCGCCGGATCGGGGGCGCCCGGCGAGGTGTAGAGCTCCTCGATCTGCAAACCCGACAGAGTCGTAAATGACTTCTGTCGGACGGGAATTCTGTCGAGGCTCGCGGCGAGAGTCGTCCCTTTCCAAGTTTGCAGATCAGGCGAGCCCGTACCCGCCGGCTTTGCTCCGCTCGATTTATCCACCGTATGCTCCCGATCTCGCATGCCCTCAAGCCTCTATGCACCTTTCTCTCGACATTATCCGCACTAGCGGATCACTGCATGTACTAATACCTCTAATACACGTAATAAGCGTGGATTATGGCGAACAGGCTAGTTCACCACCGGTAGCCAGATCGCGCTGAGGTTGTCCAAGGAGCGCAGGATGGTGATCGTTGCTTGGCGATAATCACCAGGCTTGGCATCGAATATATTGGGCACGAAGGACTGCGGGTTACGGTCGTAGAGTGGAAAGAGAGTGGATTGTATTTGAACCATGATTCGGTGGCCCGGAAGGAACACATGATTCACATTGGGCAACTCGAAGCGATACGACTGCGGCACATTGGGCGGTATCGCAGTGGGCCTCTCGAAGCTCTCGCGATAACGGCCGCGGAGGATGCTGATGCCAATGGGAAGCTGATAGCCGCCCATGGGCGGATCGTTCGCATAGGTGGCCGGGTAGACATCGATGAGCTTGACGACGAAATCGCCGTCAGTGCCGGTGGTGATCGCACGAATATCCGCGACCGGAGTGCCGCGCACGCGCACCGCTGAGGTCAGCACCTGCGTCTCGTAGGTGAGCACGTCAGGACGACCGTCAACGAAGCGCTGATCGTGCACCAGCCACTGGCTCCAGGGCACATAGCCTTTCCTCGTGGTCGAGAACTCCAAAAATGGGTCCATCACGGGGCGCGGCAAGAACGGCACGGGCTTCCCGGGATCGCTGACGTACGTATCGCCGCGGCTTTCCGGCTCGGCGGGTCGGTCGAAGGACAAGCTGAAGTTGGTATCAAGATAAAGAGGCTTCAAGCGAGCGGCATGTCCGCCCTCGTCCGCTCCCGGCCAATTCGGGAGTCGCTCCCAGCGATTCTCGGCGGTGTTGTAGACCGTCACGCGCGCGAGCTGCGCCGGAGGGCCACCCTCAAGGTGCTCCTTGAAAAAGGGCATCACCATGCCGCGGCGAAAATGCACCGCCGTGTCCCCTTCCCAACGCAGAGGTCCGAGAGAGAAGCCTTCGCGATTGATCTGACTGTGAGACCAGGGTCCGAGGGCCAGCCAGTTGTTCGCTTCGTGGCCCGCGTCCTTCAACGCCCGCCAAGCGTGATTCGCGCCCCACATGTCTTCCTGATCCCATAGCCCCTGCTCCCATAAGGTGGGAATCGTGCTGGGACGCTCGGCAAGCAACTTATCGAGCGCTTGTCCTTGCCAGTAGGCATCGTACGCAGGATGCGCCATCAGGCGGGCGACCCACGGCAGCTCCTCGAGCCCGCGGGCGCGCACATAGTCGCCCGTCGATCCGGCCCGCAGGAACTCGTCATAGGCGTCGTAGGCGTCACTCGGAACGACATCCCCCTCCCCCCGCTGGGCGGTCTGCATGTGAACGTAGCCGAGCATCCCGTTGCGGAAGGCACCGTAATTGAACCAGTCATCGCCCATCCAGCCATCGACCATCGGGCTCTCGGGCACCGCAGCCTTGAGCGCCGGGTGCGGATCGAGCAGCGCCATAACGACCGTGAATCCTTCGTAGGAGGATCCGATCATTCCCACCTTGCCGTTTGACTCCGGGACGTTCTTCAGCAGCCACTCGATAGTGTCCCAGGCATCGGTGCTGTGATCGACCTCGGTGGGATTCAATGGCCCGCGGACGGGGCGTGCCATGACATAGTCGCCCTCCGAGCCATACTTCCCGCGCACGTCCTGCCATACGCGGATGTTACCCGCCTTCACGAACTCCCCGTCGGACAGGGGGAGCGTTGTCTGTAGCGAATGACTGAGTGAGCGCTGCGCGCGCTTCGCGGCGTTGTACGGTGTCCGGGTCAAGACGATCGGCGCATCATGCGCGCCCTTCGGGATCAGAATGATGGTGTGCAGCTTCACGCCATCACGCATGGCAATCATCTCGACTCGCTTGGTGTAATCCTGATTGGCGAGTTTGGCGACGAATTTTTCCGGGATGTCGTTCAAGATCAGCCCCCCATCGCGGCGAGCATCTCTGGATCGAAGGGAATCTCGGCGAGACGGTACGGCGGGGGAGTCTCGCCCATCAGGTTCCGGACGAAGTGGTCCCAGAGGCACCGCACCCAGTGCGCCGGCCCCAGGTAGGCGATGCGGGTCCTATCCGGAGAGATCGACGCTCCGGAGATCACCGGATCGGCGAAGAGCTCCGCAACGTCGATCAGCGGCGGGAAATGTCTCGCGCAAGGTGCCGGGTTGGTCATCGGGCTCTCCAGTTAGTGCGTGCCGCTTCGATCCCCCGCGCCGGCCATGAACTCGGCGATGGCGGCGGTGAAGGCCTTGCGACTCTTCTGCCAGGTATAGAACATGTGGCCGCCGCCGAAGTGGCGCACGATCAGTCGTCCGGCGACGCTCGCATCAAGTCGCATGAGATTGCGCAACCGGTTGCTCGCGTAGTAGGGCGTCATGAGGTCGTACCACCCGTGGGTGATGAAGGCCTATGTGCGGATTCATCGCCATGCCGTAGCGGAAGTCATCCACCGCGCCCTGCATGTGTTGGAAGTAATAGGCCGCTTCGTCGTTCTTCCACCCCATAATCACCTCGAGTTCGAGGAGCCGGTACTCCCGGTCCGTCTCGAGACCGATCACGGATCGCAGTTGGCGGTTGATCGCGGCGGTGAACGCGGCCGACAAGCCGGTCAGCGTCGGGTCGGCGCCGCCGAACACGTCGCGATCCGGGAACGGGTCCGTCGCAACGATCGTGGCGTCGTAACGGCCCGCTACCTTGCCCTCATGACGCAGCAACTCCCTCGCGAACTGGTCGAGCCGCACACGACCCTCGGAGCGGGCGACGAGTCCCGGCTCGAGTCCGATGAGATCCGCGAAGCGCGCGAGCACGCGATTGCGCTGGTCGACGGGCATCGACGCTGCGCGCGTGAGGAATGAGGCATACTCGCCTGTCGCGAACGATTCCGCGTCCCGCAATATCTCCTCCACCGGCGTACCCTGTGCGAACGCGCGCGAGCGGCCGTGGTGCGCGGCGGCGGCCGCCATGGTCGGCAGCAAGTCGATCCACGGCACCACTTCGTAGTCTCCCGTACCGACGACGATCGACAAGTGCGCGGGCTCGAGCGCCGGCGAGATGAGAATGGCACCGTTGAGGCCGATTCCCTTCTCCTGGAGCATTCGCGTCAGGCGCCCGACGCGATAGCCGCCGTAGCTCTCACCGGCGAGAAAGATCGCCGATCCCCAGCGGCCGTTTTCCGAGAGCCAGCGCCCGATGAACTCGCACATCGCCTCGAGGTCGCGCAGGACGCTGAAGTATTCCTTCGGATTGCGCTCCTCGGCCTTGCCGCTCTTCTTCGCATCGCTGCTGGCCTCATCCGACTCGATGACCCGGCTGAAACCGGTGCCGACCGGATCGACAAAGACGATGTCCGTGAATGCGAGCCACGACTCCTCGTTCTCCACGAGCCGTGGCGGCATGGCCGGCAGCGTTCCGTCGGCCGGATAATCGATGCGCTGCAGGCCCACCGCGCCGACGTGCAGGTACGCCGATGCAGCCCCCGGGCCGCCATTGAAGACGAAGGTGACGGGCCGGTTCGAGTCGGCCGAATCCTCGACATAGGAAATGAAGAAGACCTCCGCCGTCGGCTTCTCCTTCTTGCGCAGCACCAACCATTTTGCCGTGGCCGTGTAGTCGACGCTCTTCCACTTGGCCTTTTTCGAGGCCCCGGGCGGCGGCTGGTGGTCGGCTTTCGGCTTCTGTTCTTCGTCACTCATGATGAACTCATGATGCACTCTCGTGTTCGGATCGCATCACGACACTACCGGTAGGGTGAGCTGCGAGGGATGTGCCGTGTCGTGATAGATCGTCTGCGTGGCGCTCACCGGAGCGCCAGGCTTACCCCCGCGATTCGTGTTGCGGTCGAATTTGGGGAAATCGGACGAGGTGATATCGAGCCGCAGGCGATTGCCCGCCTTGAAGCGGTTGCCCGTGGCCGCCATCCTGATCTCGAAGGGGTAGATTCGACCAGGCTCGATCAACTCGGGCTCACCCCCGGGGTCGCGAAAACGGGCGCGCAGAACACCCGATTGCAGCTGGATCGCGCGGCCATCGGGAAACACATCCGACAGCCGCACGAAGAAATCCGTATCGGTCGCGCTGGAGCTCGCATACAGGATCATCTTGAGAGGCCCGACGACATCGAGGTCCTGCGCAAGCGCAAGCGTCGTGTAGCAGAGAACGTCATCTCGGGTCTGGATTTCACTGACATCGACGCTGCCCGGGGTATAGACATAGGAGACGATGCTGCCCCCCAGCGTCGGTGTCGGGTTCAAGGGATCGTAGATATAGCTGTCCGGAGCGGATCGCGCTGGCTTCGCACCCGGGGTCAGCGCACCGTTCGCGCCTAAGTAAAATGCCTGCGGTCTTGCCTCCGGCAACGGCCACGCGGACGATGCGCGCCATTCATTGGCACCCATCAGATAATAGATGACGTTCGGCCAGGACTCGACCGTCCCGGCCCTTACCGCCTCGTACCAGCGATACAGAAGGCCGGCGATATTCTGGCTGCGGAGGGTGCGCTCGAGCTCCGGGTGGCCTGCCCGGTCCTCGTGATAGCCCGGCATGTTGTGGGCATCCGGGGCGATCACCAGACGACAACGCGGTGCGATGTCGGACCGGGCACGCCGGGTCACGACGCTCCAAGTCTCGAGTGTGTTGTCGAGCATCCAGTCATACCACCCGGTAATCACGAGCGCGGGCGCCTTGACCGCGCGCGCCAGGGCGGGTGCTCGCGGATCCAGGCTGGAGGCGAGGCCCCGCGGCGCCCGGCGGCCGAATATGGTGTCGAGCAGCTCGTTGTCGCTGAAGGTGATGATGTTGGTGGCCAGGGCGAGCTTCAGCATTTCCGCGCGCTCGGCCGGAGGAGCTTCGTTGTAGCGTGCCCACAGCCAATTGCGGCCGGCCGCAGCCGACAAGGGTCGAAGGTCGGGATAACGCTCGAGCAGCGGCTCCGAAAAAGATCGCTCGAGAGGCTCGTTGAAGAAGCCGCCGGCGAGCGTCTCCGGTTGCATCAGACGTTCCGTCGTGCCGAAGTCGGCGTACGGCACGCCGACCTTGCCTTCGCCTTTACCCACCGCGCGGGAATAGGCGTTTAGAAGGAGATAAAGACGCCCCGCCGTGGAAGGCGCGGCGATCAGGGCACAGACTTCCGGCGCGATCGCCGACATGCGCGGATGGCGCGCCATGCACCACTGCGTCAAGCCGATGTAGGAGCCGCCGCACGAGCCTATGAAGTCCCCACACCATGCCTGTGCCGCTATCCAGTCGACGCAGTCATAGCTGTCTTCCTGCTCGTAAATCCGCCAGTCCCAGTGATCCGGCTCGCTATCCCCCGTGCCGCGGACATCCTGCGAGACCGCCACAAAACCCGTGCAAGCCAATGCCAGCAAAGCCGCGGCACGCGCGGGGAACGCCCGCTCATAGGGTGTGCGCATCACCACGACGGGCGCCGGCAGGCGAGGCGGCAGATAAAGATCCGTTGCGAGGCGTATGCCGTCGCGCATCGCGACCATGACCGTCTCACGCGCGATCTGCGATGCGTCGAACACGTGAGGAGTCTCCCCTCCTCTGCTCAACACCCGCTCGAGATCTGGGTCGATCTCAGCCAGCCTTCGCGGTCCCCCTGGAACTGCCTTGCCGGAGTCCGTCATGAATATCCCCTTTGCTCGCTCTCGGACAGTCGGGAAAATCGCAACGTCTGCGGCCGCCCTGTGTCCGCAGCACGCTCGACGGAGGCCAGCATCCGATGCCGCGCCATCCCCTCGTCGAAACTCGGGCATTGCCGGCTGCCCATCGAGATGTCTTGGGCGAGCCACCAGTATGCCTCGGCGATATTGCGCACCATGGCGCCCATGTTTTCAGCCACGTGATGATACCTGTGAGGAACGCAGAGCGGCTCCATAGTGCGCCTATCAGCACGCGCACCCGTTAGCGTAAGGGGGACCATTTGCACGAGTCCCGCCGCAGCGGTTATCTGAATGTCGCCCTCGGTGCCATTGATCTCCCACAGAAGCTCAGTGCCACCGCGCGTGGTGCCGCCGCGAAAGTGCACGCACGCGACGGCGCCGCTCTCGAGAATGCCGGCTACTGCGAGTTGGTCCTCAGGGGTCATCGGCGCGATCTCGCCCGCTCTGGCCAATTCGAATTCGCCGCACCTGAGCGCGCGGGTGGCGGTCACTTCCCGAAATTCGCCGAGCACGTGAGACAGAGCGTCGGTAGCATGCGCAAAGGGCACAGTCGTCAGCGTTGCTCCGTGGCTCTTGTCCGCACTATACGCGCTGTCTATGTCGATGACGGCCCCCCAGCCCACGCCGGATCCGATGATCGAGGTGGATAGAACTTTACCGACGTATCCGTCACGAATAACATCTCGGAGATAGTTTATGGAGGGCGCGCAGCATGCCTGAAGCCCCACGAGAGCGTGGACGCCTCTGCTACGCGCGAGCTGCGCCATCTGCTCGGCTTCAGAACCCGGCTTGCGGCAGCAAGCCGCATTACGTTGCCGAAGCGATCGCTCAACACACTGTAGGCGTGACTCATCCGCTTACGCCGCCCTTACCGCCGACGGCGCGGGCGAGCTTTGGGAGCTCACGCGACCGCCCAGATACTTGCCGAAATGGCGCTCCAGCACCCTGAACATGGCCATGACGTTCTCGGGGTTCTGGAAGCCATGGCATTCGTCATCGGCGACGAGGTACTCGACGGCGACGCCACGTGCCCTGAGGCCCGCTACGATGTTGTCGGCCTCGGCCTTCACGACCCGGGCATCGTTGGCCCCTTGGACGACCAGCAGCGGAGTGCGGATCTGATTCACCTTGCTGATCGCGGAACGGGCCAGCATGTCGGCTTCTTGGACGGGGTCCTCGGGATCACCGACATAAGTGTACCAGCTGTTCCGCAGGCGCGGCTTCACCCACTCCGGCAGGGTGCGCATGAAGTTCGCCAGATTCGAAATCCCGACGTAATCGACCGCTGCGGCGAAAAAGTCCGGGGTGAACGTCACGCCCACGAGCGTGGCGTAGCCGCCGTAAGAGCCGCCGTAGATGCCGATACGGTTCGGGTCGGCATAGCCCTGCTTTACGGCCCAGTTGGCGGCGTCGATGAGGTCGTCGTGCATCTTTCCGCCGAGCTCGCGGATTGCCGCCGTGATGTGTTTTTTGCCGTAACCCGACGAGCCCCGGAAGTTGACTTGCAGCACCGCATAGCCGCGATTGGCCAGGAACTGAACCTGCGGGTCATAGCCCCAGAAGTCGTGACACCACGGACCGCCGTGGACCTTGAGGACGAGCGGCAGCCCTTTGGGCTCCACGCCCACAGGCAGCGTCAGGAAGCCATGCAGCGGCAGATCATCCCGGGCCGCGAGGCTGACCGCGGTCATTGGCGCCAGATCGGCAGGGTCGAGCTGCGGATAGGGCCGAAAGAGGAGCCGGCTCGCGCCGGTCGAGTGGTCATAGTAGTAGGTCAGGCCCGGCTCGCGGTCGTGACCGAACGTCGCGATCCACCGTTGCTCGCTCTCATCGGAGGAGACCGAGCTCAAAACCCCGTCCGACAGCTTCGACAGCGCCGCGTACACCGGCGCGAATTTGGGATCGATTACCTGGATCGTCGGCCGCTCTTCGACGAAGCGCGCCGCGAGTACCTCGCCCGTGCGTCGGCGGGTAAACAGCGTCGGCGGCAAGGTGGGAATGACCATGCCCATGGTGCAGAGGCTCCGACCCGGCAGAGCGGCAACCACCGTCCTGTTGCCGGTCTCGACGTCAACGCGGATCAGGTGCAGGTCATCCGAGTCGCCGTAGGCACCGAGCAGCAGCCCCTTGCCGTCCGGCGCCACTACGGCTGGATATATACCGACCGGGTGCTCAGGTCCCCCCTGCCGATGGAACAGCCGCTTCTCCCCGGTCTTATCGTCGATCGTGTAGAACTCCGTCAGTCCGTCGTCGGCCTCGGTCATGGAGAAGACCTCTCCGTTCGGGCCAAAGAAGACGCTGCCCTTCGGATCCGGATTCTCCCGGTGCACCGTCGTCTCACCCGTCGCGACCTCGATCCGGAACGCGTCGATGAAAAGTGGCCGACGGTTCATCGAGACCAGGACGCTCCCTGGCCGGGTGCGCATCTTCTCGGCACCCAGAACCCGCGACCCGCGCGCCATCGGTGTGAGATCGGCCGCTGGCGCCTCCGGCGCACTGAGGTCAACCCGGTACAAGTGCCAATCCTCGTTGCCGTCAGTGTCCTGCAAATACAGCAGCCATCGCGGGTCGTCGGTCCAGTGGTAGGTCCTGATGCCCCGCCGCGAGTCATGGGTGACGCACACCGCCCGGTCGTGCTCCTCGTTGATGCCGCGCACCCAGACATTGGTCCGGCCATACTTCGGTGCCAGATAGGCGATTTGAGTGCCGTCCGGGGAGATCGACGCGCCGGAGAAGAGAGGATCGGCGAACAATTTCTCGATGTCGATCAGATGTGGTAAAGGCATGCTGGCACTCTCCCAGGGAGTGAGGACGGGTAACTCATTGCTCGCCGAGTTGCAATGAGGAAGCGGCACCATGCCGCAGGCGGATCGTGGCCACCGCTGGCTTGCTCGCATCCGCATAATTCTCGGTCTGCGGATTTCGGGCGTAGAGTGGAAAGAGGCTCGGCGTCACGGTCAGCCTGACGCTGTGACCCGGGAGGAAGTCGTGCGAAATCTCGTTACTGTCGTGGCTTCGCCAGGACGGAAGCCGTTGAGAGTTCCCAGGCGGAGCACCGAATGCGAGAGATGAAGGTCTCGTGCCTGTGGGAAGCTATCGGAAAGAAGCACGAACAGGTCCGCGTCCGCAGTCTCGGCCGTGACAGTGAGCTTGACTTTCGGCCGGCCCGCAACGGTCAGCGTTGCAGCGAGCGGCGGCGTGGTGTAGACGAGCGCTTCGTCGCGCCCGGTGATATGAGCCTGCTCGAGTGTGAGCGCACCGGAAGCGAAACTCACGAAGCCCGGCTGAAAGTCCACTGGCACGGCGGGATTGTGTACCACCTCGTCACTGCCGTCCCCCGGCTTCGTGCCGAGCACCCCATCGCCGCAACGTGTGTTGGCACCGCTGCGCGATGACAGGTGCAGCACCTGCGTGCTCCTGGCCGCAGGCCAGCCATCCGCCTCGATCCACTCGTTGCGTCCCGTGACAAAGATGCGCGTGACCGGCCTGGCAAACGCGTTTCGCTCACCGCGCAGCATTGCGCCGAAGTACTGCACGAGCGTCTCATCGGGATCGATGAGCGAGCGTGGGCCGAAATCAAAGCCCCCGACGATCGCCCGCGGATGCCGCACCGAGGTAGCATCCCAGGGACCCACGATGAGCGATTGCGGTGCGCCGGCGCGTTTCGCCGCCTCGTAGTAGTAACGGGCTCCGCCCAAATGCGGATCCCACCAGCCCGTGACGTGAAGGGCAGGAACGGGCCGGGCTGCCAATCGGTCGGCGAGATCGACCGACCTCCAGTACGGATCGGCTCGATCGAGGTGACTGAGCCACTCTCTCCACGGAATGTCCGAATGACCGAGCACATCCCCGAGGGCGCTGAGCGGCCAGTGACCGTGAATCTTGGGCCACGATGGCATGGCCGCCGGCTGCGGCGCGCGGCCGCCGACCAGATGCAGCCAGAAGAGCCAGTCCAGGCGCACCGCACCGCCGCGATGCACGAGCCCCTCCGCCAGATTGCCGAAGGGGCTGAATGAGACGATTGCATCGATTGACGCGCCCTGGGCAAGCGCGGCCCAGGCGCAGAAAGCGGCGTACCCGGAGCCGAACGCTCCCACTCTGCCGTTGCATTCAGGGTGCGCCCGTAACCACTCTACCGTCACGAGGCCATCACTGCCTTCGTTGCTAAAGGGCTCGAAATGGCCATCCGAATCTCCCCGTCCACGAACATCGGCGGCCGCTACGATGAAGCCCTGCGCGGCTAGCGCCTTCCACCGGTCGGCGGGACCGGTTGCCAGCTCCACCGAGCCCGCCGAGCGCGCCGAACGGTTATTGTCAGCCGGCGTACGGAACAAAAGCGCCGGATACCGTCCAATCTGCGGTGGGAGATAGACATCGATCGAGAGCTCAGTGCCGTCCCTGGCCGGGATTCGCTCGTTCATCCGCAGACGGACGCGGGCGGTATCGAGGAAGCGCATCAGACCTTCTCCGAAATCACGGGCAGGATTACGCGCGATCGGTATGCCCCGCCGTGATGGACGGAGTTGGTCTGCGGCAAGAGAACGGTATCATCGGCCCAGGACGTGAAGGTGCCCGGATTGCGGGCACAGTAGGGATAGCCGCTCGAGGAGATGGCGATGCGGATGCGATGGCCCGGCTGGAACGCGTGGTGAACCCAGTTCGCCTCGATGCGGATCTGCGTCACCTCATTCGGCATGAGTGGCTTGGGCGGCATCCCGTCGCGATGGGAAAGCCTGAGCTGACCCTTCCCGCCGAGCTCGATCGAGCGGCCGTCGGGATGCACATCCGACAAGCTGACGAAAATGTCGGTGTTCTCGCGATCGCTGGCCACGAAGAGGTCGAGACGCACGCGGCCACTGACGAACAGCGGCGTGCGGCATACCTCAGGTGCTGGCGGTAGAACTCCATCGTGCCGGGCTGATCGCCGTCATAAATGCCGGTGAGCGACAGCACCGGCAATGAGGCCTGGGCAAACTGCTCCGGGGTAGGATTGGCGCGATCCCAGTACTCATCCTGATGGGGATGGTCGAGCCACTCCTGGAACGGCTCGGAGCTGAAACCGAAGAACCTGACGAGCTCGCGGTAGGGCAGGCCCGATTCCATGAAGCGCAGATACTCGCTCGACCAGTACTTCTCGTCGGCGAATGTCGCTGTCTGCTGGGTATTGCCCCAGGTGGCGATCAGCCACCGCGCGAGGAAGGAGAAGAAGACGTTGTGACGGATGGGGTAGTCGAGCCCAATGAAGGCGGGCGCCGATGGCACGATGGTGGCCAGGTGCGGCGGGAGCTCGCGCACGATCGCCCACTGATCAAAGCCCACATAAGAGATGCCGCAGGTACCGATCTTGCCATTGCAATATGGTTGTCTCGCGAGCCACTCGACGATGTCATGACCATCCTTGGGCTCGTTGAAAAAAGGCGCGAACTCCCCTTCGGAGTTGCCGCGGCCCCGGACGTCAACGGCGAGATAAGGGTAGCCATGCTCGGCGAGAGAAATCCCTACATCATGATAGGCGTCGGCGATATACGGTGTAAACGTGAAGATCGTCGGGCGTGGTCCCTGTCGATTCTTCGGCAGGTAGAGCGTAGCGTTCAGCCGAATCCCGTCCCGCATGGGAATCTTGATGCCCCATTTCACCTGGACCGGGTGTCTGGTTTCTGATTCTAGCTCCTGGCATGCGCCGGCACGATTCGTTCTGTTGTAGGCGATCAGCATCCAGCGGACGCCGAGGCCATAATAGAGCTGGATGAGGCGCAGCTGAGCCTCGATGGCGTTCATCCCTTCGATGTCGAAGCAGACGGCAAGCTGCCTCCTTTTCTTGGCGGCTGTAACGTCGTCGACTGTCCTGACGATCCTGTACTGATCGGGCCTTGCGGCCACCCAATGGCGGAATTGGGCGAGCATGCGCACGTGATCACCCAGGGTGTTATCGCCGAAACCCACATTCAAGGTCACCGCGGTCACGCCGGCCCGAGGGCAGTTCGAGATGCGGCAGAAAGCTCTCGTCCAGGGGCGCGGCGGTATGCATGCGTGGTTGTCCCAGATCACCGCGGCGGCGAGCACGGCGCTCACCCGCGCATCGATGCCTCCAGGTGCGGAGCTGTGGGCCCTTACTGCCATACCTCTGACGCGACTCGCAGGAAGTTCTCGCCCATGATCCCGCGGATCACCTCGGCGGAGTACCCCTTTTTGAGCAACTTGCCGAGGAGGAGCGGGGTATGCGCCGGATCCATGAAGCCCCACGGGAGCGCGTCCGGCATGGCGATTTTTGCGACCGTGTTCCCCTTGTAGTACTCGTGTATGACCTGGCAGAATTGAGGCGTCATGTAGTCGAGGCCAAGGGCGATGTGCTCGGGCCCGACGAGATCGCCGACATAGTCGATGTGGCGCACCACAGTATCGAGCGAAACCTCCTTGGGCTCGCCCATGAAGTTCCCCACGCCGTTGATGCCGATCACGCCGCCGGTCTCGGCGCAGAGCTTGATCTGATCATCCCGGATGTTTCTCGGATGGTTGAAGAGCGCGCGCGGATTCGAATGCGAGAATATGCAGGGCTTCGTCGAGATCGACATCGCGTCCATCGTGGTGCGGTAACCGGAATGCGAGCAATCGACGAGCATGCCGACGCGATTCATTTCCGCAATGAGCTCTTTGCCGAACTGCGAAATCCCGATGTCGTTCTTCTCGGCTTCAAGACAGCCGGTGCCGACGTTGTTCTGGAAGTTGTATGCCATCAGCATCCAGCGTACGCCCAGCTTGTAGTACGCCCCTACATTCGCTAGGTCCCGGCCCACCGCCTCGGATCCCTGAAAGTGGAAATTGACCGCAAGCTTGTTGGATTTCTTTGCCGCCCGGATCTCCTCCACGGTGTCTACGAGGACGATCTTGTCGGATTGTTCGCCCAATTGATGGCGAATCTTGGCCATTCGGCCGTAGACGGCCGCGGGCGAGGCCTCGGAATCGCCGGCCATCGAGAGCGAGATGTACGAGAAACCGGTCTTTATTCTCGACTCGAGATCAGCCAGCAAGCCGGTCGGCGGAGGCCCGAGCAGGATATCGCAGAGGATGCCGTCGCGCAGGGAGGGCAGATCCGACAGGGAAGATGGAACCGGCGCGCTAATCGTTGTCATGATATCTCCTATATTCCGCCAGGAGGCACCGACTCTCAGCCCTTTGCCTGATTGACTGGGCCCGATATGGCGCACGAAATGACCAAACGATAGAGAGTCAATAAGCCTCAGGCCAGCCAATACTTTTGATGGATCGCATAAGCGCCTCTAATACGGCCTAGCGCGCGCCTCCCCGTTGCTTGTCGAGGGGCACTACTGCGATGTCGACTGCCTTGGCCACGAGGACCGGCTGCGGAAGCACCCTCGCCGCCGAGGCGCCCGGATCGAGGAGCTCCATCACCTTGTGCGCGGTGCATTCGATCTGGCGGGAGGACTTGCCAACCGACACGAGCTTCGCTCGAATTTCGAGGTAGTCTCCGATTCGAACCGGGGCGAGGAATTCGCTCGTCATGACACGTGAGAGCCCCTCGTCACCATCGTGGCGGATGAGGAGCGCCGTCACTGCATCGCCGAAGAGCTGCGAGATTCGCGCGCCGTCGACCAGGCCCCCGGCGTAGTGGGCATCCCCGCTCGACATGCGCAGTCTGATCACGGCCTCGAGGGAATTCGGCATCTGGCCCTTCTACACCGCAATCGGCTCCTCATAGGCTCCCCAGACCTCACGCAGCGCACCGCAGATCTCGCCGAGCGTGGCTCTCGCCTGAGCGAGCTCGATCGTCTTCGGCAGCAGGTTCAAGTCATTGGTGCGCGCCTGTTCCTTGAGCTCTTTCAGGAGACTCTGGACCCGCTGACTGTCGCGGCTCGCGCGAACGGTTTTGAGGCGACTCACCTGCAGCTCCGTGCACTGCTCGTTATACGGATGGATCTCCACTTTGGCCCCGCTGCTCTGCTCATCGACGTAGCGATTGACGCCTACGGAGATCTTCTCGCCGCTATCGACCTTTTTGAACGTGTCATAGGCCGAATCCGCCAGTTTCCGCTGAAACCAGCCGTCTTCCACCAGCTTGACCGCGCCGCCCAGCTTCTCCACTTCCTCGAGCACCTTCCAGATTTGCTGCTCCAAGTCCCAGGTTAGGCGCTCGATGAAATAGGAGCCTCCGAGCGGATCGACCACGGAAGTCACATTGATCTCGTCCCTGATGATCTGCTGGGTGCGGATGGCGAGCTTCATCGCCTCTTCAGTTGGAATGGCGAAGGCCTCGTCAAGGCCGTTGGTGTGCATGCTCTGACACCCGCCGAGAACGGCGCCGAGCGCCTGGATGGCGGTCCGCATCAGATTGTTGTGATGCTCGACTTTCGTCAGGCTCACGGCGGCCGTCTGCACGTGTACTCGCAGCCTCATCGATTCCGGCTTCCTCGCCTTGAGGCGCTGCGACATGATCTTGGCGTAGACCCGCCGCGCCGCCCTGAACTTGCAGATCTGCTCGAAGAAATCCTGGTGGCTGATGAAGAAGAACGACAGTCTGGGCGCGAAGGCATCGATATCCATCCCCGCGGCCATGACCTCCTCGCAATAGGCGATCGTGAAGGCCATGGTAAAGGCAATCTCCTGAATGGCATTGCCGCCCACATCCGAGAGGTGATAACCACTGATACTGATCGGGTTGATCTTCGGAGTTGCCTTGGTGCTATGGATGATGAGATCGCGCAGCAGCCTTACGGCATGCTTTACCGGATAGATCCATTCCTTCTGGGCGACGTATTCCTTCAGCGGATCCGCCTGCAAGGTTCCTGAGAGCTTCGCGAGATCGCAGCCCCGCTGCTGCGCAACGGCGACGAACATCGCATAGATGACCCACGCCGAGGGGTTGATGGTGAGGGAGACGGAAATCTTCTCGAGATCGATCCCGTCAAACAGCCTGTCGATGTCCTCGATCGTGTCGATTGCAACGCCGACGCGTCCGACTTCGCCAAACGCCATGGGATCGTCCGAATCGAGGCCGAGTAGCGTCGGCAGGTCGAAATCCGTCGAGAGGCCGGTCTGCCCCGTCTCGATCATGTATTTGTAACGACGATTGGTTGCCTCGGGATTGCCGAATCCGGCAACCTGCCGGATGGTCCAGGGTCGTCCCCGATACATCGTCGGATACGCGCCGCGGGTAAAGGGATAGGCGCCTGGAAAACCCAGCTCCCCCGCGGGAATATGTGCCACATCGACTGCCGTGTAGATCCGCTTCAACGGGATCCCGCACTCGGCCTGATACACGGACCGCTCTTCCGCTCTCGCATTCAGCGCCGCGACGAGTTCATTGGCCTCCCACTCAGCCTGCTGTTTGCGGATTTCTGCGAGCTCTGCTTCCGAGAAAAGGCTCATTTCGGCCTCTCTTTGTTCAAGCCGAGCAAAAGATGGGCGGCGGTCACAGGATCGGCCTCCCGGTTCACCACGGCTTGCAGTTGCCTCTCGAAATCCTCCGCCCCCTCATAGAATTGCTGCTGAAAGAGGTGTCGAGCCATATTGAGTATTCGCCTCCTGCAGATCTCGCGCTGGCGCACTGGCAGCTCGCCGGTGGCCTTCAGGTGCGTCCAGTGCTGGCGAATGGCCGTCTCGAGACTGTCCATATGCTCGCCGGAAAGCGCGCTCACGGCGAGGACGGGATGGGTCCATGCCGACCGGCTTCCGCTCGCTCCGAGCCTGAGCATGCCGCGCAGGGCCGCGACAGCGGCTGCCGCTTCGGGCTTATCGGCCTTGCTGACCACGTGAATGTCCGCGATTTCCAGAATGCCGGCCTTAATAGCCTGTATGTCATCCCCCAGGCCGGGCGGGGAAAGGACCACGACCGTGTGAGCGGCCGCAACGATTTCGACCTCATCCTGGCCCACTCCGACCGACTCGATGATGATGGGCGAGTATTGCGCGGCGTCGAGGATATCGACCGCCTGAAGCGTCGCGGGAGCGAGGCCGCCGAGGTGGCCGCGCGTCGCCATGCTGCGGACGAAAGCCTGGCTCGCTTGCGCAACCTCGTTCATCCGTATTCGATCGCCCAGTATGGCTCCGCCTGAGAACGGGCTGCTGGGATCAACTGCGACGACCCCGACCTTGTGGCCGTTCAGGCTGAGGGCCTTGATCAGAGAGGCAACGAGGGTGGATTTGCCCGCGCCGGATACTCCGGTAATCCCGATGAGATGGGCCTTGCCGGCCTGCTTGTAGATTGCCGCGAGCGCTTCCGAGGCCTCAGCGTAGCCGCCCTCGGCCCGGGATATCATGCGGGCGATCGCCGGTCTCGAGCCCGAGAGGACCTCCGGTACGAGCTCGAGCGAAGGCTTGTATCCCGCGCACTTCGTAATCATATGCGTCCACGGGCCTTAACAAGCTCCGTGATGGTCGCTACGATCAGCTCCGCCCGCGCTTCCTGCGGAATGATCGCAGCCACTCCGCAATCCCGCAAAGACGCGTAATCCTCTTCGGGAATCACCCCGCCGGCGACCACGAAGATGTGCTCGGCGCCCTGCTCTCGCAGGCACTTGCCCAATTCCCGAAAGAGCGGCACGTGAGCCCCTGATAGGAGACTGACGCCGATGACGTCCACATCTTCCTGTATCGCGGCGTTGACTACCTGAGCCGGCGTCTTGTAGAGGCCTGTATAGATGACCTCCATTCCCGCATCGCGCAGAATGCGGGCCACGACTTTGACGCCGCGATCGTGGCCATCGAGCCCCAGCTTGGCGACGAGGACCCGGATGTTGTTGGCGGACTGCACCTGGCGGTTTGTCTCGAGTTGCTGCGACATGCTCGCTCTTATGGACGACCGGCGTTACTCGGGCGGCCGACCGATCGGGACACTCCGGGCGCTTGGATATCCGGCGTCGTGGAACAGTTTCACGGTGATCGTACGCGCGTTCTCCATGGTCTCCTCTGCATTCGGCTTACCGCTGTTGTAGTTCTTCTGCCGGTGTATGGTGTGGTTGGGTCCAATCGTCAGCCGCAGTCTGTGTCCGCTTTGGATGAGGCACGAAAGAGAACCGGTCGAGCTCGTAACACAACGGCTCGGTCGTCTCGACAAGCTTCTCCACGCGTAAGCCCTGCCGATAGGCGCCCGCAGGAAGAGCCATCGTAGCCGATGTCATGGATGGCCGCCGAGAAATCCGTATCGGGCGTGGTCTACCGAGAGCCACGCAATCAACTTAAAGAATGCGCTCACCTCGGTATCGGTTTCGAACGCCGCGGTGTGATAGTAGAGTAGTTCGTTCTCCCCTGCCGTCACGTCCTGATCGGTGAGAGCGCCCACCGGAGAGGTCACTCCTTGCTCGATCCGCTTGACCACGATCGCGACTTCGTGCCGGGGCCGGCTGACATCCCGTGGATAATAGATATAGTAATCGGGTTCGGAGCGCTCTTGGGGCTTAGTGGCACGGTCCAGAGCTCTCCGAGCATTTGCGCCGCCGCTACGGCGGCGATCTGGGAGTGCGCTAATGCAAAAGAATCTTCCGGCAAATGGGCTTTCGGCTGCGAAAGCCCCGCTCCCAGGTCGCCCAAACAGATCCGCTGAAAATCGCGGCGGTAAAAAACCTTCACCGCCTGGCTCGACGGACCGACGTTGAACTGTGGAGTCTGGACGAATGCCGCTTCCACTCGCGATGTCGAATGTGGGTGCCGCCGGAGAACAAGGTCTGCTGCACGCGCCGACGCGCAAGTCCATCGCCACCCTGCGCACCGGTAAGTTCGGGCGTCGCATGTGCAAGGCGTCGAACGCCGAGACCTTTCAAACATTCCTCCGTCAACTGCTGCGTCACCGCGCGAGCCGACCCCGCATGACCGTCGTGCGCAACAACACCCCTATCATCAGGCAGTGCTTCTGGCCCCGTTCTTGCGCGAGCATGCGTCACATCTGCGACTGCTGTTCCTGTCGCCCTACAGTCCGCAGCTCGCCTCGATCGAGCCCGTCTGGAAGCTGACCCGACGACTGGCCACTTACAATCGCTACTTCCCCACGCTCGAGGAAGTGCTGCAGGCCGTCAACGTGTGCTTCGACCCACTGGCGCAAGCCCAACCGCATTCTGTGAAGGTTATGCTGCATTACTTAAGTCGCTATGTTTTAAAAATCCATACTGAAATCCGCCCCAATAGTTCTTGGGGTAAGCCGCCAGGCGAGCTGCTTAGCAAAAACATTATCTACCCACGTGAAATTATCACGATTGGTCAAGTTTTTAACATAAAGACCGAATTTCATCTTGTTAATTGAAACACCGGCCGTGAGATTGATGAGGTCATAATCGCCCGCTTCTGAGACGGGTGCGTTAAACTCGCTATAATACTTGCCCACGTAAGTGTCATCCACGCGCACAAAGGCGTCGCGACCCGCAATCATAAATCGCTTTTCCAACGCCGCCTTCACGTTGACTTTGGACGATCCGGGTAACTGGGCTCCTGCGCCGCCAAGCCCTGGCGCTGGTACCGACAGGTAGGCGTCCGTGTATGACGCCGAGAGCGAAGGAACCCAACCGCCATTTAATATAGCGGTGGATTCGAATTCAAGACCGGTCGATATTGCTTCCCCTGCGTTAAAATAGAACGCGGCACCCAGTATTTGCGTTAGCGAAGGACTGATAGGAATTCCTTTCCAATAAATTCGAAATGCATCCAGACTGCTTCGCAGCCGATCTGACTGAAATTTGATTCCGACTTCATAGTTGTTTACCGTATCCGGGTTCAACAAACCTGTTGGCACCACCGCTACAGTCCCATTCACAAAAGTTGTCGTGCCGTTCGGATTCTTATATACGGAAGGTTCCGTTTGAAACAAAGGCGCCCGATAACCTTGCGACCATAGCGAATAAATAAAGTAGTGTTTAGTTAGCTTATAAGACACGCCCGCCTTGCCTTGAAGCTTGCTGACGCTGGCGCCCTCGCCTTGTGTTGAGGACGGCACGCCCAAACTCAGGTCTAAGGGGAAATGTGAAATGAACTTGAATTCTCTTGCGCCGACTGTGAATTTAAGCGGAGCGAAAGGCGTGTATGATAATTCTCCAAACGCAGCTAGCTGTTTTTGGACCGATTCCGTATCAATATTTTCATAGAAAGCAGAAGCAGGCGGCGGTGGATATCCATTCCATACAATGAATATACGATTGCCAATATCTTGGTTTTCAAAAAATGTACCGGCAATAAGCTGAAATGGGCCGGGAAATGTTGAGACGAAGCGCGTTTCATCAGTAAACTGTTTGGTATCCCCTAGGCTGGGCGCTGATTCGTTCACAAACGGGGGGCCATAAAAGGATAATTCTGTATTCGATGACACGTCACTGTCTACCAATGACGCTGCGTTTGTGAAGCTTCCCCATCCCAACTTGTATTTCAGAACTAAACTCCAAAGAGCCAAGTTCTGGTCTGAATATTCACCGCTGCTTCCCCCTTCACCCACCTGCACGAGAGACTGCAGATAGGGGCCCGGCAATTGTGTTTGTTCCATCGTCTCTCCTTCCTGGGTGAGCTGCTGATCCATATACATAAAACTCGCAGAAAACTTACTTGTTGGTTGCCAAAGCGTGGTTACCCGAACTCCGTTAAATACGTCATTGCCAATGTGGTCTTGATCCACCGCCAAGGCCCCTTCCTTAACTGCAGCGGTTACCTGAGAGGTCGGGTCGGTAGCAGCCACATTGCGGATGAAGCCCTCATCGTGGAAGCTAAACACCACCACGCGCACCGCCAATTGATCCTGGATCACTGGCACGTTTGCTACAACCGAGGCGTTGTAATTATTACCGCCGAAGTCGCCAGTATGAGAATCGCCCACAGCGATGTGTCCCCCGGCCGCTTGTAAATTCGGCGCGTTCGGGATGGTTCTAATCAGCCCCCCCATGGCTCCCGAGCCATACAGGGTCCCTTGCGGCCCGCGTAGGACTTCCACATTCTGGATGTCAACTAATTTAATGTCCGAATTGCCCGCCTGGTTGCCGTTAACCTGACTTCCCAATCCAGTCATTGGGACCTCACCGAAATAACTCCCGACCGGAGAATTCGTGCTGAGCTGCGAGCCTACGCCGATGCCGCGGATTGTAATGTTATTGGCGGCGGTTCCCCGATCCTGATAACTAACGCCCGGCAGTCCTTCGAGGTAACTGTTCATGCCCACGAATTGTTCTTGGTCGATTAAATTCCCCGAGATGACGGACATCGCCACGGCCGTGGTCTGCAGGTTTGTGGCCCGCTTTTCTGCAGTGATGATAACTTCTCCAAGTTTTGTTGGTTGAGCGGCCACGGTAGTAGACTGCGAATTCGCTCGCGGATCCGCTTGAGCCATCCGAAACCGGTCCCGGAGGCTTTTGCGTGGGGTTCCCTTCTGGCTCTGATTTCCTTTCGCTCGATCCTGACCCTGCGCTGCGCTCTCGCTACTTGACTGCGGTGCAGCCGAGGCAGCGGGATTGTCTGTCTGCTGTTTAAACGCCGCTTGTGTTTCCGAGGCCGCGGCTGAGATTGCACCTAACCCTAGACACGCTACCGCCACTACGACTGTGATACGCATTAACCCTCTCCCGCATCGAACGCCGCTTACAATGGTTGTGATGGCCGCCACGATCCGCCTGCTATAATAAGCAACGGCCAGCACTCAGCCGATCACCGCGCCGAATACTCGCAGCCAGTTCCCGCCAAGAATCTTCATGATGTCGTTATCCCGATAGCGGCGCTTCAGCAGCCCCGCCGTGACGTGTTTCCACTTATGTTGGTCGTTGAGCCCCTCCGTGCCCATCGGATACCGAAAACGATAGCTGGGCTTAAAATAGGGCGGTCCGTAGAAAGCCAGGGTTTCATCCTTTTTTGCTGGGTCCGTCGGCCAGCCATGCATTGCCGAATCAGGGCCGAAGCCCACATGGTCGGGCCCAACCAGCTTGACGACATGATCGATATGATTGAGATAATCCTCCATCGTCGCCGGCGGATTCCGCGACACCATGCAGCTCACCGTGGTCAGGCCCATCACGCCACCCTTGTCCGCCAGCGCGCGAATTTGCTCGTCGCTCACGTTGCGCGGATGCGGGTTCAACGCCGCACAGTTGGTATGCGAAAAAATCGCTGGACCCTTGCAAAACTTGACCGCATCCATTTTCGTCTGATACCCGGAGTGAGCCGAGTCGACCAGAATGCCAAGCTCGTTCATCCGCTCCACCGACGCCACACCGAAATCACTCAGCCCAGCATCGGTTCTTTCCGTAGAACCGTCACCAAGCAGGTTTCTCTCGTTGTATGTCAATTGCATCGAGAGAACGTCCAGACTGTGGAACATATCAATGTTATCCAGTCTGCCCTCGGTCGGCGAGTTCTGAAAATTTAGCATCACAGCAGCCTTGCCTTCACTCTTGGCACGCTTGATGTCTGCCGTGGTATGCACCAATACCAGCGCTGACGCGTTATCGGCAATGAATTTGTGCCACACCGCGCAATCATGAACCGCTGCGTCCAGCGGGAAGGCCTGCAACATGTACGTCTTGTCCGGTTTCTCCGGGCGGCGAACGCCGAGCGTCGGACTAAAACAGGTCACACCGCTGTCCTTTATGATCCTCAGGCCCTCCGCGTTCTGGCGCTCTTCACTCATCATAGCGATGACGATGGAACGGGCATAAAGCTCCTCGGCATCCTTTATCAGTCCCGGTACGTTCTGCGCTTTCCCCAGCGCCGGCAGTGCCCACGATAGCGACGCCGCCGAGGCCAGTGCCGGTCCACTTGCTTGTATGAATTGCCGTCGGTTAATTGTCATTATTTGCTCCTCCGACCGCCTGCTTCAGTATCTACAGAATTGTTACTAGTGGACGATAACAGCTGATGCGAGTAATGCGGCGCTTTGGGTCTTTGTTGTACTGCGAGTTTTGAGATAGGTTCTTAGGCATAACCACCCCACATCATGATTGACGTTACGTCTACAGACGATTCGAGGAAATCTAATTCCAATTATGGCCAGCATAAGCTCTCCTTAATGCCATATGCGCTCCTCCGGGCGACTCGTACCACTTTCACAGCAACTGGATACGAGGTACCGAACTCGCGCCGCTCTCTATCCTTGCGCACTTCATCGACCGCCTCGGTGAGCGCGTTGGTGACGGTCGATGACGAGGGTAGCGTTCGGACAGTGATGCTTGATCGCCTCGGAGTAGGCGCGGCTCATATCGCAGCTGGCTCAGCGGATCCGCCGCTTCTGCCGCTCGCTCAAGCATTGGTTGAAGAACCGATCGATGGTTTCGCGCCCCTTGCCCGCCCCCACCCACACCACGCGGGACGCGGGCGCGGCCGGGGTCGAGGTCGTAGACGACCGTGGCGAATTTGTCGGCCCTTGCAGAAGGAAATCTCGCCCGCTCGCAAGGTCTGCAGGCCCCGGATGGCATGGCCGTCGCGCACCCGAGCGATGATCCGGTGCAGCAGGTCCGAAACCGATGGAGGCATCTTCAGCACCGCGGCGGCGGCCTTCTGAGTCATCAGACTGGCAGAGCATGCAAATGCGCCACTCGAGCCGATACGCGCTGCGCGAATACCGCGGCGCTCAGGGCATCTCCCCCTGTACCCGCCCATGCGTGCGGCACTCGATCTCCTTCGGGCAATACCACAGCAGCACCTTCAGGCCGAAGATCGTCAGGTCCTCCCAGACCCGTCCCTTGCGCCGAGCCGGCACGATCCGGCCCCGCCGGCCGCCAGATAAGCAGTAAGCCCTCGGCGTTCTTCCCTCTTGCGCGTAGCGGCTGAAAATGCACGCTCCAGTATCACCAGACTGGAGCGGACGACGCGCAATGTGATTCGGCGGCGAGGGGCGGAGAGCTGGCGGGAACTGGTGGCCCGGCAGGCCAGCAGCGGGATGTCGGTTCAGGAGTTCTGCCAGCGGGATGGACTCAATGCCTGGACGTTCTACGGCTGGCGATCCCGACTGCGCACCCAACCGCGGATGAGGGGCCAGCAGTAAGTGGCGCGCCAGCCGAGGAGCCGGCGAGCGGCTTCATCGACCTGGGAGCGCTGGGCAGGAGCTCCTCGCGGTGCGAGATCCGGCTCGACCTCGGCGGCGGTGTGGTGCTGCAAGTGGTGCGCGGCTGATGTTCTTCCCTCCCCGAGGGACAGATCCGAGTGCGCCTGTATGGTGAGCCCTGCGACATGCGTGGTCCTTTGTTGGCCTGCGGGCGCTGGTGCGCCACGGACTCTGCGATCCGACCGATGGCGGTCTCTACGTCTTCGTCAACCGACACGCCACCCGTCATTGAGAGAGGTTCTACCCGTCCACCGAAACGGGGCAGCTCCACCCCTGGCGGCCACCCGAAATCCCCCTTCCCCCTCACCCCCTACCTTCGGAGAGCTGTGCCACCGAAAAACGCGTCACTCCGCACGGCAGTCAGTGCTATCGGAAAGATTTGGCGTCCTGCGGCTTGCTCGGCGCATCCCTGCCCCGCGTCTCACCGCATTGCCGCGGCTGATCGGTTACTGATGAAGCGCCATTGGCTCACACTGACTGTTACCGAAGGCACAGGTCCCTCGGGGAAGAGGCAACATGGCGAAGATCTTGAGCGGCATGGCCCGCCGTGAACTCATCGATGCAGTCCGGGCGCGGTATCGGATCAGCTCGAGAGCTGAGAAGCGACTGATCCTTCGAGAGTTTTCGGCGATCACGGGGTATCACCGCAAGTCGGCCATCCGGGTGCTAAACCATGTAGGCGGCGACGACGTGGGGGTGACCGGCGTCGCTCGACCGAGGCTCTACGACGAGCCGTTCCGGCGGACGCTGCTTGTGCTATGGGAGGCATCGGACCGGGTGTGCGGAAAGCGTCTTCGCGCCCTCTTGCCAACCCTACCTAGTGCCAGCGCTCGAGCACCACGGACATCTGGCGATCGACGTGCCGATGAGAGCAAAACCCTTGGCGGTGAGGGCCGCCTCCATCGATCGGCTTCTGCAGGAGGCGCGGGGCCTGAGTGACCGACGCCCGCGGCGGCGCGCACCGACAGCACTTCTTCGCAGCGTCCCGATTCGCACGTACGCCCGTACGCCGACTGGAATGCACCGCTGCCCGGGTTTATGGAGATCGACCTGGTCTCAAGGTCGTCGAGCTTGAGCGAGGCGACCTCGTGTGCACGCAGTCCATAGGTGGCGAGGAGCAGCGCGATCGCATAATCCCGCTTGCCAGCGGGTACCGTCTGTCGATGCGCGTCACTGCGCGCTCGACGTCGCTCCACGGAATTGCCCGTGGAACGCTCGCGTTCCGATACACGCAACCCTGCGGTACCGCACGGCTCAGATCCTTGGCCAGGATCCCCTCGCGGTGCAGGTAACGGAGGAAGACACGCACCATGCTTCCGCAGCCGCCGAGTCCGCGACGATGGATCTGTTGCGCGCTTGCTGTCAGGAACTCTGTAATAAGCTGGGGCGTGAGCTCGGAGAGCTTGCTGACCCCGACCTTGGACAGATGGCGCTCCAGTGCCCGCAAGTGATGAGCGTAACCCTGGATGCTCGGCCATCGCAGCCCACGCTCGTCTCGCAGGTACCACAAACCCGGTGAGATGTATCGCCGATGGATCGACGGGACGCCAATGGCAAGATTGGGCGAACCCGAGGAGGTGGCCTCGTTATCCTCTTTCTCGCATCCGAATGCGTCCAGGCTGATGACGGGCAGCATCGTCGTAGCCGACGGGGGTTATACCTGCTGGTGAGGCCGATCAGATCTCGAAATCGGCACGGATCGTACGCGCCGCGCGCAACATGAACCAGCCTGTCGGAATGAAGGCGAGCAGCATCAGGATGATGCTCCAGCGCAGTCCCTGTGCGGGGCCGAAGGAATGTGCGAGGTGATCGCTCAGCATCCCCGTTACGACGGGTCCAGACGTCACTCCCACAAGGTTAGACACCATGAGAGCGAACGCATATCCGGTCGCACGACGCCTGGCGCCCACAACGGCTAGCAGACTGGCAATCAGGGACGGAAGAATGCCGAACATGATTGTGCCTGCAATGGCGCTATAGATGGTGTAACCGGCAAGGCTCGGCGCAAGATGAGCGGCGGCATAGAACGGAAAGATCATCAGCATTCCATAACCAGGGATCTTGCAGAGCCAGGCGATATCTCGCTTGGAAAGCCTGTCGGCGAGGGCGCCTCCGATCAGGTTGCCGGCCGCAATATACCCGAGGGACAGCGCGCCCAAGGCGAGACCGGATTCTGCGATCCCGACATGCAGGACCCGAATCGTATAGGCGGCGTCGAAGAGCAGCGGCCCGTCGGCGAGGAACATGAAGGCGGTCAGCGCGAGTGTCGCGTAGATGAAGCTCGGCTTCCCGATCAGCGCGCGAAGCGCTTGCAGTGCGCTTTCGCCGCCCGTGTTCGGCACCGCAAAGGCCTGCCGCGCGCGCGGATCCCGCAACGCAAGCCATGATATCCCTGCAATCAACAGCCCCGGCGATCCTGACATGACGAAAGTAGTGCGCCAGCCGTAGTATTGCGTAATGTATCCGCCCACCATCAACCCCAGAACCGCACCGGAAATGGTGGACAACTGGACGAAGCCGATTGCTTTGGCGCGCCGTTCCGGCGGGAAATAGTCGGAGAGCAGGCTCATGGCCGGCTGCGCCCAAGGAATGGTGAGTCACATGCCCGCCGATCTGAGCCGGCGGAACGATGATGCGGTCACCAGGTGCGCAGGTAGCCATGAAGGCGATAAGGTTCGCCATCGCGCCGGAGTGCACTCGGATCTCTGCGAATTGAGCGGCAAATGTTTCCGCGGCAAGCTCGGAGGCGATGATCTCGATCTGCTCGATCGCCTCGAGACCCATCTCATACTTGTCGCCCGGATATCCCAAGGAGACCCGCGTCCCGAGGCCGCTCGCCAGCAGCACTTCGGCCTTCGGGTTCATGACGTTGGTTGCCGGGTTCAGGTTGACACAGCGGTCCTCGTGAATCTGACGATTTTCACTAACCAGGTGGTCGATCTGGCCTTCGAGGAAGTCAGCGTCCGCCACGGAGGTCGCGCGGGCAAGTGTCTGAACGAAATCCTCGCTCGCGGTTGGCACCCATTGTCGCCGCCGTAGAGTCACCCTGCAGACCTCCAGGGAAGAGCCGTATTGGCAGGCCGGATGTTCGCAAACTGGGATGGTTGCTTCAATGCATATTCAGGGCGAGTGGCAAACTTCTCGACTTATAATCACCACGCCATAACGCTCGCTTATGCGCTCCATTAGGACTATTGGTCATGCTCAGCTCCGGGTCGGCTAGAATTGGATCTGCGGCGGTCCGAATTGCCGCCAATTGTGACACGAGACCGTGAGAACATGACGGAGCGACCTGACTTGCCGCCGACCTTGAGACCCGGCCGTGAGAAAATGACGGAGCAGGGAGGGGCGTTGCGGATCGATGCAGTGTTGACGCGCGCCGCGCTCTCCGAGCCAGGACGCGAGGCTCTGGTCTATTGCGGCAAGTCCTGGACCTATGCGGAGGTCTACGACCGTGCCTGCCGGCTCGCGGCGGCGCTCGAGAGCCTTGAGGTCGGGAAAGGTGAGCGCGTAGCGTTTTGGGCCGAAAATCGCCCGGAATTCGTCGAGACTCTGTTCGGAGTTCCGATGCTGGGCGCGATCTCCTCACCCTTGAACCACTGGTGGACGTGGAGCGATGCCACCGGTGCACTCGAGCAGATACGCCCAAAGGTGCTGATCGTCGGTGCAAATCAGGGTCTCGCCGTGGCTGAACACCGAGACAGGCTGGCCGCGGTTGGTGTTGAACACGTGCTCTGCCTCGAGAGGACGCCTGATGTCGCCGCGTTTCCGCTCTACGAGCCCCTGCTCAAGTCTGCGGCGCGGCTACGCAGTCCGACACCGGCCGCCGCGAGTGATCCAGCGCTGATTCTTTTCACCTCCGGCTCGACCGGGCGCTCAAAGGGCGCGGTCCACACGCATGGCAGTCTCGTGGCGGGCGCCGCCCTCATGGCGCTCGAGCTGGGTCTTCATGATGGAGAGCGCACGCTCCATTTCCTGCCGCTTTTCACCTCGTGCCTCGAGCACCTGATTCCCCTTACTCTGATGCGGGCGACCCACATCGTGCTGCCGCAGTTCGATGCGGCCGCGGTCTGGACGGCGATACAGGAGCACAACATCACGCATTTCGATGCGGTGCCCACCACGCTTCGCCGCCTCCTCGAGGGAACTCCGAGCAGCATCCCGAAGTCACTCCGCCTGATCTCATATGCGTCGGAGGCCATGCCGGCGGCACTGATCACCGCGCTGTTGCAGCGCATGCCGGGAGTGGAGTTCGTTCAGTTCTACGGGATGACGGAACAGCTTTGTCTCACCATCCTGAGTGCCTCTGACCAGCTGCGTAAGATTGGGACTGTCGGCCGACCGATGTTGGGTGTGGAGCTCCGCATCGTCGGCTCCGACGGCAAGGAGCCGAGCGTCGGAGAATCCGGCGAAATCATCGCGCGTGGGCCTACGTTGTTTGCCGGCTATTGGCAGGACGAGGCTGCCACGGCTCAAATCGTGCAGGGCGAGTGGCTCCGAACTGGCGATATGGGCCGCTTCGATGCGGGAGGTTTCCTCGTGCTTGAGGGGCGTTTAAAGGAAATGATCAAGAGCGGAGGCCTGACGGTCATTCCGGCGGAGCTCGAGGGCGTGTTGACGAAGCACCCGAACGTCAGGGACGTCGCAGTCATCGGCGTGCCCGATGAGAAATGGGGCGAGGCAGTCCATGCGTTCGTGACCCTGAGTCCGGGCGCAAGAATTCTCGAAGCTGATTTGCAGCTATTTTGCAGAGAGCATCTGGCCGCCTACAAGCGCCCGAAAAGGATCCATATCGTTGCCGAACTGCCGACAACGGGCATTGGCAAAGTTGCGCGTCGGGTCGTCCTGCAGAAGTACCTGGCGAAGAAGGCGGGCAAGACCTGACCCTTCGTCACTGCTCGGGCCGCGTGGCGGGTACGGCCAATCGCGCGGCGCGCCGCCGCGTCCCAAGTCGGAAGGGCGTGGAGGGGCGGGACGTCCTAAGCGGTAACTGCGGGGCGTCTGAGTCGCGCGGCAGGAGTATGCAGGGCCGAGCGCAACCGTTGCGATCTTAGAATCGCTCTTTCCGGCATTTCGGACAATGGTTTGGCGAAGCCAAGACGCGCCAAAGGTCTGGGAGTTTTTCTGGCCGAAGACTGACAAGCGGCTCGTGGCACTCTTCGCACCGAATAAAGTAGATCGAGATCGCGTCGATTGCAGCGATTACGAAGAGGACGTCTTGCAAGCGCGGCGCAAGATTCGCAAACCGAAGGGCACTCCAACACCCAACGAGGATTGCCCACACCAGGGCTACCTTTACTCGAACTGTGGAGCGACGGCTGCCTAGATTGGTTGCCACAGATCTGGTCTACGCGGCCAAGCTGTGCAAGGCTGAGCGCAGCGGGTTCGCGGCGAAGTACCGCTTCCACAGTCTCGGAGTGAGCTCGGCGACGCAGGATGCGGGGTGCTCGCCCACTCGCTGCAGGACGTCGACGAGGTAGGTGTACACGTCGATGCCGTGCAGGCGGCAGGTGACGATGAGGGACTGGACGATGCCGACCTGCTTGGCGCCGAGTTCGGTCCAGCAGAAGTTCCAGTTCTTGCGGCCCATAGGAACGACTCTCAGCGCGCGCTCAAGGTGGTTGGTATCGAGCGGCACGTCGGGGTCGGTCAGGAACACCTCCAGTCCTGCTCGCCGCTCGCGCGCATAGTTCAGGGCGTTGATGAACGGCGTCGTCGGTCGCAGCCCATGCTCATCGAGCCGGCGGTCGACCCAGGCGAAGAACGCTTCAACGTGACACTTGCTGTAGGCCAGGCGATGCAGGCGCTTGGCCTCTCCAGTGAGCTTGCCGTCACGGATCTCGTCCTCGATGAGGTAGAGCGCGGCAATGAAACGCAGCCCCTCGCGCACGCCGTCGGGATCGGCCGCTTCGGCCTCGAAGATCTCTCTTCTGGCATGTGCCCAGCACAGCGCGTGGGTGATACCGACCCTCTTCGCGTAGCTCGCATAGGCGGCGTAGCCATCGGTCAACAGCACCGAGTCGGCCCTCGGGTCGGCGCCGAGGGCGGTGTACACGTTCGCGCCCTCGCGGGAGGGGAAGTACGGGAAACACACCTCGTTGTGCTCACCATACACCGGCCAGAAGTATGCCGTGCGCATCTTGCCGCGCTCGCTCCGACCGGCCTTGATCGGAGTCTCGTCCATCGCCTTCACGCGACTCGCTCGGATCGAGGCGAACTGCGCGGCGTAGATCGGCTCGAGAAACCAATCGTCTGTTGCGTCAGTTGCGTGAGCCAGGGGCGGCTCACGCGCACGCCGGCATCCTCGAGCCGCTGATGCTGGCGATACAGCGGCAGATGCCAGGCGAACTTGTCCACCAGAAGCCCTGCCAGAAAGCTCACATCCGCGCGGCTGCCCTCGATCACCCCTGCCGGGGCGGGCGAGCAGTGGATCGTCTGGGTCTCGCGCCGCTTCAACACGGGGCGCACCTACTTGAGAATCACGTAGCTGCCGGTGCGCTGTGCCAGCCGATGGGTGACCTTTTGGCCGATGACCTCGAACTCACCCGCCTCGATCCCCTCGGGAACGGGTAGCTCAATAGTCTCGACCGGTACGCAGCTCTCATCGAAGAACGGGGCGCTCTCGACCTCCTCTGCCGCATCGAGGGGCGCAACTCGGCGCGTGTGGGCCACCACTGAGCGTTCCTTGGCGGGCGCTTGCCGCTCGGGCAGGGTCAGGACATCCTCGAGGGAGAGCTGCTGACCGTTCTCAAGCACGCGTAACCGCTCGCTCTTGGTGCCGAAGAGATTGCGCTCGAACCACTCGAGCCGATGTTGCAACGACTCGATGGTGGCCGTGAGCGACTGAACGAGGGCGATGAGCTGCGGGGCGCTGAAGGAGGCCATCTCAGCCTCACTCGGAACCGTCTTGCCCGCGGTCTGTTGCATCGCGCAACTGTAGCAGAGCGGGGCTGTTTGAAGAAGACTTTGCAGGAGAATCTTGCAGCCTCTGTGGCAGTCGGTAGCGCTTGCGCACGCGCGCGGCCTCGATCCCCTCAAGCAGCATCTTCAAGGCCGTGAAGTCCATTTGCCGCGTGCACACGCGCGACCAGTCGCTGATAAAACGGCCGGCCTCGAGCCGCTTCGCCCAGATGCAAAATCCTGAGCGGTCGAAATACAACACGCGCATCTGGGTCGCGCGCCGGTTGATAAAGCAGTAGAGCGATCCGTCCAGGGGATCGGCGCCGAACTCATGCCGCACCATCCCCTGAAGCCCATCGAAGGGCCGACGCATGTCGCACGGCTGCCCGTACAGATGCACTCGCAGCTGTCCTTCCGGAAAGAACATCAGCCTCGCGTCAGGTGCAATACGATGCCCCCGCCCCGATCGAGCCGGATCTCCCAGCGCTCTGTGGCGGGCGCTCTCAGCGCACCCAGGTCAATGAAGGAGCTCGCCTCTTTGGCCGGCGCCCGTCGGCCCTCAGGCCCTCAGGCCCTCGAGGCCGGCCCGACCGCAGCCGCGACCGCCACCCGTAAAGCGTCCACGCGTTGATCCCCTCGCGCCGGCAGAAGGCTGGCACCGACAGCCCGCTCGCCCTCTGTTGCTTGACCAGTTCACCCCACGTCTGCGCATTGCGCCGCTGTCGACCGCTCTCCGCCATCGCTCGCTCCGGTAGTAAAACCGAGGCGATAATCTCCGGCCTCGCATGCGCGGGGGAAGAACGCCGCTGGCTTACCGCTCACGGACGTCCGCGAGTCCCGCTGCAAATCGGTGCGCGCGAGGCGCGATAGCCAGCGGGGGCAGAGCATCCTGACAGAGCTCAAGCAGCAGGCGCGTACGGATGCGGTGAATCTGCTGCCGAAGACGGTCGAGCTGGCAAAGCGGAGGGCCACCCGCGGGGAGATCTGCGGCGCGCTTCGTGGGGTCTGGTGCGCCTACGGGGAGCCGACAGCGGCCTAGGAGGAGGCTGGGTACCGAATTTTCTCGAGAGCGTGATCAGGTTACGAACGTCGAGCGCCGATACCCAGTACGCCGCCGGCCTGGTCGACGGCGCGCGAATTTTGCAGCTCTTCGGCGATGCTGTGATGGAGCTCCTGATCCGCCACGATGGCGATGAGGGGCCTTCACGTGCCATCGCGAAGAGTTCCTGGCCCCAGTCGCCAGCGGGGACTACCTTGAGATTCGCGCGAAGCTGGTGTCTGTTGGCAAATCCTCCCGCAGCTGATACTCGTCGCCAGAGCGCCACAGCTACAGATATCGCGGCGGTACCCCTGACTGGGCAGCGGAGCGGTTCGCGGTAACCGCTGATCCATAGGGTGTTTGTCTATGTCGCGCATTAGCAGCGCTTATGCTGTCCATCAAAAGTATTGGCTGCCCTGCCCGCCGCCGACGGTCTATGGTTTAAACATTCCCATGCGCCATTTTAGTAGGCCGCAAGCTCATGCAGAGACCTCGCTGAGAGTGGGCACGATGCTCTCGGAGAAAAGCGCGCAGGTGCTAGGATGACACGCCACAAACTGGTCCCATCGGCCCTTTCGGACCTGTCTTCCCTGAAAGACGGCATCCTGTCGGACATCCTGCTAGGACCTCCGCCGAAGGGCCTGAACGAAGAGGCTGGAAGCAAGGCGCAAGACCGGTTTTACGTACATCTCACTATCGATGGCCGGCGATGCAGAAGCCACGCCATCCAACATCTTCTCGCGCTTGGCCAAAATCCGCTACGAATTGGGACAACAGTCAGACAAGATCGCCCTTGTGGACCTGTCGAGGACATCAGGGCCGCAAGGAAATTCCAAAAGCTTGTAATCAATTGCCACTTTCAAGGATCGGAAGCTGTGGGACGGGACCTCGCGAACGTCGGCGCCTACTACAAGCTTGGCGTTCGTTGGATGTTGATGGCGTACAATTTCCAGAACAACGTCGGCACCGGTTGTCTTGAAGCCGAGAAGAACGACATCGGGATTTCGCAGTTCGGCAAAGAGCTCATTGCGGAAATGAATCGCGTCGGCATGCTCGTCGATTGCTCGCATTCCGGTTACCGCACCACGATGGACGCGATGTCGATCTCGACGAAGCCCTGCATATTCTCCCATTCAAATCCGCGTGCATTGTACGACCACCCGAGAAACATCCGGGACGATCAGATCAAGCGCTGTGCCCAGACAGAAGGGGTGATCGACCGGTGATATACGGCATGTTTGGGACTTGCTGTGAGTCCCTGCGGTTGCAGCGTCATTACGTACCGCCCTTCGGTTAGCCTCGCAAGGAGATTTCACATGCGTTTCGTCGCGGCGATGATGAAGCATGAGACCAACACTTTCTCACCAATTCCCACTCCCCTCTTCTCCTTCGCGGCCGGCGAGCCTGGCGGCATACCAGCGGAGGGCGCCGAGGCGATCGGAAGGTACGCCGGGACTAATACGGGCATCGCCGCCTACATTGAGCTGGCTCGGCGCGAGGGCGCGGAACTCGCTGTGCCGGTGGCGGGGGATGCGTCACCAAGCGGTCCGGTGGCGGATGCGGCCTTTGAGTATTTTGCTGATGCCATCTGTGGGGCCGTGCGCAAGGGTTGCGATGCGCTCCTGCTGGATCTCCACGGTGCGATGGTGACCGAGAGCTACGATGACGGTGAAGGTGAACTCCTGCGCCGTGTGCGGACCATGGCTCCGGCCCTACCTGTCGCCGTCGCGCTCGACTTCCATACCAACCTTAGCGGCGCTATGGTGGAGAACGCCACGGTAATCACCGGCTATTGCACTTACCCGCACGTGGACATGCGCGAGACAGCAGCCCGCGCCGGGCGGACGCTCCTGCGCGCTATAAAGGGCGAGATCGACCCTGTAATGGTCTGGGGCCGCCAGCCTATGCTGACCCACACCCTAAGGCAAAGTCCAAGCGTTGAGCCCATGAAGAGCATCATGGACAGGGCCGTTACGGCCGAGCGAAGCGGAGAGGTGCTGAACGCGTCCGTATTCGGTGGCTTCCCGATGGCTGACATTCCGCATGTCGGCCTTTCCGCGGTGATCATCGCGGATCGCCATGCGGCCGCAGCGGAGCGCCTGTGCCAGGAACTTCTGAGTGCAGCGTGGCAGCACCGCACCGAGTTCGTTTTTCGGGCTGCGCCACTGGCCTCGTCTCTGACCCATGCAAAGACCCTCGAAGGCGGCCCCATCGTTCTGGTAGACCACGGCGATAATGTGTTTTCGGGCGGGACTCAGGACGTGATGGAGACGGTAGAAGAAGCCTTGAAGGCTAGCCTGTCTAACATGGCGGTCGGTCCCATCTGGGATCCGCAGACAGTTACGGACCTGGTGCGAGCCGGCATCGGCGCTCGCGTCACCGTGAAGCTCGGCGGCAAGACCTCCATGCCTGCTCTGGGGCTCCCGGGGCGACCTCTTGAATTGAGCGGGACGGTGCGACGCATCACCGACGGCCGCTACAAGGTCACTTGCCCCATGATGACGGGCCTTATCCTCAGTCACGGACTGTCCGCCGTGCTTGATATTGGAGCAGCCGAGATTCTGGTCTGCTCCGAACGGATGGAGCCGTTCGATCTCGGAGTGTTCCGCCACGCGGGCATCGAGCCCACGGCAAAGCGCTATCTACTCATCAAATCGCGGCAACACTTCCGCGCAGGGTTCGAGCCGATCGCCAGGCACATCGTGCTCCTCTCGGGCCCCGGCGTTACCAGCTCGGACTATTCCATGTTCAAGTTCGAGCACGTACCCCGGCCGATTTATCCACTCGACACGATGACCGGAAGGTAGAGGAGACGTGCAGCGCACTTGCAGGTCCGCGCGCATCCAGAGAGCTCCGCGCGATCACGACCTGCCCCGGTCTCCTTTTGAGGACCATTCAGTGCGCCAGCCGATGACGGCTCAACCAAGATCGACGCCAGCGGTGGATCAAAAGATAGGACCCCACACGCTGAGGGCGCCCAAGATCTGATCCAAATCATTAGACGGATATATGGACTCCCCCTGCGTTGCAAGCGCGTCTTGGCTTTCCGGATTCAGGATCGGACTGCAGACAATATATCCGGCCTCCCGAGGCGTCGTCGACAAGAAGACCGACGCCAAGAGCGCCTGGGCGCGACGATTGAAGGAGCGTCGGCACGTGAATATCGCCGCCGTCGCATTGGCCGCCAAGAATGCGAGGATCGCCTGGGCGATCCTCGCCCATGGCACAGATTATCGCCCGCAGGTCCGGACCTCGCCGCGGCCTGACGTAGGCCCTCGGCATCGGTAACCCACGGTCGAACTCAAGGAGGTACTACCCGCCAGGAATTGCCAGAGCGGAAATTAGATGACGCCCGATGCGCCGATGCCGCTGCGGCAAGATCGCCTTCGTCACTGCTCAGCGGCTGGAGCGGTACCGCCAATCGCGCCTCGCTCGGCCTCGTCCCAGGACCGAACCGCGTGGAGGGGTGGAACGTCCGCGAGTCCGGCTCTGCTGTCCGGTGAGACGGCCTCGCGCATGACCGCCACATCGATGACCGCCGGCAGATTGGCGAGCCCCCGCTCGAGCGCAGCATCGAGCGTCGCGACATCTTCGACGCGCTCGCCGTATGCGCCCAGCGATTGGGCCAGCCGGTCGTAGCGGCATGAGGACAATTCACCGCCGAGATCCTGATCCGGGTACTTGGCCAGTTGATCCTGACGCTCGATGTTCCATGCGTCGTTATTGGCCACCACGAAAAGCGCGCTTGCGCGGTTGCGGACGGCGGTTTCGATCTCCATGGCGCTGAAGCCGAAAGCGCCGTCGCCAATGAGCGCGATGGTTCTGCGGGAGGGAAACGCAAGGGATGTCGCCACGCCGTACGGAACACCCGACCCGAGACATCCGAAGGGCCCTAGGTCGAGGTAGGTGTGCGCGCGCAGGCGTATGCGCGCAAACGACAGAATATCTCCCCCGTCGACGATGCAAATCGTGTTCTCGTCCACGAGACGATTGACGGCATCGATGAGTGCAAACGGATGCATGCGTCGGTCAGCGGCGGGCGGCGGCGCGGCGGAAGCCGCTGTCATGTGGCTGGCCTTCTTCGCGTTCGCGCAGACGAGCTCGTCCCTCCATTCGCGCCCCAGTGCTTCGGGGATCGGATTGCGCTCCAACAGTGCGCACAGCGCGCGCTCTACGTCGGCGCAGATCTCGACATCGCCGCGTCGATTCTCGACCAGCTCGTCGATGGAACGGCCGATGCGGATGAAGCGGGCGGATTCCGAGAATATTGCGGCCGAACCGTAGGCGAGCTCGAAGTCGAGCCGCCGCCCCAGCGTCACCACGAGATCCGCCTCGGCGATGGCGCGGGCTCTGAGGGCCGGGATCGAGCAGGCATTGTTCGGAGGCAGCGCGCCCCTGCTTTCCCTCGTATCAAGGTAAACGCAACCGTAGGCCCGAAGAAATCTCTCCAACAAATGCCCAATTCCGAGTGCCGCGCGTCCGCCGATCACCAAGGGCCGGCGAGCGTTGCGCAGCAGCTCGGCGGCGCGGTCGGTGACGCCGCGATCGGGAAATCGCCGGGTGCGGAGAGCGGGGCTGAACCACCGTTGATCCAGATGCCAGGCTGCAATCGGCTCCTTGAGCAGATCGGCGGCGAAGTCCACGTACGCAGGACCCGCCGGCCCATCGCCGCCCAGCGCCGTGGTTGCCGCCGTGTGGAGCGCGGACAATACGTGCCGCGCATGGGAAATCTCCCGGACGTAGCGGCAAACTGGACGGACGAGCGCGCCTTGGGGAACTTCTTCGAGCGCGCCCATGCCGGCCTGCGCATCCGGAACGCGCGCCGAGAGGATCAGCAGCGGTGTGCGTGTCAGGTAGGCGCTAGCGATTCCGGTAACCGCGTTCGTCAGGCCCGGTCCGCTCGTCAAAAGCGCCACGCCGAGCTGCCCTTTGAGGTCCGCCTCGGCATGCGCCATGTGTACGGCCGCACACTCGTGCCGCGTGGAGACGATCCGGATTCCGGCTCGCGACAACTCGCTGCAGATCGCCTTCACATGCGAGCCCGGCAAGGTATAGACGCGACTCACGCCCTGGTTCGCCACGAAGCGCGCAATCGCGCCCGCGACGGAAGACTGGCCCTGCGCATCTGCGGACATCATTGGTTGCGGAATCTATCTGGTGAGGGCTCGAAGAGCAGGAGAGCGGCGTTGCTTGCCCCTAAAGCATCGGCAGGACGGAGCGAATGTGAGCTTCGAAGCGATTGATCAGCCTGGAGGGATTGGGCCGGGCGGTCTGCACGGTGATTCCCACGGACGGCAGCGAAGGCAAGCCGCTCGAAGCAGGCAGCAGTATCTGAAGGTCCGGTGGTACGCCGGTTTGCGTGAGAACCGTGATCGCCTGGCCGGAGCGGACCACTGCCAGCAGGCCCGCTACGCTGCCGCTTGCATAGGCGATCCGATAGTCACGTCCGGCGCGCCCGAGACTCGAAGTCGCCGCAAGGTGATCGAGGGCGTCCGGATCGGACAGCGCCAACTGCAGGGGATCGAGGTTGAAGGCATCGCTGCCCTTGCCTGCGACCCACACGAACGGCTCGCATCGCAGGAACTGGTCGCGTTCCGGGCTATCGGGCCGGGATATGATCGCGATGTCCAGGGCCTGCTCCTTCATGCGCTCGAGGAGTCGGGGCGATGACGCGCAAACCACCTCGATGAAGACCTGCGGATGCTGGCGCGCAAAGCTTTGCAGCAATCCCGGCAGGAAGACGCGGGCGTAGTCGTCCGGACAGCCGAAGCGCACACGGCCAGACAGGCTCACGCCTGTTATCTCGGCAACCGCCTCGTCGTGCGTGCGAAGGATCTTTTGCGCATGAGCGAGTAGACGCTCTCCATGGATCGTGAGCGTAACGCCGCGTCCGTTGCGGATCATCAACGGCTGCTGAACCGTCCCTTCCAGCTTCTTGATCTGCTGGCTCAACGCCGCCTGTGTTCTCCCCACCTGCTTTGCGGCGCGGCTCATCACTGCGGCGTCGGCGATGGCGACGAAATTGCGCAGCACATCGATGTCGAGTTGCACAGCTCGATGCTACCTTATTTCAGGTGCAGCAGCTATAAGCAACCATTTAGATTGGAGCCGCAGCGCCGACGCCTTCGCTACGATGGATCGTGGCGGCAGATGACGGTGAGCGGGCGCGATAACGGCGCCTTATGAATGCCATTAACGCCGATTGTGGGCTGGTCTCATGCCTCCGGGGGGGAGCGCGACATGAAGCCGTCTCAAAGCGCGCACCAGGGGCTGCAGCCGCTCGCGATAATGCAGCCAGCGCCCCGACGAAGAGCCGTAAATGGGACGCCGTATTTGCGCAGCGCTCACAGTCAGGGATACGGATGCGCGCATTTGTATCTCGAGCGCTCCCATTTCAACCCGCAATATTCCGCGACAGCGGCACACGTCTGTGAGGGACTGCTGACGAGCTCCTCCTAGCTGATCTCATGCAGGCTTCCAGCGAAGCCGGTACGCCAATGGCTCATCAATCGATCATACGCAGCGTGGTATCTCGCCAGATCTTCGAAGTCGTAGCTGAAGGGGTACGCCTCGCCGAAGAGCGTGCGATACATCGCGAAGCAAACGTCGAGAGGCTGGCGGTTGACGAGAATGAGCTTGGAGTGTGGCAGCGCGCGACGAATGGCGCCCAGATGAGAGATAGTTCATCGGCTGCTTCTCGATGAGTTTCTCGCCGCCGCCATCGACGTCCGCAAGCCGGGCGGCCGCAACCGCGGCTGGATCCGCTACCGCCGCCCGTGCGAATATGTCGCCGCCCGCGCTGGCCGCCGCGGCCCTGAGCGCCTGCGCAAAGTTGTCGGTCTCACCATTCGAGCGCACGCCCGGCAGTCCGAGCAGGATGTGCTCGAGGAGTGTGGTACCGGATCGGGGCAAGCCCACGATGAAGATGTAGCGGTCGGAGCCCTCCGCGGCTGTGCTCTCGCCAGGGTGGACGCTCGGGAATACCTCCTCTATCCTCAGGAGCTTGCGCTCATCGAGCTCCACGTCGTAAAGCAGATGCCGTCGGCGCAGGCGCGCGGTCTCGACGAGCGCGCGAAAGGCCCCATCGAACAGACGCAGATCGTCCAATTCCTTGGCGAGCGCGTAGCCTAAGAACATCCGTCCGCTCTCATCGATATCGCTGCGGGACAGCTCGGAGCGCAGCTGCGAGACATTATTGTCCTCAGGAGACTGAACGCGCAGTTCCGAGCACACCAGATAGGCGCTGTAGAGTGATCGATCAAGTGCAATGGCTCGACTGCACGCGACCTCCGCTTCCGACAGGCGGCCGAGGCTGCGCTCGCTGGTTGCCAGGTTATACCAGAAACGCGGATCGTTTGGCGCCAGGGTGACTGCGCGTCTGTAGAGAGCGCTGAAGCGCTCGTGCTCGCCGAGCAGCATGGAAACATGCGCAAGTGCATCGTACGCATCGGCTGATCCCGGTTAAGACCCGAGCGCGTGGGAGACGACGACGCTCGCTTCACGCCGCCGGCCGAGCCGTAGCAGGATCGTAGCCAGCAGGCCATGCGCAGGCAGGCACACGCGTTGTCCTGCGGTCGCCTGCTCGGCCAAACGCAGTCGCAGTGCCTCCCCGAGCCGGCCGGCGCGCATGAGTTGGTAAGCCTGAACTTCTGGCATAGGCATCGTCATCACGATATCTTAACCCCAACATTAGCGCTATTGATTAGAGTGACCCGATGCACCGCGGCTAGAATGAGCCATGCCCGGCTGACGGGCCGGTAGAGTAAAGAAGATGCCGAACTCAATCGAGAGCCTGATTCGCCTGCGAATGTCCACCGCCGACGGCCACTACGGCGGCGGCTTGGTGGATGGAGCGCACATCGTGGCGCTCTTTGGCGATGCCGTCACGGAACTTCTCATCCGAAATGACGGTGATGAGGGACTCATGCGGGCGATGCAGACTGAGTATCTCGCGCCGGTGCGCAGCGGTGATTACATAGAGGTCCGCGCCAAGCTTCTTTCCGTCGGAAAATCATCGCGCAAGTTCGAGTGCACGGCACATAAAATCATCGAGTCCGTTAGTCCCGATGACTCCGCAGCGAACGTCCTCGCTGAGCCGTTGTTGGTGGTCAAGGCCACGGGAGTGGCTGTCGTGCCGGTGGACAAGCAGCGGCTACGCGCGAGGTAAAGGAAGCTCCGAGGAACGCGGCGCACCGAGGTGCGCGAGCGGAACTTTTCTGTCAGTACATATCTGACGGATTGCGCCAGCGCTCTGCGAACCGCGAGACAGCGGCGACGTGTCAACAGCCACATCGACATCACCGTGCATCGGAGTCTGCAGGCTGACGCCAGCGGGCATCTGCGCAGGGTGCGGACGGCTTTTGGATGAGATCGCCGCCTGGTCGCGAATGACGGGCGAGCAGCGGCGAGAGGTGCGGGAGCGTGCGGCCGCACGTCTTAAGGAAAGCCCTCCGACCGTCTCAGGGCCGCGGCCGCCGCCCTAAAGGCGACCTTATGCGGCACATTAACACTAATAGATTTCCTCGGGTTCTGGCGCCATGCAGAATGACTGGCGAGTGCCGGCGGCGAGGACTCTGGATGCAATTGGAAGAAGCTGAATGCGATAGGTTTGGAAGGAACGTGAGGTGAGTACATCCAAGCGGCCCATCCGAGTCGTGGTAGCCAAACCCGGGCTGGATGGGCATGACAGGGGAGCGAAGATCATCGCGCGCGCGTTTCGCGATGCAGGCATGGAGGTCGTCTATACCGGGATATTTCAGACCACGGAGATGATCACGCGGACCGTAATCGAGGAAGACGCCGATGTTCTGGGCCTGAGCATCCTCTCCGGAGCGCATCTTCATTTTGCCGGCGAGTTGTGCCGTGCTCTTCGCGAGCAGGCGGCCAAGGAGGTGCTCGTCGTGATGGGGGGTATTCTGCCGCCCCCCGATGTCCCGAAAGTCAAGGCGCTTGGCGTGGCGGAGGTCTTTGGGCCAGGCACGCCCACCTCAACGATCGTCGACTACGTGAACAATTGGTATGTGGCGCAATGAGCACCCGGGTCTACGGCAATGCGTCGCGGCTGGATGCTCTCCTGGCGCGGGCCGCCGTCTCTGAGCCGCGACGGGCCGCGGTCATCTTCCCGGGCGCCGCGCAAACCTACGCCGAAGTTTGGGATCGAGCCTGCCGCTTCGCGGCCGCGGTTGCGGCGCTCCGACTGAAGAAGGGTGATCGCGTCGCGTTCTGGTCGGCGAACCGACCCGAGTTCGTGGAGGTCCTGTTCGGCGTCTCGATGCTGGGAGCGATTACCGCGCCTCTGGATCACTGGTGGACCTGGACCGATGCCAACGTGGCGCTGTCGCAGATAAGACCGAAGATATTGGTGGTGGGCGGCCCGCAGGCCCTGGAAGTCTCGGGGCGCCGCGACGCGCTCCAGGCCGCGGGAGTGGAATGCGTGCTTTGCCTGGACGAGTGGGCAGGAGGGCCGTCAGTCAGGTCCTATGAGTATCAGCTGGCGTCTGCGAATGCGCTTCAGGCGCGAACGCCGGTGGTACCCACTGATCCCGCCATGATCCTTTTTACGTCCGGCTCGACGGGGCGCCCCAAGGGCGCAGTTCACACTCACGGCAGTCTGCTCGCGGCGGCCACGACGATGGCCCTCGAGCTTGGTCTCAAGGAGGGAGAGCGGACGCTCCACTTCCTGCCGCTCTTCTCTTCTTGTCTGGAGCACCTCATCCCGCTGACGCTGATGCGGGCGACGCACATCATCATGCCGCACTTTGATGCCGCGGCGGTGTGGGAGTCGATTCTCGCTTTCGGTGTGACGCATTTCGATGCGGTGCCAACGACTTTGCGCCGCATTATCGAGGTCGCGCCCGCCAGGATACCCGAGTCGTTGCGGTTGATCTCCTACGCGTCGGAGAACATGCCGGGACGCTTGATTACCGAATTGACGGACCGAATGCCCGCAGTCGAGTTCGTGCAGTTCTATGGCATGATCGAGCAGCTCTGCCTGACCGTTCTCAGTGCTTCCGATCAGCGCCGCAAGATCGGTACGGTGGGGCGTCCGATGATGGGTGCTCAGCTCCATCTTCTGCACGCGGGCGATGGCACGAGCGGCCCCGAGGAGGCTGGCGAGATCGTCGCGCGCAGCCCCACGCTGTTTGCCGGCTACTGGCAGGATGCGGCCGCAACCACGCAGGTCATGCACGGAGAATGGATGAGAACCGGCGATTTCGGCCGCTTCGATGCTGAAGGCTTCCTGATTCTGGAGGGCCGCATCAAGGAGATCATAAAATCGGGAGGACTCACGGTCATTCCCGCGGAAGTCGAGAGCGTACTCATGCAGCATCCGGGCGTTAATGAGGCCGCGGTGATCGGCGTTCCCGATGAGCGCTGGGGGGAAGCCGTGCATGCCTTCGTCACCCTCTCCCGCAGCGCAACTGCCTTGGAATCGGAGCTGAAGTCCTTCTGCCACGAGCGACTGACCGGCTACAAGTGTCCTAAGGTCATTCACATCGTGCAGGAGCTGCCCCGGACGGGCATCGGTAAGATTGCGCGCCGCGTCGTGCGTGCCCAGGCGGCCGCGGCGACTTCGGACTTGAATCTTCGATGAGCGACATCAACAGCCTACTGGAGAGAGCTCGCAAGGGCGACATTGCCGCAACCGCGAGACTGTTGTCGATCGTCGAGAACGATGAGCCCGAAGTGGCCGAAGTCGTAAGATTGACCTACCATCAGACGGGAGGTGCGACCCTGACGGGCTTCACGGGTCCCCCGGGCGCGGGCAAGAGCACTTTGGTGTCGGCTCTCACAGCAGCGTACCGGCAAACCGGTGCCCGGGTCGCGGTCGTCGCGGTCGATCCCTCGAGTCCCTATTCTGGCGGTGCCATTCTCGGCGATCGCATACGAATGCGCGACCGCTGCCTGGATACCGGCGTGTTCATCCGCAGCATGGCCAACCGTGGACAGTCCGGGGGGCTGGCTCGGGCCACTCGGCGAATCGTCGGCGTGCTCGATGCGCTCGGATTTGACGTCGTCCTGGTCGAAACCGTCGGCGTGGGCCAGCACGATGTCGAGGTCGCGCGCGTTGTCGATACCGTCTGTCTGCTCACCATCCCGGGATCGGGGGACGATATCCAGGCCATCAAAGCCGGAATCATGGAAATCGCCGACATTCTGGTGGTCAACAAGGCCGATCGCCCAGGCGCCGATGAGGCGGTGAAGGACCTGATGCAGATGCTGAATCTGGGAACACCGCGAACGTCCTGGCGACCGCCGGTGCTCAGAACCTCCGCCAAGGACGGCAGCGGCATTCAGGACCTGATCGAGGCGATCGGCCGGCACCGAAAGTGGGCCCAGGAGAGCGGCGAGGCGCAACGGCGCAAGGTGGAGGCGATGCGCCAGGAAATTCAGATGATCCTGCGCGAGAGAGTTCTGCGCGACCTGGCCCATCGTCTGGATCGGCAGAAGTTCGATTCGGTGGTATCGCGAGTGCTCGACAAGGATCTCGATCCTTATCGCGCAGCCGACACGCTGTTGGATCGCTGAGGCCGACTGTCTGGGCGAAGCATGGTGTTGGGTACTGCCTGAGGTTTTGATGTTTGGTACGCGGCATTTTGCGTTCCGCTGGCTCGATGTTCCGACCGTGCACAGACACGTCTCCTGTGGTCTATCCGGACAGAGGACAAAGACGACTGATGCGCGCCACGTTGTACGCGGCGGCGTTGAGATGAGCGAGCTGCGCGGTGCGCTCTATGCCACGGAAGCCGGTCTTGCGCAAACCACCGGTCTTGCCCCATCCTCAGAATGGCTCGATTCGCTTACGCACGATCTCGCTGACCTTATAAGTGCGTGCGTAGATGCGTCCGACATGAGAGCCTACTATCGGCCGGTTGTCGTGTCGCGCAATATGGGGCTCGATATAGTTCGCGACCAGTGCCTTGACGAACTTCTGTGTGTAATAGCCCTTGTCGCGCCGACTCGCCAGCCGCAACCGCTTGTGGCGGCCTCGATCGATCACCGCTAGCGCGGCTTACGCTCCACTCCATCGGCAACTAGTCAGTATATTTTATGACCCAACAGCTTCCTCGTGTGCTGCGATTTTCTGACCTGGTGCTGCTGACACTCGGTGCGGTCATCGGCTCTGGGATTTTCATCGTACCCGCAATGGTATTGAAGCTGACAGGTGGTCAATTGAGCGTTGCGCTTCTAGTTTGGGGGGGCGGAGGGATTCTCTCAGTCCTTGGCGCCCTTACATACGCCGAGTTGGCAGCGATGAAACCAGAAGCCGGCGGACTCTATGTTTATATTCGAGCTGCATTTGGGCGGTTCGCCGGGTTTCTTTATGGTTGGGCCCTATTCTCCTTGATCGCCAGTGCAACGGTTGCAACCTTGGCGGTCGCTTTCGCAGGCTATTTGCAGCAGCTTATGCCACTTTCGCCGTGGGCCACAAAGGTTGTCGCGATCAGCATGATTTTCGCTATTGCCGCGGTTAACGTCCTCGGCGCCCGGCGCAGCGCCAATCTGCAGAACTGGACTACAGGGATTAAGGTGGGCGCCATTGTTATCATGAGCGCGATTCTTTTGCTTAGGGGCAACAAGTTAAGCGCTACCAGTCTCGCCTTGCCCACTGTGGACGTTTCCGTGCTGATGGCGATGGGTGCGGCCATGATCGGGGTGCTCTGGGCCTACGAAGGTTGGCAGTACACGACCTTTTCCGCGGGAGAGGTAATCGAACCTCAGAAGAACTTCCCCCGCGGCATTGTCGTCGGCACGGCAGCCCTGATTGGCATCTACCTTCTGGCAAATGTTGCCTATATAGCCGCGCTCGGCGTAGAACGCAGCGCGGGTTCCGAGCGGATTGCTGCGGAGGCGGTCGCCGAGGTCCTCGGACCAGACGCGGGTAAGCTCATCGCGGTTGCCATTCTCATCTCGATGTTCAGCGCAGCCAACGCAATCGTGTTCTGCGGAACCCGCGTCTATTTTGCGATGGCGCAAGACGGGGTCTTTTTCAAGAGAATGGCCGCAATCCATTCGCGATGGAAGACGCCTGCCTTCGCAATCGTAGCGAACTGCGCATGGGCTGCCGTATTGGCGGTGAGTGGTACATTCGAGCAACTGCTCACGTACGTGGTGTTCACCGGCTGGGCATTCTACGCGCTGGGCGCAGCATCCATCTTCTACTATCGCCGTCACGAACCTGATGCTACGCGCCCTTTTCGCGTGCCGGGTTATCCTGGAACACCAATCCTATTCATTGTCGCTGCGGCAGCGATTGTTCTTAATACCCTGTTCCTGCATCCCGGCGAAGCAGCTATTGGAGTTGGCCTGGTTTTACTCGGTGCACCGGTCTACTGGTTCTGGCGTCGTAGAATTGTTCGTTAGCACCAAGTTCCCTCTCGCCGGACAGCCAAGCCGGCGCGCAGGTGTGCCCAGCGGAGGGTTTTGCCACGATCGCTCCGACAGTGTCAGGGATATGCAGCGCCGCCGACTCGCGGAGCACGGCCGCGATCGCCTTGAGCCCGCCAGGCATCCCGTCGGCTAGCATCAGGGCCAGTCCGACGCCGCGGGGTTGATCGACAGCATCCTGCCGCGGTGCTTCGCACCGAGCGCCGATGACCTCTGAGCGAAGCAGCTCGTATGTTGAGCTGCTCGAGAAAATCCTCGAAGCCCTCGGCATCCTGAAGCTCCATGAGATGCGCCGCATCCTGCAGGCGGCACCCGAGACGCCCCCAACGCGGACCGCTTGCTCTGGCTGTGGCGACTGTTGGAACCTGCGCATTACTTGTCAAGCGTAACCGTGTAGCGATGGCCGCATAGGCAGCGGCCCCATCAGTCGTCGAGCATGTGCCCACTTGCAGATAGATGGGCACGAACGTAAGTGCCCACATGGAGATCAAGGACCCCATTCTGCTGCACGCGCCGACGCGCAAGTCCATAGCCTGCTTCGGCGCGGTCAACCTGCGTACCGGCAAGTTCGTCCGTCGCATGTGCAAGGTGTTCAACGTCGAGACCTTTCAACGATTTCTCCGCCAACTGCTGCGTCACCGCACGCGCCGGCGCCGCATGATCGTCGTGCTCGACAACGCCCGCTATCATCACGCTGTGCTCCTGGCGCCGTTCCTGCGCGAGCATGCCCCGAGTCTGCGACTGCTGTTCCTGCCGCCCTACAGTCCGCAGCTTGCCTCGATCGAGCGCGTGTGGAAACTGACCCGACGACTGGCCACTCACAATCGCTACTTTCGCACGCTCGACGAAGTACTGCAGGCAGTCAGGGCTACCAGGGGCAAACGGAGATCATCCGGAAACGCGCCCCGCGGGCCAAAGACTTCACGAACCGCAGGTACCGCGGCAGGGGTTGGTTCAACGAGCTGGAGAAGGCGAAGAACCAGACGAAATCTCAGGTGCGCGCCAAGGTTGAACACACCATCGGAGTCATCAAGCGTGTGTTCGGCTTCCAGAAGGTCCGTTACAGAGGACTCGCCAAGAACCTGCATCGACTGGAGGTTACCGCCGCATTGGCCAACCTCTACACGGTCCGAAGGCGATTGCTGCATGCGTAGGAGAGGTCTCTCTGCAGAGCGGGAAAAGGCGCAATCGGGCATAAAAACGCCGAAGCGGCGGTCGAAATGCCGCGTGCTGTCGATCTCCAGACCCAAGGTGCCCCAATCTGCGCCTTCATCGCCAGTTCTTCAGAGTTTCCCTAGATATTCGAGTCTCATGGTCGTGCTCAGCGCCACACCTGCGTCGCAACGCGTAGGAAGTTTTGCCCCATGATTCCTCGCACCGCCTCGACGGAGTACCCCTTTGCGAGCAACTTGCTGAGTAGCAGAGGAGCCTGCGTCGGGTTCAAAAACCCCCACGGCGGCTCTCCCGGCAAGGCGACCTTGGACACATCGCCCTTGTAGAAGTCGTACATCACTTGGCAATGCGAAGGCGTCATGTAATCGAGACCGAGCCCGACATGCTCCGGACCCACGAGGTCAGAGACATAGTCGATGTGTCGCACCATCGTATCGAGTGAGACCTCGCGAGGCTCCCCGATGAACGGACCTACTCCATTGATGCCAATGACGCCGCCCGTCTGTGCGCATAGCTTGATTTGGTCATCCCGAATGTTTCTCGGGTGGTCGTACAGTGCACGCGGATTTGAATGGGAGAATATACAGGGCTTCGTCGAGATCGACATCGCGTCCATCGTGGTGCGGTAGCCGGAATGCGAGCAATCGACGAGCATGCCCACGCGGTTCATCTCCGCGATGAGCTCCTTGCCGAACTGCGAAATCCCGGTGTCGTTCTTCTCCGCCTCGATACAACCGGTTCCGACGTTGTTCTGGAAGTTATAGGCCATCAACATCCACCGCACGCCGAGCTTATAGTATGCGCCGACGTTCGCGAGGTCCCGCCCCACAGGTTCCGTTCCTTGAAAGTGGAAACCGATCGCCAGTTTCTTCGCCTTCTTTGCGGCCAGGATGTCCTCGACACCATCCACAAGGATGATCTTCTCCGGATGCTCGCTCAGGGAGTGCCGGATTTTGGCCAGGCGAGAGAAAACGAGCGATGGCGACGCTTCGTAATCGATGGACATCGTTAGGGAGACGTAGGAGAAACCAGTCTTCCATCTGCATTCCAGCTCCGCCTCGAGACCCGTCGGCGGAGGCGGGAACAGCATGTCGCACAGGATTCCGTCGCTCAAGGAGCCCAGATCCGATAAGGACGATGGGATCCGTGAGACATTCGTCATCGTCGTTTCTCCGAAGGAGTGTGGGCCTGATGGGGGCGTATAAGGATTTTCAAACGATAGACAGTCTCCCGCCCGCAGGGTAGCCAATACTTTTGATGGACAGGTTAAGCGCGGCTAATGCTTGGCCCAGCTTCGCATACAGCCGAAGGTGCGTATTCCACGTAATCGTGAACAGGGTTTCCACGGGATGTGAACACGGATTCCACGGCAACGTGAACAGCGTTCCAGGGGATCGTGAACACTTCGGCGCCGCGCGTCGCGCGGTGCTTACGATCGTGGAAGAGCGTTCACCATCGTGGTGGGGAGAGTTGGCACGGCGCGGGTGCGATGCGGCGAGCTCAACGGCGCGAGGGTGATCTGCAGCTCATCCGCGATGAGATGGATGTCGCCGGCGGTGGCGAGGAGCTCATGCAGGAGCGTTCTGCCTTCCTGCTCAGCGCGCGGATAGTGCGGCTGCAGAAGGTTCAGCAGATCGCTCTCGGCCTGATAGGCGAGCATCTTGATAAGATTTGAACGGCTTCGCTCTTGCCGTTCTCTTTGCACCAAGCGGCGACAGCTTGCCGTACGTCTTCTTTGTTCAGGTGCTCGGCGGAGCGAGCCTGTGGACCTGCGAATTCCCGCTGTGCGCGCTGGTGGACGGCCTCGCGCAAGTTGACGAGCGCGAGAATAAGGACGTTTGCCACGGACTGATCAGTTAGCCTCTTGAGGCACAGTCGCGCGACTAGTTCAGGGGTCGACTCCTCGTCGCTAGTGCCGAGATCGACTTGCTGATCCTCCGCGGCCTGCAGCATGCGATGGCGCCCATCATCCGACCCGAGCTCGAAGATGGTTTCGATGGCATCGAGCGTCGCATCGTTGGGGCTGCTCGCGACAAACGACGCGACCAGCGACGCGTGGCTGAGCGCATGCTCGGCGAACCGCGTACTTTCTCCCGTGCCCCTGAGCAACGCCCCCCAGCTGGCGAGCGACACCTGCATCCAGTGCGAGACATCTTGCCACGCAATCGGCAGCTTTCTATTGGCATCTTGAACGATGGCAGCAGCCATGACGCAAAGTTTTCGCTTACTGTTGCGCGCAGTTGGGGTGATCTTTACGCCCAGCCAGAAACGAACTGTATTGAGCTCCCGTCACGTTTCGCGCGCGGCGACGGACACAAATCCCAACGTTGTTACCCGTCCTACTAGATCGCACCTTTTGCCGTTTAGGGATACGTCCAGAACTCACAACCACACCTGACGGTCACTACGATGTGAGGGTCTTGCGCAGGGTCTTCAGCAAGGTCTCTGCCTCGTCGATCCGGCGCAATACTTCGGCATTACCCTTTAGTTGGTCCAGCGTCGTCCAGGGGACGCGCTTCATCGCTTCGGTCGCGGCATCCAGCTCACCAACGAGCCCAACCTGCACCTGCGGCTCTGGCGGCGCGACGCGCAGCATGGCGGATTCAAGGTCGCCATCAGCGCTCAGGAAATTCATTCGCGCAACCGAATCACGCAGAATCGTTCTGAGTTTCCGAAGATCTTTGGAGTTCGTGATGCGTTTCTGGTTGACCTTCTTCACCACAGCGTCGACGACGCTCGGCGTGAGCAGCTTCTTGCTGACGCCCATCAGCTCGCGTGACCATGTGATTGCAGCGCCCGGATCACGCAGGCTTACGAACTTTCCCGATAGCTCGAATATTTCCACGAGCTTGTCGATCTCACGAACGGTGATTCCGAGAATGTTGGCGGCGCTGGCGCGGCCCATGAGATCGACGAGGCGGTAGGCCACCATTTCCTTTTCGCGGGCGTCCCACTCCTTTCGCTGCCTGTGGATGTAAATCCAGACGCGAAAACGCTCTTCGTCTGAGAGCGTGCGGTCCGTAACTTCGATGGGGAGTTGCCGATACTGCTCCTTTCCCTGATCGACGAGTACGCGCGAGTTCGTCCAGCGACGGTCGCCGTCGATGATCCGGAATTTCTTCGGCAAGTTCGGATGCGGTTCCACAAGAAGCGGCTCGAATATCCCACCGTTGGCTTCGATCTGACGCTGAAGTTCCTCGTCGATCTTCGGCCCCATCCTGGGCTGGTTCTCGTTCGGCACGATCTCGTCGAGATTTGCTCTTGTTCGGTACGTGCGCAAGACTGTGCGGTCCAGCCTGCGCTCCTGCAGGCTGACCACACTGCTCACGTCAGCGGGAGCGGGGCTACCCGTCATTGACTGCCTTCTCCGCGTTCCCGGCGATGCCGAGAATGATGTCGATACGATTGCTCAGGTCGCCGCCCGCCTTCTGGATTGAGCGAAACCGGATCGACTGTTTCTTCCACAGGCCTTCATGCGCTTTTCTCTCGTCGTCCTGCAGTTCTTGCAACTCCTGCGCTTGCGTGTCGACGCGATCTAATAAGTCCGTGAACTGCGCCGACGTGACGAAGGCATACAGCTCGGCGGACTTCTGCAGCTTGGCCTCGTTGCTCATGCGCAGCGTATGCGATTTCACGATGTGTTCGCGCACGACCTGCACCAGCGCCACGACGCGGGCAGGGTTCGCCAAGATCACACCATCATGCACGTGAAGCTGGCGCGTGCCCTGCGGGAACTTCCGGACCGAGAGGATCGCGTGGTCCGCTTTCGCGGCGATCTTGTCCGACGCCAGTTTCGTGACGAAATCGTAGCGCCATTGATTGTGATCCTTCGAGTCGTAAATGATCTTCCCGCACTCCATGCCCTTATGAATGACGGTGTGGATAATGTCGGCCCCGGCATTGCCCCGGCCGACACGCTCGATCTTGTCGCCGTCGAATACTTCCCTCAGCGCTTCGAACAGGTTGACTTCAGCACCTTCGCCTTGTTCTTCCGCCGTCTTCTTGTCGAGCGCACGCTGTACCTCCGCGAGTCGTTCGGACAGTTTGAGTTTGTCCTCATAGGCTTCCGCCTTCGCGACATTGACGGCCTGCGCCTGGGCCGACTCCATCGCCATTCTCACTTCGCTGACACGGGCCTCGATCTGCGATTCGTGCGTTTCCTTCAGTACACACGCCGCTTCCTCAGCAGCCGCGACCTTTGCTTCCGCTGTGCTCTTTGCCTGCTCGGCTTCGCCGATGCGCTCCTGAAGCGCCGCTTCGGTGAGGCGGCTTGCGTCTGCCCTCGCTGCGGCTTCACGGACGGCGGCATCCGCATTCGCCTTTTCAACCGCGGCGGCGGCATCCTGGCTAGTCTTCTCCAGCAGCGCCTGTAGGGTCGCGCGCTCGTCTTGCGCCGAAGCAACAGCGGTTTCCGCGTCGGTCGCACGCTTCAGCAGAGCTTCCTCGGACTCCTGGCGCGCGGCCTGTATGCCCGCGATCTGTTCGCGCACAAGCGCCTGCGCATTCTGGTCGGCGTCCGCGCGAATGGCGGCTTCCTTCGCTGCGGCATCGGCCTGCACCTTCTGGAGGGCGGCCTTCCCGGCGCTGCGCTCAGCGTCAAGCTGTTTGAGCACTAGCGCATTCGCCTCGTCGGCTTTCTCGCGTGCGGCCTCCGCTTCATCAACCTTCGCCGTCAGCGTCTCACGCAAAACTTCTGCCGCGCGTTCCGCCTCGGCAACACGTGCAGACGCGGCGGCGTCGGCGGCCTGCCGTGCTTCGCTCCGTGCGGCTTCAATCCTTGCGGCGCTTTGCTGTTTTTCGCGTTCGATCTCCGCAGAAGCCTCACGGCGTGCCGCCTCTACGGCCTCAGCGGTATCGCGGGCGTGCTGCTCCTTGAGTCCTGCGGTGATCGCGGCGGTGGCCTCTCGCTCACGCGCTTCAAGGCGCTCGTTGATTTGATCAAGACGTTCATGCGGGACGGCCTGCTCGCAAAGCGGACAAACATCGTCGCTTACATGAGAGTCGGGAACCGCGATCCGTGACGAGCCAGGATCGATCATCGAGGAAGACGTGACGGACATTGGGGTGAATCTCCCTTGCTCCTATTAGGTCCTATTTTAGGACCTAATTTCATCTATTGTCAATGGCTGCCCACCTTAGCTCGCCGGCCCGCCTTGTTGACCGGGCCCTTACTCAGTCCGCATGTGCCCCGGTCACGACTCGCTTCGCAGCAAGAGCTGCCCGGGGCCGATGCGATCACTGATGTCGTCGAGGGCGAGTGCCACCACTTCAGCCAGTGCCGCGCGTGTGGGCGCAAGCGAGCGGTCTCCGGCGAGGAGGGCGGCAATTCAAGTTATATGTGGCCACCCACTGCAAATGGCGAATCTGGCACCGACTTTCAAAGAACCGGATGTCCGGGCCGAGTTGTTGGCGGGAGCGAGAAACCGCGTGATTCTGCGGATGAGACGCGGGTTTCCGAGGCGTCGCCAGGAGCCGATGGTGACATCAGCCCCAATGGAGGCCCACGACCATCGGCCTCCAGCCGCGCCGGATCCCGTATTGAAGGCCGATGCAAAGGCCCGGAATGACTCCATCTCTGGGGTAGCCGTAGCCATCGGAGTGACCGAGCACGCGCTTGACCAGTTTGTCTCCCGCGTCACCGAGGGCCTCTGCGAGACGAGTTGCGACGGTGTGCCGGAGGTCGTGGGAGGGGACTTCTTGGGAAATCTCTGGCCCGTGAGCGCATTGGGGAGAGGCGCGGCCTATGTTTAGGCCATGCTCAGACTCTCGGACATTGAGAAGAGACGACGTATGATTCGTCACATATCAGTATCTTCAGACGGCACACTCGTGACGACCGCAGTCCCACCTGTGACGCCGCGCCTCGCTATTGCCCACGCCTCACGCACCTTCTTCCCCCACCACCGCATGAGCGCTCGCCGCGGCTCCAGATACTCGGCGCGGTTGTACCGGCCGCTCACACTTCTGTCGACGTGATCGAGCTGGCGATCAATCCATCGCGACTCCCACATCTTCACGGGCGCCGGCACCCC
>JBOIAR010000022.1:0-69864 GCA_050739095.1 Steroidobacteraceae bacterium | reverse complement strand
GGGCTCCTGCCCGGCCCAGCGCCGTCTCGGGCAAAAAGCGTGGTTTTTGCCCGAGACTCGGCCACCTGCGGCGGCCGGGCACGTCCCTGTGCCTGAATTGCTGTGTCGTGTCGCTTCATGGCTCGGGGTCGACCACCGGTTGATGGGCAACTAGCGTGGGGCGAGCTTCTCCTTCACGCGGGCGCTGACCACTCCCAGGTCGGCGCGGCCCTGCGCCTGGGATTTCACCAACGCCATCACCTTGCCCATGTCCTTGGCGGAGGAGGCTCCGGTCGAGGCGATGGCGGCGGCAATCAGGGTATCGAGCTCCGCATCGCTCAGGCGGGCGGGCAGATAAGCCTCGAGAATCGAGACTTCCGCGGTCTCCTTGGCGACGAGGTCGGCGCGTCCGCCGGCCTGGAACTGCGCGATCGCTTCCTTGCGCTGCTTGATCATCTTCTCCAGCACCGCGTGCACCTGAACGTCATCGAGCGTGATCCGCTCGTCGACTTCGCGTTGCTTGATGGCGGCGAGCGCCAGACGGATGGTGCCGAGACGCTCCTTCTCGCCCGCGCGCATGGCGCTCTTCATGTCCTCGGTGATACGTTCCTTGAGGGTCATGCCCCAGTATAGGCCAGTATGGATAATGTCAGCGGGAGGGGCGCATGCCCTCGCGCGAGATGCGCTTCATGTGGCGCTTGATGGCGGCCGCCTTCTTGCGTTTCCGCTCCTGGGTCGGCTTCTCGTAGAATTCACGCCGGCGCAGCTCGGTGAGAATGCCGGCCTTCTCGCAGGCGCGTTTGAAGCGTCGCAAGGCGGCATCGAAGTACTCATTCTCACGGATACGGACGCTCGGCATCGAAACCCCATGGACCAGTGCAGAGAGGGAAGGGCCGGTAAATCGGGCGCGCAATTCTAGTTGAGGCACATGGCAAAGGCAAAAGAGTTTCCTGAGGTGTCTGGCCCTGGCGCAAGCGGCTCCCGAGGGGCGCTCCGGGTGCTCGCCGTGGAGTCGTCCTGCGACGAGAGTGCCGCCGCCGTGCTGGATGAGTCCCAGGGCCTGCTGGCGCATGAGCTCTACAGCCAGGTGGAGCTGCACCGGGTCTATGGCGGGGTCGTCCCGGAGCTCGCCTCGCGGGACCACGTGCGCAGGCTCCTGCCCCTGGTCGAACGGGCCCTGGATCGCGCTGGCACGGAGCCCAAGCAGCTGGCCGGCGTCGCCTTCACGGCCGGCCCGGGCTTGATCGGGGCGCTGCTCACGGGGGCGGCGCTCGCCCGCAGCCTCGCCTATGCCTGGGACGTGCCCGCCATCGGCGTGCATCACCTCGAGGGGCACCTGCTGGCGCCGCTCCTCGAGCCGGAGCCGCCACCCTTCCCGCATGTGGCGCTCCTCGTCTCCGGCGGGCATACCCTGCTCATCGAGGTCGCAGGTATCGGCCGCTACCGCATCCTGGGCGACACGCGCGACGACGCCGCGGGTGAGGCGTTCGACAAGACGGCCAAGCTCCTGGGGCTCCCCTATCCGGGCGGGCCCGAGCTGGCGCGCCTCGCCGAGCGGGGCAGCGCGGGGGCGTTCGAGTTTCCGCGGCCGATGCTCGACCGCCCGGGCCTCGAGATGAGTTTCTCGGGACTGAAGACCGCGGTACTGCATTGCCTGCGCGGGCGGGAGCTGACGGCGCAGCTGCGGGCGGACGTCGCCCGCGGCGTCGAGGAAGCGATCGTCGACACCCTCGCCGCCAAGGCGGTGCGCGCGCTGGAGGCCAGCGATCTGGATACGCTCGTGGTCTCAGGCGGAGTCAGCGCGAACCAACGGCTGCGCGCGGCGCTCACCCGCTCGATCGGCCGCCGGGGCGGTCGCGTGTACTATCCGCGTCTCGAATTCTGCACCGACAACGCAGCGATGATCGCGGTGGCGGGCCTTGCCCGGCTCAAGGCCGGGGAGCGCGCCGGGCTCGCGATCCAGGCGCGCGCCCAATGGCCGCTCGAGGAGCTCACCGCCGTGCCGTTCCAACACAACACCGCGGCTGACGCTGCGCGCTCCGTGCATCCATGACGAGTCCAACTCAATCCGACGACCGGATCTTCCTGCGCGGCCTGGCGGCCGAGTGCATCATCGGCTTCATCGAGTGGGAGCGGCGCGTCAGGCAGACCGTGGTGGTCGATCTCGAGCTGCCGGTCGACTGCCGCCGCGCCGCGGCGAGTGACGATGTCGCCGACACCGTTGATTACAAGAAAGTCGCGAAGCGGGTGCTCGCCTACATCGAGGCCTCCGAGTTCAAGCTGGTCGAGACGCTCGCTCATCGACTGGCGCTGCTGCTGCTCGAGGAGTTCGGCCTGGAGTGGGTACGCATCTCGCTCAACAAGCCGGGCGCGATCCGCAATTCGCGCGACGTCGGCGTCGTCATCGAGCGCAGCCGCGCGGATCTCACGGCGGCCGCCGCCGCGCGCCTCTGATTACCGACATCCATCCGTGCCCCAGGTCTACATCGCTGCCGGCAGCAACATCGAGCCCGAGCGGCACCTCGCCATGGCCGTGCGCGAGCTCGAGCGGCAATTCCCCGGCGTGCGCCTCTCACCCTGGTACCGCAATCGCGCGGTGGGCTTCGAAGGCGAGGACTTCATCAACCTCGTCGCCGGCTTTGCGACCGAGCGGCCGGTGGCCGAGGTGCTGGACGCCCTGCATGGCATCGAGACCCTCTGCGGCCGGCCGCGCGAGGCGCCGCGGTGGGCGCCCCGCTCGATGGATCTCGATGTGCTGCTGTATGGCGATCTGGTGTGTGAGGAGCCGCAGCTGAAGCTGCCGCGGCCCGACCTGCTCAAGCGCGCCTACATGCTTGGGCCGCTTGCCGTGCTCGCGCCCGATCTCGTGCATCCGACCGAGAAGCTCACGATCGGTGAGCTGTGGCGGCGCTTCGACCGTGGCGCGCACCCGCTGGTGGAAGTGCGTGCCTGATGACGTGGGCACCAGGCACACGGATGTGCTTCAAACAACATCACCAGCCGATGCTTCTGCCGCCATCGACGGCGAGGATCTGGCCGGTGACGAACGGCGCCTCGGAGGCGAAGAAGAGTACGGCGCGCGCCACGTCCTCGGCCGAGCCGCCGCGTTTCAGGGCGGTGCGGTCGATGATCTGCGCGCGCAGCGCCGCATCGACACCGTCTTCCGGCCACATGACCGGTCCCGGCGCGATCGCGTTGACCCGCACCTGCGGCCCGAGCTCACGCGCGAGCGACTTCGTCAGCATGATGAGGCCGGCCTTCGCGACGCAGTACACCGGATGCCGGCGCAGCGGGCGCATGCCGTGAATGTCGGCAAGGTTGATGATGAGGCCGCCGCGCTCGCGCAGCGCCGGGGCGGCCGCCTGCGCGAGGAAGAGGGGCGCCTTGAGGTTGGTGCCGATGAGATCGTTCCAGTCGTCCTCGTCGATATCCCCGAGCGGCGTCGGATAGAACGAGGAGGCGTTGTTGACCAGAATGTCGAGCCCGCCGAAGGCCGCGGCGGCGGTCCGGGCGAGCTCCTTCACGGCGGCGCCGTCGAGCAGATCGCAGGGTGCGAGCGTTGCCGAGTCCGGCCTCACGCTGTTGAGGTCCTGCGCCACAGCGGCTGCCTCGTCCGCCGAGCTATGGTAGTGCAGCACCACAGCGGCGCCCGCCGAATGCAGGGCGCGTGCGGTGGCGGCGCCGATGCGGCGCGCAGCGCCGGTGATCAGCGCCGCTTTGCCGGTGAGCGGCGCGGGGCGGCCGGTTGCAGTGGCAGGCTCTGGCATGAGACGCACACATTATGACTCCGCCGCTCTCGCCGGAAGAAGAAGCGCACTCTCGCGCCGTCGCGGCGCTGATCCGCGAGCGGGCACGCGCGGCGGGGGGCTGGATGCCCTTCGAGCAGTTCATGGACCTGGCGCTCTACGCTCCGGGGCTCGGCTACTACAGCGCAGGCAGCGTCAAGCTGGGTCCGGCGGGCGATTTCGTCACCGCGCCGGAAGTCTCCGATCTCTTCAGCCGCTGCGTGGCGCGCCAGTGCGCGCAGGTGCTGGCCGATGGGGGGGAAATCTTCGAGCTCGGGGCGGGGACCGGACGCATGGCGGCCGTGATTCTCGAGACGCTGTCGGCGGGCGGCGGCACGCTGCCCGATCGCTACGCCATCCTGGAGGTCGGTGCGGATCTCGCCGAGCGGCAGCGGGAGCGGTTGCAGAAGCTTCCCGCAGGGCTTCGGGAGCGGGTGGTCTGGCTCGATCGGCTGCCCGAGCGACCGATCCGTGGGGTGATCCTCGCGAATGAGGTGCTCGATGCGCTGCCCTGCCGGCGCTTCATGCTGTCCAGCAGCAAGGTCCGCGAGCTGGGAGTGGCGCTCGAGGAGGATGGCGCGATTCGCGAGCGCGATGGCGCGCCCGACGAGGCGCTCGCGAGCGCCTGCGCGGCGCTGCTGGGTGAGCTGCCGGCGCCGCTGCCGGACGGCTATTCCTCGGAGCTCTGCCTGCGGATCGCCCCCTGGATCGCCGGCATCGGGGAGTGCCTCGGCCGCGGGGTGCTGCTGCTCTTCGATTACGGGCTACCGCGCGCGCACTACTATCATCCGCAGCGGACCACCGGCACTTTGCGCTGCCACTTCAAGCAGCGTGTGCACGATGATCCTTACATCAACATTGGCGTACAGGACATCACTGCCTGGGTCGATTTCACGCAGGTAGCGGCGGCGGCGGCGGCATGCGGGCTGGGTGTCAGCGGCTTTTGCACCCAGGCGGCGTTCCTGCTGGCGACGGGGATCGAGCAACTCCTCGCGCAGTCGACCGATCCACTGGAGCACGCGCGCCTGGCGGGAGAGGCGCGCCGATTGCTGTTGCCAGGCGAGATGGGTGAGGCGTTCAAAGTCATGGCGCTGACGCGTGACTTCGACGCGGCGCCCGACGGGTTCGTGCTCCAGGACCTGCGTCAGTCGCTCTGAGGGGGACTCGAGCAGAGCTGCGCGTCCCTGGTTGCCTTGGGCTCGTGCGCCAGCCTGCGGGCCGCATCGTAGAATCGCGGCAGGCTTCCGTCCTGCTGCCGCAGCAGCCGCTGGAAGCCCGGCACGCAATCGTAATAAGTGCCAACCGAAGCCAGCTCCGCGTTGTTGAGTCCCGCGGCGATCCAACTGTCGTAGAGCGGCGAGCGCACTGCAAGACGGCGCTCCAGCGCGTGAATGTCGTCTGCCAGGTCGGCGAGGAGCTGCCGCTTGCGGCGCAGCTTGCCCTGGCGCGGAGCCTGTGAGGCGTAGAGGCGGGCGAGCCGGTCGCGGGTATGCCGCAGCAGCGCAATGAACTGCCGGTCCTCGGCGCGCTGCCGGTCGTATTCGGCGATGCGCGCGGCCTGGCCGCGATATTCGAGCCAGCGCTTCAGCCCCTCGTTCTGCACCGTGACCGCGAACGCTTCATCGAACCTCGAATCGTTCTCCACATAGAGCAACTGGTGGGCGAGCTCGTGGAAGATCATGGCCGCGAGCTCGTCGCTGCCGTAGCGCATCATCGTGCTCATGACCGGGTCGGGGAGCCTGCCGAGGGTGGAATAAGCGGGTACTCCCTCGACCACCACGTCGTAGCCACGACGCTTCAGTCCCGCCGCGAAAGCTCGGGCACGCTTCTCGTTGAAGTAACCGCGATACGCCACACAACCGGCGATGGGGAAGCACCACTCCTTGGGCGCGACGGAGAGCGCTGGCGCGGCAACCACGTTCCACACGACGTACGGCCGATCTATCCTGACGTACGTGCGGTAGCTGTCGTTGTCCGGCAGCCCGAGCACGCGCGAGGCGAAGTTGCGCGCCTCCCGTACCTCGCCGAGCTCCCGAACCAGCGGCTCCGGCGCTTGCGGATCGTCGATCACCTGCACGATCGGCTTGCGCCCGTGAATCACATGCCATTCGCCGTTGGCCGCCTGCAGCAGATACATCGTGCTGGCGCAGCCGGTGAGGGCGGCGAACATCAGCGCGGCGAGTGCCAGCCGCGCGAGGGGGGCCTTCTCGGTTAACATGCGAAGGTATGCGAGTGTACTTGGTCGGCGGCGCCGTGCGGGACCGGCTGCTCGGGCGTCCCGTGAAGGAGCGCGACTGGGTCGTGGTCGGCGCCTCGCCGGAGGAGCTCGAGCGGCAGGGATTCGTCCCCGTCGGGCGCGAGTTTCCGGTCTTCCTGCATCCGCAGACTCACGAAGAGTACGCGCTGGCGCGCCTCGAGCGGAAAGTGGCTCCCGGCTATCGCGGGTTCACCACTCAGTTCTCTCCCGAAGTGACACTCGAGGAGGATCTGCGCCGCCGCGATCTGACCATCAATGCGATGGCGGAGAGCGCAACGGGCGCGCTCGTCGACCCGTTCGGCGGGCGCCGCGATCTCGAGGCACGGCTGCTGCGGCACGTGTCGGAGAGTTTCATCGAGGACCCCGTGCGGGTCCTGCGCGTGGCGCGGTTTGCCGCACGTTACGCGGACCTCGGCTTTCGCATCGCGGAGGAAACCGTCGCGCTGATGCGCGGGATGACCGATTCCGGGGAGCTCGCGGCGCTGGTACCGGAGCGTGTCTGGCAGGAGACCGAGCGTGCGCTCGGCGAGACGCGCCCCGATGTGTTCTTCGAGACGCTGCGCGAGTGCGGTGCGTTGCAGGCCATCTTCCCGGAGTTGGCGGCGCTCTACGGCGTGCCACAGCCGGCCCGATGGCATCCGGAGGTCGACACGGGCGTCCATATCATGCTGGCGCTGCGCTATTCGGCCGCCATCGGCGCTTCCACGACAGTGCGCTTTGCCGCGCTCGTGCACGATCTCGGCAAGGCGTTGACGGTGCCGGCGCACTGGCCGAGCCACCGCGGTCACGAGGAGGCCGGCGTGCCGCTGATCGAGGCGTTGTGCGCGCGCCTCAAGGTGCCGAACGGCTACCGCGATCTCGCCGTGCTCACCGCGCGGCACCATGCCGTGGTGCACCGCGCGGCGGAGCTGCGGCCGGCGACCGTGTTGAAGCTCCTCGAGGCGACGGACGCGTTCCGCCGGCCGCAGCGGTTCGAGGAACTGCTCGTGGCGTGCGAAGCCGACGCGCGCGGGCGCACCGGCCTCGAGACGAAACCCTATCCCCAGCGCGACTACCTGCTGCTGGCCCGCACCGCGGCGGCGGCCGTGACGTTGGATGAGAGCGAGCGTCAGGGGCTCGCGGGGGCGGCGATCGGCGAGAAGATGCGCGAGAAGCGGCTGGCGGCGATCAAGACCTTGGGCGACCGAAGCGCAAGTGCTTGAGGGGCGCAAGCCCCCTATGGCTCGTTGGTCCTGCGGAAGGTGTCGAGCTCGGCCGGTGCCGTGAACGGGCCGAGGTAGAAGGGCAACACCGCCATCATGTGCCGGGGTGTGATGCCGAGCCGCGCAAACCCGTCTTGCGTGCAGAGGCTGTCGCTGGTGAGCGAGCGGAAGTTGTCGAGGGAGAACGGCTTCCCGGGCAGTAGCCCGAGAAGCGCCGCCTGCAGGCGGCCGAGCACATCGGGCAGTGCGAGAATCCGGCAGGGCAGCCGGGCCACGCTCGCGGTGAGGCGCACGAGCTGCTCGAGTGTCAGGATCTGCGGGCCGCAGAGCTCGTAGGTCTCTCCGTGGGTCTTCGCATTCTCGAGCGCGCGCACGAATGCGTCCGCGACATCCCCAACGTATGCCGGCGCAAACCGCGCCTGCGAGCGCGCGAGAGGCAGGAATCCGCCGGGCAGGCGCAGGAGCGCGGCGAAGCGGTTGGTGAGCGAATCGCGGGGACCGAAGATCACCGACGGACGGAAGATCGTGAAGTCGAGGTGCGCGGCGGCGGCGCGGATGTGCGCTTCGGCCTCGCCCTTGGATCGCAGGTAGCGGCTCGGGCCTCGCTCCCGATCCGCGCCGACGGCGCTCATCTGCAGCAGCCGCCGGATCTTCGCGGCCCGCGCAGCAGCGATGACCTTGACGGCAAGGTCCGCGTGCACCGACTGGAAAGTGGCGCCGCGGCTCTGATTGAGGATGCCGACGAGATTGATGACCGCGTCCATGCCGGCCAGAAGCTGGCCCAGCGTGCGCGGATCATGCACGTTCGCCGTGACGAGCTCGAGCGTCGGCAGCACCTTGAGGTGCTGGCCATGACCGGGGCTGCGCGTCGATACCCGCACCCAGTGCCCCTTGCGCACCAGACGGGTGACCAGTTCCGTGCCGACGAAGCCGGTGCCGCCCAGCACACAGATGCTCGCCGGCGATGTCATTTCAGTGACGGAGCAGCGGCCAGAGTGTTGGCGAGCACCGCCCGGCGCCGTTGGGGCCGGCCGTCGCGCAGAAGATCGATGTTCACCTCGTCACCGACCCGGAGGAATACGATCGCATCGCGCAGCTCGGTGTTGGATTGGACGTGGCGGCCGGCTATGGCGGTGATCACATCGCCCGCGCGGACGCCGGCCTTCGCGGCCGGGGAGCCGGGAGTCACCTGCTCGACGAGCCCGCCCGTCGCCTTGCTCAGCCCGAGCGAGTGCGCCACCTCCGGGGTGACCGCGTACAAGCTGACACCGAGCTGGCCGCGATCCACGGCGCCGTACCGGATGAGCTGGCGCATCACGCGTTCTGCGGTGTTGACCGGGATCGCGAATCCGATGCCGATGTTGTCGCCGCTGCCCGAAAGGATGGCCGTGTTGATCCCGACCAGGTCGCCGCGCAGGTCGACCAGGGCGCCGCCCGAGTTGCCGGGATTGATGGAGGCGTCCGTCTGGATGTAGTTCTCGTAATCATCCGGGCTGAAACCGGAGCGCTTGAGACCGCTCACGATCCCCGAAGTCACCGAATGCGGCAGCCCGAAGGGATTGCCGATCGCCACCACGAAATCGCCCACCGCCAGCCGGGCGGAATCGCCGAGACGGATCTGCGTGAGGCCGCGGGCGGCGACCTTCACGACCGCGATGTCCGTCGGCGGGTCACTTCCGACGAGCTTGGCTTTGAGGCTGCGCCCGTCCTGCAGCGTCACGGTGATGGCCGTGGCGTGAGCCACCACGTGAGCGTTGGTCAGAATGTAGCCGTGCCTGGCATCGACGATCACGCCGGAGCCGGCGCTCGCGAAGGGCTGCGCGTCGGGGCCTTTCCCGGGAGGGCTATGGAAGAAACGGTCGTAGAACGGATCGTCGCGCTGCGGATCGTGCGAGCCGCTCTCGGAGATGACTCCGTGCGTCGCGATGTTGACGACCGCGGGAGACACCTTGCGGATCATCGGCGCGAGCGAGGGGACCCGCATGCCGCTCACGATGGCCGGCATGCCAGCCGGCGCCGTGGCGAGCGGCGCGAATCCTGCCGCCACCACGAGCAGGGCAAGACGGGCGAGGTCGGGTACCTTCATAGCACCTGTAATTCTACAAGTCCTCGCGTGACGGTGAGAGCGTAGCTTCATCGACGACACATAATGTGTCACCGGTGAGGAAACGGCCTGCCGCCAGGTGGGGGCCCGGCCCTACCTGGCGGCCAGCCTGAGCGGGTCTTCAGGCCGCCGCGACTTCGATGCGCCGCGGCTGGAGCTTCGCCTGCTTCGGAATCGTCACCTCGAGCACGCCGTGCGTGTGCTTGGCGCTGATCGACTCCAGGTTGGCGCTTTCCGGGAGGGTGAAGCGGCGCAGGAACCTGCCACTGCGGCGCTCGAGCCGGCGGTAGCCGCCCGACTCCTCCTGGGTGTGCGCGTGCCGCTCGCCGCGGATCGTCAAAACGCCTTTCTCGGCCGTGATCTCGATGTCCTTCGGCTCCACGCCGGGGACATCGATCAACACGGCGAAGCGCTCGGGCTCCTCGTGAACGTCGACCTGCGGAATCCACCATGCGCCGTCGGAGTCGCCTGCGTCGTTGGCGGAGAATGCCTCATCGAGATGCCGATGCAGGCGGTTGACGAGCGACCAGGGCTCGTAGCGAAGAATGGTCATGTTGCAAACCTCCAATCGTGAATCGGTGTCAGGCTGTCGGGCCTCACAATGTCGTTGCAGGCGATTTGCGGGCGGGTGGCGAAGTTTCAAGTGTTGGGTGAGCGCGGTGCCTTTATCGAGGACACTTAACGTGTCCTCGATCCGCGCGAACGCCCGCGCAGGGATGCGCGGGCCGGGGGGGCCGCCGCCAGGGATGGCAAGTGGCACGACCCTCTATGTAAATGGCCACACTGCTTGGCCCGCGCCGCAGCTACGGCCCGAGCCTCAACCTCGGCGTGTGACTATGCTGTGCAGAACGTGTGCGCTGCCTGGGCACAAGATATTGGGGTGGGGCATGGCCCGGGGAAGGGCTGCCACGAGAAATTTAATCACTGGTGTGTCACGGCTCATATCTTCGTAACTATCTGTTTTTACTTAATAAAAATCATGCGATGAAATATGTCCGGGAATCTTGACGCCTGCCGGGGTGCTCATTAGGCTCTTTACCCCGATACAAGATCTTGTGTCCGCCGGGTCGGCTCCACGAGATCGCGCGTCGGGGAGGTTCAGGGGGTACAGGCTGTGCGAGCAGCGCGCTGAATAATCCCGGCGCGCGCCGCTCCGCGCCATCCGCGCCATCCGCGCCGGCCCGTATCCCCTGTGATCCGTGAGACAGGCGTGCTAAAGAAAATCGGAGCGCCGCGGACACATGAATACCGTCGTGAAGATCGAGCCGAAGGATGCCGATGCCATTCCGTTCCAGGAAGCATCGCTTGATATCTGGGACAAGAAATACCGCCTGACCGCCAAAGACGGTACGCCCATCGACAAGACGATGGACGATACCTATAAGCGCGTCGCGCGTGCGCTCGCGGACGTCGAGCGCGAGGAGGCGCGCGAACATTGGTACGAGCGCTTCCTCTGGGCGCTGCGCCGCGGGGCGATTCCCGCCGGGCGAGTGACCTCCAACGCCGGCGCGCTGGAGCACAAGCCGGCGACCTCGACCATCAACTGCACGGTGTCGGGAACGATTCAGGACTCCATGGACAACATCCTGAGGAAGGTGCATGAGGCGGGACTGACCCTGAAGGCGGGCTGCGGCATTGGGTACTGCTTCTCTACCCTTCGGCCTCGTGGCGCGTACGTATCGGGTGCCGGCGCCTACACCTCGGGCCCGCTGTCCTTCATGGACATCTTCGACAAGATGTGCTTCACGGTCTCGTCAGCGGGCGGCCGGCGCGGCGCTCAGATGGGTACCTTCGACATCGGCCACCCTGACGTGATGGAGTTCATCCGCGCCAAGCGCGAGAGCGGGCGACTGCGGCAGTTCAACCTGTCGCTGCTCATCACCGATGAGTTCATCGGTGCCGTGCGCGAGAACCGCGAGTGGAAGCTCGCCTTCCCGATCTCGCGCATGGAATACGAGAGCGAGCATCCGGACCTTGGTGACACGAGCAAGTTCGTATGGCGCGAATGGGAGACTCACGACAACTACGTCGTGAATGACCAGGGCCTCGTCGCCTGCAGGATCTACAAGACTCTGCCGGCGCGGCGCATGTGGGATGTCATCATGACATCCACGTATGATTTCGCGGAGCCAGGCTTCATCCTGATCGACCGCGTCAATGAGATGAACAACAACTGGTGGTGCGAGAACATCCGTGCGACCAACCCATGTGGCGAACAGGCGTTACCGGAATATGGGGCGTGTCTCCTGGGCTCGGTCAACCTGACCAAGTTTGTTCGCCACCCTTTCACCGACGCGGCTGAGTTCGACTGGGCGGAATATCGCGAAGTCGTGAAGATCTTCACGCGCATGCTCGACAATGTGGTGGAGGTCAACGGCCTGCCGATCGAGAGGCAGCGCGAGGAGATCGCGCGCAAGCGCCGCCACGGCATGGGGTTCCTCGGGCTCGGAAGCACGATGACGCTGCTGCGCATGAAGTATGGGTCACCCGAGGCGGTGAAGTTTACGGAGGACGTTTCGCGGGAGATGGCGGTTGCCGGCTGGGAAATGGGCCTCGACCTCGCGCGGGAGAAGGGGCCCGCGCCCATCATGAGCGAGAAATTCGCGGTCACGAAGGAGATGCTGAGAAAGCGCCCGGAGATGGCCGGGGACGGCTGGAAGCCTGGCGATAGGATTCCAGGCCGCCTGCTGCACGCGAAGTACAGTCGCTACCTGCAACGCGTGGCTGAAGTCGCTCCGAAGCTGGTCGAGGCCCTGGCTGAGACCGGCGCGCGCTTCACCCATCACACCTCGATTGCGCCAACGGGCACCATTTCACTATCGCTCGCGAACAATGCTTCGAATGGCATCGAGCCGTCGTTCGCACATCATTACTTCCGCAACGTGATCCGGGATGGCAAGAAAACCAAGGAGAAGATCGACGTCTACTCCTTCGAGCTGCTGGCCTATCGCGAGCTCGTCAATGTGAAGGCAAAGCCCAATGCGGCGTCGGATTCCGAGAAGCTTCCGGATTACTTCATCGCATCGGATGAGGTCACGCCGAAGGAGCACGTCGATGTGCAGGCGGCCGCTCAGAAGTGGGTGGACTCATCGATCTCCAAGACAGCCAATGTTCCGACGGACTTCCCCTACGAGAAGTTCAAGGATATTTATCTCTACGCCCACGAGAAGGGCCTGAAGGGCTGCACCACATTCCGCTTCAATCCCGAGGCGTTCCAGGGCGTGCTGGTGAAGGAGCAGGATCTGAAGAATACGGTCTACAGGTTCACGCTGGATGACGGCACCGTCGTAGAAGCACGCGGCGACGAGCAAATCGAGTACGATGGAGAGCTGCACACAGCGGCTAATTTGTTCGATGCCCTCAAGGACGGCTATTACGGGCGCTACTGAGGACGTTGTAATACAACGCTGCGGACCCAAATACCGGAAATCGGATCATGACCATCAAGATCGACCGCAAAATCGCCAAGTACCAGGTGCAGAAGCCGGAGGATAAGCCGGCTACGGCGCCGGGGACCTCGAAGTTCGCTGCGGGTGCGCCTGTCGAGGAAATCGTTCGGGACAAGAACGGTCGCACGGCCAAGGTCATCCGGATGCACGAGAGGCTCGAGCGTCCGGAGGTGCTGATCGGCTCGACCTACAAGATCAAGACGCCGATCTCCGATCACGCGATGTACGTGACGATCAACGACATCGTGCTGAACGAAGGCACCGAGTACGAGCAGCGCCGCCCCTTCGAGATCTTCATCAACTCGAAGAACCTCGATCACTTCCAGTGGATCGTGGCGCTGACGCGGATCATTTCGGCGGTGTTCCGCAAGGGTGGCGACGTTACCTTCCTGGTCGATGAGCTGAAGGCGGTCTTCGATCCGCGCGGCGGCTACTGGCAGCCGCACGGCAAGTTCATGCCCTCGATCATCGCGGAGCTCGGCTATGTGATCGAGAAGCACCTGCTGACCATCGGCCTCATGCGCAAGCCCCAGCTCGATGTGCATCAGCAGAAGCTGGTGGACGAGAAGCGGGCGGAATTCGAGGCGCGCGCCAAACAGGCCGATGCGTTCGCGAAGCCTCACTTCCCCGAAGGGGCGCAGCTCTGCGGCAAGTGCAGCACCGCCGCCGTCGTCATGATGGACGGCTGCATGACCTGTCTCAATTGCGGCGACTCGAAATGCGGCTAGCCTGAGTGCAACTCTGGGTGATGTGAGCAGCCACATGACCGTGATTCTGCGGCAAGCGGTTCGTGATGACCTGTCTGACCTGTTTCGGGTTCGGCGCGCCGTCTCTGAAAATCGCCTGTTTCTGCTCACCATGCCCGATGACCAGGTCATCGAAGCTCTCGAGACCACGGGCCGCGGATGGGTGATCGAGCTCGACGGGGTGATAGTGGCGTTCGCTATAGGCGACGCCCTCACCGGCGGCATATCCGCGCTGTTCGTCGACCCGCCACATCGGGGTCACGGCTACGGACGCCGCTTGCACGACACCGTGGTGGAGTGGCTGTGGTCGCAAGGTCACGATCGCGTTTGGCTTAACGCGCAGCCAGACGCTGGAGCTTAACGGCCGCCCCACCCTCCGGGGCGGGCTCGCGAGGTACACTCTGCGCAACCGCGAGCAGGCTCGCCTGGGTGCGGATATCGCGGCCGGACGCATCGAGGAGACGGCCGCGCGCACTCGCGCCCTCGCTTTGGTGGGTCAATAGTCCAGTTCGGTTACCCGGGCGCCTGCTGGTTCCACTTCTGCCAGGCGTAGAGCGGCAGGCCCGCGAGCATCAGGAGAGTGCCCCAGTAGAGCGACTCCCTGCCGGTGCCCGCCGCGAACCATAACGAGAATGCGAAAGCCAGGAAGCTCAGCGCGATGTTGCGGCCGCGTGCCTTGTCGCCGCGACCGAGCAACAGTTCGGCCATGGAGCACAGCATGTACGGCACCAGCGTGAAGAACGTCGCGATCAGGATGATGATGTTGAACGTCGCCACCAGGCCGCGCCTGTAATCCATGAGGATCAGCAAGGTCGCAAGAATGCTGGAGAGGACCAGACCCAGAGCCGGCGTGCCGCGATCCAACTCCTTGGCGAACAGCCGCGGAAACAGATTGTCTCGCGCTGCCGCCTGCGCGAACTGGCCCGACATCAGGATCCAGCCGTTGAGCGCGCCGAAGCAGGAGATGATCGCGGCAAGGGCGATGAGATTGCCTGCCCATCCGCCCCAGAGGAGCTTCGCAGCGTCGGCGAACGGCGCATTTGAATGCACCAGCGACGCGGCCGGGATGATCCCCATGACCGCCGTTGTGCAAAGGATATAGAAAACAGCCGCAATCGCGGTACCGTACAGGGTCGCACGGGGGATGGTCCGTTCCGGATCCTTGACGTGGTCGGCCGGAATCGTGGCGCACTCGAGACCGAGGAAGGCCCACATCGTCAGCGCAGCGCACGAGTCGATGGTCACCGGCACCGACTGGACGGTCCCACCCGAGGCGAGCATGTGAGGATTGAAGTAGAAGATTCCCCACACGGCAAACACGAGGAGCGGGGAGATCTTCAGAATCACCGTGATGAGCTGCAGCCGTCCGGCAGCGCGGACGCCCAGTATGCTCACGCCGGTCAGCAGCCAGCCTGCGGCGAGCGCCGCGGCCGCGCCTGCGATCGGACGCGTGCCGAGCAACGGCACGAAAGTCGCCAAATAGCTTGCGAAAGCTATGGCGATGGCCGCGACGGATGCCGCAATGCTTATCCAGTACATCCACGCGAGCAGAAATCCTGCAAAGTCACCGAAGACTTCGCGCGGATAGGAATACGGACCGCCCGCGAGGGGCGTGCGTCGCGAGAGCCTGCTGAATACCCGGGCGAGGAGCAGCGCGCCCGCAGCACTTACGATCCATCCCCACAGGCTATAGGCGCCGTACGGCGCCAGCGACGCCGGCAGCAGGAATACCCCGGAACCCACCATGTTGCCAATCACCAGCGAGGTGGTTGCGGCGAGGCCGAGGCTGCGACGGGGTTCGCCCGCGGGTGGCATGCAAGCGCTTTCCAGCTTCCGGACGGCGGGATCCGAGGCGCTCATATTAGGCGCGTTCTAATTTTCCGGACGGCCGAGATGCTCAGATTACCTGATATCCTCCCCCATTGATATGAGTGAAGCTCCAAAGCATGCGCGCATCGCCGTGACGCGCAAGATAAGCTCGGCAATGATGCGGTGCGAGCTGACTCATCTGACGCGGACCGTAATCGATGTTGCCCTGGCCCGAGAGCAACATAGTGCTTACGAGCAGACGCTGCGCAATCTCGGCTATCAGATCGAGAGCTTGCCGGAGGAACCCGAGCTCGCCGATTCGGTGTTCGTGGAGGACACGGCCGTCGTTCTGGATGAAGTGGCGGTCATCACCCGTCCCGGTGCGCCAGCACGCAGGCCCGAAACGGCGTCGATTGCCACGGCGCTCCGCAAATATCGGGCCCTGGTCCGTATCGAAGGCCCCGGCACACTGGATGGCGGTGACGTGCTACGCGTCGACCGCTCGCTGTATGTAGGGATCTCCAGTCGCAGCAACGCGGGCGGCATCGCGCAGCTCGGCGTGCTGCTGCTATCCTTCGGCTACCAGGTGCTGCCCGTGACGGTGCAAGGTTGCCTGCATCTCAAAAGCGCCGTTACGCAGGTGGCGGCCGGCGAGTTGCTGATCAACTCCCGATACGTCGACCGCCGGCAGTTCCCGCGAATGCGCTTCATCGAAGTGGACGAAGCGGAGCCCTTCGGCGCCAACGCGCTCATGCTCGGCAGCGACGTGATCTATCCCCGCTCGTATCCCCGCACCGCCGAAGTCCTGCGACGACACGGCATCCGGGTGCACACGGTGGAGATGTCCGAGACGGAAAAGGCCGAAGGCGGCGTGACCTGCTGCTGTCTGCTGCTTTCGCTATGATGGCGTGTGCCCGCCTCAGCGCGCTCCAGGCGCGCGAGGCGGACGATCAGTCCGGCGGCGCAGGATCAGCCGGGCAGGCCGCCAGCAGAGTGGCGAGCACGGCCCCGCCCTCGACGCATCGCGAGGTAGATCAGTCCGGCGCCGAGCAGCCCAAGCGGCCCTGGCTCGGGCACCGTCGAGGTGACGAAGCCGATCGTGTCACCGTTCGCAACCGTGTAGAAGCCGACGACCTGCCCCAGGTCGTTGATGCCGTTCGCGGTCGCCGAGGTGGCGCCGGGTGGGTTGATCGTGTCGAAGACGCCGCCGATGTCCTCGAAGCCGAACATCACGCCATCCGACGCCAGGTAGTCGCCTACGATGTCCCCGAGGTCATTGATGCCGAGCGCCTGGGTGGAAGTCGAACCCGGGAACTGGAACGAGGTGGGCAGCCCCCCCTGGTCCACGAATGCGGCGAAATCGCCCGCCTTGTCATACTGATAGAAACCAACAACGGAGCTCGCAGTGTTCACGCCCGTCGCCTGGCTGTTGAGATTCGCCGGCAGCAGCGCATTGATGTCGGTAAAAGAACTGCCGTTGTAGGTGAACGCCTGCTGTCCCGTCATCCCGGCGACGTCCGTCGAGGAGTATCCCGCGATCAGGGCGCCGTCCTGATTGACACCGAGCGCCTGGTTGAACACGAAGCCCGGCTGGTTGATGGTGAAGTAAGGGCCAGCAGATGCCCTGCCGAATCCGCTGGTGGTTCCTACCGAGGGATTGGTCACGTAGAACCCCACCGTATCGCCGACGGAATCGATGCCGGTGACCTGGGTGAAGAGCGTCGACGGCGGCGGCGAGGCGTTCGGATAGTTCTCGCGTGTGAAGTTGCCTGACCCGTAGGGCGGCGTGAGCTCAAAGCCGTCGAAGGCGGTGGCGTTCCCGTATCCGACGACCGTGCCCGCATTGTTGATGCCGAGCGCCTGGGTGAACGTCGGGTTCGCCGGATCGATGATGTTGGTGAACAGAGTGCCGGCGTGGACGCTACCGGCGAAGCACACGAGCAACGCACTGGCGCAAAGCGTTGAGCTGAGGTGTCTCATCGAGGTTTCTCCCTGGCTTGGGTTGGGCCTTAGCGAGTCAGCGGATGCAAGGAATATGCCGCTTATGTCAAATCAGCGACTTACCTCGTCCGAAAACCTCGCCTCGCGGAATCCGTCAAAAAAATCGACACTTCCCGGGAAAGGCCACAGTCCGGGGGCCGCCCGGCATCATGACCCGTGCTGCCGCCGTCAGAGTGACTCTCACCGCTGTCGGCACTGCCTGCACCGTGCTCATGCTGCTGTATGCGCTCGGGGCTTGGCTGCCTACGAGGAAGCCGATGTCAAAAAGCCACAGAGCTCGGTCGGCGCTGATGCGCTCGCCTTCCCGGATGACGGTTGCCGGCCGGACGCATCGAGGAGGCGGCAGCGCGCAAACGCGCTCCGACGCCGGTGGGTGAGTAGTCGATCAGGCGCTCACGGCATCTGCCGGCAGCGGGACCGCCGTGGTGCGCTTGAGCTCTTCCATCGAGAAGACCGCCCGCACCTCGGCACAGCGGGTCGAGCTGATGAGGAGTTTGTAGACTTCGTCGTAGCTGGCGACGTCGGCGAGCTGCAGTTTGAGCAGATAGTCGACGTCGCCGCTGGTGCGATGAAACTCCGTGACCGAAGGGATCGCGCGCACGGTCGCGGCGAAATGCTCGAACCACGCCTGCGAATGCTCGGCGGCCCTGATCAGGACGAACATCGTCAGACCCGCACCCACTTTGGATGCATCGAGGAGTGCAACCCGTTTCTGGATGATGCCGGCATCCTCCAGGCGCTTGATCCGGTGCCAGCAGGCATTCGTCGAGAGGTGCACCCGCTCGGCAATCGCGGCTACCGCCTGCGAGGCATCGTTCTGGAGAAGATCCAGAATGCGCAGATCTGTACCGTCGAGATCGGGCATGGGAAATTTTCCCACAAAACCGGTTCCGCTTAGTCTAAATGGAGAAGATATTCGATGCCACTTTAACTATCTTTTGATCCAGTGACGTCAATAAGGTAGGGGTTCTGTGTTCACCCGCCTATTCCTCGAGCACCCGCAATCCGTGGGCGAGTCCTATCTCGAGCATCAGCGTCACGCCTTCAAATTCGGCATCACGCTACTGGGCGCCGCACTGGCATGCCTCGTACACGGATTGGTCCCGGGACTGTTCGTCCGCACGGGCAGCCAAACGGTCACACGCCTGCACGATCGCATGGTCGTCAATCGGACCGCTCGTGGTGCCAGCCCTCCCGTACCCGTCCGAACCTGACCCCGCCTGGGCTTGCCTAGCGCAGCGCGCCTAAAGCCACTACCGTTCGAAAGCAAGTAAATACGGGTCAGGGCTCAGGGCCGTCCCCGGCCCGCGAGATCAAATACGGTCATTGGGCCGCGCTCGCGCAAAGCGGCAGGATGCCGCCTTTGCGCCCATAAAAAAACCCCGCCTGAGGCGGGGTCGGTCTATCGGTCGCTTGCTTGTGTGGAGGAGTGTCGTTCTTCTTGTTCAAGGGACACGGTGCTGGAAGTGCGCGATCCCGCGCGTGAGCCGGCCCGTGCTTTCTTCGTATTCCGCTAGCTGCTTCCTTCCGGGCCACCTATCGGCCCTTGGTGATGTGATACAAGCAACGCGCGTGCCAGGGAATCCACGACTCGTTCTGATGTGACATGTTGCATCTGCGACGCGGTTCAATTGTGACGTAGTGCGCGTTGTGAGAAGTTATCGCACATCCGGCAAGGCACTCACCGCACCCCGGTCCCTGCCCGCGAGAGGGCCCTGACAAGCCGATTGTCAAGTTGATCGACACTCGGACGGTGGTGGCGGCAGGTCCGCCGGGACGGCAAAACTGGTAACTCTCTGAATATTCACAAGAATCTTCGACGGGACGGAGTGTAAATGAACTCGACACGGGGGGCGGGCACTGCGCGGGGTACTCAGAATCGACTGCGCTGGCTGTGGGTGGTCCTGCTGCTGCCGCTCGCCATCGCTCGCGCGCCCGCGGCCGATCCGGCGCTGCCCTATCCGCCGCAGCTCCGGCGCGACGTGAATTTCTGGGTGAAGGTCTACACTCGGATCGACACCAACTCGGGTTACCTGCACGATCAATACGACCTCGCCGTCATTTACGACACGCTGCATTTCGCGCCGGACAGCTCGCCGCGCGCGCGCGAGCGCATCGTGAACGCCGCTCGCGACCACTACATCGCGAAGCTGCGCAGGATCGCCTCGGGAGCGGGGCCGCTGTCGCCCGAGGACGAGCGCATCAAGGCGCTCTGGGGGGCGAATGCGAGTCCCGAGCGGCTGCGCGAAGCCACGCACGACATTCGCTTCCAGCTCGGCCAGGCCAACCGCTTCAAGGCCGGGCTCATCCGCTCCGGCGCCTGGCAGAAGGACATCGCCAGCGTCCTGAAGGCGGAGGGGCTGCCTCCCGAGCTCGCTGCCCTGCCGCTCGTCGAGTCCTCCTACAACCCGCGCGCCTATTCCAAGGTCGGCGCCGCGGGCCTCTGGCAGTTCATGCCGTCGACCGGACGGCGTTTCATGCGAATCGATCGCGCGATCGATGACCGCATGGACCCGTTCCGCGCGACCGACGCCGCGGCGCAGCTGCTCGCCTACAACCATCGGATTCTCGGCACGTGGCCGCTCGCCCTCACGGCCTATAACCACGGGGTGGCGGGCGTGCGACGCGCGGTGCAGAAGCTCGGTACGACGAATATCGTCACCATCGTGCGCGATTACCAGACCCGCAGGTTCGGCTTCGCCTCGCGGAATTTCTACGTCTCGTTCCTTGCCGCCTTGAAGATCGAGCGCGATCCGCAGAAGTACTTCGGGAACATCGTGCCGATGAAGGAGGAGCGCTTCCGCGAAGTGAGGATGCCGGCGTACGTCGAAATCAGGCCGCTCGAGCGCGCGCTCGATATCGATCCCGAGAGGCTGCGTGAGCTGAATCCCGCGCTGCGACCCGCCGTCTGGCGGGGCCGCCTCGCGGTGCCGAGAGGCTATGCGCTGCGCCTGCCGGACGCGGGTCCGACGCTGACCGCCGCGATGCTCGCCCAGAGATTGGGCTCCGCGGCGCTGCTGGCCAACGCGGCGGCGCCTCGCAGATTGCCGACTGCGCGCGCGCATCTCGTGGCTGCGGTCGCCAGGTCTGCGCCTGCGGGCGGGGCAACGCCGGTGATGGCATCGGCATCGGCAGCACCCGCTTACTACTCGCGAGTGAGGTTTGCCGCCTCGATGGCTGCAACGAACACGTCCGCGAGTGCCCCGGACGGCGAGTCGCTGCCACAGGCGCCAGCGAGATTTGGCGTGACGAGCGAAGGACTGCTCGATATCAAAGGAGCCGACGGCACGTCATTCGGGATCGGGGAACCGGCGGGGGCACTGACGAGCTCGCAGGACTCCACCGATGAATCCGGCACCGATTCCGAGGACGCGCAGCCGGTTTCCGCCGCGCAAGCGGATGCGCTGAGCCCCTCCCTCGGTCCCGCGGATACCTCCAGCCAGGACGCCGATCCGACGGACTATGCCGTCGCTCCGAACGGCACCATCCGCGTTGCGTCCGACGAGACTCTGGGTCATTACGCAGAATGGCTCGGCGTCAGAGCCTGGGATCTGCGGCGGATCAATCACATGAGGTTCGGAAGGCCGGTGATCATCGGCGATCGCATTCGGCTCGACTTCCGGCGCATCACGCCGGGTGAGTTCGAGGCGCGGCGGCGCGAATATCACGAGTCGCTCGACGAGAGCTACTTCGCCGCTCACCGCATCGCCGGGACCGAGCAGTACACCGTTCAGCGCGGTGATTCGTTGTGGACTCTGACGCAGCGGTTCTCGGAGCTGCCGCCTTGGCTGCTGCGCCAATACAACCCGGATACGGATTTCTCGGACCTGCGTCCGGGCACGCAATTGGCCGTGCCGCGCATCGAGGACGTGTCTGCGGGCAGCGACTGAGCTGTCAAGCTTGATACGGAGCGCATTGCGCGGGGACCTCGCTGTGACGAAGGCACGTCGCCCGCCCGGGGGCGAAAGCCTATAATTCAGCCATGCCATTGTCGAGAGCGATCATCCTCGCCATCGTGCTCAGCTGCGCCATGGCTGCGGCACGCGCCAACACCGCGAACGTGCCGACCACAGTCCCGGCGCTTCCAGCGACGGCGCACAGGCCGGCGTCGCGCGTCGCGCTGCTGCCTTCTCCCAGCCTGCCCCGCGTCGATCACGTGGTGGTGAGGAAAGCGCAGCGCCGTCTGTATCTCATGGACGGCGACAAGGTCGTGCGCTCGTACAAGATCGCCCTCGGGCTCGAGCCTATAGGGCCGAAGCGGCGCGACGGCGATTTCCGCACGCCGGAAGGCTGGTACACGCTGGCGCGGCGCAACCCGCGCAGCGAGTTCTTCCTGTCGATCCAGATCTCGTATCCGAATGCCGAGGATCTCGAGCGCGCGCAGCTGCATCACTGGCAGCCCGGCGGCTCGATCATGATCCACGGCCTGCCGAACCGGCTGAAGAATTCCCCCTGGTATTACGAGCACAACGACTGGACCGACGGCTGCATCGCGGTTTCCGATGCCGACATGGTGGAGATCTGGCTCCTGACTCGCGACGGCATGCCGATCGACATCCTGCCGTAGCCATGGAAAGCGGCGTCGTCGTTCCGGAGTTCATCGACGCGCGCGTCGGTCCGCGCGGCAGTCTGGAGAACCTCTCGCAGGCCGAGATCGACAAGCTCCTCGACTCCGGGCAGGGCGGGCTCTACGCGCTCTTTCGCAAGTGCGCGCTCGCGGTGCTCAACAGCGGAGCCAATACCGACGACGCCAAGGAGATCTTCGACCGCTACCGCGATTTCGAGATCCGCATCGTGCGCCATGCGTGGGGCATCAAGCTCGAGGTGCACAACGCTCCGGGCTCGGCCTTCGTGGACGGCCAGATGATCCGCGGCATCAAGGAGCATCTCTTCGCCGTGCTGCGCGATGTCGTGTTCATCGCCAACGAGATCATCGCGAGCGGCCGCTTCGAGCTCGGCCATTCCGCATCGATCACCAACGCGGTGTTCCACGTGCTGCGCAACTCGCGCCTGCTCGACTACAAGGCTCGGCCGAACCTGGTCGTCTGCTGGGGCGGGCACTCGATCGGCTCCGAGGAGTACAAGTACAGCAAGCGCGTCGGTTACGAGATGGGACTTCGCGGCCTCGACGTCTGCACGGGCTGCGGCCCGGGCGCGATGAAAGGACCGATGAAAGGCGCAACCATCGGCCACGCCAAGCAGCGCATCGAGCACGGCCGCTACATCGGCATCACCGAGCCCGGCATCATCGCCGCCGAGCCGCCGAATCCGATCGTCAATCAGCTCGTCATCATGCCGGACATCGAGAAGCGGCTCGAAGCCTTCGTGCGCCTCGCCCACGGCATCGTGGTTTTCCCCGGCGGTGCCGGTACCGCCGAGGAGATTCTTTATCTGCTGGGCATCCTTCTCGATCCCGCGAACGCGGATCAGCCCCTGCCGGTGGTGCTGACGGGCCCGCGAGAGAGCGCCGCGTACTTCGAGCACATCAGCCGGTTCGTAGGCGGCACGCTCGGCGAGGCGGCGGCGAAGCGCCTCACCCTCATCATCGACGATCCCGCCGAGGTCGGCCGTCGCATGGTGCGCGGCATCGAAGCGGTGCGCGAGTTTCGCAAGCAGCGCAGCGATTCCTACAACTTCAACTGGCTGCTCTCGATCCAGCCGGAGTTCCAGCGGCCGTTCGAGGTCACGCACGAGTCGATGCGCGCGCTTGCGCTCGACCGCGGCCAGCCGGTGCATCAGCTCGGCGCCAATCTGCGCCGCGCCTTCTCCGGCATCGTCACCGGGAACGTGAAGGAGCACGGCATCCAGGCGATCGAGCGCCGCGGGCCGTACGAGCTCGCGGGCGATCGCGGCATCATGCAGCTGCTCGATGAGCTGCTGGCCGCATTCGTCGCGCAGCGCCGCATGAAGCTGCCGGGGACGCGGTACCGGCCCGTGTATCGGCTCGTCGCTTAACACAATCCGCCCGCGCTCTTACATAACGCGCGCGATCCGAAACCTGTAGGCAACGGGCGACATGCTTGTGAACCAGTTCCTGCGTGTCGCGCGCGGAAAAGCTTAAGGTGCTCCCATGAGCTCAACCGACAGGGGGCGAGGCAACGCGCCCGGCAAGCAGAAGGAGCCGCTCTCCAGCGACCCGGCGGCCACGGCACCGGCCGAGCCGTACCCGGACTGGCTCGATCGCATGCAGCACGCGCGGGCGCGCCACGCCGCCATCACCCGCAATCTCAACACCTGGTCGAGCTACAAGAGCTGGGCCGATCGGATGCGCGAGTCCTGGGCCGAGGAGGAGCGGCAGCCCGAAGCCAACGGAGCCCAGAAGGCTCCGGGCCGATAGCCTCGACTCAAGCCAGGCAGCCGTCCCTCAGGTCACTGCGACGGCGGGCGGCGGACTTTCCGCCTCGGGGGGCGGCGCCGCCGCCGACGGTTCCAGCCAGTCCACCAGCGGCCGCCACTCTTCCAGATCCTCTCTGACGATGTAGCTTTTCATCTCGTGCACGCCCACGCCGAGCTCCGCGGCGCGCAGGTAATTCTGCGAGTCGCGCAGCGTCGCGACGATGGGGATCCCGAGCGTCTGCAGGAAGCGGATCAGCGACTGATAGGTGCGGGTGTTGCGGCGGATGCGGTTGGCCACCACGCCGATGCGATTGTCCTCGCGGCGGATCTTCGCGACCAGCAGCAGGTCGCGGATGCAGCGCGAGCAGGCGTGAATGTCAATGTCGGAAGGGAGCACCGGCACGATGATCTTGTGCGCATCGCGCGTCAGCTCCGGCAGCAGGCGCGGCTCGACCGCCGCCGGGGTGTCCACGATCACGTGCGTCGAGAAGTCCGGTACGCGAAGCTGGAACGTTCGCGTCGTTCGCGGGTCTTTCTCGAAAGCGTTCACGGCGTGAATCGGCGGCAGCGACTCGCCGCGCTTGCGCACCCATCGGAGCGAGGACCCTTGCGGATCGAAGTCCATCAGGACTGGCTTTTGCTGATGCGAAGCGAAGTAGCTCGCGAGGTTGGTCGCGATGGTCGTCTTGCCCGAGCCCCCCTTGGGGTTGAGGACGACGATGCGATTCATGGTGATCCTGTGTTCTCTGAACGCGCACTGAACGGGCCGGGTTGAAGCCTAGCACCCCTCTCGGGTCCCGCAAGCCGGCACGAGTGTGAAATTCCGCACGACAACAGCATGTCGCGGCGAGTAGAGTTGAGTCGGATGGAATTCCTCCTGCATTTTTGGGACGAGCTAGACGATGTCACCGGCGCTTGTCGCCACGTCGCGACGACTGTTCTGACTGAAGCCGCGGCGCTGTCGACGCCGCTCCTCGCCTGGGGCTCCGCGTTCGGTGTGTGGCTTCTCGCGCCGCAGCTTCGAGTCAATGCGGCGCTCCTCGCCGGCAGCGTGACTTTCTTCGATCTTTACCGCCGCCTGCTGCGCCTGCCTGGCTGACCCTTCTCGCCGACCGCGCTCTTGAAAAACGGGCGTATGCGCCCAAGATGTGCCCGCTCACGGCACCTTCATGACATAAAACCAGGAGCGGAGCGCCGAGCATGTCGAGTCCCGATAACGTCACGGCTGCCACCACGGCCGACCGGCAGACACACGGGTTTCAGGCCGAAGTCCGCGAGCTGCTGAAGCTCATGATCCACTCCCTGTACAGCCACAGGGAGATCTTCCTGCGCGAGCTCATCTCGAACGCTTCGGATGCCAACGACCGGCTGCGCTTCGCCGCCATCGGCGAGCCCGCCCTGCTCGCGAGCGAGCCGGAGCTCGAGATCCGCGTGGAAGCGGACCCGGCGGCGGGGACAGTGAGCGTCACCGACAACGGAATCGGCATGACGCGGGAGGAAGCCGTGGTCAACCTCGGCACCATCGCCCGCTCCGGGACCGCGGAATTCTTCCGCTCCCTCTCCGGGGATCAACAGAAGGACTCGCAGCTGATCGGCCAGTTCGGCGTCGGCTTCTACTCGGCGTTCATCGTGGCCGATCGCGTCGAGGTGCTGTCGCGCAAGGCGGGGCTTGCGGCCGAAAGCGGCGTGCGCTGGGAGTCGAGCGCCGACGGCGAGTTCACCGTGGAGAGCGTGACTCGACGCGAGCGCGGAACGACCGTAAAGCTTCACCTGAAGCCGGAAGCGAAGGAGTTCGCCGATCCTTTGCGGCTGCGCGCGCTGATCCGGCGCTATTCGGATCACATTGCCTTTCCGGTCCGCATGCGCAAAGAGGGCGAGGCGTCGCTCGAGTACGAAGCCGTCAACCAGGCGAAGGCACTGTGGACCCGGCCGCGCACGGAAATCACCGACGAGGAATACCGCGAGTTCTACCAGCACCTGGCGCACGACTTCACCGATCCGCTCGCCTGGAGCCACAACCGCGTCGAGGGCAAGCGCGAGTACACGAGCCTGCTCTATCTTCCGGGGCGCGCGCCGTTCGACCTCTGGCAGCGCGATGCCGCGCATGGCCTCAAGCTCTACGTGCGCCGCGTCTTCATCATGGACGACGCGGAGCAGTTCCTGCCGCTCTACCTGCGCTTCGTGAAGGGCGTGGTCGATTCGAGCGATCTGCCCCTCAACGTCTCGCGCGAGCTGCTGCAGCAGGAGCCGGAGGTCGAGGCGATCCGCGGCGGTCTTACCAAGCGCGTGCTCGACATGCTGGCGAAGCTCGCCAAGGAGGAGCCGGAGAAGTACTCGACCTTCTGGAAGGAATTCGGCGCCGTGCTCAAGGAAGGCGTGGCGCAGGATGTGGCCAACCGTCCGGCGCTGCTGCAGCTGCTGCGGTTCGCGAGCACCCACGAGTCCGGCGACCGGCCCACGGTGAGCCTCGCGCAGTACGTGGAGCGGCTGAAGCCGGGGCAGGACCGGATCTACTACATCATCGCCGAGAGTGTCGCGGCGGCGCGCGCCAGTCCCTACATCGAGCGGCTGACCCAACGGGGGCTGGAAGTGCTGCTCCTCTCCGAGCGCATCGACGCATGGGTCATGGGCCAGGTCGACACGTACGAAGGCAAGCACTTCAAGGACGCCGCGCGCGGCGATCTCGAGCTGGGCGCCCTGGAGAGCGAACCCGACCGCAAGCGCCGCGACGAGGAGCTGAAGGAAAGCAAGGGGCTGCTCAAGCGGGTGAAGGACGCCATCGGCGACCGGATCCTGGAGGTGAGGGTCAGCACGCGTCTCACCGATTCCCCGGCGTGTCTGGTGCTCGGCGAGCATGATCTGGGGGCGGGCATGCGCAGGATTCTCGCCGCCGCCGGCCAGAAGCTTCCGGAGTCGAAGCCGACGCTCGAGCTCAATATCGGGCATCCGCTCGTCAGGCATCTCGATGGCCTCGCCGATGCGGCGCGTTTCAAGGAATTGTCGCTACTTCTCTACGAGCAGGCGGAGTTGGCGGAGGGAGGCCAGCTCGGTAACCCGGCCGAATTCGTGCAGCGCCTCAACCGGCTGCTCGTCGAGCTTGCCGCCGCGCACGGCTCCGCATGAAACCTCCGCGCGCCGAGCACGTGACTCTCGCGGGACCGGCGGGCGACATCGAAGCGATGGTCGAGACACCCGCCGCGGGCGAGCACAGCGGTGACGGTGCTGCGCCGGCGCATTTTGGCGTCGTCTGCCATCCGCACCCGCTCTACGGCGGCACCCTCGACAACAAGGTCGTCTACACGCTCGCTCGAGCGTTCGTGGCGCTAGGCGTCCCGGCCATCCGCTTCAACTTCCGCGGCGTCGGCGCGAGCGCGGGCCGCCATGACGAGGGCCGGGGAGAGACCGCGGATGTGTTGAGCGTGATCGCCTACGGCCGCGGCCGCTGGCCGGGCGCCTCGCTGTGGTTGGCGGGCTTCTCCTTCGGAGGCGCCGTCGCGCTGCACGCGGCCGCGCAGGCGCGGCCGGAGAGACTCGTAGCGGTTGCGCCAGGCATCACGCGCGTCGTATCGGCGGGCGTTGGCTCACCGTCCTGCCCCTGGCTCATCGTCCAGGGCGATGCCGATGACGTGATCGAGCCTGCCGCGGTGCTCGAGTGGGCAGGCCGGCAATCGCCGCCGCCCGTCGTCTCGCTGCTGCCCGGGGCCGGGCACTTCTTCCATGGACGTCTGCACGAGCTGCGGCAGGTGGTGCTCGACTTCCTGGGGTCCCAAAAGGAACCCCGTGCAACAGCAAGTCAGTAAGCGTCCCGACAAAATCGCCCGGAGCGATTTTAGCAACCTGTCCTCGGGACGCGGGATCGAACACGGCCACATGGCCGCGCTCGCGCACAAAATCGCAGGAGCGATTTTGGCCGGCCGATAGGCCGGCCCGAAGGGCTCGGCGCAGGGACGAAGCCGAGCAACGCGGCAGGATGCCGACTTTGCGTCAATAAAAAAGCCCGGAAGGGCCGACGATGCGGCCCGCTCCGGGCTTGCTGGAACTTCGCGGGCTGCTCTTACGAATTCACCATCGCCTTCAGGCTCTTCAGCGGCATCACGCGGACCTTCTTGCTGGCCGGCTTGGCCTTGAACATCATCTTCTCGCCGGTGAAGGGGTTGATTCCTTCCCTGGCCTTCGTCGCGGGCTTCTTGACGACCTTCATCTTCAGCAGGCCGGGCATGGTGAAGAGGCCATTGCTCTTCAAGCTCTTCTTGATCACGCCGTGAAGCGAGTCGAAGACGCCGCCGATCTGCTTGCGCGACAGCCCCGTGTCTTTGGAGATCTGAGTCAGTACTTCCGACTTGGTCGGAGCGCCACCCTTTTTCGCCATATTGCGCTACTCCTCGATATTTAGTGGTTGTGAGCGCGCTGTGCTGCAGTCGCGCCGTGAATCCGCGCGGAAAAATAGCACATGCGCGCGCCTGCGCAACATTTTTTTTCGCCGCGGGCGGCGCTGAAATGCCTTTTTTTACAGGGTTTTCGGCCGGTGCTGTGCCGCAGGTGATGCTGCGACTCTCGTTGCGGTGTCGCCGCTAAGCGCTTGGTTTCGAGGGGGGAGCGTGCAGCGCGCAGCGTATCTACCAGGCGAAGAAGAGAGGCCGCGGAAGGAAATAGAGGATTATCTGGATTGCCAGGCACGCCCAGAGCGGCGACAGATCGATACCCGAGATTCCGGGAATGACACGGCGAAACGGCCCCAAGGCCGGCTCGCACAGGCTCGCCAGCACGGATTGCAGCGGCGAGTACCCGCCAGGGGCAACGAGGCTGAGCAGCGCATAAACGATGATCGCCCAGAAGTAGATCCACAGCACCGCGTACACGATCGTCAGCACGACCTCCTGTACCCAGATGAGCGAGTCACCGCGGAAAGGCGTGAACGCGAAGCCCACCGCCACCAGGATGCAGGCGATGACGACGACCGCCACGACCGTGGCGGTGTCGAGCTTGCGCACCGGCGGCAGCACGCGGCGCAACGGAATGATGAGCGGATTGGTGAGGCGCACCACCGCCTGGCAGATGGGATTGCGGAAGTCCGCCCGCGCCAACTGCAACAGCAGGCGCAGCAGCACCACGAACAGCGCCAGCGACAGCAGCTCGCCGATGATGATGGCCAGTAGACTCATGGCAATTTCACGAATTTCCGAGCTCGCGGCTGCGGCGCGCCGCCGCTTCGACCGCGTGGATGATGAGCTCGTTGAATCCCGCGGCCTGCAGCGTGCGCAGCGCCGCCTCGGTAGTGCCTCCCTTCGACGTCACTTCCGCGCGCATCCGCGCGAGATCGCCATCGCCGCCGTGCGCGAGGAGTGCCGCGCCGTGCAATGTGGCGATCGACAGCCGTCGCGCCGTTGCCGGCTCGAGTCCGAGGTCCGCTCCGGCCTGCGCCAGGGTCTCCGCCAGCAGGAAGAAGTAGGCGGGCCCGCTGCCGGAGAGGGCCGTCACCACATCGAGCGCATCCTCCGTTGCAACCCAGAGGACTTCGCCCACCGATTGCATGATCTGTGCCGCCATCGCGCGGGGCGCAGCGTCGACCTCCGGGGGCGCAAAGAGCGCGGTCGCTCCGGCGCCGACCAGCGCGGGCCTGTTGGGCATCGCGCGGATCACGGGTACGCCCGGCCCGCACCAGCGCCGCAGCGCCTGGATTCTGACGCCGGCGGCGACCGAGAGGACGACGGGCCGCCTTTGCTGCAACTCCGCCGCGAGGGGCGTGAGCACCGACTCCACGTGATACGGCTTCACGGCGATCACCACGAGATGCGCCTGGCGGATGGCGGCGGCGTTATCCGCCTCGGCGCTGATGCCAAGCTCGCGGGAAAGCGTGGCACGCGCGGCCTCCTGGCTCTCGCCGACGGCGATCTGCTCCGCGCGCATGCCGTGGCGCAACAGGCCGCCGATGAGCGCGCGCCCCATGTTGCCGGCGCCCAGGACGGTCAGCTCGAGGTTCATGGTGGCGGGATTGTACCGGGTGAGGGCCCCTCGGGGCGCGGTCCGAAGAGCGCCGTGCCGATCCGCACGAGGGTTGCGCCTTCCTCGATCGCCGACTCGAAATCGCCGCTCATGCCCATCGACAGGGTATCGAGAGCGAGGCCGTCCGCGTTCAGGGCCTCCTCGAGCCCCCTGAGGCTCGCGAACCATTCGCGCTGCCGCTGGCGATCGGTCTCCTCGGGGGGGATGCACATGAGTCCGCGGAGCGTCAGGCGCGGCAGCGCCGCCACCGCGGCCGCGAGCGCCGGCGCGTCCCGGGGAGGCACGCCCCCCTTGGTCGACTCGCCCGCAAGGTTCACCTGGATGCAGACGTGCAGCGCCGGGGCGTGATAGGGGCGCTGCGCGGACAGGCGCTCGGCGATCTTCAGCCGGTCGAGGCCGTGCACCCAGGCGAAGCGCTCCGCCACCTGGCGCGTCTTGTTGGCCTGGAGCCTGCCGATGAAATGCCAGGTGAGCGGCAGATCGGCAAGGACCTCCATCTTGCCGAGCGCCTCGCCGAGATAGCTCTCTCCGATGTCGCGCAGCCCTGCGGCCGCTGCCGCGCGGATCAGCGGCGCGGGCTGGCCCTTGGAGACGGCAAGAAGTGTGACCGAGTCCGCATTCCGGCCGGCGCTCGCGGCGGCCGCGGCGACCCGGGCGCGCACCGCGCGGATGCGTTCCGGCAAATTCTGCGAGGACCTTAACATATGGACGCCCAAACCCCTCCGCTATACTGCCGTGGGTCCCTTCGAGACCCGGGAAATCCCAATGGCCGTCGACATCGCGCAACTCCTGGCCTTTGCCGTCAAGAACAAGGCATCGGACCTGCACCTCTCCTCGGGCGTGCCGCCCATGATCCGCGTCGATGGCGACATGAAGCGGATCAACATGCCGGCGCTCTCCCACAAGGAGGTGCACAGCATGGTGTACGACATCATGAACGACAAGCAACGGAAGGCATACGAGGAATTCTTCGAGACCGATTTCTCCTTCGAGATCCCCAAGCTCGCGCGCTTTCGCGTCAACGCGTTCAATCAGAACCGCGGCGCCGGCGCGGTGTTCCGCAACATCCCCTCGGAAATCCTCTCGCTCGATGACCTGCAGGCGCCGAAGATCTTCCGCGACCTGTGCATGCTGCCGCGGGGACTCGTGCTCGTCACGGGGCCCACGGGCTCGGGCAAGTCGACCACGCTCGCGGGAATGGTCAACCACTGCAACGACAACCGGCCCGACCACATCATCACCATCGAGGACCCGATCGAGTTCGTGCATGAGTCCAAGCGCTGCCTGGTGAACCAGCGCGAGGTGCATCGCGACACGCTCGGCTTCAGCGAGGCGCTGCGCTCGGCCCTGCGCGAGGACCCGGACATCATCCTGGTCGGTGAGATGCGCGATCTCGAGACCATCCGTCTCGCGCTGACGGGCGCCGAGACCGGCCACCTGGTCTTCGGCACCCTGCATACCAGCTCCGCCGCCAAGACCATCGATCGAGTGGTCGACGTGTTCCCCGCGGCGGAGAAGGAGATGGTCCGGTCCATGTTGTCCGAATCGCTGCGGGCCGTGATCTCACAGACGCTGCTCAAGCGCAACGGCGGCGGCCGGGTGGCCGCGCATGAGATCATGATCGGCACCCCCGCCATCCGCAATCTGATCCGCGAGGGCAAGATCGCCCAGATGTACTCTGCCATCCAGACGGGCCAGGCGCAGGGCATGCAGACGCTCGACCAGTGTCTCACCGATCTCGTCACGAGGGGGGTCGTCAGCAAGGAGGAGGCGCGGTACAAGGCCCAGAATAAAGATGCTTTGTGATGCGTTGCGCGCAAGTCTTAACGGGGAGTTGCCGTGGATCGTGATCAAGCGATAAAGCTGATGCAGGACCTCCTGCGTCGGATGACGGAGAAGAAAGCGTCCGATCTCTTCGTCACCGCCGGCTTCCCTCCCGCCATCAAGATCGACGGGGATATCCGGCCGCAGACCGAGCGCGCGCTGACGCCGGAGCAGGCCGCGACGCTGGTGCGCGCCATCATGAACGACCGCCAGTCGCGGGAGTTCGACGCCACCAAAGAGGCCAACTTCGCGATCGCGCCGCCGGGCATCGGGCGCTTCCGCGTCAGCGCCTTCGTGCAGCAGGGCGCCACCGGCTGCGTCATCCGCCTGATCAACGCCAAGATCCCGACCTTCGAGGAGCTCGATCTGCCGCCGGTCCTGAAGGAAGTGGTGCTGTCCAAGCGCGGTCTGGTCATCGTGGTGGGCGGCACCGGCTCCGGCAAGTCGACGACGCTGGCGACGATGGTCGGCCATCGCAACGAGAAGACTCGCGGCCACATCGTCACCATCGAGGATCCGCTCGAGTATGTGCACCAGCACAAGGGCTGCGTCATCACGCACCGGGAGATCGGCGTCGATACCGAGTCCTGGCACGCGGCGCTCAAGAACACCCTGCGTCAGGCGCCGGATGTGATCCTCATCGGCGAGATCCGCGACCGCGAGACGATGGAGTACGGCATCCAGTTCTCCGAGACCGGCCACCTCGTGCTCGCGACCCTGCACGCCAACAACGCCAACCAGGCGCTGGACCGCATCGTCAACTTCTTCCCCGACGAGCGGCGGGCGCAGCTGCTGATGGACCTGTCCCTCAACATCCGCGCGTTCATCTCGCAGCGCCTGGTGCCGCGCGAGGGTGGCGCCGGCCGCATCGCGGCGCTGGAGATCATGCTGAACTCGCCCCTCATCCAGGACCTCATCTTCAAAGGCGACGTGGCAAAGATCAAGGACGTGATGGCGCGGTCCACGCGCCTCGGCATGAAGACCTTCGATCAGTCGCTCTACGAGCTCTACGAGACGGGCTTCATCTCCTACGAGGACGCGCTGCGCAACGCCGACTCGAAGAACGAGCTGCGCCTGCGGATCAAGCTCGAGAGCAAGCGCGAGAACAAGGGCCTAGACGACGGCGGCGCGCTGCAGATCGTCGAAGAGGAAGACGGGCGGCCGATATAATGAATGCGCCCGCCGACCCGAAGCCGAGCGCGACCGGGCCGCAGAGCTCGCTTGCGGCCACGGGAACCTTCGTGGCGCCTACGGCCGCGAGCGCCGCGGCCGGCACCCAGCCGCAGCTCAACACCAAGCCGCTCTTCAAGCTGATGGTGCAGAAGAAGGCGTCCGATCTCTTCTTCACCTGCAACGCGCCCATCAAGATCAAGATCGAGGGACAGATCTTCCCGGTGAACAAGCAGGTGCTCTCTCCGGAAACGGTGCGTCAGACGGCGTTCGCGCTCATGAGCCAGGAGCAGCGCGAGCGGTTCGCGAGCGAGCTCGAGATCGACTTCGCCATCTCGGAGCCCGGGCTCGGGCGCTTTCGCGTCAACGTGTTCCTGCAGCGCGGCTATCCGGCGATGGTGCTGCGGTACATCACGGCGGACATGCCGCGGCTCGATGCGCTCGGGCTGCCGGAGGTGGTCGGCGATCTGGCGCTGCTCAAGCGGGGGCTCACCCTGGTGGTGGGCGCCACGGGCTCGGGCAAGTCGACGACGCTCGCGGCGATGATCAATCTGCGCAATGAGACGAATTCGGACCACATCGTCACCATCGAGGACCCGATCGAGTTCCTGCACGCCAACAAGCGCTCGATCGTGAACCAGCGTGAGGTGGGGCTCGATACGAAGTCCTTTTCGCGTGCGCTGAAGGGCGTGATGCGCGCCGCGCCGGACGTGATCCTCATCGGGGAGGTGCGGGATCGCGAGAGCATGGAGACGGCGATCAACCTGGCCGGCACGGGGCATCTGGTGCTGGCGACGCTGCACGCCAACAATTGCGCGGAGACACTGGATCGCATCATCAACATGTTTCCGCGGGAGCAGCACCCGCAGATCTTCCTCGATCTGTCGCAGTATCTGCGGGCCATCCTGGCGCAGCGGCTGATCATGGGGAAGGACAACCGGCGATTGGCGGCCGTGGAAGTGATGCTCAATACGCCGCACACCGCGGAGCTGGTGAAGAAAGGGGATGTGATCGGGATCAAGGAGGCGATCGCGGCGAGCGGCGAGCGCGGCGTGCAGAGCTTCGATGTGGCGCTGCACGAGCTTTACAAGGACGGGCGAGTCGAGCTGGCGGAGGCGTTGGCCAACGCGGATTCGCGGGCCAATCTCGAAGCCAAGATCAATTTTGGCTAGAACACGCTCAGCGCGTCGAACACCGGCCCGTCGACGCAGACCCTCTTCATCGCTTCGCCTTCGGGCGTCCGCACCAGCACGGTGCAGCCGGCGCAGCCGCCGACCGCGCAGGCCATGAATTCTTCCAGCGACGCCTGACACGGGACGCCGTGCTGGCGCGCCACTGCGGCTGCCGCGGCCAACATGGGCGTGGGGCCGCAGGCGAAGAGCTCAACTTCGGCGAGTTGGGGGGCGGCGAGGGTGCTCAGCCACTCGTCGGCGAGCTCGGTGACGAAGCCCTCGTAGCAGCCGGGGAAGCCGGCGCGGCTCGCGAGCCGGCTCGCGATGCCCCATTGATCGAGGAGCGGCATGCAGGCGATGCTGCCTGTCGGCATGCCGGCCACGACGATGACGGAAGGGCGCGGGCGGAAAGGAAAGGGGATCTCCGAGCCCATGAGCACGAGGGGCTGGTAGAGGCCGGGGATCTCCACGCGTAGGCGGTCGGCCAGGAAAACCATGGGCGGGATGCCGACACCGCCGCCGATAAGCAGGGGCCGCGGGCGCTCAGGGTGGAGGCTGAAGGGCTTGCCGATAGGGCCGATGATGCTGACCGAGTCGCCGGGCTTGTGCGCGGCGAGTGCGTGCAGTCCGGAGCCGAGGACCTTGTAGAGCACTTCGATCCAGCCGCTCTTGGCGTCGGCGCGCATGATGGAGAGGGGCCGGCGCATCGGGATGGCGGGGTCGCAGGTCAGGTGCACGAAGCTGCCGGGTTGCGCGCGAGCGGCGCAGGCGGGGGCGGCGAGGCGCACCACGAACTGATCGCCGTCGTAAGCCGTCTGCTTGATTACGCGCGCGTCTTCGAGGTGCAGGGTTCCGCGGCTCTCTCGGCTCATGCCGCCCCGGCCCGCGAAGCCAACACTTCGTCCAGTACCGCCATACGGACGGCGACACCGTTACGCACCTGGTCGCGGATGGCCGATTGCGGGCCGTCGGCCACGTCGGAGGAGATCTCGATGCCGCGGTTCATGGGCTGCGGATGCATGACGATGGCGTCAGGTCTGGCGCCCGCGAGCCGCTCCGGCGTGAGCCCGTATTTGGCGAAGTATCGGTCCGCATCGGGAAGGTCGGCCTGACCCATGCGTTCCTTCTGGATGCGCAGCATCATCACGACGTCAGCGTCCTTCAGTCCGGTCTTGAGCGAGGTATGGCGCGCGCAGCCGGCAAACTCCTCCGGCGCGGGCATCAGGGCGGGCGGCGCAACGATCCGCAGGTCCGAGCACCCGAGGGCGCGAAACACATGGTAGTCGGAGCGGGCGACGCGCGAGTGCCGGATGTCGCCTACGATGGCGATACTCAATGCATCGACATGCTTCTTGTGTTGCCGGACCGTCAGCGCGTCCAGCAAACCTTGTGTTGGATGGGAGACGTGCGCTTCGCCGGCGGAGAGCACGCTGACGTGTGAGGCCACGCTCGCGGCTACCGCGGCAGGCACTCCGGGCTCCGCGTCGCGGATGACCATCGCGTCGACGTGCAGCGCCTGAAGCGTGTACACCGTGTCGAGCATGCTCTCGCCCTTGACGCGTGAGGAGAGCTGGACTTCGAGGTTGACGACGTCGGCCCCCAGGCGCTTCGCGGCGAGCTCGAAAGACACGCGGGTGCGGGTGGAAGGCTCGGTGAAGAGGTTGGCGACGGTTCGGCCGGCGAGAGACTGGCTGGCGGCCGGGCGGGCGCCGAGCGGTCTGACGAACCCCTGGGCTCGCTCGAGCAGCCGCTCGATGAGCTCACGCGACAAGCCTTCGAGCGTGATCAAATGCCGCAATGATCCATCGGCGCGAAGTTGGGAAGTCACCGCCCTTGTTTGCTCAATCACTTCAGACTTTCTCCGCTCTCGCCCGCGAGCCAGCGCTCCAGAATGACCGCCGCCGCCGCGCTGTCGACATCCTCGCGCCGGATTCGCCGCCGCCCGCCGCCGGCGCGTCGCGCCTTGAGCGCCGCGCCGGCTTCCAGAGAGGACCAGCGCTCATCGACCATGCTGACGGGGAGCTTGAAGCGGCGCTCGAGCTCGTTGGCGAACCGGCGGGCCGCCGGAGCGAGCGCTCCCGGGGTGCCGTCGGCATTATACGGTGCGCCGACGATGAGGCGCCGCGGTTTGAGCCCATCGACCTCACGGGCGATTGCCGTCCAGTCGGGACCGGCGTGCGTCATGAATGCGGCGGGGCGGGGCGCGGCAGACGCGGTGAGCGTATCCCCTGCCGCGATGCCGATACGTCTGAGTCCGAAATCGAAAGCGAGAACGGTCTCGACCGGCTTGTCAGGCATGCCCGGCGACCAGGCTCAGCCGGTCGACATCGATGCCGAGGAGCCGCCAGGCGCCGATCCAGCGCTCCTCGTAGGGCAGCTCGAATACCACGCGCGCATCGGCCGGCATGGAGGTCCAGGCGTTCTCGCGGATCTCGCGCTCGAGCTGGCCGGATTCCCAACCCGCGTAGCCGAGCGCGATGAAGGCATCGCCCGGACCCTCACCGCGGGCCATCGCGGCGAGCACGTCGCGTGAAGTCGTGACCTGGATGGTCTCCGACACTTTGTGGGTGTGGTCCCATTGTCCGCCGGGCCGATGGAGCACGAAGCCGCGGTCGCTGTGCACGGGGCCGCCGCGCAGTACCGGCTGCGCAGCGATGAGCTCCGTGGAGGGCTCGAGCTTCATCTGGGAGAGCACATCCGACAGACGCATGGGCAAGGGCTTGTTGAGAACGATGCCGAGGGCGCCGCGATCGGGGGTGTGCTCACAGATGATCGCCACCGTCTGCACGAAGTTCGGCTCGAGGAGCGAGGGCATGGCGATCAGCAGGTGGTTCGTCAGGCTGCCACCGTCCGGCGCCTCGAGGAGCGATCCGTCACCGGCTGCCGAGCTCTCGCTGCTGTGCTCGCTCATGAGCCCCAAGTATGGAGACGGAGCGCCTCCGGCTCAAGGAACCGTGTTCACGGTGCCGCCATGACCGACCCGGTGGCCACCCGTCCGCCGACGAATTGCCATTCATAAACGAAGTGCAGCACGCGGTAGCGGTGCGCGAGCTGCGGCGGGAAGGGGTCGAAGGGGCTGGCGAGCTTCAGGATGGCGAGCGCCGCCTGATCGAGCTCCGGGTCGCCGCTCGAGCGGCGGATCGTCGCTTGGGCGAGGCGACCATCCGCGTCGATGGCGACTTCGATGACGGGGCTCGCGTTCTCCCCGGCGTGCCGCGCGGCCGCAGGGTAGTTGAGGGTGCCGATGCGCTCCACTTTGGCGCGCCAGGCGACGAGATACGGGGCGACGATGGACGCGCGCGTGTCCGGTGTGACCCAGAGCTCATCGCGCTTCGGCCCGCGCAGCTGCACCGGTCCTGCCTCATCGTCGGGCCCCGGCTGATCGGCGGCCTGCTGGTCGAGAAGCATCGGCTGCTCCGCGGCGTTACCTGCACTGCCCTCGTCGGTCAGGTAATGGACGACGGTGCTCCAGCCGGAGGTCATGAGGACGCGCCGGTCCTGGGAGCCCGCCGCCGGGCCGCCGGCCGACAGGGCGTTGCCTTCCGGGGTTCCCTGCTGGGCCGGAAGGACCGGCGCCTGCGCGGCGTTGCGCGGGGTGACGTCCTGGCGGGTATTCCCGGAGCCGAGCTGCGTCCGCTGCGCGAGGTAAGTCGCACGATCGTTGCGATCGGCCGCCGGCACTTCGTCCGAAACGAGAAGCACCTGCAGGCCGGGCGCGCTGTCGTTGCCGGCGATCGGCGATTTGAACGTGAGTCCGAGGATGATGACGCCATGCAGCAGCGCGACCAGGAAGAGCATCGCGAGCAGCCGATCCCAGACAGGGGCTTTGCCTTCCCGCAGCATCAAAGCGCGCCGCGCCACTGTCAGAGGGCCCCCCGCGCCCCAAGCCGCCGCTCGATCGCGCTCATGAGCTGGCCGGCGATGTCGCTGTGGAATTGCTTCTCGAGCTCACGCACGCCCGTAGGGCTCGTGACGTTGATCTCCGTCACGAAGCCACCGATCACATCGAGCCCGACGAACAGCATCCCCTTGGCCGCGAGCGCGGGCCCGATCTGGCCTGCGAGCCAACGGTCGCGCTCCGCGAGCGGGCGGCCCACCCCGCGGGCGCCCGCCGCGAGGTTGCCGCGGTGGTCGTGGGGCTGCGGGATGCGCGCCAGGGCGTAGGCCACGGGCTCCCCGTCGATGAGGAGCACTCGCGAGTCGCCGGACGCCACGATCTCCGGCAGGTAGCGCTGCACCACGGCGAAGCGCCGGCCGTAGTCGGTGAGCGTCTCGAACACCACGCTCATGTTCTTGTCGTGCTGCTCCAGGACGAAGATCGAGCGGCCTCCCATGCCGTCGAGCGGCTTGCAAACGATCTTGCCGTGCTCGCGCAGGAAGGCTTCCATGTCCGCCATGTCGCGGCTGATGAGCGTCGGCGCGCAGCATTGCGGGAACCAGGCCGTCGAGACTTTCTCGTTGATGTCACGCAGGCCCTGCGGCCGATTGACGACGAGCGCGCCCTGCTCCTCGGCTCTCTCGAGCACGTACGTGCTATAGATGTACTCGGTGTCGAAGGGCGGGTCCTTGCGCATGAGGATGCAGTCGATACTGCCCAGCGGCTCGACGCGCGGCTCGCCGAGCTCGAACCAGCCGCCGGGATCGGCCTTGACCGTGAGTGGCCGCAGCCGCCCGCGGGCGATGCCGTCGCGCAGGGAAAGGTCGCGCTGCTCCATGTAAAGGAGCGTCCAGCCCCGCGCCTGCGCCGCGAGCAGCATGGCGAGCGTCGTGTCCTTCGCGTAGTGGATGGCGGCGATGGGGTCCATGACGACCCCGATGCGAACGGCCGTGGTCATGGGGGCATAATGCCAGTCCGAAAGCAAGTGAGTAAGCGTTCCGGGACAGCTTGCTCAAAACGTGATGCGTAGCGCATGGCGAGTCACTGACCGATATGTTAAAACGCCAGCGCCTCGTTCAGAGGCGGAGGGGTCGATGGCGAACCGTCGGGCATTCCGTGTAGTCTCGGGCCCCGCAGACGCTCGCGGCCGCGGCCTCCCTTGGGCCGGCGGGGGTGCTCCCGGGCGGCGAGCTCGAGCCTCAAGTCAAGTTGAAGGAGTTGCGTGACCGTGACCGGCAGCAACACGAAGCTCCAGGGCCTGAAAGTCCTGGTGATCGACGATAGCAAGACGATCCGCCGCACGGCCGAGACCCTCCTCGCGAAGGAGGGGTGCGAGGTTTTCACGGCGATCGACGGTTTCGATGCGCTGGCGAAGATCGCCGACCACCAGCCCGACATCGTGTTCGTCGACATCATGATGCCGCGCCTCGACGGCTATCAAACGTGCTCGCTGATCAAGCACAACAAGGTGTTCCGCTCCATCCCCGTGATCATGCTGTCCTCCAAGGACGGCCTCTTCGATCGCGCGCGGGGCCGGATCGTCGGCTCCGAGCATTACCTCACCAAGCCTTTCACCAAGGACGAGCTCCTGGGCGCGATCGAGACGCATATCGGGAGATGATGGCCATGCCGTTGATCCTGATCGTGGACGACTCGCCGACCGAAGTGCACGTGATGCAGAAGGCCCTCGAGAAGCACGGCTACCGCACCGCAGCTGCGGCCGACGGCGCCGAAGGCGTCCGGCTCGCGCGCGAGATGAGCCCCGACCTAATCTTCATGGACATCGTCATGCCGGGCATGAATGGCTATCAGGCGACGCGTGCCCTCGCCAACGATCCCAGGACGCGCACGATTCCGATCGTCATGGTGACCTCCAAAGGTCAGGAGACCGACCGGATCTGGGGACTGCGCCAGGGAGCGGTCGACTACATGGTGAAGCCGGTCTCGCCCGACCAGCTGGTCGCCAAGGCACAGGCGACTCTGTCGCCTTGAGCCCAGCCGCTCGCATGACCGACGAAGTCGCGCTCAGATCTCTCAGGGATCGGCCCTTCGAGCTGTTGGCGGAGCTCGAGCGTCGCGGCCGGGCGATGTCGGCCCAGGTGGCCCAGGAAGGGGCGGCCGGACGCGAGTGGGTGGGTGTGGCGCTGCGGATGGCGGGGGATCTTTATCTGGTCGCGCGTGAGGAGACGCGCGAGGTATTCGGGGTGCCGGCGAGCATGACGCGCGTGCCGGGCGCCAAGCCTTGGATCAAAGGGCTCGCTAACGTGCGTGGCCAGCTTCTACCGATCATCGATCTGCGCCAGTTCCTGGGCAGCGGCACGACTCAGATCACGCGCAACACGCGCGTCATGGTCGTCAATCACCGCGAGATCCCGGCCGGGCTGCTCGTGGACGAGGTCCTGGGTTTCCGGCGCTTCGCGGAAGGGGAGTTCACGGGCGATGCGCCGCCGACCGTTGCCCGTTGCGAGCGGTATGTCGCCGGTGCCTTCCGGCGCGCGAGTGAGCAGTGGCCGGTGTTGAGCCTGCGCTCGGTGCTGGAGAGCCCGGCGTTCGCGGAAGCAGCGGCATGACTGCGGCGCGGCGTGCCAAGCCTGCTCCCCCTGCGAGTCCTGCGCGTCCGGACTCCGGCCTCACCGGGCTGCTCGCCGCGGCAGCGGCGCTCGCGGCGCTCGCAGCTGCTTCTGACTACCTCCTCGCCGCGCATCCCGGCGCCGCATCGGCCGTGCCTCGGGCGCTCGGCGTTTTTGGCCCCGCGGCGCTCGGCGCACTCGCGGCAGTCCTCGTCATCGTCGCCGCGGTCATGGCGGCACGGCTGCACCGGACCGTCGCGGACCAGCGTCTCGCGGCCGAGACCCAGCGGCAGGAGAACGATCGCAACCAGCAGGCGATCCTGCGCCTGCTCGATGAGCTCTCGAACCTCGCCGACGGCGATCTGACGGTGCAGGCGACCGTCACCGAGGACATCACCGGCGCGATCGCCGACTCCATCAACTACGCCGTCGACGCCCTGCGCGGCCTGGTGACGACCATCAACCAGTCGGCCATCCAACTCGACAGCGCCACGCGCCAGACGCAGGCGCTTTCCCAGCATCTCGCCAAGGCGAGCGGCGCGCAGTCGAAGCAGATCTCCTCCGCCACCGAATCGGCCGCCGGCATGGCGAGCTCGGTGGCCGAGGTCTCGGGCAACGCGGAGCGCGCCGCGGACGTGGCGCGCCACTCGGTCGAGGTGGCTCACAAGGGCGGCGATGCGGTGCGGCGCACCATCGACGGCATGAACACCATCCGCGAGACCATCCAGGAGACCTCGAAGCGCATCAAGCGCCTCGGCGAGAGCTCGCAGGAGATCGGCAACATCGTCGAGCTCATCAACGACATCGCGGAACAGACCAACATCCTGGCGCTGAACGCCTCCATCCAGGCGTCGATGGCCGGCGAGGCCGGCCGCGGCTTCGCGGTGGTGGCCGACGAGGTGCAGCGGCTCGCCGAGCGGGCGGCCACCGCCACCAAGCAGATCGAGGTGCTGGTGCGCACCATTCAGACCGACACCAATGAGGCGGTGGTCTCCATGGAGCGCAGCACCACCGACGTCGTCGGCGGGGCGCTGCTCGCGGAGAACGCCGGCGCGGCCCTCGAGGAAATCGAGCAGGTGTCAAATCAGATCGCGAGCCTGGTGCAGAACATCTCCGCGAGCTCGCGCCAGCAGACGGGCGGCGCGCAGAACATCGCACGCAACATGCAGGTGCTGAAGGAGATCAGCGTCCAGACGGCCGAATCGACCAACGCCACCTCGGTGGCCATTGCCAAGCTCGCCGAGCTCTCCGCGGGTCTGCGGCGCGCGGCAGCCGGGTTCCGCCTGCCGGGCACGATCTCCGAGCCGGCGCCCGGAGCCTCCGGCGCGTTCCGGCGGCCGCCCGACGGCCGGGGCGGCAACCCCGGCGCGCCCCCGGCCGGTGCCAACCCCAACACCGCGGCTAGCGGCAGCGTCAGACAGATCTCCGCCTCGGGCGGCACCTGAGTAATGCCGGAAGTCGCATCCCAGACGCTGGACCTCGTCGGCCGCGAGATCAATGCCACTCTGGCGGAGGCCCGCACGGCGCTCGAGACCTATGTCGAGCAGCCCGACAACGTGTCGCTCCTCGAGCGTTGCAAGCAGGAGTTGCACCAGGTCCACGGAGTGCTGCGGCTGCTCGAGATCTACGGCGCGGCGCTCCTTGCCGAGGAGATGGAGCAGGTGTCGGGGTATCTCCTCGCCACCGTCACGGAGCGCAAGGGTCAAGCGGAGAGCCTGGATGCGCTGCTGCGCGCGATGGTGCAGCTGCCGGGATACCTCGAGCGCGTGTTGGCGGGAGGGCGCGATCTCGCGCTCGTGCTGCTGCCGCTCCTCAACGATCTGCGCGCCGTGCGCGGCAGCGCGCTCCTCTCCGAAGGGACGCTCCTTCTTCTCAACCTGAAGTCGGACAAGCAGGCGCAGCCGGCCGCGGCGATCACGGATGAGCCGCCGCTCAACATCGAGCAATGGAGCCGGCGCCTGCGCTCCCGCTTCCAGATGGGCCTCATCGGCTGGATCCGGGGCGAGCGTATCGAGGGGAACCTCGAGACCTTGGCGGGCGTCGCGCAGAAGCTCGAGCAGACCGCAACCCGTCAGCCGGTCTTCCAGCTCTGGTGGGTGGTGGGCGCGATCATCGAGGCGCTGCGCGAGAACGGCCTCGAGGGCGGCGTGTCGGTCAAGCGCCTGCTCGGGCTCTCCGACCGCGAGATCCGCCGCCTGTACGAGCTCGGCGAGGCGCGCTACTGCCAGAGCCCGCCGGTCGAGCTGTTGAACAACCTGCTCTATTACGTCGGCCGCGCGGAATGTAGCGGCCCGCGCGTCTCGGCGGTGCGGGCTTCCTTCCGTCTGGCGGAACTGCTGCCGGTCGACGAGAGCATCGAGCAGGAGCGCGAGAGTCTCTCCGCGCCGAGCGTCAAGCTCATGCAGACGGTCGCCGCGGCGATCCGCGAGGACCTCTCCAGGGTGAAAGACGTCCTCGATATCTTCGTGCGCCGCGGCGCCGGCCAGCCGCAGGAGCTCGGACCGCAGATCGAGCTGCTGCGCAAGATCGGCGACACCTTGGGCGTGCTCGGCCTCGGCCAGTTGCGCTCGATCGTGCAGGCGCAGACGGAGAAGCTGGCAAAGATCGTGGCCGGAAGCCTCAAGGCGGACGAGGCGACGCTGGTCGAGATCGCCGCGGCGCTCATCGGCGTCGAGGACCGGCTCGATGAAGGCCTGGTGGGGATGATCCTGCCGAAAGCGGGCGACGCGTCGGTCGCGCAGAGCGAGGATCATGACTTCCAACAGGTCCAGTCCGCCGTGCTGCGCGAATGCATTCTCAACCTCGCGCGGATCAAGGAGGCAGTCACGCAGAGTGTCGGCGGCACGCTCGATGCCGCCGGGCTCGACAGCTGGCAGGAGCTGATCCGCGGCCTGAAGGCGGCGCTCCTGATCCTCGGCAAGACGCGCGCCGTGGAAGTCATCGAAGCGGTCACCACCCAGTTGAAGCGCGTCATGCGCCCGGGCGCGCCGGTGCTGCCCGCGGGCTTTCTCGACCGGCTCGCCGATGCCATCGTCAGTGTCGAGTACTACATGGAGACGCTGCAAGCCGGCCGCGGCGACCCCTGGTACATGCTCGACAACGCACAGACGTGCGTGCAGGCGCTCGAGCAACAGCAGACCGTGTCGGTGCCCACGGTGCCGCCGCTCGAGCCGTCCTCGTTCGCAAAGACCGTTCAGATCCCGCCAGCGATGCAGGAGGACCTCGCGCACGGGGAAGCGACCGACGTCCACGCTCACGCGCCGCCCGTCCTGACACCGTCGCCCGCGGCGAGGCTGGCGGCGCTGGCGGAGAACGCGGACCCAGAGCTCGTTAAGCTCTTCATCGAGGAGGCGCGCGAGGAGCTGGTCAAGATCGAGCGCGGCTTCCCGGTGTGGGATCAGAACCCGCTCGAGCGCGAAGCCCTGGTGACGGTGCGTCGATCCTTCCACACGCTGAAGGGCAGCGGCCGCATGGTCGGCGCCCGCGAGCTCGGCGAGCTCGCCTGGTCGGTGGAAAACCTCCTCAACCGCGTTCTCGACAACACCCTGAGCCGCAGTCCCGCGATCCTCGAGGTGCTGCACGAGGCGATCGCGGCGCTGCCGCAGATGATCGAGCACCTGGAGAAGGGCGGCCCGGTCAGAGCCGATGTCGCCGCAATCGCGACTCGCGCGCACGCCTTGGCGGCAGGACGCCAGCCGGCCGTCTCACGGCGCGCCGCGGCTGATGCCGCGGGCGAAGAGAATGGCCCGGCCGAGGTGTCGGCGAGGCGGGCTGCCGCCGAGGAATCGCTTTCGGCGGCGTCCGTGAGCGCGGCCGTCGAGCCTCCGGCCCCAGCCGTGGAGGCGCCGATCGCTGCCACCGCCAACGCGCCGCAACAGGCTGCGCAACCTTCGTCTCCCGGGACGATGGATGAAGCGCTGCGCGAGATCTACACGCGCGAGACCGGAGCGCATGTCGCGGTCATCCGCGCCTTCCTCGCGCGCGAGTCGCAGGCGCCCGAGCCGCACCTGCTTCCGGAGGACGTCTACCGGGCCTGCCACACGCTGGCCGGCAGCTCGAAGATGGCGCAGGCGCGTCACGGCGTGCGCCTCGCCGAGCCGCTCGATCACTGGCTGCGCCGCGCCTTCACGAGCGGCATCGGCCTGTGCTCCACGGATCTGACACTGCTCGCCGACTCCATGGAGGCGATCGAGTCGGTGGCTGCGCATCTCGATGAGCCGACCGGTTACTTCGTGAATCACTGGCAACTCCTCGAGCGGCTGCGCGAGGCCGAGACGGCGCTCGATGCGCGTATTGCGGAAGCCTCTGGGGCCGACGCCAGCGGACCGTCACCCGAGGAATGGGCTCCGGTCGCTCCCGAGCCAGCCGCGCAGAGCGCTGAGGCGGCGGTATCGGCCGCCGTTGAGGAGGCGCCGGACTTCGACCCCGAAGTGGCGGCGATTTTCACGGAGGAAGCACTCGAGCTCATCGATGCTTCCGAGCGCGCCTTGAGCGACTGGCGCGGCCAGCCCGGCAGCGCGGAGAGCGCTACCGCGCTCAAGCGTCCGCTGCACACCCTGAAGGGCGGCGCGCGCATGGCGGGCATCAGCGCCATGGGCGATCTGAGTCACGAGCTCGAGACGCTGGTCATCCAGGCCGAGAGCGGCTCGGTCGCGGTCGACGGCGCGGTGTTCGATGTCATCCAAGGGAGCCTGGACGAGCTCGCGCGCATGCGAGAGTCGGTCGCCAACGGCCGGCGAGTCGCGCCTGCGCGGGCGATGATCGGGCGTATCCAGGTGTTGACACGGCCTGGCGGCACTGCGGGCGCTGGGGTGCAGGCCGCGCCGGAGGCTCCCAAGCCGCAAGCCCCGAAAGCGGAAGTCCCGATGCCGGAAGTCCCGAAGGCGGAGGCTCTCAAGCCGGAACCTCTCGAGCCGGAAGCGCCGCCCCTGGCGGCGAAGCCTGCCGAAAGGGTCGAGACCCTGCCGGAGCCGCCGGTATTGGCGGTGCCTTCCGAGCCTGAGACTTCGGCACCGCCGGCTGCGGCGCCTGAGCCCGAAGCGCACGCTCCGGAGACTGCCCGCTCGACGGCCCCCGTGGCGGACGCGCCGGCGGAAGAGGCCTTGGCGCCGCCGCTGCCGGTACCGCCGGGGCGGGAGCCGGTGGCCCCGGCCGAGCGGCAGGAGATGGCGCGTGTCGATGCGGACTTGCTCGACAAGCTGCTCAACATCTCCGGCGAGGCCAGCATCGCGAGGTCACGCCTTGAGCAGCAGCTCGGCTCCATCGATTTCAACCTCGCCGAGCTGTCGCGCACGGTGATACGCCTCAAGGAGCAGCTGCGCAGCCTCGAGATCGAGACCGAGGCGCAGATCCTGCACCGGCATGAGGACGAGAGCGGCCACCGGAGCGAGTTCGACCCGCTCGAGCTCGATCGGTATTCCTCCATCCAACAGTTCTCGCGCGCGCTCGCGGAGACCGCCAATGACGTGGCGAGCATCCAGCAGCTGCTCGAGAATCTCGCCAAGGATACGCAGAACCTCCTGCAGCAGCAGGCGAGGACCATCACCGAGCTGCAGAACGGCCTGATGCGTACGCGCATGGTGCCGTTCCAGCGGCATGTGCAGCGCCTCGCGCGCATCGTGCGCCAGGCCGCCTCCGACACCGGGAAGCGCGCCGAGCTCGTCGTCGAGGGTGCCTCCGGAGAGCTCGATCGGCAGGTGCTCGAGCGCATGCTGCCTCCCTTCGAGCACATGCTGCGCAACGCGGTGGTGCACGGCATCGAAACGCCCGAGGAGCGTACGCGCCGCGGCAAGCCGCCCGCCGGCAGGATCCTCCTCGAGCTGCATCGCGAGGGCGCGGAGGTCATGGTGCGCCTCACCGACGACGGCGCCGGCATGAATCTCGAGGCGATCCGCGTCAAGGGCCGGGCGCTCGGGCTCATCCAGCCGGGCCGGAATCTGAGCGATGAGGATGCCATGCAGCTCATCCTCGAGCCGGGGTTCTCCACCGCCGGCACGCTGACCCAACAGGCCGGCCGCGGTGTCGGCATGGACGTGGTCGCGACCGAGATCAAGCGGTTGGGCGGCGCGCTGCACATGGAGACCAAGACCGGTGAGGGCACGGTCTTCACCATCCGCCTGCCATTCACGCTCGCCATCAGTCATGCGCTGGTGGTGCGCACGGGCGAGGAGTACTACGCGCTGCCCTTGCCGACGGTCGAGGGCGTGCTGCGCCTGACCAAGGCGGAAGTCAGCGCGCATCTCGGACCCGAGGCGGCGATGTTCGATTATGGCGGACAGAAATACCGCTTCCAGCATCTGGCGGTGTTCGTCGGCCTCGAGCCCTCGGCGCTCCCGGAACAGGACGTGACGATTCCGGTGGTGCTGGTGCGCGCGGGCGAGCATTCGACGGGCCTCGTCGCCGATGAGCTGGTCGGCAGCCGCGAGATCGTGGTGAAGTCGGTCGGACCGCAGATTTCCAGCATCCGCGGCATTTCCGGCGCGACGATTCTCGGCGACGGACGCATCGTCATCATCCTCGACATCGGCGCGCTGGTGCGGGCGGAGTGGCGCGGGCGCGCGCAGCTGCCGGCGCTTCCGCGGGAGAAGGAGGACCGGCGGACATTTGCGCTGGTGGTCGACGACTCGATCACGGTGCGTCGCGTGACGCAGCGCCTGCTCGAGCGCAATGGCATGCGGGTGCTGACTGCCCGCGATGGAATGGATGCCGTCGGATTGCTGCAGGATCACGTGCCCGACATCATCCTGCTCGACATCGAGATGCCACGCATGGACGGCTACGAGGTCGCCGCGCACGTGCGCAACGATGCGCGCCTGAAGGACGTCCCCATCATCATGATCACCTCGCGTGCAGGCGAGAAGCATCGGGCGCGCGCCATCGAGCTCGGCGTCGACGACTACCTCGGCAAGCCCTATCAGGAGGCGGAGCTGCTCGATGCGATCACGCCGCTCGTCGAGCGGCGGCGCGCGGCACAGGAGGGCGCCGTGCAGGATATGCCGCGTCAGGCCGAGGGCCGCTGAGCCATGACCGAGCGTGTCCTGGAGATCTACAGCCTGCTGGTGCCTCTGGCGGAGGGGCGGCTGATCGTGCCGCGCGCCTGTGTGGCGGAGGTGGTCGGCTTCCAGGTGCCCGCCGAAATGACGGGCGCGCCGCCCTGGTACATCGGCACGGTGCCGTGGAGCGGCAAGGCGGTGCCGCTGGTGTCGTTCGAGGGGGCCTGCGGGCAGACCATTCCGGTGCCCACGGGGCGGACGCGGGTGGTGGTGTTCCACTGCCTGGGGACGCGGCTCGACGGCGGCAACTTCGCGCTCGTCTCGCAGGGCTTTCCGCAGCTCGTCAGGGTGAGCTCGGACGTGGTGCGGCCGGACAACTCGCGGCTGTTTCCCGAGCGCAGCCCGGTGATCTGCCAGGTGAGAATGGTCAACGAGACGCCGCTCGTGCCGGATCTCGAGCGGCTGGAAGAGATGATCGCGGAAGAGACCCGGGTCGCGGCGTAGTCGTCGACACGCCAAGCTCTAGATAGCGGTACCAGTCACCGCTTCCCAGCATATCCCGCTGATTTTGCGCGCCGCGGTCGCGAGCGGCGCTTTGACAATGGCTACGCCTGGCGCTAGCATGATACCGCTACCATTCGCCCGAGCGCCAGAAGAACCACGGGGAGAAACGTCATGTTTCAGCGCGCGCGAAGCTTGTCCTGCCTGGCGGTCCGGCGCCGCATGCTTGCAATCGCCGCGGCGGCCGTCGTTCTGCTTCTCACATGCCTGCGGCCGGCGTCGGCGCAGGTGGACGTTCAATATACGTGGGCGGATGGGCAGACGGACGGTTGGACGTCCTTCTACAACGCCTCGGCGCCCGTTGTAACGACAGCGGCGGCCAGTGTAGCTGCGCAGCCGGATGGCGGCGACCACAGCCTGTTGACGACGACCAACAGCACTGGGAACGGCGGTCCCGCGGTGGCGCTCACCGGCTTGATTCCGGGAGCGACATACTCCATCACGGGATATGTGATGCTCACGGGCGGCGAGACCGCCACGGACGCCAACTTCACCGTGCAGAGTCAGGATCCCAATTGCACCGGCGGGACGTGCTACACCACGGTCGGCAATTATCAGGTGCCGGTCACGGACACGGCGTGGGCCGAGATCGGCGGCAACTATACCGTCAGCACGACCGCGACCAGCCTGCTCCTGTACGCCCAGCTCATCGGCCCGACTGCGCCGGAATCGTTCTATCTCGCGGATGTGACCATCACGGAAGTCTCCGGGCCACCCGGCACGCAGAGCAACCTCACCACCACCTTCGAGGACGGCGGGCTTGACGGCTGGTCCTCGCGCAGCGGCAGCTCCGTCCTGACGAACGCAGCGATCTCCAATGGCCCCAATGGCGACACCAACGTCCTGCTGGTCGCCAACCGGCAGGCGGACTGGGACGGGCCGCAGATCAACGTCAGCAACTACATGTATACCGGCTCGGACTACTCGATCAGCGTGTGGGTGATGCTGGGCCCGAACGCGACGCAGGCCGACTCCCTCAACGTCAGCTTGCAGGTGAGCAATTCGGGGACGCCGTCCTACTACACGGTGGTGAACGATACCCCGGTCCCGCTCGGGCAATGGGTGCAGCTGACGATTCCCAGGTTCACGATGGCTTACTCCTACGACCCGGGCTCGGCCTACCTCTACGTGCAGTCGGCGAGCGGCACGCAGGACTTCTACATCACCGACTTCCAGCTGACGTACCTGCCGCCGCTGGTGATTCAGCAGAACATCCCGTCGATCTACCAGACGCTGGCGCAGTACTTCCCCGTCGGGGCGGCGGTCGATCAGACGGATCTGTCGGGACCCCACGAGCAGCTGCTCGTCAAGCACTTCGACAGCATCACCTCCGAGAATGACATGAAGTGGCAGGAAACCGAGCCCGAGGAGGGGGATTACACCTACACCGTCGCCGACCAGGAGGTGGCGCTCGCCCAGGCGAACAGCATGCGCATCCGAGGCCAGAACCTCGTCTGGTCCACGGGCGAGCAGGTGCCCTCCTGGGTGTTCCTGGAGGCGGACGGCACGACGCCGCTCTCGGCCTCGAACCCCGCGGACGTGCAGCTGCTCACCGAGCGCATCCAGAGTCACATCCAGAACGAGGTGCAGCACTTCGGCACCGCGGTGTACGCGTGGGATGTGGTGAACGAGCCGCTCGATCCGACGCAGCCCGACTGCCTGGAGCACGGGCCGTTCTACCAGGTGCTCGGTCCCAGATACATCGACATCGCGCTCGCGGCGGCCCGGGAGTACACGCCGCCGGGGACGCAGCTCTTCATCAACGAGTACAGCCTGACGGACCCGAGCCGGCTGCAGTGCATGATCAGGCTGATCCAACACCTGCGGCGGCATGGCGTGCCGGTCGATGGCATCGGGCACGAGATGCATACCCACATCGATTATCCGACGGCGTTCGAGGTGTATTCCTCGTTCGACCTGCTGCACCGGCTGTTCCCATGGCTGAAACAGCAGGTGACGGAGCTCGATATGAGCGTGTACCTGTCGACCGACAACACGTCCAATTACGGCGCCAACGGCGGCACCGTGCCGCAATCACTCATCGCGGAGCAGGGCTGGCTCTACAAGGACTATTTCGATGTCTTCAAGGCGCTGGCGAGCAGGGGCGAGCTGGCCGCGGTCACCTTCTGGGGGATGGCGGACGACGACACGTGGCTCGATTCCTTCCCGATCAATCGGCTCGATGCGCCGCTGCCCTTCGACCAGCTGCTGCAGGCGAAACCGGCATACTGGGGCATCGTCGATCCGACGCAGCTGCCGGGTTACGGGATGACGCTCGCGCTCACCGGCCAATCCGGTCCGCCGCAGTCGCAGACCTGGACGATCACGGCGACGAATCCGAGCCAAGCCATTGCCTACAACGCGAAGATCAACGGCCTGTATCTGCTCCAGGTTCGGGGTCGGCCGTGCTGGGCGACGATCACTCCGCCGTCCAAGTACCCGGTCCCGCTGGGCAATGTTGGCGCGGGCGGGACGGCGTCAGCATCGTTCACCGCGCAGTTCCAGCACTGTGCGGACGATGCGCAGTTCGTCCTCTGGGGGCCGTGGAGCGCGAATGTCTACCAGACAGGGACGCTGGTGGCGAAGGGCCTGCAGCCGTAGTCTTCTTGCGCTACTGGTTGCGAAGTCAGCCCAACGCTGCGCGCACTGCCGGGTGCAGGCGCCCGTTGGTCGCCAGGACCGTGGTCGTCTCGAGCGTAACGTCTTTACCTGTGAGGTCGGTAAAGGTGCCGCCGGCTTCGCGCACGATGACCGTCAGGGCGGCGATGTCGAGGATGTTGACGTCGGACTCGATGACGACGTCGAGGGAGCCGCGCGCCAGCAGGTGGTAATGCACGAAGTCGCCGTAGCCGCGGATGCGGCTGACGCGGCCGATCAATGAGCCGAGGCGGCTCCACTGGGCGCTGCGGGTCATGGTCTTCAGATTGCCGGTGGAGACGATGGCGCCGGAAAGGTCGGTAATGCCGCTCACCCGGATGGCGCGGTCATTGAGGTAGGCGCCGGAGCCTTGCTCCGCCCAGGCGAGCTCGCCATAGGCGGGGGCGCTGGAGACGCCCAGCACGAGGCGGCCGCCGCGCATGAGGGCGATCTGCGTGGAGAAGAAAGGGCACTCGCGCACGAACGCCTTCGTGCCGTCGATGGGGTCCACCAGCCAGACGCTTTCGGCGCCTGCGGAGTGCTTGCCCGTCTCCTCGCCGTAGAAGCCGTAAGCCGGGAACCGCTCGCTCAGCACCGCGCGGATGGCTTCTTCCGCCCGCACGTCGGCCTCGGTGACCGGCGACTGGTCTTCCTTGGTGCGGACGGCGAGATTCTTTTGGTAAAGGCCGCGAATCACCCCGGCCGCCGCCTGGGCAGCGTCGAGGGCGGCTTGCAGCTCTCGGGATGGCATGATGGGCGAGGTATTTTGGCACAATCGCGCCTCGGCCGATTGCGCGCCGGGAGGCGAGACATGGGTCACAGGCTCAGCAAGATCTACACGCGTACGGGCGATGCCGGTACGACCGGCCTCGGCGATGGCACGCGGGTGCCGAAGGACAGTGCGCGGGTAGAGGCATACGGCACTGTCGATGAGCTCAATAGCGTGCTCGGGGTGCTGCTGGCCGTTCCTGGGTTACCGGACGCCGTGACGGGATTGCTCACGAACGTACAGCATGAGCTGTTCGACCTGAGCTCGGAGCTCTGCATTCCGGGCCACACCGTCATCACGGCTGCGCATGTGACGCGGCTCGAGACATCGCTCGATGAATTCAACGCTCCCCTGCCACCGCTGAAGGAATTCATTCTTCCGGGAGGCGGCCCTGCTGCGGCGGCCTGCCACCTGGGCCGCACCGTCGCGCGGCGGGCCGAGAGGCGGGTCTGGACGCTGACGAGAGCCGAGACGGTCAATCCCGAGCTGCTGCGCTATCTCAACCGGCTGTCGGACCTGCTCTTCGTGCTCGCGCGGGTGTTGGCGCGCCATGAGCAGGGCACGGAGGTGCTCTGGCGTCACGAGCGCGGCAGGCGCAGCTGAGCGCCTGATGCTCTCCCGTTCCTGAAGGGGAATCGTCATGAACCGCACATTCAAGTATGTCATCATCGCCCTCCTGGTCGTACTCGTCTGCTGGCGTTTTGGAGGGTTCCGCGCCGTAGCTCATGGCCCCTGGTTCGGATGGGGAAGCTCGTGGAGCGGGTGGAGCGATGGCGGAGGATCAGCCGACTCGGGGCCCATCGTCACGCGCGATTATCCCTGGGACGAGGATCGGCTCGAGCTCGATGTCCCCGGCCATCTGATCTTTCATCCCGCGCCGACCTGGCACCTCAGCCTTCGCGGACGCGAGGGGACGCTCAATCGGCTCGTCGTCTCGGATGGTCGGATCAGCGAGCAGCACCATGGATTCTTTTTCGTGTGGCACCGTTCGCACCCGGTGGAGGTCGATCTCGCAGGTCCTGCGCTGCGCGAGGCCACTCTCAACGGCTCTGGCTCCATCGAGCTGCAAGGCATCAACCAGGACAGCCTGCACGTACGGATCCGCGGCAGCGGCTCGGCCGGCGGCAGCGGCAAGGTCGAGACCCTCAGGCTCGAGATCATGGGCTCGGGAAGCGCGCGTCTCGCGCAGCTTGCGACGTCGAATGCCGACGTTACCATCGATGGCAGCGGCAACGCGGACATCTCGCCGACCGGCGCCACTGAGGTGACGATTGCAGGCTCCGGCGACGTGCGCCTGCACGCTCGCCCGGCGCAACTCAGCACACACGTGTACGGGTCGGGCCGGATCTCAGAGGTGCCCGGAGCGCCGGCGGCCGCCGCCTCGCCAGCGCCCGCGAGCGGCGCATAATCGCGCATCCGGGCCGCGGGCGAGTGTGTGCGGCCTGCCGACATTCATTCATGCGAGGAAGGCCATGACTCTGATGCAAGCATTCAAGGTGTGGTGGAGCTACAGCTGGCGGGCGAGCATCCTGGTCATCCCGCTCGGGATCATTGTGACGGCGTGGTCGCTCGTCGGAGCCGTCTCCGCCGCCGAGAACATGTCGCTTTCCGGCCAGGGCCTGTCCAACATGAATATCGAGCAGCTCATGCGCCTCGCGACGGGCGGTGTGACCCTGATGATCGTCTCTCTGCTCCTCACCGCCGTCATCCAGGTGTTCGCGATGCGCTGGACGCTCAACTCGCGCTGGTCGGACTTCCGGCTGAAGGCGGTGCCGCCGGACGCAGAGACGGGGCATGAGCTTCCACGCCGAAAGACCGGGCCGCCGCGAGCAAGGTCGCCGGACTGATGCCGGTGAGCCGCGCAGAGAAGCGCGCCGCGTCCTCGATCGAGGGCAGTGGGCGTTTCAGGAGATTGGTTGACGGATCGACGATGGCGAGCTCGCCGGTCTTCCACACGGCGTCGAACACGGCCTGGTGGGTGCGCCGGGCTATCCCCAATGATTGAGCCGCGAAGTACGCGCGCTGAAACATCGGCCAGTCTTCGTCCGCTTTGAACGCGGCCGGCAGGAAAACCATCTGGGCATTCGCCGGCAGGCTTCGCTCCAACTTATCGATCACCGGCTGGAACTGGTTGTAAAACGGACAAGCGTAGAGAACGCCTCCATGACTTCGATCTTGCCCGCGAGATAAGTACCGTTGCCAACAGTGAAGCGACACTCTTCATACGAGGGTTACCCGTCAGGTTTGCCTTGCTAAGAGCATCGTGCGCCAGCGCGGCCAATCGAACGCCGGGCCGGGATCGGTCTTGCGTCCGGGCGCGATGTCGCTGTGGCCGACGATGCGATCGGCGCAGAGCGTCGGATAGGTCGAGAGCAACGCCCGTACTACGGCAGTAAGACTCTCATACTGCGCATCGGTGTAAGGCGTCTCGTCAGTGCCTTCCAGCTCGATGCCGATGGAGAAGTCATTGCAGCCCGTCCTTCCCTGATATTGCGACTGGCCGGCGTGCCAGGCGCGCATGCCGAAGGGCACGTACTGAGTGATGGCGCCGTCGCGGCGGATCACGGCATGCGCGGAGACGCGCAGCGCGGCGGTATCGCGGAAACAGGGATGGACGTCGGGTGGCAGGTCGCCGGCGAACAGGCGGTCGATCCACGGGCCGCCGAACTCGCCCGGCGGCAGGCTGATGCCGTGCATCACGATGAGCTCGGGCGCGATGCCCTTGGGGCGGGCGTCGAAGTGCGGGGAAAGGACCTGGCGCACGCCGGCGAGGAGGCCGGCGGCGGGCTGGATCTCAAGCGGGTTCGGTCGGATCATGCAGGCAGGTAGCGCGACAAGCCGGCGTAGAGCACGGCGAGCAGGCCGGTGACGAAGATACCATCGAAAGTGCCGGCGCCGCCGATGGAGGCAACGGGAGCGCCCAGCGATTGCACGGCGCCGAGGTTGAGCAGGTCCGCGCCGATGAGCGTTCCAAAGCTGCCGCTGATGTAAGCGAGCGGGGCGGCTTTGCGGCGCGTCAGCGCGATGGCGATGATCGCGGTCGCCACTGCCGGCACGAATATCGGCAGGGCGATACCGAAGCCGGGAACCGGCTGCGCAAGGAAGTGGCAGACCACGGCCACGAATGCGGTGCCGATCGCGCCGAGGAGGAACAGGCGATGCTTGAAAAGCAGATAGAGCGACAGGCACACCGGGATGATGCAGCCTCCAACATTGATCGCGAGGATGGTCGCGTGGCTCTGCTGCACGATGGGTACCATGTAGGTCATGCCGAAGAAACTGATCTCGCCGGCCGTTACCACCTGGTGGCCCGGCAGATGGGCTACGGGGATGTTGTAACGGCTGCCGAGCAGGGAGAGCCCGAGGATGGCGATGAGCGCGCTCTCGGTGATGCCCATCGAGACCGACGCGAGCCGCAGCAGCCGCAGTGTCGCGAGGCCGATCAGGAGGATGATCAGGCCCCAGAAGATCAGCAGGAAGGGCAGCGAGACCGGAAAATACTGTAGTTGGGAGCCGTGCATGGCCGCCGCATCATGCCACAATGCTGGCATGAGTACCGGCAACGCCTTCTATTCCGCACGAGATCTCGCCCATGTCTGGCATCCCTGCACCCAGATGAAGGACCACGAGGATCTTCCCATGATCCCCATCCGGCGCGGCTCGGGGGTATGGCTGGAGGATTTCGAGGGCAGGCGTTACCTCGATGCGATCAGCTCCTGGTGGGTGAATCTGTTTGGCCACGCCAACCCGCGCATCAATGCGGCGGTGCGCGGGCAGCTCGAGCGGCTGGAGCAGGTGATCCTGGCCGGGCTCACGCACGAGCCGGTGATCGCTTTATCCGAGGCGTTGACTGCCATCGCTCCCCCGGGGCTCACGCGGTGCTTCTACGCCGATAACGGCTCCTCGGCAGTGGAAGTGGCCGTCAAGATGAGCTTCCACTACTGGCGCAACGTCGGCAAGGCCGCCAAGCGGCGCTTCATCACCCTCTCCAACAGCTATCACGGCGAGACCCTTGGCGCGCTCGCCGTCGGCAACGTGGATCTCTACAAAGACATCTACAGGCCGCTCCTCATGGACGTGATCACCGTGCCCTCGCCGGATTGTTACGAGCGAGAGCCGGGGGAGAGCTGGGCCGAGCATTCGCGGCGCAAGTTCGCCCACATGGAAGCCACGCTGGCGAAGCATGCCGACGAGACCGCCGCCGTGATCCTCGAGCCGCTGGTCCAATGCGCCGGCTCCATGCGCATGTACGATCCGGTCTACCTCGCGCTCCTGCGTCAGGCGTGCGATCGCCATGACGTGCTCTTGATCGCGGACGAGATCGCCGTTGGATTCGGCCGGACGGGGACGATGTTCGCCTGCGAGCAGGCGGGCATCAGACCCGACATGATGTGCCTGTCGAAGGGCCTGACCGCAGGGTATCTCCCGCTCTCCACCGTCATCACCACGGACCCGATCTACGCTGCGTTCTATGATGAGTACGTCAAGCTCACCGCCTTCCTGCACTCCCACAGCTTCACCGGCAACCCGCTGGCCTGCTCCGCCGCCCTGGCAAGTCTCGACATCTTCCGCACCGACGACGTCCTCGCCCGCAACCGCAATCTATCCGCGCACCTCGGCGCGCGAGCCCGCGAGCTCGAAGCGCACCCCCACGTCGCCGAGGTCCGCCAGCACGGCATGATCGTCGCCGTGGAACTGGTGCGCGCTAAGACAACCCGCCAGCCGTACCCCTGGCAGGAGCGCCGCGGCCTCAGGATCTACCGCCACGCCCTGAGCCGCGGGGTGCTGCTGCGCCCCATCGGCACGGTCCTCTATTTCATGCCGCCGTACGTCATCACGCCCGATGAGATCGACCTGACGGTCGAGGTGGCACGCGAAGGCATCGAGCTCGCGACATGCGACTGACGAGAGTCCGTGTTGCCGGACCGCTCGCCGCGGGTCGCCGCCAGACGATCGACGGCGATGCCGCCAAGCACATCGCGCGCGTGCTGCGCCTGAAGCCGGGCGATCCGCTCACGGTGTTCGACGGCCGCGGGGGCGAGCACGCCGCCCGAATCGAGGCGATTCGCAAGGGCGCGGTCGTCGTCGAAGTGCAGGAGCGCTCGGCTGCGGAGCGCGAGTCGCCGCTCTCACTGACCCTGGCACAGGGCGTCTCGCGCGGCGAGCGCATGGACTGGGTCATACAGAAGGCGACCGAGCTCGGCGTGACCCGGATCATTCCGCTGCTGACCGAGCGCAGCGTCGTGCGGCTCGACGCCAGGCAGTCGGCGCGAAAGATTCAGCATTGGCAGGGGATCGCCGTCGCCGCCTGCGAGCAGAGCGGCCGCAACAAGGTTCCTGACATTGCCACTCCCCTCGGCCTGCACGACTTTCTGCGCGCCATCGACTCGCGAGCTACATGCCTTCTGCTCTCCCCAACAGGCACGCAGCGCGTCAACGACCTGAAGGCGCCTGCGGGTCAGATAATCGTACTGATTGGCCCCGAAGGCGGTATGGCGCAGAGCGAGCAGCGCGCTGCGGTGGCAGCTGGGTTTCTCACGGTGAGAATGGGGCCGAGGGTTCTGCGTACCGAGACCGCGGCCGTGGCGGCCCTGACGTTATTGCAACATCAGTTTGGCGACCTCTGAGCGGACGCCCGAACATTCAAGCACCGGCAAGCGCAATGTTCCTAAGCGCTGACGAAAATCCGCCGCCCGTCCTTCTCTAATTCCAACATGGGCGAGAGATACAGCTCGCTGAGCCTCTCAGCCGTGAGCAGCTGCCGCGCCGCGCCGGCCGCCCAACGACCGTCCCCGTGCAGCAGCAGCACGCGATCCGCAAACCTCGCCGCTACCGTCGGATCGTGCATCGTCGCGATCACCGTCCTGCCCGCGGTGGTGCACAGCTCCCTGAACAGCCCCAGAATTCCCAGTTGATGCGCCGGATCCAGGTGATTCGACGGCTCATCGAGCAGAAACATCGAAGGCTCCTGGGCCAGCAGGGCCGCCACCGCCACCCGGCGCAGCTCTCCGCCCGAGAGCGTGTCGGTCCGCCGCGCCGCGAAGCCCTCGAGATCCACCGCCGTCAGCGCCTCACGCGCGATGCGCTCGTCTTCCGCCGTCTCCCACTCCCAAAGCTTCAGGTGCGGGTGCCTCCCGATGAGCACCGCCTCCAACGCCGTCGTGACGAACGACTCCTCGACGTCCTGGGCGAGCAATCCGAGCCGCAGCGCCACCGCCCTGCGGCTCAGGCTCTCCATCGCAGCGCCGTCGAGATACACGGCACCCGCCTGTGGCTGCCGCAGCCCCGCGAGCGTATGCAGCGTCAGCGTCTTTCCCGTGCCATTGCGCCCCAGAATCGCGACGAACTCGCCCGGGACGAACTCCAGCGACAGTCCGACGACCAGCCGCCGCGCGCCAACCGACACCTCGACATCCCGGGTGGCGAGCGAGCCAGGGCTTCCCTGAGTGCCGCTTTCGCGAGGCGATGAGCCCCGGGAAACGGCTACGGCTGCAGTCGCGTCGCGGTCCAGGGTCCGACCTCGAAAAACCCGCTCGGCATCTCCGTGAGCTTGCGCGTCCAGCGTCCGCGGTCGTGCATCCGCCCCTCTCCCTCCACCCACAGCTCCACGCATTGCGCCCACAGGTGATATCCGCCCCAGTGAGGCGGCCTCGGGATGACGATGTCGAGCTCGCTCTCGGCGCCCGGCTGACCGGGCAGGGGGGCTCCGAAGCGCTCCGCCGCGGCGACGACCGACTCGAGCAGCGCCTCACGCGAGGCAACGGGCTCACTCTGGGCGCTCGCCCAGGCCGCCACCCGGCTCGGCCACGGTCGCGAGGCGAAGTACGCATCGCTATCGGCGGCCGGCGCCCGCAGCACGGGCCCCTCGATGCGCACCTGCCGGTGCAGCGCATCCCAGTGGATCACCGCGGCCGCGCGCGGGTTCTCGGCAAGCTGCCTACCTTTGTGCGAGAGGTAGTTCGTGTAGAAGACGAGGTACCCCGGCAGCGGCACCACTTCCTTGCAGAGCACCACGCGCGCCGAGGGCCGTCCGGCGCTGTCGCTGGTCGCGAGCACCATCGCGTTCGGGTTCGGCTGCTGCCGATGCTGCCAGGCCTCGGCCATCCAGCGGTTGAGAAGACCCAAGGGCTCGGGCGGCAGGGGCTCGGGCAACAGCTCGGTATGTCGCATCACGTAGACATCTTACGTTGCCAATTAATCGTCGTGCGACTCCGAAGCATAAAACACAGGCACAGGAAAGTGCCCGCCGCCGGAGGCGGCGAGCGGCGGGCAAAAGTCGCGCCTTTTGCCCGCTGCCGCGCTGGGCCGGGCGGGGTGCGACGCATGCGTCGCACGGGTGTCCATGGAGGGACACCCCGGGCTTGCGCGGAGCATGGATTGCGCAGCGCAATGCCCGGATCCAGCGCCATGAACTAGGGAAATCCGGCGCCGCGCGCAGGCCGCGCGCACTTGCAGCGGCCACGCTGGGCCGATAAAAGGGAGGTCCCTACCCACAGTTTCGGCTTCGGGAAGCTCCCCCAATGACGCAGGACGTCGTAACCCTGGATGATTTGCGCAGCCGCCTGAGCGAGATCGACCGCCAGCTCCTCACCCTGGTGGGCGAGCGCAAGGCGTTGAGCGGCGAGGTGGCCCGCGTGAAACGGGCGACCGGCTATCCCACCCGCGACTTCGTGCGCGAGCGCGAGGTGATCGAGGGTGCGCGAACGACGGCGCTCGAGCTCGGCGTGTCGCCCGCGCTCGCCGAGGAGCTGCTGCGCCTGCTGATCCGCTCCTCCCTCACCACCCAGGAGCAGGCCAGCGTCGCGGCGCGCGGCACCGGCTCCGGCCGGCGCGCGCTCGTCATCGGCGGCGGCGGCAAGATGGGCCGGTGGTTCGTCCAGTTCCTGTCCTCGCAAGGCTTCAGCATCGAGGTTGGGGACCCGCACGACGGGCCGGACGGTGTAGCGCGCGTTGCGGACTGGCGCACGACCGATCTCAAACAGGACTACATCGTGGTCGCCACCCCGCTCGGGGCTACCGACGCGATCTTGCGTGACCTGGCGCTGCGTCGGCCGCGCGGCGTGATCTTCGACGTCGGCTCGCTCAAATCACCGCTGCGCGCGGGTCTCATGGCGCTCAAGTCCCTCGGCTGCCGGGTCACCTCCATTCATCCGATGTTCGGACCCGATACGGAGCTGCTGTCGGGACGGCATGTCATCTTCGTCGACCTCGGCAGCGCCGAGGCGCTGGCGGAGGCGCGGGCGCTCTTCGCCTCCACCATGGCCGAGCAGGTGGTGATGAGCCTCGACGATCACGACCGGCTGATCGCCTACGTGCTGGGCCTGTCACATGCGCTCAACATCGCATTCTTCACCGCGCTCGCGGAGAGCGGCGAGGCGGCGCCGCGGCTGGCGAAGCTCTCGAGCACGACCTTCGATGCGCAGCTCGATGTCGCCAGCCGCGTGGCGCAGGAGAGCCCGGATCTCTACTTCGAGATCCAGAGTCTCAACGACTACGGCGCGGAGTCGCTGGAGGCTCTCTCGAAGGCGGTGGAGCGTATCCGCGCAGCGGTGCTGTCACGCGACCATGACGTCTTCGTCACGCTGATGCAGCAGGGGCGCGACTATCTCGAAGACCGGCGCAGTGTCGCGGAGCGCCGCGCGTAGAGCAGAAGGTCAACGGGAGGGGCATGGCCGCAGACCATCTGACGGGGCTCGAGGAGGAGAACGAGCGGCTGCGCCTGCGGCTCAGGGAGTTGACCGAGGAAGTCAGCCGCAACGACTCGCTGCTGCGCAAGACGCAGGAGCGCGAGCTCGAGCTGCTGCGGGCCGGCTCGCTCACGCAGCTCCTCGAGCGCCTCATCCGCGGCCTGCGTGTGTCCTACCAGCTCGATGCCGTCACCCTGGCGCTGCACGATCCGCAGCACGAGATCCGACACCTGCTCACGGGCGACGGCTTACCGCTCGAGGCGCTCGAAGGAGTCCAGTTCGTCGATGCGCTCACCGCCGCCGCTCCGCAGGCGGCGAACCTGGAGCGACCCTGGCTCGGCCGGTTCCACCTCGCCGATCACGAGCTGCTCTTGCCCGGCGTCAGGAGCGGTGGGAGCCTGGCGCTCATTCCGCTGTCGCGCCAGGAGCAGCTCGACGGCGTGTTGGTGTTCTTCAGCGCCGATCCGCGGCGCTTCAGCGCGGGTCTCGCCAGCGATTTCCTGGCGCACCTCGGCGTGGTCTCAGCCATCTGCATCGAGAACGCAGTCAACCGCGCGCGGCTCGTGCGCAGCGGCATGACGGACTTCCTGACAGGCTTCCACAACCGGCGTTACCTGCAGGCGCGGCTGCGTGAAGAGCTGGCGCGGGCCCAGCGTGCACGCCAGCCCGTGGCGTGCCTCATGATCGACATCGATCACTTCAAGCGCATCAACGATCAATACGGGCATCTCGCCGGCGACGCGGTGTTGCGCGAGGTGGCGCAACGGATCGATGCCGAGATGCGCGTGAGCGATACCGGAGTGCGCTTCGGGGGCGACGAGTTCGCGATCGTGCTGCCGCAGGGCAACGTCGGCGACGGCGAGCGGGTGGCCACGCGCGTCTTGAATGCCATACGCGGTCAGCCCGTCCCGATCGGCGTACACGCGGCGGAGACGGTGACCCTGTCCATCGGCGTTGCCGCCGCCGCGCCCGACCAGGCCACGCGCGACTACAAGGTGCTGGCGGAGCGCCTGGTCGCCGAGGCCGATGCCGCGCTCTATCGGGCCAAGAGCGCCGGCCGCAACCGGATCGCGGTATCGAAGAACGTCGTCAAGTAACGTTCCTCATCCACGCTGGCGCAACAGCGCAATGAAGAGCGGGGCACCGACGAGCGCCGTGATGGCGCCGACGGGAAGCTGGCGCGGGGCGACTACCGTGCGTGCCGCCACATCGGCACAGGCGAGAAGCGTCCCGCCGAGGACCGCCGAGGCCGGCGCCACCACGCGATGATCGCTGGTGCGGAAGGCGAGCCGCACGATGTGCGGCGTGATGAGTCCCACGAATCCCACCGTTCCCGCACTGACGACGGCGACTGCCGTAAGGACCGCGCAGCCGACGAAGACTAAGGTCCGCCATGCCTCGAGCCGCATGCCGACGCTGCGTGCGCGCAGCTCACCTGCCGCGAGGACGTTGAGCGGGCGTGCCATCAGCACCGCGAAGGCGACTGCGAAGAGGGCGGTGATCGCGCTCGCCCAGGGGTTGACCGCCCATTCCAGGTCACCCGCGAGCCAGAACACCATGCCGCGCAGGCGTGACGCGTCGGCGATTGACAGTATCACGGTTACGATTGCGCCGCAGGCACTCGCGAGCACCACGCCCGTCAGGAGCAGGCGCGTCGTGCCGCCACTGCGCGCAACGAGGTGCACGATCACCACGGCAAGCACGGCGCCCGCCACGGCCGATGATTGAACGGTCAACGCCGCCGCGCCCACGATCATGGCGAGCAGCGCTCCCACGGCCGCTCCTCCCGATACGCCGAGCACGAAGGGATCGGCGAGGGGGTTGCGGAACAATGCCTGTAAAAGCACGCCGGCGAGCGCGAGGAGACTCCCCACGCCGAACGCGGCCAGGGTGCGCGGCAGCCGCACGACGAGCGCCACGCTGCGGGCGACGCTGTCGCCAGAACCCAACAGTGCGGCCATAATCCGCTGCGGCGACAGGTCCGCGCTGCCGATGAGGAGCGACCCAATGAAGACCGCGCCGGCAAGCAGCAGCAGAGCGGCAAGGCCCTTCCATGCGCCGGCGGTGGAGCGGGGGGATGTCGGGATCGCCTTCAATTGCGAAGCCATGTCTCAGGACGCTCTTAGCGTAGAAGCTGGAGCTTGCCCAGTACAAGCTGTGCTTGATAAAAGCTTTGTATGGTCGGAGACGTCATCGACTCGGATGGCTTTCGTGCGAATGTCGGCATCGTGCTGATGCGGGGCGCGGGCGAGGTGTTCCTGGGTCGGCGCACGGGAGGGCGCGGGTGGCAGTTTCCCCAAGGCGGCTTGCGCGTGGGCGAGAGTCTGGAAGAGGCGGTTTTCCGCGAGCTCAACGAGGAGATCGGGCTGGAGAAGACCGATGTCGAGCTTCTCGGGCACACCGCTCGCTGGCTGCGCTATCGGCTGCCGGCGCGGTATGTGCGGCGCAACCAGCAGCCGCTGTGCATCGGCCAGAAGCAGCGCTGGTTTCTCCTCGGGCTGCGGCGCGAGCCGGTGAGGTTTGACTTCGGGCGCACGGACGAGCCGGAGTTCGACGAGTGGCGATGGGCGAGCTTCTGGGAGCCGGTGCGGGAGGTCATCTACTTCAAGCGCGGGGTCTACCAGCGTGCGCTCCAGGCGCTCGCGCCCCTGGCCTTCCCCCATGGCGCACCGCCCCTGCCGGACTGGTGGGACGAGGCTTCTCGCCTTCCTCGCGGCGAGCCGGCACCGGCCGACTGACTCGCAACGCAAGTCCCGCGCACCGCGCATGAAAAGCCAGCCCGATCTCGTCATCCGCCCGCACGCACCGATGCGGCGGATGATGACTGTTGCGCTTGTCGTGCTGGGGCTCATCGGGCTCTACGTGGCATTCGAGCTGGGGCGGTACTTCGCGGGCTTCAACGTCGTTTCCGCAATACGGGAGCACGCGCAGCTTCACCGCTCGATCACGCACCTCGAGGACGCCAACCGCGCCCTGCAGGCTCGCATCATCGAGCTCGATACGGTCACTGCCGGTCACGCCAGGGAGGATCAGGTGGTGTCACGAACCATCGGCGACCTTCAGGCGCAGGTTGCTCGCCAGACGGAGGAGCTGGCGTTCTACCGCGCGGTGGTTGCCGAAGGTGCCCCGGCAATCGGTTTGCGCGTGGGAACGGTGCGTCTCGCCTCCGCCAAACCGGCCGGGCATTTCGTCGTCCACATCTCCCTGGTGCGGGCGGGGAGGACGGACGGGATGACTACCGGTACCGTCAGCTTGACAGTTGACGGCCAGGGGCCGGCAGGCAAGCCGGCGACGCTCGACAGCCAGACGCTGGCGGGCGGCGGCGCGGCCGACGTGCCGTACAACTTCCGCTATTATCAGGAGCTCGATCAGAATGTTGCGCTGCCGGCGGGATTTCGCCCGGAGCATCTCACGGTTCAGGTCAGCTCGAGTCGCAGGGACGTCGCCCCGCTCACGCAGACCTTCCCCTGGAGCGCGGTGGCCGTGCCGTAGCCCGCCCCGAAAGAGTCGAGTCATGTTCAGCCGCGAGTCCAAGCCCGTCCGCATCGATACGCTGATCGCCAAATCGGTCCGGATCGACGGCGACGTCGAGTTCGCGGGCGGCCTGCACCTCGACGGCCACGTCGCGGGAAACGTCCGGGCTGATCCGCAGAACCCGACCTCCTTGTCAGTGAGCGAAACCGGCTCCATAGAGGGGTCGGTAGAGGCCACTGAGGTAGTTCTGCACGGGACAGTGCGGGGTGACATAGTGGCCCGCGGGCGCGTCGTCCTCGGGGCGAGTGCGCGCGTCGAAGGTGACGTCCACTACGGTGTCATTGAGATGACCCTGGGCGCCCAGATCACGGGCAAGCTGGTTCGGCTGCCAGGCACAGAGCCCGGTCAAGGTACCGTCGAAGGCTCCGTCGAGGGCTGAGAACGGCTCCTTTGACCTGGTGCGCGCCGGCCTTCTAGACTGCCGCCGTGCCGATCGCTGATTTCTCGAGGAGGCCTGATTCGAAATGAGCACCGTAGAAGCATTGCTGGAAGCCCCCGCCCTGCTCTTTACCGACGCGGCCGCCCGTAAGGTCGGCGAGCTCATCCGTGGCGAGGGTAATCCGAGCCTGATGCTGCGGGTCTTCGTGCAGGGGGGCGGATGCTCGGGGCTGCAGTACGGCTTCGAGTTCGACGAGCAGATCCAGGACGGCGACACCTGCATCGAGAACCTCGGAGTGAAGCTCCTGGTCGACCCCATGAGCGTGCAGTACCTGATGGGCGCGGAGATTGACTACCGCGACGGGCTGGACGGCGCGCAGTTCGTGATCCGCAATCCCAACGCCGCGAGCACCTGTGGTTGCGGGTCTTCCTTCTCGGCCTGACGACCGCCCTCCTCGCGTGCCTGCCGCCGCCTCCGTCCGCGACAGCCAGAAAGCCGACGCGGAGCCAGCGGCCGGCCCCGTCCCCGATGTCCTCGCCGCCGTAGACCTCGGCTCCAACAGTTTTCACATGGTCGTGGCGCGCTACACGCACGGCCAGCTCGTCATCATCGACCGCCTCCGTGAGATGGTGCGCCTGGCCGCCGGCGTCGAGGAGAACGGCCGCATCGACAAGGAGGTGGCGGCGCGCGCCCTGGCCTGTCTTCAGCGCTTCGGCCAGCGGTTGCGCGATATACGCGCGGATAGCGTCCGCGTCGTCGGCACCAACGCCCTTCGGGTGGCGCATCGCAAGCAGGTATTCCTCGAGCGCGCGCGCGAGGCGCTCGGGCACTCGATCGAGATCGTCTCGGGCATGGAGGAAGCGCGACTCATCTACTCCGGCGTGGCGCACACCATGCCGAGCGAGCCCGGGAGGCGCCTCGTCGTGGACATCGGCGGCGGCAGCACGGAGCTCATCATCGGCGAGGGGCTGATGCCGCTCGAGCTCGAGAGCCTGCAGATGGGTTGTGTCAACCTGAGCGAGCGGTTCTTCCGCGACGGCAAGCTTTCCGCGAAGCGCATGGCCGCCGCCCGCGTGGCGGCACGCCTCGAGCTCGAGCCCGTGCAGGCGGCCTTCCGGCGCCGCGGCTGGGAGCGATCCGCGGGCAGCTCGGGCACCGTGCGGGCGATCGGCGAGGCCATCCGCGAGCTCGACCCGCAGGCGGTTGCGATCACTCCGGCCGGCCTCGATCGCACCATCGACTACCTCGTTCAGGCAGGACACGTGCGCGAGCTCAAGCTCGCGCCGCTCACGGAGGACCGCCGGCCGGTTTTCCCGGGCGGCGTCGCCATCCTCGCGGAGATCGTCGAGGGGCTCGGGATCAAGGAGATGCGCATCGCCGACGGCGCCATGCGCGAAGGGCTGCTTTATGACATGTTGGGGCGCTATACGGACGAGGACGCGAGGGATCGCACCGTGCACGGCATGCAGCAGCGCTACCACGTCGACTTCGCACAGGCCGAGCGCGTGGAGGCGACCGTGCTCGACTTCCTGGAGCAGACCCGCGGTGTCTGGAAGCTTCCGGGGGATCCCCCCGCCGAGGTCGCGCTGAAATGGGCGGCCCGGCTGCACGAGATCGGTCTCGATGTCTCCCACAGCGGCTACCACCGGCACGGCGCCTACCTGCTCGAGAACGCCGACATGCAGGGATTCTCGCGCGAGGAGCAGCGGCTGCTCGCGCGCATGGTGGGCGGCCATCGCCGCAAGCTCGCGCTCGAGGGGCTGGAGGAACTGGTTCCGCCCTGGGACCGCAACGCCATCCAGCTCATCGTCATTCTCCGGCTCGCGGTGCTGTTGCATCGCGGACGAAGTCCCGCCGCGCTGCCGCCGATCGAGCTCAAGGCGGCGTCAAAGTCGCTGGAGCTGCTCTTCCCGGCGCGCTGGCTGCGGGATCATCCCCTGACCTCGGCGGATCTTCAGCAGGAGGTGGAGCACCTGCGCGCCGCGGGCCTGCGGCTGCGGGTATTCAGTCGAGGGAGGTAGTTTATTGCGAGAGGGCGCGCCCCAGGAAACGGCCGCTACTTCAGTTGCTTTCGACCGGCGCCGTCACGTAGCCGGGCCCGGCCGCATAAGTCCCGAGCAACTCCACCTGCGCGCTGCGTGGCCCTTCGGCACCGGGGGAAAGCCGCTCGTAGCGGCCATCCGGCAGGAGCGACCACGCCTGCGAGTTGTCCTCGAGGTACCGTGTCAGGTCTTCCAGGATCCGCTTTCGATGCGACTCGCGCTCGATCGGGAACGCCACCTCCACGCGGCGGAAGAAGTTGCGCTCCATCCAGTCCGCGCTCGAGCAGTAGAGCTCCGGCTCGCCGCCGTTCTCGAAATAGAAGGCGCGGGAATGCTCGAGGAATCGTCCGACGACGGAGCGGACGCGGATGTTTTCCGATACGCCCGGTACGCCTGGCCGCAGGTCGCACACGCCGCGCACGATGAGGTCGACCTTCACGCCGGCACCGGAGGCACGGTAGAGCGCCTCGATTGACTGCTGCTCCACCAGGGCATTCATCTTCAGGATCACACGCGCCCGTCGACCGGCGCGCGCGTGCGCGGTCTCGCGCTCGAGCTTCCTGAGGAAGGTCTCGTGCAGGCCGAACGGCGACTGGACGAGGCGGTTGAGCTTCGGCGTCTGAGTGAGGCTGGTGAGCTGCAGGAAGAGCTCGTGCACGTCCTTGCCGACCTCGTCGTTGCACGTGAAGAGGCCGTAATCGGTGTACTGGCGGGCGGTCCGCGGATGATAGTTGCCGGTGCCGAGATGACAGTAGCGGCGGATGCCTCCGGGCTCGCGACGCACCACGAGGGCCAGCTTCGCGTGGGTCTTGTAGCCGACGACGCCATACATGACGTGCGCGCCGGCCTCCTGCAGGCGGTTGGACAGCTCGATGTTGGCTTCCTCATCGAAGCGGGCGCGCAGCTCGATGATGACCGTCACGTCCTTGCCCGCGCCTGCCGCGGCAACCAGGGCATCGACGATGGGCGAGTCGTTGCCCGTCCGGTACAGCGTCTGCTTGATTGCGAGCACGTTGGGATCGCTCGCGGCCTGGCGCAGGAAGTCCATCACCGGAACGAAGCTCTGGTACGGGTGGTGCAGCAGGACGTCCTTCTGGCGGATGCAGGCAAAAAGATCCGTGTTGCCTGCGAGGCGCCGCGGCACCCCCGGCGTGAACGCCGGATACTTGAGGTCCGGCCGCTGCACCAGCTCGTATACAGCCGAGAGGCGGTTGAGGTTCACCGGCCCCGGCACGCTGTAGGTGTCGACTTCACGCAGCGCGAACTGCCGCAGCAGGAACTGCACGATGTCGGCCGGGCAGTCGTTGGAGGTCTCGAGCCGCACCGCCGCGCCGTAGCGCCGGTGCGCGAGCTCGCCTTCCAGCGCCCGGCGCAGATCGTCGATTTCCTCCTCGTCGACGAAGAGATCGCTGTTGCGGGTGACGCGAAACTGATAGCAGCCGACCACCTTGATGCCGGTGAAGAGCTTCTGCACGAAGGCCTGGACGATGCCGGTGAGGAGCACCAGCGTGCGCCGGGTGCCTTCGACCGGCACCGGCACCGGCACGACCCGCGGCAGCGAGCGCGGCGCCTGCACGATGGCGAGCTCGCTGTCGCGGCCGAAAGCGTCCTTGCCCTCGAGGCGCACGATGAAGTTGAGGCTCTTGTTCTGGATGCGGGGAAATGGGCGCGCCGGATCGAGCCCGAGGGGACTCAACACCGGCTCCACCTCGAGCTCGAAGTACTGCTCGAGCCAGCTCGCGGCCTCGGGGGTCCAGTCGGTGCCGCTCAAGAGCAGGATGTCGCGCACCGCGAGCGCCGGCAGCAACACCTGGTTGAGGCAGCGGTACTGCTCGGCCACGAGCTCGCAGGCGCGCTTGTGGATGGCCGCGAGCTGCTCCTCGAAGGTCATGCCCTCGGCGGCGAACTGGGCGGAGCCGAGCTCGAGAAGCTGCTTCAGGCCCGCGACCCGGATCTCGAAGAACTCATCGAGGTTGCTCGAGGAGATGCAGAGGAACCGCAGCCGCTCGAGGAGCGGCACCGACTCATCGAGCGCCTGCGCGAGCACCCGCCGGTTGAACTCGAGGAAGGACAGTTCGCGGTTGAAGTAGAGGGCGGGGGACTTGAGATCGGGCGCGTCCACCCCTCAAGTACAGCAGACTGCGGGGGCTTATGCACGGGCGGGCGGCCATCGTCTACAATTGTTTGAAGCGCTGGGTCGGGGCACCTCCTGTGCCTGGGCGCAACATTTGGATGCTTCATGAATTTCGACGACCAGATCGCCGAGCTCGAGCGCGGCGCCCAGGAGGTGCTGCTGAAGACCGACCTTGCCCGCAAGGTGGCCCGGGGCCAGCCCTTGAAGGTCAAGACGGGCTTCGACCCGACCGCTCCGGACCTGCACCTGGGGCACACCGTGCTCCTCAACAAGATGCGCCAGTTCCAGCAGCTCGGACACGAGGTGATCTTCCTCATCGGGGACTTCACCGGCCTCATCGGCGACCCGAGCGGGCGCAACCAGACCCGCCCGGCGCTCTCGCCCGAGGAGGTGCAGGCGAATGCCCGCACCTACGAGCGCCAGGTGTTCAAGATCCTGGACCCCGAGCGCACCCGGGTGGATTTCAACTCACGGTGGCTCTCGCCCATGCAGGCGGCGGATTTCGTGCGCCTCGCGGCGCACTACACCGTGGCGCGGATGCTGGAGCGGGACGACTTCGCGAAGCGCTACAAGGGCGGCCAGCCGATCGCTATCCACGAGTTTCTCTATCCGCTCGCGCAGGGCTATGACTCGGTGGCGCTCAAGGCCGACGTCGAGCTCGGCGGCACCGATCAGAAATTCAACCTGCTGGTCGGGCGCCAGCTCCAGACCGCCTACGGGCAGGAGCCGCAGGTGGTCATCACGATGCCGCTCCTGGAAGGCACCGACGGCGTCAACAAGATGTCGAAATCGCTGGGCAACTACATCGGCATCGCCGAGCCCGCGGCCGACATGTTCGGCAAGGTGATGTCGATCTCGGACGAGCTGATGTGGCGGTATTTCGAGCTGCTTTCCTTGCGTGCGCTCACGGAGATCGCGGGCCTCAGGCGGGCGGCCGAGGAGGGCCGCAACCCCCGGGACATCAAGCTCGAGCTCGCGAAGGAGCTCACCGCGCGCTTCCACGGCGCGGCCGAGGCCGAGCGCGCCGAGAGGCACTTCCTCGCCCGCGTCAGCGAGCGGACGGTGCCCGCCGACCTGCCGCCTCAGGTGATCCCCGTGGAAGCCGCGGGCCTGAAGCTCCCCGGCCTGCTCAAGGCCGCGGGGCTCGCCGCCAGCACCTCCGAGGCGACCCGCAAGATCGAGGAGGGCGCGGTGCGGATCGGCGGCGAGCGGGTGACGGACCGCGCGCTCGTGCTCGCCGCCGGGGCGGATCTCGTGCTTCAGGTGGGCTCGCGGCGCTTCGCGCGGGTGCGGCTCGAGCCCAAGGGCTGACCCGCTCTGCCCCATAGAGGGCTCAAGCCCTTGAAAAATCGGGCTTTCAGCCTCTTGAAGGGGAAAGCGCCGTCCGGCGTCTTACATTTCGTTGACAAGCTTCCCATCGGGGCTATACTGCGCGCCCCTTGCAGCCCAAGCCGCGATGCGGCCGGGCGGCGAAAAAGACGGTTGACGGTGGTTGGCCTACGGCTATACTTCCGGCCCCTTTTTGATGGCGCGCAGCGATGCGCGGCGTCGGGGCGTGCAGTGCGCGTAATTCCTCAGCCTTCAGCGCTGCAGGATGCTCTTTAAAAATTCGGCAGGTAATTTGTGTGGGGACTCGTGTCAATGAGCCTTTGGGGCGCAAGACCGAGTGACCAAAATGTCCAGCAGTAGTTGGAGCTATTTTGGATTTGCTCATTCGCTGATGATTCTCAAAATCTTCAAGTGAAGAGTTTGATCCTGGCTCAGATTGAACGCTGGCGGCGTGCCTAACACATGCAAGTCGAGCGGTAACAGGCGTAGCAATACGTGCTGACGAGCGGCGAACGG
>JBOIAR010000021.1:0-79356 GCA_050739095.1 Steroidobacteraceae bacterium | reverse complement strand
ATCATGGCCGAGGGGGTCGTGGTGACGGCCAATGACCTGGGGCTCAAGGACCCCGCCGGGGAAGACCCGGAGTATCTCAACCTGCGCATCGCGCGCCAGCGCGCCGAGGTGCAGGCGGCGCGCCAGGCCCTGGCGGTCGCGCGGGGCAACCTCTCGCGTGCCGCCGAGCTTCTCGGGGTGACCCGCCCGACGCTCTACGACCTCATCGAGCGCCATCACATCGACGCCTCGTCGTTCGGGCGCAACGGCTCGTCGCAGGGGGAGGCGGAGGACCCGGTTTCGGCGCCGTCGGATCACGCCGCGACCTCATCCTAGGCACCGCCGCAGCGGCTACTGCGCCGTTGCAATCCATTGACATATCTTTGGAAATTTCCTCGTACGGCCCGAACGTCGGCGGGGCGAGAGGTGGTAGGCTGCGCGCCGGAACACCCAGTAGCTACTGCGGTCAAAGGCTCCGCTAGCACTCATTCAATTCCACCATCCCGAGGCGATGAGACCACGATCTGGCGGCCGCATCCGGCTGTCGCGGCGGCCGGCTTGCCGGCCGTGACGGCGCGAAGTCGATTCGCAATGGAAAGTAGTAGATGACCCCTGACGTTCTTGAAGAGCAGCCGACCGTCGACCGTGAGTCGAGGGTCTCCGCCCCCCCTCAACATACGCCGCAGGTCACCCGCCGCCGCCGCATCGCCTGGCTCGTCGGGCTGGCTGTGCTCATTGCCGTGATCGTCGGGGTGATCCACCATCGCCTTGCCTCGCAGGCCAAGCAGCCAGGCTTCGGCAGGATGGCGATGATGGGCGGCCCGATGCCGGTGGGTGTCGGCCAGGTCACGACGCAGGATGTGCCTGTCGTGATCGATGCGTTGGGGACCGTGACGCCGCTTGCGGCCGTCCAGGTGCGCCCGCAGGTGACCGGAGCGCTCGTCAAGATCGCCTTCCGGGAAGGGGAGCTCATCAAGGCGGGCGGCCTGCTGGCGGTGATCGATCCGCGGCCTTATCAGGCGGCGCTCGATTCGGCGGTGGGGCAGCTCGACAAGGACCAGGCCACTCTCGCCGGCGCCCGCATCGACCTCGCCCGCTACAAGCGCGAGCTCGCCGAGGATGCCATTGCGGCGCAGACCTATACCGATCAGATCGCCTCGGTGCACGGGGATGAGGCCGCGGTGGATGCCGACAGGGCATCCGTCGAGACCGCGAGGCTCAACTTGAGTTTCTGCCAGATCACCTCGCCGGTCACCGGCCTCGTGGGCCTGCGGCAGGTGGACCTCGGTAACCTCCTGCAGGCGGACCAGACCCAGCAGATCGTGACCGTGACGCAGATGAAGCCGATGTCGGTGATCTTCAGCGTGCCCGAGAACGACCTGAGCCAGGTCCTCGACCGGGTGCACCAGGGAGATAAGCTCGTCGTCCAGGCCTACGATCGCAGCCTGCAGCACCTCATCGCCACCGGGACGCTGGCGAGCCTCGACAATGAGATCAACACCAGCACCGGCACGCTGAACATGCGCGCGATGTTCGACAACCAGAACCTCGCGCTTTACCCGAACGAGTTCGTCAACGTGAAGCTCGTCGTCACCACCCTCAAGAACCAGGTGGTGGTGCCGGGCGCGGCCGTGCAGAACGGACCTTCGAGCAACTTCGTCTACATCGTCAATCCCAATCACACGGTGACCATGCGCACGGTGGTGACGGGCCCAACTGACGGCAACGACATTGCCATCACGAGTGGCTTGACGGCCGGAGAGACCGTGGTCACGGACGGCGCCGACCAACTCCGTGACGGGGCGCATGTGCTGCTTCCCGGCGAGAAGCCCGCCGCCGCGTTCGCGGCTGGTGCGGCCGGCGTCCGCGCTCATGGCGGATCCACTGCCCAGCGCTGCTCGCGCATCGCCGGCATGATGAAGAGCGCGACCGGCACCAGGGCCGAGCAGCTCGCCAAGGTCTACGCCCGCCTCGGCTGCGGCGGCTCGGGACAGAAGCCCAGCCCAGCCACCTGACGATGAATCCCTCCCGGCTCTACATCCTGAGGCCGGTCGCCACCTCGCTCCTCATGGTGGCGATCGTCATCCTTGGGGCGATCGGCTACCTGCTGCTGCCCGTCTCGACGCTGCCGGAAGTCGACTATCCGACCATCGTGGTGAAGACGTTCCTGCCGGGAGCGAGCCCCGATGTCATGGAAGCGACGGTCACCGGGCCGCTCGAAGTGCAGTTCGGGCAGATGCCGGGCTTGAACGAGATGTCCTCGAGCAGCTCGGCCGGCGCCTCGGTCATCACGCTGCAGTTCGCCCTCAATCTCAACATCGATGTGGCCGAGGCCGAGGTGCAGGCGGCCGTCGACGCCTCGAATAGTCTCCTGCCGCAGAGCCTGCCGGCGCCCCCCATCTACGCCAAGGTGAACCCGGCCGACGCGCCGGTCCTCACGCTCGCGCTCACCTCCAACTCCATGCCGATCACGCAGGTGGAGGACCTGGCGGACACCCGCATTGCCGAGCGGCTCTCCCAGCTGACGGGTGTGGGCCTCGTGAGCCTGAATGGCGCGCCGCGGCCGGCCGTGCGGATCTACGCGAACCTGCAGCAGCTCGCCGCCTACGGTCTCAACGTCGATGACCTGCGCACGACCATCGCCAACTCCACGACCGATGCGCCCAAGGGCAACTTCGACGGCACCGCGCACGCCTACACGATCGACGCCAATGACCAGATCACGACCGCAGCGGGCTACGCCAATCTCGTCGTCGCCTACCAGAACGGCGCGCCGGTGTATCTCAAGAACGTCGCCCGCGTGGTCCAGGGCGCGGAGAACAACGAGCTCTCGAGCTGGGTGAACGACACGCCGGCGGTGCTCGTGAACGTCCAGCGCCAGCCGGGCGCGAACGTGATCCAGGTGGTCGACCGCGTTCGGGCGCTGCTGCCGCAGCTGAGCGCCTCGCTCCCCGCGGGCGTGAATCTCTCCGTGGTGACCGACCGGACCAACACCATCCGCGCCTCGGTCGATGACGTGCAGTTCGAGCTCGCCCTCGCCGTCGCGCTCGTCGTGATGGTGATCTTCCTCTTCCTGCGCAACATCCCGGCGACCATCATCCCGAGCCTTTCGGTGCCGGTGTCGCTCATCGGCACCTTTGCGGTGATGTATCTGATCGGCTTCAGCCTCGACAACCTGTCGCTGATGGCCCTTACCATCGCCTCCGGGTTCGTGGTCGATGATGCGATCGTCATGATCGAGAACATCTCCCGCCACATCGAGAAGGGCGAGGCGCCGCTCGCGGCGGCGCTCAAGGGCTCGGGGGAGATCGCCTTCACCATCGTCTCGCTCACCATCTCGCTCATCGCGGTGCTGATCCCGCTCCTTTTCATGCAGGAGGTGGTCGGCCGGCTCTTCCGTGAGTTCGCCATCACGCTCGCGATCTCGATCCTCATCTCCGCGGTGGTCTCGCTCACCCTGGTGCCGATGCTCTGCGCGAAGATGCTGCGCACGCACGAGGAGACGGAGCGCGAGCAGGGGGTGTTTGCCCGCAGGGCGGAGGCGTGGTTCAACCGCCTGATCGCCGCCTATGGCCGGGGGCTCGATCTGACCTTGCAGCATCAGACGCTCGTCCTCTGGATCGCGGCCGGCACGCTGGTGCTCACCGTGCTCCTTTACATCGTGATCCCGAAGGGCTTCTTCCCGCTTCAGGACACCGGGCTCCTCCAGGCGACCACCCAAGGGCCGCCCGCGATCTCCTTCCAGGACATGACCCGCCGCCAGCAGGCGCTCGCCCATGTCCTGCTCAAGGACCCAGACGTCGACAGCCTCACCTCCTACGTAGGCATCGACGGCACCAACATGACGGTCAACGACGGGCGCATGTTGATCAACCTCAAGCCCAAGGACGATCGCAGCGACTCGCTCGCCCAGGTCATGGAGCGCCTGCGCGAGGAGGCGCAGCGGGTTCCCGGCATCACGCTCGCGCTGCAGCCCGTGCAGGACCTCACCATCAGCTCCATCGTGGGCACCGCGCAGTACCAGTTCATTCTGGGCGCCGCGGAGCGCGCGATCCTCGACCCCTGGGTGCCCAAGCTCCTCGCGCAACTACAGCGCTCGCCGGCGCTCGCGCATGTCTCGACGACGTACCTGGACGATGGCCTCACGGCCGAGGTGGATATCGACCACACCACCGCGGCGCGCCTCGGCATCACCGATGCCACCATCGACAATGCGCTCTACGATGCTTACGGCCAGCGCATCATCACGACCATCTACAGTCAGTCGAACGACTACCGCGTGATCATGACGGCGGATCCCTCGATCGACGACACGGTCAATTCGCTCAACTACATCTATCTGCCTTCGGCCGGCGGCGGGCAGGTGCCCCTGGGCGCAATCGCGCACGTGAGCGTGCACCGTGCGCCGCTCTCGATCGACCACCTGGGTCAGTTCCCCGCGGCCATGTTCTCCTTTGACACCGCGCCCGGGGCGTCGCTTGGCGCGGCCGTCAACGCCATCCGCCAGGCCGAGCATGATATCGGGTTGCCGGTGAGCATCGGCACGACCTTCCAGGGCGAGGCGCTCGCGTTCGAGTCCTCACTGACGAGCGAGGTGCTGCTGCTCCTTGCGGCCATTGCCGTCGTGTACATCGTGCTCGGCGTGCTGTACGAGAGCTACATCCATCCGCTGACGATCCTTTCGACGCTGCCGTCGGCGGGAATCGGCGCGCTGCTCGCGCTGATGATCGCCGGACAGAGTCTCAACATCATCTCGATCATCGGCATCGTGCTCCTCATCGGCATCGTCAAGAAGAACGCGATCATGATGATCGACTTCGCGCTCACGGCCGAGCGCGAGGGGGGCAAGCCGCCGCTCGAGGCTATCTACGAGGCGGCGCTGCTGCGCTTCCGACCGATCCTCATGACGACCGTGGCGGCGCTCTTTGCCGCCCTGCCGTTGATGCTGGGCACCGGCACGGGCTCGGAGATCCGCTCGCCGCTCGGCCTCTCGATCACCGGCGGGCTCCTCTTGAGCCAGCTGCTCACCCTCTTTACGACACCCGTCATCTACCTCTTCTTCGATCGGCTGGCGAGGCGGGCGCGAGCGTGGGCGCATGCGCCGCGGGGACTGCCACCCCATCCTGCGGAATCGCGCGGATGAGCATCTCGACGCCGTTCATCAAGCGGCCCGTCGCCACGACGCTGCTGTCGTGCGGACTGGCGCTGGTCGGCATCGTCGCCTACTTCATCCTGCCCGTCGCCTCCATGCCGGAGGTCGATTTTCCGGCCATCGTGGTGCAGGCGGAGCTTCCCGGCGCCAGCCCCGACACGGTCGCGACCAGCGTGACAACGCCGCTCGAGCGGCACTTGAGCGGCATCGCGGGGGTCGAGGAGATGACCTCGCAGAGCGGGGTCGGAAGCTGCCGGGTCGTCCTCATCTTCGACCTGGACCGCGACATCCATGGCGCCGAGAGCGACGTGCAGGCGGCGATCGAGGCCGCGCGGGTGGATCTGCCCGCATCGCTGCGCCAGAACCCAACCTATCGCGCCTGGAATCCCGCGGATGCGCCCATCCTCATCCTGGCGCTCACTTCCAATACGCTGACCACGGGTCAGGTGTATGACGCCGCCGACACGATCATCGAGCAGAAGCTATCGCAGATCGAAGGCGTGGGCGATGTGACGCTCGGCGGCAGCTCGCTGCCGGCGATCCGCATCGACCTGGATCCCGAGGCGCTCTTCAAGTATGGGATCGGGCTCGAGGACGTGCGGGCCGCGATCGCCGCGGCCAATGCCAACGCTCCCAAGGGCGCGATCGACACCAACGCGCGGCGCTACCAGATCTACGTCAACGACACCGCCACCACGACGCAAGAGTATCGCGCCCTCATCATCGCCTATCGCAACGGCGCAGCGGTGCGCCTCGGCGATATAGCGCAGGTGAGCAATGGGGTGGAGGACATCCGCAACCTCGGCCTGGCCGACGGTGAGCGCTCGGTGCTCATGATCATCCGCAAGCAGCCCGGTGCGAACGTCATCAACACGGTGAATCGCATCGAGGCCGTGCTGCCCCAGATCAAGGCGTCGATCCCGGCGGGGATCAATGTCATCCAGACCAATGACCGCACGGCAGCGATCCGCACTTCGGTGCACGACGTCGAGACGACGCTGCTCGTGGCGCTGATCCTGGTCGTAACGGTGGTGCTGGTGATGCTGCGCAACCCGCGCGCGGCCATCGTGCCCGCGGTCGCCGTGCCGCTGGCGCTCGTCGGCACCTTCGCGGCCATGTACGCCTTGGGCTTCAGTTTGAACAATCTCTCGCTCATGGCCCTCACGGTCGCGACCGGGTTCGTCGTCGATGATGCGATTGTCGTCATCGAGAACATCACGCGTCACGTGGAAGCCGGAGTGCCGCGGCTGCAGGCCGCCATCGACGGCGCGCGCGAGGTCGGCTTCACGGTACTGTCCATGAGCTGCTCACTCATCGCGGTATTCGTCCCGATCCTCCTGATGGCGGGGCTCGTCGGCAGGGAGCTGCGCCAGTTTGCGATGACGCTCGCCATGACGGTGGGCCTGTCGCTCATCATCTCTCTTACGACCACGCCGATGCTCTGCGGCCGGGTTCTGGGCCCGCCGCCGCGGTTCGGGCAGCGGCTCCTCGGCGCGTTCGAGCATGGCTTCAATTGGCTAAGGGCCTTCTACGGCCGCACGCTCGCCGATGCGATCCGCCACCCGCGCGTGGTCATGCTGATCCTGCTCGGCGTGGTATTCCTCAACGTCTATCTCTTCAAGATCGTGCCCAAGGGCTTCTTCCCGCAGCAGAGCTCGGGCTCGCTCGTCGGCGGCGTGGTCGCCGATCAGAGCATCTCCTTCCAGGCGATGCAGAAGAAGATGCTCGCCATCGTGAACACCGTGAGGCGCGACCCGGCAGTCACGCACGTCGTCGCCTTCACGGGCAGCGGCGGGTGGGGCGGGACGACCAACACCGGCCATCTCTTTGCCTCGCTCAAACCCCTTGACGTGCGCAAGCTCAGCGATGCGGCGGTGATCGCACGGGTGCGCCGGGAGCTCTCCGGCATCACGGGGGCGCGCCTGTACCTGCAGTCCGCCCAGGACATTCATTTCGGCGGCCGGCAGGGCAATGCGCAATACCAGTACACGCTCCTTTCCGATAGCTTGAGCACCCTCGATGCCTGGTCGCCGAAGATCACCGAGGCGCTCGAGAAGAGCCCGGCGCTGCGGGACGTGAGCTCGGACCGCCAGGAGGCAGGGCTCGATGTGAAGCTGCACATCGATCGCGCGACGGCGGCTCGCCTCGGCGTCAACATGTCCGACGTCGACAACACGCTCTACGACGCCTTCGGCCAGCGTCAGGTTTCGACGATCTATCAGGACATGAATCAATATCATGTCGTGATGGAGGTCGCGCCGCGGTTCTGGCAGAGCCCGGATACGCTGAAGGACATCTATGTCAGCACGGCGGGCGGGGCGCTGGGCGGGACCCAGTCGACCGCGGCGGCGGTCGGCGCTTTCCAGGTCGGCCGCTCGTCGAGCTCGACCGCCAGCGCCGCTTCGAGCTCGAGCGCCGCCTGCAATCCGATCTCGAGCAACACTTCGAGCACGAGCACCGCTTCGAGCTCGAGCGCGGCGCAGAACAACGCCGCCCGCAACTATGCTCAGAACCAGCTCACCAACAGCACGGGGAGAGCCTCGACGGGCACGGCGCTCAGCACTTGCGAAGAGACGATGGTGCCGCTTTCCGCCTTCAGCTACTACGGTCCGGGAATCACCCCGCTCGCCGTCAACCATCAGGGACCCTTCGTCGCCACGACCTTCTCCTTCAATCTGCCCGCGGGCGAGCCGCTCGGGTCCGCCGTCAAGGCCATCGACGGCACCATGCAGCAGCTGCACGTTCCGATCTCGATTCAAGGTCAGTTCGCCGGCACCGCGAAGCTCTTTCAGCAGACGGTGACGGAGGAGCCGCTGCTCGTCCTCGCCTCGCTCGTGGCCGTCTACATCGTGCTCGGGGTGCTCTACGAGAGCCTGGTGCAGCCGATCACCATCCTCTCCACACTGCCCTCGAGCGGCATCGGCGCGGTCCTCGCGCTGCTGCTCTTCGGGGAGTCGTTCACGCTCATCGCGCTGATCGCCGTCATCCTGCTGATCGGCATTGTGCTCAAGAACGCCATCATGATGGTGGACGTGGCGCTCGACACCCAACGCAAGGGCCAGCACGAGAGCCCGGAGCAGGCGATCCATGACGCGTGCCTGCTGCGCTTTCGGCCGATCATGATGACGACCATGGCGGCGATGCTCGGCGCGCTGCCGCTCGCCATCATGACGGGCCAGGGGTCGGAGATGCGCCGCCCCCTCGGCATCGCCATCGTGGGCGGCCTCTTCATCAGCCAGATTCTGACGCTCTATACGACCCCGATCGTTTACATTTATCTGGATCGCTTCCGCTCGTGGACCCTAAGAATATTTCGCCGCCGCCCCAGGCTACCGTCATCCCCACCCACCGGAGCCCACGCCACATGACCCGTCAGCCTGCCGCGACCGTGCTCGTCGGCACAGCGTGCGCGTTGGCGCTCGCGGCCTGCGCCGTCGGGCCGAACTACCACCGACCCTCGGCGCCCCCGTCGCCGGTCTTCAAGGAAGCGAAGGGCTGGACGCCCGCCACGCCGGTGCAGATCGCCAACGAGCAGTGGTGGGTGATCTACGACGACCCGGTGCTCTCCTCGCTGGAAGAGCAGGTGGAGGTCTCCAATCAGAACCTGAAGTACGCGGTCGCCTCGTATTACGCCGCGCGAGAGGCGGTGGGGGTCGATGAGGGCACCTTCTTCCCGGACATCGGGCTCGGCGCCACGGCCACCCGCAGCGGCGGGCAAGGCAGCCTCAACGAGGCGGTGACCGGTTTCCTGCCGGGCCGTTCCACGACGCGCACGGTGTACGACGCGAACGCGAACGCCAGCTGGGACCTTGACATCTGGGGCAAGATCCGCCGCGAGGTCGAGAGCGATGTGGCCAAGGCGCAGGCGAGCGCAGCGGATGTGGCGGCGGCGCGCCTGTCCGCGCAGGCGACGCTGGCGGAGGACTACTTTCAGCTTCGCGCCGCGGAGGAGGAGCTGCGGCTGCTGAAGACCTCGGTGCAGGACTACGAGGTGTCCTTGAAGATCGCCCAGAATCAGGTCAATGCCGGCACCACGACCCTCGCCGATGTCTACTCAGCGCGCACGCAGCTCGAGAACACCGTCGCCCAGGAGAACACCGTCGAGTTGAACCGCGCGAAGTTCGAGCACGCCATCGCGGTGCTGATCGGCAAGCCGCCTTCGGCGCTCACCCTCGCTCAAGGCGAGTTCACCTCGACGGTACCGGTCGTGCCGACGGGCGTGCCTTCGCAGCTGCTCTTGCGCCGGCCTGACGTCGCCGCGGCGGAGCGCGACATGCAGAGCGCCAATGCCGAGATCGGCGTGGCGGAAGCCGCCTGGTTCCCCGACCTGACGCTCACGGGCTCGATCGGCTACGAGTCCTCCTCGCTCTCGAAGCTCATCCGCGCCAGCAACCAGGTGTGGTCGTTCGGCCCGTCGCTCGCCGAGACGGTGTTCAACGGGGGCGCACGGCTGGCGCAGATCCGCGAGAACCGAGCGCTTTACGACTCAGCGGTCGCCACGTACCGCGAGACCGTCCTCACGGCCTTCCAGCAGGTGGAGGACGACCTGGCGACGCTCAACTACCTGCAGACCGAGTACGCCCAGGAGAATGCCGCGGTCGTTGACGCGGAGCGGTCGGAGACGCTGACCCTCAATCAGTACCGGGCCGGTACCGCCGCCTACTCCAGCGTGATCATCGCGCAGACCGCGCGGCTCAGCGCCCAGATCAGCGCGCTCAACGTTCAGAGCCAGCGCTTGGCGGCGAGCGCCGACCTGGTCGACGCCATCGGCGGCGGCTGGAAGAGCGCGCAGCTCAAGGCGCGCAATGACGGGGTGCGGGAGACGCTGAAGAGCACGGTCGACTGATTGACGCCGCGCGTGCGCTGGCCCGGATTTCCTTTTGGGATGCGCTCATCGTGGCTTCACTTAGGGCGCGACGCTTGGCACTTGCCTGAGTCGGTCGCGCTTCGATGGTGTGGGTCAACGCGAGAAGCTCCGTCTATTCGCCGGCGTAACCCGCCTCAAGCTGGTGCCGAACGGCCAGGATGAGGCCAATGTCTTTGGCAGGAAGCCAACGGTACTTCGCGATGTATCCGTAACGGCCGCGTGACAGGATGAGTTCGCGCCGGCCCTCCTCGGCGGCTCGCCCGAGCAGCGGATGGTCCGCGAGAAGCTCGAGCGCTTTACGGACGCTCAGAATCTGCTCACGTGCTCTTTGAGGGTCCTCCGTGGCGATGAAGTCAAAGAGTCGCTCGAGGTCGGCGAGCGCGCGTTGCGTTATTTCGACGCTCGCCATGTGCGGGCCCTGGGACGGCGCGCCTTTGCGCCCGACGCCCGCGCTGTCAGATAGTCAAATGTGGCCGCCAACTCGAAGGCCTTCCCGCTCGAGAGGGCCTCTTCCTCTGAACGAGCTGCTTCCTCCGCGAATCGTGCCCTGAGCTCGGATCGCTCCGCTTCACGTGCGAGCGCTTCGACCATGAACGCATGCGGCGTCTTGTTCGCGGCGCGCGCCAGTCGCTCGATGCGACGTTTGAGTTCATCGGGAAGTTTCAGACTTGTCGCGGCCATGGGTCAATCCGTACGCCAGGTAGTCATATGGTAATACCGGAAACGCTCGCGGGTCAAGCTCTGCCCGTCCGAAGACCTGAACGCTTGGCAAAGTGGGGGCGTCCATGTACGCCCTTAAGGACGGGGCTTGTCGCGCCAAGTGGTCAACGACCACGTACTGCGTGGCGCGGAACGATCAATTGACCGTCGTGCTGACCTCGCGGGAGGGCGGGCTTTTCGTGCCGTCGCTGTTATAGGCCGTGACGGAGAAGTAGTATGTGCCGGACGTCAGGTTATCGACGACGTAGGTCGCGATTCCCGGATTCGCGACGGCAATCGTCTTCGTGTACTTGCTTGAGCTCGTGCCGTATTTGATGTCGTAGCCCGCGAGGTTGGTGAGCGCGCTGCCGTTGGTGTTTCGCGTGGGCGGCATCCAGTTGATCGTGACGGCTCCGCTGCTCGCGGTCGGCAGCGGGCTGCTGGGCCCGGAGCTGGTGGTGGACCCGGAGCTGGTGGTGGACCCGGAGCTGGGACTGGACCCGGAGCTCGCGGCGCCGCTGCTGCTGGCTGTGCTCTGAGTCGGTATCGAGCTCTGAGTCGGGGCCGAGCTCTGCGCCACCGCTGCAGCGCCCGAAGAGCTCCCGTCGTTGTGGCAGGCTGAGAGTGCGAGCCCCAGCGCCGCCACGGCACAAAGACAGACTCCGCGGTGCCACCCGCGCCCCCGTTTGGCGTTCGTCATTCGTCCCCCCGAGCTGTGCGATCCGCTGCCCGCCGTTCGGCGGGTCATGCCCTTGGCGCTACCGAGTGCGAGTCGGCCGCCGGGATTCTTAATTGCAACGGCTGTGCCAGCGGTCCGAATTGCCTGAAATTGCTGAGGTTTTTGCTCAGGGGCGCTCGCGGCGCGCTGCCTCAGACGTCGGCTCAGGCAGACAGCTTGAGCGCTGCGCGTACGCCAATTTGACTAAATACCTGATTTCGCGAGGAAAGCGCTCGTCGCCGATGACCGACGCCTGCCGTCAAGGAGCGGCAGCGCGCTCACGATCGCTGACCTCGATGCGGTACTGGGACACGGGCGGGAAGGGTGCTACGGCGGTCAGTTTACAGTCGCGCTGACCTCGGGGGAGGGCAGGCCTTGCGCACCGTCGCTGTTATAGGCCGTGACGGAGAAGTAGTACGTGCCCGGCGTCAGATTGTCGACCACGTAGCTGGCGATCCCTGGATTCGAGACGCTGACAGTCTGCGTGTAATCGCCTGAGCTCGTGCCGTAATTGATGTCGTAGCCGGCCAGGTTGGTAATGGAGGTTCCGTTGGTGTTCTGGGTGGGCGGCGTCCAGTTGATCGTGACGCCGCCGCTGCTCGCGGTCGGCAGACTCGAGTCGGACTGCGGATCCGATCCGCCCGATCCTGGACCGCCGCAGGCTGAGAGTGCGAGACCCAGCGCTGCGACGGCACACAAAGCGATCCCACGGCGCGACCCGCGCCCCCGTTTGGCGTTCGTCATGCATCCCCCGAACTGTGCGACCCGTTGCCGGCAAGGCGGGCGAGTCCTTCAGCTTGGAGGATTGCTTCGAAGCCTTCAGCCGCAGCGCGGCCGTTTCTTCACAGGCTGCTCTCGTACGCTGTGCGCAAGCTCGCGCACAGTGCTCAGGACCACCCCGGCAACCCCGCTGTCGTAGGCCTCGTCGCCGTTAGACCGGAAGTTTCTGCGCCGCCGTGCGATCGGCAACGCGCCTGAGCTGGTGCAACGGGTATGCCAGGGGCCGCGAGCGCCTCAACATGGCGTCAAGCTAACGTGAGCGCAAGCGCTGGGGAGCCGCTTGGCGCGCTTTGCGTCGGCTCGCACAGACAGCCGGCGTCTACTTCAGCGCGGCGATTTAACTAAATATCTGAATCTGCACCACTAATCGCTCGTCGCGGAGCGACGACAGGAGCGTCGCATGACGTCAGTGTTGCGGGTGCCTTGCGACAGGCACCTCCCTTGCTCAGCCTTGGCCGCTCCGCTCGGCAGGAGAATGGCATGTGTGGAATAGCGGGCTATCTTGCGGCCGGCCCGTCCTCTGAGCTCGACTCTTCGCTGCGGAAGATGGCCGCGGCGCTGGCGCATCGTGGTCCGGATGACGAGGGGTTCTTCGAAGCCGTGACCCGCGATGGCGAGCGGCGCGTGGGCTTCGCGCACCGGCGGCTCGCCATCATCGATCTGTCCACGGGGCATCAGCCGATGTCGAACGAGGACGGCTCCGTGCAGATCGTCTTCAATGGCGAGATCTACAACTTTCCGGGGCTTCGCGCGGAGCTCATCGAGAGGGGATACGCCTTTCGCACCCGCTCCGATACGGAGACGATCGTGCACGCGTACGAGGAGTGGGGACCGGAATGCGTGGCGCGCTTTCGCGGCATGTTCGCTTTCGCGATCTGGGATGCCAACAGGGAGCGGCTGCTGCTCGCCCGGGACCGCTACGGCAAGAAGCCGTTGTTCCTCTACCAGGCGGATGGCCTGCTGCTCTTTGCCTCGGAGATCAAGGCGATCCTTGCCGTTGCCGGCGTCGCGCGACGCGTCGATCGCGGGGCGCTGTGGGATTACTTCGCCTACCGCTACGTGCCCGCGCCCGCGACGCTCCTTGCCGGAATCCGCAAGCTCATGCCGGGGAGCTACCTCGTATGCGAGCGCGGTGCGGTGTCGGAGAGCGCGTACTTCGTGCCGGACGATGGCAGGCCTCCGGCGCCTGAGCCTGCGCCCGGCGATGTGGTGTCAGCCTTTCTGGAGCAGCTCGATGAGGCCGTGCGGGTCCGCATGATATCGGACGTGCCTTTCGGGGCGTTCCTCTCGGGCGGCATCGACTCCTCGGCGGTGGTTGCGATGATGTCGCGACACTCCGGCCAGCCCGTCAAGACGTTCTCCGTGGGGTTCGCCGAGTCGGCGTACAGCGAGCTCGGCTACGCTCGCGCCATCGCCACGCAATTTCACACGGACCATCACGAGTTGACGGTGTCACAGGAGCACCTGATGGAGCATCTGCCCGCTCTCGTGCGCTACCGCGACGGTCCGGTGGCGGAGCCGTCCGACATCCCGATCTATCTACTCGCCCGGGAGGCGCGGCGGACGGTCAAGATGGTGCTCACCGGGGAGGGCGCCGATGAGTTCCTCGGCGGCTACCCGAAGCATGTGCTCGAGCGTTATGTCGGGGCATATCAACACGTGCCCGCGGCGGTGCGGGGCCTGCTCGAGCCCCTCTGTCAGTCGTTGCCGTATGGATTCCGGCGCGCCAAGACCGCCGTGGCCAACCTCGGACTCGCGGATCCGCGTGAGCGCCTGCCGCGCTGGTTCGGCGCACTCTCCGGCGCCGAGCGGCGCCGGCTGACGCGGCTCGAGGCGCCGCAGATCAACCACAAGCCCACGCCGTGGTTCGACTCCTTCGAGGGCAACTCGGCGCTGCGCAGCATCCTCTTCTTCGATCAGACGAGCTGGCTGCCGGACAACCTGCTCGAGCGCGGCGATCGCATGACCATGGCGGCCTCGCTCGAGGCAAGGATGCCCTTCATGGATCACCAACTCGCCGCCTTCGTTTCCGCCCTTCCCGATGAGTGGCGGGTGCGGGGACTTGAGACGAAGCGGATCCTGCGCGCGGCGATGCGGCGGCTGCTGCCGGCGGCGATCCTCGAGCGGCCGAAGATCGGCTTTCGGGTGCCCGTGAACGAATGGTTCCGCGGCAGCATGCGCGGCTATCTGACCGAGCACCTGGTGGGCGCGGACTCGCGGACCCGCGATTACTATCGTCCGCAGGCGCTGCGCGGTTATCTCGAGGAGCATGCCGAGGGTCGGCAGAACCACGAGAAGCTCCTCTGGAGCCTGTTGACACTCGAGATCTGGCACCGCGAGTACGGCCTTTGCGCGTAGGCCTAAAGCAACTCATGAAGCGGCCCAGGGCCAATAAAACCCAGGCACAAGGCTTGCTAATCGTGAGCTCGACATGACGAGCGCTCGCCGCGTGGCGTTCAATCTGGTCACTTTCATCCCGGGTGTTGGCTCGCTGGCGCCGGTGCAGGCACGCCTGAGAAAGCGTGTGAGCGCGAAGGCGACGAGCTCGGCGCGCTACTGTTACGCTGTCTGGATGCGCCATCTCGGCAAGGCGGCCGAGCACGGCTTAAACGCCGATCCCCGGGTGGTGGCGGAGCTCGGACCGGGCGCTTCGCTCGGCGTCGGGCTCGCGGCACTCCTTTGCGGCGCCGAGCGCTACTACGCCTTCGACGTGGTATGCCACGCAGCCGCGGCGCAGAACCGGCCCGTATTCGAGGGCCTCGTGAGATTGCTCGAGGCCCGCGCCCCGATCCCTGACATCGCGGAAGTACCGGAAGTGTGGCCGCCGCTGGCAAGCTATGCGTTCCCACATGCCGTGCTCACGCCCGAACGTCTGGCGCGCAGTCTTGCCCCGGAGCGCCTCGAGCGGATCCGCCGCTCCCTCGAGCAGTTGGACGCGCCAGGCTCGATGATCCAGTACCGCGCCCCCTGGACCGACAGTGGCTTGATCGAGGATGAGGCGGTGGATCTCGTGCTGTCGCAGGCGGTGTTCGAGCATATCGATGATCTGAGCGGGGCCTATCGCACGATGCGGCGCTGGCTGCGCCCGGGTGGATTCGCTTCCCACACGATCGATTTCCGCTCGCACGACTCGAGCCGCCGTTGGGACGGGCACTGGGGTTATTCGGATCTGGCGTGGCGGATCATCCGCGGCCGCGACGTTTGGTCGATCAACCGCCAGCCGTGCTCGACCCATCGACGCCTGCTCGCGGAGAACGGCTTTCGCATCGTGGGTGAGCAGCTCCTGCGCGCGCAGGCGACACTCGCCCCGCGTAGTCTGGCGCCGCGCTTTCGCGCACTGACCGATGAGGACCGCACGGTGAGCTGTGCGTACTTCCTCTGTGTCAAACAACAGACACCCCCTCACACTTGAGCGTGGCTGTCAGTTCCACGCCATCCCTTGCCGAGTTCGAAAGCAAATAACTAAGCGGCCCAGGGCCGTCCCTGGGTCGCGAGGTAGAAAAGGCAAAGGGGCTGGGCCGCCCAAAGCGGCGAAGCCGACTTTGGGCCAATAAAACCAGGAGCGATGCTTGCTCTAAGAATCAAGTCCGGCGGCGTACCGCCTCGCCGGAGGCCCCAAACGGATGACCAACGAAGCACTCTCGTTCACCCGTAGCTTCTCCATCGCCCTTGTGGCTCTCCTCGAAGCGCTAGCCCCGCCGGCGGTGTCAGCGGGCCTTCTGCTCGCGCTGTGCGATCTCTACGGAGCGGCGTTCAAGGGTTTCTTCGTCATCGTCGCCATCCTCGTGGCCGCGCTCTCCGTCATTCTGCCGCCGCCGCGTACGCGCCCGCAGGGCTCGCAGCAGCTGCTGTCGCCCCCGTGGCCGCTCGCCGGCCGGGTGCTCGTACGCTGGCTGATCATCATCAGCATCCTGCTCGCGCTCGGCTTCCTCACCAAGTATTCCGCCGACTTCTCGCGCAAGGTCGTCGTGTCGTGGATCGTATTCACCCCGGCGATCCTCATTCTCGTGATGCTCTGTCTGCAGGAGCTGAGGCGCCGGCTGATGTACGACCCCGCGATGGTGCGCCGCGTCGTCTTCGCGGGTTGCAACGAGATCAGCGTCTCGCTCGCACGCAGGATCGGCGACGGCGGCGAGCTCACGGGCCTCAAGGTGGAGGGGTTCTTCGATGACCGCAGCGCCGCGCGGTTGGGTGTGCCCTGGGGGCGCGCGCGCCTGCTCGGCCGGCTGCCGGAGCTGGCCTCGTTCGTGAAGCGGCGCGGGATAGATGTCGTCTTCGTCGCGCTGCCGGTGAGGCACATCCAACGCGTCATGCGGCTCCTCGATGAGCTGCGCGACACCACGGTGTCGATCTATTACGTTCCCGACATCTTCGCCTTCGACCTCATCCAGGCGCGCAGCGGCGAGCTCTTCGGCATCCCCGTGGTCGCCCTCTGCGAGACGCCGTTCTGCGGCTATCGCGGCGTCGTCAAGCGGATCACCGACATCGCCTTCGCCGCCTCGATTCTGCTCGTTGCCGCGCCTCTGATGCTCGCGCTCGCCGTCATGGTGCGGCTCACCTCGCCGGGCCCGGTCATTTTCCCGCAGCGCCGCTATGGGCTCGATGGGCGCGAGATCATTGTGTGGAAGTTCCGCAGCATGAGCGTGGTCGAGGATGGCGCGCAGATCGTGCAGGCGAGCCGGGAGGACCCGCGCATCACGCGCGTCGGGCGATTCATGCGCCGCTACTCGCTCGATGAGCTGCCGCAGCTGTGCAATGTCCTGCAGGGACGCATGAGCCTGGTCGGGCCTCGGCCGCACGCCGTGGCGCACAACGAGCAGTACCGCAAGCTCATCAAGGGCTACATGATCCGCCACAAGGTGCCGCCCGGCATGACGGGGCTCGCGCAGGTGAACGGTTGCCGCGGTGAGACCTCGCGCATCGAGGAGATGCAGGCGCGCGTCAACTACGACCTCGAGTACCTCAGGCGTTGGACGCCGCTCCTTGACATCAAGATCCTGCTCCTGACGGCGGTCCTGGTGCTGCGGGACGAGAAGGCTTACTGATGACGGCCATGCTGCGGGGGTTCGCCTCAGTTTTCGAGGATACCCGTCCGCGTGCGCGCGCAGACCGGCGGGCGCTCGTGCTGCTCGCGCTGATCATCGCCGTGGCGGCGGCCGTGCGCTTCTGGGGCCTCGGCAACGTGGGTCTTCACGGGGACGAGAAGACGATGGCGCTGCCGGCGATGCACCTGCTGGACTACGGCACGCCGGAGATGCCGAGCGGGTTCACCTATCCGCGGGCGGTCGCGCAGCTTTATCTCATGGCCGGCTCGATGCGCGTCTTCGGCAACAGCGAGTGGGCCTTGCGGTTGCCGTCGGCGATCTGCGGCGTGTTGCTCGTCCTCCTCACCTGGATCGCCGGCCGCCGCTTTCTCGAGCCGCGTTGGAATCTCGCGCTGACCGGCGCCGTGGCGCTCCTGCCGGCGTTCATCGTGGATGCGCAGACGGCGCGCATGTATGTCTTCCTCGTGACCGGCGTTACGGGATTCATGGCGCTGCTGTTCGCCTGGGAGCGAAGCGGCCGCAGCGGCTATCTCATCGCGGCGGTGCTCGAGATGGCCGTGAGCCTCGAATTTCACACGCTGTCGATCTTCGCCGCCTGGCTGTGTTTTCTGCCGGGCCTGCTGAGCGGCGAGCGCCGCAAGCTCGGACAGGGTGCCGCGGCGTTCGTGGCCATCGCACTCGAGTATCTCGCGCTCAATCACTGGATATCGCTCGAGTATCCGCACGCCCTCGGCGCGATCGCCGGGAGTCCCATCAACGGCCCGCGAGCCCTGGCGCCGTCGCTGCATCTCTCATGGGCGCTCGCGATGCTGCTGCCGGCGCTTGCGCTCTCCTGGTATGTGATCCGCCGGCGCGGCTGGCTGCCCGCGCTCCTTCTGGCCGCGAGCCTCGTCGCCCAGGTGTCGCGGCTCGATCACGTCGCGCTCCTGCTGATCATCGCCGCGCTGGTGCTCGCGCGCCGCAACGGCGAGCTGCCCGCCGCGCGGCTCGCACTCTACTTCGCCGTCTGCCTGCTGCTCGCGGCTGTCCAGATCGGCTATCTTCACGCCCACCGGGCGGGCACGTTGTCGCAGATCATGGGGCTCCTGCTCGGCTGGCCCAGCGTGCGCGCTTACCTCGCACTCTCACGCTACTCGCGGGTGGCGCTGCTGATCGCCGCCGGCGGCCTCGCCGTGGGACTGTGGCGTTTGGCCCATCGGGAGCGTGTGCCCGATCACCTGTTGTTTCTGACGCTCGGGGTCTGGATCCCGCTGCTACAGATCGGCGGCTTCAAGTGGGACCCGGCCACCCGCTATGTCGAGGGGCAGGTCATGCCGCTTCTCCTCGTGGCTTTCGCGACTGGAGGGTGGGTTTGCGCGGCGCTTTCATCGAGGACAACTGTGAGCCGCGCGGTCCGTAATCCCGCGCTCGGCGCCGTCGCCGCGGCGATCGTCTGCCTGCTGGTGTTCAATCCCCTGCGCCTGCAAGCGGCGGTGGACCCGACCTACGCCCATTATCCCGATCACAAGGGTGCCGCCGCGTTCGTCGAGTCACTGCATCCGGGGCCCGACGACATCATCGTCGCCGAGGATTCTCTCATGCAGACGTATTACCTCGGGCACATCGATTACTGGCTGGAGGATCGGGAACAGGCAGCGCCCTTCCTGCGCAGGATCGATGGCAGGTGGGTCGATGAGTACACCGGCGCCCCGTTGATCGGCAGCGGGGCGCAGCTCGAGCGACTGGTGAAGCGCCGCAACCGCGGCGCCATCTACGTCATCGGCAGTGGCGAGAACGGCAAGTACAGGAAGACGCTCATGCGGGGCCTCGGCATCGAGCAGGTGCTCGAGTCGCCGGCCTTCCACCTGATCTACGTCGGCCGGGATCGCCTGACCGACGTCTGGAAGGTGCCTGCCCCGGCTCATCCTCTGGAGGCGGCGGTCCGCGCCGCGAACGGCAAGTAAGCGCATGGCCGGTGTCGGCAATCGGGCTGCGATCCTGACGCTGTCGCGTCTCGCCAATTACGGGCTGCTGCTGATCAGTCCAGTCGTTCTGGTGCGCCTGCTCACGATCGCGCAGTTCGGCCGCTACCGTGAGTTCCTCCTCTACGCCTCGGTGTTGCAGTCGATCGCCGTTTTCTCGATCAACGACAGTGTCCTCTACTGCATTCCAGCCAATCCCGCGAGCCGCTGGCGAACCGTCCGCCAGACTGCGGTGCTCATCGCCTGCAGCAGCCTCATCAGCGTCGCGGTCCTCGCGCTGCTCGACCGCGCGACCGGCGGCCGCATCGTCGGCTCGCTGCTGCTGCCCATCTGCCTGTACGTGCTGTTCTGCTCGAACCTCGATTTCTGGGACTGGTTCTGGGTGGCGACCGATCGCCCGGGGCTGATCTTCGTCTACACCTCGTTGCGGCTTGCGGCGCGCGTGGTCGTGGCGATCGTGGCCGCGGCATTGACGCACGATGTGCGTGCGATCATCTGGGCGCTCATTGCACTCGAGGGGCTGCGGCTACTCGGGGCGGCGGTCGTCATGAGGGCGGCGGACCGCAGCGCCAGCGAGCCGCCGCTCGCCGATCCCTGGCGCGAGCAGCTGCGCTACTGCGTGCCCTCCGGAACGGCCTCGGTCCTCTCGACGCTGAATCGCAACTTGAGCGGCCTCGTGGTCACCCGAGCGCTCGGCGCGGTCGCCTTCGCGCAATACACGATCGCAAGGTTCGGCGAGCCCGTGGTGCTCGCGCTGCGCAACTCGGTTTCCGCAGTCGTCCTGCCGGAGATGGTCCGGCGCGATCGTGAATCACGCGAAGAGCCGCTCGCGCTCTGGCGGCGGGCGACCGTGCTCAACACCATTCTGCTCTTTCCGGTGGTGGTCATCGTCTGGCGCTATGCGCTCCCGCTCATCGAGACGGTATTCGGCCGCGGCTACGCTCCGGCGGCGCTCGTGCTGCAGATCTATCTGCTTGCCGTGGTGCGCGAATGCTTCGATTTCGCTCCGGCGCTGCGCGCCTTGAATCGCACGCGGCCGCTGGTCGAGAGCAATGTGGCCGCGATCGTGGCCTGCGGCATCATGCTCGCGGTGTTGATTCCCGTGGCCGGGGTCGCCGGCGCGATGTTGGCCCTCGTGCTCGCCACGGTCATCGAGGCCCTGTGGCTCGCTCGGGCCACGATGCGCAACTACGGCGTGCACCTCGGCGAGCTCATCCCGTGGGTCAGCATCGGCAAGGTCACGGGCGCCGCGCTGCTGGCGGGGATCGTGCTCGCCCCCTCCGCCTGGAGGGACCTGTTCGGACCCGGCGGCATGGCGCTGGCGTCGATCGCCTATGTGGCCGCCTTCGCGCTGCTGCTGCTCGCGCTCAAGGTGCCGGAGGCCTACGCGCTGCTTGCATGGGCGAGGCGCTTCGTGCCGGCGCTCACTGCCGTTTGCCGCAAGGCCTGATCCATGCGCCTGCTCTACGTACTCCTCATCATGACTCTCGCCGGCAGCGACATCTTCCACGCCGGCATGAGCCTCGGACCCGGCTTGAGCGTGAAGAACGCGCTCCTTTATCCCATCGCGCTCGGGCTGCTCTTTCGCATGGCCCTCACCGGGCGCTTTCGCATGCGGCTGCCCATCCTCAACGTGGCCTTCATCCTCTGGATCACTTACGCCCTGCTCACGTGGGTCGCCTGTGTGACGGTGCTCCACTATCCGGGCTACGATGCGCGATACGCGGGCATCGAGCTCAAGTCGGGGCTGATCGACTCCGCGCTCTTTTTCTTCACCTACTTCTACGGCATCGAAGAAGAGCGGGATTTCTTCCTGCTCGCGAAAACGCTCGCTCTCTGCATCGGCATCGCCAACATCCTGACGCTCGCCGACGTGGCCGGCTTGCTGCACCTTGGCATCCAGATCGGCGAGAACGGCGTCGAAGCCGATCGCGTCTTCGGCGTCTTCGGCCATGCGAACGACACGGCGGCGCTGATCGTGTGCGTGCTGCCGATGATGATCGCCGTGGCGCTGTCGAGTCGCAGTACCATGAGACTCCTCTGGTACGCCGGCGTGTTCGCCTCGATCGCGGTGCTCATCCTCACCATCTCGCGGGCGGCCTACGTCGGGGTCCTCGTTGGTTATGGCGCGGCGGTATGGCTCTGCCGGCGCCATCTGCCGACCTCGCGCGTCATCACCTGGACGCTGCTCGGGGCCGCCTGCGCCGTGATTTCCACGGCGGTGGCGGCGGCGCTGATGCCCGACTTCTGGCAGGTGATCAGCGATCGTCTCTTCAATCAGTCGATGGCCATGTCGATGAGCGTCGCCTCATCCGGCCGCACCACCATCTGGGCGACCGCGATCGCCACGATGATGGCCCACCCGATCACCCTCTTCACGGGGTTCGGCTTTCGGGTCTACGAGACGATGTTCGTCCTGGTCACGCACAATTACTACCTCGACCAGTGGTTCGGACTGGGCCTGATCGGCCTCTTCGCCTTCATCACCATCCAGTACCAGATCGTGGCGACCGCGGTGCGTGCGATCGGGCCGGCGCCGCCGGCGCTGCGGCCGTACATGATCGCACTCGTGTTCGGGATGCTCGGACTCGCGGTGTGCATCTTCTTTGGCAATCTCGACAAGCCGTGGTCGTACGTCTGGATCTATGCGGGCTTCTCGGTGCGCGCGGCGGCGGATATCGTCGAGAAGGCCGAGAAGGAGCCGCGCAAGTCACCCGTGCGCGCCTCGCTCCGGCCTGTTGGATCCGCAGCCGCGGCCGGGGCGCGTGCCGGAGCGCGTGCCGGAGCGCGCCGCGTTGTCGGTGAATTGAGACGCTGAGCCGTCTGGGATAGCAGACAGGCCCACGAATTTTCAGCATTTTGCAAGCGTAACTATTGACGTTTCGCTGAACGCTGTAAAAATGACGGCCGGTCGCCAGAGCAACCTGGCTCGTTGCAGGGTGCCCGGCAGACCGCCGGTGTGGACGTGCATGCGGTCATCGAACCGCAGTGATTGTCCGGGCGCCCGCACGCGCGCGGATCACCACGAGAACAGTCAGGCTCGAAAGCTTGTGCGCGCCGTCTGTCCGCCGCACCGGATAAGCACCTCGACCTTAGTCGAGCGGTCCGTGTCCGTTCCAACTCCCGGGGGGGAGATGATGAGCCACTTTGCATTTCCTCAGCGTTTGACGGCTGTCGCCGCCATTGCCGCGCTCGCTACCTGTGCGAGCGCCTTCGCCTACAATCCGCCGGCCTACCCGCGCATCGCCGGCATGCAGATCTCCGCGCCGTTCGACTACAACGATGCCACCTTCCAGGCTCAGGCCGCCAAGCAGTCGATCACGGTCCTCAATTACTGGCCGGGCATGGCCCCGGGGGGCGAGTCGATGCAGAGCATCGTGCGGGCGATCAAGGCCATCAACCCCAACGCGCTGGTATTCCTCTACGCGAACACGGATGAGGGCTGGACTGCCGGCGACGAGTCGGTGGCGCGGGCCGGGGAGACCAGCCAGCTGAACGACATGCGCTGGTGGCTGTATACGGGCACGAGCTTCACGGGTCGCGTTCCCTCCTTCTTCGGCGACGGCGGCTACACGATCAACAACACGCCGTACACGCCCAAGGACGCGCAGGGCGATGATTCGATCGACTGGCTGACCAAGTGGTACGTGAATACCTACTACACGGCGGTTCCCAACATCGACGGCTTCTTCATGGACAATGTGTTCACGCAGCCGAGAGTGGCGGGGGACTGGTATCGCAACGGCACCGTACTGCAGCCGACCAACCCGAAAGCGGAGGCCGCCATCCAGGCGGGATACGAGCGTTGGTTCAGCCTGGTGCGCCAGCTGATGCCGGGCAAGTATCAGCTCGGCAACATCGCGACCTGGAATGAGCCCGGGGAGGCTGCCGTCCCGGTGGCGTACCACGGCATGGTCGACGGCGGGGAAGAAGAGGCGCTGATCGGCCAGACGTGGTCGGTCGAGAACTGGGACGGCTGGCAGGCGATGGAGAAGGAGTACTACGCCACCATGGCGGACGCCAACGCCTCGCAGCTGGTGATCTTCAACCAGCAGGACAACCCGAGCAACTACCAGTCGATGCGCTACGGCCTGACCTCGTGTCTGATGAACAACGCCTATTACTTCTTTACGAGCAACACGAGCCCGTATTCCGGCTTCGACTGGTTCGATGAGTTCAATGCGAAGCTCGGCATGCCGATCAGCAGCCCGCCGACCGCCGCCTGGCAGAAGGGGGTGTGGCGGCGTGACTTCACCAACGGCATCGCGCTGGTCAACCCCAAGGGCAACGGCCCGCAGACGGTGGATCTGGGCGGCACTTTCGTCAAGATCAAGGGCACGCAGGACCCGGCGGTGAACAACGGGAAGACCGTCACTTCCGTGACGCTCAAGGATCGGGACGGAATCATTCTGCTGCGTCAGACACCGGTCCCGCAGCCCGACGCCCCGACGGGCGTCAGCATCAGCAGCGGTTAGCTATCGGATCCGTCTCCCGAGCACGACCAGGGTCGTGGTAGAGCGATCCTCGTCGCTCCAGTCGCGAAAGCGCTCGGGCAGGCCGGAGCGAACCAGGGTAGGCGGGACGAGCGCGCGCCAGGTGTGCACGATCTCGAAGCCCGTGGCTTCCATGGCGCGCAGGTGATCGGCGGGCGAGCGGCGGTTGAGCAGATAGGGCCGGCGCCCCTTCACGATCCTCCATGTCAGCTCGCCATACTGCAGGTGGCCGTCCCAGGTGGCCGTCATGTCGTGGCTCTTGAAGTCGATGACGTGGCTCACGAGGCCGCCGATCCTGAGTCCGGCGGCAAGCGAGCGGTGGACCGCCGCGATGTCCTCCACATGCTCGAGAGCGGCTTGCGAGATGACGAAATCGACGCCTGAGGAGTCTCGGCCCCAGCAATCCTGCCACGGCACGTAATAGCGGATGCCGATGTCGCTCGGCGCACCTTTGACGGCTGCCGCGATCGCCTCGAGGCGCGCGCAGTCCGCCGCGGCGCCCTCGAGGAAGGGCGGGAACGCGTACGCCGGCAGCCGCGGATAGACCTCGGGGAATTCCCGCTCATCGGGGATCGGCGCCTGCGCGCGCAGGAGCTCGGCGAGATCGGCGAGCATGCGGGCATTCTTCGAGCGGCTGGCGTAGCGCACGACATCGAGCGCCTCGACGCGGCTCGCGCCGAGCAGCAGCGCCATGAGGCTGAGGCCGATGGTGGCGCCGGGGCCGAGCTCGGCGACCGAGTCGTGCCGGGTGGGCAGGCCGCAGGCGTGAAGGAGCGCAAGGTGCCGCAAGTACACCGAATAGCAGTAGCGCGCCGAGACTGACAGGCCGGTCCGGCGTTTCTCGGGACGGTAGATGCCGGGCGCCCAGGTGCCCATGCCGCGCAGCAGCGGAATCATCTCCATGGGGACTCCCACTCGGTTGTATCGGGAAGTTCCGCCGCCGCCACACGCCGGTCGAGGAGCTCCTCGATGCGGCCGCTGAACCGGGCCGTCATGATCTGCACCGTGAATCGCTCCCTGACTCGTCGCGCAGCGGCGGCGCCGAGCCGCGCCCGCAGCGAGGGGGAAGTCAGCGTCCTCAGGTGCATCGTCAGTGCCTCGATGTCTCCGGGCTCGAAGAGAAACCCGTGCTCGCCGGGGACGATGAGCTCCGCGGCACCGCCCGTATTGCTCAGGACCATGGGCTTGCCGAGCGCCATGGATTCCAGGGCCGCGAGCGAGAAGGTCTCCACGGAGTGGGACACCAGCGTCATCACGTCGCAGCAGGCTGCCAGTGGCCGCACGTCCCGCTGCAGGCCCGTGATGCGCAGGTGCGCGCGCAGGTCGAGCGCGTCAGCCGCTTGCTCCAGCCGCGGCCGTTCCGGCCCATCGCCGATGAAGAGCGCCTTCGCCGGCACCCCTTGCCGGCGCAGACGGGCGATCGCGCGCAGCAGATCGACCGGCGCTTTTTCCGGGCGCAAGGTGGAGCATAGCCCGACGACGTAATCCTCCGCGCCGAGCGCGAGCGCGGCGCGGGTGGACTGCTTTTCCCCGGCGGTGTATCTGTCGGTGAAGAACTCGACGTCCACGCCGTTGTAAATGACGGTGTCGGGCGGGTGCAGGCCGTGCTCGCGCCAGAACCGGCGCTGGCGTTCGCAGACGTAGACCAGCAGGTCGCAACGGTTGAAGAGCCGTGTGTAGAGAGCCATCTGCAGCTTCTCTTTGCAGCTGCGCAGCACCGTGCTGTGAAAAACCGCCGCCAGCCGCGGCCCCGCGCGGGCGATGCGCGCCAGGTGGCCATACAACATCGAATAAGGGTTGGTGCAGATCAAGGCGTCGATGTGTCGCGTCGCGATCAGCGCGCGCAGCCGGCGCACGGCGCTGCGGTCGATTTTGCGACTGACGTCGCAACAGAGCACCTCATCGAGCCTCTCGATGCTGAGCTGCTCGAGCAGCGCCTCGTTGCGCTTGAGATACGCGAGGTGCAGGCGGAAGCGTCCCGTGTCGATGTGGTTGAGCAGCGTCACGACCTGCTTCTCGGCCCCCCCCGTTTCCAACGAGTTGACGATGAAGAGCAGTCCCGGGGCCGGGTTCCGGGGCGTCATCTCTCGCCAGCCACAGCGGTCAAGGGCCTGCGGTGCGCCGTGCGCGGCTCGATGCCGAAGCGGCGATAGATCCCGAGCAGACTTTCCACGCTCGAGTCGAGCGAGAAGCGTGTGGCGATGGTCGCGCGTGCGGCGCGCCCGAGCCGCTCGCGCAGCCGCGGCTCGCTCATGAAGCGCGCGATTGCCGCCGCCAGCGCCGCGATGTCGCCCGGCGGCACCAGCAGGCCGTCGACTTCGTGAGTGATGATCTCGGGGACGCCGCCCACCGGTGTGCTGATCACGGGCAATTCGAAAGACATGGCCTCGAGCAGCGCCATCGGCATGCCTTCCACGTACGAGGGCAGCACGAACAGGGTCGCGCCGGCGAGCGCCGCGCGCTTGCGCTGCGCTTCCAGCCAGCCGGTGAACCTCGCGCGCTCGCCGAGTCCGAGCCGGGTCGTGAGCGCGCGCGTCTCCGCGACCGCACGGCCGGTACCGGCGTAGACGAGCTGCAGCCCGGGGAACGCATCGGCCACCTGGGCGAATGCCCGAGCGAGCTCGAAGACGCCCTTGTGGCGGGCGATCTCGCCGAAGAAGAGTACGGTCGGCTGAAGATCCGCCGGAGGCGGGCAGGCATCGAGCGCGGGGAGCGGCACGGCGTTTCTCAACACCTCGATGCGCGAGCGCGGCGAGATCCGCTCCAGGGTCGCGCGCCAGGCCTCGGAGAGCGCGAGGACCAGCGATGCCTTCGCGAGCACGGAGCGCACGATTCGCCGGGCGGCCGGCGGGCACTCCTCGTAGAAGTCCGCGAACTCCGAGCCATGCACGTGCAGCAGGTAGGGTCTACGAGCGAGCCGCGCAAGCACGCAGACCACTGACTTGCGCCAGAAGGAGGCGCGCGAGGAGAGATGGATGTGCACCAGGGGCGCATCGAGCGTGAGCAGCCGCACGGCGACCTGCATCCAGCCCGTCAGTGCGACGGCGAGCTTCGTCCAGTGCGACCCCGGGCGGTGCGTCGTGACGTACGTGCAGTCGACCCGCTCGAAGAGGCCGGCATCGATGTATCCCTGTACGACCGCGCGGATTCCTCCCATGCCCCGAAGGTCGGTGCCCACCATGAGCACGCTGCGGCAGGAGGGGGTGAGGGTGATGGGCTCTGGCATCACGTGCCCAGTGCCACCGACGAGGGCGGCGAGGATGCCAGCACTCCGACGAGCGCTTCCACGTACGCGCTCACGGTCTGCGATTCGTTCAGCTGCTCGTCGAAGTAGCGCGCGCTGCTCGTGCTCGCCGCAAGCCATTCGGCGGGGTCGCGGGCAAGCCGAGCGATGACCGCGCTCAGCGCCCCGACGTCGCCTACAGCGGCTCCCATACGGTAGCGATCGATGATGTGTCCCGGGTCGAGAAACGTGACGACAGGCGTGCCGCAGGACCAGGCCTGCACGAAGGTGTTCGGGAACCCGTCCGTTTCTGACGTACTGACATGGACGCGGGCTCGCTCGAAGAACGAGCCAACGCGGTGCTGCGGCACGAAGCCGTGAAAGGTGACGTTCGGTAAGGACTCGGACCGCGCCAGCGCCTCGTCGTAAACCGCCTCCTCGCCGGGCACACGCGCGCCGAGCAGGTGGAATGTCAGGTTCGCCAGTCGTGCCGCCGCATCGAGCAGGAGCTGCGGGCGTTTCAGGGCGCGCATGTTCGCCACCCAGAGCGCGTCGATGTCGCGCTCGTGGAAGGGGCGACGCTGACGGGCGGCCTCCACGATGGGACCCACCACCCGGCTCTGGCGGGCGAAGTTGTGCGCCAGGGCGCGCTGCTGCGGGGCGGTCTGCACCAGCACCAGGTCCGCGCGCTCGAGTCCCCAGCGGTACAACTGTCTATCGCGCCAATAGCGCAAGAGGAGCGCCTGGGGGTCGCAATCCGAATCGCTGGCGACACGGAAGACAACCTTGCGGCCATGCCGGCGCGCGAACAGGACCGCCTGCGTGAGCTGCGTACCGGCGCAACTCGTGTAGTAGATATCGGCGTCCGCCCGCTGTAGCGCGCGCTGCAGTTTCGTCCAGCGAGGGTGCAGGAAGCGCACGACCGGGATGCCCTCGTGAGGCCGATACGCCTTGTAAGTCCGGATGCCGTGCCAGTCGGCCCCGTCAGCCTGTCCGTGATCCGCAACGACCATCGATACGCGCCAGCCGCGCCGCACGAGCGCACGCGCGAGCAGGGTATGTTGCAGCTCTTCGCCGCCCGCCGGCCGGTCGGAAAACTCGGGCGCCAGCACAGGAAGATTCCCCAGCCCGACGATGCACACGTGGGGCGGCCTCATCCGGCTCCTCTTTCGATCGCGATCGCAACCCAACGCGGGCCGAAGCCAAACGTTCCCTGCGCGCGCTGCCGTAAGCGGGAACGGAACTTGCGCCGCTGGCGGCAAGCCCTTGCCGTTGGGAGAGCCTCTCTTGAGCACGACGACCGACGCTGCGATGACGAGCGTAGCGGGCACGCACGCGCGCGAAATCGCCCGCGGCGAGCGCTTCGCTTTCGGTGACAACTGGCTGCGATATCTGCAGGTTCTCGATGAGAAGCGCATCGCGCGCGCCATCGACAGCCTGAAGAGCATGCTCGAGCTCGAGGACCTGCGCGGCAAGTCCTTTCTCGACATCGGCAGCGGCAGCGGCATCTTCTCGCTCGCGGCCCGGCGATTGGGCGCGAGAGTGGTCTCCTTCGACTACGATCCGCGCGCCGTGGCGTGCACGCAGGAGCTCAAGAGGCGCTACTACGAGAATGACGGCGAGTGGCTGGTGCAGACCGGCTCCGCCCTGGATGAGCGGTTCCTCGGCGGCCTCGGCCGGTTCGATGTCGTCTATTCCTGGGGAGTGCTGCATCACACGGGAGACCTGTGGGCGGCGTTGGCGAATGTGGACCGCAACGTGGCGGCCGGCGGCAAGCTCTTCATCTCGCTCGCCAACGACCAGGGGGGGCCGTCGAAACGCTGGACTACGGTGAAGATGATCTACAACAGGGTGCCGTCGCGCCTGAAGGGAGTATTCGCCGTACTGGTGTATCTGCCGCTCGAGGCAAGAAGATTCCTCGCCAGTCTCCTCAGAGGGCGGCCGCGGGCGTATTTCTCCTACATCTGGAACTACGGTGAGAACCGCGGCATGAGCTGGTGGCGGGACTACATCGACTGGATCGGCGGCTACCCGTTCCAGGTGAGCAAGCCCGAAGAGATCCTCGCGTTCTACCGGCCGCGAAACTACACGCTGCTGCGGATGAATACGTGCGGACCCGGACACGGATGCAACGAATACGTCCTGCAACGCAACCCGCAGGCGGCGAGGTCGAGCTAGGACGGGAACGCAACTTGCTCAACGCGGTGGTCCACCCGCGCGTGCAGACGACGCTGCCGCCCGTCCATACGAAGAACAGGAGGACCGCCGATGCGATCGACTCTATCCCGCCTGGCATGCGGGGCGCTGCTCGCCGTAATCGCCGGCGCCGCCTTCGCGGCTGCGCCCGCTACGCCCGATGCGCCCTACACGGTCAAACCGGGCGACACACTGCGAGTGGCGGTCTGGAAGGAGCCGGAGCTGCAGCACCTGGTGCTGGTCGAGCCCGATGGGACGTTCTCGTTTCCGCTCTGCGGGCAGATCGATGCGCGCGACAAGACCGTCGCCCAGCTGCAACAGGAGCTCACGCAGCATCTCGCGCGCTTCATCAGCCAACCGGTCGTGACCGTGTCGTTGCAGAAGATCGCCGGCAACCGCGTCTACGTGATCGGGCAGGTGACCAAGCCCGGCGCCTTCATCGTCAACCCGCGGGTCGATGTGATGCAGGCCATCGCGATGGCAGGCGGCACGACGCCCTTCGCCTCCCTCGGCAGTATCAAGATCCTGCGGCGCATGGCGAACGGCGAGCAGGAAGCGCTGTCCTTCAACTACAACGATGTGATCCATGGCGACGACCTCGAGCAGAACGTCACGCTGGAGGCCGGCGATGTCGTCGTCGTGCCGTAGGCTCTATGTCGTGCTCGGGGCCGGCGCGCTCCTCGGGCTGACGACGGGGGCGCACGCCGACAACTGGGAGTTCCTGCCGCGCCTCGAAGCCGGAGGAATCTGGAACGACAACTATCGACTGACCGACATCCCCGACCAGGAGCTGCAGGTGTACGGGCCGTACATCGACGCCCAGCTCTCCATGGACCTCCTCTCGCCGACATCGAAGCTCGACATCGTGCCGCGCGTGCACGCGACCTACTTTCCCACGGATCACACCGACAGCTCGACCGACGGCTATCTCGACATCGACGGCGAGCACAAGACGCTGCGCTCCGACTTCGCCGGAGTGCTGCAGTACTCGGACGAGGAGGTGTTCTATTCGGACTACCTGCCGGCGACCTTTCCGGGTCTCGCGCTCGGCCAGGCGACGACCGCCCCGAGCGGGCGCATCACCGTGAGCACCCGTCAGCAGCTCCTGCGGGCGGCGCCCGACTACAAGTACGACCTCACCCAACGCATGCACCTCGACCTCAACGCCGACGTCGAGCATGCGAGTTACACGCAGAGCGAGATCGAGCAGATCGGCTACACCAGCTATACGGGCAACGCCGGACTCGGCTTCGACGTCTCCCCGCGCTCGGTCTTGACCGTGACGGCGCTCGGCACGCACTTCGTCCCCCAGGCGGGAGGCGACACCACGAACGATTACGGCGCACAGGCGGAATGGGACTTGCAGAGCTCGCAGATCGCGAAGTTTTATGCGCGGGTGGGCGTCGACCGTACCCAAGCCCAGACGGGGCTGGGCACCATCAGCAGTAATGGCGTCACTGGCGGAGTCGGCGTCGATCTGCGCTACCAGATCACCGAGGTGACGATCGATGCGCTGCGCTCGCTGATTCCGACCTCGCAGGGCGTCGTGATGACCGATCAGGAGCTGCGCTTCAGGGTGCTGCATGCGTTCTACCCACGCTTCTCGGGCTTCATCGGCGCACGCGGCATGCGCTGGAGCGGGGCCTCGGGCGAGACCCCGCTCGCCGTGACGAGCGAGAACTATGCGGTCGGGGAGGTCGGCGTCGACTTCCAGATCACGGAGAGCTACCGGATCGAGAGCGCGTATGACTACACCTGGCAGCAATTCCCCGGCACGCCGGCCTCAACCTCGAATGCCGTCAGGGTGTCGATCATCTATCAGCCCTTGAGCCGGTTCGAGCCGCTGCCCGAGTTCACCGGCATTCCACCCCAGGAGCGATGAGCGTGGCGGATCATGAGGAAGCCCTGAATCCTGGCCTGTCGGACTATGTGGCGGCCATCAAGCGGCGGCGCATGCTGCTCGCGAGCATCGCCCTGCCGATCGTGGCCATCGCGGCGGCGCTCGCCGTCGGCCTGCCCAACATCTACATCTCCACGGGCCTCTTCACCTTCACCGACGCGACCGTGCCGGGGGAGATGCCGGCGAACGCCAACGCCGATGCGATCCAGCGTCTGCAGGAGCAGTACCGCGACGCTTACGTCGACAGCCTCGCGAGCACCGTCATGAGTGGCGCGAGCATGAAGAGTCTCGTGCAGCAGGTCCCCGGCCTCGTTCCGCCGGGAACCGACACGGGAACCGCGGTCAAGGACGTCCAGCGCCGGGCGCGGGTCGAGACCGTGCGCACGCCGGTGCTCGATCCCAACACCGGCCGCAACCTCGACATCATCTCCGCCTTCACGGTTTCCTACGAGAGCCAGGATCCGGCGCTCGCGATGGCCGGCGCCAAGTGGCTGAGCAACGCCTTCATCCTGGCGAACCGCCAGGGGCGCCTGAAGAGCGCCCGGGCGGCCGAGGCGTTCTACGACACCCAGACGCAGCTCTACCGGCAGCAGATTGCCCAGATCGAATCGAAGCTCGCCACGTTCAAGGAGAAGAACTACGACCAGCTGCCGGGGCTCACCAATCTCAACATGAACATCATGCAGACGACGCAGCAGCAGATCGACACCCTGACGCAGCAGATCGGGGCGCTGCGCCAGAACCACGTCTTCCTGCAGCAGCAGCTCGATACGGCGAAGAACGCGGGCCAGGACGCGGGCCTGCTGGCGCAGCTGCAGTCGGAGTACAACAAGAAGCTCGCCACCTACGACCCGGACTACCCGGACATGATCGCGCTGCGCCAGCAGATCGATGAGCTCCGGGAGGGCGGCGGCGCGGTCAATAGCCTGTCGCTCCCGGCGCAGCTTCGGGCCGAGGAGCAGGCGCTCGCCCAGGCCAGGCTCCGCTATAGCGATAACTTCCCGGACGTCAAGCGCCTCCAGCGGCAGATCCAGATCCTGAAGACGCGCCTCGCCAGCGGCGAGAAGTATGCGGGCAACGCGATCGGGAGCCCGGCGGTGATCGCGCTCAGGACCCAGCTCTACGCCAACCAGACCCAGACCAATGCGCTCGAGCGCCAGTCGGCGCAGCTCAGCCAGCAGCTCATGCAGCTCGAGGGACACGTCGAGGCCGCGCCCCAGGTGGAGCGGCAGTACAAGGCGCTCACGCTCAACCTGCAGCTCGCCCAGGCCAAGTACAACCAGTTGCTCAAGTACCAGATGGACGCCCAGCTCACCAGCCAGGCCATCGCGAGCGGCCGCAGCGACCGCATCCGCATCGTGGAGAACCCTGGGGTGCCGCTCACCCCGGGGAAGCCCAAGCGGACCGCGATCGCGATCGTGGGACTGATGCTTGCGATCCTGCTCAGCCTGACAGCGGTGGTGATTGCCGAAAGTGTCGATCAGAGCGTACGCGGCAGCCGTGACATCCGGCGCGTACTGGCGCTCTCGCCCCTCGGCGTCATCCCGGAGATCCAGGACTCGGCCACGGCGCGGCGACAGCGCCTGCAGGTGGCGATGCTGACAGTGTGTGTGTTCGTCGGGACCGCCGTGGTGCTGATGGCGGCCCGAAGTTTCTACGCCTGAGCCGAAGCGCTGCGCGAACGACCGAGGTAAAAAGCGACTCATGAGCCTGATCGAGGAAGTGATGCGCCGCCAGGCGCACGAGCGCGCCGCGCCGGGAGGGCTCGCGGCGAATGCGGGCGGGGCAGGGACCGCGAGGATGGCGCGAGCGATGGCCGCACCGGTGCCCGAAACGGCGGCGCAGCAGTATTGCCCGGCGGCCCTCGACCCCGAGGCGCTCGAGCGCAACCGGGTGTTGTTGCGCGTGCAGGATGTCGCGGTCTCGCGCGCCTACAAGATCCTGCGTACCCGGGTGTTGCACCGCATGACAGACCACGGCTGGTATACCCTCGGAGTGACCGGCACCGGCGCCGGCGAGGGCAAGACCATCACCGCGATCAATCTCGCGATCGCCCTCGCGCAGGACCCGAACGTCTGGGTGTTCCTGGTCGATCTCGACCTGCAACGCCCGCAGCTCGGCGCCTACCTCGGCATGAGCTACGAGAACGGCCTCACCGACTTCCTGAGCGGCCAGGCGGAGCTCGAGCAGATCGTCTACGACATCGGCCTCAAGCGCCTGGCGGTGGTCCCGAACGCCAGCCCGGTCGAGACCTCCTCGGAGCATCTGCGCTCCGCCCGCATGGCCGATTTCATCAATGCGCTCGAGGCGCAGACACCGCGGCGGATCGTCATCCTCGACATGCCGCCGATATTGGTGAGCGATGACGTCCTGGCGTTCGCGCCGCGCGTCGACAGCTTCCTGCTGGTCGCTTCGCAGGGGCTCACCGCGCGCCGCACGCTCGCCAACGCCAAGGAGGTGCTCGCGGAGCTCAACGTCCTCGGCGTGGTCCTCAATCGCTCCACCGAGCGCAACGACAGCCCCTACTACTGATGCCGCTCGATCTCTCGGTCGTCGTGCCGCTTTTCAACGAGGAGGAGAGCGTGCGGCCGCTGCACGCCGCGATCCTCAAGGGCGTCGAGCCGCTCGGAGTCTCCTTCGAGATCGTGCTCGTCGATGACGGCAGCCAGGACGGCACCGCGCGCATCGCGGATGAGATCGCGCGCGCCGATGCGCGCGTCTGCCTGGTGAAGTTCCGCCGCAACTACGGACAGACCCCCGCCATGGCGGCCGGCATCGCCGAGGCCCGCGGGGAGATCATCGTGACCATGGACGGGGACCTGCAGAACGACCCCGCCGACATCGGCGAGTTCCTCGCCAAGATCGAGGAGGGCCACGACATCGTGGTCGGCTGGCGTCATCGGCGGCAGGACAAGCTCTGGACGCGCAAGATCCCCTCGCGCCTCGCCAATGCGCTCATTGCGCGCGTCACCGGCGTGCCGATCCGCGACAACGGCTGCTCGCTCAAGGCCTACCGCGCCTCGCTCATCAAGCGCATCCCGCTCTATTCGGAGATGCACCGGTTCATCCCCGCGATGGCCTCGATCGCAGGTCCGCGCATCGCCGAGATCCGCGTGCGCCATCATGCCCGGGCGTTCGGACGCTCGAAGTATGGCTTGTCCCGCATCTACAAGGTGCTGCTCGATCTGATGGTGATCAAGACCGTCGCCTCCTTCACCGCCCGGCCGATGCTCTGGTTCGCAATGCTCTCGCTTCCGATGCTCGCCATCGCCGCGGTGACGCTCGGCTGGACGTGTTTCAACTTCGCCGCGACCGGGAAGATCTCGCTGTCGATCGCCGGCACGGGAGTCATCTTCCTCACCTCGACGGTGATGCTGCTCGCTGCGGGCGCCCTGGGTGAGCTCATCTACGAGCTCGGCGATGTGCGCGAGCACCAGTTCTCGGGCCTCACCCAACATCTGCTCCTGGCACCCGGGAGACACTCATGACCGAGCCCGCCTGCGCTGACGGCAACGTCGAGATTTCGGCGATCATTCCGGTGGGGGGGCGGCACACTCCCGATCTGCTCGCGCTCTACGCGGATTACAAGTCGGCGCTCGATTCGCTCGGGACGACGTACGAGGTGATCGTGGTGTTGGACGGCCCGCGGCCGGAGCTGGCCGCCGACGTGCAGCGGCTGCTCGTCGCGGGGGAGAGCGTCTCGGTCATCGGCCTCACCCGGCGTTTCGGCGAGGCGACGGCGCTGGTGGCGGGCTTTCAGCGCGCGCGCGGCGGCACGATCCTCACCCTGCCGGCCTATCACCAGGTCCGCGGCAGTGAGATCGGCAAGCTCGTGCGGGCGCTCGGGGTCATCGATCTCGCCATCGGCCGGCGCTGGCCGCGCGCGGGCAGCCGCATCGAGGCGATGCGCCGGAATCTCTTCCACCGCATGCTGGCTTCGGTGACCGGCCAGCGCTTCCATGACCTCGGCTGCAGCGTGCGCGCCATGAAGCGGCGGGTGCTCGAGGAGATCACGCTCTACGGCGACCAACACCGGTTCCTGCCGGTGCTCGCGAGCCGCAACGGCTTCAGGGTCATGGAGATCGAGCTGCTGCAGTCGCCGCTCGACCGGTTCGCGGGCGGTTACCCGCCGCGCGAGTATGTCAGGCGCGCGCTCGATATCTGCACCGTGTTCTTCCTGGTGCGCTTCACCAAGAAGCCGCTGCGCTTTTTCGGCATGGTGGGCGTGAGCATCTTCCTCGTGGGCGCGGCGCTCGTCGCCTGGCTCGCGATCGATCGGCTCGTGTTCGGCCAGCCGCTGGCCGACCGGCCGGCGCTGCTGCTCTCCTCGCTCCTCGTTGTCCTCGGCATGCAGCTCTTCGCTCTCGGGCTCCTGGGAGAGCTCATCATTTTCACGCATGCGCGCCACATCAAGGATTATCAGATCGAGGAGGTGGTGCGCTATCCCGCGCCGACACTGCCTGAGGAGCCGCGCCTCGTCGCGAGGATGCGGTGACGTTGCGGTCGCGAGTTGCGGGGTTGCCGTTGGCCGGCGCGCAGGCGCGCCCGGCTGCGGACTGGCGGTTGGCCGCGGCATCGGCCGCAGCGCTGCGGCTGCGTCGAGTCCTCGCGGGTCTCGCGCTCGCCCTGATCATCGCCACCGGCGTGTTTGCCGCCGGACGTGTGATCTGGCGGGTGATCAACACGGACGGCGGTTGGTACTCCTACCCGGGCTATGCATTGTCGCAAGGGCGCGATCCGGATGAGAACCTGCTTCCCCCGGATAAATTACCGCTCGCGACTCCAGGGGTGCGCTCGCTCTTCCCATGGGAGAACCGCAGCTTCCTGCTCACGGGTATCGACTGGGCCTGGTTCGACCTGGCCGGACACGAAGAGGCGAGCATCGTCGTCTTCGGCGTGTTGCAGTGGCTTATTCTCGCCGCGCTCGTCGGGTGGGCGGTCAATACCGCGACGGCAAACCGTTGGGTGGCCGGGGCGGCCGCGCTGGCCGCCTTGAGCGATGTCCAGCTCGTCTACGAGAGCCTGGCGGACCTGCGGCCGGATATTCCCCTGGCGTTGATCGCAGTCGGCAGCCTCTGTTGCTTCATCCACTTTCTCAGGCGGCGCTCGCCGGTGAGCTTCATCGCCACCGCGCTCCTCATCGCGCTGCTGCCGCTCATTCATACGACCGGTGTCGTGCCGGCGGCCATGATGCTGACCTGTCTTGCGATCTCCGCTCTGATGCCGACGCAGCGGCGCCTGTCGAGCTCCTACATGCTCGCGTGCGCGACGGTGGCTGCGGCCACGCTCATCATCTTCATCGCCCGCAAGCCGATCATGGACGTCCTGATTCCCACCCAGGTGCCTCTGGCCTATCAGCTGACCGGCCGCCATGACTTGCCGGCGATGCTGCTCGGCATGGCCCATCGCGGGGTGGCCTGGAAGCTCGCGCAGGAGCGTGCGCGCTGGATGAGTTATTTCGTCCCGGGGAATCTCCCGCAGCTCTTTTTTCTGCTGGCCGGCTTCATTGCCCTGCTGCGCTCGGCATGGCAGCACCGCTCGGAGCTGGCGGCGCGGCTCTGGCTTGCGGCCGGCTGGCTCGTCGGGATCCTCACGCTGACCGTGATCGATCCCCATTTCACCGACACCCACCTGATTCCGGTCATCGCCCTGGGGTACGTGATGGCCGGCGTGGGCTGGGCCCTGTTGCTCGAGGGTAACCGGCAGTCGGTCCCGCGGACGCAAGCGGTACTGGCGCTGGCGATCCTGGCGCTCCTGGGCCTGGGGTTACGGACGGCGCAAGCCTCCTTCGACGTGTACCAGGGCATTCACCAGGGGGTCAGTCGGGCTACCGTGCGCAGCCTCCTCGCGAGGGTCTTCCCAGGCAATGGCGTCACCTGGGCCGTCGGGCCCACATCGATCTGGCTGTATGTCCCGCAGCGCGGCACGCCGGTCATCGTGGACGATCGCGCCGATCCCGGTGTCATCAAGACGGCGCTCTGGAACCGGGTGAGCGTCCTCGTCATTGACTCCAATTTCCTCAAGTACGGCTGGGGGAATCTCGCCCGCGAAGGTGTCGCCGCCGGCTGGCTGCAGCCGATCGGCCAGGTGGGCACGCCCGCGGACAAGTATTTTCTCGCCGCCTATCGGGTCGAGCACGCCCGCGCGGCCAATCCCGGGACCTGAGCGTAGGCGGTGGGGGTCTGTTCCTTGCTGACCGAGCGCTTTGGCGGAGGCGCCGATGTCCACCCTGCTCCGAGAGACAGCCTACCCCTCCCGTGACCCAATCCCCGCGGACGAGCGCGCCGCCGGGGTCTCGCCCGCGCATCCGCTGCCGCGGCTGGCGATCGTGGTGCCCTGTTATGACGAGGAAGAGGTGCTGCCGCAGACGGCGCTGCGCCTCACGGCCCTGCTCGAACGGCTGCGCAAGGAGGCCCGCATTGCCGCAGAGAGCCGCATCCTGTTCGTCGACGACGGCAGCCGCGACCGGACCTGGCAGCTCATCGAGGGGCTGTCGCGGGAGGATGGGCGGATAGGAGGGATCAAGCTCTCGCGCAACCGCGGCCATCAGAACGCGCTGCTTGCGGGTCTCTTCACTGCGGACGGCGATGTGCTGGTGAGCGTCGATGCCGACCTCCAGGATGACGTCGAGATCATCGAGGAGATGCTGAAGCAACACGCGCAGGGGGCGCATGTCGTCTACGGAGTGCGGGACAACCGGGCGAGTGATGGGGTACTCAAGCGGGCGTCGGCGCAGGGGTTCTACCGCATGATCCGGGCGCTCGGGGTGGAGTCCGTGTACAACCATGCGGACTTCAGGCTGTTGAGCCGCAGGGCCGTGGATGCGCTCAAGGACTTCGGCGAAGTGAATCTCTTCCTGCGCGGCATCGTGCCGCTCATCGGCTTCAAGTCATCGGTGGTGTACTACACGCGCACCGAGCGGCTGGCCGGGGTCTCGAAATATCCGCTGCGCAAGATGCTGGGGTTGGCGTTGGACGCGGTGACCTCCTTCTCGGTGGTGCCGCTGCGGATGATCTCGGCGCTCGGGTTCATTGTCTTTCTCTTCAGCCTCGGCATGGGAGTCTGGACGCTTTGGGTGCGGCTCTTCACGGAGCGGGCGGTGCCGGGATGGACCTCGACGCTGTTGCCCATCTACGCCTTGGGCGGCCTGCAGATTCTGTGTGTCGGGATCCTGGGCGAGTATCTGGGAAAGGTCTATCAGGAGACCAAGCGCCGGCCCCGCTACATCATCGAGAAGATGCTTTGAGTCGAGCGGCGCTTCGCGGCGGCAGGACGCATCTCTCCCGGTTCGTGCGCTTTACCGTCGTCGGCGGCATCGCGACCGCGATCCAATACGCGATCCTCATTCTGCTCGTGCGCAGCTTCGGGATGGCGCCGACTCCCGCCTCCTCGATCGGGTTCGTGCTGAGCGCCTTCGTCAACTATCTGCTCAACTACCGCTTCACCTTCCATAGCCGCCGGCCACACGTCCCCGCGATGGCGAAGTTCGGGCTGCTCGCGGGAACGGGACTGCTCATCAATGCGGCGATCATGCACTGGATGGTCGGGGCGGGCGTGCACTATCTGCTGGCGCAGGTCTGTGCGACTGGCGTGGTGCTCTTCTGGAATTTCATCGGCAACAGCCTCTGGACGTTTGGCGCGGGACCCGTCGAAGAGCACACCCGGATTTGACGTCGCTTCTGACCTCTCGACAATGCGTCTGTTGTAGGGCCGCCATGCAATCTCAAGCGCCGCCTAAGGTGGGGGCGCTACGTACCGTGAGGCGGGGCGTCACCCTTTGGAGACAACGTTTTCCGGCTTGGGTACGGGCTTTGCTCGATCGGATCGAGCATGCGAATACTGCTCGTCGCGCCGCAACCGTTCTACCAGGAGCGAGGGACCCCTATCGCGGTGCGGATGCTTGCCGAGGTGTTGTGCGGCCAAGGCCATGCCGTCGATCTGCTCACCTACCACGAGGGCGCGGACCTCAATATCGAGGGGCTGAGGATTTTGCGCACGCCAGCGCTGCCGGGGCTGCGGCACATTCCCATCGGCATTTCGTGGAAGAAGCTGGTCTGCGACCTGCTCATCTCGGGGCGGCTGTTCAGGCTCGCGCTCTCGCATCGTTACGATGTGATACATGCGGTCGAGGAGGCGGTGTTTCCCGCGATACTGCTGCGCTCCTCGGCGCACGCCCGGGTCGTATATGACATGGATTCGATGCTCGGGGAATCGCTCGTCTCCAAGTGGCGGCTGCTGCGGCCCGCGGAGCGTGTGTTTCGTGCGATGGAGCGCGCGGTGATCCGCAGGGCCGATGCCGTCTTCGCGGTCTGCAACGATCTTGCGCGGCACGTGACGGTCGATGCGCCCGGCGTGCCGGTCTTCCTCATCGAGGATGTGGCGCTGCCGTCGCAGCAGCATTGCGGCGGGGCGGAGCCGTTGCGGGAGCTGTTGGATATCGAGGGCGAGCTCGCGCTCTATGTCGGCAATCTGCAGCGCTACCAGGGCCTCGAGCAGGTCGTGCGCGCGATGGCGCTGCTGCCGCAAGAGCGCAACATCACGCTCGTCCTCATCGGCGGCACGCCGGAGGACATCGCCCGCATCCGCTCGCTCATCCACAAGCTTCATCTCGAGGAGCGGGTGTTTGTGCTCGGACCGCGGCCGCTGGCGCAGCTTGCCGACTTTCTCGCGCAGGCGGACGTCCTCATTTCACCGCGCCTGCTCGGCAGCAACACGCCCATGAAGGTTTACTCCTACATGAATTCGGGGACCGCGATTCTCGCGACCCGCATCGCCTCGCACACCCAGGTGCTGGATGATGATTGCGCGCTCCTCGTGGAGCCGAATCCACAGGCGATCGCGCAGGGGCTCGCGACGCTCGCGACCGATGCGGGCCTCAGGGCGCGGCTTGGCGCGGCGGCTCACCGGCGCGCCGCCGAGCGGTACTCGCTCGAGGCATTCCGCCGCAAGGTCGCCGCAGCCTACCAGGCGCTCGAGACGCAGGGCGCGGGCTGAGGCGCTGGCGCGAGCATGCGCCTACTTCGGGATGGGATTGCGCTCTGCGGGCTGGGTCGGCGCGGTCGCTTGCAAGCGCGGCGCATGCGCCGGCGTGAGCAACCCGGCCGCGCGGTACCAGGCCGCCGTGCGCGCGATTCCGGCTGCGGCGCTCACCTTTGGCGCATATCCCAACAGGTGCGCGGCTTTCGAGCAGTCGAACTCGCGATGGTGCGTGAAGAACGCGACCCGCCGCCGGTGCAGCGGCGGATCGATGCGCAGCGGCACGCAGATGGATTCGCAGAGCAGGCCCGCGGTCTTCACCGGCCACACCGGGATCCGCCACCGGGGCTCGCCCACGCCGAGCGCGCGCGCGATATGTCGGACGATCTCGTTGAGCGTCGGCGCATCGGGACCCGCGAGGATGAAGACCTCGCCGAGCGCCGCTTGCGAGCGGCTGCAGAGGACGAAGCCGTCGACGAGATCGTCGACGTGCACCAGGTGCAGCTTCGGGACACCGGTGCCGATCATCACGAAGACACCGCGAGCTACCGCGCGGTAGAGCTTCAGGAAGCGCAGGTCCCCCTCGCCATAGATCGGGCCCGGACGCACGATCACGACCGGCTGGCCGCTTCGAGCCGCGGCCGAGGCGGCGAGCTCGCCCTCGAGCTTCGTGCGCTGATAGATGTCACCCGGTCCGAAGGGGTAGGTCTCGCTCGCCGGCGGGTTGGCGATGTGCCCGTGCACGCCCCCGGTCGAGCAATGCACGACCCGTTCGCAACCGACACGGCGCGCGGCCTCGAGCACGTTCTGCGTGCCGCCCACGTTGACTTCACGGTAGTAGCTGTCGGGATGACCCGCGGTGCGAAATACCGCGGCGATGTGGTGAATTTGCTCGCAGCCGCGCGCGGCCGCGATCACCTCATCGAGAGAGGTCAGCCGTCCGACGCGCACATCGATGCCGGCGGCGGCAAGCGCCTCGGCCTTCGCCGCAGTGCGCACGAGCGCCCGCACGTTCTCCCCCTGGGCGGCGAGCCGCCGGGCGAGGTGGCCGCCGGTGAAGCCGGTGGCGCCGGTGATGAGGATGGTGCGTGCCATGATGCAGAGCCGGAGCAGGGATCGTGCCCTTGGGGGCGCTGAAGCTGCGGGTGTCGTTCGGGCTACCCGAGACCTATCTCACTTGAACGGCTCGGCCGCGCGGACTAATCTAGTCAGTGTGACCAGATTTCTGAAATCGAAGCCCCCGACCCGCAAGTCCGCAAAAAGCCGCGCCCGGAAAGGCCGCCTTGGCTATTGGCTCTTGCAGGACGCCAAGGCGCGATTCAGCGAGCTCGTCCGCAAGGTGCGGAGCGAAGGTCCGCAGCACGTGACCGTGCACGGACGCGACGAGGTGGTCGTCATCACCGCGGAAGAGTTCCGTCGTCTCAAGGGCAGTGCGACCGGACAAGCCCTCATTGACGCCATACAGGCATCCCCGCATCGGGACCTCGAAATCGAGCCGAAGCGCGGGACGATGCCTGTTCGCGATGTTTTGTTGTGACCGGATGGCTGCTCGACACGAACGTCCTCTCCGAGCTTCGACGCCCGAAGCCGGAGCCAAAGGTCGTCAGCTTCGTCGCCGATCAGCCGCTTGAAGCGCTGCATATCAGCGTCGTCACACTGGCGGAGATTCGCTTCGGTATCGAGATATTGCCCGACGTGACCCGCCGCTCTGAGCTCAACAACTGGCTCGCCCACAAGGTGCGCCCGATGTTCGAGCAGCGGGTGCTGCCGGTAACCGAGGATGTGATGCTCAAGTGGCGTCTCCTGGTCGAGGAAGGACGAAAAGTTGGCCATACTTTCTCCCAGCCTGACCTCATCATCGCCGCAACGGCACAGCATCACGGTCTGACGGTCGCCTCGCGCGACATCGATGATTACGCAAGAGCGCGCGTGCCGGTGTTCAACCCGTGGGTTGACACCCTGTCGCTGAAGACGGAATAATCGCGCGCGGCAATTTGTCTCTTGCCGTCAATGATCACTGACAAGTGACTTCCTGATCATGTTGGTAACGAACCTGGGCTAACTGAGACAAGAGCTCATGAGCACCCTGCACGTGGCGCGCGCGCCCGTCATCGGCTACAGCGACGGCGGCATCATCGGTCTCGAGATGGCGGTTCGGTTTGCGCGGCGGGTCGTATCGCTCTTTGCCTACGGCGCCAATTCGAATCCCGGAGCGTTGGAGCTTCGACAGGAGACCGCCGCCGAGAAGCAGGTCTCGGATGAGAGTCTGGCCTGGTCCGAGCGGGCTTATCGGCAGTCTTCCCCCACCTCGACCGACGCGCGGGGCGCTCGGTGAATTGCCTCAGGGCTTTCAGCCCGGCCTAGCGCTGCTTGAACTCTTCCGGCGTGAGCTGGTGTCGCGCCAGGAGCTTGTAGAAGTCCGTCCTGTTGCGCTTCGCGAGCCGCGCCGCCTGACTCACATTGCCGCCGGTGATCTGCAGGATCTGCGACAGGTAGCTGCGGGTGAACTCATCGCGCGCCTCATCGAAGGAGGGCAGGCGTCCGGGGGAGCCGCCGAGGGACTGCTGCACCAGCTCGACGGGGATGATCGGCGTCTGCGAGAGCGCGACGTTCTGACGCACGACGTTCTGCAGCTGGCGGATGTTGCCGGGCCAGTCGGCGGTGGCGAGGAGCTCGACGGCCTCGGGGGCGTAGATCTTCCTCTGGCTGGTTTCCTTCGCGATCTGCGCGAGGAAATGGGCGACGAGGAGCGGGATGTCCTCGCGCCTGCGATTCAACGGCGGCATCTCGATGTGCACCACGTTGAGCCGGTAGTAGAGGTCCTCGCGGAACTGCCCCCCGGTCATCAGCTGCTGCAGGTCGCGGTGTGTCGCCGAGATGACGCGCACGTTGACCGGAAGGGCGTCGGTGCTGCCCACGGGGCGGATGACACTCTCCTGCAGGACGCGCAGGAGCTTGACCTGCAGGCGCATCGGCATGTCGCCGATCTCATCGAGCATGAGGGTGCCGCCGTCGGCCGCCATGAAGAGGCCGCGGTGGGCGCGGGTGGCGCCGGTGAAGGAGCCTTTCTCGTGGCCGAAGAGCTCCGACTCGAGGAGGTTCTCCGCCATGGCGCTGCAGTTGATGGCGACGAAGGGCTTGTTGCGCCGGGGACTGGCCAGGTGGATGGCGCGGGCGAGCAGCTCCTTGCCCGTGCCGCTCTCACCGGTGATGAGCACGCGGGCATCGGTCCCGGCCACCATGTGCGCCTGCGCGAGCTTCTCTTCCATGACGGCGCTGCGGGTGACGATCTCGGCGCGCCAGTCCTCATCCGAAGCGCCGAAGCCCGAGATGCGCAGAGCCTTCTGCACCTGATCGAGGAGCTCCTGCTTGTCGACGGGCTTGGTCAGGAAGCCGAAGGCGCCCATCTGCGTGGCCTGCACGGCATCCGGGATCGTGCCGTGGGCGGTGAGGATGATCACCTTCAGCCCCGGCCAGCGGTTCTGCAGCTCCTTGAGGAGGCCAATGCCATCCATCTGGTCCATCTTGAGATCGGTGATGACGAGGTCGGGGCGGAAGCGGCTCGAGGCTGCGAGCGCCTGCGCGCCGCTCTCCACGGCCTCGACGTCGTAGCTCTCCGCGCGCAGCCGGATAGTGAGGAGTCGCAGCAGCCCGGGGTCGTCATCGACGACCAGGATGCGCGCCTTGCGACGTCCGCTCTGACTGAGGGTGCTCGGGGAAGTGGTCATCTTGCGCTGCTCGGGCAATACGCTACCAGGGGTCAGCATCACTTGGGTCGTCCCTCGTTGCCGGGTTTGCGCTCGTTGAGCGACTTCTCGATGTTGGCGATGGCCGCCAGCTTGGCTTTCGCCTCCTCGAGCTGCCTTTTGAGCTTCGCGTTCTCGCCCGCGGCGCCATCGAGGCGGCGTTTGAGGCCCGCGAGCTGGTCGGCCCGAGTGGCGTCGGCTTGGAGCGTGCGGTTTTCCGCCTCCAACGTCAAATAGTCGCCAATTTGCTTCAGTTGCAGGGTCACCAGTGATCGTTCCCCCGGGAGGAGGGAGGGCTGTGGGTCGGAGGCCAGCTCCTGGAGCATCTGCTGGGCCCGCGGCAGGTCGGCGCCCACCTGGTCGGGGGTGCCGAGGACGAGCGCGAGGCGCAGCTTTTTGCTCGGGGTCGGGGTCGAATGATAGTCCTCCTCCGCGGCGCCGACGATCTGCAGCTGCTGGTCGGGCGGCGCCAGCATGAGTTTCGCAAGCACCGCGAAGTCATCCGCGAGCGCCTCCGAGGAGGCTGCCTTATGGTTAATGACCAGTTTCGGAGCCGGCGCCGGCTTTTGGGCGAAGAGGGCGGTCTGGCAGCCGCTCGCGAGCAGCGCTACCGACAAAGCCAGCGCCGCGGGCCTGAGGAACGCCCACGCGACGCGCGCGCGCTGCCGGCCTGGACCCCCGGTGAGACTACGCCGCATGGGCCTGGGTCCTGCGCTCAGGGCTGTCGTCCGGTCGCCCGCTGCCCGTCAGGTTCATGGGCATCCTGATGCGGAAATGAGCTCCCGGGTACTCACCGTCCATGATCTGCACCGTGCCGCCGTGCGCGGCGACGAACTCCAATACGACCGAGAGTCCGATCCCGGTGCCTTTGACGGGCGTGGTCTTCGCCGCCCGGCCGGTATAGAACGCTTCGAACACGTGGTCGCGATCCTCCTTGGGGATGCCGGGCCCGTTGTCGGCGACGTCGATGAGGATGGCGCTCGCGGCCGTCGCGGCCCTGATGTGAATGGTGCCCCCCTTCGGGGAGTATTTCACGGCGTTCGACACCAGATTCTCGAGCATCAGGCGGATCTTGCTGCGGTCGGCCACGAGCGTCACATCCTCCACCTGCACATCGAGTCGCACGCGCTGAGAGAGGAGGGTGAGCTGCTGGTTCTCCAGTACCTGCTTGACGACGGGCCGCAGGCGGAACTCGGTTGTCTCCAGGCCGACGCTCGAGGTCTGCCAGGCGCTGAACGAGAGGAGGTTCTCGATCATGCGCTGCAGCTTGATGCCGTTGTCGCGCAGGATCGCGGCGACCTCCCGCTGAGCCGTGTCGAGCTCGCCTACCGCCCCGTCCATCAAGAGCTCCGTGCCCTCGCGGATGTTGGCGAGGGGGGTCTTGAGCTCATGAGACATATGTCGCAGGAAGCGGTTTCTCTCTTGCGCGAGCTCGAGGAGCCGCAGGCGCAGCCACTCGAGCTGCTTGCCCAGGCGCTCGAGGTCGTGCGGGCCCCGCACCGTGATCGGATGGCTGATGTTGCCATGGCCGATGTCGTTGATGGCGCGGTCGATGTCCCGCAGCGGCCGGCCCACGATCAGGGTCAGGGTGACGATGGCGATCAGCGTCAGTGGCAGGAGGAGAGCCACATACCAGAAAAGCCGTGCGCGGGAGCGATCGGTCTGCCGCTGCAGCGATGCGACCTCGGCGTCGATCTGCTCGTTGCTTTGCTCCGCCACCTTGTCGACGAGCGAGCTTAGCGTCGAGAACTGCTTGGTAAGTGTCGCTGTGTTGGCTGCCGCAGCGCTCGCCGGCGTCGTCAGCACGGCTATCCGAATGGCGTGCTGCACCAGAGCAACGTGGGCGAGCGTCTGACGCGTGGCCGCCGTGGCGTCCAAGTAGAGCTTCGCGCGCGTGGAGGAGAACGCCTCGTCCTCCTGCTCGTAGGATTCCAGGAGCTTGGGGTCGTTGAGTACGTCGTAGAGGCGCGCGGTGCGCTCGAGAGAGGCAATCTGGCTGAAGAGCTGCTGGCTCGCGCGTGCCGCCGTTACGCCCTCAATGACGATCTTCTGGCCGGTCGTGGCGAGCGTGCGGATCTGCAGGGCGGCCGTGATGATCGCGACCAGGAGCGGCAGGGCGAGGAGGCCCAGCCCGAAGAGCATCAGGCCGCTCAGGGACTTGGGCCGCACCGACAGCATTGGAGCGATTCTACGCCCAAGGCTCGCGCGTTAGCCGCCTTTCCCACGCAAGAGCGGTACGCACGATGGTATCGAGGTCGTCGAGCCGCGGCTTCCAGCCGAGCTCCCGGCGGATGCGGTCGGCGCGCGCGACCAGGGCGGGCGGGTCGCCGGCGCGGCGCGGCTCTTCCACGATCTTCAGGCGCGCGCCCGCCGTGCGTTCGACGCTCTGCAGCACCTCCCGCACGCTGTAGCCGTGGCCGTAACCGACATTGAGCACAGTGGAGGCCCCGCCGGAGCGTAGGTAATCGAGCGCGTCCAGGTGGGCCGTCGCGAGGTCCTCCACATGGATGTAATCGCGCACGCCCGTACCATCCGGCGTCGGATAATCAGTGCCAAAAATCGACACGTGGGGGCGCTTGCCGACGACTGCCTCGCAGGCCACCTTCAACAGCAGCGTTGCCTTGGGCGTGGCCTGTCCGATGCGGCATTCGGAGTCGGAGCCCGCCACATTGAAGTACCGCAGGGCCACGTGTTTGAGTGCGGCGGCGGCGGATACATCGCGCAGCATCCATTCCGACATCAGCTTCGATGTCCCATAGGGGTTGATGGGGGCCGTGGGGGTGTTCTCCGCGGCCATGCCATCCGCCGGAATCCCATAGACCGCCGCCGTGGAGGAGAAGACGAAGTGCTTCACGCCGCTCTCGAGGCAGGATTGCAGGAGCGAGCGGGTGGAGCAGGTGTTGTTGCCGTAGTATTTCAGCGGCTCGCTGACCGACTCCGGGACGATGGTATAGGCGGCAAAGTGCATCACGGTGTCGACGCCGTGCTCGCGGAGCACCTTGAGCACGGTGTCCCGGTCGCCCACCTGGCCGATGACCAGCGGCGTATCGAGCACCGCCTGGCGGAAGCCTCGTGACAGGTCATCGAGGACGACCACCCGCTCGCCCCGGGCGCGCAGCTGAAGCACGACGTGGCTGCCGATATAGCCGGCGCCGCCGGTCACGAGGATGGTGGCCTGTTTCATGCCGAATGCCTGTAAGTTTCGAGGGTTATTGATGGAAGATGAGGCTCGTGAACGATGATAAACAAAACGGTTTCCCGGGGCTCTTCTTCTAGCGCTGACGGACCTCAGAGGGGCCCATGCGTCTAGGCGGGAACGAAACTCCATTCGCCGGCCTGTCTCCGGAACGCGTCCTCGACGCTGCGAGCTCCGTCGGCCTCGACCCCGACGGGCGCCTCTTCGCCCTGAATAGCTACGAGAACCGCGTCTACCAGCTCGGTAGCGCCGAGGGGCTGCGGGTCCTCAAGTTCTATCGCCCGGCGCGCTGGAGCGATGCGCAGATCCTCGAGGAGCATCGCTTCACTGCCGAGCTCGCCGCCGCCGAGCTACCGGTAGCGGCGCCGGTGGCAATCTCGGGTCAGACGCTCTTCCGGCATGCGCAGTTCCGGTTCGCGGCCTTTCCGTTCCTGCGCGGCGCGGCGCCGGAGCTCGATGCGCCGGAGGCGCGACAGCTCCTCGGCCGCTCGCTCGCCCGGATGCACCAGGTGGGGGCGGTGCGGCCGTTCGAGCGGCGGCCCGAGATCGGCATCGAGCGCTTAGGTCGAGAGGCACGGGCCCTGGTCCTCGCGGCGGATCTCCTCCCCGAGGGGCTGCGGGGGCGCTACGAGGAGGTGAGCGGCATGCTTCTCGAGCGCATCCTGCGGGTGTACCAGGAAGTCGGACGGGTCGGGCGGTTGCGCCTGCATGGCGATTGTCACTTGGGCAATCTCCTCTGGAACGAGCACGGCCCGGTGTTCATCGACCTCGACGACTGCGCCATGGGACCGCGTATCCAGGATCTCTGGATGCTGCTCTCGGGCCCGCCGGCCGACCAGCAGGGGCAGTGGGCCGCGCTTCTCGAGGGCTACCGGCAATTCGCCGACTTCGACTTCCGGGAGCTCAGGCTCATCGAGCCGCTGCGGGGTCTGCGCATGCTCCACCACGCCGCCTGGGTGTGCCACCGGTGGCTCGATCCGGCCTTCCCGCGGGCGTTCCCCTGGTTCGGTGAGGGGCGCTACTGGGAGGGATACCTCGGCGACCTGCTCGAGCAGTTCGCGGCGATCGACGAGCCCCCGCTCCTCGCGGGGTGAAAGATGGCGTTTTTTCACGAATGTGCACTCGCATTCGTGCGCGCAGGCACCGCGGCGCGCTATTGTCCTGGATCGCTCGCTGTTTGCACGGAATTCAAGCGGATGCCAAGAACAACCTCCGCCCTGCGTTGGGGGGGAATTGTCCCGGCGGTGTGCCTGATGGGCGCCTGTGGCTACTTCGGCGGCTCCGGGCCTGCCTCCTCGGCCCATTCCCTGCCCAAGGCTCAGGCTGCACAGCCCCTGGATCCGACCGCCAGGGCCCTGGCGGGCATGGTGGAGGCCGTCGGGTCGAGCGGCGCACAGCCGCCCGTGGAGCTCAAGTTCTCGATTCGCGACCGGCCGCAGATCGGGCAGGATGACGAGGTCGACTACGCCCTCGTCCCCGAGGTCACCGGAATCGACACCCTTCGTTTGGGCTTCCTCTCCGACGACGGCGGCCTCCAGGTGGTAGGTCAAGGTCCTGCGCTTGCCGCCATCAAGCCCGTGCCCGGCGTGCCGATCTTCGGATCGGTGACGATTCGGCCCCTCAAGACGGGTCTTTTCACCCTGATTGCCACGGTGGGCGTGGGCTCCGCCAGCCAGTCGATGGTGTGGCCCTTCAGAATCCCGGTGATCGCGGCGGACGGTCCGGCACAGACGGCGGCCAACCAGCCGTAGCGCGTTATGTCAACGCCGCAGACAGCTCTGCCGGCTGAGGATACCAGAGCAGCCGCGACGGGCGGCGGCGCTCGGTGAATCCGGCGTTCGTCGCCATCCTGCGCCACGATAACGCCGAGGAACTGTATGCGCTGCCAAGCGTTGCAACGCTCTATTGGAACCCGGCAGATCGCGCCGAGTTCATTCGCAGAGTGGAGTCGGAGGGGGAAATCCGTAATGCGGAGTTCTTAGTGCGCCGGCGCGATGGGGAGCAAGTCGTCATCCTCGAGAATGCGCGTGCCGTACGTGATGCGTCCAACCGGATCACGCATTACGAGGGTACGGTTGCCGACATTACCGAGCGCAAGCGCGCCGAGCAGGCGATATTCGCCGAGAAGGAGCGCGCGCAGGTGACACTGCAGTCGATCGGTGACGCAGTCATCAGTACCGATGCCGACGGGCGCATCGAATACATCAACCCCGTCGCAGAGAGCTTGACCGCCTGGACGCTCGAGGAGGCGCGCGGGCGGCCCATCGGCGAGGTGTTGAGCCTCGTCAACGAGATCACGCGCGAGCCCGTCGAGAATCCACTCCTTTACGTGCTCGGGGGCGGCGCGGAGACGACCGCACCGGCCGATCACTCGGTGCTGATCACCCGCTCCGGCCACGAGGTCGCCATCCAGGAATCGGCCGCGCCCATCTGCGACCGCCAGGGACGCGTGATCGGCGCCGTCATCGTCTTCCACGACGTCACCAAGGAGCGGCGGCTGAAGCGCGCACTTTCCTACCAGGCGAGCCACGACGCGCTCACCGGACTCATCAACCGTCGTGAGTTCGACAACCGCCTGCACGCCGCGGTGTTGAGTGCGCAGCGGGGCGAGGGTGCGTATGCGCTCCTTTACATCGACCTCGATCAGTTCAAGGTCGTGAACGACACGTGCGGTCACCAGGCCGGCGACCGGCTCCTGCGCGATGTCACGGGCCTCTTGCAGTCGCGTGTGCGTGCCTCCGATACGATCGCCCGGCTCGGCGGTGATGAATTCGGGGTGCTGCTCGAAGGATGCACCGTCGAGCAGTCGACGCGCATCGCCGAGGGCATCCGCCAGTCGATCCGTGATTACCGATTCGCCTGGGGAGCCAGCACGCTCTCCGTGGGTGCGAGTGTTGGCGTCGTGCAGATCACGGCGGAGACCGAGAGCGTCGCCAACGTGATGAGCGCGGCCGACATCGCGTGCTATGCGGCCAAGGACGAGGGCCGCAACCGCGTGCACCTCTACGAGTCGGACGGGATGTCTCACCCGCGGCATCGCGAGATGCATTGGGTGGCGCGGGTGACACGCGCCGTCGAGGAGAACCGCCTGGAGCTCTTCTTCCAGCCGATCCGGCCGATTGGGCGAGCCGACTCAGGAGGCGAGCGCCCGGCCAGGATGGCCGGGCCGGGGGCCCTGCCGCCATGGACGGCCAGTGGCACGGCCCCCGCGTTCCACGAGCTGACGGTCCGTTTGCGTGACGATGACGGACGGCTGATCCCGCCCGGAGAGTTCATCCCTGCCGCGGAGCGCTACAACGTCATGTCGGTCATCGACCGCTGGGTGGTGCAGCGGGCCATCGAGCGGCTGAAGGAGTGGGTTCGCCGCGACAAAATCGCCAGGAGCGATTTTGGACGCGAAGCGGCCCCGGGGGCCCTGCCGCCATGGACGGCCAGTGGCACGGCCCCAGCCGGTGCCGCAGTGGTGCGCGCCGTACCCGAGCCGCTCCTAACCCGTGATGTCGCCGTAGCGGGGCTGCCGCTGCTCGCGGTCAATCTCTCGGGTAACTCGCTCAACGAGCAGTCCTTCATCGACTTCGTGCTGGCGCAGGTCGGGGATGCGACGCTGGCCCAGGCGCTCTGTTTCGAGATCACCGAGACCGCCGCGGTCACGAACCTCTCGAACGCCACCTTCGTGATGCGTGAGCTCAAGGCGCGCGGCTGCAGGTTCGCGCTCGATGACTTCGGCACCGGGCTCTCCTCCTTCATGTACCTGAAGACCCTGCCGGTCGATTACCTGAAGATCGACGGCCAGTTCATCAGTCACGTGGCGGATGATCCGGTGGATCGCAGCATGGTCGAGGCGATCTGCAAGGTCGGCAGAGCGCTCGGCATCGAAACGGTGGCGGAGTGTGTCGAATCGCAGGCCATGCTCGATGAGCTCAGCCGCATAGGCATCGACTACGCGCAGGGGTATTTCCTTGCGCGGCCCGAGCCCATCGAGAGGCTCACACTGTAGCTGCGCTACACTATCCCCGGGGTTTATCCGGGAGCGCCGCGCCATGAGCAGCACCGAGCCGCCGTTCACCATCGGCATCCAAGAAGAGTATCTGCTCGTCAACCGCGATTCGCGCGATGTCGACGAGAATCCGCCGACGCCACTTCTCGAGGAATGCGCCAGCCGCTCGGGCGGGCAGGTGAGCCCGCGGTTCCTGCGCAGTCAGCTCGAGGCGAGCACCCGGGTCTGTCCCTCCATCGCGGAGGCGCGCGCCGAGCTGGCGCGCCTGCGCGGCGTCATCTCGGAGGTGGCGGCAGGCTACGGGCGCGCGCCGATAGCCGCCTCCACCCACCCCTTCGCCCAGGTCGCTCGCCAGATCACGACCGAGCGCCAGCAGTTCTTTGCGCTCGCCAAGGAAATGCAGGCGGCGGCACGGCGCATCATGATATGCGGCATGCGGGTGCACGTCGGGATCGATGACGATGACCTTCGCGTCGATCTGATGAACCAGCTGACCTACTTCGTGCCGCACCTCCTGGCACTCTCCTGCTCATCGCCCTTCTGGGACGGGGAGCGCTCGGGGCTCATGTCGTTTCGGATGACCCTCTTGAACTCCCTGCCGCGCACGGGATTGCCGGAGCGGTTTTCGAGCTATGCGGAGCTGCGGCGCAATCTCGACATGCTGGTCCGCAACGGGGTGATCGAGCACGCCGGCAAGATGTGGTGGGACGTGCGTCCCGACTCGCTTCACCCGGCGCTCGAAACGCGCGTAATGGACACCTGCACCAGCATCGACGATGCGGTGAGCCTCGCGGCCCTCATCGTCTCGCTCGCGCGGCGGCTTTATCGGCTGAAGCTCGAGAACCGCAGCTGGCGCCTCTATCCCAACATGCTGATCGCGGAGAATCGCTGGCGCGCGATGCGCTACAGCATCGATGGCGAGCTTCTCGACCTCGCGCGCGGGGAGCTCGTCGCCTTTCCGCAGCTCGTCGAGGAACTGATCGAGCTCGTGCGGGCGGATGCGCAGGAGCTCGGCTGCCTGCGGGAGCTCGAGCACGTGCAGACCATTCTCAAGCGGGGCACGAGCGCGCACCGCCAGATCAAGACCTTCGAGGAGGCGCGCCGCGCGGGCGCGAGCGTGCGGGAGGCGCTGCTCGCGGTGGTGGACTTCCTCGTCGGAGAGACGAAGGCCAACCTCGTGGTCAAGGCTTGAGAATCCAGAGCGGACCGGGCGCCTCGAGCCAATCGAGGCCGGCGTAGGTATCGCCGACCAGCCACACACCGGCCACGATCAGCGTCGAGATGATGAACGCGGTGGTCGCGGTGTGGCCGGTATGCAGCCACGGCCCCCAGAACCATACCGTTATCACCGCGAGCATGGCCGCTTCGAGATGGGTCGCCAGGCGCGGCCAGACGCCAAAGAGAATGCCGAGGCTCGCAGCGACGCTGCCGGCGCCGCTCAGGTACACCCAGTCGACACTGTGCGGCAGCCAGGCGAGCCACGGCGGCAGGTGGTAAGTCGCTCCCTGCACGAGGACCTCCACCCCGATCATCGGCAGGGCGAACACCAGGATCCAGCGTCCGGCGAGCATCGCGCGCCGTGCCGTCAGGAGCCCGCCCTCCCTGGGGGCCGCGTAGCGCGCGAAGAGACAGAATACCCCGGCCGTGATGAGGGCGATCTCGCCGACGGATCCCCACGCTCCGGCATCCAGTGGCGTACCGAAGAGCGGCGCGATTTCCAGCCAGGCGAGCCAGATCAGCAGGTACGGCAGCAGGAATCGGCACGCCCCTCGCACGGAGCCGCGCCAGAGCAATCCCAACCCGGCGAGCACCTCGGCCACGTCACACGCATAGGCCAGCTCCGTGCGGCCCGGCAGGTGTGCCGGAACGCTCTGCCACACGAGGGCGAATTCGCCATTGACGATACCCGTGATCCCGAGGGCTACCAGCGCTGCCGCCCAGAGCAAACGGCTGGGCTCGATCGAATGGGACATGTGATGGCTCCGCTGTCGGTTCTTGGCAATCGCTACACGGCGCTCGGAGTTTCCTCCCCGGGCGGCGCGAGCGGCAGGACATCGTGGAATTTCGTGTAGTCGAAGCGATCGACGCCGTCGTCGCCTGTCGTGAAGACGTCCACGAAGGTGTGATTCCAGTGGATCGAGGCGGGGTAATACTCCTGACGCGACATCAGCGTCTGACCGGTGGTCTCATCGGTGCCGCCGATCGTGAGGAGCAGATAACCCTTCGCCGCCACGAGCGATTCCGCGCTGGCACTGGCTAGCGGGCTTGCCTCGTCGATGACGTGCAGCAGGCTCCAGCCGAACATGAACATCGGCTGATCGCTGCGGCGCAGCGGCAGGTCGTAGATGCGCCGGATCCGATAGCCTTCGACGGTGCGCTCGTCGCGGATGAGGCGCAGCTGCGCGCTCGCCTCCATGATGGCGTTCTGCCGCTCGTTGGCGGCCCGCAGCATGAGGGTCTGCCGGCCGTCGAACCGGCGGATCACGGCGCGGCGCGCAAAGAGGATGCGTGCGGTGGGCCGCGAGAAGCGAGCGAACATCATACCGGTGATGAGCGCGAGGCTCATCATGCCGGTGAAGATCTCGATCGAGGCGATGACGTGCGCGTACACGGTTTGCGGGTGCATGTCGCCGTAGCCGACGGTCGCCAGCGTCTCGACGCTGAAGAAGAACCGGCCCCAGTAGCCGGCGGGATTGAGGTTCGCGACATCGCCCGGCTGCGCCTGGTAGACCGCCGCGAAGATGAAATTGAAGAGCACGAAGAAGCCGGCATAGCTCGCGAACAGCCGCGGCCAGCTCAGGGTCATGAAGACGTGGTAGAGGTCGTGCCACAGGCGGCGCGGCAGGCCCGAGGTGATCACCTCCCGCCCTCCGGGGAAGGTGTAGTGCGTCAGGGTGCGCTTGTTCAGCATGCCGCAAGTGTGAGCGCGCTTATAACTCCACGTCAAACCATGCGAAGCATGGCTGATATCGCTATCGTCGCGCGGCTCGGGAGTCAGCGCGGGCAGGCGACCGCACCGGCCGCGCCGCTTTCCAGGCGAATGTTGGCGATGCCGAGTGTGAGTTTGCCGGTCGTCTGGAGCTCGAAGGGCGTCCACACGCGGCTCATGTCCTCACCCGCGGATGCGAAGCAGGCGAGCGGGACGTCGAGGTGTCGCCATTGGCCGCGGGGCGCGGACTCGAGGGCTCGCGTGATGGCGATCGTGCCGGCGCAGGAGGCGCCACAACCCATGCCGAGCATGACCGCGGCGCTCGGCGCTTCCTCCACGAGGTAGTCGAAGCCGAGGGCGAGCTGACCATTGGTCTGTCGCGTGAGGTTGATCGGGGTCGCGCCGGAGATTTCCGCGGTGGCCTGACCGGTGCCGGACCAGCGCAGTTGGCGTGAGTCTTCCTGCTTTGTCTTATCGATCGCCGTGAGTGTCAGCCGTCTGCTGTCGGACGTGCCGATGCCGTGCGGGACCGGGCTCGCGCCAGCGTCATCGGCGACGGCCCAGTGCCAGCCGGAGCCGGTGCGACCGGAGGCGAAGAATAGGTTGCGATCGACTACGGCCGCGGCGGGGAGGCCGCTCGCCTCCGGCAGCGTCGGCAGGTTGCCGTTGCTGGCATCGTGCAGCCCATAGCCGACCGGGAAGAGCGGCTTGCCCGGGGTGTCTCTGCCGAACTCGAGGGGTGTGCGCGGCCAGGAGAAGGAGAGCCGGCCGCGGAAGTCGTAGCCGACGGCGCCGCTCGGCTTGCGAAAGAGCACATCGGCAACGCCTTCGCCTTCGGAGCCCGGCAGCCACGCGGCGACAAACGCATTCGACGCGTTGAGCTCCGGATTCACCCACAGCGGGCGGCCGGAGAGGAATACCGAGACGACCGGGATTCCTGCGGCGCGCAGACGCTCGAGGAGCTCGAGGTCGGTATCGTTCCCGGGGCTGAACGCGAGGTTGGGCACATCGCCCTGGAACTCCGCGTAGGGATTCTCGCCGTAGACGACGATTGCGACGTCGGGCTTGCGTTTGAACGTCCCGTCGGGGCTGAGCTCAGCCTCGCCGCCCGCGGCGTGCACGGCCTGTTGGATGCCCTGCCAGATCGACTCCCCGTGGGGGAAGTCTTTGTTGCTCGTGCCCGTACCCTGCCACGTGAGGGTCCAGCCGCCGCATTGCTTGGGGATGTTGTCGGCGCCGTCGCCGGCGACGAGCACCCGCTCGCGGGGCTTAAGCGGCAGCAGGTGATCCTCGTTCTTGAGGAGCACCAGCGACTCGCGCACCGCGCGGCGGGCGATCGCGCGATGCGCCGGGGAGCCGAGGAGCTCGAAATCCCCGGCGAGGGGCCGGGAGGCCGGCGGCCCTTCCTCAAAGACATGATCGCGCAGCTTCACGCGCAGCACCCGCTTCACGGCATCATCGAGCCGCGACCGCGGAATCTGTCCCGAGCGCACCTGCTCGAGCGTGTTGGCGTAGAGCGGCTTCCAGTCATCGGGCGCCATGAACACGTCGAGGCCGGCGTCGATCGCCTGCGGGCAACTCGCGTCCGTGCAACCGGGTAGCTGGCCCTGTGCGTTCCAGTCGCCGACGGTGAAGCCGTCGAAGTGCCAGCGGCCCTTGAGGACTTCGGTGAGCAGGCCGTAGTTGCCCACCATCTTGACGCCCTGCCAGCTCGAGAAGGAGACCATGACCGACTGCGCGCCCGCCTCGATCGCAACCGGATAGCCGGCGGCATCGACATCGCGCAGCGTTGTCTCGCTCTCGGTGTTGTCGCCCTGGTCCACGCCGTGCGTGCCGCCATCGCCGAGGTAGTGCTTCGGCGTGGCGATCACGTGCTGCGCATCGAGGAAGTGCGCCGTGCCGGGTTGCCCTTGAAGCCCCAACACCATCTCGCGCGCGTATTCGCGCACGATCTTCGGGTCCTGCGAATAGCTCTCGTAGGTCCGCCCCCAGCGATCGTCACTGACGACCGCGAGGGTCGGCCCGAAGGTCCAGTCGAGCCCGATCGCCCTGACTTCCTCGGCGGTGGCCTCACCGATGAGGCGCATCAGCGCCGGGTCGTGCGCCGCGCCCAGGCCGATGTTCTGCGGAAAGACCGTCGCCCCGTAAACATCGTTGTTGCCGTGCACCGCATCGATGCCCCAGATCTCCGGAATGGGATGCGGGCCATGCGAGCGCGCCCTCGAGGCGAGGTAGAACCGATTGGCCAGCGCCAGCCACGCCGCAGGCGGCGCGAGCGTGTTGCCGCCGGGCTTGGAGTTGCCGCCATTCAACACCGAGCCCAGGGGATAGCGGCGCAGGTCCGCGGGGGTGAGGGTGGTGATGTCGCCTTGGATGAGCTGCCCGACTTTCTGCTCGAGGGTCATCTCGGCGAGCAGCGCATTCACCTTTCGCTCGAGCGCCGGGTCCGGTGGCAACCGCGGCCGCACGGACGGCCATAGCTCAGGATGCACGCTCGCCGGCTGTCCGGCGATGGCAGCACGACTCAAGAGCGGTGCAAGGAAAAGGAAGAGCGCCGCTGCCGCGAGTGCGCGCCCCCCGGGGAACCGTGTTTCCATGTGGCGGGGAGAATCCCACGCTATGATAGCGCTGTCAATCGGACCGGTATCGATCACCGGGCCTCAGTCGTCGACGCGGATGTGCTCAGGCGCCAGACCGGCGCGATAGCGCTCGTCCATGCGCGCGAAGGCCGCTTCGAGATGGCGGGCGAATGCGGCAGTGTTGAACAAAGGCGCCGCGCGCAGCTCGCCTGCCAGCTTCGCTCTGATGCCGGCCAGCAACACCGGATTGCCCGCCAGCTCGACGGCCAGCGCCTCGTACTGCTCGGATGTCGCGGTGATGAGCTCGGGCAGCCCCACGGATTGCAGCACGCTCGCCCCGATCCTGCCGGCAAACGCCTCGCCCATGCAGGTGAGGACCGGCAGTCCTGCCCACAACGCATCGCTGGCTGTCGTGCCCGCATTGTAGGGCAGCGTATCGAGGAACAGGTCCGCCGCACGATAGCGCGCCAGATACTCGGGCGCGGGCAGCCGCGCGCCGAAGACGATTCGATGCGAGTCGATTCCCCGCGCCTGGGCTTCCCGCCGCAGGTTGCCTTCCAGCGTCGCGCTGCCGCCGAGGAGAAAGAGGACACTGCCGGGCGCTCTCCTCAGGATGCGCATCCAGCGGTCAAAAGTGCCCGGCGTGATCTTGTAGGTGGAGTTGAAGCAGCAGAATACGAAGCCCGCGGGCGGCAGCCCCAACTCCTCGCGGCCGAAGCGCTGCTCGGCGATGCGCCGCTTCGAGTCATTCACCTGGTAGCTCGGCAGGTAGACGATCCGCTCGGAGTAGTGCCGGCGATGCGTCGCGGGAATGATGGTGTCGTCCGCGATCAGGTAATCCATGTAGTCGGCCGACATCGTGCCGAGATAGCCGAGATAGCTGACCTGCACGGGCGCCGCCCGCAGCGCGAATATCCCGGGCCGGCCGCCGCGCGTGAAGCCGCCGAGGTCCACGGCGATGTCTATACCGAAGCTTCTGGCGAGCCGCGCGATGTCCTCGTCGGATTTCGCGCGCACGTCGAGGAAGCGATCGAAGGCCGCCTCGAGGCGCGCCCTCATCGCCTCTTTCGTATCCGGCCCCAGCGAGAAGGCGGTGAGCTCGAGTCTGGAGCGATCGTGCGTCTCGAACAGCTCTGCCGTGAGGGATGCGGTCGCATGGCCATGGAATTCCGCGGAGAAGTAGCCGACCCGCAGCCGCTCGCGCCGGCCCGACGCGGGCAACGCGGGCAGCGCGCCGTTGGGCGGGCATCGTTCCCGAACCCAGTTCTGCGCGGCGCGCCGCTGCAATTGCGGGGAGCCGCACAGGGCGAGGACGACAAAAGGGTTCGACGCGGCTTCGTCGTGCTCGATTCGCGCCGTCAGCCGCGCGACTTCCGCCGTGAAGTCGCGCCAGTCGGCGAGGTGCATCCTGGCGTGCAGACGCGCGCCCGGCGTCGATCTCATGTTGGGGTCGAGCGCGAGCGCCTTGTCGTAGCTCGCCACTGCCTCCTCGGGCCGCTCGAGCATGCAGAGCGCGTTGCCGCGGTTGTGGTAGGCGCGCGCATCGTCGGGCCTGAGCGCGATCGCCCGGTCGAAGCTCGCCAGCGCCGCCGCAAATTGCCCGAGCGAGTAGCGCGCGTTGGCGCGCAGATACCACGCGCCCGCGTGGTCGGGCTCGAGCGCGATCACCTTCTCGAGAGTGGCGATCGCCGCCTCGTACTGCATCATCCCGATGAGCGCCCTGGCGCGGCCGAAGTAGGTCGGCGCGTGATCGGGCGCGATGGCAATCGCCGCCTCGTAGCTCGCGACGGCGGCCGCCGGGTGCTTGAGGGCGAGCAGGGCATTACCACGGTTGTTGTGGGCCGCGAAGCTGCGCGGATCGAGCCGCAGCACCTGATCGAAGAGCGCAACGGCGCGCTCGAGGTCGCCTGTCTGCGCGGCAATGATGCCCAACAGCGTCAGCGCCTCGGGCTGCCGCGGTTGCAGCTCGAGCGCCTCGAGGCACAGCGCGCGGGCCTCATCGAGGCGCCCGGCCCGGTGGAGCGAGCGCGCGTGGCGCAGCGCCGATTCAACCTGGCCCGCCGCCTCACTCGTTGTCATGATGGTTGTTATAGAGCCTGACGCGGTACAGGTGGATCGCATGCGCGTCCATCAGCAGCTCCCGTCCCTGGTTGCTCTGATCGCCGTTCAGCCGCTGCGCGACCGTCCAGCGGCCGTCCTTCCAGGCGAGCTGGGCGATGCCGGCGATCCCGGCGATTCCCTCGTCAACATCCGGATCGCGCAGGAAGGACACACTGAGCCCGCTGCCGAGGAGGTAGAACTGACTCGGCCCGGATTGCATGACGAGCATCGCGCCATCGGCGGTGAGCGGCTGGCGGCTCGGCCAGGAGCTCGCGAGCGTCGCGCGGAAGAGATAGCCGCCAAGGGCAACCGTCTGGGTGGGGCGGGGACTCGTGAGGTGCAGCACCAGGGCGCGCGTATCGCCGCGTCTTTGCGCCTGCACGAAGCGATTCCCGAGCTCACTCAGCGCCTGGTAGACGTCCGCGAGGCGAGGGCGCTCGCCAGCGGCGGGCGGCGTATCGACGCCGAAGGCGGAGAATCCAAAGCCGCGGGCCTGACCGAAGACATAGAGCGCGTCGTAAGGCGCGAGCGCCAGGCGCGACTCCGGCACGAAGACCGGATTGCCCGCCGCCCGATAACGGCTCACCCAGCGCGCGAAATCCGGCCAGTAGATGTCAGCAGCATAGAAGTCGACGGCGGGCGCGGCGGCGCGATAGATGGGCTGCGTGAGGGGGTAGGGTCCGCCGCTCGGATACTCGCCCGCCCGCTCGTGCGGCGCCGGCAGCTGTGCATTCATGTACATGGGCAGCGGATCCGCCTGCTTGCCGGCCTGCGCCACCTGATCGATGAAGCGCGCGTAGTAGAAGGCCATGAAGACTTCGTCGGCCACACCACCAAAGGTCTGCGCCCAATCCTCCCCGCCGGACGTGAAGGCATCGGCCAGCTTGCGGGGCAGCCGCGTGCCGGGCTTCTCCAGGGCTCGAAGCAGCTGCTGCGGCACGGGTCCCGCGAAGCGGCGATTGGCCGCGGCGGAGCGATCCCGGCCGCCGAGCCCGAGATAGCCAACCTCGTTCTCTACCTGGACCATGAGCACGGTGTGCTCTCGTGAGTCGACACGGCGCACGTGGCGCATCAAGGCCGCGAATGCCAACGCGTCGAGGCGCCGCGTCTCGCGGCCGAAAACCGACAAGATGGGCATGGGCGAGCCGTCCGCGGCCACTGCGCGCGGAAAACGCCCGGGATCGGCCAGCACCCACTCCGGCGCGTAGCTCGAGAAGGCGTTCTTCCAGCTGCCGAACCAGAGCAGTACCAGGCGCAGATGCTGTTGGCGCGCCACGGCAATCCACTGATCGAGAATCGAGAAGTCGAATCGCCCCTCCTCGGCCTCGATCTCATCCCACGCCACGGGCATCAGCACGGTGTTGAGATGCTGCGCGGCAAGCCGCGGCAGGATGGTGTCGGCCTGCGCCGCGGTCCCGGCGGAGGAGTTGCCGAGCTCGCCTCCCATGATGAGGAAGGGCTTGCCGTGGAGGAGGAGCTGCGCGGCGCCGCCGGCGTAGCGAAGACTCACCGCCGCAGACTGCGCTGCTGATGCGGCTGAGTGGGCGGTGCCCAGCAGCTGTATCGCCGCCGCGATCAGACTCGCCGCCACCGCCTTCTTCAGCCCGGCGAGCGCAGCTCGTTCCGACCGGCCAGCGGTTGCCCTCAGGATCCTCTTCAACGGCGCGCTCGGCTCTGTGTTTTGACGCGAAGGTTACCGTTCGCATTGCAAACCGTCATCTGCTGATTCATGATAGCGCTGTCAATCCTGCCCGGGAGCTGACGTGGTTCTGGAACAACGCTCGGCTTGGAGGTTGGGCCGCGGCCGGCGGCTCGCCGGCGCCGGCGCCTCGCTACCGGTCGCGCCGTTAGCGGCGGCGGTGTTCGCGCAACCATGCCTGTGTAGCACGCTGCGCAGCGGGCGAGGAGTTGGCGGGCGGGCGAGTGCTTTGCCCGCGGACGCAAGCCGCCAAGACTGGAAAATCATGGTCTCGAAGCCTGAACGTCAGCCGAATGTAACGACAGTTGACATCGGCCGAAGAAGAGGCACATACTCCCGTCACCTTAAGGTAGCGCTACCATAATGAGCCGGTGGTGAATGAGTTCCATGGCGTAGGGGGACTTCCGAATTGTGATTCCGGGCATGAGCCGTGCTGCGGCCGTCCCGCTTGTTGTTATATTGCAACATCCATCTTTCGAGGGGGAGACGTCTGATGAGCCGGAAGACTGCACGTAACGCGTCCAAGAACGAGTCCAAGAAGACTGCCAGACTCCTCAGCTTGGGCCGCACGACCTGCTCCAAGATTGGCTTTTCGGGCCTCGCGCTGGGATCGCTAACGCTCGCCGCCGGCGGCCTGGCTCATGGCCAGAATGCGCAAAATGCACCGGCGGCCGGTGGCACGAACGCAAACGGCGCGGCGAATGCGCAGCAGCCGAGCACGCGCACCCGCGGCCGCGCTGCGCAGCCGATGGCCGCGAGCGCTGCCCAGCCAAGGGCGGCGAAGGGCGCGCTGCCGGCCAAGGCGGACTGGAGAATACCGGCCAACGGGTCCGGGCTGCTGGCGCAAGCGAGCCCGAGCGCCACGGCCACCCAGGCGAACGGGGCTGGCCTGGTAGCGCAGAACACCGCGGCCGCCAACCAGAGCGTGACCGTGCCCGTCAACAGCGCGCAGCAACTCCAGGAGATCGTCGTCACCGGCATCCGCGGGTCTCTGGAGCGATCGCTGCAGATCAAGAAGATGTCGCTGGGCGTCGTCGACGCGGTCTCCGCGGAGCAGATCGGCCAGTTCCCGGACGCCTCGATCGGCCAGGCGATCGGGCGCCTCCCGGGCATCACGGTCGACCGCGGCGACATCAACTACCAGAGCGCCGCCGGCGCGCCCACGTCCACCGGCCAGGTGCAGGGCGTCACCGTCGACGGGTTCGGCCCGCAATTCCAGGAGATGCTGATCGACGGCCGGCAGGTCGCCTCCGGCAACGGCCAGACCTTCAACTTCAGCCAGTTCAGCGCCAACTACGTCGGCGAGGTGGACGTTCTGAAGACGCCGGACTTCTCGCTCTCCTCGGGCGCCGTCGGCGGCACCATCAATGTGAAGATGCCGAACCCCTTCGACAATCCCGGCAGGCATCTGCAGGCGTTCTATCAGGAGAATGACTCCGAGATGAACGGCGGCTTCCGCCCGTCATTCGGCGCACTCTTGAGCGACACCTTCGATGACGGCAAGTTCGGCATCCTCATCGACGGCGACTACAGTGACCAGCACATCACCGGCCACCACGAGGACGTCGTCGGCTGGAAAGGCAGCACCGGCTTCAGCTGCGCGGACCTGTCGAAGAATTACACCACGCCTTTCGGCAGCACCGGTTGCGCGACCGTCGGCCCGGGAGCCACCGGCAACAGCGCCGCGCCGGTCTGGTATCCCCAGGACATGGCCATGTACCTCGAGCAGACCGATCAGCGGACCAAGGACGGGCGCGTGTCGCTGCAGTGGCACCCGACCGACAACGTGCTGGTGACGCTCGACGACAACTATTCCTCGTGGGACGAGCACATCGACCGCTGGCAGCGCAGCACGTGGTTCGGGGAATTCCTCAACACCACGCTCGATGGCAACGGCACCATCACCAGCTTCGATGACAACGGGCCGACCGACTTCAACGCGTTCATAGCGAACAACTACATCACCACCAACACTCCGGGCGTCAACGTGGTGTGGGACATCAATGACCAATGGACGGCGGAACTCGACGCCGACCAGTCCGTCTCCGCCTATAACCCGAACGACGATTACACCGACATCGATGCCGACGAGGGTTACGGCGACACCTCGAACAACTACTACGGCGGCCTCGTGACCAGCACCAACTCCAACGTGCTGCCGTACTGGAGCGCCTACGGCCCGGGCTCCGCCGCGCCGGGTCAGACGGGTACCGGCACCTTCTCCGGCGCCACGCCGGCGGACTACCTGGGCCTGAACCCGTTCATCGTCGGCTCGCACGACCTGCCGGTGCAGAGCCAGACCAATCGGGAGCAGATCAACGAGGCGAAGCTGCTCCTCACCTGGAACAGCAGCAGCGGCACCAAGGTCAACTTCGGCTCCCAGTTCAGCGATGACCTGTGGAATGCCAAGGAGATGGACACCTTCACCAACACGTACTGGGAGGAGTGGGCGGGCTACGGACCGGCTTCCGATAACCTCAATGGCAACGGCGTGAGGCTGCCGGCGTCCGACTTCACGGCGGTGGGCGTCACCCCCTGGCTGCCGGGCTTTCAGGGCAACAGCAAGCTGCCCTCGAGCATCGTGCTCTTCAACCCGTACACCATTCTCCAGTACCTGATCCACCAGCCGCTCGATCCGGCCGCGAATGCGGCGGCGGAGGCGGCCGGCTATCCGCCCTACCCCGGCGGCGTCATCCCGGCCGAAGTGTTGAGCCCGACCTCGGTGCAGCACGTCTCGCGCCAGAACTACGCGCCGTTCGTCACCGCGACGCAGAGCTTTCCGCTCGGCAGCATGAAGCTCAATGCCCGCCTGGGACTGCGCTACGAGAAGACCGACGAGACGATCGCGGGCCTCGCGGCGCCGCTCACGGGCGTGACCTGGCTCGGGACCGGGGACGCGACGGCGTACGGCTTCGTTCTGGGCACGAGGAGCTGGACCACGACCCAGTTCAACTACGGCTACTTCCTGCCGTCGCTCGACCTGAACCTCTGGACCACGCCGCAGTTCGAGGTGAGGTTCGACTACTCCAGGACGGAGAACGAGCCGCCCAACGGTGACCTCATTCCGAACACCACCTACGGTGGACGGGTCAATGCGCTGACCGCCACCGGCAACAACCCGGAGCTGCTGCCCTATCTGTCGGACAACTTCGATCTGGGCGTGGCGTGGTACTACGCCTCGAACGATTATGTGTCCGTCGATGGGTTCGTCAAGCGCGTGTCGAACTTCCCGACCTCGAGCGTGACGCCCCTCAAGACGGCCATCCTGGATCCGGCGCCCTGTACGGACCCGGAGAACGGCAACGCTCTTTCGGCGAGCTGCGGCAAGGACATGACGTTCGCCGACTCCACGTACACCAACGCTGCATCTGCCACCGTGGACGGTGTCGCGGCTACCTGGCAGCAGATGCTGCCACTCGGCTTCGGCTTCCAGGTCAACGGCACCATCGTGCACACCAACGCGAACTTCAATCCTTACGACACCACGTCGAACCAGTTCGCGCTGCCGGGCATCGGCGATTCCGCGAACCTGATCACTTTCTACCAGGCGCACGGCTTCCAGGCGCGCCTCGCGGTGCAGTGGCAGGGCAATCAGCTGCTCTTCCTCGGCCAGGAGCAGTCGGGCGGCGCCTTCGGCGCCGAGCCGGTGAACCTCGCGGCTTCGACAGAGGTGGATTACAGCATGCAGTACGCCTTCACCCACTACCTGCAAGGCTACTTCGAGGCGCTCAACCTGAACGACTCGGAGTACCATACCTACGGACGCTTCGAGGATCAGACCCTGAACGTCGTCGAGTACGGCAGGTCGTTCGAGATGGGAGTGCGACTCAAGTTCTAGTGACACAACCGGTCAAAGCGGTCGTCATCGTCGGTGGAGGAAGCGCAGGCTGGCTGACCGCAAGTCTCATCGCCGCCCGCCATCAGGCTCGGATGAAGGCGGGCGGCCTCTCGGTGACGCTGATCGAGTCTCCGGACATCCGGATCATCGGCGTGGGGGAGGGCACGTGGCCGACCCTGCGCTCCTCCCTGGAGCGGATCGGCGTCTCGGAGACGGCGCTCTTTCGCGAGTGTGATGCGGCCTTCAAGCAGGGAGGCAAGTTCGCAGGCTGGACGACGGGGGCGCAGGACGATGCCTACTATCATCCGCTCATGATTCCGCAGGGGTTCTCTCAGGTTAACCTCGTGCCGCACTGGCAGCGCGAGGGCCGGGGGCGAAGCTTCTGCGATTTCGTGACGCCGCAGGGGCGGCTTTGCGATGAAGGGCTCGCGCCGAAGACCATCACCCATGCGGAATACAAGGGATCGGCGAACTACGCCTATCACCTCGATGCCGGCAAGTTCGCGCCGTTCCTGGCGAGGCACTGCACGGAGAAGCTCGGCGTCAGGCATGTCCTCGCCGACATCGTGCAGGTCAATCAGCGCGACTCGGGCGACATCGAGGGCGTGCTGACGAAGCAGGCCGGAGAGGTCCTCGGCGATCTTTTCATCGACTGCAGCGGCTTCTCGGCGCTGCTCATCGGCAAAACGCTCGGCGTCGGATTCAAGGGGTGCGGCGATGTTCTCTTCTGCGATACCGCGCTTGCCGTCCAGGTGCCATTCGACACCCCGGATGCGCCCATGGCCTCCCAGACCATCTCCACCGCACACGAGGCGGGGTGGACCTGGGACATCTGCCTGCCGACACGGCGCGGCGTCGGCTATGCCTACTCGAGCCGACACCAAAGCGAGGAAGCGGCGCGCGAGACGCTGCTCAGGTATATCGGCCCCGAGCACAAGGGCCTGCCGGTTCGCAAGATCCCGATCCACGCCGGCCATCGCGAGACCTTCTGGAAGAGGAACTGCGTGGCGGTCGGTCTCGCGAGCGGGTTCCTCGAGCCCCTCGAGTCTTCAGCCATCGTATTGGTCGAGCTTTCCGCCAAGCTCATCGCCGAGCAGATGCCGGCGTGCCGCGAGGTGATGGACATCATCGCCAAGCGCTTCAACGAGGTGACGATGTATCGGTTCGGCCGGATCGTCGATTTCCTGAAGCTCCATTACGTGCTCACGAAGCGCACCGATACGGCCTTCTGGCGCGACAACGTCGAGCCGGCGACGGTGCCGGATCGGCTGCGGGATATGCTCACCCTGTGGAAGTACCAGTCGCCGTGGTTCTTCGACGAGCTCGATCGCCTGGAGGAGGTGTTTCCGGCGGCGAGCTATCAGTACGTGCTCTACGGCATGGGCTTTCGGACCGAGGTCGCTCCGGAGGAGATGCTCGATACCGCTGCCGCGGCCTCGAGGCTGGTCTCGGAGAACGAGCGGCAGACTTCAGAGCTGCGGCGGCGACTGCCGAAGAATCGTGATCTTTTGAGCAAGATCTACCAGTATGGGCTGCAGCCGGTCTGAGATCGCCGCCGCGCCATGACGAACATCGTTCCGCTCGACAAGCTCGAGCATGGGTCCTTGCGGGTGGACCTGCGCGCCGCCGCCGCCTACGGCGACAATCAGCGCTTCGTGCAGGTGATGGTCAACGAGTTTCCGCAGCTCGCCGTGCACTATCCGATCCTCTTCGCGAGAGAGCGGAGCACGGGCGAGCTCCACTGCGGCGCGATGCTCGGCTTCGATGAGGGGGAGAATCTCTTCCTCGGGGAGTGGGCCGATCGGGAGCTCTATCGCCCGCTCGCCTTGCGGCGAGGTCCGCTCCACACCCACGGGCAGGTGGTGGAGATCGACCTCGACCATCCGCGCGTCGGCGCCGACGGCGGCCAGCCGCTCTTCAACGAGCGCGGCCAGCCGGGCAAGTATCTTCAGGGCATCATCTGGGCCTTCCAGGACTTGAACGCCGGCATCGGGACGACCAAGATATTCCTCGCGAGGCTCACCGAGCTCGAGCTGATCGAGCCGGCCGACCTCGAGGTGCGATTCCCCGACGGCTCGATGCGCACGTGCACGGGACTTTACGGCGTGAGCGAGGTCACCCTGAGCCGCTTGCCCGATGCGACGGTGGTGGAGCTCTTTCGCCGCGGCTACCTGACGTTGATTCACCTGATGATCGCCTCGCTCAAGCAGCTTCCGCTCATGGCCCGCAAGAAGCACAACCGCGTCCTCGAAGCCACCGGGAGCCTCGCGGGCGCACGCCGCATGCCGTCAGGTTAGTGTCGCACGCAAGCGAGATCGCCGGCCGGGAGATTGCCGACACCGAGCGCTTCCGGCGCGAGGTGCTCGAATGCGGCCGGCCGGTCGTCATTCGCGGGCTGGTCGCGGACTGGCCGGTGGTCGCGGCGGCGCGCCGCTCACCCCGCTCCCTCAAGGACTATCTCGCGGCCTTCGACGCCGGCGAGCGCGTGGAGGCTTACTTTGGCGATCCGGCGATTCGCGGCAAGTACTACTACGGGGAAGGCCTCGAGGGATTCAACTTCGAGCGCCGTACGATGCCGTTGCTCGAGGCGCTCGAGGCGATCATGCAGGCGCACGAGCGCCCGGAGGCGCGCTCGGTCTACCTCGGTGCCGTACCCACGGCGGATTTCCTGCCCGGATTCGCCGCCGCCAATCCGCTCGCGCTCGCCGGCTCCGGAGCGAGCGCGCGGATCTGGCTGGGGACCCCCGCGAACGTATCGAGCCATTACGACACTTACGACAATCTCGCGTGCGTGATCGCCGGCACCCGCCGTTTCACGCTCTATGCGCCGCAGCTCATCGGCAGGCTCTACCTGGGGCCCATCGACAACACCATGGCCGGGGCGCCGGTGAGTCTCGCCGCCTCGGCCCCGCAGAGCGAGCGCTCGCGCTTCCCGCTCTTTGAGCCGATCCGCGAGCAGGCGCTCCTCGCCGAGCTCGGCGCGGGCGATGCGCTTTTCCTGCCGAAACTCTGGTGGCACCAGGTGGAGTCGACCGCGCCATTCAACGGGCTCGTCAACTACTGGTGGGACGCCTTCGCCGCCGGAGCCGACTCGCCGTACACGGCGCTGCTGCTCGCCATGATCACCATCGCCGAGCGCCCGGCCGCCGAGCGCCGGGCGTGGCAGGCCTTCTTCGAGCACTTCGTGTTCCGCCCCGACGGCCATCCGCTCAGGCACCTGCCGCCGGAGCAACACGGTATCCTCGGGCCGCTCAAGCCCGATAATTACTCACGCATTCGTGCCCGCATCCTGCATCTGCTGCGCGCTCCATCCGAGCCATGAGTCCGCGACCCGGCAACCCATGACCCAACCCGTCTCGCCAGCCACGACACGAGAGTGGCGCAACGTCGACGCCGGGATCCTCCGCGAGGAGATCATCCCGCGCGACCGGCCCGCGGTGCTGAAGGGATTGGTCGCGCACTGGCCGATCGTGCGCGCGGCGGCGCAATCGCCGCAGGCGCTTTACGACTACGTGCGCGCGCGCGACCTCGGCCGGCCGGTGAGACTCATGCTCGGGCGAGCGCAGATCAAGGGCGTGTATTTCTTCCGTGACGACCTGCAGGGCTTGAATTTCGACGTCGCCAGCCAGCCCTTTCACGCCACGTTGGCGCAGATCCTCGCCTGCCGGGGTCAGGCGGATGCGCCCGCGTTGTACACCGGCGCGACGCCGCCGCTTACGGAGAACTTTCCGCAGATCGCCCAAGAGAACACGCTGGAGATTCTCGAGCGGCCGGCCAACTCGCGCCTGTGGCTCGGCAACGCTGTCACCGCTGCAACGCATTACGACAACATGGAGGGCATCAACTGCGTGGTCGCCGGGCGCAAGCGGTTCACGTTCTTTCCGCCCGATCAGCTCGCGAACCTCTACGTCGGACCGCTCGATCTTTCCCCGGGCGGCCAGCCGACCAGCATGGTGCGAGTCGCCGCGCCCGATTTTACGCGCTACCCGAGGTTCGCCGAGGCGCTCGCCGCCGCGCAGACCGCTGACCTCGAGCCCGGGGACGCCGTCTTCATCCCCGGCCTCTGGTGGCACAACGTCGAGTCGCTCGAGCCGCTCAACCTGTCGGTGAACTTCTGGTGGAGCGAGCCCGCCGAGTGGGCGGCGGAGCCGTTCGCCGCGCTCGCGCACGGGCTGCTCGCGATGGCGGGTGTGCCGCCCGCGCGGCGGGAGATCTGGCGCCGGATGTTCGACCACTACGTGTTCCAGAGCGAGGGCGACCCGGTGCCCTATCTGCCGCCCGACCGTCGCGGCATGTTAGGGTCGCTCTTTCCGGCGCTCGAGAGCCACATGAGGGTGCAGATCGTGCGCTCGCTCACGAAGCGCATGCCGAAGGCTCTGGGGGAGCAGATTCGGCGCCTGCTGTCCTCCTCGCACTGAGGCCGCTGTCATGACTCGCATCGCTCTGCTCGACAGCCAAGCGCACCGCTCGCTCAAGGTGGATGCGCGGGCCTCGGCCGCCCACGGCGACAACCAGCGCTTCGTGCGGGTGAGCGTCAGCGAGCTTCCCCACCTCATCGTGCACTACCCGGTGCTCTTCTCCAAGAATGCGCAAACGGGCGCGTTCTTCTGCGGCGCCATGCTGGGCTTCGATCCGGGGGAGAACCTCTTCCTCGAGGAGTGGGCGCAGGGAGGTCTTTCTTATCGCCCGCTCATGCTGCAGCGCGGTCCGTTCCAGGCCCAGGGACCGAGGCTCGCCATCGACCTCGATGACCCGCGGGTCGGCGCCGAGGGCGGCACGTGTCTTTTCACCGAGCAGGGCGAGCCGACCGCCTACCTGCAGAGTGTCAGATACGCCTTCACGGAGTTGAAATCCGGCCTGGAGGCGACCCAGGCGTTCATCGTGAGGCTCCTCGAGCTCACCCTCATCGAGCCGATCGATATGGAGGCGGAGTTCGACGACGGCACCGCCCGCAACTGTGTCGGTCTTTATACCGTCAATCAGGAAAAGCTGAGCGCGCTGCCGGACGCCACGGTGGTCGAGCTCTTCCGGCGGGGGTATCTACGCCTTATGCACCTGATGATCGCCTCTCGCAGGCAGTTCGCGCTACTGGCGCGCAGGAAGAACCGCCGCATCCTCGAGCCCACCGAGGGTCTCGCGGGCGTCAGTCCGCCGCGGCGCGGCAGTGCCGCTGGATGAACTCCTGGTGCGAGGGCATGGTCGCGGCGCAGCCGGCGACGACTTTCCGGATCTCCTCGAGCGCCGCCTGGGGCGGGTCGGGGCCGAGAACGTCCGCGAACGGATCGTAGCCTGCGGTCTTGACGCCCTGGCCGATGAGTATGTGGAACCAGCTCTGAATGGAGAAGAGCTGGTTCTCATCGCGCAGGAACCGCCCGTAGCCGCGAAAGACCTCGAGGCGCTCACTCAGGCTCTCGGGAAGCTCGGCGTCCCTGCAGTGGCGCCAGAACTCCCCCTCACGCTCCGTGAAGTGATAATGCGTCACCAGGAAGTCACGCGCACTCTCGTAGTCGATCACCATCTGGCGGTTGTATTCGTCGATGTCTTTCTGGCGGAAGCGCCGGTCGGGAAAGAGCCGCAGCAACAGCAGGAGCCCGCGCTGGATCAGATGGATGCCGGTCGACTCGAGCGGCTCGAGGAAGCCGGCGGCGAGGCCGATGGCGACGCAGTTCTTGTTCCAGCATCGCCGGCGCCGCCCGGAGGTGAACTTGAGGCGTAGCGGCTCGCGCGCCGGGCGGCCCTCGAGGCTCGAGAGCAGGATGTCCGCCGCCGCATCGTCGCTGATGAACTGACTGCTGTAGACGTAGCCGTTGCCCACGCGATGCTGCAGCGGGATGCGCCACTGCCAGCCGACCTGACGGGCGGCCGCGAGAGTGTGTGAGGAGAACGGCCCCGAGCGCTCACAGGCCACCGCGACGGCTCGATCGCACGGCAGCCAGCGCGTCCAGTCGTCGTATCCGGTCTTGAGAGCTCCCTCGATCAGCAGGCCGCGGAATCCCGTGCAGTCGACGTAAAGATCGGCCGTGATCCGCTCGCCGCTCTCGAGCGTGACGGACTCGATGGAGCCGTCCTCGGGCCGCAGTGTCACGTTGCGGACCTTGCCTTCGGTGCGCGTGATGCCGCGCGCTTCGGCGTAGGTGCGCAGATAGGCGGCGAACAGCCTCGCGTCGAGGTGCAGCGCGTAGACGATCGTGGCGAGCGGCGAGTGCTCGATCGTCACGGGCCGCGTGAACCTGCCCTGACGCGCGGCGACCGCCTGCAGGCAGTAGGCTTCCAGCGGAGCGGCCGTCCCGGCGAGCGCACACTTGTGCCAGTAGGTGTAGAAGGGCACGCCGCTCTTGGCCAATCCCGTCGGCCCGAACGGGTGCATGTAGGTGTGGCCCGGCCGTCGCCAGTCCTTGAACTCGATCCCGAGCTTGAAGGTGGCCTGGGTCTTCCTGATGAGATCGTTCTCGTCGATGCCGCTGACGCGGATGTAATCGATGATCGGCGGAATGGTGGCCTCACCGACCCCCACCGTGCCGATCTCCTCCGACTCGATGAGGCGAATGCAGCCCTTGAGATGCGGAAAGGCCTGCGACAGGGTTGCGGCGGTCATCCAGCCCGCGGTCCCGCCGCCAATGATCGCGACGCTGCGAATCGGCTCGTTTGGCATACTCTGGGGCGGCGATGGTAGCGATATCAGCGCGCGCGTGTCAATTCAGCCGGCGAGCGGCGGCGACAGCTCGGCCTGCAGGGGTTGCGGCATTTGTGCGCTCGCCAGCTCGAAGCGCAGCTCCTTGCGCCCGTAGTCGATCGAGACGCGGGCGCAGCGGCGCAGGCAGTCCATGCCGATGAGCAGCGCCGGCTTTTGGTTCAGGCCAAACAGCTTGAATACCGGCAGGTCGGCGACCACGGCCGGCGTGAAAGTCAGAACGAGCTGCCCCAGAACGATCATGTCGAGCACGGTCGTGGTCCCAACGACGGATCCGCCGGTCACCCCTGTCAGGATCTCCGTGACTTGCTCCGTTTGCGCGCCGTTGCGTCGCTCGAGAGCCGCATACAACTTGTGATTGATGATCGATACCTCGGCGCCGGTATCGAGGAAGGCGGCGGCGTGGACCCGGTCGATGAGGCAGTCCGCGGCCCGCAGGCGCCCCGAGTTCCCGAGCGTGGGAACGCGCACTTCATCGGTGCGGGTCCAGTCGGCCCAGAGCGCCGCGAAGAAGCCCCGCGGCTTGCTGATCGTGATCGTTCCCGTGACGAAATCGAAGATGACCCGCCGGCCATCGAGGACGTCGAGCCCGAGATAGCCGTCCACATGCAGCATGGCGCGCGGCAAGGTGGCTACCTGCAGCCCCCGGCAGACGAGAGAGCCCATGCTGAGCTCGCGGATCTCGGCGAGGCGTGCCCGCTTGCCGCGCACGATTCCCTCGACCAACACCTCGCGGCCCTGTGGCAGGGCGAGGCGTTCGACGAGATCGTCGGCAATGACCGTCTTTTCGGCGCCCGTGTCGACCATGAAGCGAAATGGCCCCTGGCCGTCGATCCTGACGGCGGTCGTGAGTCTGCCGCCGAGGGCGGTGATCGCGGATAGCGCGCCGGATCCCTCCGCGGGAGGTGAGGCAGGAGAGCGGCCTCGCACGGGGGCAAGCCGCGGCGGGGTTTCCCCGGAGCGCTCCCGGCCGATGGCGCGAGGGAGGCCGAGCGCGAAGGCGAGCGCCAGGGCACCCTCGATGAGGACGCTGCGCCGTGACCAGGAGACAGGCATGGTAGCCACCTCCACCCTGCCTGCCAGCATGCGCCTTTGCGGGGCCGGTGTCATGGTCCACCGGGGGCAGTGGACCATGGCCGCTGGGTCATTATCCGGCGGCTGCGGCTCCGAGCGCTTGGGGGGCGGTCCCGGCCGGCGATCTCTTTGGCGAGAGAGTCATGGGGTTACCTGGGAGATCGCCGGCGGGAGTGAGAGGTCAGCCGGGAGCCGATGAGGCGTACCGGGCTCTCAGTACTTGCAATACCGCGCGATGATGCTCTCGGCCAGCTCCTGGCGGCCCGACTTCGGCGCCGGGTCGAGGTTCTTTTCCACGGCGAGGTCGGCGAGGGCAGCGAGGTCGATGGCGCCGCTCTCGATGCGCGCGCCAAGATCCCCGTCCCAGCGCTGATAGCGCTCCTGTTTCAGGCGCGCGAGCTTGCGCTCCGTCACGATGTCGGCGGCGGCGAGCAGGCCCCGTGCCAGGGTGTCGATGCCGCCGATATGCGCGAGGTAGAGGTCGGCGGGGTCCACCGACTGGCGCCGTAGCTTCGCATCGAAGTTGAAGCCGCCCGTGCCGAAGCCCTTGTCCTCGATGAGCGGGAGGAAGGCGGGCACCAGCTCCTGCGCGTTGTTCGGGAACTGGTCCGTGTCCCAGCCGTTGCGCGGGTCGCCGCGGTTGATGTCGATGGAGCCGAAGATGCCGTAGGCGTGCGCCGCCGTCACCTCATGCTCGAAGTCGAGGCCCGCGAGGGTCGCGTGGTTGACCTCGATGTTGACGCGCACTTCCTTCGTCAGGCCGTACTTCTGCAGGAACGCGAACACGGCGGCCACGTCGCGGTCGTACTGGTGCTTGGTGGGCTCGAAGGGCTTGGGCTCGATGAGGATCGTGCCCTTGAAGCCGATGCGGTGCTTGTGCTCGACGACCATGGAGAGGAAGCGGCCATAGTGATCGAGCTCGCGCTTGAAATCCGTGTTGAGGATGGAGTCATACCCTTCGCGGCCGCCCCAAAGCACATAATTCTCGCCCCCCAGGCGGTGGGTCGCCTCGAGGCAGAAGCGCACCTGCGCGGCGGCCCAGGCGTAGACCTCGGGGTCCGGGCTCGTGGCGGCGCCCCCCGCATAGCGCGGATGCGTGAAGAGATTCGCCGTGCCCCAGAGGAGCTTGACGCCGGTCGCCTCCATCTTCCGCTGCATCCTGTCCACGATCGTCTTGAGGTTGCGGTCGTGCTCCTTCGGCGTCGCGGCCGTCGCCATCGCATCGGCGTCGTGGAAGGTGAAGTAGGGCACGCCCAGGCGCTGGAGGAAATCGAAGGCGGCTTCGAGCTTCTCGTCCGCCATCTCCTGGGTGATCCTCGGGGCGAGCCAGGGACGGGGCAGGGTGGCGCCGCCGAAGATGTCCTGGCCGGGCCAGTTGAAGGAGTGCCAGTAACAGACGGCGCACCGCAGCCAATCCTCCAGGCGCTTGCCGAGGACTTTGCGGTCCCTGTCATAGACCCGGTAGGCGAACTCGTTCGCCGTCTCCGGACCCTCGAAGCGGACCGGCTCGATGCTGGAGAACAAACTCATGACGCAAACTCCACGAATGTATCTTTGAGATCCTGATAAAGCCGCTGGAAGATGCGGCGGCGGCTGGCGAGGAGCGATGAGAGCGCCGTGTCAGGTTGGACCACCCGGGCCACCGGCGGGGCCGTGCAGACTTCCTCCTCGCTCCCCTCGCCCGCGGCCAGGCGCGCGAGGCGCGCGGCGCCGAGCGCCGCCCCGACCTCACCCCCAGAGCGGTACGTGAGCGGCCGGCGCAGCGCCGCGGCGATGAGGCGCCCCCAGTAGGGCAGCCGCGCGCCGCCGCCAGTGACACTGATCTCACCGACCGGCTGGCCCACATCGCTCTCCGTGAGAACATCGAGTCCGTCGGCGAACGCGAACGCGACGCCCTCGAGCACCGCTGCGCTGAGCTCCGCTGGCGTCGTGTCCGGCCGCAGGCCGAAGAAGACTCCCCTGAAGTTGGGGTCGTTGTGAGGCGTGCGCTCCCCCGTGAGGTAGGGGAGAAATAGCGCCGAATGCCGGCTGAGGCCCTGCGCTTCGGCCTGGGCAACGAGCTGTGGCAGGTCGGTGGAGCCGACGAGCTGCGCCATCCAATCGAGCGTGCTGGCGGCGCTGAGCATGACTGACATCTGGTGCCAACGGCCTGGCAGACAGTGGCAGAAAGCGTGCGCTGCCCGCTCCGGATTCGGACGGAAGCGGTCCGTCACGACGAAGAGCACGCCGGATGTTCCAAGCGACAGGAATGCTTGTCCCGGGCGCACGACGCCAAGGCCGACCGCGCTCGCAGCGTTGTCTCCACCACCGCCCGCGACCACGACGCGCGGGATGCCGAGTGCAGCCGCAGCATCCGCAGTGACAGTTCCCGAGGGACTCGAGCCTTCGACGAGCCGCGGCATGTGCGCGCGGGTGAGATCCGTCGCCGCGAGCATCGCATCGGACCATTCACGCCGGCCGACATCCAACCAGCCCGTGCCGGCGGCATCGGACATATCGCTGACCTTCTCACCGGTCAGGCGCAGGCGCACGTAATCCTTGGGCAGCAGGACGTGCGCGGTGCGACGGAAGATGTCCGGCTCGTGGCGCGCCACCCAGAGGAGCTTCGGGGCGGTGAACCCGGGCATCATGATGTTGCCGGTGATGGCACGGGAGGAGGGCTCCCGGCGCTCGAGCTCCAGACATTCCTCGGCGGAGCGGCCGTCGTTCCAAAGGATCGCCGGCCGCAGCGGACGGTCCTGTGCGTCGAGCAGCGTCGCGCCGTGCATTTGGCCGGAGAGGCCCACCGCACGCACCTTTTCGCGAGCAGCGCTGGAGAGGGCATTGACCGCGCCCACCGTGCCCTGCCACCAGGCCTCGGGGCTCTGCTCCGAGAACCCGGGGGCCGGCCGGCTGATCTCGAGCGGGGCGGAGGCCCAGGCCGAGATGGCGCCCTGCTCCGGCAGGAGCACTGCCTTGACACTCGAGGTGCCGATGTCGATGCCGAGGTACAGGCGCGGCGCTCCGGTCGAGAGAATATCCGGGCGCGATGGTAGCGGTATCAGATCGCGGGTGTCAATTCGAATCGGCTGTGGTACGCTCAGACGGAATCGGCCCCGCGACCCTTTCATCGCGGGTCGGCGGTACCACACCGCCGTGTCGAAGAAAGCCGCCACCATTGCGCTCACCCTGCGGCCGCGCGCAGGCGGCGCGACGTTGCTGCGCTGGCTCTACGATGAAGTTCGCCTGGCCGTCATGGAAGGCAGACTCGCGGCCGGAGCCCGGTTGCCCTCGAGCCGCAGCATCGCGCGCGAGCACGGCATCGCGTGCGAGCACGGCATCGCGCGCGAGCACGGCATCGCGCGGGGGACGGTGGTCGCCGCCTTCGACCATCCGATCGCCGAGGGATATCTGGAAGGCACTGTCGGCAGAGGCACCTTCGTCAGAGCAATGGCAGCGCTGTCCTCACGCACGGCGAGACGCTCGGGTTTCCACCGTTGCGGGCGGCCATTGCGCAGTACGTCGGGCTGACGAGAGGTGCTGCCATGCGCGCCCGATCAGGTCGTCATCACCTCCGGCACCCAAGCGTCGCTCGATCTGATCGCCCGGCTGGTGCTCGACTCGCGGGATCGAGTCTGGGTCGAGGACCCGTGCTACTCCGCCGTGTCGTCCCTGCTGCGCGGGTCGGGGGCGGAGGTGATCGGCGGCGCCGATAATGGTGCAGCGCCCGGGCATTAATGGGAGGGCCGTGTGGAGATCTCGCTTCGCGAGGCGGTTGCCGCCATGCTCGCCAACGCCGTTGCGCTCGCCCTCCTCACGCATCCGTTACGCGCGATTGCCGGGCCGCCTTTCCAAACCGACGACCCGGACCCGGTAGATCTCGGCCATTATGAGTTCTATATCTTTTCGGGGAGCGACGGTACACCCCTTGAAACCGACCCGGTCGGCCCAGCGCTGGAATTCAACTGGGGCGCGCTTCCCAATCTGCAATTGCACGCAGTATTGAGCCTGGGAGCAGTCTTGCCGTCCAATGATCCAAAGTTTGCGCCAGCAGGCATTGGGCCGAATGCCTATGGCTTGCTCGATACGGAGCTCGGCGTGAAATATCGCTTCATCTCTCAGACGGCGTACCGTCCGGAAGTTGGCATTTTTCCAATGGTCGAGCTGCCGACCGGCAGCTACTCGCGCGGACTCGGTGTCGGCAAGACATGGTACAAGCTGCCGCTTTGGATACAGAAGAACTTCGGCCCCTGGACCACCTACGGCGGCGGCGGGTATGAAATCGTGCATCAGGTCGACGACAAGAACTTCGCATATGAGGGCTGGCTCCTGCAGCGGGACGTGGGCGAGAAATGGACTCTCGGCGGGGAGATCTTCCACCACGGAGCGGAGGGCCTGGCGACGCCGCAAACGAACGCGGCAACGATGCTCGACCTTGGCGGCTACTACTACTTCAGCAAACCCGCCTTTCAACTCCTGTTCGCGGTCGGCCACACCCTCGTCGGGCAACCCGAGATCTACTCGTATTTGGGCCTCTACTGGACCTGGGGCGGCAAGCCGGAGAGTGATGCCGCGGCTGCTCCCGCGGCCATCGCTTGGTCCCAGGCCGCGAGGCTACCTACGAACGGCGCACTGCCGTAACAAGTACAAGGAGCAAAAGACCAACGCCGATAGCCAGATACGAGGGTATGGCGAGGTGCCATCCCATGCCCGCCGTGAGCTTGCCGCTCATCGATCTGATCGCTGAACAGCGCTGTGACGAAAGGCGCCTCATGCCACGGACCCGCTCCTTGCCCGTAAACTTGTGTGGGGCGAGGGGGGTTACAGTGGGATACGTTCCCTCTGGGCGGTGAAATCTACAGCCGCACTTTAGGGGCAGCGATAGGCAACACCCTCTACTGGAACGCCTAGCGGTCCGTACGTGACGAAGCCCGTGTTGCCACCGAGACCGACAATCTGATTTCGAAACTCGGTCTCAGCATTGGCAATATCGACGTTACCCTGAGAATCCCTCGGCACCTTGATGTTGCCAACGGCGGTGCACTTCGATACGTCCGAAGAGTTCTTTGTGATCCTGACCTTATAGGCACCTGGCGCCAGGGATACGCATGCGGCCAGCATGCAGGCGAGTGCAGATGCGACAGGCAAGATGCGAAACCGTGGCACAATGTAACTCACTAGACGAAGGCTTGGCACCGACTGACCCACCCCTACATTCGACTTGTCAGCAAGCATGTTTTGATTGACGTTATTCTGCCTGTGCCGAGATATAGTAACAGCGGAGCTGGGTTCTACGTCGTCAGCCCCATTTATCGCCAAATCCGCGCACAAGACTGCACCAAGTGAGGTGATCCGTCAACGGGCTAAAGCTGGCAAGCCTTCACCTGTGGACGCCTCGGCCAACTGTTGCTGACGGTCTAATTCTGGCAGCCCGCATTTATGCTTGCACACGCCTATTGACGTTTGCGGCTAGCGAACGAGCCAACAGCCAGGCCGAATGCGGCTCCCAAGCCAACGCCAATGGCCAGTTGATGTGTTGCGGCTCCGATAGCAGCGCCGACGCCGATGCCAATGGCGAGCCACATGCCAATCTTCATAGGGTGCCTCCGTAGGCGGTTGGTGAAACGGAATTTACACGAGTAAGCGGAAGACGAGGAAGTTGGCGGATTTCTATCGAGGCGAGCGCCGGAAGCGTATTTGCGGATCTGGTCATGGCCGATCGCGCGCATTGCAAGGCCGGCGTCATGATGCGCTAGTTTACGGGTTGCCAAACCTTTAACTTGCAGTGTCCGGCGGCAAGCACGAAATCATTGTCGGTCGTGAGCATCGTCAACTCGTGTCGGATGCACAACTGTGCCAGCAATGCGTCTATGGTGCCGAGTTGGACCCCGGAGCGGCGGCACCGGTTGCGGAGGGCCGTGGCGTCGATGTGGTCATGTCGATTGGGTATAAGCAGCGGCAGCGCCGAGAAGCGCTCGATGATATCGCTCCCGGCTCGAGGTCCGCTGAACCCCTGAAGAAGCTCCTGGAGAATCAATCCTGTCGTGACGATCGACTCGCCGCCCCTCAATCCCGCCTGCAACGCTCCCACATGTGGCTCGTCTGCTGGGCGATCGCGGCGAAGAGCCAGCGACCATACACTGGTGTCTACCAGCAGGGTCATCGCCGCGAGCGCTCAGTTTTGTAGTCAAACGAGTCGTCCCACTCGAGCTTGCCCATCAGATCCAGCAGTCGTCTTTGCTGGCGCCGAGCGATGAATTCCTCCAGAGCCTTAGTCACCGCAGCTTTTTTGGTGGATTCGCCGCTCACTTCAAGAGCGCGCTCGAGAAGCCCGGGGTCGATTGACAGATTAGTGGCCATGTGTGATCTCCTACACACGAGTGTACACATAGCGGCCGCACGTGGCAAATTGGAACAATCGGGTGCCTGAAGCCGCAGGAGCGGCCAACCAGCGTCGACTCCCGGAATTCCACATACCGGCCAGTTACCCGAGCCTTCGCTCCGACAGGCGTTCCGCGTAACGGTGGGCGTATCATTGACCGTGAGGTACATTGGGTTTCGGCATCGACCGGGGAGGGGACCGTGACGCAGTTGGATCCGATCAAAGTTGGACAGCTTGAAATACGCTATCTCATCGACGGCTCTGCCCATGCTGGGATGGGCATATTCGAATTGACGGTTCCGGCGGGGTCGACTGTCCCGCCGCCACACAGTCATACGTTCAACGAAGAATGCGTGTACGTTCTAGATGGCACGCTGCGTTATTCGGTCGACAAAGATATTCGCGACTTAAGGCCGGGTGACTGGATGCATACACCGCGCGGCGCGGTCCACGGCTTTAGCAACCCTCACGATGCAACCGCTCGTGCCCTGATCGTTCTGACCCCGGATATCGGCGCACAATACTTCCGCGACGTCGCCGACGTCGTCAATGCCGGCGGGCCTCCGGACCGCATGCGGCTCTTGGCGGTCATGACACGATATGGTCTCGTTCTCGGGTCCCCCAGTCCAGCTCGCAGCTCCTGACCACGATCACGCCACCTTTGCGCAGGGGCTGAAAGCGAAGTAATCAACACGTGCCGACCAACTTGCGCTGGAGCGCGACTCCCGGTCGATCCGGCACAGATGCTCCTGGCTATCGACCGCGTACGTCCGATTGCCGGCGGGTCGATCTAGGGCGCCTCGTTCGCCGGCCCATTTCCAGCGAATTCTTGCTCGGCAGATTGTCGCTCAGCGTGCTCGCGAGGTCGTTGCGTCGATCAAATGATCAAGAACCCGCAGGAACGCTCGTGGCACTCCGCCACCAGCGATCCCCCGGCTTTTTCGCGTAGTGCTCAAAGACATACGTCCAGGGGACGAGCGGAACAAAGATTACGATCATTCCCACGGCGAATGTGGTCGCCCCGAGATCCTTGCTCCACTGCCCACGGAGCCAGTGCGGCAGGGCCACACTGATCAGCCAGCTGGCCTTCCAGGTGAGTTCCCAGAACAGCAGGGGCAGCATCTTCAATGGGTATCGAAGACCCAGAATGGAAAGCA
>JBOIAR010000020.1:0-88927 GCA_050739095.1 Steroidobacteraceae bacterium | reverse complement strand
ACGCGGTGCTGGAAGCGGCACGGCTGCGCTTCCGGCCGATCATCATGACGTCCTTCGCCTTCATCCTCGGCGTCTTTCCGATGGTCGTGTCGACGGGCGCGGGCGCCAACGGCCGGCATGACATCGGTACCTGCGTAGTGGGCGGGATGTTTACCGCGTGCGTGCTCGGGGTCCTTCTGATCCCCGTATGTTATGTGGCGGTGCGCCGCCTCCTGGGCGACGTGCTGGACGAGCCCGGCCGCAGCGAAGTCAGTCCGCCGCCCGCCGAGAATCCCTAGTTGATTGGCGCAAAGTCGGCATCCAGCCTGTGACAGGGATTCATCTCAATCGCTCGCTTTCGCACGCCGCCAGTGGTCGAGCCCTTTCCACACCGCATAGGCGGGGAAGCCCACCGCGATGATGAGCAGCGTCACACCGGTATCGCGCGGAGCGGTGACCAGCGCGTTGCCGAGCATGGCGAGCGAGGCCAGGAGAAAGAGCGCCGGCACCACCGGATATCCCCAGGTCCGGTACGGCCGCGGCAGGTCCGGGCGCTTGTGCCGCAACACGTACACCCCGGCGACGCTGAGCGCGTAGAACACCCAGACACCGAGAATGTACTTGTCTGCGAGCTGCGCGAAGTCATTCTGCAGCACGTACAGGCACCCCAGTGCCGCTGACAGGCCGATCGCGATCGACGGACTCTTGAACCGGGGCGAGACGCGGGCCACGGCGCCGAAAAAGAGCCCGCGGTCGGCCATGCCGTAAATGATCCTGGGATCGGTCATCATCGAGCCGTTGAGGCCGCTGAAGGTGGAGACCAGCACCAGTCCGGCGATCAGTGCCGCACCGGCGGCCCCGATCGAGGGTATGTGCGCGGCCGCGGTTGCCGCGACCAGCGGCGAGCGGGCCATCTCCGTCGCCGACAGCACGTGCCAGAAGCCGAAGTTGAGCAAGACATACACCAGCACCACGCACGCGGTGCCGAGAACGAGCCCTACGGGCAGCGTAGTCTGCGGCCGCGAGACCTCACCTCCGACTGATGTCAGATTCGACCAGCCGTCGTAGGTCCACAGGACCGGAATGAGCGCGCTCGCGATCAGCGACAGGGTGGCACCTTGCGCGGCAACCGCCGGCGCAGGCGTGCTTGCCGGCGGATGGACCGCCGTGAATGCCAGCAACCCCAACATGATCACTGCCACGAATTTCGCCGCGGTCGTGACGTTCATCACGGCCGCGGCGCGCCGCAGGCCGACGTAATTGATGACGCCCATCACCGCGATCGTGAGCGCCGCAACGTAGTGCACTCCCGCCGCCGATATAGGCAGGAAGTAGCCCAGATATTCGGCAAAGATGGTCGACGTGGCGCCCAGGGCGGCCGGGGTCGCGACCGTGAGACACGCCCATCCATAGAGAAATGCCGGCAGGGGCCCGTAGCATTCGAGCAGGTACGCGAAGATGCCCCCCGACCGAGGCAGCGCCGCGCCGAGCTCGGCCACCGAGAGCGCGCCGCAAAGGGTGATGAGCCCGCCCACCAGCCAGCAGACCATCGCAGGCCCGGCCGCATGCAGTTGCCCCGCCACCGTGGCCGGCACCCGGAAGATGCCGCTGCCGATCGTAACTCCGACCACGACCGCCGTGGCGCCCCAGGGACCCAGCGAGCGCGGCATGCGCTCTCCCCAGTGGTCGGCAGGAGGGTTCCGGGTAGGCTTGTCGATAGGGCGCGCGCCTATGGGTTGTCGCTCGGTTCAGTATCTTCTAAGCAGCGATTCGACATCCGTGCGCTCCGCCGCGATGGCCTGAAAGAGCGGCACGTGCTTCCACGCGGGCCCGCCATTGACGATGGCCGCAAAGGCGATCCAGCCGCCATTGCGCTTGCGAAGATAGCCGGCAATCCCGCACACGGATCGTGGGTTGTCCATGGTGCCGGTCTTGAGCGCCACCCGATCGAGCCAGGCCGGGTCGCCCTGGCGCAGGAAGACGAAGGGCGCATCACGCGGCACGACCAACCCGCCATAGAACGCCGGGAAACGGCGCGCATCGTGATACTCGTACTCGAGCAGGCGCACCAGATCATTGGCGGAGAGGCGATTGTCGGTCGTGAGCCCGCTGCCGCTGTAGAGCGGGGGGGCTGCGAGTGAAGCCGGGCGATCGCGCACCTGCACGCGCTCGACGAAGTCCGACAGCAGCCGGCCCGCCGACGCGAGCGCATCGGGGGGATGGTCATCGACGCTCGCGGCCATGTCCATGGTGAGCACGTCGGCGATGTAGTTGTTGGAAAACCGGAGCATGCGTCCGAGCTGCTCGCGCAGGCTGAGGCCCTGCACACTGGCCAGAAGATAGGAGCCGGGCGTTGGCCGGCTCGCCCTGACCACCACCGGGCCCGCGACTTCGACCCCGATCTCGCGCAGCGTCTCTTTGAGCAGCAGGCCCACCCCGGCCGCCGGATTGGACATGGAGCGATACACCGTCTGGTCGTCCCCGAGCGGAACATCGCCGCCGACCTCGAGGCTATCGTCACCGGCCGGCGTCGTGCGCCGCTCGACCCAGAAGGTCTGCCGGCGACCTCGCCCCACCGTGTGGATGACCCCCTCCACGACGACAGGCAAGCGCGTGACTCCACAGCCGCGCACGAGCGCCGCCGCACCCGGGGTCGTCGGCCGAACGACGACACACCAATTGCCGAAGTCCACCCCGATCGAGGCGAGCGGCGCGTTGTAGGCCGAGTCACTGCGCTCGAGCGCCTGGCAGCGGTCCTCCGTCTCGCACGTCACGACGGTGAAGGGCGCTGGATCGACGAAGAGGTCGCCGCTCACCTCATGCACGCCCGCACCGCGCAGCTCCGCGGCCAGCTGCCATAGCGATTCATCGTCGAGCGACGGATCGCCCGCCCCCAGCAGAATGAGATCGCCCGCGAGTCGGCCGCGTACGACGGGGGCGTTGGCGAGCAGCCGCGTCTGGAACATCTTGTCGGCCGGCCAGGTCTGCAGCGCCAACGCCGTGGTGGTGAGCTTGGTGAGCGATGCCGGGGTGAGGCGGCTCGTCGCATTGAGCTGCTCGATGACACTGTTATCGTCGAGGTCGATCGCGGAAGCCGATACGAGCGCTCCCCGTTGCTCGAGCGCCTGCAGCGCGCGCCATTGCGCGTGCGCGGGCGGGACGGCGGTCACAGCGGCAGCCGAGAGGAGCAGGGAGAGAATTCGGGAACGGGAAAGCGATGGGCGGTGCATCATCAGGCGAGAATTATTGCACCCTGGCACGGCTCACGCCTGCGGAAATCTCACGGGAGAGTGAAATGGAACGCCGCGCCTCGATCCGGCTCACCCTCGGCCCAGATGCGCCCGCCATGCCGCTCGACGATCCGGCGCGCGATCGAGAGACCCACTCCGGTGCCCTCGAATTCCTTCGGCCCGTGCAGCCGCTGGAAGATGCCGAACAGCCGCTCGGCGCGGGACGGGTCGAAGCCGGCGCCGTTGTCTCGAATCGAGTACAGCTTATGCTCGACCCATCCTGGGTCTCGGTCCTGCGGGCCCAGCGCTTCGCGCTGTCCAAAATCGCTCCAGGCGATTTTGTCCCCCGCCCGCGTGGAGCCCCCGATCTCGATCAGCGCCCGCTCGCGACGCCGGGTGAACTTCAGGGCGTTGGCGGCGAGGTTCACCCACACCTGCCGCAGCAGCGACCGATCGGCCTCGGCGGCCGGAAGCTCCCCGATTCTGATGTCGAGCTCCCGTGCCGGCTCGGCGGCGCGCAGCTCGGCGACGACCTCCTGCACGAGGGCGCGCATGTCGATCGGGCGCTTCGTGAGCGGCTCGCGGCCGAGGCGCGACAACCGCAACATGTCCTCGATGAGCTCGCTCATGCGCGCTGCCTGGGCCGAAACCGCCTCGATGTGCTGGCGCGCTTCGGCCGGAACGCCTGCGCCGAAATCCTCCTGCACCACCTGCAGGAGACCATCGATGGTGCGCAGCGGCGCGCGCAGGTCGTGCGAGACGGAGTAGCTGAAGGCTTCGAGCTCGCGGTTCGCCGCCTCGAGGTCGCGGTTGGCCGTTTCGAGCTCCACCGTGCGCAGTGACAGCCGCTCGAGCAGAGCTGCGTTCTCGCGCCGCAGCCCGAGCATGGCCTGAGTGCGCGCCAGCACGCGCAGGATCACGCGCAGGTCGAAGGGCTTGAGGATGTAATCGAGCGCTCCGGCCTTCATCGCCTCCACGGCGGTCGCGATGGTGCCGTGGCCCGTCATGACGATGCCCGCGAGTCCGGGATTGATTTCCCGCGCCGCATTGAGGAAGGCGATGCCGTCCATGCCGGGCATGGTGAGGTCCGTGAGCACGATGTCGAAAGAGCCGCTGCGCAGCGCCGCGAGCGCCGCCGCGGTGCTCGTGAATCCCCTGACCGAATAGCCCTCGTCCTCGAGCGTGCGGCACAGCGCCTCGACCTGCGCCGCCTCGTCGTCGACCACCAGCAGCCGGTTGGTTGCTTCGCTCTCCACCGCTCGCTCCTCCGGCGGCCGAGGATACGCCACAAACCCGCCAGGCGGTGCCGGCGGCGCCTATGGCCCGTTCTTCAGGAAATTGGCGCGCCCGGAGGGATTCGAACCCCCGACCTCATGGTTCGTAGCCATGCGCTCTATCCAACTGAGCTACGGGCGCGCCGCCGTTAACCGTGCGCGGGGCTCTCGAGGATCCATTGAGGAATGGCCGGCCCCGCACCGGGCCGCGCATGGTAGCACGGTCATATGCCCACGCCAAAAGAGTGCGGAGGCTCCTTGCAAGCCAAGCCATTGATTGCATTGACCTTCTCCCGGAGACGCCATCAGCCTGATCCGGGCGGATACCGGGTTTCACCGGACCGAAGTATCGGTCAAGCTACCCATCCGGCTCACTCGCAGGGGCGATTCCCATGACCTATCGGGCGATCAACTTTCGGCAGAAATTAGAGCTGTTCACGGAGAAGTGGCAGCCCAAGGTCGTTGCGGAGATGAACGACTACCAGTTCAAGCTCGTGCGGATCGACGGCGACTTCATCTGGCATCACCACGAGAACACGGACGAGACCTTCATCATCGTGGAAGGGACGCTGCGCATCGATTTTGACGACGGAGCGGTGCGACTGACCGCAGGCGAGATGTTCGTCGTACCGAAGGGAGTCAGGCACAAGCCCTGCGCCGAAGGCGAGGTGCAGCTGCTCCTGATCGAGCCTCGCGGCATCGTAAACACCGGACACGAGGGCGGCGAACGCACCGCACCCAACGATGTCTGGATTTGAGGCTGCGTCCTGATGTTGCCCGATCGACACGCAGGCTCGTACACGATCTCAGACGATCCCGCCCAACTCGACCTGCACGCGATACACGCATATCTGAACCGGGCGTATTGGTCGGCTGGCATCCCCTTCGAGGTCGTGGAACGCGCAGTCCACGGCTCGTTGTGCATCGGCGCCTACGATCGCTCCGGGGCGCAAGTCGGTCTCGCCCGGTTCATATCCGATTACGCGACGTTCTGTTACGTGTCCGATGTCTACGTCCTCGAGACCCATCGCGGTCAGGGCCTCTCGAAGGCCATGCTCGGGATGGCCATGGACCACCCGTTACTTCAGGGCCTTCGCCGCTGGAGTCTCGCGACCGCGGATGCGCACGAGCTCTACAGTCAATTCGGATTTGTCGGCATCGCGCAGCCGGAGCGACACATGGAGCGCCTCGACGCCGGCATTTATCGGCGCTGAAGTCTTGGGGAGGCGATCGCCGGCTGCCGGCGTCAGTGGCCGCCCTCCACGAGCAGACCGGCATCGCTCAGTGCGGCGGCAAGACCCGATTCGATGCGCGCAGCCTCCGAGCGGGCGATGCGCTGCAGGTGCAGCGTGGGACCGGTGAGCACTTCGAGACCGCGCTTGAGGACGCTCCCGGCCGCCCTAATGCCGGCCTTGTGCTGGTCGAAGCGCTGCGCGGGCGAATAGTGGCTCATGCCCACGTACACACCGTACGGACCTCGCTTGCGGTCGCGGTAGTCGAGGAGTACCAGATAAATGTTGGATCGACCCGCGCGTGCAGCGTTGAAGCGGGCGGTGGCCTGATAAGCGGCCGGCAACCACTCGACGTACGTCATCGGGAGCCATTCCGGGATGGAGCTCGCCGCGCCTCGCCAGAGACGGTCAAGAGCCGGATCGATGTCGACTCCCAACTCGTCCCGCATCCAGAGCTCGTGAATGCAGTGCGCTCCCGCCATGCCCTCGCCCTCTGCCATCGCGGCCTGAAGGCGCTTACGAAGCTCGGCACCTCTCATAGCACGAAGGGGGCGCGAAGCGGGCGCTGTACGCGTCCAGGCAGACGTATCCGGGCATGGGTTCACGGACGGAAATCCTATTCGAGCGCGCCGCGCCGTTCCCGCTTATCCACGCAGCCGAATCGGCCAAAAGGGAGGTGGCTTGGAAATGCATATGAGAATGATTATCATTTATCATATGGAAGCCTCATTTTAGAGAATCCGGTGAACGGGAAAGAATCCGATTACGCGCGCCTGTCTTGCAGCAGCTCCGTGAGCTTTGGCCGCATGCTCGGCGCCATGGGGCTGTATCTCCCCTGGGCATTGAGCTCAGCCGCCGCGCACGCGGCGGTCGCATCTTCTTCCGCGGCCCCGGCCTCACAACCATCAGCCCAGGATCCGGCCAGCAGCGACGAGAGCACCGCCGGGACTGGCGGCACCGCAGGCGAGCTCTCCCAAATCACTGTGAGCGGTGTCCGGACGCTGCTGCACGATAAGCTGGCGGAGAGTGAGCAGAATGCACCGCAGTCCATCACGGTCGTGACCAGTCAACTGATGGCTGCGCAGGGAACGACGGATCTGGAGGACGCACTGAGGAACGTGCCGGGCATCACGCTCAATGCCGGTGAGGGCGCGGCACGTGGCGACACGGTGAATCTGCGCGGCTTCTCGGCGTTCAACGATTTCTTTCTCGACGGCATTCGCGACGCTGCGGTCTACACCCGCGACGATTTCGACCTCCAGTCGATCGAAGTGCTTAAGGGTCCTGCCGCGGTGCTGTTCGGTCGCGGCTCGACAGGTGGCGCCATCAATCAGGTGAGCAAGGCGCCGCTGCTGACCCCTTTCGAAGATGTCACGACCGAGCTCGGCACGAACGATCTCTACCGCGCCACCGCCGACCTGGACACTCCGATCGCACCGACGGCCGCGGTACGCCTCAACCTGATGGGTCAATCCTCGACGGTCGCGGAGCGCGACGATGTCCGTAATCGGCGCTGGGGGGTGGCACCGGCGGTGGCGTTCGGGCTCGGCGAGCAGGACTCACTCGTTCTGGCCTACCTGCATCAGCAGGAAGACGATGTTCTCGACACGGGCATCCCGTTCGTGGATGGGCACCCAGCGCCAGTGCCGCGCGACGCTTTCTTTGGCCTCTCTTCCGACAGTGCCACGACCGACGTTGATATTCTCACTGCCCGCTATCGCCATGAGTTTAACGACAGCGTGTCGCTCGATAATACCCTGCGCGATGCCCACTACGAGTTCGGTTACCAGTTCGAGGCGCCGAATTTCGGCGACGACGTGCCGACCACGACCACGCCGCGCAGCGACATCATGGTCGGTAGGGACGCCCCGGACAGCTCCGGGGTCCAGACCAACCTGGACGACCAGCTCGATCTGACGGCGCACTTCGACACCGGGTTCATCGCGCACACGCTGGTGGCCGGCGTCGAGGTCGCGCGCCAGACCTCGGACATCGATCGGTACCAGAACCCCTTCAACAGCAACAACAATTGGATCCCGGAGACACCGCTCCTCGACCCCGATCCCAACGAGACCCGCCCCACCGAGCCGGTCGCGTCCACGCAGGATGCCGTGGCGCCATCGGGTGGCGCCTATGTGATCGACACGCTGGCCCTAGGGCAGTACGTCAACCTGACCGGCGGATTTCGCTACGATGATTTCTCCGCCAGCTACAAGAGCCTGACGGTGCAGAGCGGCGCGCTGCTGCACTTGCACGAGCTCAACCGCCTCGGCAGTCCGCGCGCCTCGCTGGTCATCAAGCCGACGCCACGCCAGACCTACTACGTATCCTTCGGCACCTCGTTCGACCCCTCCGCCGAGGCGCTGACACTGACGACCAAGACCGCGGACCTCGGGCCGGTGAAGGCCAAGAGCTTCGAGGTCGGAGCGAAGTCCGAGTGGCTGAATGAGCGGCTGATGCTCACGCAAGCGCTTTTTCGGACCGAGGTGGACAATGCTCAGACCAACGATCCGGACAACCCGACGATCACGGTGCTGAACGGCAACGAGCGGGTCGACGGCGTCGAGCTGCAGGCCATCGGACGTCTGACGCGGCGATGGGAGATATTCTCCGGCTACACCTATCTCGACGGGCGGACGACCGCCTCCGGCACCCCTGCCGACGTCGGTAAGGTGATGCCCAACACCGCGCACGACTCGCTCAACCTGTGGACCGAGTACGAGCTGCCGGGCGGCTGGGAAGTCGGCGGCGGCGGTAACTGGTTGAGCCATCGCTTCGCCGACAGCGCCGAGACCGCCTACGTTCCCGGCTACGTGGTCTGGAACGCGCTGGTCTCGTACGAGGTGAGCCCGCGCCTCAAAGTGCAGCTGAATGCCTACAACCTGTTCAACAAATCCTACTACGATGGTCTCTACTACACGAGCGCCGCGGAGAATCACGCAATTCCGGGCGCCGGACGAAGCGTCGCGCTGACGCTTCACTGGAAGATGTGACCCCGTGATCGCACGCATTCCAGGATTGCTCGATGCGCAGCGGCTCACCGCCATCGAGGCGCTGCTGCGCGCGGCGAGCTGGGAGGATGGCCGGGCAACCGCGGGCTTCCAGTCCGCGCAAGTGAAGCACAATCTGCAGCTGCCACAGAGCTCGGCCATCGCGCGGCAGGCGGGCGACATCGTCCTGCGCGCACTGGAGCGCCACCCCGATTTCATCAGCGCCGCCCTGCCCCGTCATGTCTATCCGCCGCTCTTCAATCGCTACGAGCCAGGCATGTCCTTCGGCGCGCATGTAGACAACGCCGTGCGCCAGGTACCGGGGAGTCATCACAGGCTGCGGATCGACATTTCCGCCACGTTATTTCTGAGTTCCACCGAAGATTACGACGGCGGCGAGCTGCTTATCGAGGACACCTACGGCTCCCACACGGTCAAGCTGGCCGCGGGCGACATGGTGGTCTATCCGGCAAGCAGCCTGCACCAGGTGCAGCCGGTGACGCGCGGCGCCCGCGTGGCGGCCTTCTTTTGGGTGCAAAGCATGGTGCGCGACGCTGGCGGGCGCACATTGCTGTTTGAGATGGACTCGGCCATCCGCGATCTCACGGCCTCGGGGGCCGATGGTGGCGCACTGGTTCGCCTGACGGCCTGCTACCACAACCTGCTGCGCCGCTGGGCGGACGTTTAGGCCGATGGCACTGACACGCGGGCAATTCGAGCGAGCCGCCGCCATGGAGGAGAATCAACAGAGGCTCACCCGGCTGTCGCGGATGAGCTATGGAGCGCTGCATGCGTTGCTCACCGGCGATCCGGTCGAAGCGGCGGCGTGGGTCCGCTGTGCCGCCGAATGCGGAGTGGCGCCAGCGCAGCTGCGTCTGGGCAGAATGCTGCTCGATGGCAGCGGCGTCGAGCGGCATGAGCGGGCGGCATTCGGTTGGTTCGCTCGCGCTGCGAGTCAGGGAGACGCCGAGGCGATGAACATGGTGGGCCGCTGTCACGAGAATGGCTGGGGCGTCCCGTTCGACCTCGAGTGCTCCGCTGCCAGCTATCTTGCCTCGGCCGAGGGCAACCACGACTGGGGACAATACAATTTCGGCAACCTGCTGTTCGACGGCCGCGGCGTCGCGCGCGACCGGCCGCAGGCTCTGCGCTGGTTCCTGCAGGCCGCATCTCAGGGACACGGACGAGCGATGAACATGGTCGCCCGGTGTCTGGAAGAGGGTTGGGGATGCGGTCGCAGCATGGAGGACGCCGCGTACTGGTATTACCGGTCGGCGCGGTCCGGCTACTTTCGCGGCCAGTACAACCACGCCGTGCTGCTCGCCGAGCGAGGGTTCCCCGAGGCCGCTGCGGAGTGGTTTTGGCGTGCAGCAGCCGGCGGCAACACCGAAATGCGCCGGGCAGTGGTCGCGGCGCTGACGTCGGCAGCGCATCCCGCCCCGCGCCGCGTGCGGGAGCGAGTGCTGAAGCTCTATGAGGAAGAAACCAGCCCATCGGCTCTCCTCAGCGCCGGAAAGAGCCGCATCCAGAGCCCCGCAGCGATGAAAGCGCCGAGAAACTGATGAGCTCTTATCTTTAAACGTGATTATCGGATGTCAGCTCGAAGGAGAGGACGGGATAATGCCCGTTCAGCAGCTCGATGAGCTCGGCCGGTGGTCCTGCGGCTTCGGCCTGCCGCCAGGAGATCTCGAAGCAAAGCTGTACCTCGCGGGAATCTTCGCAAACGCTCTGCTTGCGCAAGGTAGCTCTGCAGCCCAGGGGCGAGATCAGCTCGGTGAAACGGCTCGTGGAGAAGGACGCAAGATCGGCTTTGAGACACAGCAGGGCACGATGGTCCCGGGGAATACGGACATCGAGCGCCACCAGCGCCCATAGAGTGAACACGGTGAGAGCCGTGGCGCAACAGCCCAAAACGAGCTGACCGCCGCCGAAGCAGAGCCCGATCACCGTTACTATCCACAGCGTCGCGGCGGTCGTCACTCCGGTGATCATGTCACCGCGCCTCAGAATGGTTCCGGCACCGATGAACCCGACACCGGTCAGGATGCCGAGCGGCAGGCGCATCAGGTCCATCACCCCGAAGGAGCTGCCGGTCTTGCCGCCGACCGGCAGCAGGATGTTGGCCTGGATCATGGCAACGGAGGCAGCCAACGCCACCAGAATTGTCGTCCTCAGGCCCGCCGCGTGACCGCGCACTCCGCGATTGAGGCCGATGAGCGCCCCCGCGAGGAGAGTCAGGAAGAGGCGAAGACCGATGTCTCCCCAGGTTGGGTATAAAGGCACGAGCAGGGTCCGGAAAATGTCCTCGGGTCAGGTAAGCATCCCAAGTACCCGAAGCGAGGATTTCCGGCGGAGAACGGGGCTTCAGGCCCCGGCCGATCAGCAAGTCATTGATTCAACGCAGATTTCTTATCGGCTTTCGGCGGTCGTGACGCGCCCTTTGCGGACCACATCGAGCGGCGGCGCCGCGCCCTGTCGCCGCACCAGTGTGCTCTTGCCAAAGAGCGACTCCAGCAGGCTCACCGCAAGCACCGCGGTCTCGTTGCGCACATCGAGGGCGGGATTGAGCTCCACCACATCGAGTGAGCCTACCAGTCGCGTGTCGGCGATCATCTCCATGCACAGCTGCGCTTCGCGATAGGTTGGCCCTCCCGGCACCGGCGTACCCACTCCCGGCGCGATGTCGGGGTCGAGGAAATCAACATCGAAACTCACGTGTAGGTGGGTGTCGCGGCCGAGACCGGCGAGTGCCTGCTCCATGGTCTGGCGCATGCCCATCTCATCGATGTAACGCATGTCGAACACTTCGACGGCAAGCTCGTGCAGAAAGCGCTTCTCGCCGTCATCGACGCTGCGCACGCCGATCTGCCGTACCCACTGCGGGTGAATGCTCGGAACGGCTCCGCCGAGTTCCGCCAGGGCTTTCGGTCCGAAGCCGCACAGGCACGCGAGCGGCATACCGTGCAGGTTACCGCTCGGCGAAAGCTCGCCGGTGTTGAAATCTGCGTGCGCATCCAGCCACAACACGCGCAGCTTCCGGCCGGACTCCCGGCAGTGCCGGGCCACGGCGCTGATGGAGCCGATGCCGAGGGAGTGATCCCCACCGAGCAGTATGGGCAGCCGCTGCGCACACAGCTCCTCATACACTGCCTCGTGCGTCAGGCGATTCCATTCGAGCACCGCCTCCAGGTTGCGGTAGCCATTAACGGCCGCCTGGCGCGGATTGGCGGGTCCGGCGAGGTTGCCGCGATCCACCACCTGCAACCCCCGCTGCTCGAGCGCCCGCTGCATTCCCGCGACGCGCATGGCCTCCGGCCCCATGGAGGCGCCGAGGTCCGCCGCCCCGACATCGGTGGGCGCGCCTATCAGGGTCACCGTTCGGGGCGACATGCTGCGAGGCTCCGTCCCTGCGCCCTCTGAGCCCCGCTTTCGCGAGTCGGAATTCACCGGGGAACCCCTTCGGACCGGCTGCCGCCGTCCAAAATCGCTCTCATGCGGTCAACTCCGCGACCGCGCGAGTGCGCGCCGGCGAACACGCGCCGAGCACGGAAAAGAGATCCTTCGGGTCCTCGAGATCCGGGATCAGATCGATGTCGGTCCGCGTCCCGCGGCGCTGCTGATGCAACCGGTACAGATAGCGCAAAACCGAAAAATCCTGCAGCGCGAATCCGACCGAGTCGAAAATGGTGACCGCCGCGTCGTTGGTGCGACCCGGCTTGCGGGCCGTGACCACCTCGGTGAGCTCGGTGACCGGGAAGTCCGCAGGTAGCTGCTGGATCTCCCCTTCGATGCGCGACTGGGGCTCGAACTCGACCACCACACGGGCATCGGCGCGGCGCAGGATATCGGCGTGCAACTCGGTCTTGCCCGGACAATCGCCGCCGACCGCATTGAGATGCATGCCGGGCATGATCATCTCGGGTGTCAGAATGGTGGCGTTGCGTTTGTCCGCGGTGACGGTGGTCAGGATATCCGCGCCCCGAACTGCCTCCGCGGTGGAGCGGCAGCGCACGACCCGCAGTCCCGCAAGAGCCAGCCTGGCGAGGTTGCCCTGGAGCTTCTCGGTTGCCGCCGGGTCGGTGTCGTACAGCCGCAGCTCGCGGATGCCCTGCATCTGATGGAAGGCGATGGCCTGGAACTCGGACTGCGAACCGTTGCCTATCAGAGCCATGACACGGCTGTCGGGCCGAGCCATCCAACGCGCAGCGACTGCGGAAGTCGCGGCAGTGCGCAACGCAGTCGCCAGCGTCATCTCGGATAGCACCAGGGGATATCCCGTCTCTACGTCCGCCAGCACGCCGAAAGCCGTTATCGTCAACAGGCCCTTCGCGGTGTTCTTCGGGTGACCGTTGACATACTTGAATGCGTACTGACGGCCGTCACACGCCGGCATCAGCTCGATGACACCGCCCGATGAATGAGTGGCGTGCCGCGGCGATTTCTCGAACTCCGCCCAGCGCCGATAGTCCGCCTCGATTTCCCGCGCCAATCCAACGATGAAGGCCCCCGGCCCGATGTCGCCGACGAGCTCCTGAACGCGCCGGATGCCGATGAAGTCGACCATGATCGCTCTCCAGAGAAAGGGCGGTTACGCCACAGGCGCTCCGCCATCTATGGATGATCCGCTCCGCCCGGGCCAAAAAACAGGCAGAAAACGGCTCAAAAGTCCCAAGCAATTGATCAAATCGCCATGGGGATTGGACGATTTGCTAGAGTTATCAGCCTGATCGTGCGAAACAGGTGAATGCAACCATGGATGACCTCGACCATCGGCTGCTGGCCGTGCTGCGCGGGGATGCGCGCGCATCCGTCGCCTCCCTGGCCAAGAGGCTGGACGTCGCCCGCGGCACGGTGCAAAACCGCATGGCGCGGCTCGAGGCCGACGGCACCATCGTCGGTTATACCGTGCGCCTGAAGCCCGATATCGAGGAACAGCGCATCCGCGCGCTCATGACGATCGCCGTGGAAGGCAATCAGGTCGATGCCGTCGTCAAGGCGCTGCGCGGCGAGCCGGCCGTGGCCGGCCTGCACAGCACGAACGGAAGGTGGGACCTGGTCGCGGAGCTGCGCACCGACAGCCTGGCATCCTTCGACCGCGTGTTGGCGAGGATCAGCCGCATGCCCGGCGTATCGAGCAGCGAGACGAGCCTCCTGCTCTCGACGTTCAAGACCTGAACGGCGTAGGCAGCGCGATCGCCCCCTGGAAGACCCGCGTGGGCATCTGGTCGAAACTCGCCGTCGAGGAAGTACGAGAGGAGTCTCTGCGGGCGGACTCCCCCGGGTCTTTGCACAGGACCCTGGGCGCCACGAGTCTCGCGGCGTTCGGAATCGGAGCGATCGTCGGCGCCGGAATCTTCGTGGTCACCGGCACCGCCGCGGCCGAAAACGCCGGCCCGGCGATCGTCCTCTCATTCGTCGTGGCTGCCGCTGTCTGCTTCTGCCCGGCCCTCTGTTACGCCGAACTCGCCGCGATGATCCCGGTTTCCGGAGGCCCGTATAGCTATGCGTATGTCGCGCTCGGGGAATTGCCTGCCTGGGTCGTCGGTTGGAGCCTGTTGTGCGAATTCCTCTTTGCCGGCGCCACGATCAGCGCCGGCTGGTCGTCCTATTTCGTGTCGGTACTCAGGATGGTGGGTCTCCACGCGCCGCGCATCTTCCTGGGCGCACCGGTCACATTGGATCCCGCGCGGCATCTCCACGCCACGGGCGCAATCGCTGACTTTCCGGCGGCCCTCATGGTGCTTGTGATCGCAGGCGTCTTGCTGCGCGGCACGCGCGCTTCCGCCCGGGTCAACAATGTGATCGTGGCAGTGAAGCTCGCTGTCCTTCTGGCGTTCATCGGATTCGGTGCGTTCTACGTGAGGCCGGGCAACTGGACGCCATTCATCCCACCGAACCTCGGGTCCTTCGGCCAGTACGGCTGGAGTGGCATCTTCCGTGCAGCAGGGGTGACATTCTTCGCGTTTCTGGGCTTCGACACCGTCGCCACCGCGGCACGAGAAGCGCGCAACCCGTCTCGAGACACACCGTTGGGCATCATAGGATCGCTGCTGGCCTGTACGGTTCTGTACATCGCCGTCGCAATGGTCCTTACAGGGTTGTCGCCCTATCGGGATCTCGCGGTTGGAGACCCTTTGATCGCCGCGCTGCAACACACGGGGCCGATGCTGGCGGTGTTGCGCCCGCTGATCGGCGTCGGCGCCTTGATCGGCTTGACGTCCGTCATGCTGGTACTCCTGTTCGCGCAGAGCCGCACCCTGCATGCAATGGCGCATGATGGGCTTTTACCGCCCTCGCTGGGGCGGGTGCAGACCTCTGCCGGCGTGCCCGCTCTGGGTATCGCGGCAGCGGCAATTGCCACTGCGATCCTCGGCGCTCTCCTTCCGATAGAGCTCCTCAGCGAGCTCATCTCCATCGCGGCCCTCTTCAACTTTGTCGCTGTCTGCGCGACCGCGCTCGTCCTCCGTCGCATGCAGCCGTCACTCCCGCGGCCGTTTCGGGCTCCTCATGCAGCGCTCGTTGCCGGTATCGGGGCCGTGGCATGCGCGTACCTGATGGTGAGCCTCCCCCTGGACACCTGGCTTGGGTTCTGCGGCTGGATGTTGGGAGGCATAGCCATATATTGCGGATACGGCCGGCGCCGCTCGATAGTCGCAGGCGGGGAGAAGCGCATCGCCGGCGCCGAGCTTCACAGATGCCGGACGAACCGGCAATAGAGGAATTGCTGCGGTCGGTGGCCGCCTTGTTCTCATACACCGCATCCCAATGATGCTGCCTCGCCACCGTCATCTCCAGCCCCTCTCGAGCCGCCGCATAGCTCCCTTCCTCAGTGCCTCAATGCCGCGCTGGCTCGTGCAAGATCGGATTGCAGACGCGCCACGCCTTGACGCTCATCATCGATATACCCGTTCGCCACCTGCGTCATCTCGGGTGTGGGTTGCGCGTATGCAAAATCCACCCGGGTATAGATCGCGCTCAGCCAGGAGCGCAGGCGCGGAGGAAATACATCGAAGCCCCTGCTGGATTGGATCTGGAAATCGATCACCGCATTGATGTCCCGATTCAGATCGGCCAGAGCCTGCCGCGCCTGACTCGAGGACTTGCCCGCCACGACCTGCTCCAGCCTGCTGCGATCAGCCGTTGCCTGGTTCAGCGTAATATCGAGCCGGTTTATGGCGGCCTGAATCTGCATCAGCAGATCGAAGCGCTGCTGCAACCCGGCCTGCGTGGTACTCAGCCTCGGATCGAGCTTCACCATAAAAGGTTGCTTCTGAGTGTGACCACCATAGGTCAACACGGCGTAATACATTGCCGGCACCACTTCCGGCCCAATCGGTACGGTGACTGAACGGCCCGAGATATAGGCGCCTTTCACCTGCACTGCGGTCGGGTAACGCAGATTCCACAGGAAGCTGTTCATGCCGGGATGCAGTTTCTCCGGCTTCTTCCTGACCGCCATCCCAAAAGCAGAGCTGGCTACTCTCGCTTTCCGCGGCAACGTGAGGCTGCGAATCAGCTTGCCGTCGGCCTCAGTGAAGCTCAGCTTCACCGGCTGCCCCGCATAGTCGGCCGGCAGGTGAAAGAACACCGTGGCGCCGACCGGCAGGTTGCTGCCTCCCACACCCGATCCGAAGAAGCTGAAAGCGCTGCGTTTGACGAGCCACGTCTGCTGCGGCTTGAACAGGTACGGCGCATCATTCGCTAGGCGCGCACTGCTGAGCTGCTCCAGGAACTGCAGGTCATCGAGTGCCCAGAACGCCCGTCCATAAGTGGCAAGCACCACCGCGTGCTGCGCGGGCTGGATCTCCACATCAGTCACCCTGACCGGAGGCAGATTGAGGCGCAACGGCAACCACCGACTGCCGCCGTCCAGGCTCATATATACGGTCGCACTGGTACCGATGAACAGAAGGCTTGGATCACCCGGGTCCTGACGTATGCTCTCTATGTACTGATGACCGGGCAGACCCGTGGTGATCTCCGTCCAATGCCTGCCGTAATCCATCGTCTTGTACACATAGGGGCGGAAGTCGTTCCACTCATAGCGGCTCGCCGCCAGATATGCCGTACCCGCGTCGCTGTGTGACGGCTCGATGCAGGTAATGGTCGACCAGGTCGGTAAGCTCGGCGGCCGGACTGCGTTCCAGTGACCTCCGCCATCGGTAGTCACGTACACCAAACCATCATCGGAACCGGTCCAGATGATGTTGTCGCTCAGCGGCGAGAAGGCAATCGAGGAGAGCGTATCGAACATCTCCTCGCCCGTCATGTCAGCGCTGATCGGCCCGCCTGAGCGTATCTCTTTGCTCCTGTCGTTACGCGTCAAGTCCGGGCTTATCACTTTCCATGGCCCGACGCCGGGGTTCAGCGACTCGAACACCACGTTCCCACCAATCAACAGCTCATTCGGATTGTGCGGCGCAAACACGGCCGGGTGATGCCACCATCCATAACGGTACTTGATTTTGTTTCCCGCCAGACCAAACATGAAGTCCGGCCAGGGGCTCGCGATGGTTACCAGCCCGGTCCGCTCGTCATCGCGGTACTCATCGCTATAGTAGCCGTCAGCGTAGGTGATCCATGGCCGGCCGGGTGTCGGCACTACCCAGCTCGCCTCGCCACCCATGACCCTGGGCCAAACTGCAGGAAGCCGACCCTGGGCTACCGCGCTTGGCCCGCAATACGAGCCGTCATCCTGCTGCGCCGCGCAGATGTCGAATGGGAACCGGTCGTCGAGATTGGCGTGATAGTACTGCCCGGTCGGTTGATTGAGCTCGGAGCTCCATGTCTTGCCTCCATCGCGCGTTACCGTTGCACCTCCATCATTGCCTTCGACGAATAATTTCGGATTTTCCGGATTGATCCAGAACGCGTGGTTGTCTCCATGCGGCGGTTGCATTCTCGCGAGCGTCTTACCGCCGTCGTGGGAGACTTGTATGCTGGTATTCGGCAGGTAGATCAGGTTCGGATTTTTGGGATCGACGTACACTCTCATGTAATACATAGCGCGCTGCGTGATGGCCGGGCTGTTGTTCATCAGCTTCCAGCTTTGCCCGCCATTGTCGGAACGAAACAGGCCGCCTATCTGGCCGCGATACTTGACCTGTATCACCGTGTACACGACATCGGGATCGCTCGGCGCGACCGCCACCGTCACCTTTCCCCAAATGCCCGGCGGCAGCCCGGGATTGTGCGAAATGTTGGTCCACCTGGCTCCCCCGTCGGTGGTCTTGTAAATCCCGCTGCCGGGCCCGCCGCTCGAAAGCATCCAGTGCCGGCGATACGCCTGCCACATCGAGGCGTACAGCACCCGCGGATTCGACGGATCCATCGCCAAGGTGATCGCTCCGGTTTTGTCGTCGACGTACAGGATTTTCTTCCAGGTCTCTCCTCCGTCCGTGCTCTTGAACACGCCCCGCTCGGGGTTGGACACCCAGCCCTGACCGAGCGCCGCCACGTACACGACGTTCGGGTCGTTGGGGTCGACGATGATCCAGCTGATGATTCCGGTTTTCTCGAGCCCGATGTGGCCCCAGGTCTCGCCGCCATCGGTGGACTTATACATCCCGTCGCCTGTCAGGAACGTATTGCGGAAAGCGGGGTTGCCCGTACCGACGTAGATGATCTTCGGGTTGGAGGGCGCTACCGCAATCGCGCCGATGTTGTTGTTCTTGAAATATTTGTCGGAAATGTTCTGCCAGCTCTGGCCGTAATCACGGCTCTCCCACACTCCGCCGCCGCCTGCGCCCATGTAATAGAGATTGGGCTCGCTTGCGACGCCCGCGACCGTCTCCACAATCCCTCCCCGGTATGGACCCAGGCTGCGCCAGTGCACGGCGTGGGCGAGTTCCGCCGGAGGCACGGTAGCTGCAAAGGCCGGCGGTACCGCCAAGAGCAGAATGTCGAGCAACACCAGCGCCTGAAAATGATTCAGCTTGAACATGATCAGTAACCTCTTCTCGACTGGAGCTTCGTTCCAGACCTAGCCAGTGTTCTCGGTTGCCCTTATGAAATCCGCGGTAGTGTCGTGTAACTTCTTCAGCGCCGGAACGTGCACGTAAATCATGTGACCCGAGTCATAGAACTCCATATGTATGTGAGAGCGTAACTCTTGCGGTACGTCCAGATGGTTCATGATGTAGACGGTCCCAAAGTATGGCGTCGCAAGATCGTAGTAGCCGTTTTGCGCCAATACCTGAAGATCGGGATCGCGTTTCATGGCTTGAGCGAGATCTACAGCCACGCTGATGAATCCTGTCTGCGGGCGCCGCGTAACGAGATCGACATGGCCCATGTTCCAGGGATAAACGTGACCCTCGAACAAATAGCTACGGTCGCGGCCGAATTTGAGCGTGCTGTGCACGTATGCATTGAAGGCTGCCGCATAGGCTGAGCTGATGGCCGCCGATTGCGGATCATAGAGTGACCCTTGGCTCAACGGGTCCATGCTCGGACCGGAGAAGCGGGAATCCAGGCGCCCAATGGTTTCGTCCTGGTCGGCGAGCAGCTCGTGGAAGAACTCCCGATCGGTGACACGCAGGTCGGCCTTCTCGATGTATGCGATGCTGAGACCGGTATAATCGTGCAGCTTCCGCGCGATAGCGCTGAATTGCTCCGTGCTCAGCGCGCTCCCTGCATTCAGTGCGTCGGCATAGTCGTTCATTGCGAATTGCTGCACCTGCTGCAGGAACGGTTGCAGCGCGGCAGGCTCATCGGGCAAGCGATGGTGGTACCACGCCGTAGCCGCATAGGTGGGCAGAAACACCTCGTAAGGAAGATCATTGTTCGGCCAAAACCTGTTCGTGAGGTGAGTCAGAACCGTCGACTGCAGGATGACGCCATTGATGTCGGTGGAATCCCGTTGTTCCAGGTAGTTGACCAGGGCTGCACTGCGCAGCGTCCCGTAGCTCTCGCCGTAGAGGTATTTGGGTGAGTTCCAGCGGCCGTTTTCGCTGAGATAGCGGTTGATGAACTGCGCAAAGGACGCGACATCGGCATCCACGCCGTAGAAATCCTTGGCCACTCCAACGCCACCTTCGTTCTTGCCGATGATGCGGCTATAGCCCGTGCCCATCGCATCAATGAAGACTTCATCCGTGACATCCAGCAAGCTGTACTCGTTATTCACTACTTTGTACGGGGCCGCCGGGGTATGGGTATGGTCACTTGTTACGACGCGCCGCGGACCAAACGCGCCTATGTGCAGCCATACGCTCGCGGAGCCCGGACCGCCGTTGTAGAAGAACGTCACGGGGCGCCGGCTTTCGCCCTTGACGCCGCTTTCCACGTAGGCGACGTAGAACATGCTCCCCGTGGGTTTTCCATGGTTATTCCTGAGAATCAGCGTTCCGGCAGTGGCGGTGTAGTCGATCTTGTGCCCCTCGACCGTCACGCTCCCCTGCGTAACGGACTCCACCGCCTTCGGCGCGGACGATGTACCTGATGATATGGGCTCCCCTGCCCGCAACCTCGTCGCTGCCAGTGAAGATGCTGCACAAAACGTGACCCATGCAACTGCCAGTAGTCCAACGCTTCTCTTCAAGTTCATGCCTCCGATATGACCCTTGACTGTGCTTCTGCGGAATTCAGCCCCGCGCCGCACGCCCGCTACTCGACGAATTCATTGCTCGCAGTGTGCTGCTTTTCATTCTGAAGCAGCAGAATGTCGGGATTCGTATCGCTCGCACCCAGCAACCACCGGGCGAAAAAGCCCATGCGGCGCGCCAGTACATAGCCCGCAATGGGACTGTAGGGGGTGGCGTATGCCCGGAACACCAGCATCTCGAAGCGCTTGCGGTGCGGGAGCGTTCACCCCGACGAGCGCAGCAGTTTGTCCAAAATGCGCTCGGACATCGCACGCGCGTCCGCATTTCGGTCATTGGTCAGGATAATGACCGTCGCGTGAAGTGACGGGATGCGAACGAAAGCCGCGCGCTTGCCGTCCCTCGTCGCATACGCCGCGACGCGTTGCACACCATCGAACGTGTCGACAGTCCACCCTTTGGAGTAATCGGTGTTTGGCCAGGTTGATGAATACTCGAGACCGAGTTCAAAGCGATAGAGCTCATCAACGTCCGATAGGATTTGAGTGTCACCAGGAGGAACCGTGGTCCGGTGCATACCTACCGGCATCGAGAGCCGGGCAACGCACCTTTCCAGTGAAGATGAATAGTACGCAGGCCGCAGGACACCTCTCACGGGGGGAGCTTTAGCCGGTAGCTGCGCGCAAAGCGAAGTGAACGCCTTTTTTATGTCCCCAATAGGGAACTGCGGCAACGTTGTCCGTGGCATGTATCGGTCTTGCGGGAGAACGCCGAACGCGCGGTCAACAAAGACATCACCGTTCTCCGCAACAAGGACCGTTGCGCCGCCCAACCGGGGTGCGGCGTATTTCCTGAACATCGAAGTGACAAACTGCCTTGTCACGGGGGATTTATCGGCGGCGCGGCTTACGACTTGCCGGGTAAATAGATTGTAGGTATCGCCTGGATACAACGTCAGGTACGGTACACCCTTGTCGGTCGGGCCATTGGCATCGTAGACAAACGCCTTGCCACGGCCAATGATGCGTCCTACGTCGCCATGAACGACCCACGCCGTCCCTTCGTCCGCGGAGATACCGAGGACGTTCGGATATCTCGCTGTTACAGAAGTCAGGTCCGGGAGACGCTCACGGGCCACGACGTGCATGTCGGTGGCGGTGTCGCGCAGAAAGCCAAACCCCTGGTCGAATCCCGGGTAGTCCTCGATGTAGTTGTTGAAGCTTGGTGCGCCGCGAACCAGAAAGTCTCCCAGGACAGCCATCCCGGCCGATGAGCCACCGATCACCCCGCCACGTTGGAGCACACCCCAAAACGCCCGCTCTGCCTTGGTACCGGCGTAAGCCTGGATATCATGGAACTGACGACCACCGTCAAACCAAATGCCCCTGGCTTTTTTGATGATGGCGACGAACGCGTCGCTGTTGGCGACTTCGCGACTTTGCGTAAAGAGCACGTGGACGTTGCGCGCGCCGTTTTTGCGAAGGCCCTCACCTGCCCACTTGGGCGCAACGCTCATGCGCCTGGCAATACCGTTGTTTGGCACGTCGAGGATGAGCGCATCCGGCCCCCCGGCTGCATCAATGAATGCCTTCCATATCCGCGGCCCCTGCGCACCACCCCCGACCGCGACGACAGTCCCGTTGGGAGGGCCAACCTTGACCGATCCGGTGCCGAGCGGCTCGGCTTTGAACGGTGCAGGAGTCAGGCCCGATCCTGGCTGTGCAGCAAAGGCGGCCGGGGAGGAGGTGAGAGCGAAGGCAAGAGTAGAGATTGCGGCGAGAGTTGAGCGCTTGTGCACGGCACTTTCCCCCTGGAGATCGTCCGGTTCGTCGTTAACGAAGTCCGGCACGCGCGGGCGCGCGCCGGTTACGCATCATTACAATTTGACGTCTATCTGGGCGTAGAGGAACCGCCCCGGTATGCGATAGCCCATCTCTCCTTCGAAGGTGGGGGGGAGCACCTGCAGTGGACGACACCGGGAATTGCCTGTTGAACAGGTTTTGAACACCGAGTGTGACACGTGCGTGCATCGGCACCCAATGATAAGTGACCGCAACGCCGCCATACATGGTTGTACCAAGCTCATGCACGCCCACGCTGTCGGTCTGTGTGTCAAGCGTCTCTGGCTGCGTGCACTCGTCTAGAGAGATCGTCCGCGCAGTACAGTCTTCAAAGACCCGTTTCCGTCCTCTGAAACTGGCGCGCACGGATCATCGAGAATATCGTAGCTCGCCCCGCCGTCGTTGTACAGGTCGCTGACGCTGGGGGCACGGAATCCTTGAGACCAGCTCCCCCGCACCTGTAGGTTCGACACGGGCTTCCACTGGACTTGTACGCGTCCTGTATTCGCCGAGGTACCCTCTTTAACCCCGGCATCCGCAGAGCCCGAAACACCGCCCTGCCACCTGAACCGCGAAAACCGTTCCGCCAAGTCAACGCTGAGCGCGTTCCCGAAAGAAAGGTCTTTGAGCAACGGAACGTTGAACTCTACGTACTCGGCGTAAGTCGACGTTTGGCCGAAGGTTGGCTGTATACACCTCAGGGTCGTGAGACATTCCTCCAGCAGGGTGTTAGGTGACAAGGATCCAACCTCTTGCAGGGACTCCCCGCCGACTGCGACGGCCAATGGACCCGCGGGCAGCTTTACGAGTCGTCCGGTAAGATTCGCAGCGTAATCACGCATTGTCACTGCAGTTATGTATTGATTGACCGCTTGGGAGTAAGCGATCATCGCAGGCGTAAGGGCAGTTTGATGGGTGACCGAATTGTAGCCTCCGAAGGGATTTATAGGCACACATCCCGGGATGAGGATTTGATAATATTTACCGTTAATTTTGTGTCCCATGTACTGGTACTGCCCGGCGCAGACTGCCCTGGACCGTTGCACTGCAGATACCCCGGTGAATCTAACCCAGTCGCGAGGCTCGCGATGTCGGTAAACCCGGTATCCTGTGAGGTATCGTAGGCTTTGCCATAGTTCAAGCCTATTTGCCAATTCCACTCACTACCGACCGCGTTGAAAACACCGTTCAAGCCCATACCAATAACTGCCGCTCCGCACAACCAATGGCGCGGGCAATGCCGGGTGACGCCGGCGCTACCGGAGTTACAGCGTGCGGTGTGAGGTGACCAGGAGTAAGATGCGTGAACCGATCTACACCGGCAAGACCATGGATCGGCTGATAGGCCTCATTGTCAACAAGCACCAGTTCGGAAGGGATGAAAGCATCCTGTTTCTGCATACCGGCGGAAATGTCGGGCTGTTCGGCTGCGTGGCACGCGTCGACAGGTTCTTGACACAGGAGCGTTACCGTGGATCGCCGAGCGCCGATGTCGACGGTAATGGACGCTGACGGGATACAACGCGAGGCGCACGAGCAACTCGTTCCGGCGGGGGGCGGATTGGTTCGGACGGTGGGGGTGGTTGTAGTAGCGCTATCCGCTGTCGCTCAGGAATATGGCAGCGGCATCAATTTCGTGATGCCTCACAGCCTCGAGACCTACCCGGCCATAGAAGGGCTGGTACCGTTGGCGATGCTCGTGGCCGGTATCGTGCTGATCCCGCAGGTTGTGCTCTTCGCCCGCTACTCGATAGTGATACCGCGCGCGGGTGCCACTTACGTATGGCTTACGCGCGGGCTCGGCGCATACGCGGGGTTCGCGATAGGCTTCATCTGGTTCGTAGGCATCTGCGGCGCGATCGGTTTTCTCGCTTATGCGACCGGCACGTTTCTCGGTGATGCCGCACACGCAAGCGGCTTTGCGGCGCAATGGTTCACCACGCCCATTGGACATCTGGTAACAGGCTTTGCCGCAATTTGGCTGCTTACGGGGCTGCACGTGAGCGGCGTCAAGAACTACGGTTATCTGATCTACGCAGCCGGCGTTCTGGTGTTGCTTGCAGCGGTGATCGTCATAGTGGCGGGTTTCGCCGCGGCGCCTGCGAGCGCTGTCGCGAAAATCAGCGCTGTGGCCGGGATCCATCCTATGCCCCGGCCCTCGCATCCCTCGGTTGCGGCATTCGTTTCAGTGATTGGGCTGCTCATGTTTGCTTATGGCGGGCTGGATGCCTCGACCTCTCTTGCCGGCGAAGTGACCGACGCGCGCCGCAACATGCCGCGCGGCATCGTCGCCGGGTGGGCAATCGCGCTCGTGCTTTATACGCTCGTCTCTTATGCGGTGTTTCACGCGGTACCGTGGTGGAGCGCGTTGCCGATCGTCGAATCGGGCCACGGATACCTGCTCACTACGCCTGCGCTTATCGGGTTGCTTACACCTCGCCCCATCGACGTATTCCTGAACGTGCTCGTGGCGGCCGTGGTCGTCAAGACCATAGCCCCGCAGCTGCTGGATGCCAGCCGCTTTCTCTTTGCCTGGGCTCAGGACGGATTTCTACCTGAGCAATTTGCCGGCACCAATGCGGCCCATGCGCCTGCGGCAGCCATCGTTCTCTCAGCCGTCATGGGCAGCATTTTTCTGCTCGACGCGGTATTTGGCGGCTGGCAGATCGGCGTGGCTGTGCGCGCGATAAGTATCGCTCTCGTGTTCGGGGGGCTTGGACTCGCCACCATGCTGCTCGCATGGTGGCCGAGCTGGCGACGGGTGCACGAGTTCGCGCTGCAATGCACACACGGCGCGTTTGTGAAAGGAATGGCCGTGTGTGCGGTTTTGATCGGCGCGATCCTCGCCGTGTCCGTCGCTTACGAGCGCGGCACGGCTTGGTATTTACAGCCTTGGTTCCAGCTCGCCGTGGCCACTCTTCTTTCGGTTGGGCTCGCCCTCAGGGCCCACCGGCGCACGATATTGCAAGGCGGTGATTTTCATGCACGTTTCCGGACCCCGCCGCCGCAGTAGTCCGGAGAGCCGTATCTGGAGAACAACATGAAGCTATTTGATCTGCCGAAACGGACTTATACGGAATTCGCCACACCCCTGGAACCTCTGCCGCGCCTGAGCAAGGCCCTGGGCGGTCCCGAAATATGGATCAAGCGTGATGACCAGCTTGGCCTTGCCGGTGGCGGCAACAAGACGCGTAAGCTCGAATACGTCATGGCTGCCGCCCTCGATGACGGCGCCAAAGCGGTCATGACCGTGGGTGCCGTACAGTCCAATCACTGCCGTCTGACTCTCGCCGCCGCGAAACGAGAAGGATTGGCATGTTATTTGGTGATCGAGGAACGGGTAAAGGGCAGTTACGCGCCTCAGGCAAGCGGCAACAACATGCTGTTTCACCTGCTCGGGGTGAAGCGTATCTTCGTCTCGCCTTTTGGCGGGGATATAAAGGCCTCGGTCGGCAAAGCCCGCGAGACCGTCCGAGGTGAAACAGGGGTCGATCCTTATTTCATCCCCGGTGGTGCCTCGACCCCGCTCGGGGCATCGGGCTATGCGGCGGCCGTGCTGGAGCTGCTCGGACAATGCGCGGGAGAGCATCTTTCCTTCGACCATATCGTGGTCGCAAGCGGCAGCGGAGGCACGCACGGTGGGCTGCTCGCGGGCAAAGCACTGTTCGGTCTTCCCGCAACGATACTGGGAATAAGCACCCGTCACGCGACAGCGCTACAGAAGTCGCATATCGAATCGCTCGCGCGCGAGACGCTCGTCTTCCTCGAAAGCAAGGCAACACTCCCCGCGGAATGGGTGCAAGTTACCGATGATTGGGTCGGACCGGGTTATTCGCTCCCCGATGAACGCACGATCGAAGCCATCCGCCTGTTCGCCAATGAAGAAGGCATCCTTCTTGACCCGGTCTATACGGGTAAAGCCGCCGCAGGGTTGGTCGGCATGATTCGGCGCGGCGATCTCACCAAGGGCAGAAAGGTGCTGTTCTGGCACACCGGGGGCTGGCCGGCATTGTTCGCTTACGGCCAACATCTTCAAGCTCAAGGCACACCCGCTTGAGGCGAGCTCGCGCCAAGATGCGGCGGGCCGGCGTCCTCGGGGGCATGGGGCCCGAAGCGACGCTCGTCTTTCTGGAGAAGTTCTACTCTCTGACGCGTGGCCGTCTTGAACAAGCGCGCCCAGCCCTGCTGGTGAGCATCGACCCCCAAGTGCCGGATCGAAACAAGGCCTGGAGCGGATTCGGCATCAGCCCGGTTGCCGCACTTTCGCAAATGGGGCGAAGCCTCAAGAGGGCAGGCGCGGATTTTTGCGTCATGGCCTGTATCACCGCTCACGGTTACGTCGAGACTTTCGAAAGGGACGTCGGCATTCCTCTCATCCGCATGCCGGATGTCGTCGCCGAGGCTTTGGGAACGGGGGTAAGCGCCAACGGCCCTGTCGGCCTTCTCGCGACCACCACCACGCTCGAAATGAAACTGTTCCAGAAAGCCTTCGCGGCACGGAACAGCTTGCTCATCGTGCCGGACAAGGGCGGGCAGGAAGCACTGATGCATGCAATCTACTGCATCAAGAAGGGAGAAGATGCTCGCTCGAGCGTCCTCGCCGTAGCGAAATCCCTGGTGGCGCGTGGTGCCCGCACATTGCTCCTGGGCTGCACGGATCTGAGCGTCCTCGGCCCTCTGCATGTTGAGCGTTGCGCCGTCGTAGACGCACTTGACCTGCTCGCCGAGCGCACGCTTGCCGAGATCGAGAAGCAGCCGAGCTCGGATAGCCCGCCAGGAGGTTGACTATGTTCGGCACAGAGCGCTACGCGGCGCTGACTATCCTCACCTCGGTGACGAGCTCACCGGCAGCATCCAGCCGGTGAAGGTGATAGACGGGTCGGGCAGCCATCTGCGGCGGAAAATCGCCCTTGCGGAGTGTAGTGGCCGTGCAGGGCGCCACCATCACCGGAATGTTGCCGATCCGGCCCCAGGTCGAGCGGTGCACGTGACCGCAGAACACCGCGACCACGCGTTCCGAGCGCTCCAGGGTCCGCTGGAGAATGGCCATCGCCTCCAGCGTCACAAAGTTGAGCGGATCCGGCCCCACCCGGACCGTGAACGGCGGATGATGCATGAAGACTGCAACCGGCTTCCGGGTCTCGGCCGCAATCAGCGCCGTCAAGCGTCGAGCCCGCTCGGGAGAGAAGTCACCTTTGTTGCTGACTGAGCTCAAGGTATCGAGCGCGAGCAACCTCACCGGAAAGTCCTCGACCACATAATCGAGAAACCCGGAGTCGGAGGCCGGCGCCCATCGCGAAAGCGAGTGGCGCAGGTTTTCCCGGTCATCCCGGTTTCCGGCCGCGACATAGACCGGTGCGCGCGCCGTCGCGAGCAGGGAAGCCGCCGTCGCATAATCCTCGCGACGACCGCCGTGGACGACATCTCCGGTGTGAATAATCACATCGGGAGCCGGATCGAGAGCATTGATATCCGCGAGCGTGCGCTCGAGATCCGCAGCTCTGCGGTCGGCGTCGTCCGCGCCGAGAGCGATGTGCGTGTCCGATATCTGCGCGATGATCATGCTGCGGTGCCGGTGTCTCCCGATCGCCCGTGTCTATAGTACTCCCCGAGAATCTCGACAACTTCGGGCCGGCTGAACTCGGGCGGCACCTCGATCCCGTTCGACAGCATTTCCCGCAGCCGGGTACCGGAGATCGCGATCTGAAACCGGGGATCGTGAGGACAAGTCCGCGAGGTCGCCATCCCTGCGCATCTTCGGCAGTAGAAGGTGACGTCGAGCTTCAGCGCATGCGTCCGCAGAGCTCCGTCCCACAGTTGATCGAAAATGCGCTGCGAATCATACGGGCCATAATAGTGGCCGACGCCCGCATGGTCACGCCCGACGATGAGATGCGAGCAGCCGAAATTCTGGCGAATGAGCGCATGCAGCAGCGCCTCGCGGGGGCCCGCGTAGCGCATCTCGATGGGGTAACCCGCCTGGATCACCGTTCCCGGTCGGAAATAGCTGTCGACCATGGCCTGGACCGCTCGCGTGCGCACCTCGGCGGGGATGTCTCCGGGCTTGAGCTTGCCGAGCACCTGATGGATGAAGGCTCCGTCCAGCACCTCCAGCGCGATCTTCACCAGATGTTCGTGGCTGCGGTGCATGGGGTTGCGCGTCTGAAAGGCAGCGACGCGCGACCACCCCTGTTCGCGAAACAGAGCCCGTGCCTCCACCGGCCGGATATAGAGCGCTGGGTATCGCCGGGCGTATTCCCCTTCGCTCAGAACCAACACCCGGCCGGCGAGGTTGACCGCTCCCTGGCCCATGACTTTGGCAACTCCCGGATGCTTCGCGTCGCTGGTGCCATAGACATGCCTCGCTTCGATCGCCTTGTCGATCCCGTACTTTTCGCGGACTTCCATGATCGCCAGTATCTCCCCGCTCTCACTCGCGAGAGCCACTTCCTCCCGCACCTGGATACGCTCCGCGACCTCCGTTCCGACAGGCAGCGTGATCGGGATCGGCCAGAAGAGGCCGTTGGGCAATCTCATGTTCACGCACGCGCCGCGCCAGTCGTCCTGCCCCATGAAGCCATCGAGAGGCGTGTACGCGCCCATCCCCAGCATGAGCACGTCCGAGACCGCGCGCGAGTCCAGTGCAACCTGCGTGAGCCGCCCGGCCCGCTCGAGCTCCTCCGCCTGCGCCGCCAGCGGTGCCAGCAGCGGTTTGACCGCGTCCGAACCGTGGGGGGGTACGAGTTGTGCCATGCGGCGCCGCTCGATCAGTCGATGATGTGGTACACAGGCGCTTTCTCCATCTCCCACCGGCCGGTATCGCGGTCGTAGCGCGAGAGCGTGAAGCAGTGCCAGTCCTGGTCATCGAGCCGCGGATGGTCGGCGCGGTAGTAATAACCCGGCCAGCGCGTTTCCTGCCGGAAGAGCGTGTGCTGCGTCACGCATTCCGAGGCGAGCACGCGGTGCTGCAGCTCCCACGCGCGCTGCAGTTGGTGGAGGTCCGGCGCTCCGAGACAGGCGAGATCTTCCTTCAGCATCGTGAGCAGCTCGAGTCCGCGGAGCAGCAGCGGTTCATTGGTCGTGTAGTGGCCGCCGATTCCGCCCACATACTCATCCATGATCTTCTCGAGACGCTGCAGCCCGTGAAGCGGCAGGAGATAGCTCGGCGACACCATTCCGTCCACGATCTCGTTACGACCGACGCGATAGGTCTCCAGGGGCTGGTAGATGAGTTGCTTGAGCCGCGCGTATTCCGTCTCGCTGACTTCGGGCAGGTCTTTGCTCCGCTCCGTGACGTATTTGACGGCAGCCTTGGCGGCAATCCGGCCTTCGGTGAATGAGCCCGAGGAGAACTTGTGGGCGGTGCCGCCGATGGTGTCACCGGCACCGAACAGCCCCTCGACGGTCATCATCCGGTTGTAGCCCCATTGGTATTCCGCCGGGGCGTAGTCCTCCGGTCCGCTCGCCCAGGCCCCTGAGCAGGTCGCGTGCGACCCCATCACGTAGGGTTCGGACGTCGTAAGCTCCGGGTTGGTCTCCTTCGGGTCGATGTTCTGCGAGGCCCACACGACCGCCTGACCGACGGTCATGCCGAGGAAGTTCTCCCACCCCACGGTCTCCTTGTGAGGATCCTGGAACGCCTCCTTGGTCACCATGCGGATGGGGCCCCGGCCTGCCTTGACCTCCTCGAGCAGCGCATGATTGCGCAGGCAGGTCGGCACCGGATGGTGATTGACGTAATCGCCCACCATCTTCTCGATCGAGTCGCGCCAGAACGCTTCGTAATCCTGCCCGTAAGCGTTTTGCGTGTAGGTCTTGAGGTGCAGGAAGTAGGCGCCCACCGGACCGTAACCATCCTTGAATCGAGTCAGGACGATCCGGTTCTCCATCTGGGTCATCTTCGCTCCCGCCAGGATCGGCAGGGCGTAGGCGGAGGCGCTGCTCCAGGGTGCGTACCATGTCCGGCCCATGCCTTCGCCGACCGCGCGCGGCTTGAAGATGTGCGATGCGCCGCCTGCCGCCACGATGACCGCCTTGGCGCGGAAGACGTAGAAATCGCCGTTGCGCACGTTGAACCCTACGGCACCCGCGACCCGGTTGGGGCGTTTGCTGTCCATGAGCAGGTGGGTCACCATGATGCGGTTATAGACGGCGCTTGCCGCCTTGCGCGCGGCCTCGGCGACGAGCGGCTTATAGCTCTCGCCGTGGATCATGATCTGCCATTTGCCTTCGCGCTGATACCTGCCGGTCTTGGGGTCTTTCATGATCGGCAGACCCCACTCTTCGAACTTGTGCACCGTGGCGTCGACGTGCCGGGCGATGTCGTAGCCGAGATCCTCCCTCACCAGACCCATGAGGTCATTGCGCGCGTAGCGTACGTGGTCCTCGGGTTGGTTCTCGTTCCAATGCATGCCCATGTAGCAGTTGATCGCATAGAGCCCCTGGGCCACCGCGCCACTGCGCTCGATGTTCGCCTTCTCGACGCAGACGATCTTCAGGTCGCGTCCCCAGTATCGGGATTCGTAAGTGGCGCCGCACCCGCCCATCCCGCCGCCCACGATGAGAATGTCCGAGTCGACGAATACGGTTTTGCGGCTCATTACACCAGTCCCTTCTTCAAGCGATTGCGCGCAAGCTTCGGCAGCGCGTCGACTTTGAGCGCCTCCGGCTCATGCGCCAGCTCCTGCGAGGCCAGAGCCGCCGCGCTGGGCGCGGCATACTCAGCCGGACCCTTGATCGATCCCCAGGGCGTGGTTCTGATGGGCGAGACGAAGTTCTTCTCGCGCCCGTCGCGGAACCTGATCCGCCATGAAACCGTGGCCTTCTCTTCCTCGCGCAGCACCCGCACGCTGTGGCCGAGGGGGGCGAAATCGGCATAGCCGCGGCAGTCGATGGCCTGCTGCGGACATGCCTTCACGCACGAGTAGCATTCCCAGCACATGTTGGGTTCGGCGTTATACGCACGGCGGTACGTGGTATCGATGTGCATGATGTCGGACGGGCAGATATCGACGCAGTAGCCGCAGCCGTCGCAGTTCGTCATGTAGACAAACGTGGGCATGGACGATGCTCCTCAGTAATTGTGTGGCTGACGGCGGGCACTTCCGAACGACGCGGGACGGTCGGCCGGGGCGGGCAGGTTGCGGCGGAAGCCGTTCGCCTGCTCGATGCGCTTCTGAAACGCCGCGGCGGGCTTGTAGAACATATGGGCGAACTTGGACCACGGAACGGAGGCAAACAGAACGGTGTTGGAGAGGAGATAAAGGCCGAAGAAGACGTTTGCCCAGACCTGATCCCCCGCCGCCTGGACGCGAGCCCATATCAGGGCGAAGGTCGCGCTCGCGAGCAGCGAGAGAATGAAGAGGTCGGCGCGGACCAGTCGGAACGGGGACTGACCTTCCGCCGCGACGTCGACCCGCTGTAGGAACCAGAACCAGTAGCCTCCAATGCAAACCAACACGGCGCCCAGGTACCAGAGCTCAGCCAGGACGGCCGCTCCCGGTGCGGCGGCAGTCGGATAGGCAAACACCATGACGGCCGTGGTGACGACGTAAAGCACGAAGCCGTACATCGTCAGAAGATGAGTGATCCTGCGCCACACGCTGCAGAACTCGCCGGCAGCCAGAACCGAGACCACGATGGTTTGCGCGGCGAGCGCCGCCGCTTCACCGGCGCCCACCCGACGTCTGGCACCCAAGCTCACGGCCTGCCGATGTTTGAAGAAGTACTTGGCGCTTCCCTTGTGAGCCAGGTCGACCAGCGTGCCGCAGACGACCAGCAGGAACATCACCGCCACGTAGGTCTGTATCGCGATGGGCGGTATGGATGCGGGAAGCGCGGCGAACGGGTTGTGCATGAACACTGGCTATCCCCCACGGGTTTCGGTTCTCAGTGTGTCGCGGGCTCGAAATCCGCGCCGGCGATCGGCAAGCCACACCTTCTCGCGACTCTATCCTCGAGACCGGCCGGCCGCAATAATCGTTTTAATCAATAAAATTGATGTATTCAATATGATAAACTGATCAATCATGACATTGGATCAACTGCGTGTCTTCGTCGAGGTTGCCGAACGGGGACATGTCACGCGCGCCGCCGAGGCGCTGCGGATGAGCCAGTCGGCTGCCTCGGCGGCCATCGCGTCACTGGAGGACCTCTATCAAATCAAGCTGTTCGACCGCGTGGGCCGCGGCATTCAGCTGACCGAGCCGGGCCGGGTATTCCTGCGTGAGGCGCGCGCAGTGCTCGACCGCGCATCCATGGCGCGCGTGGTGCTGCAGGATCTCGCCGGCAGCCCGGCGAGCCCGATTGCCCTCGCGGCCAGCCTGACCATTGCGACTTACTGGCTGCCCCGCCGCCTCGCCGCCTTCCATGCCGCCAATCCCCGCGTGCGACTGAATGTGGTGATCCGCAACACCCGCGAGGTCGAGACCGCGGTTGCCGAAGGCGAGGTGAGCATCGGACTGGTCGAGGGACCGACGCAGCACCCGGCGCTTGCGCGCACGTGCCTCGACTATGATCAGATGGTGCTGGTAGTCGCTGCGGGCGGTGCGCCCCTGCCGATCGAGCGCTCGGGAGAAGTCGATCTTCGTGCGCTCAACTGGGTGATCCGCGAGCCCGGGTCGGGCACCCGCCGGGGTCTCGAGGACTTGGCGGCCCGGCAAGGGCTGTCGCTCGATGATCTCAACATCTTCCTCGTATTGCCCAGCAACGAGGCGGTGCGCGAGGCGGTGGAATCCGGCGCGGGCGCGACGATCATCTCGCGCCACGTCGTCGCGTCAGCCATAGCGGCGGGGACACTCGTGGAGATTCCGCTTGAATTGCCGCAACGGGAGTTCGCTCTGCTGCGCCACGGCGAACGCCATGCAACGCTGGCGCAGAAGGCGCTCGTGGCGCATCTGACCGGCGCCGTCGTTTGACGACGCCCATCTCGATGCATTAATTTCGGCCCGGTCTCTATGCCGGCCTCCGCCCAGCTTAAGTCGTAAATGTCCGGTTCCGGGCGCGATCAGTGTCCAGAAAACCAGCGGCACTTCCATGAACCTGAGATGGTTAGAAATATACGTTTCGTCAACTCATTCGCTGTCCGCGACGTTTGTGCCGGTGCTGGAGGCAACTTGGAAGGTGGAGACCTTACCTTGGCCAGCAATGATGACGCTCATTACATCCGGCTGACCATCGACGTATATCGCCCAAGAAGGGCATCTCGTGACGCGGTGCTGCAGTGCTGGGAAATCTGGCGGACCTACATTCTGAGGCTCAATCACTTGACGCCGGCGCTGCCGGGAATTGCCGAGCGGTTTCACCTTGCCAACCCGCTGAGGCGGACGCCCACCTAGCCGGCAGGCCGATTGCCCGCTCGTGGAAAAACGAGCCGGTACAGCCCGATTCGGAGTAAAGTGCTGCTGGTCGGAGCGGCGGCCTCGGACAGCCTGCACTCGCAGGCCAGCGCCCCGGCTGCTCCGGAACGCATCATCCCCACCCGCGGTGACAGAGGAGACCTCGTGCCCAGAACGAACTACCGCCAGGCGAAGAAGCAGAAAGAGCTGAGCCGGAAGGCACGCCAGCTTGAGAAGCAGCAGCGCCGGACGGCTCGCCCGACTGATTCCGGAGACATCGCGACGCCGTTGCAGGATCCGCCCGCTGGCCCGAGCGATCCGACCTCGAGCGGGCATACATGAGACTCGGCCACGCCCGCAGCGCTGCAACGCGTCAGGATCGCTTGTCCCAGCTGCGCCGCGATCAAGCGGCTGCGCCTAAGCTGTGCGCTATGTTCCCGGCAGTCGAGCAGCTGCGCTTCGAGCTGAGTTTCGAGGGCGGCACAGTAAGTACGCCCGTCCCCCAATCGCATGTCCTGCACCCTCCGGCCCGCGCGTACTTTTCTTTCCGCTGTCCGTACGCAGACTGCGACGGACGGTTCGAGCTGGACGCGGCCGTGCACGCGGCAGTGGAGGATCCGTCACATAGGATCGAAGGCGTGCTTGAATGCACCGGGTCGCGTGCGGGCGAGGTTGCGTCGAAGCTGCCGTGTCAGTTGCGCCTCCACTTTGCGCTTACGGCGGTGTGCTTACCGCCCCACTGACCGGGACTACTTGCGACGGCCTGCCGTGAGCGCCAGATGCGCCGCTTGCGGTCGCGTGAAGTCGACGACGAAGCGGTCTCCGTCGAACTCCACGACCTTGCCTACCAGATCGGGGCGGACGTAATAGCCACCCGTCCTGCCCGTTCTCTCGCGCTCCGTGAACGTGACGACCATCCGAACCGGAAGACCGCCATCATGCGCGCGAGTCAAGTGCTCGCTCAGTGATGTGACAATCTTGGATTCGGCCTGTGCGGCGGAAATCCTGGTCTCGTAACGCAAGACTCCGCGGGCGGGGTGGCCGAAATGCGCCGGCAAGCAGTTGAGAACCATGGCGCCGTCCGTCGCCATGGCGGACAGGCTGCGCAGTCGGCTGGCCGGTTTGGCGCCGAACCGGCCGAAAGCATCGATCAGGGTAAGATTCACCACTCTTTTCGGCTCCTGCGTTCGGGCATGTCAGGAGAGAGGCTGGCTCCGGGACTCGTACAGCCAGATCTCAAAGCATGCGCGATGCAATTTGAGCGCCTGCGGCGTGATGCCCGGCGAGAAGTCAACCTCGTACGACGCCTGCGCAGAAGTGATGCGCTCGCCGCAACCGTCGCACAACCCTCCGCCAGCGTACTCGCCCTGACATCGCCAAGGCTCGTGCTGCGGCAGGAGCCGCAGGCGCAGGCGCTCGCGAATGGCAAGCGTAGCGGCAATACTGTTCATGTTGGCCCCGCTCTGCCGATTCGGCATCGCGCGCTCAATGCGCCGGGGCAGCATGCGCGCCGGCGGGCGCGATCGCAAGAGACGGCGGATCGGTCTCCGCGCCCCAGAACAATAATTCGGCGGCCTGCTGCCGAATGCTGTAATCTAGCAGGCGGCTCGTACCTTTTCGGCTTGTCTGCCTTGGCGCCACGCGCCGCCTTCCGGCGCGCCTTCCGGCCAATGCTTGCCACCCTCGCAAAGCTCCGCGAACCGGGAGGCAGGATGTACCTGCCGCCTCATACCGCTCTCTCTCTTTCTCTTTTTCACGGGTATTCTGCAGTGACGAAACTATACGTTGGAAATCTCCCCTTCACGGCCACCGAAGAGGCCGTGCGCGTCCTGTTTTCCAAGCATGGGACGGTCGAGAAAGTCTCCCTGATTACCGATCGCGAGACGGGTCGCCCGCGCGGCTTTGGTTTCGTGGAGATGTCGAATGCCGACGCTTCTCGGGCGATGCAAGCGCTGAACGGCGTCGACTTCGACGGCCGCTCACTCAAGGTGAATGAGGCGCAGGACCGCGAGCGGTCCGGCGGTGGTGGCAACCGCCACGGCGGCCCACGCCGTTACTGACGCCTCAGCAATCGACGCCGCTCCCGCCCGCCACGGACGGGAGCGGCGAGTTGCCGTCGCCATGGTGAAACGGATATGCCCATGAGCGAGTATGAGTTCACGGTTTCTCTGCGTATCCGCCATCCGACGATAGACCCGGGCACGGTCACCGCCACGCTCGGCCTCCAGCGGCAGCACACCTGGCGATGCCAGCCGCGCTGCGTTTGATGCAGGCGGCGCTCAAAGCGCCACGGACCTCAGCAGCAGAATGCGCGAAACCAGAATTACCTCCGCGCAAGCGCCGGTCGCCGATTCCACGGCGCTCATGCGGCTCCTGGATGAGGTACCGGATGCCGGCGAGATCTGCGTAGAGCTGTCCAAACCGTACTTTACGCGGCGCTGGCGGCACTCCGACCAGCACAGTTTTTGGATCGCAAGCGACGGCACCACGGCCGTGTGCCACACCCTTACGGGCCTCGAGCTCGATGAGGTAATTGCCCTCTGGCTCAGCTTCGACGATTACCGGCGCCGACCCGGATTCACGCTGTCGGCGAGCGCGCTGGGCCAGATCATCGAGACGGAACTGGGCCTGACGGTCGAGCTCGACGGGTGATCACGCTCACCTTCCGCCCGCTGAGCGGCGAATCCGTGATCCTCGTCCGCGGAGCATATTTCAGGATTTGCGCCGATGGAACGCTCCGCGGGCCCGACAACGCCGTCACGGCCAGCTACACCGACGGGATCTGGCAGCTCGGACGAAGGCAACATCGGATGCTGGAGTGTCGCGAAGCGATATACTTACGCGTAACGACCTCCGGCGGCGAGCGCGAATGCATCGGGCCTTATGAGGGTCTAAAGGTGACAGGGGGCGCGATCTTCTCGAACGACACCTTTCTTGGCGCGCACACCCACGGGGAGTCGTATCTGCCGGAAGCCTCCATCTGGAGGGAAATCGCGCTTTTGTCCGAGATATGAGGCGGGATTCGAGCGCCCGGCCCAGGCTGCGGTCCGATGCAGCGCGTCCTGACGTTGCAGAGTGAGCCTGTTCATGATGATCGGATTCAGGTACAACTGCAGCCAGGACTTCCCCGGGGCTGTAATGTCAATGGACCCTCCGGGGCCCATAAAATAAAGAGACGAAGGCAGCCGCAATACTATGAATAGCGATAAGCGTGCTTCGGGGCACGGCACTTCGCCGATGCGAATTTCGCGGGTTGCACATTGGGGGCTGGCTTTCGCCGGCATGCTGGGATTAGCGTCGGCCGTGGGGGCACAAGTCACCCCCGCCGCGCAGATCAACCCCGATCTCTATGCCGGCCTCAAGTGGCGTAACGTCGGGCCTTTTCACGGCGGCCGCGTTACCGCCGTTACCGGCGTCAGCAGCCAGCCAGGTGTGTTCTACTTCGGGGCGCCCCAGGGGGGCATCTGGAAAACCACCAGCGCGGGCGCCACCTGGTTCCCCGTCTTCGACCAGGTGAAGAGCGTGGACAGCATCGGCGCCATCGCCGTCGCGCCTTCCGCTCCGGATACCGTTTATGCCGGCACCGGCGATCCGATCACCCTCGACACCACCAGCACCCTCGGCAACGGCATGTGGAAATCCACGGATGCCGGCAAGACCTGGCACCATATCGGCCTTGATGACACCGTAAAGATCGACCGCATCCTGGTCGATCCGACCAATCCCAACCTCGTGATCGTCTCCGCCCTGGGCGATGCCACACATAAGGGCGGCGGTATCTACCGCTCCACCGACGGCGGCCAAACCTGGACCAACGTGCTCAAGCCCGCCGGCTACGCGGGGATCCGCGAAGTCGAGCACGCCTATGACGACCCCAGCATCATGCTGGCCGACACGCAAGGCACGATCGTCTTTCCCTTTGGTCCGAAGCCCAAGCACAAGCCCAAACCGCCGCTGCTTTTTGGATCCACTGACGACGGGCTGACCTGGCACCCGATCAAGATTCCGCCCCTCACGGGCCGCATTGGCGTGGCCATCGCCGAGCACACCCATGGCCGTCGCGTGTACATCATCGGATCCGACATCGAAAAGGGTTCGGGGCTGTTCCGCTCCGACGATGGCGGCGCCACCTGGCGGCACATGGCCGGCAAGGACACCCGGATCCAAAGCGGTCGTGGCTCCTATTTCGCCGGCGTCTACGCGGACTCGCAGAATCCTGACATCGTCTACACCCTCAGCACCGCCATGTACCGCTCGACCGACGGCGGCGTGATCTTCCATGCCTTCAAGGGCGCGCCCGGCGGTGAGGATTACCACAAGCTATGGATCGATCCCGACAACGGCGAGCGCATGCTCGTCGGAGTCGACCAGGGGGCAAGCGTGACTCTGGATGGCGGCCGCACCTGGAGCCTGTGGTACACCGAGCCCATCGCGCAAATCTACCACGTCGCCACCACGGCCGAGTATCCCTACTGGATCCTGGGCTCGCAGCAGGATACCGGTGCGGTGATGATCAGCAGCCGCAGCAACTGGGGCCAGGTCGACATCACCGACTGGAGCCCGCTGCCCTCCTCCGAATTCGGCGTCATCACGCCCGATCCCCTGCAGCCCAACATCCTCTACGGCGTCGGCTACGGCGCCGGCGGTGGCGGCAGCGGCATGATCAAAATCGATATGCGGACCGGGCAGTGGGAAAACGTCGCGCCAAACTTCGGCGTTGACGCGCGCAACTACCGCGAAAGCCACGACTCCCCGAAGGCATTCGACACCGAGTTCGATCCCAGAGCCCTGTACGCCGCCTATCAGTGCCTGGTGGTCTCGCGCAACGGCGCCCATTCCTGGAAGGCCTTCAGCCCCGACCTCACCACCCCCAAAGGCGCGCGCGAGGTCCCCTGCGGCAAGCCTTTGCCGCCGCCGAAGAAGGTCAAGGGAAAGACGCCGCCGCCCAGGCCCAGCAACCCTTTCGGCCCGACCGGCCCCGTCATCAACAGCTTCTCCATTTCCAAGGTGAAGCGGGGCGTGTTCTGGACGGTGAGCAGCAACGATCAGATCTACAGGACGGTGGATGGCGGGAAGCACTGGACTAACGTCAGCAACATCACCGGCGCGCCGCCTCACACCAAATTCCTCACCATCGAAGCCGGCGACGAGGCCAACACTGCGTACGTCACCGCCCAGATGCTCGTCAAGCAGGGCTTCAGAACGATCGCGCCGCCCCATGAAGATGCCAACGTGCCGCTGATCTGGCGCACCAGCGACGGCGGCGAGACCTGGATCAGCATCGTCAACGGCCTGCCGCGCAACCAGCGCACGGGCAGCGCGGTGAACGTGCTGCGCGCAGATCCCGAGCAGCGTGGCCTATTGTTCGCCGGCACGGATACGACGGTCTATGTCAGCTTCGACAATGGCGATCACTGGCAGTCACTGCGCCAGAACCTGCCCAGCACGTCCATCCGCGACATGGTCGTTCACACCGCTTACCACATGAAGGACCTGGTCATCTGCACTTACGGCCGCGGCTTCTGGGTGCTGGACGACATCACGCCGCTGCGGCAGATCGCCGCCGACGTGCGGGCGATCGCATCCTCCTCGGTGTATCTCTTCAAGCCGGAGGAGGCCATTCGCGCCCGCAGCAACAGCAACTGGGACCAGCCCTTCTCCGTCGAGGTACCGCAGGCTCCCAACCCGCCGTATGGCGTGATCGTGGACTATTACCTCCGCCAGGCGCCCGCTGAGCCGATCATGCTTCAGATCTTCGACTCCCACGGCGATCTGGTGCGCACCTTATCCAGCAAGCTGCCGCCACCGATCAAGGGCCAAGCGTATCCCCGCTATTGGCTGGCCTCGCCCCAGCGGCGCGCCTTGAGCACCCATATCGGCCTCAACCGCGTCAACTGGAACCTCCTCTATGCTCCTCCGCCCGCTTTGAAGCACGACCTGGAAAACCAGATGAACACGGTGGCGGGCACCGTCACACCTGGTCCACACGGGCCGCAGGTGGTTCCGGGCGTTTATACGCTCATGCTGACCGTGGACGGGCACGTCTACACCCGCCACGTCACAGTCATGAACGACCCGCGCGTGGGCCAGAGCGCCCAGCTGATGGCCGACCTGCGAGCCCAGAACCAGCTGACGATGCTGGCGTATCACGGCATGCAGCAGAGCTACGAAGGCCATCAGGAAGTGAGCGCGGTCATGGCCGAGCTCGCGACCCTGATGCACCGTAGCCTGCCCGGCGATGTCGCCGCGCAAGCCAAGACTCTCAAGGCCAGCCTGAACAAGATTGGTGGCGGCAAGCCGCCGGTCGGGTTCGCGCCCCATCACCCCCAGAAGCCCAACGAGCTGCGGTCGTTCCTGACACTGAACGACAACGACAATACTCTGGTCAGCATGATGCAGGTGGGTTACGACATGGCGCCCACACCCACCCGGATCGCCACCTGGGTCAGCGACTGCCGCTACTACAACCGCACCGTGGCAGCTTGGAAGGCTGCGCAGACGCATCAGCTCGCCGATTTCAACGCCCTGCTGGTGAAGAACCACCTCCCAAGGCTCCGCCTTCCGCCGATCAAGGTCGCTACGCGCTCCTGCCGGTGACCGGCAGCCGGCATGTGACACCCATGGAGCTTGTGCTGACGGCGGCGTAGCAACTCGAAGTCACGGATTCGGTGGAGGCGTAATCGTCGCCTGTTGAGTCAGCCTGCCAGGATCTCTTCCAGTTTGTCCGCGGCCTCGCGCCCGAATCGACGGGTCACGGTGCGCAGGAGATCCAGGTGAATGGGGCCCAGAGCCGACTGGTAGGCCGACCCCGGGTGTCGAGGAGTTCCTGCGGGCTGCCGGCAAAGCACTTCTTTGACATTTCTACTACAGTCGTATTATCATAGATTGGATGAAGACCACCCAGGTGATTGAGGAGCTCGGGGCGCTCGCCCACGAGCATCGCTTGAAGGTCTACCGTCTCCTCGTCGCGCGTGGCTCGCCGGGGCTATCCGCGGGGGCGATCGCCGATGGCGTTGGACTTGTCCCGTCCTCGCTCACTTTCCATCTGCAGGCTCTGCACCGCGCGGGGCTTATCCTAAGGCGCCGCGAAAGCCGGCAGCTCATCTACAGCGCCGACTTCGAAGCGATGAATGCGCTTGTCGGCTACCTCACCGAGAACTGCTGCGCGGGCAGCGGCGAGGCGTGCGCGCCGGAGGCTTGCAGGACGGCATGCAAGCCGACCGTCGCGCCGACGACCGCAAAGCGCAGTCGAGCCGCCTGAAGCGCTCCCGTGACCGCGGTCAATACAGAGCCGAATCTCTCGTTCCGCGCAGCAGTTACGCTGCTCGCGGCGGTAGGACTCCCGTCATCCGACCTGACCGAGCCGCAGCTTGAGCATTTTCTATTCTCCGGCCCTCGGAATGCCCCCACGGGGCTTGTCGGCCTCGAGCTCTATGACAGCGTTGCCCTGCTTCGATCGCTGGCCGTGGCGCCCAATGCCCAGCGTTCAGGCCTCGGCACGACGCTCCTCGAGCAAGCCGAAGGGTACGCGTACGCGCATGGCGTCCGCTCACTCTACCTACTGACGACGACCGCGCAGCGCTTCTTCGAAAGCCGCGGCTATCGCCTCACCTCTCGCGAGAGCTGCCCCGCTTCGATCCGCTCGACATCGGAGTTCGTGACCCTCTGCCCGGCAAGCTCCGCATTGTTGGTAAAGACTTGGCTTAGGAAGCGAGACCTACTATGAAGCGCATGCATGTCCATGTGAGTGTTTCCGATCTCCAGGCATCGATTCGGTTCTATTCCACGCTCTTTGCCGCCGAGCCCAGCGTCCGCAAGGTCGATTACGCCAAGTGGATGCTCGAGGACCCGCGGGTGAACTTCGCGATTAGCCAACGTGGCGTCGCCGCTGGCATCGAACACCTTGGCATTCAGGTTGAAGACCGCACCGAGCTCCAGGAAGTGTACGCACGACTCAAGCGCGCCGATCGTCCGGTACTCGAGGAAGGGAAAACCACGTGCTGCTATGCCGAAAGCGAGAAGAGCTGGATCGAGGACCCGCAAGGCGTCCAGTGGGAGGCTTTCCTCACCACCGCCGAGAGTACCGTCTACGGCCACGATCCTCTCAGAACGCCCGCGACCGAGGCCTCAGAGGCAGCGTGCCGCGGCACGTCCTGTTGCGCGCCTCGTGCGGCCTGATGGGCGATGTCACAGCGTCCCTACAACGTCCTTTTTCTCTGCACCGGCAACTCCGCGCGCAGCATGACATATGTCGCGCTCGTACTCCCGTTAACCTATCAACGATGATCGGTTGCTTGGGCAATTGAAGGCGAACCTTATTCATTCATCGATCCGGAGCGGACAGATCTGCCGCGACCGCCTTTCTGACCGGCCACACGTGCGTCTGGAGCACGAATACCATCCCGCTCACGAGCATCATTGCACACAGGCCGAGGATCTCCTTGAGCGAAGCGAGCGCGATGAGCGCGAGTGAGCTCGTCACGCCGATGACCATCGCCGGCCCCAGCCAGCGGAAGTTCAGCGGCGCACCCGCGAGCGCAACGCCGCGGCGCGCGAGCCGCCAGGCCGCGACGCACGCTCCGATGTACAGCGCGAAAGTCACAAGCGTCGCCAGCACCACCAGTTCGACGAAGGTCCCCGTCAGCGCGAGGATCATCTCGATCCCAGCGTAGCAGACGATCGCGACGTACGGAGAATGCGCGCGCGCATGGACGAGGCCAAGCGCGCGCGGCATCAAACCGTCCCGCGCCAACGAAAACAACATGCGCGGGGTACTGAGCATATCGCCTGCAACCATGCCGACCATGGCAAAGGCCGTTCCCGCGAGCATCAGGGCGCGCAGCACAGGGCTCAGTCGTCCCATCGCGTCGGCGAGCGGCGCTGCCGACCCGGCTGCTGCAGGCCCCAGGATGCCTTGCACGATGAATTGGATGACCATGTACAAAATCGCCACCGATCCGACCGCGAGCGCCAGCGCGATCGGGATGGTCCGCGCCGGCCGCGCAACCTCGCCGCTGATGCACAGCGATGTTTCCATGCCCGTGAGCGCGAAAGCGGCCAGAATCACCGCTCGCCCGAGCTCGTGCGGTCTCCAAGCCGGCGGCGGCGAAAGGTTACCGGCGTGCACCGCGGCCGCGCCTGCTATGACGAAAACGCCGAGCGGTAGCAGTTTCAGGGCGGTCGCCGCACTGACCAGTCGTGTGCCGTAGACCACGCCGGCGGTATTCACAGCGGCGAGCGCGCCGATGACGCCTATGACGACAAGCACATGAACCGGTTCATGAAGCGCACTCGGTGCCAGAGTTGCCGCGACATCCGCGAGCGCCGCAGCCACTCCTGCGGCTGAGAGCACACCGCTCGTCCACAGCAATGTACCCATGACGTAGCTGCTCAGAGGCCCGAACGCCGCCTCGATGTAACCGTAGATTCCGCCGCTTGTCGGCACGCGACTGCCGCCCTCTGCGCAACAGATTGCCACGGCGCCAATCCCCACGGCGCAGACCGCAAACGCCAGAGGCGCATAGCACCCGAGCGATGCTGCGAGTTCGCTCGGCACCGCGAAAATTCCGGCGCCGATCAGCAGGAGGGGAGGCTGCTCTTAAGCCTGGATCGCTGTCCGGTGCGAACCACGCTGTCGAGAGGCTTGCACTTCGCGGCCAAAACCGGCTGACCCCGGGGTTATCCGGTCGCCGCCCCAAACCGCCTCTCGAAGGATCGACGCCGATGGGAGCGAGTGACTCCTGCGGTCCTCCTCTCCCCCTCGCTGGCGAGGCCGCGGGAGCCGGCGATTTCCGGCCGATCCGGTGGTGGTAGGCCCGCCTTGCATCGGTAGCCACATGTGGCTATATTTCGCCCATGATCTCCACCGGCATTCGGGAACTGAAGAACAACCTCAGCCACTATGTGCGGCAGATCGAGGCCGGCAAGCGGATCGCCGTAACCGCGCACGGCAGAGTCGTCGCTGAGCTCGTGCCCCATGGACGCGCCACTGGCGCAAAGCGATACGACGCGCTGATCGCCGCAGGCGTCATCGAGCCGGCGGCCGATCCCGACCTGTCCCTGGCGCCGTGGCCGCGTATCCACGCGCCGGCCGGCACCACGGCACAAGCGATCGACGCCGATCGTGACGAGTGAGCCAAAGGGCCGCTCACCACGCCGCGCTCCCGCCAAGCGCGGTGGCGAGGACGTCGTGTCGTTCCGATATATCGAGACGAGCGCGCTGCTTTCCGCCCTGCTTGAGCAGGACGCGTCCGCGCGACGCGCCGTAGCCGGCCGTGGCCACCGGATCACCTCGGCACTGACTTTCACCGAGGCCACACGGGGCCTCCTCCGTGCGCGGCTCGCCGGCCGGATCAGCGCGGAGCAAGAACGCGCCGCCCTTCGATGGCTCAGGTCGTTTCGGCGCAGCTGCGACGTCATGGGCGTCACCGACTCCGTTCTCGTACGCGCCGGTCGGCCCTATCCCAGCGAGCCAATCCGAACGCTCGATGCGATTCATCTGGCCACGGCGGGAGAGATCGGCGAGCCGCCACAGTTGATCACCGTCGTCACACGGGATGATCGGGTCCGCGGCAATGCGCAGGCCCTCTGCCACCCGGTCGAATAGGCGGCTGCGCGGCCCGCCGGGCGGGCGCGATTCGCGCACCGGGCTCCCACCTTGGGTGCTTGACGGCAAAGCGGACGCTGGGCCAGGGATGAACAAACATTAGGATCAGAACTTTGAGGGGTGCATACGAGTGGGACATCGTGGTGGATTATATCGGACGACTCATCGGTCCACCCTGCCCAGCCGCATCTCCGGTGTCATTTGAATTTTTGGACACTACAGGGGACACGTAACATTTGCCGTACGTTGCCGCACAGCGCGCCACATACGGTGAAATTGCGCACGCCGGTCGCAGTGCCTGGAACAATCCAACGCCCTGATCTGTTAGGAGATCGCGATGGGTTCGAAATTCAGGTGATCGAAAAAGGCTTCATTTTGGCGGAGAGAGAGGGATTCGAACCCTCGAAGGGCTGTTGACCCCTACACCTTAGCAGGGTGAGATTGGCCCCGGCCTCGATGAGCGAGCGGGGCAGCCGGGCCGGGTGGCTTCCGGTTGACCGGCGGGCCCAGGTGCGAGAGAATTAGCGCATAAAAGCATATTTCTGTATATATGCGAACGACATTTGACCTCCCGGATGACCTGATGAAGCGTGCCAAAATCGCGGCAATAAAGCGCGGTTCTACGCTTCGAGATCTGGTTGCAGATGCCTTGAGGAGGCTGCTGGCGGACCAGGGTCCACCGCAGCGTAGGCGGATGAACGAAGCTCCCATCAAGCTGCCGCCTGGGCAGACGATCCCGATTCGGTCCAATGTCGAAATCGCCCAGCTGTTCGACCAAGAAGACGTGGCGCATCTGAATGACGTGTATCGCCGACGCTAACGTCCTCTTCCCGCTGCTGGTTCAGGGACACGCCGCGCATCAGGCGGCCATGGAGTGGTGGCAGGAGCAGTCGGACGGAACCGTGGGCACGTGCCTTCTCACCCGACTCGCGGTGCTGCGGCTGTTGAGCAACCGGGTTGCGATGAACGGCAATCCGGTCAAGCCAAAGGGCGCTTTGGACGCCTGGCAACAGCTTGCGGACGATCCGCGCTCGGTCCACATCGATTCCGAGCCGGCGACTCACGAGCATCGGTTCGCCTCCTTGGTCACGGGCCGCGAACCGACGCCTAACCTCTGGATGGATGCCTGGCTCGCGGCTCTGGCGTTGTCACTGGACTACGAGGTCGCCACCTTCGATCGCGGATTCAACTCATTTCGTGGTCTGCGGGTGAGACTTCTTGCATCGGAGTGCTGAGGCGTCTATTCCTCGGGGCGTCCGTGAACAATTCCCGGCGAGTCTCCGGGACCTTATTGTCACGAGTACTACCGAAGATCTATCCGGTCGATGTGCTCCAGGCCGGTATAGTCTGAAATGATGACGCGCTCCCCAGGCGCGAAGCCACTCAGCACTTCAACCTGGCATCAGCGGCTCGAACGGGCGCGTTGGCTTCTTGAGGTTCCGACAGATGGCGACAAATTGCCGCTCGAGCTCCTCCGGCGCACACCCGCAGGCATTCAAGATGCGCACCTCGCCATTGCGCGGTCCGCGGCGGCCGCCTCGATGTGCCGACAGTGCTCGCGCGGTTAAGTCATCGGGGCAAACGGACAAGTACGGCGGCTGCGCGTTGCGGTCAGCGCATGTTCTCGCTATGGTGAGCCCATGGAACTGGTCCGCTACTGTCCGGCTCCGCCCCTCGATCGCTACATCGAGTGCCTCTGGTGGTCGCACCGCGAGGAACCACAGCATCACAGCGAGCACATGCTGCCATCGGGCGGCGCGCAGCTCGTTATTGCACTGCACGAGATGCCGATCCTATGCCTGCCGTCGGGAGAGCGGAGCCCGATCGCATGGTCGGGCGGCGTCGTGCATGGTCCGCAATCAACCTTTTACGTGGCTGGGCCAAAGCCGAAGGGCGGCGCTGTCGGTGTGTCATTCCGCCCGGGTGCCGCCGGCGCAGTGCTCGGCGTTTCGATGGTGGAGCTTGCGGATCATCATGTAACGCTCGAGGCGATCTGGGGCACACGGAGTGTGGATCTGCACCATCGGCTGATGGCGGCGGCCGAGCCAAATGAGGTCTTTCGGATTCTCGAGCAGAGCTTGGCCGCTCGGATTCACCGGCCTATTCTCATTCACCCGGCTGTCGCGCATGCACTGGCGTTGCGCCCTGCCGATGCCACATCGCTGGCGCGGGTTGCTGATGTACAGCGCACTTCGGGCTATAGCCCGAGACATTTCATTGCCCTATTTCGCGCGGCAGTCGGTCTCAACCCCAAGCACTATTACCGGATACAACGCCTCAACGCTGCGGTCCGCAGCATCGCAGCGGGAGACCGACAGGGTCTCAGCCACATCGCCGCTGCTGCCGGCTATTCCGATCAGGCGCATCTCACCCGGGAATTCCGAGAGTTCGCGGGCATCGCGCCAACCAAGTATCGACCCGGCGGCGCCGATCGCCCGCTGCATCACCGCGCCGCGGCCGAAACGGACCCGGCCGGCAGGTAAAAAATCGTCAAGACAGCGGCCCGCGACGAATCCAAAATTGCGCCTGGTCATCTGAAGCGGAGGACACCATGAGCGATATCCACGAAGTCTATCCGTATCTGCGGGTTCACAATGCGGGCGAAGCGATCGACTTCTATGCGCGCGCGTTCGGGGCCGAGGAGCTATTTCGCCTGACGGAGCCGAGCGGTCGAATCGGTCACGCGGAGATCAAGATCGGGCCAGCAACCCTCATGCTGGCGGATGAGTACCCCGAACATGGAATTCGCGGACCTCGCGCACTCGGCGGAACCACGTTCTCCATGCATCTGCACGTGGAGGACGTCGACTCCGCATTCGATCGGGCGGTGAAAGCCGGCGCGACGGTGGTCCGGCCACTCAAGAACCAGTTCTATGGCGAGCGCTCGGGCACGGTGCGCGATCCATTCGGTCATGAATGGCTTCTGGGAGGGCATCTCGAAGATGTGACGAGCGAGGAAATGCAGCGCCGCTACACCGCCCTGTTCGAGAAATAGCGTCTCGAAGGACATTTGGCGTCCAAGGCTTTGTGGCAACCAAAATCTGTTACCGCAGCGAGAAGGTGACGCAGAGAAGTAGGCCGGTGGGATAGTGGGGCCAAGTCATGGGCAAAGGCTGGCAAACAGGGTTCGATCATCTGCTGTCGGGTCTGTGGCAGGCGTTGCGACGCCTGCGGATCGAATGGCGGTTCACGCTTGCCTTTGTAATCACGCTCGCGTTGGGCATTGCGGCCAACGCCCCCGTCTTTTCGGCGCTGGACGCCTACGTGCTGCATCCCTTGCCGTATCCGCAGAGTAGCCGTCTGCTTGATGTGTATTTCAACCTCCACAAGGGCGGCGCTAGCTATGGGAGCACATCGGTACCCGCATATGAGCAGTTCCGTCACCTTCCAGCGATCACCGATGCGGGATTGGTAAGGGACTACGGCACCGCCGCCACAGTGATGATGGGAAACGAGCCGGCAGAAACCCTGAATACGGCTCACTTGACGGCTTCGACATTCGAGACCCTCGACGTTCGACCGATTCTTGGGCGTTGGTTTGCCAAGAGCGCGGATCGTCCCCAGGGGTCGCGGGCTCTTCGAGGCAGTGCCCGTCGCCGTGCTCGCCACGCTCCTCGCTTGGCCGCTCGGACGCCTTGGGGCCGAGGGCATTATCTGGTTCGGCGTTGCATCCCAGAGGACTCCGTTCCAGATGGTGCAAGGCGCTTGGCTTTGGCTGATCGCGTTTGCGCTCGCCCTCCTTCTCAGCGCCTTAGTGCTCGCCCTGCCTCAGGCGCTCGTACGCTACCGCCAGCCCAGCGAGTTGCTTCAGGGCGGCATTCGGGGAACCGAGAGGGGAGGCACCACCCGGTACCTGCGCCAGGGACTCAGCATCACCCAGATCGCCCTCGCGGTACTGCTCCTGGCGCTGGCCTCACTGCTTGGGCTTTCCGTGCGAGAGATGCTCCGCCCGCACCGAGCTTTGCGGAGCGAGAACCTTGCAGTCGCCAGCGTGTTCCTCCATGGATCCGCCTATCAGCAGTCCGGCGCCTTCGCCGCCGCCGAAGACGAGTTGGGAAACGCCGCATCCATGATCCCCGGCGTGACTGCGGTCGGGGTCGGTGAAGGAGCCCCGTTCGTATCGAGCTCGAGTTCCGGGTTCCGGCGTCCGAGCGAGGCGAACTGGCACATGGCATCCATTACACTCGCTGGTCCCGGCTTCCTGCGTACCCTCGGGGTCCATCTTCTGCAGGGACAACTCATCACGCGCGACGATGTTTCCTCCAACGCCCCGGTCGCTGTTGTCGACGGGCGCCTTGCGAAAGCGCTTTTCGGGACGTCCAATGTCGTCGACCGCTTCATCGACTCCAACGGAGTCCGTTGGCGCATCATCGGCGTTGTTGAGGCGATTCCCGATCAGTTTTCAAATTCCACCGAGGGCACCGTATTTCTTCCGGAGGCTCCCGTTGCATTGGACATATGGGCTGGGGACGTTGCGACGACGATCCTGGTACGCTCCAACCGTCCGATCTCGCAACTCAGACGTGATTTCCTCGCCGCCATGCACCGGCTATTGCCGGACCAGTCGCTATTCGAGTTCTCTTCCATGAGCGGACTCATTGCCGCGTCCGCGAAGGGCACCTCGGCCGTGGCGAGCCTCGTCATCGCCTCGGGGCTGCTCGCGTTCGTGCTGGCTGTTGTCGGCACCTACGGCGTCGTCGCTTACGTGGTTGGACTTCGGCGCCATGAGTTTGCGATTCGTCAGGCGCTCGAGGCGACGATCTCGCAAATTGAATGGATCATCATGAAGCAGGGCCTGGTCCTTTGGGGAATCGGCGCGGCTCTCGGCGTCTGCCTGGCTCTCCTCCTCGCCCATCTTGCGCAAGAACTGCTTTACCAGGTCAGCGATCGGGATGTCATCGCTTATCTCTCACCCGCGATCGCTCTCGGATGTGCCGTTGCTTTCGCCTCATGGCGTGCAGTTCGCCAGCAATGGAAGGTGGGGATGAACGAGCTCCTTCAGCCCGAGTAATCCAAGGACACGAGCGCGTATGCGACTGAATGACTGCATCGGAGCAGACTATCCTGCGGGGCGGATGACCGGAAGTGGCCGGAAGTGCCGTCAACCTTCGCTTCTGGTGCAAGGAATTGATTTAGAATCGCGACCTTGCCAGGGGAGGTTATGATGGATGACTTGCAGCAGGTGCGACGGCGCTTCGCAACGGAAATCCAGCGACTTGGTAACATAAAGTCGGGAGGGCTCATCGACGGTCTCGCGTCCGTACCACGCGAGGCATTTATCGGACCCGGCCCTTGGAAAATCATGCGAGCCGCCGAGATCGGAAAGGGGTACCGCGTCACTCCCGACAATGACCCGCGCCATCTGTACGAGAACGTGCTGGTGGCATTGGACGAGCAGCGGAAGTTGAACAACGGAGAACCGCTTGGTTTGCTTCTGTTTCTCGATACCCTGACCCTTTCCGCGGGAGAGCGGTTCCTGCACATCGGCTGCGCAGTGGGCTACTACACCGCAGTGGCAGCCCACGCCCTCGGGCCGCACGGCTCGGTCGTAGCCGTCGAACTCGACCCCGCGCTGGCAGCTCGGGCTGAACGCAATCTGCACGCCTATTCGACAGTGAGGGTCGTGACCGCCGATGGTACGCGCCTGCAATTTGGCGCTTTCGATGCGATTTTCGTCAATGCAGGGTGCACCCGAGTCGAATCGATCTGGCTCGATCAACTGACTCTCGGCGGGCGGTTGCTGCTGCCGTTGACTGTCGGGCTGACAGGGAAGTCCGCCATGGGAGCCGGCTCCATGCTGCTGGTGACAAGGCTCGAGGCGGGGTATGCCGCCCGATTTACATCACCTGTCGGGATCTTTCATTGTGAGGGCGCCAGAACGGCTGATGGGGAAGCCATGCTTTCCCAGGCCCTCGCGAGCGGCAACAGCGCATCGGTTTGCCGTCTGCGGCGCGATGCACATGAGCCCGGTCCGAACTGTTGGCTGCATACGCCCGAGGTTTGTCTTGAGTCCGATCCTGCGATGCGCCGGCCCGCGCGGCAGGCGATACCAGTCGAACCCGAGGTCCTCGCGAAGTATATCGGGCGGTATGAGCTTGCACCAGACCTGGTTCTGACCATCACCGAGCGCGCTGGCGGGCTTCTGGCTGAGGTAGCGGACAGGGGCGCCGTTGCAATCTATCCCGAATCCGACAGGCAGTTCTTTTACAAGATCGTCGATGCACAGATCACGTTCGTAACCGACGCATCCGGTGCCGCCACCGGCCTTGTGTTCAGCAACTCTGGCCGCGACATTTCAGCCCGACGCCTCATCCAGAGCGAGCCATAGCCGCCAGCCTCAAGCGCCAGTGTGGCGCCGGCGTCCCGCGCATCCCGGCTTGCGAGCGGGCCGCCGCATGAAGTACCTACACCTTATATGGGCCGCGCTGCTACGGCGCAAGGTGCGCACCGGACTGACGCTGCTCGCGATCTCGGCCGCCTTCCTGCTCTATGGCCTGCTCGGCACGGTAAACAATGCCCTGACTCAATCAGCGGACAGTATTACCGATGCCCATCGACGCGTGACGTTCGCTCGGGGAGGCAATTACTTCGAATTGCCGCTGAGTCTAGAAGCACAAATCAGACGCGTACCCGGTGTCGAGGCGGTCAGCTTCAACCATTCTTTCTCGGGTATTTATCAGGGGAATCCCGACAATCAGGTAGGCGGCTTTGCTGTCGCCAGAAACTACTTCACCTTGTTTCCGGAATATCATTGTCCCGTGCGGGGGTGGCGGGCGTTTGATGCTACGCGTACGGGCGCCCTCGTGGGCGCGAGCCTCGCGGCCCGATATCATTGGCCGCTTAGCGGCACTCCAGTCTGCCACCGCGCCAGCGGCGCTACCCGACGGACCCGTTTCTACGGGCATGCGTGTCGGAAGTGCTAGCATGCTTGAGCTGCAGTGGATCGGCATTTTATGAGGGGTGGAACCCATGAATACCAAGCTGCTCGCTAGGGCTGTCCTGTTTCTGTTTATGGGAATTGGTTGCGCAATGGCCCGGAACACCATTCCCAACACTCCGGCCGGACGTACGCTGCAGACGTGGCTCGGTGCTTTTAACAGCGGCAATCGCGCTCGTATGGAGAGCTTCCTAAAGGCCATGGCCCCGGGGCTGAGCCTGGACGTGATGATGTCCATTCGCACGTCCACAGGGGGATTCGATCTGCTTGCGATCGAGCGGAGCGCGCCGCTCCATATCTGGTTTCTCGCGAGCGCGAAGAATACCAGCACCCGGATCGTCGGCGACTTTGCGGTGAGAGGCGGTATGCGGCCCACCATCGACTTCTTCTGGTTGACCCCGCTGCCCCCGGACGGCCCGCCCGTCGTCGTCACGTTGAATCCTGCATTGCGTCAACGCGTCATCGATGGCGTGGCGGCGGATCTGACACAGTTCTACGTGCATCCCGCAGTCGCCGCCCAGATGATCGCCGCGCTTCGCGCACATCAGGAGGCGGGCACCTACCGCGATTTCAGCGATGGCTTTCAATTTGCCAACCGCCTCACCTCGGATCTGCGCGCCGTGAGTCATGACCTGCATCTACGGGTCATGTTCAGGCCCTTCAACGCCCCGCCGCCACAGCGACCCACCGCGCGGCAGCTGGCGCAAATGCGCGAACAGGTCGAGCGTGGCAACTGCGGCTTTGAGAAGGTCGAGGTTCTGCCCGGCGATATCGGTTACGTGAAATTCAATGCGTTCCAGTCGCCGGGGATCTGCGCCGGTACCATCGAGGCGGCGATGGCCTTCGTCGCCCATACTCGCGCCCTCATCTTCGATCTGCGGGACAATCGCGGCGGCCAAGCTGAGACAGTCGCGTTCATCGAGAGCTACCTCTTTGATCGCCCGACCCGCCTGAACGACCTTCGTAACCGCCACACGACGACCCAGTTCTGGACGCTGCCGCTCCTTCCCGGGAAGCGGCTGAGCACGCAGCCCGTCTTCGTGCTGACCTCCCACCGCACCTTCTCGGGTGCCGAAGCGTTCAGCTACGACCTGAAGAACTTGAAGCGCGCCACGATCGTAGGCGAGACAACCGGCGGCGGTGCCCACACCGTGGGCGGGCACATCGTTGCGGATTACTTCCTGGTTTGGGTGCCGGTCGACGAAGCCATCAACCCGATCACCCACACCAACTGGGAGGGAACCGGCGTCCTACCGGACGTGAAGGTACCCGCAGCGGCTGCCCTGAAGGTGGCCGAGCAGCTGGCGACCAGGGACATTCAGGCGGCGGCGGGCAAGAGCCGCCCGATTGAGGTGCAGGAGCCGCCAAGGACTACGCCGAGTCGCGAGGCGGAAGCTGCCGTGCGCCGACTGATCGCAGGCTGGGAAAAAGGGAAACCTAATTACAAGGACATCGGTCCCGGCTTGGAGGAAATAGCGTTCAACCGATTCGGCGCGCTGAAGTCATTGAACGTCGAGAGGGTTGGTAGAGACGGCTGGCACGTCTACAGTGCCAAGTTCGCGCACGGCAGGTTCCAATGGAAGATCTCTCCGCTATCCTCGGACGGCAGGATTCCTGGAAAGTTCTTTCGCCCCCTAACCGGCAAGGATCCCAGGAAGCCAGCCCCGCGTTGATGCGAGCGGCGCGCGGCGGCAGCGTACGCAGCCGGGCGTTGGCGGACCCCGCAGCTGGCACGTCCTGAATGGCATAGCTCGCACAGTCTTCGGCTCGAAGAAGGTCCAGCTCAACCCCTACGGTTCCGAATGCCCCCAATTTGGTTGGCAATCTGGTGCACTGAATTCCCGCTTTTGGCCGACGGCCGACCGGGAGCAGATCACTGGGCGAATCGGTCAGCGCCAGTCGACCGTGTATTCCTCTGCCCGCGGTAGCGCGTCTTCGCAGGTCCACGGCATCCGAGATCCCCAGAAGATTCGAGCCCGCGGGCTCAAATCGGGCTGAACGTCGAGCGAGCCGGCGGGAACGACAATCTCGCGCCCGCTTCGGGTATGGTGAGGTAGTGGCGCCCCGCAGTTTCGGCAGAACGTGGTCGCGAAGCTGCGCGCCGAGGGGAGGTCGAACCGCACCGTCTGTTCCCTGCCGGCAATCCATGCGAAATTTTCCGGCGCGACGTACAGATTTGTTGCATGGCCCGTCCCCGTTGCCTTGCAGCAGCGCCGACAGTGACAATGCGCGAACCGGATGAACGGCGCCGTAATCTCGTATTTCACCGCACCGCAGAGACAGCTGCCTGGGAGCTTTTCTAGTTTCATTGGTGGACCGCCGAAATTCCTTGGTAGGGCAAGCGTATCGCAGGACATCCACGATCGCGAATTTCAAACGTCCGCGTACTGGATTTCTGGGCGAGCGCGCGAATGACGCGTTATGGCCCGGGTGTCGTCGCAGAGCGGATGACCACCGTATGCCCTTCAGAGAGATTTCCGGGGCGCCGCCTTCTGGCGTTCGCTCGGCCCGTGGTACTCACCGATCATCTCCGCCGATCCGGTGAGTCAGATGTCCCCACAAATGTGACCTCGAACACAGCTGTAGTCATTGGGCTGGAGATTCTATGCTCGTTCATCTTCAATTGGCTTACGAGCCTTGACATCTGCCGGGCAACTTTCCATTGTGACCACATTCACGCACGGTCCTACCCTCTTCCCGCGCGTCATCACGGCAACCGGCGTTGTGCTATTTGCCGTCCTGAGCGTATGCGCCACGAAGCGTAGTCTCGCCAGCAACGGGTTGGTGCAACTCACCATTGGCGATTCCATTCGCACCGTCCAGCGGGCTCTTTCTACCGATCTTATCCCTCAACCGACGCGTCTCCTCAGCACGCCGGACGCGACGTCCATCCGGATCCCTCTGCCCTCACCGACCTGGGCACTCACCTCAAAACTCCTTGCTTTCGCAGCCACTGGATCATGATCTCAGGATAGCCGCTCGGGTACCGGGTAGGCTGTATCTCATCTCCGTCATATCCGGTTCTCGATAGCTCCAGATGATGTTGCCGTGCGCGTCGCGGATCAAGTGGCGATCTTGGATCACCTTGATGACCGGCTGCCGCAGATCCAAATGTAGGTACGGCCGCTCCCCGCTGCGGTACTCGCTGCCTTGTAAGTGGACCAGGATTCCCATCCTGTGCGTCGACGGCTCTAAATACAGGAGCCACGGATGGCTCGGCGGCTCACCAAGCAGCCCGACGTATACCGTACAGTTGGGCGCTCGATACACTCCATCGGTAGGCCAATGGTGGTTGGGTGCAGGGACCTGTTGATTGGATCGCGCGGCTGCTGGACCGGCTAGACACGCCAACATGCAAACCCAACAAAGTATTGCGCACCAGTATTTCAAGAATTCACCCCATTCGCGCCCACACGCCTGATCTTCGACGGATGACTCCGCTGGGCCGCTTCCTGGCTAACCACGCCTGGCGTCAGAGCGACGAGCTATAGTCCGGCGACGGCAAGCGACTCATGCGTCCATTCAAGATCCTGCTCGAGCGTGCGGCCACACCAAACTTCTTCCGGCGGGTGGCCGTAGCGGAAGCCGAGAAAGCCGATTGCAGCCACCGCGTTGAGCAGCAGAATCCTGTCGCGATCGATCTTCATCCCCGCTGCAGGCTCGTACACCGAAAGCGCGCCATCGAGCACTGGCTCCTCGTGCTGCTGAAAGACCATGAAGGCGAAGTCCTGGTGCCTATCGCCAAACACCGCGCCCTCGTAGTCAATCACACCCGCTACGCGCAGCGTATCCGAATCGACGACGACGTTGTGAAGACCGAGGTCGGCGTGTACCAGCACCGGATGATCATCCCGGATGGCAGCTCGTCGCTCGAGTGCCAGCTTTATCCGTTCAAGCAGGCTCGCGTCTTGGCCTATCTCGGGTAGGCGGCGCAGGTCTTCGGGCCGAGGCCAATTTTTGCCGCGCGGGAGCCACTCCTCGAGCTCTTCCGGCGGTACGCAGGTGTGTTGCTCCGCCAAGATTCGGCCGAAATCCTCACCGAGCTGGTGGGCAAACTTCGAGTCGCCCCGAATGCGCTCTCGCAAGCCGGTCGGCCGAACCGCCCCCCGCACAAATGTCCGAAGCTCCCACCCCGCCTCGTCTTCATAGAGCACACGAGGTGCCGAAAGGTGACAGTACCGCTCAAGCAGTCGCAAGACACGGCGCTCTTTCACGAGAAGGCGCTGACCTTGGGCCGTCGTAGGAAACCAAGCAATTCTGTCGTTAGGCAGCTGAACGCAGATGCGGCTCTCTCCCACAGAGAAGTCCAGCGCCTCGGGTCTCTGCACGAGACCCGCTCGTAGGAGCGCGGCTCGCGCATCTTGCGTTGTCCAGTGGCTCATCATTCAGAAAATCTGCTAAGCAGGGCAGGCCTATCGGCTGCGGGCACAAGAGCATCCCGAACGACTGCCACCAAGTCAATTGGAGCAGTAGCCCCACGGTCCGGATCCGGCCGTACATCGCCACCCATGCCTGTCGAGGCTTTATGCGCTACATTCGTATTGAGCTCCGTGGGACAGTATCCGTTGCCCCCGCGCCATCAACCACACAAAGGACGATTCGTGATCCGTCGAGATTTGCTGAAAGGTGCTGTCGCAGGCGTGGCAGCGGTATTGATTTATCCGGTAGTCGCTAAATCCAACGATGTGGCTGCGCGGCTTGCGGATCTGGAGCGAAAGCGCGGCGGTCGGCTGGGAGTGGCAGTGCTGGACGCAGACAGCGACCATCGAGTATCACATCGCGGCGACGAGCGCTTCCTGATGTGCAGTACGTTCAAATTCCTGCTTGTCGCCGCGGTCTTGACGCGAGTCGACCGGAGCGAAGAGAGACTTGGTCGGCGCATCGTCTTCACCAAGGATGTCGTGCTGAATTATGCACCGATGACCAAACATCACGTCGGTCCTCCCGGCATGACGATCGCGCAGTTGTGCGAAGCTGCCGTTACGCTGAGCGACAACACCGCAGCCAATTTGCTGTTGACAAGTATCGGCGGCCCTTCCGGCGTTACCCACTACGCGCGCAGCCTGGGTGATCCATTCACGCTGCTGGACCGTATGGAGCCGGCACTCAACCCATACGACACCACCACGCCCAACGCAACGGTCGCGGACATGCAAGAAATCTTACTGGGCCATGCACTTTCGCAAGTCTCGCGAGAGCAGTTGATCAGGTGGATGCTGAATTGCCAGACCGGCCTCGAGTCATTGCGCGCCGGCTTTCCCGATGGTTGGCGTGTCGGCGATAAGACTGGGCAGTGGGATGGGAATGGCGTAGGGGCGAACAACGATATCGCGGTTGCATGGCCACCAGAACGGAAACCGTTGCTAGTGACGGCGTATTACGACAACGCGCACGCCGCGGCGACCGAACGCAAGGCGGTATTGGCGGAGGTCGCGCGCGCCGTTGCGACGCCTGCTTGACCGCCGCGGGCTCGCGCTGGCAACGCCTGCGAGATCCTCCTGCGCTCCGTCTGGCGCTGGATCGTCGTGCGAGAGCCATCTCGACTGCGGATGATTTGGCGCGCTTTGCCGACGCGCTACGCAGCGGCAAGCTTGTGAGCGAAGCGACATTCAGCGAGATGGCGAGAAACCATGACCCGCTGCCAGGCGGCCTCCGATACGGATACGCAATGGACATTGAGAATGTTTACGGAAGCACGGTCGTCGGTCACAACGGGGCTTCCCCGGCGTCAGTACGCATCTGCAAATATTTCTAAATGCGCCATACACGATAGTCGTGCTCGCAAAACAGGACTCGCCCGCGGAGGAATATGTCTCGGAGAGGGCGGTCGCGCTCGTGGCTGCGAAGATCAAGGCGGATAGGGCATCCGGTCATTGAGCCTTGCACCTTGAGCAACATTACCTGGCCAAGAGAGGGAGACCGAACCGCGCACCTGAACGTCTATGAACGGGTGACCGCTTTCTGGACGAACTCGCGCGGCCCTCGACTGACCGGTCATGTTGGCCCGGGGCCGCCGGAAGGCGGATGATCACTCAGTGCCCACTGCCGGCATTCGAACCGCCGGTGGTGCAATGACCGGTATCTGAGTCAAGCGGTCACCTAGTGCGTCTACTCATGTATCCTCTGCCGCAAACGACGAGACACCTGAAGTGGGTACCAGTGGCCGCGTGAGAGCAGGACGAGTGTTCGTCTGCAGCGATCAGCAGCAAAGCCCGTCCCCTCCAGTCAGCGGGCTATGCTCCCGCCTTGGCTACAGCAGCGCATACAACTCTCCGGGGCTTGCTTTCAAGATGTTGCCTGCATTCAAGCCTGTTGGTGGTCGAGACGCCACGTACTTCCCCGGAGGCATCCTCCAGTTTCCCGGTCATCAAAGCGTTGGAGTTCTCCGGGTTGGTGTATTGATGCCCCAGGGATATCCTCACGCTTGTGATGTCGTCGCACATCAGCTGCGTATGGCAACCGAGTCTAAATGCGACGATGCCTGCCAGAACACGTTACAGATGCATGTGGCGAGCTATCTCACGGCCGCCCTGGGGCGGCGCGCAAAGGTGCTGCGAAGATCTGGTGCCAGTTCGTTGCTGATAGACCTCACCGACAATGGAGGTGGCACCGACTGGACGTACGCAGCCGTGCGTGAGATCAGCCCGCTACCACTTCGGGATCCAGCGTACGCCTTCGTGAGAAGCCCCCACTGGGCTCACATCCTGCAGAGCGACCTCACATTGGTTCGTGACGACTTGGCTCATCATAGAGAGCCGAGCGAGTTGCTGGAGGAAACTAGAGAACGACTGGAGCATGCGATCGCAGAAAGCAGAGTTACATGCGATCGGAATTCCGTGTGGACCCAGGGGAGCTTTCACTGCTCCCAGCTCGTCCGCGGCCTTCTGTATGTATCCGGGATACTCCCCTATGCCAAGCCCGACAGCTATCCAGATCTAGCGTCGAGGACTGTTCTGTTCAAGCCTCTCGCGTTTAGCTATGCCGAATCTGTCAACCGATTGCCGCTCTACGTCGTCGTCAATTCAAACACGTATTCCGCTGCGGAATATTTCGCCGCCGTCCTGCAGAATAACCGCGCGGCAACTATTCTCGGAGAGGTGACGGGCGGGGCAGGTTGCGGCTAGACAAACGGGGGTATTCCCACGGTCTTGCATCACTCCGGGGCTACAGTTGAGATGCCTGACTGCGTGCGCCTTCGCCCTGACGGCCAGAACGCCTACGACGGAGTGACCATTCATCGAAGGGATCCTGTTTCTTCCGCTCGGCCAAGTCGACGGTCAACTGCGTGACGGCCGTGTCATGCGGCGCAACGGAAAGGCTGTGGCGGTCGTCTTGCCTCGTCGGCGTGAGATAGAAGCGCTTCTTGGTATTGCTCATGGCCGCGATGGACGAAACATGCCGCCACTCGTTTGCACCCATGACCTCGAAATTGACGCGGTTCCTGAGGATGGCGGGCTTCGGCCCATGCTTGAACACGTAGTTGAACCATGCATAGCGCAAGGTACCAAGATCAATCTGCGCGACGGGATCGATCCTGTAGCCATCGATAGAATCGCGCGGTTCGCCCAGCTCGCTGATGGTACCGCGCTGGCCGGCAACGTGATCGTAGGGCCCGATCAGAAGATAGCCTTCAGCCTGCGGCGCGTATTTGCGGTACTGGCGGTAGTAGTAGAGCGCGCCGATCTGGCCGCCGTCGTAATAGCCAGTGGTGGTTAGGACGGGGATGTCGATCTTCGCGAAATCCTCGCGGTACGGAATCATTGACTGCCAGTACGCATCGTAGGACGGATGATCCAGCCAGCGCTCGAAGGTCGGATTCGGCGTGCCGTCGATCTTCGGCAGGTCGCGATAGGCCTTGCCGCTCGCATACCAGCTCAGCTCCATTCGAAGCCAGCGGGCGTTATCGGTCAGCATCCTGTCGTCCAGCGTCTTGTTCGACAGCGTGTACAGCGGCCAGTAATAGATGAAGGTCTGGAACACGTTGCCTTCCATCGGCACATCGATGCCGGGAGCCGCGGACACCGAGGGCATCAGCGCCTTGAGCGCTTTCGGCAAGTGCTTGGCGGCGGCCCACTGGGTGAAGCCTTCGTAGCTGCCGCCGAACATACCCACGCGACCGTCGCTCCAAGGCTGGCGCGCGATCCAGTTGATGACCGCATCGGCATCCTTGCCGTCGTCCTCGTATGCGACGGGCTTGTCCGGGCTGCGCCACTTGCCGCGCGTATATCCCTGCACGCCTACGTAGCCGTTCGCCGCGCTGCGGCGCGCTTCGTTGAGGCTGGTGAGGGGATCGGCATAAATGGTGAAGTCAAGCAGCGCCGGAAGCTTGCCGTGTGCCTTGCGTGGTCGGATCACACGCACGGATATGCTGGCACCGTCGCTGGTTTTGACCTGCACGTCCTCGATCTTGTAGCGCCGTGCGTCCTCGGCCTTGATCACGGGCCCCGCATGCTGGGCAAAGAGACGATACGCATCGTAAAGCTGATACGCGCGCACCACTGCGAGCGCTTCGCCAGCCGAAAGCCTCGACTTGACCTTCGCTGTCCTCAATGCATCGGCGAAACTTCGAGCGAAGGGGTAATAGATGGGATTGACGTCAATCTCGCGCACGACCAGATCGGCCGTCTTGTCATCCAGCGGACCCACCACGTGGTGAAAAGCCGCAGCAAAACTCTGCTGCGACATGGGACCCTTCGTGCGGGCCTCGGCCAGGATGGCGAACTGTAGATCGCGAGCACTGGCCTGCATGGCATAGCGCCGTATAAGCAGATGCCTCAATGCCGTGATGGTCTTGAGCGCTTCGACCGGTTCGCCGGCCACGGATTGCAGCCTGAACAGCTCGTCCAACCGGGTCTGCCGGTCCTTGGCCCGGTAGGTTTCGAGTAAGACCAAGGCCAGCTTCGTCATCGCCGGAGCCGCCGTCTCGACGGTGGTGTCGGGTGCCAGCCGCAGAGCCGGCTGCAGAGCAACCGCCGAGGCCGAGCGAGTCGGAGCCGCAGATGTGAACCTCGAAGCCTGTGAAACAGGCGCCGGCGCGGCAGACCCTGGGTGCATGCTGGCGGCGAGAACGGCGAAGAATGCCAAGGGGCGGGTCAGGGATATAAAGGACATGTTAGGCCTCCGTTTTGGCCGCAGGATAGCAACGCTGCGCGCCGGACCGAGGAAAACTCGGCCAATGGACACATCTCGGGGGCGAATGGTCAGGTCAATGTGATCAGATGATGCGGGTGCGGAGAGCTGCGACCCTGCGCGACTCGTCGATACTGCGTGCTGCCATACCTGAAGCAGATGGGCCTGTACGAGCCTGCGCACGCCTTGCGCACTCACATGCGCGGGAGTTCCGTTGTGGATGCGGATGGCAAGGAAACCTGGCGCTCGGAAGATCAGTCCTTAAGCGGCGGGCGATTCGACAGCGGCGACATCGAGCTCTTTCGTGATGACCTGGTCCGCCTGATCTGCGATGCCACTCGAAATACGGTGGAGTATCTCTGGGATGACTCGCTCACTGCGATCGAGCAGTCCCACGGCGCAGTACGCGTGTCGTTCGAGCACGCGCCTGCCCGTGAGTTCGATCTCCTCGTCGCCGCGGATGGTCTGCATTCGAATGTGCGGCGGCTGGTCTTCGGCGAGGAAGCGCCCTACGTTCAATCGTTCGGCATCGGGCTCGCCATATTCTCAACGCCGAACCTGCTCCGCCTCCAGGATTGGCAGGTGCCCTATCGGGACGAGACGAGCGGATATCTCATCTATCCGAACCGAGACAACAACGAGTTGCGCGTCAATCTCGGCTTCGGCCTGGACTCCACGGAGGTCTGGCGCCGCAGCGTCGAAGCCCAAAAGACATTCGTCGCGGAACGCTGCGCGCACCTGCGGTGGGAGATTCCACGGCTCATCGAGGCGATGTGGGCTGCGAAGGATTTGTATTTGGGCGACATTGCACTGGTGAGAATGAACAGATGGTCGCGCGGGAAAGTGACGCTGCTCGGCGATGCGGCCTACTGCCCGTCGCCGTTCTCGGGCCAGGGTACAAGCCTGGCCCTGGTCGGGGCGTACGTGCTAGGCCGCGAGTTGCTGAGGACGCCCGCGGAGCCCGGCGCCGCATTCGAGCGGTATGAGTCCAGAATCCGGCCGTACGTCGAGCTCAATCAAGCGCTCGCAGATCCGAATCGCAAGGAGCCGACTCCGGATGAAATGATGGAGAAAGCCAAACGCGGCATCGTGCTCCATGATTTGAGCGAGCTCGTGGCAAGCTGATTGGGAAGCCACAGGGTCGTGAATGATGAGGCGACGCTTTCCATGCGCGAATGACCGCTACCAGGGATCCGGGTGCGGGTCGTGACGGTCCGCAGTTGGCCGGACCAAGGCCAGACAGCGACCCGAGGCTGCTGCTCAACGTTGCGTCCAGCGGTCACTCCTCCAGATCGTCGGCGATGACATTCTCCGTACGAATTCCACCTACATCCAACGAGCGCAATTCAGCCCGAATTGCACCGGGCGCACCGACATCGGCTCCCGCGAGTCGACGCGGCCGATCCGCGTGATTCGAGTCGGCGAGCGGATTCGGAATGCTGCGCACAGTCCGCGGCGCGTGAAGCGGCCGCCGATCCCTTTGAAGCCGCTCTCCTGCGCCGCGCCGGTGATGAAGCCGGCCACACCGGCGATCACCCCGCGACGCCGTCCGATGCCCTCTCGCGCATTTCAACTCGCGCGCCACCACGCCGCGGCAGAGCGTCCGGGTATAAGGCTGGTATAAGGCTTTCAAGCCCGCGCGTGTCATGTGAAAGGCGCAGGCCACCGTCGGGCAGGAATGGCCGGCAAAACGCACCGCATCTACATAGCGATACTCGATGATGCCGGCGCTCAGGGCACCCAGAAATTCCGCCAGAGGGTCGTAGAGCGCGACTACCGGGGCAGCATTGAAGAACGGCGGGTAACGCATGTCTATGCGGCGGCGCTGATCGGCCGGATTCGGCACTACCGCCGTAGTTCCAGCTCGTGATCCTCGGCCGTACTCCAGCTGTCAAGCCCAGCGGGGATCAATCGATAACGGCCAGCACGGCGCGCGCACCCGCTTCGCTGCGATAATGGCGCGTCGTCGAGCCGCATCAGGACACCTTGGGGATTGCATCCGATGAATCGAGTTTCTTCGAAAGGGGACCCGAAGTTGAGCGCCTCTGTCCCCGGGGCGGGCGAGGCCGCTCCGAATCCGCCGGCCTTGAAGTCACGCGGCTCCACGCGCTACGGCGTGATCGGCGCGGTCAGCTTCGTGCACGTCCTCAACGACATGATGCAGTCGTTGATCGTGGCGATCTATCCGCTGCTCAAGGGAGAGTTTCATCTCGATTTCTTTCAGATCGGCGCGATCACGTTGACGTTCCAGTTGACCGCCTCGCTGCTGCAGCCGCTTGTCGGCATGGTCACGGATCGGCACCCGTTGCCGTTCTCGCTGCCGGTCGGGATGTGCTTCACCCTGAGCGGCGTGCTGCTGTTGTCTGTGGCACCGTCCTATCCGCTGCTACTGCTGGCAGTTGCGCTGATCGGCTGCGGATCTTCTGTGTTCCACCCGGAGTCCTCGCGCGTCGCGCGCATGGCATCGGGCGGTCGCTACGGCCTGGCGCAGTCGATGTTTCAGATCGGTGGCAACACCGGGCAGGCTTTGGGGCCCGTGCTGGCTGCCGTCATCGTTCTGAAGCTGGGGCGCTCGCACGTCGGATGGTTCGGGCTGGCCGCGCTGCTGGCGATCGTGATCCTGCTGCAGGTGAGCCGTTGGTACAGCAGGCACATCGACGAGCGGGGCCACAAGCGCCCGCCCGGCGAGAAGCCGCTGTTCCCCGCGCGGATGGTGCGCCGCACGATCGGCGTGCTGCTGGCGCTGATGTTCTCGAAGTTCTTCTATCTCGCCAGCATCGGCAGCTATTATGAGTTCTACTTGATCCACCGCTTCGGCGTGTCGGCGCGCGCGTCCGCGAACCTGCTGGGAGTGTTCCTGTTCGCGGTCGCGGCGGGCACCCTGGTCGGCGGCCCGCTGGGTGATCGCATCGGCCGCAAGCGAGTGATCTGGTTCTCGATCCTCGGTACCGCACCATTCGCGCTGGTGCTGCCACACGTGGGTCTCGCGTGGACGGTGGGCCTGAGCATCGTCATCGGCCTGGTACTGGCGTCGGCGTTTCCGGCGATCATCGTGTACGCGCAGGATATGCTGACGCACCGGATCGGCATGGTGTCCGGCCTGTTTTACGGCTTCTCGTTCGGCCTCGGCGGCATTGGCGCCGCGGTGCTGGGCGTGATTGCCGACCACTTCGGCATCGTGTTCGTATACCAAGTTTGTGCGTTCCTGCCGCTGCTCGGCCTGCTCGCCGGATTCCTGCCGGACGTGCGCCCGCCGAGACAGGTGCACGTCGCGGTAGCCGGTCCAGTTGGCGATTGATGAGTGCGACTTCGACGAGGGCGCAGGACCCTGGATCCGGAGGAAGCGTCCGGCACCTCCGTGTGCCAACGTCAAGCCGTGAACCTGCTCCGTGAACCTGCTCCGCGAACCTGCTCACGGATAACGGCCGGCGTCGTAGACCGACACCGGACCTCCAATCCGATCAAAAGCTCCGCAGAGGACACATCGACTGCCCCGAGATCGTCACGTCCGGCTTTGATATACCTGACGGTAAAACCGCGGCTGCGCAGCAGCGGTAGCCCCTCATCTCGTTGAGCGAGATCAATTGCGCAGATCAATGATCGGCTGCCAGCCGTGGCCGTACTCTGCCTGCGCTGGGTTCCTATGCAGGGACCCCCGCGCGCTGCGCGGCTTCGATCGCAGCCGAGCCCTCGCGTGGGGCGGCTTCAGAACCCCTATGTTCGCTACCGATCGGAATGATTCCGTGAATCTTCGCCTCGACAATCCCAAGGCCCTCTTGCCGGATCAGGCGCGAGACGAGGAGATCGCGGACTGGCTGGATGCGCTCGACTCTGTGGAGGCCTTTGAGGGCCTGGCCAGGGTGGATGGGATCCTCGACGCCGCCGTCGCCTCGGCGAGGCGAAAGGGAGCGCAGCTACCGTTCGCCGCCAACACGGCCTACGTCAACACCATCTCTCCCGAGGCTCAGCCGCCGCACCCGGGTAATCTCGAGATCGAAGCGCGGATTCGTCACTTTGTGCGCTGGAACGACGTGGCCATGGTCCTCAGAGCCAACAAGGTGTCCTCGGTCCTTTGGCGAATGGAACGAGGTCTTTCCCAATGCCACCTGCGTCGTCGCACTGGTCGACCGACCGGTGCATCGGTCCGAGATCCTCTCCATCGCCGGCGACAGCTACCGCCTCAAGGAAGCTCAGGAACGGGCCGCGCAGCGCGCCGCCCGCCGGGCACCGCCAAGAAGACACCTCGTAAAAGCTGAGCTCCCAACGATCTTAAAACCGCGCGCCACCGCCAGAATCGCGCGGTTTTACGCCGCCGCTAAACAAGGAGTTCTGATCCCCTTCCCTGCCTCCGAATTCCCCAATTTGGCACTGACGGCGGTCCCGCTCGTCAACGGCGTGGTCATCCCGCGGCGGCCACCCCGACATCAGGGATACGGGGTTATGGCGATGAAAGTGATCTCGCCTCTGTTGGGCCCGTAACACCAAAAAATCCTGTACGCGCCGGGGGTTTGGTTCTGCACGTAGGCTTCAAACACCTTCTCGTTCGCGTTATAAGGATTCGGGATGGAGTCGTACTCGTGCGTTTGAAGGCCCGGATACCGTGGATTCTGGAGGAGCAGAGTCACGCACTTATGGACCTGCTTGAAGAGGCCCTCGACTTTGCTGGCCTTTGAGCTCTTGTCCTTCCCGCGGTTTTGCAGGGAGGCGACCGCCGCGGCTTGGAGCTCTTGGAATTTTGCCTCCGCTTCAGGCGTCCAGCGGGGCGTGAACGGCACTATTCGTCCTGAAGTTGTTCAGTGACCGTTGCTGCCGCGCCAAGGTCCGGCCCCGCCGCGAACTGGCGCTCGGCGGCCTGCTCCAGGCCCCGGCGAACGGATGTGAGAGCCGCTTCGTTGGCATAGAGCCAGGCTTCCCGTTCGGGGATCACGCGAGCGCGTCTCACGAGCACTTCACCCTCCTCACGCATTTCCACTACTACGGTGCGATTGGCGAAAGCTTCGCCAAGCGTCAGGCGCCCCTTGGAGTCGACGCTTTTGGTCACAGTGGCGTATTTCATGGGCGTCATTGTTACCCACTTTCCCACTTTGCGCAAGTGGGGTTGTGGGACTCTCATTCCTGCTGCCAAGAGCCCGCTGCATCCGGCCTTGAGGCCGGATGATACATCGCTAACGTATTGTTTTTCAATGCTATTTTACTGTGTCGACAGATTCCCGCACACGCATCCTCGTGGGACTGCACCGCGAGCCCTTCGCGGCCCCCGCCGCCCATCCGAGGCACCGGGCGCCAGCTAGGTTGCGGGAGACCTTCACATAGCGGCGCAGGTGATAATGCTCGAGAATCTTCTCGACCTCGAGATCAATGCGTGAGGCTCCGCGGATGCGTGCCCGGGGACTGACGATCCGATCCCGAAGCGCGGCGTTCTCGTGTGAGCAGAGCTTGGAGTCCGCGACGTAGACGAAGTCAGAGCGTCCGGCCACCGTCTTGAGGGCATTCCAGGTCTCGATGTGCGTGACGGAATCGTTGTTCCTTTCAGATCTTCTTTTCCGTGGTGCACGATCGATGCAGGCCTACCAGGCGCGAAGTCTCCTTACGAGCAGCGTGTTGTCTTCTTTCGCAACCTTCTATAGGCACCCCATTCCAGCCGCCGAATTTAAACTGAGACATTACCGGAATGAGGCTACCGTGGCGGCAATCGAAACCACGTGAGAGCGCGATACTTCGGCATCGCCATATGTGCCTGGAAGCCGCCCCAGACGCGCAAAGTCGCGAATCATCGCGAAGTAACCCGGCGCGTAGCGGATACCAACCCGCACGCCGTCAGCTTGAGTCTCAATTAACGTCATGCCATGTTCCGCATGCGGGTAGTAAGGCAGCGTGAAAGGCAGCCCGCTTCTTATAAGCGATTTGATGCGGCGGCTCGTCTCTGCGCTGGATGCCTCATAGTCCTCGCCACCGAGAATCCAAAGCTGCGGGGTCTTATCAGCGCGTAGTGTGGGCATCGGGTCGTAGTGGAATGGCGTATGCCAGTCGAACTTTGGCGCCAGGGCGCGGAGCTGCGCGTCGGAATGCTGCTGCAGTACGATCCATGCGTAATCACCGTACACGTCCTTGTACCAACGTGCGCTTCCATACTTTGCCTTTATGGCATCTAACTTCCGGAATCCATGCTTTAAATCGCTTTCCATTACGGTTTCGGCGGCGCGCGCCATCTCGAGCGCTTTGGCAATCACCTCAGGCGAATAGCCTTTTTCCCGCATTTGGAGTTCTACCTCTTCCTGGTCCTCTTGAATGACGTTAACGGCCAGCCCGTAACCTACTATGACAAAGTCCACGTGCACACGATTTGCCGCAATAGGCGCGACCCAACCACCCTCGCTACCCCCAAAGAAGCCGATGCGCCCCAGCCGCGGCAGGTGAACCGCGAGGAGAAGCAAGGCACGCATCATCGCGGGAGGCTACCAGGGTCGTATTGCCGCGCAAGACTGCTCGTTAAGCGCCGATCACGCTAAGATTTGGGAATTCGCACCCCACAGGCTGCAGCTGGTCTTCGGGTAGCCGTGGTGTGTACAGTCCGATTAACGCATCCGGCAGCGGCAAGCCGGCGACTCTTCGGCTACGATTCCATTTCCAATCGAGGGGAGCTCATCCATGGCGGCTCGCAAGCGCACAGCATCGAAGATCTACGAGTTGTACGTCGAACTCGAGTACATCGAGCCGCTGATCTGGCGGCGGCTTCTGGTACCTGCCACGATCACCCTCCCCAAACTCCACGATCTGCTGCAACTGGCCATGGGCTGGACCAACTCCCACTTGCACAGCTTCATGTTCGGCAAGACGTCCTACGGCATGGCGGACGTTGACGACTTCGAGGAACTGAACATGCTCGATGAGCGCAAGCAGACCCTCGAAGCTGCCCTCGACGAGGGCATGCGCGAGTTCCTTTACGAATACGACTTCGGTGACAGCTGGCGCCATCGGATCGCCGTCAAGCCACTCGCCAGACCCAACCTCGACTGGCCGTATCCGCTGTGCACCGGCGGCGCCCGGGCGGCCCCGCCGGATGATGTCGGCGGCCCCGGGGGCTACGAGGAGTTCCTCGCCGCGATCAAAGATCCCAAGCACGAGGAGCACGAGAACATGCTCATCTGGATCGGCGGCGCTTTCGACCCCGAGGGATTCGACCTCAACGCCATCAACCGGACACTGCGCTTCGGACCCCCTCCTGCGGCCCAGACCCCTCGCGCCTCCGTCCAGCGCGTTAAGTCACCGGGGCGCTATGGGAGTCCAGGCTAGTCAAATCGGGACGCCGGTTGATACCTAAGAGCATCCACCCATATCCACAACGCGCTTTTCATATGGTTTTCATATTTGAAAAAGCGCGCGTTTGAGAGGTAAAGCGGAAGTGCTTGATTCTGGCGGAGAGAGAGGGATTCGAACCCTCGAAGGGCTTTTGACCCTTACACCCTTAGCAGGGGTGCGCCTTCGACCACTCGGCCATCTCTCCGTCCTGGGGAAAATACTTGCCGCCCAGGGAGTTACGAAATTGGGCCGGCCTTCCCGCGAAGAAGGGCGGCAATGATACTGCAAGCGGGCGGACGTTGCTCGGCCCATCCTGGGCCTCGCCCCATTTGTGCTCAGTACGGCATCTGCCAAGTGATCCCGATGCTGCTCCCGGGATCGTTCTCGGGGGTCGTCCCTTGCGCCGTCGCCGTGCCGTTGCCGAGGCGCGTCTGCAGCTTCAAATACTTGCTGAGGTCGACGTCCACCTGTACCTGGCTATAGCCGTTCGTCGATTGCGTCGCGGCGACATACACCCTCTTCGAGACGTACTTTCCAGCCGTGAGGCTGGCGCCGCTCGCCGTATTGCCGCTGCTTGAGGAAGCGCCGTTCGATGGCTGTGCACTCCCGACCGACAGCGAGTTCAGGCCGAACGCCTTTTTCATCCACGTGAGGGGATTCCACTTGCTGCCCCCTCCTCCACCTCCCCCGGGTCCTATGCCGCTTAGGCTCGCAAGCGCCGCGCCGATCTCCGCGGCCTGCAGAGCAGTGAGCTGAGAGGCGGGTTTGCCGAAGAGAAGGAGCCCCAGGAGGTCGTCCTGCGGCAACGGCGGGCTGCTCGAGAGCGAGATCTTGGGGGCGTCCGCGAAGCCGGTGACCTGCAGGGTGACCGTCGTGGGGCCGTTGTACGTGACGCTCGACTGCGCGATGAAATCGAGCGTGGGATCGATCCCCCCCTTCAGACCCTCGCCGTTGAAGCTGACTCGGCCGCTGGTGAAGTCGAGATTCGTGCCGGCCAACGAGAACGTCCCCCGCACCATTCTGAAGCCGCCGCTCACTCGGGGACTGTCGGAGGTGCCCGCGACCTGCAGCTGCCCACCGAGCTGCGCATCGAGCCCGCGCCCCTGCACGAAAATCGCGTCGGGCGCATTCAGGGTGATGCCGAGCGCGATGACGAGCCGGGAACTCGCCGCCGTGGGCCGCGGGGCCTGGCCCGGGCGAACGACATCCAGCGTGGCGACGCTCGGCGGGAACCCGTTCGGAATGCTGACCGATGCTCGATTGACGTGGATCGTGCCCGTGACATCGACGCGCCGCCGCAACGTCCCGGCGACGCGTATGTTGGTGTCGAGGTTGGCCGTCAGGATGTCGTTGGTGATCGGCTGTATGTGTTTGGCGGACAGCGAGACATCGATCGGCATTCCCCGCTGCAGCACGCCCACGGTGCCCTTCGCGGACAGCTGGCCGGGACCCGCGCGGGCCGTCATGCTCGCGATCTTGAGGACGCCGCGTCCGCCGACGAGGCGCGCGTTGATGTCTTCGAGGTGCACCCCTTCGGTGTAGTCACGCAGGTCCCCGTTCGCAAGCTGCATCACGCCGCGGATCTGCGGCTCCTGCGCCGTGCCGGTTACCGAGGCATTGACGGTGATCGTGCCGGCCGCGCGCTCACCGCGCTCCTCCAGTATGGAGTTCATCAGCGTGGCATCCAACTTGCCTGCAAGCCTGAGAGCTACCGCGCCCGTGGTACCGAGCGGGGCACGACCGCTCATCGTCAACCGCGAACCCGAGCCCGCGTCGAGCTCCGCGAATACATTGGCGGTCCGACCCTGGAATCGCGCCGAGCCGCGGATGTTGACGGCGGGCAGCCCCTGCGCAGCCGCATTGGCCAGCTTGAGGTCTGCCATCTCGAGCGACGCCTGTCCCACCGGCGCCGTCCGCGTTCCCCTGAGGTGTGCATCGGCATTGAAACTCCCCTGAGCCAGGAGATTCGGCACGAACGCATCGACCAGTGCCGCATTGACGTGATGAATCGAGGCGCGAAAATCGAGCGCCGGTGAGAGCTCTCCATCGAGGGCGACGACTGCCTGCTGCGCGCTCAGCCGTAGATTCTGCACCGTGAGCCCGCGCGCGAACATCACTCTCGACGGCGAAACCAGGTGCACCGTCTGGCCGTGATAGCGCGCCTCGAAGCGATCGAGATCAAGCACGTGTGCGGTCTCATCCAGCCGCGCGCCGGCCGTGAGGCTGGCCGGCGAGCCATGCAAGTCGGGAGATTGCGCGGCGAGCTTGATGCGCAGCGCATCGAGCGGGCCGACCGCCGAAAGCCGGCCGTTGCCCGTGATGCCGCCCGCCTGGATATTGCGGGCGAGGAGGTCCAACCGGGCGCTCCCTCCTTGGGCGCCGGGTGTGAGGGCAATGTCTCCCGAAATACTGCCTGCGAGGCGCTCTCCCACCAGGGGCTGCAGATCGGCCAGGTTGCCGACCCGCAGGCGCAGATTTCCGCGAGCCGCGGCCAGGGTCCGGCCTGCCGTCAGATCGCCGTTGACGAGCACGCTCTTCCACCTGATGTACGGGATCAGGATATGGAAGGTATTGGCAGCCGCATGCTCGAGATGCGCGTCGAGTCGAAGCGGTGCGCCTGCAAAGCTGCCGTTCGCCTCGACGACGGCGCTCGGCGCAGACGGCAGTCCGCGCGCCTGCAGTGTCGCCTCGACCGTTCCAGGCGGCGACCCGCGCATCTCGACCTGCGAGCGGGCCTGCACGTCGACCGAGAGAGACTGCATCGGCCCCTCGGCGCTACCGGTGCTCTGGAGCGAGCCTCTGACCGACGGCCAGACGAGCGCCAGCTTCGGCAGGAAGACCTGCCAGTGGACGCGCAGCGACTGCACGAGGCGGGTCGATGCGCCGGGCCCGGAGCGCTCGGCAGTTCCCCACGCCGACACCGACAGCGCGCGCCCGGAGAGCTTCAGGGTGTCGACATCGACCGTCGCCGGAGTCATCGTCCCCGCAAGATGCAACCGCGCGTCGGTGCCGAGCAGCTTGGAGGCCTCGCTTGCGCCGGCGAGGTCACCCGTGCCGCTCACATCGAGAGTCGTGGTTCGTCCCTGCTCCGCGACCTTGCCCGAGAGGCTCATCGTGCCGCGGATATCCTGGTGATACGCTGCCGCTAGAGCACTCAAGTCACGCAGCCGCAGATTGAAGGTGGCGCTGCGCGATCCTGACGTAACAGCCTGCACGTCGGCGTCGAGCAGCTGATGTGTCAACGTAAGTTGGAGCGGACGGCCCGGAACGTCGAGATGCAGCGTCGCGTCCAGATTGAGCGGTGAGCCCTGAAGAAGCTGCGGCTGCGAGCCGCTCAGAACGATCCCGGCGGCGGTAGCGCGCAGCGTCAGCACTCGACCGTTGGCAGCGAGATTAGCCCGCAGGGAGCCGAGCCGCGCGCCGTCGGACAACTCGAGCCCCTCGAGGTCCAGCACCCCGGTGGCTTGAGGCGCCGTGACCGGTCCGACCCAGCGGCCCCGGAGCGCAACGCTCCGCCAGGCGACCCCAGGCCGAGGCGACATCGCCGGCGAGCTCACCGAATACGTCAGATTGGCTGCCCGCCCTAGGAGGTCGACCGTACCGTCGGCGAGGGCGCTGATCTGCCCTGCGTGCGCATCGAGCCGAAGCTTCTCGGCGTTGCGGGGTCCGTCCAGACTGGCGAGAACCGAGAGCGCACCGAGATCCGGAAGGTTGACCAGGTGCTCGAGCGGCCCGCCCGCCGGCTCCTCGAGCTTGAGGCTCCCTGTCATGCGCGAGCGGGAGAGACTCAACGCGAGCTCGTAATCGCCGGTGCCGTTGGTGCGCCGTGCCACCAGTTGCGCCCGCACATCGCTCATCGACCTGTAATGGAGGTTCCCCTGGATGTTCAGGCGCGCGCTCACGCCCGCTGCCGCGGGCTCCAGCACCAGCGTGTCGATGTCCATCCGGTCGATATTGATGGCCGGCTCACGGGAGCTGCTGCTGGCGCGGTGGCTCGTAGACGAAGTGCTGACCGGCCGCCTGGCGACATCCGCGCTGCCGATGTCGAGCCGCTCGATGTGCATATCCCAGGCAAGAAGCGCAAGCGGGGACCAGTGGAGCGAAACGCGCTTGGCGGTCAGCCACACGCCTTTCGGGTCGCTCAGCCAGAGGCTCGCGACATCGATGCTCGCCGGGAACGTCCCGCCGAGTCCCGCGATGCGCACCCGCCCCGAGGTGAGCTTCGCCGTCTCGTTCTCGAGCAGCCGTCGTCCGCCTGCGGTGTTGCCGATGATGATGACCGCCGCAATGACAATCACGATGAGCAGCAGCAGCCCGCCCAAGCTCCAGGCTGCGATGCGGGCCGCGCGGGGCATCAGAACGCCTGCCCGAGACCGATGTAGATCTCGAAGCGGTCGTCGTTGGGCCGCCGCCGGGTCGGCACGGCGATATCGAAGCGGATCGGACCAATGGAGGTGTAGTAACGCACGCCCGTTCCCACGCCGACGCGGTACACGCTCCCGGACGGGCTCGAGACGCCGCCGCTGTCGGCGAATACGACAAAACCAAAATTCGTGCCCAGGCGCTGCCGCAGCTCGAGGTTGACGGCCTGCATGTTGGTGCCGCCCTCCGGATTGCCGTCGGCGAATTCGGGGCCGACCGACTGATAGCGGTAGCCGCGCACCGTTCCGCTGCCGCCGGCGTAGAAGCGCTGATCGGGCGGAAGGCTGAACTGCGTCGCGCCCAGGGCCACCCCGCTCAACGCCCTGGCGGCGATCACGGTGCGTCCGGCCGGATCACCGGGGAACAGCTTGTGCACGTCGTAGTACGTCGCGACGCTGCCCTGCCAGACGGTATAGGTCTTGCCCGAGACGCCGTACGAGTACGTCGGCGTAATGTTCATCGAAATCCTGTAGCCATGCGTCGGATCGACGAGCGGCGAGGAGAGGTCCGTGGAGTCGTAGGACGCGGTGATCGGCAGGAGCAGCAGGTTGTAGTTGTAGCGGACGCTCTCCTGATCGATGATCTCGTGCTCGTAGGTGACCCCGACCGACGCGGTCCAGACGCTCGAGAGTTTCCGCGTGAGCGAGCTGCCCGCCGTCTCGCCGGTCTGCGTGTAGGCCTGCAGGGCCTGCCGCAGGGCGCGGACTTGGTATCCGAGCGTCTGGTCGGGGCGGAGAAAATCGGGAATGGAATATCCGACACCGGCGTCGTAGCCGAGGCCGGTGCTCGCCGAGCCGCCGAGATTGATGGCCGTCGCCGAGGCGGTGAGTTCCTGCCCGTTGCCGAAGACGTTGCGATCAGCCCAGTTGACACCCAGGCTGCCGCCGAGATCGCTCGAGTATGCGGCGGTCACACCCACCGTGTATCGTTTCGCCTCCTGCAGCACGAAGGTAATCGGTACGAGTCCCTGCGGCTCGGCCGCGCCGAGCTGCACACTGGCGCTGGAGAAGAGCCCCAGCGAAAGCAGGCCCTGACGCGCCTTCTCGATGGCGGCCGCATCGTACAGCTCGCCCGTGTGTAACAGGAGCATCCGCCTGACCAGCGACTCATGGACGGTTTTGAGTCCCTGGATCCGGATCTCGCCGATCCTGACACGCGGCCCCGCCGTCACGCTGAACGTCAGGTTGAGCACGTGCTGCGCCGGCACTTCATAGGCGACCGGCTTCTCGACTGTCGCGAACGCATAGCCGGCATTCTGCAGAGCCGACTGCAGGCTCGAGCCTGCCGCGAGAATATCGGCCGCGACGGCCGGTGCGCCCGAGGAAACATCGAGTTTCTGCCGCATGCCGGGCGGCAGAGCTCCCTTGATGTCGATACTACCGACATGGAACAGCGGGCCGAGCGCGGGATCGATCTTCACTTGCGCATCGCCACCCTTCGGCAGTGCGGCCAGAGTGTCGGCGAGCCGCGCACTGTCGAGGCTCAGGCCGTTGATCGTCATGTTGATTGATCCGTCATAGTACCCGAAGCTCTGGAGGACAGTCTGCAGCCTCGTCACATCGCCCCGCGCGCGCGCAATCAGGCCGAAAGGATCCACGGGAGCGGTCCTCTGCAGCGTCTCGAGCTGCGAAGTCAGCTTCATCGTGGAGTCGATCGCCTTGTCGCCGGAAGAGACCCAAGCCACCTTGTAGGGCTGCGGATTGGCCGCGTGCGCGCAGGGAACGCCAAGCACGACGCATGCCAGCAGGAACACGAGGCTACGCCCTCTTCGAGCGGAGCCTGCAGCTTCAGGCACCCCGTCGCCAATCCGGAACACTGGTTGAGCCCCCCGCTCAGTCTGCAACGGCTTGAGCTCATCGACCCGGCGCCGCCGCGCGGAGCGGGCAACTCCGGGCACGGCTCATCGGCTCAAACGGTCGGAATCGAGATTCTGTTCCGGGCCGGCTGTTGGAAGGGCCGGCGGTCCGAGGCAGGCAGCCCCGGGGTCTCAGAACGAGCCGTACCGTCCCGAAGGGCTCGTGCCCTCGTTCGTGTCCTCCGGCCGGGGCTCCTCGTGTGGGCCGCCGGTACCAGCCTGCTCACGCTTGATGCGCCGGTAGATCTCCTCCCGGTGCACGGCGATGCTTCGGGGAGCCTCGATCCCGAGGCGTACCTGGTTGTCCTTGACGCCGAGCACCGTGATGCTGACGTCATCGCCGATCATCAGCGCCTCGCCCATTCTTCTCGTCAATATCAGCATAGCTGCCACCTCCTAAGTGACGCCGAGCCGCGCGCGCACCAGGTCAGGAACGGACGCCAGCGCGGCATCGAGCGCGGCAGGGTTGTTGCCACCCGCCTGCGCGAAATCCGGCCGGCCGCCACCCCTGCCTCCAAGCTTGGCGGCGATGACCCCGGCCAGCTCGCCCGCTTTGATGCGCCCGGTCTGATCCGCGGTAACGCCGGCCACGAGCAGCACTTTCTGCGAATTTTCCACCGACGCGAGCACCACCACGGCCGACTTCAGGCGGTCCTTCAGGCGATCGACGGCGCTGCGCAGCGCACCGGCATCGGCACCCTCGACCTTGGTCGCTACGATCTTCACGCCCTGTACGTCCACCGCGCCCGAAGCGAGATCTGCGCCCTGACCGCAAGCCAGACGATCCTTCAGCGTGCGGACCTCCTTCTCCATCTGGCGGATACGCTCGAGCGCATCCTGCACCTTGTCCTTCACGTCATCACGCGAGCCGCGCACGAGCTGCGCAAGATCCTTGAGCAGCGCATCGTTCTGCTCCACGTACTCGATCGCCGCCTCGCCCGTGAGCGCCTCGATGCGGCGCACGCCGGAAGCGACGCCACTCTCGCTCACGATCTTGAAAAGACCGATGTCTCCGGCGCGCTGCACGTGCGTGCCACCGCAGAGCTCCATGGAGAAGTCCCCGATCCGCAGCACGCGCACGTCCTTGTCGTATTTTTCACCGAAGAGCGCCATCGCACCCGCCGCCACTGCGCTCTCGTATCCCATGAGCCGCGTTTCCGCCGGAGTGTTGAGACGGATCTGCGCGTTCACCAACCGCTCGATCTCCGTCAGCTCCGCGGGCGAGGCGGATTGGAAATGCGAGAAATCGAACCGCAGCCGGTCGGGCGCGACCAGCGAGCCTTTCTGCTGCACGTGCGTGCCCAAAGTCTTGCGCAGCGCCGCATGGAGCAAGTGTGTTGCCGTGTGATTGAGCGCGATGGCGCGACGGCGCTCGCCATCTACCTCCGCCCGAACGACATCACCGACGCGGATCTTCCCCTCCGACACTCGCCCGATGTGCGAGTGCGCCGCGCTACGCTTGACGGTGTCCTGCACGAGGAAACGTGTCCCCGCGATCGTGAGCGTGCCGGCGTCGCCGACCTGACCGCCCGCTTCCGCGTAGAAGGGCGTGCGGTCCAACACCACCTCCCCTTCCTCCCCGGCGCGCAGCTCCTGCACGGCACCGCCGCCCTTGAGCAGCGTGATCACGCGACCGTCGAGACCTAAGCCTTCGTATCCCTTGAAAGCCGTGCGCGCATCCACGGCCGCACCGCCCCGCATGTCGACCCCGAACTTGCTCGCCTCCTGCGAGCGCCGCCGCTGCTCCTCCATCGCCGCATCGAACCCTGCCTGGTCGATCGTGAGACCGCGCTCGCGCGCGATGTCTGCCGTGAGGTCCGCCGGGAAGCCATAGGTGTCGTAAAGCTTGAAGACGGTCTCGCCCGGGATGACCGCGCGCCCGGTCGCCCGTGCACCGCGCGCTCCGAGGATCTTCGCGATCGCGCCCTCGAGCAGCTCCATGCCGTTGGCCAGAGTCTCGGCGAAGCGCTCTTCCTCCTGCTTCAGCACCCGCTCGGCGAGCTCGCGGCCGCGGGTGAGCTCCGGGTAAGCGGAGCTCATCTCCCGCTCGAGGACGGCAACCAACCTGTAGAAGAACGGCTCCTCGATGCCGAGCTTGTAGCCGTGGCGGACCGCTCGGCGGATGATCCGCCGCAGCACGTAGCCCCGGCCCTCGTTCGAGGGCAGTACCCCGTCAATGATGAGGAAGGTGCACGAGCGAATGTGGTCGGCGATGACCCGCAGCGAGCTCGAGCTGAGGTCCATCGTATGGGCGAGCTCCGCCGCTGCCCGGATGAGGTTTTTGAAAAGGTCGATGTCGTAGATCGAGTGCGCCCCCTGCAGCACTGCGGTGGTGCGCTCGAGGCCCATCCCGGTGTCGACGGAAGGCTTCGGCAGCGGGGTCAGCGTGCCGTCCGCGGACCGGTCGAACTGCATGAATACCAGATTCCAGATCTCGACGAACCGGTCGCCGTCCTCATCGGGCGAGCCCGGCGGGCCCCCGGGAACTTCCGGTCCGTGGTCGTAGAAGACCTCGCTGCACGGGCCGCAGGGCCCGGTATCGCCCATCGCCCAGAAATTCGACTTCTCGCCCATCCTCGAGAAGCGAGCCGGCGAGACGCCGACCTCCTTCAGCCAGATGTCAGCGGCCTCATCGTCCTCGCGAAAAACGGTTACCCAGAGCCGCGCCGGATCGAGCTTCAGCGTCTTCGTCAGGAACTCCCAGGCAAAGCGGATCGCGTCACGCTTGAAGTAGTCACCGAAGGAGAAATTCCCGAGCATCTCGAAGAACGTGAGGTGCCGTGCGGTATACCCCACGTTCTCGAGATCGTTGTGCTTGCCCCCGGCGCGCACACAGCGCTGGCTCGTGACGGCGCGCGCGTAGTCCCGCCGGTCCTTGCCGAGGAAGACGTCCTTGAACTGCACCATGCCGGCATTGGTGAAAAGCAGCGTCGGGTCGTTGCCGGGCACGAGCGGGCTCGAGGGCACGACGGTATGGCCGCGCTCGCGGAAAAATTCAAGGAAGGCGCGGCGCGTATCCGCCGCGCTCAAATAAGGAGGCTGCTTCAATTTCGTCAGTCCGGTTCGAGATCGGCGCCAGTGGCCGCCCGGATATGATCCGCTGAAAAGCCCCGATACTGCAAAAAGCGCGCTTGGCGGGCTTTATCGGCCCAGGATCCGGGGGAAGCGGCGCCGAATTTGCGCCGGCGGACGGTGTCGGCCACGGCCCGCCAGTCCGGGCCGGAATCGAGGGCTGCGTCGATCAGCTCCCGCGGCGCTCCCAGGGAGGCGAGCTGCGCCGCGATCCGCACCGGGCCCTGCCCGCGCTCCGCCCGCGAGGCGACATAACGCTCGGCGTGGCGGGCATCGTTGAGGAGACGCTCCTGCACCAGCTGCGCGATCACCCTGGTCGCAACCTGGAGGTCGCAGCCGGCAGCCTGCAGCCTCGCGCTCAGCTCACCCGTGAACCAGTCGCGCCGCGCGAGCAGGGTCAGCGCGGCGGCGCGGATCGCTTCGGGGTCAGCGGCCGCCTCAGGCCGAATTAGCCGCTTCGCCGCCACCGTTGCGCTGCTGCCGGCTGGGCAGGAGCCGGGCGCGGATCTGCTCCTCGATCTCGCGCGCCACCTCGCGATTGGTCTGCAGGTAGTTGCGCGTGTTGTCCTTGCCCTGCCCGATGCGGTTGCCCTTGTACGCGTACCAGGAGCCGGACTTCTCGATGATCCCCTGCGCGGCGCCGAGCTCGATGATCTCCCCCTCGCGGGAGATCCCCTGACCGTACATGATCTCGAACTCCGCCTCGCGGAAGGGCGGGGCCACCTTGTTCTTCACCACTTTGACGCGGGTCATGTTGCCGACGACTTCGTCGCCATTCTTGATGGCGCCGATGCGGCGGATGTCGAGGCGGACCGAGGCGTAGAACTTGAGCGCGTTGCCGCCGGTGGTGGTCTCCGGGTTGCCAAACATCACGCCGATCTTCATGCGGATCTGGTTGATGAAGATGACCATGGTGTTGGAGCGCTTGATGTTGCCGGTGAGCTTGCGCAGCGCCTGCGACATCAGGCGCGCGTGCAGACCCACCTGCATCTCGCCCATCTCGCCCTCGATCTCCGCCCTCGGCGTGAGCGCCGCGACGGAGTCGATCACGACGATGTCCACTGCATTCGAGCGGACCAGCATGTCGGTGATCTCGAGCGCCTGCTCGCCGGTGTCGGGCTGGGAGACGAGCAGATCGCCGATGTTGACGCCTAGCTTCTCGGCATAGCTGGGATCGAGCGCATGCTCGGCATCGACGAAGGCCGCGGTGCCGCCGATGCGCTGCACTTCGGCGATGACCTGCAGCGTGAGGGTGGTCTTGCCGGAGGACTCCGGTCCGAAGATCTCGACGACGCGCCCGCGCGGGAGGCCGCCGATGCCCAGGGCGATGTCGAGGCCGAGGGAGCCGGTCGAGACGGTCTCGACATCGAAGCTCGCCGCGCCATCGCCGAGGCGCATCACCGAGCCTTTGCCGAACTGCTTCTCGATCTGGCCCAATGCGGCGGCGAGCGCCTTCTTGCGATTCTCTTCCATCTTTCGATCCACCTGAGGAGGTTGCACGGCGAGGGGGGATTCTCTGCCACGGAATTATCCCACAAAGCGGCGGCGGCAGAAGCCTGTCAATCAGGGTGTTTAACTGTTATTTGCTGCGTATCCAGCGCCGCACAGTGCGAATGATTCGACAACGCTGTATAGCGCGCCCTCGGGCAGCGTCCGGCTCTCGATGAGCGCGAGCTCCGTGAAGCGCCAGACCACGGGAGGCATGCTCGCGATACGTCCCGGATGCGAAACCTTGCGCACCACCGTCACATGCGGGCGGAAGGGCTTGAGATCAGGAGCAAATCCTCGCTCGGCGAGCAGAGCCTGAAGCCTTCGGGCGAGGGCGGCCGCCGGCGCCGACGGCTCGGCCGGCAAGGCGCAGAGGAGCTGCGCCGCGCGCCAGTGCTCGAGGCGCTCGAAAGCGAGCTCGAGACGGCGCTCGGGGGAGTCTGCAGCGGCGAATGCGGCCCCCAGAGTCTCTGCCGCGCTGCGGGCGACCGCCGCCAGCTCCGACCGCCGTCGCTCGGCTACCGAGCCGAGAAACGCCAGTGTGACGTGCAGGTTCTGCGCCGGCACGGGGCGGCCACCGCTCGCCCGCGCCGCCTTGCGGGTCGCATGCGCCATGGCCTGGCGCATGGTCTCATCGGGCCAGAGCGCAAAGAAGAGCCGGCGGGTGGGCTGCCGGGGCAGCGCCGGCGCCGGCGGCTCCTCAGCCGCCACGGCCGGCCCGCGGCAGCCCGAGTGCGAGCCGCAGCGCATGCGCCACGGATTGGCGGCGTATTTGATCCCGGTCGCCGCCGAAGCGCCGAAGCTCGCAAACCGCGGCGGGCCCTTGAGCCCCAGGTGTGGCGATGGCGAACCAGACGGTGCCGACGGGCTTCTCAGCCGTGCCGCCCTCGGGGCCCGCGATGCCGCTCACCGCGATCGCCATCTGCGCGCCCGTCACCCGCAGCGCGCCGTTGGCCATCTCGCGCACCGTCGCTTCACTGACTGCGCCGTGTTCGGCCAGCGTCCGCGCCAACACGCCGACATCGCGCACTTTCGCGGTGTTGGAGTAAGGCACGTATCCGGAATCAAACCACTGGGAGCTTCCCGGTACGTCCGTCAGCGCCTTGGCGACCCAGCCGGCCGTGCAGGACTCTGCGGTCACGATGCGCCCGCCCGCAGCGCGCGCGCTGCGCCCGACCTCCTCGGCCAACTGATAAAGATCCCGATCCGTAATGAGCCGCATCGCCGCCACGCCGACAGTTTACTGCCCGCCGGCGTCCCGCAGACCAGCAATACCGGCCGGGTTTCCAAGCCCTCCGACCTGGCGTACGCTATGGCAGCGTGGGGGCAAGCGCGGCAGATTCTCGAACATCAAAAAACGAACGCATGGGAGGCAAACTCGTGCGCATGCATCACCTCGGATACATGGCGGCCCTGGCGGCATTCTCCCTCTCGACTGCGGCGGCAGCCAAATGCCAGCTGCAGCAGATCGGAGTCCTGCCGGTCGATATGCAGGATCTGCGTCCGATGGTCTCGACGAAGATCAACGGCGTCAAGGCGCGCTTTGAGCTGGACACCGGCGCGTTCTTCAGCACCATCTCGCGGGACGCCGCCGCACAATATCAGCTACCCATCACTCCGGTACCAGGAGACTCCGTCTACATCGGTGGCATCGGAGGCAGCGATAAGGCGCAACTCGCCACGGTCAAATCGTTCGAATTCCTCGGGGTGCCTTTGCGCAAGGTTGGATTCTTCGTCGTCAACCAGAACCTGGGGGCAGACTCGGTGGGCCTCATCGGGCAGGATCTGCTGCGGATATCGGATGTGGAATACGATATGGCCAACGGGATCGTACGCTTCATCAAGCCCGTCGGCTGCGACGACCAGCCGCTCGCTTATTGGGCCTCGAGTAGGCCGTACTCGGCCGTGAAGCTCGATTACATGGACGCCGCTCATCCCCACCTGAGCGCCACTGCGACGATCAACGGACACCGCATCAGCATTTGGTTCGATACCGGCGCCTCCCGCTCGGTGTTGTCTCTGCAGGCCGCGGCGCGCGCGGGCATTACGCCCGGCAGCCCCGGCGCGACGTTCCTCGGCACGAGCGGCGGCATTGGCCCCGTGGCCGAGAAGGTGTGGTCCGCCCCGGTCGACACCTTTCAGATCGGCGGCGAAAAGGTCGAGCACACGCACCTGCTGATCGCGGATCTCGGGCCCGAGCGCCCGATTGGATACGTGGGCAACGGCTCCCCGGACATGCTGCTCGGCGAGGATTTCTTCCTCTCTCACCGCATCTATGTCGCCTACAGCCAGAGCAGGCTCTATTTCACCTACAATGGCGGTCCGCTCTTCAACCTGAATCTCCCACAAGTCGCCTCGGGCGCGGCAAAGCCCGCGCGGGGCACCCCGGGCAACACCTCGCAAGCGAGCGCGACAACAGGCGGGCAACCGGCGTCGGACGCCCCAAAGGACGCCGACGGATTCAGGCGTCGAGGCATGGCCTACGCATCCATGCGGGAGTTCGATCGCGCCCTTGCGGACCTGACACGCGCCTGTGAGCTCGCCCCGCAGGATGCCAAGGATCACTACGAACGGGGCGTGATCTATGCCGAGGATAGTCAGTTCCAAGCCGCCTTGGCGGATTTCGACGCTACCCTAACGCTGGAGCCGGACGACATCGATGCCCACCTGGCGCGCGCAGAGCTCCTGCACTCGCACCCTGACGCCGATCCGGCAGCTGCCGCGACCGCGGTGAAATCCGACCTCGACACGGTGAGCCGGTTGGCTGCGCCTGCCGCCCAAGTGCGCCTGGTGCTGGGCGATCTTTACGGAAGGATCGGTGACTACTCGGCCGCCATCGATCAGACCGACCAATGGCTCAGCCACCACCCGCTCGGCAACGACCAGGCTGTGGGATTGAACTCGCGCTGCTGGCTCCGGGCGGTGGCCAACCGGGATCTGCGCCAGGCGCTGGACGATTGCGATCGCGCGCTCACCCTGGGACCGTCTGCGTCGGCGACGGTCGAGAGTCGCATCAGTACGTCCGTGGCGCCGGAGAACCCAGCCATCCTCGACAGCCGCGGACTGGTCTACCTGCGTCTCGGCAACCTCAAGGATGCCATAGGCGATTATGACTCCGCGCTACACACGAACCCGAACATGCCGACCTCGCTCTACGGCCGCGCTTTGGCGGAGCTGCGTTCGGGCGAGAAGGCGCAGGGACAGAAGGATCTCACCGCGGCCGAGAAGCTCGACCACGGCGTCGCCCGGCGTTTCGCGGGCATGGGGCTCGCGCCCTGACGGCACCTGTCCGATGCAGATGACTCCGATGTTCCTTCGCAGGTTGTGTTTGATTCCGCTGCTGCTCGCGCTCTTCCTGCCGCCGGCCCGTGCTGCCGAGCGCTGCCGCCTACGAGCTTTCACTCTACCGGTCACGATGGACGGCATGAAACCGGTCGTCTCCGCCGAAATCAACGGTGCGGACGCTCGATTCTTCGTGGATACCGGCGCCTTTTTTCAGACGATGTCGGCCGCCGCCGCGGCACAATACAAGTTGGACCTCGAGCCTGCTCCATTCGGACTCTTCGTGACGGGCGTCGGCGGAACGGTGGTCCCGCACGTCGCCACGATCAAAACCTTCACCTTGGGGGGCGCACCGTTTCACGACGTCCAATTCCTGGTGACCGGTAATGACGTGCTGCCTGGCGTCGCCGGCCTCTTGGGAGAGAACCTGTTTCGGGCAATCGGGGACGTCGAGTTCGACCTCGCGAACGGGGTGCTGCGATTCGTGCAGCCCGAGCACTGTGGCCAGGAGGACCTCGCCTACTGGGCGGGCACGGCGCCTGTCGCGGTCGTCGACCTGCATTGGACGACGAACAGGCAGCCGCATCTGATCGGCGACGCCCGTTTGAACGGCCATACCATTCACGTTCTATTCGACACCGGCGCCGCGAGATCGATCCTCTCCTGGCGGGCCGCCAAGCGCGCGGGAATCTCGCCGAGCAGCCCGGGTGTCGTTCGCCTCGGGATGGCGATCGGCATGGGCCGAGAGCCGGTCGCGCTCTGGAGCGCGCCGGTCAAGGAGTTCGAGATCGGCGGCGAGAAGATCGAGCACACCCAGGTGGCCGTGGCGGATCTCGACGTCCCGGGGCTCGATGCGGACATGCTGCTGGGGGCCGACTTCTTCCTCGCCCACCACGTGTATGTCGCGAACAGCCAGGGCAAGCTCTATTTCACATACAACGGCGGCCCGGTATTCAATCCGAGCGTTCCCAAGACCGCTCAGGCCGCGCCGGCACCAGCCGGAAAGGCCGCAGCCGCCGCGTCAACTCCACCGGCACCGCTGTCCGCTCCGGTTGCGTCGGCGGCGCCAACTCCGCCTCCGGTGAGCTCGACTCCTTCGCCAGCACCGAAGGCAGCCGCCGACACAGAGTTGTCCGACACGCCGGTGGATGCCGCGGGGTTCCTGCGGCGCGGAGCGGCGTATGCATCCCGGCGGGAGTTCGCGCTTGCGCTTGCGGATCTGACACGCGCGTGCGAGCTCGCGCCGAAAGACGCCGAGTGCCGGTATAAGCGCGGGCTCGTGTACTGGCAAGACGGTCAACCGGCACCCGCGCTTGCCGATTTCGACGCCGCGGTCACCCTCGATCCGAGCGACTTCCAGGCCCGCTTGGCGCGCGCGCAACTCGAGCTTCGCCGCCGGCGCGCCGGGGTGGAGGATGACCTGGACGGCGTAGACCACTTCGCTCCGCCGGAAGCCTACCTGCGGCTCGCCTTGGGCCAGCTGTACGATGATATCGGAGAGTACGCCGGGGCCGTTCACCAGTTCGATCTGTGGATCGATTACCACCGGGACGACGTCCACCTCCCGCTCGCGCTGACCGAGCGCTGCGGGTCGGAAGCGGCGGCCAACTTGGATCTCGATCGGGCCCTCGACGACTGCGATCGGGCGCTGCATACGATGCCGCAGGCCGCTCCAATCCGAACAACCGCGGTGGCGATGAGCGACCGCGGCTTGGTTTACCTGCGCCAGGGGAAGCTGGACCGTGCCCTCGCCGATCTCAACGCCGCACTCAAACTGCAACCCGAGTTCCCGCGGGCGCGCTACGAGCGCGGCCTGGTGGAGCTCAGGAAGGGACTCGAAGCCGAGGGACAGGCAGACTTGGCGGCTGCACAAGCCCATCACCCTGGCCTCGCCAAGCGCCTGGCGCGCATGGGCCTGACACCCTGAGCAGCCCGCTCGGGCTCGTCATCCGCGTCCGGTTCGTTTCCACGCTCTCCTCTGAAGCTATTTCCTTGTAGTTTCAGTTACTTATAATATTTACTTGGCAAGTCAAATGGCAAACGACTGTCGTCGGAATACTTGTAATTTTCCGCTATCGGTTTATAATTTTTCCTCGATAAATTATCTGTCATGCAACGGACAATGCAATGAATGCAATGACTTCCATGAAGACCGTCGGACCTCGCACGGCCCGGTTGTTCGCGAAGCTTCATGACCGCAACAAGCTGGTGTTCGACCTCAGTACAGCTGCCGAGCTGATGGAAACGGATCGTGCGGGAGCCCGGTCCATTCTGCATGCGGCCGTACGACGCGGTCTCGTCACGCGCGTGCAGCGCGGCCTATACAACTTGGTGCCATTCGAGTTGGGCAGCGCAACAAGTCACCTGCAAAACCGCTACGAGCTGGCGGCAGCGTTGATGGGCGAGCGACCGTACTTCCTGTCACATACTTCGGCGCTCGACCTGCACCGTCTAGCGACGCAGCCGAGTTTTGCCGTCTACGTCAGCACGCCCTATCACCTAGCCAATCGCAACCTAGCCGGCAGCGAGCTGCACTTCGTCACAATTCCCGCTGACCGAATGTTCGGCGTCATCTCCCACGATCTCGGCGAGGGCCGCACCGTGCGCATCAGCGATATCGAGAGAACGCTGATCGACAGCCTAACACGGCCCGAGCACTGCGGAGGCATCATTGAGGTAGCGAAGGCGTTCTCGATAGCCCGAGGACGTTTCGATTCGGACAAGCTCCTTGCCTACGCCCATGCGCTCCGCCGAGCCTCCGTGACTCGCCGGCTGGGGTACTTGCTCGAGATCCTCGACCTCGCGCCCACAACGACCCTGGAAACCCTCCACGCTCATCTGACACCTGGCACGGTAGCGCTCGACCCGGAACTGCCCGTAAAGGGTGCTCGATGGAATCAGCGCTGGGGACTGCGGCTCAACGTGACGCCCGAGGAAGTCCGGAACGCGGTAAGCCACTGATGATCCTGCAGCGAGACATCTCGAAGTTGGCGAATCGTCTCTATATCGAGGCATGCGATACATTTGGGAAGAAACACGCAGTGCGTGTACCGGAAACAACGATTGAACGAGACTACTGCCTCGCTTGGCTGCTCATTGCGCTGGCGCGGCATTCCGTCCTATCAACAGCACTGGCATTCAAAGGGGGTACAGCATTGGATGCACTTCGGAGAGTATCGATTCTCCGAAGATCTGGACTTTACCCTGCAGCAGCCGCTTGAGCCTGAGGCGCTCTTCGCGGCATTCGATGACCTATTCCGGAAGCTCCAGCAGGAGAGCGGTATCACATTTCGGCGCTCGCCGGACCCTCCCGTGCGGCACACGAGGAACGACACCTTCTACCTCATCTACAAGGGCCCGCTCCCGGCGGAAAGCTCCGTCAAGGTCGATGTCACACGAGGAGAAACCCTGGTGTTCGCACTCGAGCGGAAGCCTGTCATTCGCACGTACGCGGAGTTTTCCGATCTGCCCGAGGACCCGATGCTGCTCGTATATTCGTTCCCGGAGATCGCAGTTGAAAAGACGCTCGCCGTCACTGATGATGCTCGTCGGGAGCCCCGCGACCTGTACGATCTATGGTACATCCAGGAAGCCGGTCACCTCCCGCATCCCGAAGACCTCGTCGACGGCCTCAGCCGAAAACTGGCAAGTCGAGAAGGACGGGCGGACGATGTGCTCGTTCCGCGCCTAGAGCGTGTTGAAAAGATGCTGGCACGGACCTGGGACAGCCGTCTGCGCAGGCAAGTTCAGCAATTGCCGGAGTTCGACGCGTGCTTCCGCAACGTAAAGCGGCTGCTCGCGGACTTCGACAGGCTGCGCGGCTTTGGGTGATGACGCGAACGCACCGAGTCGAGCATTGAACGACCAGACGAACAGCCACACCCCGGTGATGCAGCAGTATTTGCGTGTCCTTTTAAACTGATCTCCATCTGCCTATTATGGTAGCGTTTCGTGCAATCCATTTAAAGATATTTAGCGGGATATTTCCGGGCGAATAAGTCAAAAGTACAGGGCACCGTCAAACTGCGATCTGGTGCTCGGTGATGTGCGCTAGACCGCCTTAGCATCGCTCTCGAGCTGGGGGTTTACCTTTAATTTTCCCCCGGCTCCACGGCCCCTGGCGGTGGGACCCGCGCAGGGGCCAACTTCTAATCTGCCGGTTGCTATACACGTACGTGAAGGACACTTTGTCCTGAATGGACCACCACATTCGCGCCGGGCCTTCGCGTCGTCATCCCTCCATAGCTGACACCGGCGTTCACACATTCGGACCCCGAGACACCAGTCTCGGGGTCTTTTTGAAGTGGTCCCTACGCGACGGACCTCATAACGGGGCGGCTCTCGGCGGATTTCATTCCGCGGGCGTCCTCGTCGGGTGACAAGTAGCCGAGGGAAGAATGCAATCGCACCGGGTCGTAGAAACCGTCGATGAAGCTGGCGATGCCGCGCTGGGCGGCCTGCAAGTTCTCGTACGGCTCGGTGATCTCCTCGGATTTGAGTGTCGCGAAGAAGCTCTCCGCGATGGCGTCCCAGCAGTTGCCCTTGCGGCTCATGCTGACTGTCATCTGCAACGCCTCGAGTGCGTCTCCGAAGTTATCACTGGCGTACTGATTGCCGCGGTCGGAGTGGAAAATTGTCTGCGCTGCAGCGGCGTGCCGATGCCAGGCGTTGCGCAGGGCGGTGAGAACCAACTCACCGGGCACTCGATCGGACAAGCTGTATCCGAACACCTGCCGGCTCTGCAGCGCGAGGATCACCGCTAGGTACAGCCGGCCACCGACACGCGGATTTTCAGTCGCTTGAAACGCCCTTGGCTAGATGCGTATTCCGGCGATTGTGACCGGTCGTTCCGGCCGAAGGTGACCGGCGATTCCGCCGGGTCGGCGCTGTGAAGGTTTATTACTCCGATCGGTCACGTTCCGTCAACGCCTGCGACGCTCTGGTCCGCCTCTTCGCTCCCCGTTTCACGGAGAAGCCGTAGGGGAGTCTGACCGCCCGGAGGGCGGGCAGAAGAGCCTGCGCGGGCATGTCTACGGGTCGCGACCTTGCCATCACCTCAGCCCTTCGCAGCCTTCTTGCTGGTGCGCTCGCGCATCGACTCCTTGCCCTGCAGGTGGATCTTGTGCGAGCAGTGGATGAGGCGGTCCATGATCGCGTCGGCGAGGGTGGGATCGTTCAGGTACTCATGCCAGTGCTCGATCGGCAGCTGACTCGTCAAGATCGATGCTCGGGATCCGACGCGATCGTCGAGGAGTTCGAGCAGGTCGTTGCGTTCGCGAGGACCGATGGGACTGATCGCAAAATCGTCGATGATGACCAGGTTGATTTTGGCGATGGCCGCGAGGCGCTTGCGGAAGGTGCCGTCGGCGTGGCACAGGCTGAGTTCCTCGAACAGGCGCGGGGCGCGCACGTACCAGGCGCAGAGGCCCGCTCGGCACGCCTGATGCGCCAGGGCGCAGGCCAGATAGGTCTTGCCGCTGCCGGTCGCGCCGTGAAGCAGCAAATTCTGGCTCTGGCGGATCCACTCGCAGGAGGCGAGGCTCGCAAGCTGTGCGCGGTCAAGTCCGCTGCGTCCGCGGTAGTCGATGTCCTCGATCACGGCTCCCCGCTCCTTGGGCTGGCAGGCCTTCCACAGCCGCCCCATGCGGCTGTTTTCCCGGTGGGTCACCTCGCGCTCGAGCAGCAGCGCGATGCGCTCCTCGAAGGCGAGCTGCTGGGCGGCGGTATTGGTCATCTGATCGCTCAGGGCAAGGGCCATGCCGTGCAGCTTCAGGCGGTTCAGTGCATCGAGGGTGGGTTGGATGAGCATGGATCATCATCTCCTTCGGTAGTTGACGGCGTGGCCGTCTGGGTGGTGCCACGGAAGTACTCCGCCCCGCGCACGTTCTCGTGCGCGCGCGAGGCGGTGGGCGCGGCCGTGTCCGCGCCGGGGAAGAGGTCCGGGTGCTGGTCGAGCTTGGCCTCGAGGATCGCCTCGATGCGCTTGCGGGTCGGGGAACCGATCGTCAGGGCCCGGCGACAGGCCGCTTCCAGTCGCGGCTCGCTGTAGGTCTTGGCGAGGTTCAATAGGCCCAGGCACGTCCGATAGCCCTGCTCGGGGTGCGGCCGGTTGTCGAACTGCCATTGCACGACGGCGCGCGTGCCCGGCCCGATCTTCTCTCCCCAGGCGAGCAGCCGCCCCGGCGTCCACTGCATGTGCCGGCGGTGCGACTCGGGCATGTGCTCTGGGAGTGTCGTGTGCTTGCCGCGCTGGTAGGAGCGCGCGTGCGCGGCGATGCGGCGGCCCTTGAACAGGCACTCGATGGCAGAGGCCGTCATGCGCACGCGCACGTGCTCGCCGACCAGCTGGTGCGGGACGCTGTAGTAGTGCCCGTCGGCTTCGACGTGGTAGTCGATACCGACCTTGGCTTTCAGCCACTCGGCGTACTCGTAGCGCCTCTCGGGCAGTGCCTTCATAGCCGGCCGGTCGATCGACTCGAAGGCCTCGGCGCGGCAACCGGGCAGCTTCTTGAACGGGCGGTGGTTGAGTTCGACGAGCAGCGCTGCGATCGCACCGTTGAGCTCGGGCAGGGAGAAGAACTGACGGTTGCGAAGGCGCGCCAGGATCCAACGCTGCACCACGAGCACGTGGTTTTCCACGACCGCCTTATCCTTCGGCCGCTTCGGACGCGCCGGGATGATCGCGCAACCGTAATGACGCGCCATATCGCCGTAAGTCGAGTTCTCTTCCGGCTCGTAGCGACACGCCCTCTTGATGGCGCTCTTCAAATTGTCTGGTGTTAGGATCTCGGGCACACATCCGAGGTGCCCGAACATCCGGATGTGCGAGGCGATCCAGTCCGGCAGCTGCTGCGTCCAGGTGGCTTCCGCATAGGTGTATTTGCTCGCCCCCATCGTGGCGACGAAGACCTGCGCGGGCAGGATCTCCCCGGTCACGGCATTGATCACCGGGACGGTGTCGCCGCTATAGTCGATGAACAGCTTCTCGCCCGCCCGGTGGGTCTGGCGCATCGAGCGGGCAAGGCTGTCGCGGAAGCGCTGGTAATGCCAGCAGAACTGGCTGTACTGGTACGCCCGCTCCCCGTGGGCGGCGCGGTATTCCTCCCACAGCAGCTGCAGCGTTACCCCTTTGCGCTTGAGCTCCTGGTGCACGTACGCGTCGTCGGCATGCGTGTATTGCTCGCGCTGCACGACCTGGGGGAACAGCAGCCGCTCAAGGGCCGCCTCGTCCAGCTCCTGCGGCAGCGGCCACCCGAGGCTCCTGTGGACGGCCCGCTGCACGTAATTGCTCACGGCGCCCTTGGACAGGCCGGTCGCCGCCGCGATCCGCTCGTGACTCAATCGCGCCTCGAACTTCAGGCGCAGGACTTCTGTGATTTTGCGCATGGCACTCCGCTTGGCTGGCATCGGCT
>JBOIAR010000019.1:0-91019 GCA_050739095.1 Steroidobacteraceae bacterium | reverse complement strand
TGCAGGACACTGCCGGGCCCACCCGGGGCGCCTCGTCCATCGGCAAACGCCCGCGCGCCGAGGGCCAGTAGGCTGAGCACGGTGCCGGCGAGGACCGTGGTGATGACCAGAGACGCCCGGCCGCGGTCGGCCGACCGCACCGGCGGATCGCTCGTATGAAGCCCGGGCACCCGCATGAGAACGAAGTCTCACTGATTGGCTATTACGGTAATTCTTCGGCTCGCCGAGCGCCTCCTTGAGAGCCGCCGGGCGAACTGTGACGCGCCTTCGCCGCGCGCCCCGCCCGGTGTGATCCATTCACGGGTTGCTGCGGCGTCTTGGCGCGGGGGCAAGGTCCCGTGGCAGCGATGAGTCGGCGCCCGCCCCGCGCAGAAATCGCTCCTCCAGCTCCGCCGCCGCAAGGGGCCTCGCGAGCAGGAATCCCTGGACCTCGTCGCACCCGCGTGTGCGCAGCCACTCGAGCTGGCTCGGCCGCTCGATGCCCTCGGCGGTCACGACGAGCCCCAGCGTCTTGGCAAGCGAGAGAATGGCGTTGGCGATCGCAGCATCGCTCGCGGAGCGATCCACGTTACGCACGAACGCCTTGTCGATCTTGAGGCGGTCGGGCGGAAAGCGAGTGATGTAGGCGAGGGACGAATAGCCCGTGCCAAAGTCATCGAGCGCGATACGGCATCCGAGCTGACGCAGTCTTTCGAGCGCGTGGCGCACCTTGCCGGAGTCTTGAACCAGGACCGACTCCGTGATCTCGACCTCGATGAACGAGGTCGGGACGCCGGCTGCCGCCGCTTCCGTCTCCACGACGCGGGCCGGGTCGCCATGCAGGAGCTCCTTGCCGGATACGTTGATGGCCACCGGAACGTTGAAGCCCGCATCGAGCCACTTGCGCAGCTGCCGGCACGCAGCACGCACCACCCAACTTCCCATCTCGAGGATGAGCCCGCTGTCCTCGGCGATCTCGATGAAACGGGTGGGCGAGACTTCGCCGTGCTCGCTGTCGTACCAACGCAGCAGCGCCTCCACCCCCGACAGGCGATGGTCCTTCAGGCTGAACTTGGGCTGGTAACGCAGGTGCACGCGGTCTTCCTGGACGGCCCGGCGCAACCGCGCCTCGAGCTCGAGCCAGTCGCGCAAGCGGCTGCTCATGGCCGGCGCGTAAACCGCTATCGGCTCGGCGCTGCCGGTCTTGGCCTGATACATCGCCGTGTCGGCATGTTTGAGCACCGTGGCAACGTCCGCACCGTCCTTGGGGTAGACGGCAATCCCGATGCTCGGCGTCGAATAGAACTCGAGGCCTTCATGGACGATGGGGCTCTTGAACGCGGCGCTGCACTTCTCGGCGAGGCACTGGGCGAGCGCTCCGGCCTCGGGATGGCGGACCAGGATCACGAACTCGTCGCCCCCGAAGCGCGCGAGCGTCACGTGTGCAGGCTCGCCTTCCGGCGCATCCATGCAGCGGGTGAGCTTGGCGGCGACGGTGCGCAACACCGCATCGCCCGCCGAGTGACCGAAGGTATCGTTGATGCGCTTGAAGCTGTTGAGGTCGAGGTACACGACCGCGACGGCCTCGCCCGTGCGCGAAGCTTCCGCGAACTGCCGCTCCGCGGTCTCGAGGCAGCGTTGCCGGTTCGGCAGCCCGGTAAGAGGATCAAAGTAGGCGAGCCGCTCGATCCGCTCCGCCGAGGCCGCATTGCGCAGGATGTATTCGAGACGTCGTGGCAGCAGAGCCCAGTTGACCGGCTTCGAGATGAAATCCGTGGCGCCGGCATCGAAAGCAAGGGTGATCGCCGTCGAATCCTCGTGACCTGTCACCATCACGATGGGAGTGGTCGTGAAGCGCGGATCGCCTCGCAGGCGCCGGCAAACGGCGAAGCCGTCCATACCCGGCATCTCGACGTCCAGGAGGACGATGGCCGCCCCATACGAGAGCGCCGCCTCCAGCGCCTCCGTACCGGTGCCAAACATCAGGGGCGCAAGGCCCACCTGCTCGGCGGACTCGGCGAGAAGGAGCCGCCCGGTTTCCTCATCATCCGCGATGATCGCTACGGGTTTTGCTGTCTCGGGTATCACGCGCTCTCCCTGCGCTCGAGCGCCGTCAGCTCGCAGATCAGTGCCGGATGCGCCGAGCGCAGCCGCTCGAACGCACTCCAGACCTCGGTCGAGTCGCCCGCCGCGCAGAGCTGCTCGAGGCGGCGAACGTCTTCCGAGAACGCCATCGCGCCGACATTCGCGGCGCTCGATTTCAACTTGTGACAGATCGCGCGCGCAGCCGTGAGATCCTGGTCACGAAGCGCTGCCTGGAGCTCGGCGAGCGCGGTGGCCGATCCGGTACTGAAGAGCTCGACCAGCCGGGAGTAAAGGTCGGGCCGCCCCGGAGCCGCCGAACCGCGCAGCCGCACGACGGTCGCTCGGTCGAGCTGGGCGAGGTCCTGGGGCGGTGACGCCGCTCGCGCCTCCTCGCTGTTGCCACTGCCTTCGCCGGGTTGCGCGACGGGCTCGACTACCCCCGGGCGGTCACCGGGTTGCGCGGCCACCTGCGGCTCTCGATCGCGCGGCATCCAACGCCGCAGCAGATGCTCGCAGTCTTCCAGCGTGCACGGCTTGCTCAGCACATCGTCGATGCCGGCCGCCTCGCAGCGCTGAAAGACCTGCGAGGGCGTATGCGCCGTGAGGGCGATGATGGGCACGCGACGTCCGCGCCCGGCGCGCTCACGCACCAACTTCGCCGTCTCGTAGCCATCGAAGCCTGGCATGTTGAGGTCCATCAGGATCAGATCGAAACGGCCGGTGGCGCTGCGCGCGAGAGCTTCGGCGCCGTCCCTGGCCCAGATGTAGGTGCAGCCGAGCGACTCGAGGTAACCCTGAGCGACCGCGGCGTTGACCGCGTCGTCTTCCACGAGCAGGACGTGGCCGCCGATCGCTCCGGCCGTAATGCGCGGGCCGCCGCCCGCCGCGGCCGCAGCCGTTTCGGCCGGCCGCGGCTGCCTGGCGCTCACCTCGACCGGCAGGAACACACGGAACGTCGAACCAACGCCTGGATTGCTCTCGACCGTGATTTGCCCGCCCATCAACTGCGCGAGCTCGCGGCAGATCGCGAGCCCGAGGCCGCTGCCGCCGAATCGGCGGCTGGTCGATTCGTCGGCCTGGGTGAAGGGGCGGAAAATCTTCTCGACCGTTGCGGCATCCATGCCAATGCCGGTGTCGGAGACCGTGATATCAACAGCCGCCCGGTCGGCGTCCGCGAGCTCGACGTTCGCCTGCACCGCGATCTCGCCCTGCTCGGTGAACTTGACCGCGTTGCCGACGAGATTCATCACGATCTGCCGTAAGCGGAACGGATCGCCGATGAGCGCCCGCCCTTCCGCCGCCAGTCGTCCGGGTGCCGGCGGCCGGACGTTGAGCCGGATGCCCTTGGCCTGGATGGTGGCGCTGAAGAGGTTGGCGCACTCGTCGAGAATGCGATCGAGATCGATGGGCAGCGCTTCGAGCGCGATTTTGCCTGCCTGCGCTCGCGAGAGGTCGAGGAGGTCGTTGACGATTCGCAGGAGCACCTGGGAGGATGAGCGGATCGTCTGCGTGAGCCGCGCCTGAGTGGCCGACTGCGGCGTGCGGGCCAGCAACTCCGTCATGCCGACGACGCCGTTCATCGGCGTGCGCAGCTCGTGACTCATGCGGTCGAGGAAGTCGCTCTTGGCACGGGCAGCATCGGCCAATTGGCGATTGCTCTCGCAGAGCTCGCGTGTGCGCGTTGCGACCTCCGCTTCCAGCCGCTCACGCTCGCGCGCCTGATGCCTGCGCTCGAGCTGCTGCTTGCGCAGCCGGTAAGCGAGCAGACCGAGGATCACGAGGCCATACACCGCATACGCCCAGGGCGATGCCCACGGCGCGGGGTCGCGGTGCAGCGTGATCCTGAGTGGCGCGCTCCACACGGAATCGGAATTGGCGCCGCGAACCTCGAGCACGTGATCCCCCGGATCGAGATTGGTGAGCGTGATGCGATGCTGACTGCCGAGATCGATCCACCGGTCGGTGAGGCCCGACACCCGATACGCGATGCGGTTGTGTCGGAGCGAGGTGAAATCGAGCACGCTGACGTCGAACGATACGATGCTGTCGCGGTAATTGAGCGGAATGCGACTGCGCAGCCAGTATGGCGTCGCGCCGGGCGCGGGTGCGCCGAGGATCTCGACCCCGGTGAGCGCGAGGCGCGGCGGTTGCGAGCGCTCCGTCAGGTTCGTGGGATCGAAGATGTTGAAGCCGCCGGGACCGCCGAAAGCGAGCCGGCCGTCGTGCATCCGGTAGTAGGCTCCGGAGGTGAACTCCTCCCCCATCGCTCCGTCTTCCATGTGGAAGCTCTTGACGGAGCCGTCGTTCGGATCGAGCCGCATGAGGCCGGCGTTGCCGCTCATCCAAACGTTGCCGCTCGCATCGACCAGCACCCCGTTGATCGTATCGCTGGTCAGTCCCTGGCCGAGGGAGAACGTCCGGAAGCGGATCGTCCCCGGTGCCGAGGGGCTGCCGGTCGCGAGCGCGAGGCCGCCGCCGTTGGTTCCAATCCAGACCCGATCGTGCGAGTCCACCGCGAGCGCGTAGATCGTGTTCGAAGGCAGGCTTGCCGGGTCATGCGGATGGTGACGGAAGACTCTGACCACCGTGCCGTCCGAGCGGGCGAGATCGAGGCCGCCGTCGACCGTGCCGATCCAGATGTCGCCGCGCGAATCCTCGGCGAAGGCGGTGACCGCGTCGGAGCTGACGGCCCCCGGCGCCGAACCGTAGGGAAGCTGGCGCACCAGTCCGGTGGCGGGATCGACGATATTCGCGCCGCCGCCATAGGTGCCGACCCACATCTCGCCGCTGCGGGCCTCGAAGATCGTCATGATCCCTCCGGCGCTCAGGCCGTGCGGATCACCGCGCTTGACGGGAACCCATGCGAGTTTGCCGTGGCGATCGAGCGTCGCGACGCCCCGGTCCATCGTTCCGATCCAGAGCACGCCCCGACGATCTTCGTGCAACGCCAACACCTTGCCGTCGTCGAGGAGCGTCCTGCGGCCAGTGAGAGCCTCAAGGCCGATCTCGCTGCCGCTATCCGGATCGTACTGGACCACCCCGCCCCCCATCGATGCGATCCAGACCCGATCGTCGGGGGCGTCGGTGAAGGCCGTGACGTCAAGGCTCCCGACCCAATCGGGCCGGCGGGCGCCGAGCTCGGCGCTGCGGGGGTCCCAGCGGTCGACGCCGCCGGTATCCGTGCCGATCCACACGAGGCCGGAGCTGTCCTGATAGAGAGACATGATCCAGGAGTCGCGCAGGGAATAAGGATCCTGCCGCTCGTGGCGATAATGGACGATCGTGCCCGTCGCCCGGTCGAGCAGGTCGAGCCCCGCCTCGGTCCCCACCCAGAAGTCTCCTTCCCGATCCTCCAGCAGAGCGTGCACGGCGTTGCTCGCGAGCGATCCCGGATTGCGCGGATCGTGCCGGAAGACCTGCAGGACCTGTCCGTTGCGATCCATCCGGTCGAGTCCGCCATCGCGAGTGCCGACCCAGAGGGAGCCGCTCCGATCCTCGAGCACCTGCGTGACGAAGCTGCCGCTCAGCGTATGCGGATCGCCGGGCACGGACCGGAAATGGCGGAAGGTATGCTGACCGGGCTCGAGCTCATCGAGTCCCGCGTCCGTGCCCACCCAGAGGTCGCCGGCGTGGTCGCGGGCGAGAGTGCTCACCTGGTCGCTCGCGAGCGATCCTGGGTTTGCGGGCACGTGCGGCAGGTGCTCGAAGCGCCCCGACCGAGGGTCGAGCACGTCCAGGCCCGCGTCGGCCGTCGCGATCCAGACCCGCCCCTGCCCGTCGATCGACAAGGCGTTCACGTCATCGCTCGCCAGGGAATTTGGATCGTGCGGGTCGTGGCGATAGACCGTGAAGTCATCCCGGGCGCGATTCCAACGGGCAAGGCCGCCGTTGATCGCGATCCAGAGATTGTGGTGCGGGCCTTCGACGATCTGCCGGACGAAATTGCCCGGCAGTCCGCGGTTCGTTGCCGGCGAATAGCCGTAGCGCACGAAATCCTGACCGTCGTAGCGGACGAGGCCGTCCTCGGTGCCGAACCACATGAACCCCTGCGAGTCCTGCAGCACCGAGCGGACGGTGCCCTGGGGCAAACCGTCCGCCGTCGTCAAATGCGTGAGAATGAGAGGCGGAGCATCGGCCGCGGCGGCGAGCGAAGCCGCCACCATCAGCAATAACGCTGGACCGATGATCCGCCGCCTCGAAGCGCCGGCGCGCGCGAACGTGCTCACGGCGCTATGGCTCCTCCTACTGGTTGGGTACCCACGGCACCACCGGCGCGGGCGCGGTGGGCGCAGGGGCCTGTGAGGTGTTCCACCACGGAACGGTCCGGGCCCAGGCGAAGTTTCTCGCCCAGGCGAAGTTTCTCGCCCAGGCGAAGTTGTTCGACCAGACGTAGGCCTGGGTCCACGCGAACCCCTGGCTCCAGGGGTACCCCTCGCTCCAGGCGTACCCCTGGGTTCCCGGGTAGGCGCTCGACCACATCAGGCCGTCTCCGGACTCGGGAGTGTTCGGCGTCGACGACTGCATGTTCATGATGTAGTAGTTGCCGTTGGCGTCGCGATTGGCCGGGCCGCCGAAGTGCTCCGTGCCCGCGAGATCGGCATTGATGTTGAGCCCTAAGTTGGCGCAGTCCGTCGCCGAGCTGTTGACGGCCGCGACCGCGTTGATGAGGCCCGCGCCCTGCTGGAAGACACTGTAGGCGAGCGTGCCGGAAGATGTCACGGCGGGCCGCGCCGAGTCCATCAGGCGGCATTTCACGTTATCGGGCGTGAGCGTCGGGTCCTCCTGCAGCATCAGCGCAACGACACCCGAAGTCACCGCAGCGGCCTGCGACGTGCCGGACATGGTGAACAGCTGCTCGACGATGTCCATCGAATCAGGATCAATGTTCGCGAGATAGCTGCCGCTCGCCATGGAGGCGACCATATGGCCGCCAGGAGCGACCACCTCAGGCTTGACGAAGCCCTCGTAAGTCGGACCGGTGGACGAGAAAGATGCGAGCCGCCAGTCGCTCGTATTGTACGGCTGGTAGTTGTCCGTGAGCGCGCCGACCGTGATGACGTAGGGCACGTTCCCGGGTACATCCACCGTCATGGGGCTCGGGCCATCGTTGCCCGCCGCCGTGACCACGACGATGCCCGCCTTCCAGGCGGCCATCACGGCCTGGTCGAGCGGATCGTTCCAGTAGTACGACTCCGGCGTGGCGCCGAGTGACAGATTGAGGACACGGATGTTGTATTTCTTGCGGTTCGCGACGATCCAGTTGATGCCCGCGATGATGTCGGAATAACTTCCCGCGCCGTAGCCGTCGAGGGCGCGCACGATGACGAGATTCGCCTGCGGTGCGATGCTGAGATACTCCCCGGCGATGTTCTGCGCGCCGCCCGCCGCGATGGAGGTGATGTGGGTGCCGTGACCGTACGGATCGCCGGTCACCGCACCCGAGCCCCCGTTCGTGACATCGCGCGTTGCCAGGATGCGCGAGCCGTAGTTCTGTAACGCGTCCTGCCACAGCCCGGAGTCGAGCACCGCGATGGTGACGCCCTTGCCCGTGATTCCCGCCTGTTGCAGCGTATTCGCGCCGACCAGCATCGGGTAATTCGTCTCATAGGTCAGCGTGAGGGCTGCCACGCCCTGTCCGTCCTGCGTGGAGGTGACAGCGCTCAGCGTCGAGACGAGGGGAGCGGTCACGATGCTCGTCACGGGGTTGCCGGTGACGGCCGTGACGAGGGGGAGCGCCGCAGTTGTGACGGTGGACACCAGGGGGTTCGTGGCGAGCGCCGAGTCGACGGAATTCACCGTCTTGCTCAGGGCCCGAGTGAGGCCGCCAAGGAGCGAGCCCCGCGTGTGCACGGTCCGATCCGCGAAGAGCCGCACGGCCGCTATGGCGCGCAGGCGCGCCGCCTGTTGCGAATCGAGGCGGGCGGCGACGGCATGGATGATCGGGAGCTCGCGCTGGAGCGTCCCGTGCACCGCGAGCACGCTCGCGCGGGCGGCCGCCACAGTCGGCGCTTCTACGATGTACAACCTCGCGGCGGCGCTGACCGGCAGCGCCGGGGCGGCAAACGCGAGAACCAGGATCGAAATCGGAACGAGGCGTGGAATGCGCATCTCGGCGTGCTCTGGTTATGGATTATCGTGGCCCGCATTCTCCGCCGGGTGTGACGCCTCTCTCAGTCGAGCCGGCCCCACCGCCCGCGGCCGCCAGCGTGACGCGCGTCACATAACGGCTCGGTCAAATCAGCCGGATGTTATGTCCAACTCGTCGTCCTGATAGAGGTCGCCGCTGCCGTAAGTGCAGCCGAGCTCCAACAGCGCGTCCCGGGTTGCCGCATCATCCACCCCGGTCGCGATGGGGACGAGGCGCAGCGCGGCCGCCATCTCGATGCCGGCCCGGCAGACCTTGCGGGCGATCGGATCGGTGCGCAGCGCAGCCACCCACGCGCGGTCGAGCTGCAGCCCCCAGATCGGCGCGCGCGCGAGCGAGTCGAGCGAGCCCATGCCACGCGCCACCTCGTCGACGACCAGCCGCACGCCGAGGCGCTTCAGCGCCTCGGAATGCGCCCGCTCGCGCGTGATGAAGACCTTCTCGGCGATCCTGAGCTCGAGCCGCTCCGCGGCTACGCCGCCGGCGGTGACGAGTTGCGCCACATCGTTCAGGAACTCCTCGTGCAGGACGTGATGGCGCAGCGCGCCGAAAGAGATGCAGACATCCGGCTCGCAGCGGGCGGCAAGCACGGCAAAGTCCCGGCGCAGATGCGCGAGGACGGCCCGGGACAAAGCGGCTGCGAGTCCCGTCGCCGCGGCGAGCCGCAGGAATTCCGCGGGACGGATCTCCCCACGCAGTGGATGTCGCCAGCGCAGATACCCGACGCAGGCGGCAAGGCGCCCGGTCTTGAGATTGTGGCGACCGATATAGCGCAGGCGGATGTCTCCGTTGGCGATCGCATTGCGCAGCTCGCGAGTCAGATCGATGCGCGCGAGCGCGCGCAGTTTCATGGTATCCGTGCAAAATCGGATCCCCGGCGCGGACCCCGACCGGCGCGCCTCCATCGCGGCGGCGCGCGCCTGCTCCAACAGCAGCTTCGGTGTGGAAGCGTCCTGCCCGAGAATCGCGACGCCGGCGTACGGCGTCAGATGGAATTCGGCATCGCCCGTGCGGATCGGCTCGCGCAGGCTCGAGCAGATCCGCGCGACACAGGCCTCGATGGCCTCGCGGTCCGCACTCTCGAGGACCACGGCCAGCAGATTTTCGCTGAGCTGCCCGAGGTACCACTCGGGAGTCCCACCGGCGACCTCCGTGCCTTGCGGCGGGCGCGGGAGCCTGTAGACCGCCGTGCTCATGACCTGCTCCGACATCTGGGAGGCGAGCACCTGCGCGATGTCCGCGAGGCCGTCGATATGGACGACGGCGAGCGCGATGGGTGTCTCGCGCATGGCGGCCCACGACATCGACTCCTTGAAACGCTGCAGGAAGCCGCGGCGCTCGAGCTGGGGTGGAGGGCGCGCGCCGGTATCCGAGCCCTCGTCCAAGTTGGCGCTGCCCGCCGTCCGAACCATGCAGACGGCCCGGTCGGGTCCCCGGGGCGAGGCCTGTGCCAGGTATTCGGTTCCACCGCTGGTGAAGCGTGCCGCGGCGCTCGTGCGTTGCGCGATCGATTTGCGCGTCAATTGCCGGAGCAATGCCGCAACGGGTGCGGGCCAGGAGGCTTCCAGCGGCTTGCCGGTGGCTGCCGCTGGCGGCTTCAAGCCAGCCATGTCGCGACCGCCTCCCTGGGCGAGCACGACACCGTCGCGCCCGATGAGCAGGGCGAGATCCGGCAGTGCTTCGACCAACATATCTGCAGCATCCGGGGCACGCGGTAGCGGTAGCGGATCGGTGCCGCTGGCCGCGTCGGCGCGAAGAGGCGCGTTGTAACGCTTCGCGGAAATGGGATCGCCCCTGGATTACATAAAAGACAGCGTCGGCAGCCGGACGCCGGCTTCCGAGGCCCGGCCAAGAGTAGCTGGAGCCCTCTAGTCGGGTCCGGGATGCAGCTCGCGATTGAGGCCACGGATCACCCGACCGGCGTTGGAATCCGTGGCAACATCGGCTGCCGCTACGTTATGTCACCGGCGCATGTCGCAGAATGTGAGCTCCGTCACCCAGAGTGGCTCCGCAGACCGTCGCGGCGGAAGCGTGAAGTCCGATGGCGCCTGCTGTCCGGCAAGCACGTAACGTTACTCTCTCGATGCAGAGGTTCTTGTTCAGACCCGCAAATTCATGCCGTGCGGCGGCGGCGCTCGCGCGAGCGGCGCTGCTCGTCCTCGCACTCTGGGCGACGCTCCCAACCACCGCCCGGGCCGAGTGCTTCCAGATCGCGGACCCCGCGTACAGAGCTCTCGATCCGCTGGTCGACCGCAATGCCACCCAAGCACTCTCGGCAGCCTCGGCGCGCCTGCGAGCGCTCGAGCGGGCGGGCTCGCCGGCGGACTCGAGACAGCTCGCCGCGCTGTACGCGGTGCAGGCGGATGCGTACTCGATTCTCGAGCTCGATGACGAGTCGCTGGCAACGGCCGCGCGGGGACTTGCGCTCGTGAGTGGGCCGACGGACCCCTTGCGCCTCGAGCTGCTCTACACCGAGGCCTACAACGTTCGCACCCAGACCCAGATTCACGACATTATCGGCACCATCGAAAAGGCAGGTGCGCAGCAGCCTCGAGGCTCGCTGTCCGGTGTCTGTCTCGAGACCGCCCTTGGGGCGCTCGAGCGCCGCGCGGGCGAATATGCCCTCGCCACTCGGACCGACACGGTCGCGTACCGGGATTCGGAGACGCCGGCGCGTGCCCAGGCGCATACCGATGCCGCGATCGAGCTGTCCTCGGCGCTGCTGGCCGTCGGCGACTACGAGGAAGCACTGACGCTCGTGCGCGAAAGAATCGCCTGGGATATCGCCCAAGGCGATTCGCTTGACCTCTCGGTGTCCTACTACCTGGAGGGAGAGATCCTCAACAAGATGCGCGAATTCCGTCCCGCAATGTCAGTCTTCGAGCGCGGCCGGAGCATCAGCGTCTCGCTCGGCGATCACCAGGGTATCGCCTGGGACGATATGGAGATCTGCCACGCGCTCATCGAGCTGAATCAATATCAGGCGGCGCGCGCGCGCTGCAGCAGCGCAGCACCGGTATTCGCCGCCAGCAAGTCCACGTACGTATTGAAGCAGACACAAGCGTACCTGGCCGAGATCGCTCTACAGGACGGGCATGCGCGGCAGGCACTCGGCATACTCAACTACGTGCTCGACCGCAGCGGGGCAGACATGGACCAGAGCAGGGTGGGCGCTGTGTACCAAACGCGTGCGCGGGCCTACGGCGCGCTGCACGATTACCGCAGAGCGTATGCCGATCTGGGCGAATATCTCCAACGCTACCGTGCGGCGAACCTCGTGCGGCGCCTGCGGCTGCAGCGGACCGTCAAAGAGCGCTTCGTGGCCGAGCAGGAGATCGCGCGTAACGCCGTCCTGCAGCATCAGTTGGAGCTATCCCGCCAACGCGCCACACGTCAGACGGAGACGCTGCGCTGGGTGGCCGTCGCCGGCACGGCGGGCGTGCTCGTGATTGCCCTGCTCTCCTACATTCTCATCACCAACCTGCGCCATCGCCGCGCGCTCATACGCCTTGCCCGGGAGGACAACCTCACGGGCATGCCGAACCGCGGGCGCACCATGGAGCTGGCGACGGCGGCGCTCGAGTCCGCGACCGCAGAAGCGCGGCCGCTCACCATCGCCATCCTCGACCTCGATCACTTCAAGGCCGTCAACGACCGCTGCGGTCACGCGGCCGGCGATTTCGTGCTACGGGAATTCGCGCGTGTCAGCCGCGGATCGTTGCGCGCCGCGGACGCTCTCGGCCGCTGGGGCGGCGAGGAGTTCCTGCTCATTCATCCTGACACTACGCTCGATGCCGCGCTCGCCAGCGTCGAGCGGCTGCGGGCGCTCGCCCTCGCGATCCAGGTGCCCTCCCCCAACGACGACCCTCCCATGCGCATCACCTTCAGCGCCGGACTCGCCACGACGGCCGACGGGGCACGCTCTCTCGATGAGATCATCGCTCGCGCCGACGCCGCCCTCTACGAGGCGAAGAACGAAGGTCGCGACCTCGTGCGCATCGATCGGGAAAGCTATCAGACCGCCTCGACCGCCGTGCGTCGGGCGCTGCGCCTGCGCTAGTTAATTGGAAAAACCGGCCGTGGCCGTTGTTGTGCCTATCCGTCCCTGGACGGCACCCTTCGGGCCGACCTGCGGTCGTCCAAACGCGCTCCTGCGCGTTTGTCGGACATCAGCTCCGTTGCCGCCGGCAAAAGGCGCGACTTTTGCCGGCTGAGCAGCGCCATAGTCTATACAGCGCAGTCCAACAGGCTGACTAACCCGGACCGGGAGGGTACGCCGGAAGCTCCGCCGGCGGCTGCGGCAGCCCGCCGGGGTGCCCCGCGAGCTTGCCCATCAGGTATCTCACGGCTGCCTCGAGCTGCGCATCGTGCCCCGCGAGCAGCTCTCCCGGCGAGGTACGCACTTCCATGTCCGGCGCAACGCCGTGGTTCTCGATGATCCATTCGGAATGCAGCCCGTAGAGCGCATCCTCCGGGATGGTGATGTAGCCGCCGTCGAGCAGTGTCCAGGACCCGCGAATCCCGCGCACTCCGCCCCAAGTGCGCGTGCCGATGAGCGGGCCGAGGCCGTACTTGCGGAAGAAGTACGGAAAGATGTCGCCGTCCGAGGCCGAGTAGTGGTTGATGAGACACACCTTCGGCCCGTCGATGAGCTGCTGCGGGATGGAGTTCCGCGCCCACTCGCGATCGGTGGAGAGCCCCACGAGCACGCGCCGCAGCCGCTCGAGCACGATCTGATCGATGAAGCCGCCGCCGTTGAAGCGGTCATCGATGATCAGCGCGCGCTTGTCGAGCTGCGGGTAGAACTGGCGGATGAACTGCTCCATGCCGAGCGCTTCCATGTCCGAGAGGTAGATGTAGGCGATTTTCCCGCCGGAGAGCCGATCGACCAGGTCGCGGTTGTGTTTGATCCAGGCGTGCTCGCGCAGCGACAGCTCCGTCGCCACCGGCTTCACGGTCAGGGTGCGCCGCTTACCGTCCGGCGAGTCGGCGACGGTCAGTTGGACCGTCTGTCCCTGCTTGCCGACGAGGAGGCTGTAGGGGCTGACCGGTGCGCGCAGCTCGACGCCGTCGATGGCGAGCAGGTAATCGCCCGCGTGGATGTCGAGTCCGGGCGCCGTGAGCGGCGAGCGGTACTGATCGCGCGTGTTGTCGCCGTGGTAGATCCTTGCGATGCGGTACCGCGCGGAGGCGGCATCGAGCGCGAAATCGCAGCCGAGGAACGCCGTCGGCACGCGCTTGTCGGCCGGGATGTCGGACCCGCCGCCGACGTACGTATGCGAGTTGCTGAGCTCCCCGATCACCTCGCCGATGAGGTAGTTGAGGTCGCTGCGCGAGCCGACGAGCGGCAGGAGACGGGCGTACTTCGCGTGCACCGCATTCCAGTCGACCCCGTTCATGTCCTTGTTGACGAACAGATCGCGGTCCAGGCGCCAGGCGTTGTTGAACATCTCCGCCCATTCCTCGGTCGGCAGGATGCGGATGCGCATGTGCGAGAAATTGAGCTGCTTACGGCTCTTGGCGGCGGCATCGCCCGGGGCGGCATCGGCGATGAAGTAGTCCTTGCCCACCTGGTACAGCACCTTCCTGCCGTTCGCGGACAGAGAGTAGGCGTCGAGTCCCGTCACCACCGTGGCGTCCTTGCGCTTGGCCATGTCGAAGACGTGCAGCGCCGACTGCTCCCCCGGCAGCGGCCCCTCGATCATTTGCGGCGGAGTGGTCATGTAGAAGACCTTGTCGCCGCGGACGCTGATGGCCGCGATGTCGGCGGGCGTGATGGGTAGCGGCACGGCGCGCTGCATCAGGCCCTCGAGGTCGATGCGGATCGGCGCGGTGGCACCGGGCTTCCACGCATGCCCCGCCTTGGCGGGCGCGGGGCGCTCCCCGGGGCCACGCGTCTTCGCGCCTGACGGCGCGGCGGGCTGCGGCGGATAACTCACCGCCCCTTCGTCCGAGCGGGGCGCGAACGGCGATGGCTCATCGCTCCTCAGGGTGGCCACGTAGATGCCCGTCATCTTCAGCGTGGCGATGTTGAATTCCGACTCGCTGAGAGTCGGGTTCTCGTGACGCGTGGAGACAAAGAAGAGATACTTCCCGGCGCGGTCGAACCCCGGCATGAAGTCGTTCGAGAGCGGATCGCTCACGCGCGAGGCGCGATGGCTCTTCAGGCTGTAGAGCCAGATATTGCTCTGCTGGTTCGCGCCGACGATGCTGTAGGCGAGCCAGAGGCCGTCCGGCGACCAGGTGTAGTCGTGGATCTCGTTGTACCTGTCCTCGGCCACGAGCTGCGGCGTCCCGCCCGCGGCCGATACGTACCACAGCCGATGCTCGCCGTCGGAGAAGGCGATGTAGCGCCCGTCCGGCGACCATCGGGGCGTGTAGAAGTAACCGTTCTGGACATGGGTCAGCAGCTTCTCCGGGCCGCCTTCGGCCGGGCGGGTGGCGATCTGCTGCTCGCCCGAGCCGTCCGTCGTATAGGCGATGGTCTTGCCGTCAGGCGACCAGGTAGGATGATCCTCGTCGGCGCCGGACGTGTTCGTCAGGTCGCGCGTGTCGCCGTGCTCTGCGGGTACCGTGAAGATGTCGCCGCGCGCGGAAAAAGCTCCGCGCGCGCCGTTGGGCGCGACACTGAAATCCACGTCCTGGGCCATGTCGCGGTCGCGTATCAGCTTGCTGGCGTCCACCCACTGCGGGCCGGTGCGCGAGCCGTCGTCCGGCACGATGACGGCTATCTTGTGCAACTGCTCGGAAGGCAGATCGAGCACATAGAGGCTCCCGCCCTGTTGGAAGACGATACCCGCGCCGCCCGCCCCGCCGGTTCCGAGACTCGGAAAGTCGACGTCGTAATCGGTGAAGTGAGTGATCTGGCGGAAAGCGTGCGTGCCCGTGTCATAAGCCCAGATGTTCTCGCGCTGCTTCGGCCCATGGTCGGAGAGGAAATAGATCGTCTTGCCGTACCACATCGGGAAGGTCTGCGTGCCCGGCCAATGGATCACGCGCCGCAGCTCATGGGTATCGAAGTCGTAGATGTCGATGGTCTGTGCAAGTCCGCCGGTGTAGCGCTTCCAGGTGCGGAAGTTGCGCATGATCCGGTTATAAGCGATCTCGTGGCCGCTCGGCCCGTAGCTGAGGAATCCGCCGCGATCGAGGGGCAGCTCGACCGCCAGGCCACCGCTCACGGGCACTTCGAACAACATGCCGTACCAGACATTCCAGGAATAACGCCGGGAGAGGAACACGACGTTCTTCGAGTCCGGCGTCCAGGTCACCACCATGTTGTCGGGACCCCAGCGAAGCGGCGCCGCCGGCACAACGTCCGAAGTAAACGTCAGGCGCTTGGCTGAGCCACCGCCAGCGGGAATGACGTAGACGTCACGGTTGCCCTGGTACTCGCCGGTGAAGGCAATCCACCTGCCGTCGGGCGAGAACCGCGGCAGAACATCGCTTCCGGGATCCGTAGTCAGACGCGACGCGACACCTCCCGTGCGCGGCACGGACCAGAGGTTGTCATGGGCCACAAAGACGACTGTGTCGCCGTGCAGGGTCGGATAGCGCATCAGCGTGTGATCCGACTGCTGTGCCTGCGCAGCCGCGGCAACAACCCCCAGAAGCACGAAGACTCCGACGCGACACCGACCGATCCGCCATGACACTGCGCTCATCGAGAACCCCCCACTCGTCGCTGCGCCCCAAGCCAGCTGGCATTCTAGGCCATCGACAAGGCTCCGACCGGCCCGTATGCTCCCCGGCGACCATGAATTTCTGCCCCCAGTGCGGCGGCCGGCTCGAGTTTCGCGTGCCGCCCGGCGATCACCTCGCCCGGCATGTCTGCGATGCGTGCGGGACCATTCACTATCAGAACCCGCGGCTGGTCGTCGGCTGCGTGCCGGAGCACCAGGGTCGAATCCTTCTCTGCCGGCGCGCCATCGAGCCGCGGCGCGGGTACTGGACGGTGCCGGCCGGGTTCTTCGAGAACGGCGAGACCCTGCAGCAGGGCGCCGCGCGCGAGTGCCAGGAAGAAGCCTTGGCCGAGGTCGAGGTCGGCTCCCTCCTCAGCATCGTGCATGTGCTCCATGCCCGGCAGGTCCACGTGTTCTTCCGCGCGGCTTTGCCGAAGCCGGAGTTCGGCGCCGGGGCCGAAAGCCTGGAGGTCGAGCTGATCCGCCCGGAGGAGATTCCCTGGCCGGAGCTCGCCTTCCCGAGCACGGACTTCAGCCTGCGGCGCTACCTGGAGGATCGCGCCGCGGGCATCGAGCCGCATCATTTCGCCTCGCTCGACCGGCGGCTCAGGCAGTGAGCCCGCTTCGTGGCGGGCGGCTTTGCGGCCGGCCCGCCGTGCGTGGCAGAATACCTGCTTTCGCGCGCGCTTCTTCGCGCGGTACCTACACCCATGACTTTTGTCGTTACTGAAAACTGCATCAAGTGCAAGTACATGGACTGCGTGGAGGTCTGCCCCGTGGATTGCTTCCACGAAGGGCCGAACTTCCTGGCCATCGACCCGGACGAGTGCATCGACTGCACGCTTTGCGAGCCGGAGTGTCCGGCCGAGGCGATCTTCTCCGAGGAGGAGCTGCCCCCCGGTCAGGAGCAGTTCAAGAAGCTCAACGCGGAGCTCGCCAAGCAGTGGCCGGTGATCACGGAGAAGAAGGAAGCCCCGGCGGACGCCAAGGAATGGGACGGCAAGCCCGACAAGCTGAATTTACTCGAGAGTTGAGCGGCGCGGATGCGGTGACTCGTTAACTGCGCGGGTGATGCTGCGCGTGCAGCTCTTTCATGCGCTCGCGCGCCACGTGCGTGTAGATCTGGGTGGTGGACAGATCGCTGTGCCCGAGCAGCATCTGCACGACGCGAAGGTCCGCTCCGTGATTGAGCAGGTGGGTCGCGAACGCGTGCCGCAGCGTGTGGGGCGAGAGCTCCTTGGAAACCCCCGCCTTGTGCGCGTAGCGTTTGATGATGTGCCAGAAAGCCTGGCGGGTCATGCGATCGCCCCGCCGGGTGGGAAAGAGAAAATCCGTCTGCCGCTCGAGCAGGATCTCCCCGCGCGACCCGTGCTCGAACTCCATCAGCCACCGCACCGCCTCCTCCCCGAGGGGAATCAGCCGCTCGCGGTTGCCTTTGCCGAGGATGCGGATCACGCCCTGGTTGAGGTTGACGTGGCCGTGCTGCAGATTCACCAGCTCCGAGACGCGCAGCCCCGTGGCGTACAGTACCTCGAGCATGGTGCGGTCGCGGTTGCCGAGCGGATCGGTCACCACGGGCGCGCCGAGCAGCGCCTCGACCTCCTCCTCCGTCAGGGACTTGGGGAGCGACCTGCCGATCTTCGGCATCGCGATCTGCGCCGTCGGGTCCTCGCGGATGCCCCCTTCGCGCACGAGATACCGGAAGAAGCGGCGGAAGCTCGAGAGCTGCCGCGCGGTGGAGCGGGGACGCGCCCCCTCCCGCACCCGCCAGGCGATGAAGTCCAGCAGGTCGGCCCGCGAGGTCTGGATGATCGGAACCTTGCGCTCCGCCAGCCAGCGCGCGAGCGCCGTGAGGTCGGCGCGATACGCGGCCAGTGTGTTGGTCGACAGGCCCCGCTCCAACCAGACGGCGTCGAGGAAACGGGACACCGCCGGGTCCGTGGAGTCGGCCTGAGAAGGCGTGGCAATTGCGGCAGAATGGTTCGACAATTCCGTCTCGGCCCGCAGGTCGCGGTCAAGGTAGCGGCCGAAGTATGGTGAGCGCGGTCGAGCAACCGACGTGATGACCTTCACATCTGAGCCCGAGCATTAACATAAAGAGAACCGGATCACATTTGCGAGCGTTCGCGCAAGCGCCCGCGCGAGCCGCGTATGCGCTGTACGCCACGCTCACCTTTCTGATGATGGGACTCGCCGGCCTGATCGCGGCATTGATCCTGCCCGGCGTGCAGCGGCGGCGCGCGGCCGCCCGCGCGATTGCGCGCGCCTTTCTGTGGTTGGCCGCAATGCCGCTGACCGTGCGCGGGATGGAGCGGCTCGCGCCGGGGCAGTGCGTCGTGGTCTCCAACCACGCGAGCTATCTTGACGGGCTGGTGTTCACGGCCGCCCTGCCCGCCCGGTTCAGCTTCGTCATCAAGCGGGAGATGTCGGCCGTGCCTCTCGCGGGTCTTTTCCTGCGGCGCATCGGCTCGGAGTTCGTCGAGCGCTTCGACCGCACTCGCGGGGCGGCCGATGCCCGGCGGCTGCTGCGCAACGCGGCGAGCGGCCAGTCACTGGTGTTCTTTCCGGAAGGCACCTTCACGCGCACGCCCGGGCTGCTGAAGTTTCATACCGGCGCCTTCGTCATCGCCGCGCGCGCCGGCTGCCCCGTCATTCCGGCTGTGGTGCGCGGTACACGCCATGCGCTATCGCCGAGCGGCGGACTGCCGCGCCCCGGGCGGATCGAGATCGACATCCTGCCGCCCATCAACGAGCGGCCGGAAGGGCAAGAGGCGTCGTCCGCCGCGTTGCGGGACCGTGCCCGGCAGGCCATTCTGCTCGCGCTCGGGGAGCCGGACCTCACATGTTGCGGCGATAGCGCCCTCCCACCCCGTACAGAGCCTGCGAAATCTGCCCCAGCGAGCAGACCTTGACGGATTCCATCAGCTCGGGGAAGACGTTGGCGCCGCCGCAGGCGGCCCGCTTCAACTGCTCGAGAGCGGCCGGCGCACGCGCGGCGTTGCGCGCCTGGAAGGCGCGCACCGCCGCCACCTGATCCTGCTTCTCCTCTTCGGTGGAGCGGATGAGAGCCGCGCCGGCATGCTCGCCGCCGCCGTCGGAGTTGGAGAGAAAGGTGTTGATTCCGACGATGGGGAGGCTCCCGTCGTGCTTCTTCGTCTCGTAGTAGAGCGATTCTTCCTGGATCTTGCCCCGCTGGTACATGGTCTCCATCGCGCCGAGGACGCCGCCCCGCTCGGAAAGGGCGTCGAACTCCCGGTATACCGCCTCCTCGACGAGGTCCGTCAGGTACTCGAGGGCGAAAGAGCCCTGCCAGGGATTCTGGGTCTTATTGAGTCCGAGTTCGCGGTTGATGATGAGCTGGATCGCCACCGCACGGCGCACGCTCTCCTCCGTCGGAGTCGTCAACGCCTCGTCATACGCGTTGGTATGGAGGCTGTTGCAGTTGTCGAAGAGCGCGTAGAGCGCCTGCAGAGTGGTGCGTATGTCGTTGAAAGAGATCTCGCGCGCATGCAGGCTCCGCCCGGAGGTCTGCACGTGGTATTTCAGCATCTGGCTGCGGGGCCCCGCCTGATACAGATCGCGCGTGGCGCGCGCCCAGATGCGGCGCGCGACTCGGCCGATGACGGCATACTCCGGATCCATGCCGTTCGAGAAGAAGAACGACAGGTTCGGCGCGAAATCGTCGATGCGCATGCCGCGGGCGAGATAGTACTCGACGATCGTGAAGCCGTTGGCGAGCGTGAAGGCGAGCTGCGAGATGGGATTCGCGCCGGCTTCGGCGATGTGATAGCCGGAGACCGACACGGAGTAGAAATTGCGCACCCGCCGGTCGATGAAGTATTGCTGCACGTCGCCCATCATGCGCAGCGCGAACTCGGTCGAGAAGATGCAGGTGTTCTGCGCCTGATCCTCCTTCAGGATATCCGCTTGCACGGTGCCGCGCACCGCCTGCAGTGTCTCCGAGCGGATGCGCTCGTAGACTTCGGGCTCCACGAGCTGATCGCCGCTGACGCCGAGGAGGGCCAGCCCCGAGCCGTCATGGCCCGCCGGCCGCTCGCCCTTGTACGCGGGCGGCGCGATGCCGCGCTCGCCCGCGGGCCGGTGCAGCTCCGCGATGCGCCGTTCCGCCTCGCTCCAGCGTTCCTCGGCCCTGAGATGACGCTCGATGCGCTGATCGATCGCGGTGTTCATGAACATCGCGAGGATCATGGGCGCGGGCCCGTTGATGGTCATCGACACCGAGGTCGAGGGCAGTGTCAGATCGAAGCCCGAGTAGAGCTTCTTCATGTCATCGAGCGTCGCCACCGACACGCCGGAGTTGCCCGTGCGGCCGTAGATGTCGGGCCGGGTGTCGGGGTCCTCGCCGTAGAGCGTCGTCGAGTCGAAGGCCGTCGAGAGCCGTACCGCGCTCACGCCGTGCGCGAGATAGTGGAAGCGCCGATTGGTCCGCTCCGGAGGACCCTCTCCCGCGAACATTCGCGTGGGGTCCTCCGCCTCACGCCGGTAGGGATACACCCCGCCCGTATACGGATAGAAGCCGGGCAGATTCTCCGTGCGGATGAAACGCAACAGCTCGCCCCAGTCGGCGAAACGCGGCACGGCGATCTTCGGAACACGCTGGTGTGACAGCGTCTCGGTGTAGTTCTCGCCCGTGACATCGCGGTCCCGCACCTTGTAGGTGTAGGTCTCATCAGTGGCGGCGCGCGCGCGCGCCGGCCACGCCTTGAGCTCGCCGACGCCCTCCCGACCGATTTCCTCGAGCGCCCGGTTGTAGGCGGCCCGCAACTCCCGCCGCGTCGCATCGGCGGCGGACTCCGCCAGCGCCGCCTCGCCGTACGGATCGAGCGGCGCAGGAAGCGCCGCATCGTGCAGCGCCTTCAGCGACTCGTGGAGCCCGAATGCCCTGTGCGCCGCCGCCGCCTGTCGCTCGGTCGCCTCGCGCGCGGTGCGGCCGTTCTGCGCGATCTCCGCCAGATAACGCACCCGCGCACCGGGGATCAACGGCTCGCGCGGCGTCAGGTCCACCGGCCCGGGATCGGCGACCTGCCAGCTCGCCGCGCCGATCCCTTTGGCGATGAGGGCGCCGCAGAGCGTCGCAAAGAGCCGGTTGATTCCGGGATCGTTGAAGCGGCTGGCAACGGTTGGAAAGACCGGCAGATCCGCATCCGGCAGGCGCGCCTGCGCCGGATGATTGCGCCGCCACTGTTTGCGCACGTCCCGCAGACTGTCCTGAGCGCCGCGCTTGTCGCTCTTGTTGAGCACGATCAGATCGGCGTAGTCCAGCATGTCGATCTTTTCCAGCTGGCTCGCGGCGCCGTACTCGCCCGTCATCACGTAGAGCGACACGTCGGCAAGGTCCACGATCTCGGTATCCCCCTGACCGGTGCCCGCCGTCTCGACGATGATGAGGTCGAAGCCCGCAGCCTGATAGAGCTGGATCACCTCCTTCAGCACCACTGAGGTCGCAAGATGCTGCCGCCGGGTGGCCAGCGAGCGCATGAAGATGGCGTCCGCGCAGAGGCTGTTCATGCGGATGCGGTCGCCGAGCAGGGCACCGCCGCTTCTGCGGCGGGTCGGGTCCATCGCGACCACGGCGACCTGCCGGTCGGGAAAATGCCGCGTGAGGCGCGCGAGCAGCTCGTCGGTGAGACTCGACTTGCCGGCGCCGCCGCTGCCGGTGATCCCGATGACAGGGACCGGGACCCGCGTGCGCGAGCGGGCGATCGCCCGGCGGATCTGCTCCGCCTCGGCGCTGCCGGGCACGCTGTTCTCGAGCAGGGTGATGGTGCGGGCGATCTGCGCGTGGTCGCGGGGGTTGAGGGGCCGGGGCTCGTAAGCCGGCCTGACGGCGGCCCGCACGCGCGCGAATACATCATCGACCATGCCGTCGAGCCCGAGCCTTCGCCCGTCCTCCGGCGTGTAGATGCGCTCGACGCCGTAGCGCTCCAACGCCTCGATTTCGTGCGGCGCGATCGTGCCGCCGCCGCCCACTATGACGCGGATGTGCCCGCAGCCCCGCTCGCGCAGCATGTCCACCATGTAGGCGAAGTACTCGTTGTGGCCGCCTTGGTAGGAGCTCGCGGCAATGGCGTCCGCGTCCTCCTGGATCGCGGCCCGAACGATCTCGGCGACGCTGCGGTTGTGCCCGAGGTGCACGACCTCCGCGCCATGCGCCTGCAGCAGGCGGCGGATCATGTTGATGGCCGCATCGTGGCCGTCGAAGAGCGAGGCCGCGGAAACGAATCGAAGCGGAGGTACGGCGGCCCGGGGGAGCGGCTGTGCGGCGGCCTGAGCGCCGGGGCTGGGCTTGGGTGCCATGGGGGGATGCTCGCTTGCAAGCTCTCGGCGGAGGGAAGACTTTACCTTTACGCGCCGGTAGAATAGCTACCGATGAGTATGGTCCATGGCCGCCCCCCGGTCAATGAAGGCGGGCCTGCGATCTCGCTATACTGACCGGCGCACCCGTCCGCGATCCGACCCCTACCGAGATGCCGAGCAACCGTCCCAAAGCAGGCTCGCCGCAGGCCCCATCACTGGCGGCGCGCGAGGCTTCCCGCGCTTCCCCGTGGCGGGCCAGCCGCGAGCGGCTGCGCGACCGTGAAGTCAAGCGCGATGCGGTGATCCGCGCCGCCGCGCGCGCCTTCAACCGCAAGGGCTATCACAACACCTCGCTCGATGACATCGCCGCGGCCCTCGAGGTGACCAAACCCACGGTCTACTACTACGTCAGCAACAAGGAGCAGCTGCTCTTCGAGTGCTTCGTCGCGGGCATCGAGGGCATCCGCGCCGCCTTCCGCGAGGCGCGCACTCTCGAGCTGCCGGCCCGGGAGCGGCTGAAGGCGGTGCTGCGCCGCTACGGCGCGGCCGTCGCCTCGGAGTTCGGCTGGTGCATGGTGCGCGCGGAGGACCAGGACTTGTCGCCGGACATGAGCGCCCACATCAAGGCGATGAAGTCCGAGATCGATCAGGGCGTCCGCCGCCTGCTTCGCGAAGGCATCCAGGACGGATCCATCCATCCCTGCGACCCCAAGATGACCGCCTTCGCCCTCGCCGGTGCGCTCAACTGGATCGCCCACTGGTATCGGGAGAGCCAGTCGATGACCGGCGCCGAGATCGCCGAGGCCTTCATCGCGGTGTTCGAGAGCGGCCTCGAGCCCCGCCCCCAGATTCCCAACGAGGATCCAACATGTCACAAACCGAAGTCGTCATCGTCGCGGCGAAGCGCACCCCGATCGGCGCGTTCCAGGGCGCCCTCGCGCCGCTAACCGCGCCGCAGCTCGGTGCCGCCGCCGCCCGGGCCGCCATCGAGGCCGCGCGCCTGGCGCCGGCCGACGTGCAGGAGGTCATCTTCGGGTGCGTGCTGCCGGCCGGGCTCGGCCAGGCGCCGGCCCGCCAGGCGGCTATCGGCGCCGGAATTCCGCTCGCCACGCCGGCGACCACCCTCAACAAGATGTGCGGCTCGGGCCTCAAGGCCGTGATGATGGCCGCCGACCAGATCCGCGCCGGCAACGCCGACATCGTGCTCGCCGGCGGCCTCGAGTCGATGACCAATGCGCCCTACCTGCTGCCGAAGGCCCGCAGCGGCTACCGCATGGGCCACGGCGAGGTGCTCGACCACATGTTCTACGACGGCCTGCAAAGCCCGTTCGACGGCAAGCTCATGGGCTGCTTCGCCGATGCAACCGCCAACAAGTATCACTTCACGCGCGCGGCCCAGGACGCCTTTGCCACCGAGTCGGTGCGCCGGGCGCTGCGTGCGGTGGACTCGGGCGCGTTCGACCCGGAGGTCACTCCGGTCACCGTCAAAGGCCGTAAAGGGGAGACGGTTGTCGCGCGCGACGAGACGCCGGGGACCTGCGACATGGGCCGGATCGCGACCCTGAAGCCCGCCTTCGGCAAGGATGGCACCGTGACGGCCGCGAGCTCCTCGTCGATCTCCGACGGCGCGGCGGCGCTCGTGATCGCAAGCGCCGAGGCTGCGACCGCGCGCGGGCTGAAGCCCGTGGCGCGCATTCTCGCCCAGGCGAGCCATGCCCAGGAGCCGGAGTGGTTCACCACGGCTCCGGTCGGCGCCATTCGCAAGGTTCTCACCCGGCTCGGATGGAAGCCGCACGATCCCGACCTCTACGAGATCAACGAAGCCTTCGCCGCCGTCACCATGGCCGCGATGTACGACATCGACATCGACCATGCGCGCGTGAACGTCAACGGCGGCGCCTGCGCGCTCGGTCATCCGATCGGCGCCACCGGCGCGCGCATCCTGACGACCCTGCTTTACGCCTTGCGCCAGCGCGGCGGCCGGCGGGGAATCGCCTCCCTCTGCATCGGCGGTGGCGAGGCAGTGGCAGTCGCCGTCGAGCTTATCGGATAAACTTCGGCAATCGGCCAGGGGAGAAACAATGAAGACCCAGGACGCCCGCGCCGTCATCACCGGCGGCGCCTCGGGGCTCGGCTTCGCGGTCGCGCAGCGCCTCATCGCGCTCGGCGGGAAGGTCGTCATCCTCGATGTGCAGGACGGCCAGGGCCGCGCCGCCGCCGCCGAATTGGGAGCCAACGCCGCCTTCATCCGCTGCGATGTCACCTCCGAGGCCGAAGTCAACGCCGCGATGGAGGGCGCGCAGACCCGGATGGGCGGCATCAATCTGCTCGTCAACTGCGCCGGCGTCATCGGCGCCGGGCGCGTGTTGGGCAGGAACGGGCCGATGGCGGGCGACTTCTTCACCAAGGTGGTGCACATCAACCTGATCGGCACCTTCCTCTGCGATAAAGCGGCCGCCGCCCTGATGCAGCACAACACCCCGGGCGAGGACGGCGAGCGCGGCCTTCTGGTGCATACGGCCTCCGTGGCCGCATTCGAGGGCCAGATCGGCCAGGCGGCATATTCCGCGACCAAGGCGGGACTCGCCGGCATGACGTTGCCGATCGCGCGCGAGCTGGCGCGGTTCGGGATCCGCTGCGTATCCATCGCCCCGGGCATCTTCCACACCCCCATGGCGGACTCCATGAGCGCCGAGGTGCAGGCGTCCCTCGCCAGCCAGATCCCCTTCCCCCGCCGCCTCGGCAAGCCGGAGGAGTTTGCCCAGCTCGTGGTCGCCGCCTTCGAGATCCCGATGCTCAATGGCGAGACGATCCGGCTCGACGGCGCGGTCCGCATGCAACCCCAGTGATGAACGCATCCGCCAGCGACGTGCAACGTGACGTCATGGAGTATGACGTCGTCGTCGTGGGCGGTGGCCCGGCGGGACTTTCCTGCGCCATCCGGCTGAAGCAGTTGAAGCCCGAGTGCAACGTCTGCCTGTTGGAGAAGGCGGCCACCGTGGGCGCGCATGCGCTCTCGGGGGCCGTGATCGAGCCCGGGCCGCTCGATGCGCTCGCGCCGGAATGGCGCGAGTCGCCGCCCGCGATCTGCGTGCCGGCGACCCGCGACGAATTCCGGCTGCTCACCCGTAAGGGCAGCATGCGCCTGCCGCTGCCGCCGCAATTGCACAACCGCGGGAACTTCATCATCTCCCTTGGGCTCCTCACGCCCTGGCTCGCACGCAAGGCCGAGTCCGCCGGCGTCGATGTCTTCCCCGGCTTCGCCGCGGCGGCGCCGCTCGTTACGGATGACGGTGTGGTCGCCGGCGTACAGCTGGGCGACATGGGACTCGGGAAGGACGGCAAGCCCGGCCCGAACTTCACTCCCGGCGCCGAGGTTCGTGCGCGCGTGACGGTGGTGGCGGAGGGCGCCCGCGGCAGCCTCGCCAAACAGCTCATCCGCCGCTTCGGTCTCGATGCCCGCTCGAGCCCACAGTCGTATGGACTCGGATTGAAGGAGCTCTGGCAGCTGCCGGCGGGACGGGTGCAGTCCGGACTGGTCCAACACACGCTCGGTTGGCCGCTCGACTCGCGCACCTACGGCGGCAGCTTCATCTACCACCTCGACCAGAATCGCGTGTATGTCGGCTTTGTAGTGGGTCTCGACTACCAGGATCCACGTCTCATGCCCTTCGAGGCTTTCCAACAGTTCAAGCACCACCCGCAGGTGAAACCCCTCCTCGAGGGCGGTGAGATCCTGGCGGCCGGCGCGCGCACCATCGCCGCGGGCGGCTGGCAGTCCATTCCGCGGCTCGAGATGCCGGGCGCGATGCTGATCGGCGACTCGGGCGGCGGCGTCAACGTCCCGAAGATCAAAGGCGTGCACCAGGCGATCCGCTCCGGGATGCTCGCCGCGGAGCATATCGCCGAGACCGGCGGCCCGGCGGGGTTCGACGCCCGCTGGCGGGCCTCCGCGGGTGGCCGCGAGCTACGCGCGGTGCGCAACTTCAAGCCCGGGTTCAAGCGCGGCCTCTGGTTCGGGATCGCCAACGCGGGCCTCGAGACGCTGACCGGCGGCCGCACTCCCTGGACGCTCGAGAACCGCACGCCCGATCATGCGCGCCTCAAAGAGCTCAGCCAGTATGAGAGCCCCGACCGCGGCTGGGGGGAGCGCACACTGCCGCCGCGGGATCGCCTGGCGTCGGTGTTCTTCGCCTCCACGCAGCACGATGAGAGCCAGCCGGCGCACCTCAAGGTGCTCGATACCCGCATTTGCATCGAGCGCTGTGCTCGCGAGTTCGGCAACCCCTGTCAGCGCTTCTGCCCGGCGAGCGTCTACGAGATGATCGACGAGCCGTCAGGCAGCAAGCGCTTGCAGATCAACGCCGCCAACTGCGTGCATTGCAAGGCTTGCGACATCAAGGATCCCTACGAGATCATCAACTGGACGCCTCCGGAGGGTGGCTCCGGGCCGAATTACCAGTCCTTATAAGAGCCCATGACCGAGATCTGGCGCCCCTCGGCCTCCCGTGTCGCCGATTCCAACCTGACTCGATTCACCGTGTGCCTGAACGCCCGCAAGGGTCTCGGGCTCGATGGGTACGAGGCGGCGTACGACTGGTCCGTGTCGCACCCGGAGGATTTCTGGACCGAACTCGCGCGGTTTGCCGACATTCGCGCCGAGTGGGGCGCGGGGCCGGTGCTCGAGAATCGCGAGCGCATGCCCGGCGCGCGGTTCTTCCCCAACGCCCGGCTCAACTTCGCGGAAAACCTGCTGCGGCATCAGGATGATCACGCCGCCATCGTGTTCGTCAACGAGCGCGGCAGCCGCAGACAGATCTCGCATCGCGAGCTGCGCCAGGAGGTCGCGCGGGTCGCCGCGGGATTGAGGGCGGCCGGCGTCGATGAGGGCGACCGAGTGGCAGGCTTCCTGCCCAACCTGCCGGAGACCGCCATCGCCATGTTGGCCACGGCGAGCCTCGGGGCAATGTGGTCGTCCTGCTCGCCGGATTTCGGCGCGCACGGCGTGCTCGACCGGTTCGGGCAGATTGCGCCCAAGGTGCTCTTCACGGCGGACGGCTACTTCTACGCCGGCAAGACACTCGACTCCCTCGCGCCGATGGCGGAAGTAGCCTCGAAGCTGCCGAGCCTCGAGTTGATCGTCGTCATTCCCTACGTGGATTCGGAGCCGCGGCTCGAACGCCTCGGGGCAACCGCATCGCGCGCCACGCACTGGCGTGCGCTCGCCGAGCGGGGTGCGCCGCTGCGCTTTGCGTCCATGCCGTTCAACCATCCGCTATATATCCTGTACTCCTCCGGAACGACCGGAGTCCCGAAGTGCATCGTGCACGGGGCGGGCGGGACACTGCTGCAGCATCAGAAAGAGCACCTGCTCCACACCGACCTCCGGCGCGGCGACCGCGTCTTCTACTTCACGACCTGCGGCTGGATGATGTGGAACTGGCTGGTGAGCGCGCTCGCCACCGGCGCGACCGTCGTCCTATACGACGGCAGCCCGTTCCATCCCGATCCCGGCGTGCTCTGGAGACTCGCGCAGCAGGAGCGTCTGACCGTCTTCGGCACCAGCGCCAAGTATCTTTCCGCGCTGGAGAAAGCGGTCTATACGCCCGCGCAAAGCGTCGATTTGACGGCGCTCAAGGCGCTCCTCTCGACCGGCTCGCCGCTGCTGCCGGAGGGTTTCGACTTCGTCTACCACGCCATCAAGTCGGACTTGCACCTCGCCTCCATCTCCGGGGGGACCGACATCGTTTCCTGCTTCGCGCTCGGCTGTCCGACGCTGCCCGTGCACCGTGGCGAGATCCAGTGTCCGGGCCTCGGCATGCGCGTCGAGATCTTCAATGATGATGGGAAGCCGGTGCGCGGTGAGCGCGGCGAGCTGGTGTGCACTGCGCCGTTCCCGTCGATGCCCGTCGGGTTCTGGAACGATCCGGACGGCGCGCGCTATCGGGCGGCCTACTTCGAGCGCTTCCCGGGGGTGTGGCGCCACGGCGACTATGCCGCGCTCACCGAACACGGCGGCATCGTCATCTACGGGCGATCCGACGCCGTATTGAATCCTGGCGGCGTGCGCATCGGCACCGCCGAGATCTACTCGGCCGTCGGAACCCTGGAGGAAGTCGTCGAGTCGATCGCGGTCGGCCAGGACTGGCGCGATGACGTGCGCGTCATCCTGTTCGTGCGCCTACAGCCGGGAGTCGAGCTGGACGAGCCGCTGAAGAAGAAGATCCGTGACGCGGTCCGCGCTCACACGACACCCCGGCACGTACCGGCCAAGATCGTCTCGGTCCCCGATATTCCCCGCACGCTTTCCGGAAAGCTCACCGAGCTCACCGTGCGCAATGTGATCCACGGTCAGCCGGTGAGAAACCTCGACGCTCTCGCCAATCCGCAGGCGCTGCAGCACTTCCGCAACCTTCCCGATCTCGTGGACTGACCCGGGATGAACGACACAGGTGCCGGGACGCTGCGCGAGCTCTACGAGCGTCAGATTGCCGAGCGCGGCTTCCGTGCCGATCCCGCGCAGCTCGCCATCGTGAGTCGGCTGGAAGCGCTGCGCTCCCGGCTGATCGCCGCCCGTCGCTCGCGCGCCTCGCTCGGCGCGCGGCTCTTGCACGCCATCCGCCCGCGAGGCGCGCCGACAACCGAGCGGGGCCTCTACCTGTGGGGACCGGTGGGCCGCGGCAAGACCTGGCTGATGGACCTCTTTTTCCAAAGCCTGCCGTTCCCGGAGCGCCGCCGGCGCCACTTCCACCGCTTCATGCACGATGTTCACGCGGAGCTGAGGACCCTGCGCGAGGTGGAGGCACCGCTCGAGACCGTGGCCGAGCGCCTGGCGTCCGCAGTGCGCGTGCTGTGCTTCGATGAGCTCTTCGTGAGCGACATCGCCGATGCGATGATACTGGGAGGGCTCTTCGGCGGACTCTTCCGCCGCGGTGTGACCCTCGTGGCAACTTCCAACGTGCCACCCGGCGACCTCTACCGCGACGGTCTGCAGCGCCAGCGCTTCCTGCCGGCAATCGAGCTCATAGAGCAGCACGTGGAGGTAGTCGCGGCCGAGGGCGATCGCGACTATCGCCTGCGGCAGCTCACTCGGGCCGGCACGTATCTGCCATCAGGAGATTCCAACACCGGCGCGAGGCTGCGGGCGCTGTTCGCGGAACTCTCGGATCACGGCGACGCCTCGGACGGCTCCGTGGAGATCGAAGGGCGGCTGATTCCCGTCGTGCGCCAGAGCGAATGCGCGGTGTGGTTCGAGTTCGGGGCGCTGTGCGGCGGCCCGCGCAGTCAGGACGACTACATCGAGATCGCGCGCAACTATCAGTCGGTCGTCGTCTCCGGCGTACCCGTGATGGACGCGCTGCGCGAGGATGAAGCGCGCCGCTTCATAGCCCTCGTCGATGAGCTCTACGACCGCTGCGTCAACCTCGTCGCTTCCGCCGCCGCGCCCCCCACGCAGCTCTACCGCGGCGAGCGCCTGACCCTCGAGTTCCAGCGCACGGTGAGCCGCCTCACAGAGATGCAGAGCGAGGAGTACCTCGCCCGGGGGCACTGGGGCTAGACCCTGATGTCCCTCACACCCGCGCGCACTTTCAAAGGCGCTTCCGTGCGGCTCACGATCTCATCCACCTCGATGCCCGGCGCACGCTCGATCAGTTCGAGTCCCGCCGATGTCACGTCGATCACGGCCAGCTCGGTGATGATGCGATTCACGACGCGCAGCCCGGTGATCGGCAGTGTGCAGCGACGCCTGATCTTGGATTCGCCGCCCTTGGCGCAGTGCTCCATGACGACCACGATGCGTTTCGCCCCCGAAACCAGGTCCATCGCCCCACCCATGCCTTTCACCATCTTGCCGGGAATCATCCAGTTGGCGATGTCGCCCGCCTCGCTCACCTCCATGGCGCCCAGGATGGCGAGATCGATATGCCCCCCGCGGATCATCGCGAAACTCTCCGCGCTGTCGAAGATCGCCGCGCCGGGCAGCAGGGTGACCGTCTGCTTGCCCGCGTTGATGAGATCAGCATCCTCCTCCGTCTCGTACGGGAAGGGACCCACGCCCAGCAATCCGTTCTCGCTCTGCAGCACCACTTCCACCCCTGCCGGGATGTAATTTGCCACCAGCGTCGGGATACCGATGCCGAGGTTTACGTACTGACCGTCCCGCAGCTCCTGAGCCGCGCGCATCGCCAGTTGCTCTCGCGTCAGCATGTCAGTCGCTCTCCCATCATCCAACGATATTGGGTCGCGTCGTGCGGCGCTCGATGCGCTTTTCGTGCTTGCCAACGACGACGTGCTGTACGTAGATTCCGGGGGTATTGACCTGAGCCGGCGCCATTGCGCCCACTTCGACGAGCTCCTCGACTTCCGCCACGGTGATACGACCTGCCATCGCGCACAGCGGATTGAAGTTGCGCCCGGCGAGGCGGTACTGCAGGTTGCCCAGACGGTCGCCACGCCACGCCTTGACGATGGCCCAATCGGTGCGGATGCCGCGCTCCAGCACGTACGAGCGGCCATCGAACTCACGCACCTCTTTCTTATCGGCGACGACCGTGCCGACTCCAGTGGGGGTATAGAAGCCGGGAATGCCGGCGCCTCCGGCGCGCAGTCGCTCGGCCAGGGTCCCCTGCGGAACCAGCTCCACCTCGATCTGCCCCGCCATGAGTTGCTGCTCGAATTGCTTGTTCTCGCCGACGTAGCTCGAGATCATCTTGCGGATCTGCCGGTTGGCAAGCAGCAATCCCAGGCCGAAGTCATCGACGCCGCAGTTGTTCGACGCGATCGTCAGATCGCGCACGCCCATCTCACGGAGCGCCTGGATGCACAGTTCCGGGATGCCGCACAGTCCGAACCCGCCCGCGGCTATGCTCGCGCCGTCGCGGATCCCGTGCAGCGCCTCGGCTGCGCTCGCTCGTACTTTGTTCATGCCATTCCGGCGCGGAAACCCCGGACTTCGGGCCGGGGACGAAGCGCCGCTCCTTCTTTTGACTGGGCTGGCGGACCGCGAGGATACCCCAGCTCAGGGCGCGAGAGTACCCTACAGCATGGCGTTCGTCATCAAAGCCAAGGTTCGTAACTTGCGTGCCGAGACATTCGCGTTTGCGGCACAAAAGACGATGTACGGCGCCTCGAGCCGCCTCGCCGAGATGCAGAGCGAGGAGTACTTCGCCGGTGAGCACCGGCGGTGGCCGGGCGTAAAACATATTTGACATGCCTCAGTCCCGCGCTTCGGCCTTGGCCCGCTCGAGCTGCTCGCCGAGGCGCTGCTCGGAGACTCGCATCACCGTCCTGAGGTCCTGGGCAAAAAGCGAGACGCGCAGTTCCTCGATCATCCAGCGCAACTGCTGTACTTCCGGCCGGATCGTGAGCCCCTCTGAGATCCGCCATTGCGAGTGCGAATGCCCCAGGAAACCCTGAAGGTCCTTCAGCGCCGTGACGAACGGACGGACGCGCGAAGCCAGCTCCTCATCGCGCCGCGCGTCGGGCAGCATGCGCCCGAGCCTGCGTAAGACAGCCTTCAGATAACGCGGCAGGTAACCGAGCCATGGATGTGGCGTCGATTCGATGAAGTCCGGCGGCAGCAGCATCGCGAGTTGGGCGTTGACGTCGGCCAACGCGTTGGCGGTTGCCGGATTCCGGGTTGCATCAAGGCCGCCGCGGACGGCTCGCCATTCCCGCAGGATGCTGCTCACGGTTGCAACCAGCCGGATGCCGGTCTTCTCGAGCGTGGCGCGCCCTTCGTCCAACCGCTGCTCGAACGCCGCCCGGCTTCGCGGCAGGGGCGCATCCACCGGGGCAAAGCAATCGAGAAAGATGCGCTCGACTACTGCATCGGCCAGCGGCTGGGCAAGCTCGAGCCCGCGGCTCTGCAGCACGAGCTCCCGGTCCTCCGAGACCCGCTTGCTCCAATAGCGAGCCTGCTGCGGCAATGCGAGCAGCGCCAGGCGCACAACGCCCCGCCGCGACAACTCCGCGGCCATCGCCGGAGCACGGGCCTCGACCAGTGCGACGGCGCTGCGGCGATCGTCGATCGCCGGGTGTACCGTCAGGATCAATCCATTGCGCTCGATCTGCCGGCTGACAGGCAGCTCGCCGAAGTCCCATTGGCGGTGCAGCGGCCCCCCCTCGTCCGCCGCCTTGCGACCGCCCACCGCCGTCCCCAGCACTCTGCGCTTGAGCACGGTGAGATCGCGGCCCCCAGCCAACACCTGACCCTGGGCGCCGACGACACGGATGTTCATCCGCAGCCAGTCGGGCAATGGCAAAGCCGAAAGGTCCACCGGCCCCACCATTGCGCCGATCCGCTCCGAGACCCATGCGGCCAAGCCAGCATAGAACCCGGGCAAGGCGGCCGCCGTCCCTCCGTACACAACGCGCCTCCCAGGCGCCATCAACTCCTCCAGGGCCTGGCGTGCATGCTCGGGAACCGGCACGAGAAGCTTGCGCTGCGCCTTTGGCAGCTCACGCAGTACGGCAATGATCTTCTCCAGCCGCCAGCCGGGCACCAGCCAGGCAATCTGGTCCGCCTGCAATGCATCCAGCAGCAGATCGGGAACGACCAACGTCACGCCGTCTTCGGCCTCCCCCGGCTCGAACCGATATCGCAGGGGAAGCAGGTTGGCGCCGACTTCGAACAAGTCAGGAAATCGCCCCTCATCGACTTCGGGAACGTCCCGCAGCATCAGGTCCGCCCGCGACATGTATAACAGCCGCGGATCGCGGCGCTCGGCCTGCGCGCGCCACTGCTCGAAATCTGCGACCGAGCTGACTCGTTCCGGCATCCGCGCCGCGTAGAATTGCGCTTGCCGATCCTCACCGACGAGGATGTCTCGTCGGCGGGTCTTCGCTTCGAGCCCTTCGATTTCCTGGCGCAGGGCGCGGTTGGCCGCGACGAATGCTGCCTGCACCGCGTCGCCCGCCGGCTCGCCCTCGCCACTCAACAGCGCCTCGTGGATGAAGATGTCGCGCGCCTCCTTCGGCGCGACTGGTCCGTAGTTGATGCGCCGCCGCGTGGCGAGAGTGAGCCCGTAGATCGACACCGATTCGTAAGCCGCGACGAATCCGCGATCGGTCACCCAGTGCGGCTCGCTGTAGGTACGTGTGATGAGATGCGCGCCCGCCCGCTCGATCCAGGCCGGCTTGATCGAGGCCACCATCCTCGCGTAAAGCCGGGTGGTCTCGATGAGACTCCCGGCGACGAGCCATTGGGGCGGCTTGTCGGCGAGCGGCGTGCCGGGGGCTACGATGAAGCGCATGCCGCGCGGCCCTTCATATTCGCGCTTCTGATTGAGCGTGCCCAGGGAGCCGAGGAAGCCTGTGAGAATCGCCTGGTGCAGCTCCGCGTAACTCGCCGGCCTGTGATTCGGCCGCAGGTCGAGCTCGCGGATGCTGCGGGTGAGCTGCTGGTGAAGGTCCTGCCACTCGCGCATGCGTAGGAAGGACAGGAAGTGCTCGCGACACCATTTGCGCAATTGATTGCCCGAGAGCGCGGCCGCCTGCTCGCCGAAGGCGCGCCAGAGATTGAGCACCGTGACGAAATCGGATCGGTTATCCGCAAAAAGAGCGTGCTTCTCGTCCGCCTGCTGTTGCATGTCGGCCGGGCGCTCGCGCGGATCCTGTGTCTCGAGGAACGATGCGATCACGAGCATCTCCGCAAGACAGCGTTGCCGCGCCGCGGCGAGCAGCATGCGGCCGAGCCGGGGATCGACCGGCAGGGTGGCAATCTGACGGCCGAGGCTCGTCACGCGCCGCTCGTCGCTCATTGCCTGCAGGTCCTCGAGGAGCCGCACGCCGTCGTTGATGAGGCGCGTGTCCGGAGGATCAAGGAACGGAAAGCTCTCCGGCTGCCCAAGCCCGAGCGCCGCCATGCGCAGAATCACGCTCGCGAGATTGGTGCGCAGGACCTCAGGCGGCGTGTAGGCCTCGCGCGCCGCGAAATCCGCCTCCGAATAGAGGCGGATGCAGATGCCCTCGGCCTCGCGGCCGCAGCGGCCTTTGCGCTGATCGGCGCTCGCCTGCGAGATCCGCTCCACATGCAGGCGCTGCACCTTGCCGCGCACGCTGTAGCGGCTGATCCGTGCCAGCCCCGAGTCGATGACGTGGCGGATACCCGGCACGGTGAGCGAGGTCTCCGCGACGTTGGTTGCCAGTATCACGCGCCGTTGCGAGTGTTTCTCGAAGATCCTCGCCTGATCGGCGGCTGATAGCCGCGCGTAAAGCGGCAACATCTCGGTCCCGGTAAGTCGAGCTTTCGACAGGGCCTCGGCCGCCTCACGAATGTGCTTCTCGCCGGGAAGGAATACGAGTGCATCCGCGCCGACCCCGCCGGCGCGCAAATCGAGCTCACGCACGGCCTCGACGATGCCCTCCGGCAGAGACAGCTCCGCGGCATCTTCGTCTTCGGCAACCAGCGGGCGGTACCGAACCTCCACGGGATAGCTGCGGCCCGACACCTCGATGACAGGTGCCCCGCCGAAGAACTCCGACAACTTGCCCGGATCGATGGTCGCGGACGTTACGATCAACCTCAAGCCCGATCGCCGCGGCAGAAGTCGCTTCAGCACGCCGAGCAGCAGGTCGATGTTGAGGCTGCGCTCGTGCGCCTCGTCGATGATCAGGGTGTCGTAGCGGCGCAGCTGTGGATCGCTCGCGAGCTCCTGAAGCAGGATGCCGTCCGTCATCAGCTTCACGCGAGTGCCGGGCCCCGTACTGTCAGTGAAGCGCACCTGGTATCCAACAGCCCCGCCGACGGTGATGCGAAGCTCCTCGGCGAGGCGCGCGGCCAGGGCTCGCGCGGCAATGCGTCGTGGCTGGGTATGGCCGATCAGGGCAGAGGTGCCGCGCCCTGCCTCGAGGCAAAGTTTCGGCAGCTGTGTCGACTTGCCCGAGCCCGTTGCGCCACAGACGACGATCGCTGCATGGCGCGCTAGCGCCGTGAGGATCTCGTCCCGATGCGCCGTGATGGGCAGCGCCGGGTCGTACTCGAGCCGTATCGGAAGCGCCTTTTGCACGCCGCGCGCTGGGCCGGGCAGGGTGCCCGGATCCAGCGCCTTAAGACTAGATGACTCCGCGGCGGATCTGATCCTGCTCGATCGACTCGAAGAGCGCGCGGAAGTTGCCCTCGCCGAAGCCCTCGTTCCCCTTGCGCTGGATGATCTCGAAGAAGATGGGACCGATCACGTTGCGAGTGAAGATCTGCAGCAGCAGACCCTCGCCGCGCTCCGGGTTACCGTCGATGAGGATCCGGCGGCGGCGCAGCTCTTCGAGCGGCTCCCGATGACCGGTGACGCGCGCGTTGACGCCTTCGTAGTAGGTGTCGGGCGTGTCCTGGAACGCGAGCCCACGACCGCGCAGCACATCGACCGTCCGGTAAATGTCATCCGTGGCGAGCGCGATGTGCTGGATGCCCTCGCCGTGATACTCGCGCAGGTATTCCTCGATCTGGCTCCTGTCGTCCTGCGACTCGTTGATGGGAATGCGGATCTTGCCGCACGGGCTGGTCAAGGCGCGCGAGAAGAGGCCCGTCTGCTTGCCCTCGATGTCGAAGTAGCGGATCTCGCGGAAGTTGAACAGCTTCTCGTAGAAGCCTTTCCACAGGTCCATGTGACCGCGCCGCACGTTGTGAGTGAGATGGTCGATGCACATCAGGCCGGTGTCCTGCGCCGACGAGGTCGCGGCGACGGAATGGAAATCGACGTCGTAGATCGAGCGGTCGCCATAACGATCGACCAGATAGATGAGCGAGCCGCCGATACCCTCGATGCAGGGGATGTTGAGCTCCATGGGGCCGGCGCTCTGCGGGCCCGGCTTAGCGCCGAGCTCGAGCGCCCGCCGGTAGGCGGACGCCGCATCTCGCAGGCGAAAGGCCATGGCGCAGGCGGAAGGGCCATGCTCGCGCGCAAAACGCTGTGCGAACGAGTCCGGCTCGGCGTTGATGATGAAGTTGATATCGCCCTGGCCGTGAAGCGTTACGTTCTTCGATCGGTGACGGGCCTTCACCGGGAAGCCCATATGCTCGAAGAGCGTCCTAAGCAGCAGTGGATCGGGCGCGGTGTACTCGACGAACTCGAAGCCGTCGGTGCCCATTGGGTTCTCGCGAGGCTGGCTCATCTGCATCTCCCGCCACCATCTCGTTGCGCCTGCAACTATTATACCGCTCAAAGCGGGCACTGCCCATGCGTATGCGGCCGAGAGGCCGCCTGGGACGTGTGCGGCCGGCAAGGCCGCCCATGTGTATATAATCGCGCCCCACCATGCATGCCCGAGATCCTTCGTCAGACGACAGTCGTCTGCTGCGCAGCATTCCCCCCGCCCGCCTCGCGCTGATCGAACGCATCGCTCGCGCCCGCCTTGCCCCGGGGCACGGGCCGCCCGCCGCTTCGGGCGCCGCGCTCTACCGCGAGATGCGGCAGCGATTCCTGCGGGCTTATTTCCGCGGCGTGGGCGAGGAGGACCTGGCGGAGCGCGCGCCCGCGACGCTCGCCGGCGCAGCCCGCTCACACCTGGAGCTCGGCTGGCGCCGCGCGCCGGGTGAGACCCTGGTGCGCATCTTCAATCCCGATCGCCAGCGCGACGGCTTCGAATCGCCCCACACGGTCGTGCAGATCGTCACCGATGACAGCCCGTTTCTGGTCGATTCCGTCGGCATCGCCTTGGGCCGCGCCGGGCTTGCCATGCATCTCATCATCCACCCGGTGCTCGAAGTCCGTCGCGATGCGCGCGGGCGCCTCGCCGGCCTCGGCGCGAACGGCGGTCAGCCTCATCAGGCGGAATCCTGGGAGCTGTATGAGATCGACCGCCAGACCGATGCGGCGGCGATCGAGCGGTTGCGCCGCGACATCGAATCGACACTGACTGACGTGAGCCTCGCCGTTGATGATTGGCCGGCGATGCGCAAGCGGGTGCGCGCCCTGGTCGCGGACCTGGAGCGCGATCCGCCTCCCCTGGCGACGGACGAAGCCACGGAGGCGCGCCAGCTCCTCGAGTGGATGGAGGAGCGTCATTTCGTCTTCCTCGGATACCGTTATTACCGCCTCGAGCGCGGGGCTCGCGAGGATCGCCTGATTCCGGATGCGCGCACCGGCCTCGGCATCCTGCGCTCGCGCGGCGCGGGGAGCCAACCGGCCGCCACCCTGCTGGCGGGAGACGTCCGCGCCCGCGCCCGCGAGCGGGAGCTCCTCGTTCTGACCAAGGCCAACTCCGTCTCGACCGTGCATCGGGCCGAGTACCTCGACTACGCGGGTGTGAAGAGCTTCGATGGCCGCGGTCGCGTCACCGGCGAGCACCGCTTCCTCGGCCTTTGGACCTCGAGCGCCTACCACCGCAGCCCGCGCGACATCCCCGTGCTGCGGCGCAAGGTCGATCGGGTGATCCAGTACTTCGGCCTCGACCCGCACGGTCACGACGGCAAGGCCGTCCTCAACGTCCTGGAGACCTACCCGCGCGACGAGCTCTTCCAGGCCAGCGTCGAGGACCTGATCCGGATCGCCCGCGGCGTCGTCAACCTGTACGAGCGCCGTACGGTGCGTCTGCTCGCGAGGCGCGACCCCTACCATCGCTTCTACTCCTGCCTCGTGTACGTGCCGCGCGACCGCTACAACACGGAGGTACGCCAGCGCATCGAGCAGATCATTCTCGAGGGCTTCTCGGGCCGGTCGGTTGAAAGTCAGGTGCAGATCTCCGGCTCAAGTCATGCGCGCGTGCACGTGGTCGTGCGCACCGAGCCACCGGGAGCGCGCAAGGTCGACATCGCCGCGATCGAGCTGCGGATCGCCGAAGCGGCCCTGACGTGGACGGATCGCCTGCGGGAGGTGCTGGTGGCACGCGAGGGAGAGGCCGCCGGCATCGCGCTCGCGGCCCGCTACCGGCGCGGCTTTCCGCTCGCCTACGAAGAGGACGTCGCCCCGGCCGACGCGCTGGCCGACATCGAGGATCTCGAGCGGCTGCGGGGCGCACCCGAGGCGCGGCGGCTGAGTCTGCACCGCCCGCAGCAGCAAAAGCCCGCGCGGATGCACCTGAAGATCGTGCGGCTCGGCGACCCGGTACCGATCTCGGATCTGCTGCCTATTCTCGAGAACTTCGGCCTGCGGGTGATCGCGGAGCGACCGTACGAGCTCGCCTGGCCCGAAGGCGGGGCCGCGTGGATCCAGGACTTCGAGCTCGAGCACCGCGACGGCCTCGCGATCGACATCGGTCGCATCGAGGCGCGCTTCAAGGAAGCGCTCACGATGACCTGGAGCGGGGACACCGAGAACGACGGATTCAACCGCCTGCTGCTCGGCGCCGATCTCACGGCCCGCGAGATCACCGTGCTGCGGGCGTACTGCCGGTATCTGCTGCAGACGGGTGTGCCTTTCAGTCAGGCCTACATGGAGCGTGCGCTCGCCGCGAATCCGGCGATCGCGGCGGGGCTGGTGCGGCTCTTCAAGGCGCGCCTCGACCCTGCGACGCAGCCCGCGCCGGCGCGCACCACCCGCGCGCGCGACGGCAGGCCGGCGGCCCGCGACCGGTCATCCGAGGAGCTCGCCGCCCAGATCCACGCCAGTCTCGATGCGGTCGCGAGCCTCGATGAGGATCGGATCCTGCGCGCCTACCTCGGGCTCGTGCAGGCGACGCTGCGAACCAACTTCTACCGCCGCGATGCCGGCGGCGCGCCGCTCCCCTACCTCTCGCTCAAGCTCGATCCGGCCGCCATTGCCGATCTGCCGCTGCCGCGCCCGAAGTTCGAGATCTTCGTCTACAGCCCGCGGGTCGAGGGCGTGCACCTGCGCATGGGCTACGTGGCGCGCGGCGGTATCCGCTGGTCCGATCGCCGCGAGGACTTTCGTACCGAGGTCCTCGGCCTGATGAAGGCGCAGAACGTGAAGAACACGCTCATCGTGCCGGTCGGCGCCAAGGGCGGATTCGTCCCCAAGCGCCTGCCCGGCGGCAGCCGCGAGGAAGTGCAGGCCGAGGTCATCGCCTGCTACCGCACGTTCATCCGCGGCCTTCTCGACCTGACCGACAACATCGTTGGCGGTCGCGTAGTGCCGCCGCCCCAGGTGGCGCGCCGTGACGGCGACGATGCCTACCTCGTGGTCGCCGCCGACAAGGGCACGGCGACTTTCTCCGACATCGCCAACTCCATCGCCGCCGAGTACGGCTTCTGGCTGGGCGATGCGTTCGCCTCGGGCGGCTCGGCCGGGTACGACCACAAGCGGCTCGGCATCACCGCCCGCGGCGGCTGGGAATGCGTCAAGCGGCATTTCCGCGAGCTCGGCAGCGACATCCAGAAAACCCCGTTCACGGCCGTCGGCGTCGGCGACATGTCGGGCGATGTGTTCGGCAACGGCATGCTGCTCTCGCGTCAGATCCGCCTGCAGGCGGCCTTCGACCACCGGCATGTATTCCTGGATCCCAACCCGGACCCGGCGGTGAGCTTCGCGGAGCGGCAACGCCTGTTCGACCTGCCGCGCTCGAGCTGGGACGACTACGACCGCACCCGCATCTCCAAGGGCGGCGGCGTCTTCCCGCGCAGCGCCAAGTCGGTCCCGCTCTCCGCGGAGGCGCGCGCGCTCCTCGGGCTCGAGACCGCCGCGGCAACCCCGACGGCGATCATGCGCGCGATCCTGCGCATGCCGGTGGACCTGCTGTGGAACGGGGGCATCGGCACATACGTGAAGGCCAGCCGCGAGTCAAATGCGGAGGTTGGCGATCGCGCCAACGACGCGCTGCGGATCAACGGCCGGGAGCTGAAGGCCAAGGTCGTGGGCGAGGGCGGCAACCTCGGGCTCACGCAACGCGGGCGCATCGAGTACGCCCTCGCCGGCGGCCGGCTCAACACCGATTTCATCGACAACTCCGCCGGCGTCAACACCTCCGACGTCGAGGTCAATCTCAAGATTCTCCTCAATCCCATCGTCCAGGCGGGCGGCCTCAGCGCGGGCGAGCGCAACCGGCTTCTCGCCGGCATGTCGACCGAGGTGTGCGAGCTCGTGCTGCGCAACAACTACCTGCAGAGCCAGGCGATCAGCACGCTCGAGCTGCATGCCCGCGCGCGGCTGGCGGAGTTCCAACACCTGATCCGCTCGCTCGAGCGCTCGGGTGAGCTCAACCGGGGGCTCGAGTTCCTACCGTCCGACGATGAGCTCGCCGAGCGGCGCAAGGCGGGCGCCGGGCTCACCCGCCCGGAGCTCGCGATCCTGCTCGCCTACAGCAAGATCTGGCTCAACAACCATCTCCTCGACTCGGATGTGCCCGAGGACCCCTACCTCTCGTCCGAGCTCGAGCGCTACTTCCCCGCCCCGGTGCGCCGGCGCTTCGCGCGGGCCATCTCCCGTCACCGCCTGCGCCGCGAGATCATCGCGATGGCGACCACCAACAGCCTGATCAACCGCATGGGCCCGACGTTCGTGCCGCGCGCGCAGGAGGATACGGGCGCGGAGCCGGCGCAGATCGCGCGCGCCTACACCGCGGCGCGCGAGATCCTCGAGATACGCACGGTCTGGACCCGGATCGAGGAGCTCGACAACCGGGTGCCGGCGAAAGTGCAATACGCGGCCGCGTTCGAGACCAGCCGCCTGTTGCGCCATGCCACCTACTGGCTGCTCGCCCGCCGCCGCGCGCTCAAGGTCGATGCCGCGGTCGCGGAGTTTCGCGCCGGCGCGCACGAGCTCGAGTCGCGAATCGGCCAGGTGCTCTGCGGCCCCTGGCGCGAGCAGTTCGAGCAGGTGCGCGCCCAGCATCTCAAGGCGGGCCTGCCGCCGGAGCTCGCCGCGCGCGTCGCGAGCCTCGAGGCGAACAACGCCTCGCTCGATATCGTGGAGTTGGCCGCCTCGCAACGCATCGCTGTCGCCGAAGCCGCGCGCATCTATTTCGAGGCCGGCGCCCGCACGGGTCTCGACTGGCTGCGGCAGCAGATCGACCGGCTCCCCGTCGAGGGGCCGTGGCAGGCGACGGCGCGCACGGGCCTGCGCGATGCGGCGCTGCGCCTGCACCGCAAGCTCGCCGAGCGCGTGTTGAGCCGCAGCCGCAGCGGCAGCGCGCCAGAGCGCGTGGCGGCGTGGCAGGAGGCGGCGGGGAAGGATCTGGCACACTGGCAACGCACGCTCGCCGACATGCGCGCGGCCGGCGCCGCCGATTTCGCGACGCTCACCGTCGGGGTGGAATCGCTGCGGAAACTCGCGGAATAGATACGGCACCGACGACGTTCATGAGCACCATCGGAAAGCTGATTCTCGTCCGCCACGGCCAGAGCCTCTGGAACCTGGAAAACCTCTTCACGGGCTGGACGGACATCGACCTGGCGGATCAGGGCCGCGAGGAAGCGACGCTCGCCGCGCGGCAGCTTCTCGAGGAAAAGCTGGTGGTGGAGCTCGCCTTCACCTCGGTGCTGAAGCGGGCGATACGCACGCTCTGGATCATGCTCGATGAGATGGACCGGATGTGGATTCCGGTCGAGCGCTCCTGGCGCCTCAACGAGCGCCACTACGGCGCGCTGCAGGGACTCAACAAAGCGCAGACGGTCGAGCGCCACGGCGAAACGCAGGTGAAGGTCTGGCGCCGCAGCTACGACATCCCGCCGCCGCCGCTGGCATCCGATGACGAGCGCCATCCGCGCTTCGACCCCCGTTATGCGGACGTACCGCCCGCGGAATTGCCCGCCGCCGAGTCGCTCAAGGATACGCTGGGCCGCGTGCTGCCCTTCTGGCACAGCCGCATCGCCCCGGAGCTGCGCCGCGGTCGCAACGTGCTCGTGGCCGCGCACGGCAACAGCCTGCGCGCGATGGTGAAGATGCTGGACGACGTCTCCGAGAGCGCCATCGTCGAGCTCAACATCCCGACGGGTGTGCCGCTGCTCTACGAGCTCGACGCGCAGCTCAAGCCGCTCCGCAGCCGGTATCTTGGCGACCCCGCCGCAGTCGCCGCCGCCGCCGAGGCGGTGCGTCGTCAAACAGAGCGCAAGTGACCCTACGCCGCCCACCCATCGTAGCGGCCGTGGAACTCGGCGGCCATCATACTCAGGCGCTGGCTGAGCTCCAACATGTCGGTCAGGATCAGGCGCATCGACTTGGTCGCGTGGAGGCTGAGCGGCAGCGTGCCCTCGCTCTCGGACTGGCCGAACAACTGCGCCGTCATGGGCCTGACATCCACGCTGAACCCGTCCGGCTCCAGGCGCGCGCGCACGGCGCTACAGGAGGCCTCATCCGGCAACGCCAGGAAGAATGCGACCGGGTACTCGTTGAAAGGGGCATAGCCCTTGGAGCGCAAGTGCCCGATCATCTTCTCGTCCCAGCTCGCCGGATGCACCGGGCGCAACTTGCGCACCTTGAAGTAGATGCGCGCGACGATCACCGCAGCGATCACCGCGCAGACGACGACGGCTCCCCACGCTCGGTTCTCCAGCCATGCCATGCTCATGGGCGGCTCCCGCTCTACTCGTCCGGGGCAATGGTGACGCGCAGCCCGGCCAGCCCAGCGGTGAACTCGACCTGGCAGGAGAGGCGCGAGTTGTCCTGCGTGTGCGCCAGCTCGGTGAGCAGCTCCCGTTCGTCCGACATCGGCGCCGGCAGGCGGCCCTGCCAGTCCGTATCGACATAGATGTGACAGGTGGCGCACGAGCACATGCCGCCACAGATCGCCGCGACCCCGTAGTCGAGCTCCCGCAGAATCTCCATGACCTTGAGGCCCGTCTTCGCCTCGACCTCGTGCTCCTGACCGTCGCGGTCGATCACACGCAGCAGCGCCATTCACTACCTCTTGATTTCAATTGCCAAAGCCTCCGAGACCCGTCTCATGATGGGCAGGTCCCGGGAAACGGCCAAGCCGTTTAGTTTGCCGATTCATGATCCCCGGCGCCAGGAAAACGGCTCAGAGAGGGCCCAGAACCTTCAGGACGAACACCGCCTTACCGCCCTGCGCCGCCCGGCTCTCGAAGGTGGCGCGCAGCTCCCTTTGAAGGGTCTCGAAGACGCGCTCGTACTCTCCGAACACCTGCGTGCTGAAGCTGCCGCTCACCACTTTGAGATCCCCCGCCGCGGTCAGCCGGGCGATGAAATCGTGAATGAGCGGAGCAAAGTGTTCCGCGAGCGGGTACAGACTGATCTCGACGCCGATCTCCATGGGAAGCATTGTAATTCATGGGCTAGAATGGCCCGCCTTGGCCGCCGCCGACCGTCCGCTCGCGGACGGGGAACGGGAGCGATGTCTCAGAAAATCCAGGTCCATCAGGTGGATGCCTTCACCTTGGAGCGCTTCACCGGGAACCCCGCGGGTGTCGTGCTGAATGCGCATGGGCTGACCGAGGCGCAGATGCTCGCCATCGCGCGCGAGCTCAACAATGCCGACACCGCATTCATTCTGGCGCCGGATGGCGACGACCACGACCTGCGGGCGCGGTTCTTTACCCCCCGCACCGAAGCCGGCTTCGTCGGTCATGCCACGGTCGCCGCGCACTACGTGCTCTCGCGCGCGCAGAACGCCCCCCGGCGGCTGCGCCAGAAGTCTAAAGCCGGCGTTGTCGATGTCGAGATTCGCGGCAGCGGCGAGGATCGCAGGATTGCGGTGCGCCAGAGCGCACCACCCCTCGGCCGCGAGCTCAACAACCGGGAGCGGCTCGCCGTGCTCGATGCACTGGCGCTCGCGACGGACGAACTCGACACTCGCTGCCCGTTGCGCATCGCCGGCTCGAGCAGCACGCGGCTGCTGATCGGCGTGCGCGGCACGGAGCCGCTGAAGCACCTCAAACCCGACATGACGCGTCTGACGACGCTGTCCGCGCAAATCGGCGCGGCCGGTTACTTCGTCTTCGCCCTGATGCCGCAGAGCGAGGATCACCTCACGGAATCACGCATGTTCTGTCCCGCGCTCGGCATCGGTGAGGACCCGGTGAGCGGCAACGCTCATGGCCTCCTCGGGGTGTACCTCGCTCACCACGGGTTTCTGACGCGCGACCCGCAGCGCGCCTCTTTCCGGGGCGTGCAGGGCCAGTACCTCCACCGCCCCGGACGGGTGGAGGTGGAGCTGGATCTCAAGGAGGGGAGCGTCGCCGGCGTGTGGATCGTCGGCCAGGCGGTCTCCGTCTTCGAGACCGAGATCGTTCTCTGACCGGCCCCGCATAGCGCACCTCTCCCTGAGCCAGCTCGAGCTCGTGTGTCGCGCAGCGCGGCCACTCGGAGCGTCGGTGCGTCGCCATGACGACGGCCGTGCCGTCGGCGATCATGGCCTCGAGCCACTCCGACAGATCGCGCCGCGTCGGCCCGTCCACTCCCGAGAACGGCTCATCGAGCAGCAATAGGGCCGGCTGGCGCACCCAGGCCCGCGCAAAGAGCACCCGCCGCAACTGCCCATAGGACAACTCCCGCAACGTGCGCGATCCGAGCGGGGTCAACCCGAACGCGCTCAGCGCACGATGCGCAGCGGCTCGATCGGCGGCGGTCGGCGCGTCGTTCAGACCTATGCTTGCGTGGCGTCCAGACTGGACGACTGCGATGGCTGTGAGATCCTGAGGGTGGTCGGCCTGCAGATGCGGTGCAACGAGCCCTACGCGCCTCCTGAACACCTGCAAGGGCACGCCGGGCTCAATACCCGTTCGCTCGATGCGCCCTCCGACCGCCACTCCGTGGTCGCCGTAGAGAGTCCGCAGCAGCGTGGTCTTGCCGGAGCCGTTATGCCCATGCACCACCCAACAGTCGCCGGCATGGATCGTCAGCGACACGTCCTTGAGAGCCACGTGCTCGTCGAGGTGAACGCAGGCATTCATCAACCGCACCAACGCCCGATCGGATGAGCTGCGCGCGCGTGCACGCCGAACGCTTGCGCCTGGTTCCGGTAGCGAGCGTCCCTCCAGCCAGCGCGCGAGCGGCGCGCGCCTGATGGAGCCGCGGTATACGACCCGACCATACTCCAGCACCAGGGCGTGGGTAGCGCTGGTGGGAACATCCTCCACCCGATGGGTGGACAGCACCCAGGGGAGCAGCGACCGGGCGGTGCCCTCCAGCCAGCGCAGCGCGCGCTCATGATTGGCTTCGTCGAGTCCGTTCAACAACTCATCGAGCAGCAGCAGCCTCGGCCGGGAGGCGAGCGCGCGCGCGAGGAGTGCGAGCCGCCGCTCCCCATAGGAGAGTGTGAGAAAGCGCCGCCCGGCCAGCGGCTCGATGCGCAGCCGCCGCAGAATCGACGCCACCCGCCTGCGGTCGGCCTCGCTCGTGGAGTTGAGGGGAATGTCGGTGCGGTGGACACCCGTGGCCACGACCTGCTCGACGGTATGGTTCCAGCCGTAGCGCGCGTATTTGTCCTGCCGCTCCGGCCCGACGTAGCCGATCTCGTCCTGTATCTCGTAGGGCGCATGCCACAGCTGGCCCTTCCAGCGGTATTGGCGCATCGCGCGGCCGGCGGGCGTCGGCCACACCGAGCCCGCGACGAGCTTCAGCAGCTGGGTTTTCCCCGCCCCGTTCGCCCCGGCCAACACCCAGCGCTCGCCGGGACGAATCACCCAGCTCACATCCTCGAGGACCCGCCGCCCGCTGCGATCGAGGCGCACGCCTTCGAGGCGCACCTCGACGTACCCCGATTGCTCGGCCCCGTCCCTGCGCCGAGCCCTTAGGGCCGGCGTTCGCCGTCCAAAATCGCTCCCGGCGATTTTGTCACGATATGATCGAGCCATGCGTCATTCTGGCACGTTCGACCTCCTGATCGTCGGCGGCGGCATCAACGGCGCCGGCATCGCGCGGGATGCGGCCGGCCGCGGCCTCTCGGTTCTGCTCTGCGAGCAGGATGACCTCGCCGCCCACACCTCCTCCGCGAGCACCAAGCTCATTCATGGCGGGCTCCGATACCTCGAGCATCTGCAGATCTCGTTGGTGCGCAAGGCGCTCATCGAGCGCGAGATCCTGCTGGCCTCCGCCCCACACCTCATGCGGCCCCTGCGCTTCGTCCTGCCGCACGATGCGCACCAGCGGCCGGCATGGCTCATCGGCGCCGGGCTCTTTCTGTACGATCACCTGGCCCGCCGGCGCCGGCTGGCGCGCTCCGCGCGCATCGACCTGCGGCGTCACGTGGCGGGCACGGCCCTCAAGCCGCAATACTCGCAGGGCTTCGTCTATTCCGATGGATGGACTGATGATGCACGTCTCGTCGTGTTGAATGCCGTGGACGCACAGGAGCGGGGTGCGGTCATCCTGACGCGAACCCGATGTGAGAAGTTGGAATGCGTGCAGGGAGGTTGGCTCGCAACACTCGCGACGTCATCTGGATCGCAGACGATCGTGGCCAGAGCCGCGGTCAACGCCACCGGGCCGTGGGTGGGCCGGTTCGCTCGAGACGCCTCGCCGGTAAGCGTTTGTCACACGGTTCGGTTGGTGAAGGGCAGTCACATCATCGTTCCACGGCTGTACGCGCACCGTTTCGCCTACCTCTTCCAGAACGACGACCACCGGATCGTGTTTGCCATCCCCTACGAGCGCGACTTCACGCTCATCGGCACGACGGACGTCGAGTATGCGGGCGACCCCGGCGCCGTGCGCATCGATCCCGAGGAGGTCGGGTATCTCTGCGCTGCGGTCAGCCGCTACTTCGCGAAGCCCGTGCATCCTGCGGACGTTGTGTGGAGCTACAGCGGCGTACGGCCGCTGCTCGACGATGAGGCGGCGGATCCGGCGAGCGTCACGCGCGATTACGCGCTCGAGCTCGACCGTCATCCCGCACCGCTGCTCACCATATTCGGCGGCAAGATCACGACCTATCGCAAGCTCGCCGAGAGCGCCGTCGACATGCTCGCGCGCGAGCTCGGCTCGCCGACTGCCGGCTGGACTTCCCGGGCACTCCTCCCGGGAGGCGATCTGCCGCGCCGCTCCTATGCCATATTCCTGCGCAGCCTCGAGCGGACGTACCCCTGGCTTCCCGCCGCGCTTCGGTATCGGTACGCCCATGCGTATGGCACACGAGTGTCGCTCATCCTCGATGGCGCCCGCTCGCTGGCCGATCTCGGCCGGGAGTTGCTGCCGCAGCTCTACGAGCGGGAAGTCGATTATCTCTGCCGCATGGAGCTGGCGCAGACCGCGGAAGACATTCTCTGGCGGCGCACGCGGCTCGGGCTTTCTGTTGGAGGAGAGGGCATCGGAGCGCTGGAAGAATGGCTGGTCCGCCGCGGCAGCCGCGCTCCAGACCCGGAACGCCGCCCCTTGACGGCATAGCCATCACACGCTATGCGCCCGACATCGCCTGGCGGATGAGCGTGCAGAGGGACTGGACGCTGCCTCATCTCGCCAACAGGCCCTTCCTCACCCAATGCTCAGGACTCCCTGTCTCCGGTATAGACCGTTACCGATGTCGTCGGAATAGACACTTCGAGAATTGGCGCGCCCGGAGGGATTCGAACCCCCGACCACCTGGTTCGAAGCCAGGTACTCTATCCAACTGAGCTACGGGCGCGCAGCTTATCCGCCATCATATTGCATTCGCTCCGCCCGGAGGGATTGCTCGGCCCATCCTGGGCCTCGGCCCTTCGGGCCCGGCGCTGCGCGCCGTCCAAAATCGCTCCCGGCGATTTTGTCGAACCCCCGACCACCTGGGTCGTCAGCGCGTCGCTCCTGCAAGGGCCCGACCCCATTCGCACGTAAGACAGCGCGCCTAGCGGTTCGAAGCCAGGTACTCTATCCAACTGAGCTACGGGCGCGCACTTTGTCTGCCGGGTATTTTATCAGGCCGCCCGCACCGGTTGCGGTCTCGTGCCGAAATAGCCGATCGCCAGCAGGCCGAACCAGACCGGCGCGACATAGAGTGCCACGCGCGTATCCGGTTGCAGCCAGAGCATGGCGGTGACGAAGAGCAGGAAGGCGACCACCAGCCAGTTCACCACCGGCGCCCCGGGCATGCGGAAGCTCGCAGCCGCCACCCGCCCCTCGCCGACCGCGCGCCGATATCCCAGGTGCGCAACCATGATGATGCCCCAGGTCCACAGCGTCCCGATGAGCACAATGCTCGTCACCCAGATGAAGACGTGCTTCGGCACCTCGTAATTGAGAAACACTCCGATCAGCATGACTGCAGCCGACGCGTGAATGCCGGCTGCCGGCACGTTCCGACCGCTCACGGATGCGAAGGCGCGCGGACTCTGGCCGCGGCACGCCAAGGAAAAGAGCATGCGGCCGGTGCTGAAGATACCGCTGTTGCACGAAGACGCTGCCGCGGTGATGACGACGATGTTGATGATGCTCGCGGCTGCGGGGATGCGCAGCTTCTCGAACACGAAGACGAACGGGCTCGTGTCCGGGCTCAGCTGATTCCAGGGTACCAGCGCCATCATCACGACGAGTGCGCCAATGTAAAAGAACAGAATGCGAAAGATGATGCCGTTGGTCGCGCGCGGCAGCACCACGGCAGGATTCTCCGCCTCACCGGCGGTGACACCGATCAGCTCCACGCCGGAGTAAGCAAACATCACCATCTGCAGCGTCAACAGCACGCCGAACATGCCGAACGGGAGGAAGCCTCCGTGAGACCAGAGGTTGGCGAAGCTGGCCTGCGATCCAAATGCGCCCAAGTGAAGGACGATCACGGCCAGTCCCACCACGATGAGCGCGACGATAGTCACGATCTTGATCAGGGCGAACCAGAACTCCAGCTCGCCGAACACCCGCACCGCCAGAAGGTTGGCGCCGTATAGTACGATCAGCACGACGAGCGGCGGCAGCCATTGCGGCATGCCGGGAATCCAGAAGCGGACGTAGATGCCAATGGCGGTGATCTCCGCCATCACCGACACGACCCAGTTGAACCAGTAGGACCAGCCGGTGACGAACCCGGCGAAGGGCCCGCAGAACTCGTCGGCGTAGGTGGCGAAGGAGCCGGCGACGGGCCGGTAGGTGAGGAGCTCCCCCAAAGCGCGCATGATGAAGAAAATCGCGATGCCGCCGACCACGTAGCTCAGCAGGAGCGCGGGACCGGCGTCGTGGATGGCCTGCGCCGAGCCGAGGAAGAGGCCCACGCCGATCGTGCCGCCCAAGGCAATGAGCTGGATATGGCGGTTGCGCAGATTGCGCGCCAGGTGCGACTCAGGCTGCGACACGAAGACCCCCTCTCGGTTCGCGCTGACGGGCGCGCCGTCTGCGCGGGATCTTAACCCGCAGAGCAAGGTGACGCCCCGTGCGGCCCGCGCCTCATCCCCGTGCTACTCTGCCGCCTTCTGGCGCAGCCCGCGCTTGAGTGAGAGATTCGTGGCTTCCAAGCGCACCGTCGACGCTCGACCCGGCTTGCCCATGGCGAGAATCCGCTGCGCCTGGGTTCCGGCGGGCGACGAGGAGTATGCCCGCTATCACGACGAGGAGTGGGGCCGGCCGGTCCATGATGACCGCCACCTCTTCGAGATGCTCACGCTCGAAGGCGCACAGGCGGGGCTCTCGTGGTCCACCATCCTGCGCAAGCGCGCCGCGTATCGGAAGGCATTCGCCGCCTTCGATCCCGCCAGGGTCGCCCGTTTCGATGCACGCCGTCGGGCCGCACTGCTGCGCGATCCCGGCATCGTCCGCAATCGGCTCAAGATCGCCTCTGCCGTGACCAACGCCAAGGCATTTCTCGCCCTGCAGCGAGAGTTCGGCTCCTTCAGCCGCTATCTCTGGGAATGGGTGGGTGGCCGCCCGGTGCTCAACGGCTGGCAGAGTCGCGGCCGGATACCCGCCCGCAGTGACCTCAGCGACCGGCTCTCCCGCGACCTGAAGAAACGGGGGTTCCGCTTCGTCGGCTCGACGATCATCTATGCCTATCTGCAGGCCGTCGGTATCGTCAACGACCATACCGCCGAGTGCTGGCTCTACCGCCCCCGCCCCGCCGCAGCACGAGTGGCCCGAAAGGCGCCCCGCTCTTAAGATAGTCGGCCAATCAACCCAGGGGACCCCCTTTATGAAATTGCTTCCAGTGGCAATCGCGATCGCTGCGTGCGCCCTCATACCCGTAGCCCATGCCGATTGCGCCTACCCGCAGGCGCCCAGCCACCTCCCGGACGGCAATACGGCGACCCTCAACCAGATGCTGGCCGCGCAGAAGGCTGTGCAGGGCTACAACGAGCAGATGATGGCGTACCTCTCCTGCATCAAGCTCGAGCGCGACAATGCGATGGGCCAGTCGAGCACCAAGCTGACCAAGCAGCAAAAGGCGGAGCTCGACGCCATCGAGATCCAGAAACACAACGCCGCGGTCGACCAGCTGCACGCGGTGGCCGACCAGTTCAACGCCCAAGTGAAGATCTTCAAGGCCAAGGGCAAGGGCAAGAAATCCGACTGACGGTGCTCAGTCCCTCCCAAGCGGACGAGCTCATCGCGCAGCACCTGACGTGTTTGCCGATCGAGTCCCTGCCTCTCGCGCAATGCGCGGGCGCGGTCCTGCGGGAGAACATCTACGCCGAGCGCGACCAGCCGCCCTTCGACCGGGTGACGATGGACGGCATCGCACTCGACAGCCATGGCGTACGGGCGGGATCGCGCCGCCTACGCATCCAGGCGATGCAGGCAGCAGGCGATCCGCCGCTCACCCTCGCCGGCCGCGACCGCTGCATCGAGGTCATGACCGGCACCCCGCTGCCTGCGGGGTGTGATGCGGTCGTGCCGGTGGAGCGGATTACCGTTCGCGAGGGGGAGGTGGAGCTGGCGCAGGACCTGTCAGTAGAGCCGGACCAGAACATTCACCGTCGTGGCACGGACACCCGCCAGGGCAACCTGCTGCTTGCCGCTGGCACACGGCTCGGCCCGCCGGAGATCGCTATCGCGGCTGCGGCCGGGATGGCGAGGATCCGGGTGAGCAGCCAGCCGATGCTGGCCGTCATCTCCACGGGTAACGAGCTCATCGAGCCCGGGGAGCCGATCCTGCCGCACCAGGTCCGCCGGTCGAATGCCTACGCCATCGCGGCTGCCCTGCGATTGCACGGTTTCCAACGCGTCGCCGACGATCACATCCCGGACGATGCAGCCGATCTCAGACGCCGGCTCAAGTTCCACCTGGAGACTCACGACGTGCTCGTGCTGAGCGGTGGCGTCTCGATGGGCAAGCTTGATCTGGTGCCGAAGGTCCTGGAGGAGCTCGGAGTGCGCTGCGTGTTTCACAAGGTTGCACAGCGTCCCGGCAAGCCGCTCTGGTTCGGGATTGCAGGCTCCGGCGCCTCTGTTCTCGGCCTGCCCGGGAATCCCGTGTCGACAGCCGTGTGCGTGTCCCGCTACGTCCTGCCCGCGCTCGCCGCCAGCCAGGGCCAGACCCCCCCGCGGCCGGAGCGGATGGCGCTGGGGGCGCCCGTGACGGTCACTGCCGCTCTTACTCTCTTCATGCCGGTCCGCATCGAGGTCGACGACTGGGGGCGAAGCTGGGCCATGCCGACGCCCACCCACGGCTCGGGCGACTTCACGGCGCTCGCCGGTACGGATGGGTTCGTGGAGCTGCCGCCGGGTCCGAACACCTACGCGAAGGGCTTCGTGACCCGCATCCAGAGATGGTAAATTGGCGGAAAGGCGCCTGCGGCGCGTTGCTCGGCACCGTCCCTGCGCCCTCTGAGACCCGCGTTCCGGAGTGGATATTCACCGGGAAACCCCTTTGGGCCGGCTGCCGCCGTCCAAAATCGCTCCAAGCGATTTTGTGCGCGGCCAGCCCAATTGCATATTTGCACTCGCGGGCCGAAGGCGGCTTCGGCCCGCTTAATGATCTGCTCTCGCACATGCCCGATGTGATCGTCCCCCTGCCAGGATCCGGCCCGCGCGACCGGCGTGGGCGGCCCCTGCGCGACCTTCGGATCTCGGTGATGGACCGCTGCAACTTCCGCTGCCCGTACTGCATGCCGCGGGAGACCTTCCACGACCGGTATCGGTTCCTCGGCTCGCACGAGCGGCTGTCGTTCGATGAGATCGTCCGTCTGGCGCGACTTTTCGTGCGCCTGGGCGTGCGCAAGCTCCGCCTCACGGGCGGCGAGCCGCTGCTGCGGCCGAACCTGACGGACCTGATCGGTGACCTCACCGTCATCGACGGTGTAGAGGACATCGCCCTGACTACGAACGGCGTCCTCCTCGCCAAGTACGCCTTCGAGCTGCGGGCGGCGGGCTTGCAGCGCATCACGGTCAGCCTCGACAGCCTGGACCCGGAGATCTTTCGCCGCATGAGCGGCGGCCTCGGCGGGGTGGAGGATGTGCTCTCGGGCATCGAGCTCGCGCGGCGCGCGGGCCTCGAGCCGATCAAGATCAACGCGGTCGTGCAGCGCGGCGTCAACGATCACACCGTGCTCGAGCTCATCCAGCGCTTCCGCGGCACCGGGGTGATCGTCCGCTTCATCGAGTACATGGATGTCGGCAACCGAAACGACTGGCGGCCCGAGCTGGTCGTGCCCTCGCGTGAGCTGCTCGAGCGGCTCGGCGAACGCTGGCCGCTTCAGCCTCTGGGCCGCGAGTACCCGGGCGAGGTCGCGGAGCGCTACGCCTTCGCCGACGGCGAGGGCGAGGTGGGTTTCATTTCCTCCGTCACCCAACCTTTCTGCGGCGATTGCTCGCGCGCGCGGCTGTCGTCGGATGGCGTGCTCTACACGTGTCTCTTCGCCACCCGGGGCACCAGCCTGCGGGATGCCCTGCGCGGCGGCGCGAGCGACGATCAACTGCTCGAGATGTTGCGACGCGTCTGGGCGGGCCGCAGCGACAACTACAGCGAGCAGCGGCAGGCACAGCGCGAGTCGGCGGCCGGGGCGCGCAAGGTCGAGATGTTCTACATCGGTGGATGATGGGCCGCGCCGGACTCTCTCATCTGGACAGCCGCAATCGCCCGACGATGGTGGATGTTGGAAGCAAGGAAGTCACGCACCGGGAGGCGGTCGCGGAGGCGAGAGTCCGCCTGCCGCGAAACGTCGCCGCAGCGCTGCGCGCGAGCGGGCATCGCACCAGGAAGGGGCCGGTGTTCGACACGGCCATCGTCGCGGGTGTCATGGCCGCGAAGCGCACGCACGAGCTCATCCCGTTCTGCCATCCGCTCGGGCTCGAGCACTGCTCGGTGGAGCTCGAGGATCGGCGCGGAGAGGTCGTGGTGCGGTGTCGGGTCGCCGTACATCACCGCACGGGCGTGGAGATGGAGGCGCTCACCGGCGCCACGGTCGCGGCGCTCACCATCTATGATATGTGCAAGGCACTCTCCCACGATATCGAGATCAGCAGCGTCCGCCTGCTCGAGAAAACGGGCGGCAAGCGCGCCTACAGGCGTGCCGCCCGGTAGGCGAGCAGCCGGCGTACAATCGGGAATCTATGGACGAGGCACCACTTTACGGGCTCGTGCTCGCCGGCGGCCGCAGTATCCGCATGCAGCGCGACAAGGCGGCGCTCGATTACGCCGGACGCAGCCAGCTCGAGCGAGCGATCGCGCTGATCACCCCGCTCGTCGAGCAGGTCTTCGTGTCCGTTCGGCCCGATCAAACCGCTGATCCGCTGCGCGCGCGTTTCGCGCAAATCGTCGATGCCAGCGAGGTCGAAGGGCCCATCGCCGGCATCATTGCCGCCCAAGCCCGCCATCCGCATGCGGCCTGGCTCGTGCTCGCCTGCGACCTCCCGCTCCTCGATCGGGAAACACTCCAACATCTTCTGCGGTCGCGGCGCCCCGGGCGGCAGGCGACCGCGTACCCGTCGAGCCATGACGGTCTGCCGGAGCCTCTCTGTGCGATCTACGAGCCGTCGAGCCGCGAGGCGATCCGCGCCTATGTCGCGCGCGGACGCGACTGCCCACGGAAGTTCCTCATCAATGCAGACACCGAGTTGCTCGATCAGCCCCGGCCGGGCGCGCTCGACAATGTAAACACGCCGCAGGAATACGGCTCGGCAAAGCAGCGGGTGCTGCGGCCGGCGGCAACCGCGGCTTCAACGCCCGAGGGCTCACCGGCACCCGCACGGCAAATCAACGTTCAGTACTACGCCCTGTTGCGTGAGCAGGCTGGACGCAGCTCCGAGTCGCTGGTCACCGCCGCCGCGACGCCGCGAGAGCTCTACGGTGAGCTCAAGGCGCGCCACCCGTTCTCACTCGCCCCCGAGATGCTCCGGGTGGCGGTCAACTCGGAGTTTGGCGATTGGGAGCAGCGGCTGAACGAGGGCGATTGGGTGGTGTTCATACCACCTGTGGCCGGCGGCTAAGCGATGTTCCGCTTCTCCTCCACCGCTCTCGATGAGTCCACCCTTCGGGCCGAGCTCAGCGATCCCGCCTGCGGCGGCTATGCCGCCTTCGAGGGTTGGGTGCGCGATCACAACGAAGGTCAGCGCGTCCGCCGGCTGGAGTACGAGGCCTTCGAGCCGCTCGCGCTCAAGGAAGGCGAGCGGATCATCGCCGAGGCGATCGCGCGCTTCGGCGTCGAGCACGCCGCATGCGTACACCGGATCGGGGCGCTCGAGATCGGCGAGCAGGCGGTGTGGGTCGGCGCCGCGGCGCATCATCGCGACGAGGCATTCCGCGCCTGCCGCTATATCATCGACGAGGTCAAACACCGGGTGCCCATCTGGAAGAAGGAGCACTACGAGAACGGCGACTCCGGGTGGGTGAACTGCGAGCGCTGCGCCGAGCACGCCGAACATGCGCACGACGCCCACTCGCATGAGGCGACTCCCCCGCCCGATTACTCGCGCCAGATCGCCCTGAAGGAAGTCGGCGCGGCAGGTCAGGAGAAGCTGCGCGGCGCCGCGGTATTGGTGGTGGGCTGCGGCGGCCTCGGCGTGCCGGTCATGACTTATCTCGCGGCCGCCGGCATCGGCCGCATCGGCCTGGTCGACGGTGATCGGCTGGAGGCTTCCAACCTCCACCGGCAGACACTCTACTCCCTGGCGGACGTGGGCAAGCCCAAAGTCGAGTTGGCGGCGGCGCGCCTGCGTGCCCTCAACCCCGAAGTCGAAGTGCGCACGTACCCGCTTCGACTCGACGCGGCGCGCGCAGCGGAAATCATCGGGCCCTACACGCTCGTCATCGACTGCACGGACAACTTCTCCGCCAAATTCATGTTGAATGACGTTTGCGTGCGACTTCGCAAGCCGGTCATCTTCTCGAGCGTTCACCAGTACGAGGGGCAGCTTCAGGTCGTGCGGCCGGAGCGCGCCGGCGCCTGCCTGCGGTGCGTCTGGCCGGAGGCAACCCGTGACGGCCTCGTCGGCAACTGCGCCGAAGCCGGTGTCCTCGGTCCGGTGCCGGGCACCTTCGGCACACTCCAGGCGCTGGAGGCGCTGAAACTGCTGTTGGACCTGCCCGGACAGCTCGCGCAGGAGCTCGTGATCGTGGACCTGCTGACGCTGACCGTTAACCGCGTGCGCACACGGCGTGCCGCGGACTGCCCCGAGCACGCGCTGGGGCGGGCGGCCGCCACTTGCAACCCGGCGCCCGCTGGCGCGAGCGAGGTCGAGTTGACTTTCGATCCCCTGGAGCAGGCGCTCGCCGCTGGTTTCGAGGTGATCGACATCCGCGAGCCTTATGAATTGGCGCGACTCGCGACGCCCTGCTCGAGCACCCGCAATCTCCCTCTTGCGCAGCTGCTGCACGGTCGTCCGGCCATGCCCCCGACGGGCAAATATCTCCTCGTCTGCGCGAGCGGCAAGCGGAGCCTGGCGGCGGCGCAGGAGCTGCGCTCGCGGGGTTATGAGGAGGTATTCTCCCTGCGCGGCGGAATCGCCGCGTTGGCCTCTAGGGCCTGATCTGGCCCGAGCCGCGAACGACATACTTGTAGCTCGTCAGCTGCTCGACGCCCACCGGACCGCGGGCGTGGAAGCGGTCCGTGGAGATTCCGATCTCAGCCCCCATGCCGAACTCGCCCCCATCGGCGAATTGCGTCGAGGCGTTGTGGAGCACGATGGCGCTGTCGACCTGCTGCAGAAAGCGCGCCGCCGTTGCCTCATTCTCGGTGACGATGGACTCGGTATGCGCTGAGCCGTATTTGGCTATGTGCGCGATGGCGCCGCTCACGCCTTCCACGACACGCGCGGCGATGATGGCGTCGAGGTATTCCGTGTACCAGTCTTCTTCGGACGCCGCGCGAACGCGCGTATCCGCCCTTTGCACCGTCGTGTCGCCTCGCACCTCACAGCCGGCATCCAGCAGCGCGCGCACCACCGGGGCGAGGTGCGTGTCGATGCAACCACGATCGATGAGCAGGGTCTCAGCGGCGCCGCAAACCACGGTGCGGCGCATCTTCGCGTTGAGAGCGATGGTGCGCGACATGGGTAGGTCGGCATCGCGGTCGATGTACACGTGGCAGTTGCCTTCCAGATGGCCGATGACAGGTACCCGCGCTTCCTGCCGGACCCGCGCCACCAGGCTCTTGCCGCCCCGAGGCACGATGACGTCCAGGTAGTCCGCCATGCCGGCGAGCAGGTAGCCCACCGCGGCCCGGTCGGTGGTCGGCACGAGCTGAATGCTCGCCGGCGGCAGCCCGGCCGCCACCACGCCTTCGACCAGACAGGCATGAATGGCGGTGTTGGAATTCCAACTCTCCGAGCCGCCGCGCAGGATGACGGCGTTGCCCGATTTCAGGCAGAGCGCGCCGGCGTCGGCGGTCACGTTCGGGCGGCTCTCGTAGATGATCCCGAGCACGCCGAGCGGCACCTTCACCCGCTGGATCTTGAGGCCGTTCGGCCGCTCCCACTCGGCCGCGACGGTGCCGATCGGGTCCGGCAGAGCCATGACATCCTCGACCCCGCGGGCCATCGATTCGATCCGCCTCTCATCGAGCGTCAACCGATCGAGCAGCGCGCCGCTGAGATTGACGGGGCGAGCCGCCGACACATCGCAAGCATTGGCTTCGAGGATCCGCGCGGCGCAGGCGCGAATCGCGCCGGCCGCGGCCGAGAGGGCCGCATTCTTCGCCGCCGTCCCGGCCAGGGCGAGCACCGAGGCGGCGCCGACCGCATTGCGGCCGAGCCGCTCCATCAGCTCCCCGAGACCTGAGCTGGCCAGGTCGACGCTCACGATACTCAGCTCCCGACGCTTTCCTGGGCAGCCGGCTCCTCTTTGAGGAGCACGAGATCATCGCGATGGATCATCTCGTCGCGCCCTCGGAAGCCCAGGATGCCCTCGATTTCCGCCGACTTGTGCCCCATGATTTTCGCAGCGTCGACATCGGAGTAAGCAACGATCCCACGCGCGATTTCCGTGCCGTCGATCGTAAGCACGCTCACCGTGTCACCACGCTCGAACCTGCCTCGCGCATTGATCACGCCGGCCGGCAGAAGACTTCTGCCGTCAAGCAGCGCACGCAGGGCGCCCGGGTCGATGGTGACGGCTCCACTCGGACGCAGCGTCCCAGCGATCCACTGCTTGCGTGCGGCAACCGGGGTGGCGCTAGGCACGAACCAGGTGCATCGGGCGCCCTCCTCTATGCGCCGCACCGGATGACGGTGATGGCCGGCGGCGATGCACATGTGACAGCCGGCCGAGACGGCGATCCGCGCGGCCAGGATCTTGGTCGCCATCCCACCCGAGCCGACTTCGGTCAGCGAGCGCCCGGCCATGGCCTCGATCTCCGGCGTGATCTTGCGGACCTGCTCGATGAAGCTGGCCTCACGATCCTTGTTCGGATCGGCGGTGTAAAGACCGTCGACGTCCGACAGCAGCACCAGGCAATCGGCCGAGGCCATCTGCGCCACGCGGGCCGCCAGCCGATCGTTGTCGCCGTAACGGATCTCTGCGGTCGCCACGGTGTCGTTCTCGTTGATCACCGGCAGCGCACCGAGGGAAAGCAGCGTCTCCAGGGTTGCCCGTGCGTTCAGGTAGCGGTGGCGCCGCTCACTGTCCTCGAGGGTGAGCAGCACCTGGGCGACGGTGACGTCGCGGCTCTCGAGCAGCTCCTTGTACGAGTGGGCGAGCCGAATTTGCCCGACCGCCGCCGCCGCCTGGCTCTCCTCTAGCCGCAACGGACCCTTTTCCAGACCGAGCTGCCGCCGTCCAAGCGCAATGGCGCCCGAGGACACGAGGATGACCTGCTGGTCTCGCTTCCGTAGCCGCAGCAGATCCTCGATGAGGGTCTCGAGCCAGGCCCGGTTGATGCGTCCGGTCTCGGCGTCCGTCAGCAGAGCAGAGCCTACCTTCACCACGACGCGTCGCGCCTTCGCAAGCGGCGACGAGGATGGCGGGCGGGGGGTGGCCATAGGAAAACTATACGCTAAACTTGCGGCCGCCAACCTGAGGAAGCAAAGCGGTGAGCAGAGATTACGAGCCGGTTCCCGGACAGTGGTACGAGAACCTGGAAGACGAGGAATCGTTCCGTGTCCTCACGGTCGACGAGGACTCGGAGCGGGTCGAGATCGAGTATCTCGACGGCGAGATCGAGGAGATCGATCTCGAGGCGTGGCATGAGATGGACCTCGAGCAGATCCACGAACCCGAAGGCTGGGCCGAGTCCGACGAGGATGAGGACGAGGAGGAAGAGGACGAGGAAGAGGACGAAGACGAAGACGACTGGGACGAGGATGAGGACGACGAGGACGACGACGACCGGGACGAAGATGAGGAAGACGAGCGCGACCGGTATTAGGCACAAATCGCCGCAGGCGTATTTGAGCCAATGAACCCAGACAGTTGGTATCACGAAAAGGAATCCGCGTGGCTCTATCGGCAGGTCGCCGCCGCGGAGCCCGACCCGCATAAGCAGCGGCTCTTCACTCAGCTCGCCGCCGCCGCCGAGGAACAGGCGATAAAGTGGGAAGTTTCCTCGCAGCACCAGACTCGTGCTCCAGCCCCGGCACGCGTGTTCATACCCTCCGTTCGCGCCCGCGTGGTCGCACGGCTGCTCAAGCTCATGGGGCCGCGCGCCATGCGCTCGGTCCTCGCGGCGATGAAGCTGCGCGGACTGTCCGTCTACACCGCACCCGTAGCCGGCACGCACGCGATGCCCACTACCTTGTCGGACGTCGGCGTGCGTCACCGCGGCGGCCTCGGCGGCAATCTGAGAGCCACGGTGTTTGGCGTCAACGATGGGCTCGTCTCCAACGCCAGCCTGGTGCTCGGCGTGGCGGGAGCCGGCGCGCCCGGCTCATTCGTGCTGGTGAGTGGCGTCGCGGGTCTTCTCGCGGGCGCGCTGTCCATGGCCGCGGGTGAGTATGTCTCCGTGCGCTCACAGCGTGAGATGTACGAGTATCAGATCGCGCTCGAGCGGGAAGAGATCGCCGAGTATCCCGAGGAGGAAGCGGAGGAGCTGGCGCTGATCTACGAGGCGCGGGGCGTGGCCCTGGCGCAGGCCCGGGAGGTCAGCCAGGCGCTGCTCGCCCACCCGGACCAGGCGCTCGACGTGCTTTCCCGCGAGGAGCTCGGCCTGAACCCGGACGATCTCGGCTCGCCCTGGGGAGCGGCCGCCGCCTCGTTCCTGTCGTTCGCTGCGGGGGCCACGGTGCCACTCGTTCCCTTCCTCATCAACATGTCAGGCCGCCACGCGCTCGCCGCTACGGCCGTCCTTACCGCGATCGCGCTCTTTGCGGTGGGTCTCGCGCTCAGCCTGTTCACCGGACGGCAGGCCTTGCGGGGCGCGCTGCGCATGGTCCTGATCGGTGGCGGTGCCGGGGCCCTGGCCTTTCTGGTCGGCCGGGCTTTAGGGGCCGCGATTCACTGAGGCTCGGCCCTCCGGGGAACTCCTCCGCGGAGCCAATGCCCCAGAAAACGGGGGCGGCTTGAAAAGCCGCCCGGACGGCCCCAGAGGACCGCCATGAAGCGCATTGTTCTTCTCCTCGTCACCAACCTGGCGGTGCTCGCCGTACTGACGATCGTGGCCCACCTGATCGGGCTCGATCGCTGGCTCGCCGTGCGCGGCAGCAGCCTCGGCGTGCTGCTCGCCTTCGCGGCCGTATTCGGCTTCGGCGGCGCCTTCGTGTCGCTGCTCCTGTCCAAGTGGATGGCCAAGCGCGCCATGGGCGTGCGGGTCATCCAGCAGCCGGCAAGTCCGACCGAGCAGTGGTTGGTCAGCCTGGTCGCGCAACTCGCGCGCGCCGCCGGCGTCGGCATGCCGGAAGTCGGGGTGTTCAACTCGCCCCAGCCCAACGCCTTCGCCACCGGGTACAGTCGCGATGCGGCGCTGGTGGCCGTGAGCACGGGCCTCCTCGGCTCGATGAATGAGGAGGAGATCAAAGCGGTGCTGGGCCACGAGCTGACGCACGTCGCCAACGGCGACATGGTCACACTGACGCTCATCCAGGGGGTGGTCAACACCTTCGTGATCTTCCTTTCGCGGATCATCGGCAACCTCATCGACCGTACGATGTTCCGATCGGAGGACGGGCGTGGGCCGGCATACTTTCTCTCGGTCATCGTCTCGCAGATCGTGCTCGGGATCCTCGCCAACATGGTCGTCATGGCTTTCTCGCGCTGGCGCGAGTTCCGCGCCGACCGGGGCGGTGCGCACCTCGCCGGCATTCCCAACATGATCGGCGCCCTCGAGGCGCTGAAGCGGGCGCATGAGCCGCTGCCCTCGCACCAGTTCGCCGCCTTCGGCATCACCTCCGGACCGGTCTCCCGCGGGATCCAGCGCCTCTTCATGAGCCACCCGCCGCTCGATGAGCGGATAGCGGCGCTGCGCGCGCTCACCGTCGCCTGAGGACGCCGGCCCCGTGCTGCCCCTCACCCCGGCGCAAACCCTGAGCGGCCTCGAGCGCATCCTAGGGCCGCAGGGGATCCTCGCCGGTGAGTCGTCCGGCGGACCCGCCGATCTCGAGCCCTACCTCACCGATCAGCGCCGGCTGTATCACGGCCGGGCGCTCGCCGTCGCATTGCCCCGCAGCGCGAGCGAGGTGACAGAGCTCCTTGCCTTCTGCAACCGGCATGGGATCGGCGTCGTCCCCCAGGGCGGCAACACCAGTTACTGCGGCGGAGCGACGCCCGATGAGTCCGGGCAGGAGATCGTCGTCGCGCTCGCGCGCCTGAACCGCATCCGTCAGCTCGATCCGCTCAACTATTCGATCGTTGCCGAGGCCGGTTGCCGCCTCGCCGACATACAGCATGCCGCGGAGGAAGCGCAGCGCTTCTTCCCCCTGAGCCTGGGGTCGGAGGGAACCTGCCAGATCGGGGGCAACCTCTCCACCAACGCCGGCGGCGTCCACGTGCTGCGATACGGTATGATGCGCGATCTGGTGTTGGGCCTGGAAGTGGCCCTCGCCGACGGGCGCCTGCTCTCCTCGCTCGGGGCGCTGCGCAAGGACAACACCGGCTATGACCTCAAATCGCTCTTCTTGGGAGCCGAAGGCACGCTCGGCATCATCACCGCCGCGAGCCTGAAGCTCTTCCCCAAGCCGCGTGCCGTCGCGACCGCCTTCGCCGCCGTTTCCGACCCGCACGCCGCCGTCACGCTCCTCGCCCGCCTGCGCGAGACGAGCGGCGATCGGGTGAGTTCCTTCGAGCTCATCCCCCGCATCGCGGTCGAGCTCACCACCCGGCACATCCCCGGCGTGCGCGATCCGCTGGACGCCCCCCACGCCTGGTATGCGCTCTGCGAGCTCACCTCAGCCCGCGCCGCCGATCCGCTCGAAGAGCAACTCGAGGAAGGCCTCGCCGGCGCGCTGGAGGAGAAGCTCGTATTGGATGCGGCGGTGGCGCGCAACGAGCGCGACCGGGCAGCCTTCTGGAAGCTGCGCGAGACTATTCCCGAGGCTCAGCGCCGCGATGGCGCGAGCCTCAAGCACGATATCTCCGTACCGGTCGCCTCGATCCCGGACTTCATCGAGCGAGCCTCGCGCTGGGTCGAAGCCAATGTTCCCGACGGCCGTCTGGTTGCCTACGGCCACGTCGGCGACGGCAATCTCCACTTCAATCTCAACCAGGCGCCCGCTGGGAACCGCACCAACTTCCTCGCCCGCGAAGAGCGGGTGAAGCGCGCCATTCATGACATGGTGAGGGACTTCAGTGGCAGCTTCAGCGCCGAGCACGGTATCGGGCAACTGAAGGTCGGCGAGCTCGAGCGCTACGCATCCCCCGTCGAGTTGGACCTCATGCGTGCCATCAAGCGCGCGTTCGATCCCAACGGTATCCTCAATCCGGGAAAAGTCCTTCGGAATCGTTGGGTCGACCGCCGGCCATGAAGCGATTCGACACAGTGACTCAGGCACAGGGACGTGCCCGGCCGCCGCAGGTGGCCGGGTCATACTAGGTTGCGTTATCCCGGCGAAGCCTCACCAACCCCTCCTGCGCGGTACTCGCCACCAGCCGCCCGTCGCGCGCATACACGCTGGCCCGCGCGAACCCCCTCGCCCCGGAAGCGCTCGGGCTATCCACCGCATACAACAGCCAGTCGTCAACCCGCAGCGGCCGGTGGAACCACATCGCGTGATCGATGCTGGCCATCACGAGGGTACTGCGGAGCAACGCCGAGCCGTGAGGCAACGTCGCCGTATCGAGGAGGAAGTAATCCGACAGATACGCCAGAAGACGGCGGTGCAGGCGCTCATCCTCCGGCAGCCGGTCGACCGCGCGGAACCACACCTGTCGCGAAGGCGGCGCGCTTCGGGGGGAGAGGAAATCGAGCGGCTGCACCAGGCGGAACTCGAATGGCCGCGGCAGCTCGAGGAACTTTCGTAACCGCTCCGGCATGCGCGCGAGCAGCTCCGGCGGCGGCCGGCTCGAGTCCGGCAGCTCCTCCGGCGGCGGCACCACCGGCATCGCGATCTGGTGCTCGAGGCCGTCCTCCAGGACCTGGAACGAGGCCGCCATGTTGAATATCGGCTCGCCGTGCTGGATCGCCACCACGCGGCGGTTCGAGAAACTATGGCCGTCGAGGCTGCGATCTACCTGGTACACGATGGGGGCGTTGAAATCGCCGCGGCGCAGGAAGTAGGCGTGCAGCGAGTGGACGATGCGCCCTGCCACCGTCGCGGAAGCCGCGGTGAGCGCCTGGCCGAGCACCTGGCCGCCGAAGACCTGGGGGCTGCCGATGTCGCAGCTTTCACCGCGGAAGAGATTCACCTCGAGCGGCTCGAGCTCGAGCAACCGGAGAAGATCAGCGAGTTGTGGATTCATCAGGCCGTTCGAAAGCAAGTTGCAAAGCGGCCCGAGGCCGCCCTCGGGCCGCGGGTAATTTAATCGGGTACCCCGAGCCGCTGGTGCATGATCGGGCTCGTGGTGGTGTACTGCAGGAACTGGCGCTTTTGCGGGAAGAGGTGATGCTGGATGCCGAAGGCGGCGAGTGCCGCCTCGTGAAAGCCGGACAGGATGAGCTTCTTCTTGCCGGGATAGGTGTTGATGTCGCCGATCGCGAAGACACCCGGCAGGCTGGTCTGGAACTTCTCCGTGTCGACCTTGAGCGCCTTCCTCTCGAGCTCCAGGCCCCACTCGGCGATCGGCCCAAGCTTCGGGTGAAGCCCGAAGAAGACCAGGAGCTGATCGGCCTCGAGCGCGTGCACCGTGCCGTCAGGTGCCTTGATGTTGATACCCTGCAGCGTGCCCTCCGCGCTGATCAGCGAGTGGGGCAGCGCCTCGAAGCAGCGCATGCGGCCGGCCGCGACCAGCTCCTTCATCTTGGCCACCGAGGCGGGCGCCGCACGAAACTCCGCGCGCCGATGCACCAGCGTCAGGCTTCTCACCCGCGGCGTCAGCTCCAGCGTCCAGTCGAGCGCCGAATCGCCGCCGCCGAAAATGACGAGCCGCTTGCCCTCGAGCGCGCCGACGTCCTTCACGCGATAGAGAATGCCGTTGCCCTCGAAGGGCTCTACGCCCTCGATGCCGATGCGCCGGGCCTGGAACGAGCCGACTCCGCCGGCAATCACCACCGCGCCCGCATCGAAGCGCGTGCCCGCGGCGGTTCCGATGGAGAACCGCCCCTCCTCGCGGCGCGCGAATTGAGCGACCTCCTGTCCGAGATGAAACTGCGGCTTGAAGGGCTTGATCTGCTGCATGAGCCGCTCGACCAGCTCCTGCGCGCCGCAGACCGGCAGCGCCGGAATATCGTAGATCGGCTTATCGGGGTAGAGCTCCGCACACTGCCCACCCGGATGCGCCAGAGAGTCGATGACATGGGCGCTGATGCCGAGCAGTCCCAGCTCGAACACCTGGAAGAGTCCGCAGGGTCCTGCCCCGACGATCACCACTTCCGTCTGGATGGGCTCGTCGGCGGGTGCCAAGGAGTTAACGGTCAATTCAGCCCCTTTCGGATATTGCTTCTTACGCGGCGGGCGCCCGCGGCGGCCGGCATTCCAGATCGCTCAGCGGCGCGACGACCCCGGCAGGCGATTACGCGCGACCCGCGTTTGCGTCAGTGGGTGTGTGGAAGTACTCGCTTTCCGAGGCGAGCTGGTCGATCAACCGCCTCAGCTCTGCCATGCGGCCTTCCGCTGTGCTGATGGGCATGCAGTCCTGGCAGCGCGGGTCGCCGCAAGGCTGGCGCGAGTACAGCCAGTATTGCAGCGCGCCCGCGAGCAGCCCGTCGGCAATGTCCCAGAGGTCGGCGTCCCTGTCCTTGTCGGCAAGGCGATTGCCCAGATCGACGGCCTTGGTGAAGGCAGAGTCGAATGTGTCAGCGATCTCGGTCATTGCCCCTGCTCTCCAGCGTGCGGCGGCTAGTATAAGGCAATCGCCGCATGGTTTTAGCCGGTCGGCCCGTATTCGCCCGGCCGCAGGGGCACGAGGAAACGGGCCTGCCGCCAAAGGATTGGTCACTGGCACGGCGCTTCTGCGATGACATGCACGGACGCACGCCGTATTGGCGCGCAAACTCCCTTCCAAGCTCGGGGGCAACCTTAGCCAAAATGGCGGGACAGCTCCGGCTTATGTCGCATGCATAAGGCAGAGCACATCGAGCGGCGCCGGCTGCGGCCGCGGTTTGGCATCGGCACCCGGCTTACACTGGGGCTCGCCGCCGTGGCGGCGGTGGTCGTGGTGGCCCATGTCCTCGCGACACGCACCACCCGCGCGGCCGTCGAAGCCGTGCGCAGCATGCGCACGCAGCACGAGCCGCTCGCCCATCGCGCCGGCGCCATCCTCGAGAGGCTGAGCGCGTACGACCGCGCGGTCGGCGATGAGCTGCAGTCCGACAACAACGACGACCTTCTGACGCTCTCCTCGGCCGGCGATGCCTTGCAGAAAGCGGTAGACCGGTATTTCGATGGGGTACCCCCTTCTACCCTGACCCCGGCTACCCGGCAGCTGCGAGCCAACCTCCTGTCCCACATCCAGAACGGCCGGGAGCTGGCGTTGGACGGTGCGCAGCAGGTGGAGTGGCGCGAGCAACACTGGGAGGCGCTCGAACGCGTCTATCACCTCATCGCGACGGCCGGCGGCACCGGGCTCACCATCCACGGACAGGTCATCGCGAGACCCTCGCTTTCCGCCCTCGCGACGGCGATCGACGCCGTTCGCTACAGCTACGGCTCGCCCGGTGCCACCGCCGCGCGCGAGCGCAACTTCGAGGCGGTACTGCACGCGCGCACGGCGGACCTCTCCCGCTCACCGGGCAGCGCCTGGATGGATGTCGTGCAATCGGACTTCATGCGCGCAGTTCGCCTGCGACTTGACATGCAACGGCTGGAGGCCAGGGACATGGCGGCCCGTCGGGCGCTGCTCGCGCAGAGCGACATCCTGACGAGGGACGTGCAGGATGAGCTGGAAGCGCCCGCGCGCACGGGATTGCTCGATGCGGCTCGACATGCCGCAACCTCGGCCGAGACCGCCGAGCGCACGGTAACCGTCTCCGGCGCGGCGACCCTCGCCGTCATGGCGATCGTCTCGGCCCTGCTCGTGCTCAGCATCAGCCTGCCCGTGCGGCGGCTCACCGCGGCCACGCGCCTCCTGGCGAGCGGCGACCGTACTGCACGCGCGCCTCGCGGTGGCTCGGCCGAGGTCGATGAGCTCGCCGCGTCCTTCAACACCATGGCCGACCAGATCTCACGGGCGGAGGCCGAGCTGCGCGCCCATCAGGCCGAGCTCGAGCGGCACGTCGCCGAGCGCACCCGCCAGCTGCACCACCTGGCCCATCACGATCCACTGACTCAACTTCCGAACCGCCGTCAGCTCGCGGGACGCCTGGCCGGCGCGCTCGCTCGCGCCCGGCAGACCGGCCGGCGCGTGGCCCTGCTCTTCGTCGACGTGGACAACTTCAAGTCGGTGAACGATACGCTCGGGCACAACTTCGGCGATCAGGTGCTGCGGGGCATTGCGGAGCGGCTGCAGGCCGCGGCCGGCGCCAACAGTCTGGTCGCGCGGCTCGGCGGCGACGAGTTCACCCTCCTCATCGAGGAGCTGCGCACGGTCGAAGAAGTCGAGCGGCGCGCCGCCGCGCTGGTCGCAACCCTGCAGCAGCCGCTCACCATCGAGGGGCGGGCGCTCGCAACCACCGCCAGCGTCGGCGCGAGCCTCTTTCCCGACCACGCCGACGATCCGGAGGGCCTGCTGCGCGCCGCCGACGTGGCGTTATTCCGCGCCAAGGAGCTCGGCCGCAATCGCTTCGCGCTCTACCGCGCGGCGCTCTACGACGCCGCCGCGGAGCGCTTCCGCCTGGAACAGTCGCTGCGCCAGGCCGTCGAAGCCGAGGAGCTGCTCCTCATGTTCCAGCCGGAAGTGGCGCTCGTCGGCTGCGAAGTCACCGTGCTCGAGGCGCTGCTGCGCTGGCGCAAGCCCGGCGGCCGCATCGCGACCGCTACGGAATTCATCCACATCGCCGAGAAAAGCGGCCTCATCCACGAGCTGACCGGCTGGGTGCTGCGCTCGGCCACTTCGACCGCGGCCGCGTGGCGCGCCGCCGGTTGGCAGGATGCGCGTGTCGCGATCAACGTGTCGCCGCCCCAGTTCTTCGAGAGCGACTTCGTCAGTCACATCGCCGAGACCCTCGAGAGCGCGCAGCTGCCGGCGAGCGCCCTTGAGCTCGAGCTCACCGAGACGGTGTTGCAGACCGGCAGCGCGACCATCGAGTCGCTGCGGCGATTGCGCGAGCTCGGCGTCTCCATCGCCCTCGATGACTTCGGCATCGGCTATTCCTCCCTGACTTCGCTCGAGCAGCTCCCCATCAACCGCGTCAAGCTCGACCGCATGCTCATCGAAGGCGTCGATTCCAACCCGCGCTCGGCCACCATCGTCCGCTCCATCGTCACCCTCTGCCACGGCCTGGGTCTCGAGGTCGTCGCCGAGGGCGTCGAGCGTCCCGCGCAGCTCGAATTCCTCGCCCACTGCGGCCCCATCGCCGTGCAAGGCTACCTGCTCGCACACCCCGTGGAAGCCGCCGCGGCCCCCGAGGAAGCCAAAGCCGCGGCCGCTCGCGCCCGCACCCTGCTGCATGCCGCCCCGAGCCCGTCTCTGGTCCTGGTAGGCTCCCGCAAGCGGAATCAGCCAAGTTAGCCCAAACCCTGCGCCGCATCCCGCGCCTTCACCCCAATGTCCGGCTGATCCGCAAAAAAACCGTCGACGCCCGCCGCCAGAAACTCCCGCAACTCCCCTTCCAGATCAACCCCCTTCGGCAGGAACGCATCCTCCGCCCGAAACGTCCACGGATGGACCCGCACCCCCGCCGCATGCGAGTCCGCCACCAGCGATGTCGGCGCCAGTAACTTCCCCGCGCCATCGCGCGGAATGACGAGCGACTTCGCCGGCCCGATGCATGAGGCGTAGGCGGCGATCTCCTCCAGCCCCTTCGGGGTGAGGAGATCCGCATACGTGCGCGGATCGCCGCCTTGGAGGAGATCATACGGCGCACCCGCCGCCTCGATGAGCTGAACCAGCGGCAACTGCGTCAGTCGGCTCAAAGCCTTGAGATTCCCGGTTTCGAACGACTGCAGGCAGGCGCGCCCGTCGCGCCCGCGATAGCCGTAGCGCTCGAGCGCCTCCACCAGCCGCTCTTCCATCGCCAACCCGACCGCCGCGAAATAACTCGGGTGCTTGGTCTCGGGATACACCCCGATCGGCTCCGGCGGCGGCAGTCGCAACTCCCGCGCGCGCGCCTGACGCTGCCCGCCGACGTCCCGCACCAGCGCGAGAATCTCCTCCAGCGTTGGAACCTCCAGCCTGCCATCGAGGCGCGTGTTGCCCGGCCGCAGCTCCGGGATGCGCTCGCGCGCCCGCAGCGTCTTCAGCTCCGCGAGGAGAAAATCCTCGGTGAACCAACCCGTGACCTGCGCCCCATCAACGACCTTGGTCGTTCGTCGGTCGGCGAATGCCGCGTGCCCGGCAACATCCGTCGTGCCGCCGATCTCGTTTTCGTGTCGCGCGACGAGCACGCCGTCGCGGGTCATGACGAGATCCGGCTCGATGTAATCCGCCCCCTGCTGCATGGCGATGAAGTACGCCGCCAGCGTGTGCTCCGGCGCATATCCGCTCGCGCCGCGGTGGGCTATGACGATGGGGCGGCGATTAGTGTTCATAAGTGCAACCGGCATGCCACCAAGCGGGCCAGCGCCGCTCCCTGGCCCGCGAGGTCGAGCGCGCCACGGGGCGCGGTCGCCGACAAAATCCCCTGGAGCGATTTTGGACGCGCAGCGGCCCCGAAGGGGCGAGGCCCACGACGGGCCGAGGAAAGCGCCGCAGGCGGCTTTCAGCCAATGAACAAATGGGTATGGTAATTGCTAAACTGGCACAGTGCAGCTCACCGACCATGATATCTATCTCTTTCGCGAAGGCACGCACGTGCGTGCCTACGAGAAGCTCGGGGCCCATCCGCTGTCGCGCCGTCCCGATCGGGAGCAGGGCACCCATTTCTCGGTCTGGGCGCCGAATGCCGCCAATGTGTCGGTGGTCGGCGATTTCAACGGTTGGAATCCCACCTCACATCCGCTGACCTCCCGCTCCGACTCCTCGGGCATCTGGGAAGCCTTCATCCCCGGAGTGCGGGCGGGCGCGCTCTACAAGTATCACATAGTCTCGCGCCAGGCGGGCTATGTCGTCGACAAGGCGGATCCCTTCGCCTTCTACTGCGAGACACCGCCGCGCACCGCCTCGGTGGTGTGGGACCTGTCATACGAGTGGGGCGATGCGGAGTGGATGGGCGCGCGCGGCGGCGCCAACTCGCACGATGCCCCCTGGTCGATCTACGAGCTGCACCTCGGCTCCTGGCGGCACGTGCCGCAGGAGCACGGCCGCTCGCTCACCTATCGTGAGCTCGCGCATGCCCTGGGCGACTACGCGGTGGAGATGGGCTTCACGCACGTCGAGCTGCTGCCCGTCATGGAGCATCCTTTCTACGGCTCCTGGGGCTATCAGGTCACCGGTTATTTCGCGCCGACCGCCCGCTATGGCACGCCGCAGGACTTCATGTACTTCGTCGATCACCTGCACCGACGGGGAATCGGCGTGATCCTCGATTGGGTACCGTCACATTTCCCGACCGACGAGCACGGCCTTGCCTATTTCGACGGCACGCATCTTTACGAGCACGCCGATCCGCGCCAGGGATTCCACCCGGAGTGGAACAGCTCGATCTTCAATTACGGCCGCGCCGAGGTACGCAATTTCATCGCGAGCAACGCGCTTTTCTGGCTGGACACCTACCACATCGACGCTCTGCGCGTCGACGCGGTCGCCTCCATACTCTATCTCGACTACGGCCGGCGCGCCGGGGAGTGGATCCCGAACCGCTTCGGCGGCAACGAGAACCTGGATGCCGTGGAGTTCCTCAAGCAGTTGAATCTCGCGGTCTACCGCGACCACCACGACACGCAAACCATCGCCGAGGAGTCCACCGCCTGGCCGATGGTGTCGCGGCCGACGTACCTCGGCGGCCTGGGCTTCGGTCTCAAGTGGAACATGGGCTGGATGCATGACACCCTCAAGTACCTGCAGATCGACCCGGTGTTTCGCAAGTACAACCAGAACCAGCTCACCTTCAGCATCTGCTACGCCTTCAGCGAGAACTTCGTGCTGCCGCTCTCGCACGATGAGGTGGTGCACGGCAAGGGCTCGCTCATCGGCAAGATGCCGGGCGACGAGTGGCGGCAATTCGCCTCGCTGCGACTGCTCTTCGGCTACATGTGGACCCATCCGGGCAAGAAGCTCCTCTTCATGGGCGGGGAGTTCGGTCAGAAGCGCGAGTGGCAGCACGACGAGAGCCTGGAGTGGCACGTGCTTCAGTATCCGCTGCACGAGGGCGTGCGCCGCTGGGTGCGGGACCTCAATCATCTCTATCGGGAGACGCCGGCTTTGTACCAGCGCGATTTCACCCCCGCTGGCTTCCAGTGGATCGACTGCAACAACACGGATGAGAGCGTGATCGTCTACCTGCGCAAGGGGCAGCGGCCGGGCGATGTCGCCCTGATCGCCTGCAACTTCACGCCCTTGCCCCGCGAGAACTACCGCGTGGGCGTGCCCCACGGCGGCTGGTGGCGCGAGCGCCTCAACAGCGACGCGATGCATTACGGCGGCAGCGGCATCGGCAACTTTGGCGCGGTCGAGGCCTCGCCGCTGCCGTCGCATGGCTTTACCCACTCCATCGCGCTACGCCTGCCGCCGCTCGCTGCCCTCGTCCTGACGCCCGACTGACATCACGGGTGGGGAGGCTGATGACCAAGGCGCGCGTCGTCATCGAGGGTCTGACTCCGCAGGTGGACGGCGGGCGATTTCCCGCGCGGCGCGTACGGGGTGACAGCGTCGTCGTCGAGGCCGACGTGTTCGCGGACGGACATGACGCCGTGGCGGCCTCGCTGTTGTATCGCCACGCGGCCGAAACCCAGTGGCACGGCGTGCCGATGAGCTTTCTCGGCAACGATCGCTGGCAGGGGCGGTTCACCGTCCAGGCACTGGGCCGTTACCTCTTCAGCGTCGAGGGGTGGGTCGATCACCTCGAGAGCTGGCGCCGGGGACTCGCGAAGAAACACCAGGCGGCACAGGACATCGAGATCGAGTTGCAACAGGGGGCGGCGCTGGCGCTCGCACATGCCGGTCGGGTGAGCGAGCCCGATGCACGCAGGCTCCGGGAGTGGGCCAACGCTCTCACCGACCCCGTGCGCGATCGTGAGGAGCGCGCCCTGCTCGCGCAAAGCGAGGCGCTGCACGAGCTCGCGCGGCGCAGCCCCGATCCGCAGCTCGTGCTGCGTCACGAGCCGCCGCTCGCCGTCGAAGTCGACCGGGAGCGGGCGCGCTTCTCGAGCTGGTACGAGATGTTTCCACGCTCCGCCGCCGCCGACGGCCACGGGACGCTGGCGGACGTCGAGACGCTGCTGCCCTATGTGGCCTCCATGGGTTTCGATGTCCTCTATCTGCCCCCGATCCACCCCATCGGCGAGGTCGAGCGCAAGGGCCCCAACAATCGCAGCGGCGCCTCGCCCGCCGATCCCGGGAGCCCGTGGGCGATCGGCAGCCGCGAGGGGGGCCACAAGGCCGTGCACCCGCGCCTCGGCACGCTGGCGGATTTCCGCCGGCTGCTCGCGAGCGCCGGCGCGTTGGGTCTGGAGATCGCCCTCGACATCGCCTTCCAGTGCGCACCCGATCACCCCTACGTGGGCGAGCACCCGGAGTGGTTCCTGAAGCGCCCCGACGGCACGGTGCAGTACGCGGAGAATCCGCCGAAGAAGTACCAGGACATCTATCCGTTCTGGTTCGAGTGCGAGGCCTGGCAGGCGCTCTGGGCGGAGCTGAAGAGCGTGTTCGAGTTCTGGATCGCCCAGGGCGTGCGCATCTTCAGGGTCGACAACCCGCACACCAAGCCCTTCGCCTTCTGGGAGTGGACGATCGGCGAGATCCGCCGCGCGCATCCGGAGGTGATCTTCCTCGCCGAAGCGTTCACGCGGCCGAAGGTGATGTACCGGCTCGCCAAGCTCGGCTTCACCCAGTCCTACAACTACTTCCCCTGGCGCAACAGCAAGCGCGAGATTGTCGAGTATTTCACCGAGCTCACCTCCCGGCCGGTCTGCGAGTTCTTCCGGCCGAGCCTCTGGCCCAACACGCCGGACATCCTCACCGAGTACCTGCAGTTCGGCGGCCGGCCGGCCTTCGTGACCCGCCTCGTTATCGCGGCGACGCTCGGCGCGAGCTATGGTATCTACGGACCCGCGTTCGAGCTCATGGAGAACCGGCCGCGCGAGAGCGGCTCGGAGGAGTACCTGGACTCCGAGAAATATCAGCTGCGCTCGTGGAGCCGGCACGATCCGGCGAGCCTGAAGGATCTCATCACGCGCCTCAACCGCATACGGCGCGAGAACGCGGCGCTGCAGAGTGATGCCGGCTTGAGATTCCATCCCATCGACAACGAGGCGCTGATCGCCTACAGCAAGACGAGCGGGGAGGACTCCGTGCTGGTCGTGGTCAACGTCGACCCTCACCATGGGCAGACCGGCTGGGTGCAACTCGACCTCGCCGCCCTGGGACTGCCCGCGGATGCGCCCTATCAGATGGACGACCTGCTCTCGGGGGCTCGCTTCCTCTGGCGCGGACCGCGCAACTACGTGGCGCTCGATCCTGCGGGCACCGCGGCGCATCTTTTCCGGATCCGCCGCAAGGTGCGCACGGAGCGGGACTTCGACTATTTTCTGTAGTGTCTGGCATGTAAATGAGCGCACTCGTCGAGCCGCTGCCGTTCCCCGGCGACCCCCTCTGGTACAAGGACGCGGTCATCTACGAGGTGCACGTCCGCGCCTTCTTCGACAGCAACGACGACGGCATCGGCGACTTCCAAGGTCTCACACGCAAGCTGGATTACATCCAGCAGCTCGGCGTCAATACGATCTGGCTGCTGCCCTTCTATCCCTCGCCCGGACGCGACGACGGCTACGACATCGCCGATTACCACAACATCCATCCGCAGTACGGCACGCGCCGCGAATTCCGTAACTTCGTGCGCGAGGCGCACCGCAGGGGATTGCGCGTCATCACGGAGCTGGTGATCAACCATACCTCCGACGCGCACCCGTGGTTCCAGGCCGCGCGGCGCGCGCCCGCGGGCTCGGCGAAGCGCGATTTCTACGTGTGGAGCGATACGCCGGAGCGCTACGCCGGCACACGCATCATCTTTCGCGATACCGAGAGCTCCAACTGGAGCTGGGACCCGTTGGCCCAGGCCTACTACTGGCACCGTTTCTTCAACCACCAGCCGGATCTCAACTTCGACAATCCACACGTGGTGCGGGCGGTGACCCGGATCATGGAGTTCTGGCTGGCGTATGGCGTCGACGGCTTTCGCCTGGATGCCATTCCCTACCTCGTCGAGCGCGAGGGCACCAACAACGAGAATCTGCGCGAGACTCACGCGATCATCAAGCGCATCCGCAGCGTGATTTCGGCCAGGCATCCCGAGGGGATGTTGCTCGCCGAGGCCAACCAGTGGCCCGAGGACGTGCGCGACTACTTCGGCGACGGCGATGAGTGCCACATGGCCTACCACTTCCCGCTGATGCCGCGCATGTACATGGCGATCGCCCAGGAGGACCGCCATCCGATCGTCGAGATCATGGATCAGACGCCGGACATCCCCGACACCTGCCAGTGGGCGGTGTTCCTGCGCAATCACGACGAGCTGACGCTCGAGATGGTGACCAGCCGCGAGCGCGACTACATGTACCAGGCGTATGCCGCCGACACGCGCGCGCGGCTCAATCTCGGCATCCGACGGCGCCTCGCGCCCCTCATGGAGAACGATCCCGAGCGCATCAAGCTCATGAACAGCCTCCTGCTCTCGATGCCGGGCTCGCCGATCATCTACTACGGCGATGAGATCGGCATGGGCGACAACTTCTATCTCGGCGACCGCAACGGCGTGCGCACGCCCATGCAGTGGAGCCCGGACCGCAACGCCGGCTTCTCGCGCGCCGACCCGCAGCAGCTGTACTTGCCGCCCATCATGGACCCCATCTACGGCTACGAGGCCGTCAACGTCGAGGCGCAGACCCGCGACCGCTCCTCGCTCCTCAACTGGATGCGGCGCATGCTCGCGGTGCGCAAGACCTCCCAGGCCTTCGGCCGCGGCACCCTGCGCTTCATTCGGCCCGGCAACCGCAAGGTACTGGTGTATCTGCGGCAGTACGCCGACGACACGATCCTCTGCGTGGTGAACCTCTCGCGCTCGGCGCAGCCGGCGGAGATCGATCTCGCCGAGCACAAAGGCACGATTCCGATCGAGCTCCTCGGCCGCTCCGTCTTCCCGCCGGTGGGCGAGCTTCCCTACCTCCTCACCCTGCCGGCCTACGGCTTCTACTGGTTTCGCCTCAGCCGCGAGGCGGCACCGCCCTCGTGGCACGACGAGCGTCTGCCGCGCGAGGAGCTGCCGGTGCTGGTGCTGGTGGAAGGTTGGAACAGCTTCTTCCCGGACCGGGTCGCCGCCTGGCGCGCGGGGCTCGCCACACGGCTGCGCGCGCAGCTCGAGACTCGCATCGTGCCGCAATACCTGGCGCAGCAGCGCTGGTTCGCGGGCAAGGGGGCGCCGATCGCGAGCGTCCGGCTGCTCGATCATGCCGAGCGCCAGGACCCGCTGCCCCGCTGGTTCGCCGGTATCTACAGCGTCGAGAGCCAGGGTGAGACCGATCGCTACTTCGTACCGCTTGCAATCGCGTTCGAGGACACGGAGGAGGCGCGCTGGCGCAAGCTCCAACCGGCGGCGCTCGCGCGGGTGCGCCAACAGGCAACCGTCGGTGTTCTCGCGGATGCCTGCGCGGACGAAGGGTTTGCGCGCGCCATCATCGATGCGATCGGCGCCTCGGCGGAGCTGCCCACGCAGGAGGGACGCGTGCGCTTCACGCCGACGGCGCTCTACACGGAGCTGCGCGGCGATCCGGCAGCGGAGCTGGCGATCAGCCCGACGGGAGCACAGAGCAGCAACACCACGCTGCGGATCGGCGACGGGCTCTTCCTCAAGGTCTACCGCAAGCTCCACCCGGGATTGAATCCGGAGCTCGAGATCGGCCGTTATCTCACCGAGGTCGCCCATTTCCCCAACATCGTGCCGGTCGCCGGAGCCGTGGAATACACCGGCCGCGACTCGGTCGCCTACACCATGGCGCTGCTGCAGGCCTTCACCCCGAACCAGGGCGATGGCTGGAGCTACACGGTCGACTACCTCGCACGCTTCCTGGAAGACCGCCGCAGCGGCGTGCCACAGCTCGATGACGCGCATGGCCTGTATCTTTCGCTCGTGAGGACGCTGGCCATCCGCACGGCGGAGCTGCACCGCGCGCTTGCGCGGCCCACGGACGACCGGGCGTTCGCGCCCGAGCCGATCGCGGCCGAGGACGTGGCCGGCTGGGGCGCGGCGGCGCGGGCCGCGGCGCAAGCCACCCTGACCCTACTGTCGGATCGGCTGCCGCAGCTTTCGCCGCCGGCCGCCGCGGAGGCGGAGGCGCTGCTCGGCCGGCGCGAGAGACTGCTCGAGCTCATCGACGGCTGCACCGCGGTCGCGCCTCAGGGCCTGAAGACCCGTCGTCACGGCGATTACCACCTCGGGCAGGTGCTGCTCAAGCGCAACGATTTCGTCATCGTCGACTTCGAGGGTGAGCCCGGGCGAGCGCTCGCGGAACGCCGCGGCAAGCATTCCCCGCTCACCGATGTGGCCGGCATGCTGCGCTCCTTCGCCTACGCGCGTCAGGCGGCGCTCGAGCGCTGCGCGCTGCAGGGGGGCGATGGCTGCGGTAAATGGGAGCCGCAGCTGCAGGTCTGGGAGCAGGAGGCGCGCCGCACTTTCATCGCCTCCTACGACGAGGTCGCGGGCTCCACCGGCCTGTACGGCTCGCTCGAGCAGATGCGCCCGCTCCTCACCCTGTTCGAGATCGACAAGGCGCTCTACGAGCTGCGCTACGAGCTCGGCAACCGGCCGGAGTGGGCGCGCATCCCTCTGCACAGCCTGCTCGGCTTCACGCATTGATACGGGACGCGCCTCTTGGATCAGACCCCGAGCACCCGACGCGCCGCAAGTCCCCGGGAAGTGCAGCAGGTCGGCGCCGTCTGGCCGGGCCAGCCCTACCCTCGCGGGGCGACCTGGGACGGCGAGGGTGTCAACTTCTCACTCTTCTCGGCCGGTGCCGAGAAGGTGCAGCTGTGCCTCTTCGACCCGACCGGACGGCACGAGGTGCAACGGATCGCGCTGCGCGAGCGCACCGATGAGATCTGGCACTGTTACCTTCCCGAGGCCCGCCCGGGGCTGCTCTACGGTTACCGGGTCCACGGACCCTACCGGCCGGAGCGGGGGCAGCGCTTCAATCCCAACAAGCTGCTGATCGAGCCGTATGCCAAGCGGCTCGAGGGCGCGCTCCTCTGGAGCGATGCGCACTTCGGCTACCGGTTGGGGCATCCGAAGGCCGATCTCTCCCTGGACAAGCGCGACAGCGCCGCCGGCACGCCGAAAAGCCGCGTGACCGACTCCGCTTTCACCTGGGGCGACGACCGCCCGCCGCGGGTCCCGTGGCACGACACGGTGATCTACGAAGCGCACGTGCGCGGACTGACCATGCGCCATCCCACAGTGCCGCGGCCGCTTCGCGGCACGTACGCGGGACTGGCGACTGCGCCCATGATCGAGCATTTCCTGCAGCTCGGCGTCACGACCCTCGAGCTCATGCCGGTGCATGCCTTCGTCGACGACCGGACGCTGCGCGAGAAGGGGCTGCGAAACTACTGGGGCTACAACACCATCGGCTTCTTCGCGCCGGAGCGGCGCTATTCGGCCAGCGGCCAGATCAGCGAATTCAAGACCATGGTGAAGACGCTGCATTCGGCCGGCATCGAAGTCATCCTCGATGTGGTCTACAACCACACCGCGGAGGGCAACGAGCTCGGGCCCACCCTGTCGATGCGTGGCATCGACAACGCCGCCTACTATCGCCTGAGCCCGGAGGACCCGCGCTACTACATGGACTTCACGGGCACCGGCAACACGCTGAACCTGCAGCACCCGCGGGTGCTGCAGCTCATCATGGACAGCCTGCGCTACTGGGTGCTGGAGATGCACGTCGATGGCTTTCGCTTCGATCTCGCCTCCGCGCTCGCGCGCGAGCTCTACGATGTCGACCGCTTGGGCTCCTTCTTCGACACGATCGGGCAGGACCCGGTGCTCTCGCAGGTGAAGCTCATCGCCGAGCCCTGGGACATCGGCAGCGGGGGCTACCAGGTCGGCAACTTCCCGCCCGGCTGGAACGAGTGGAACGACAAGTACCGCAACAGCATGCGCGCCTATTGGAAGGGCGACGAGGGCCTCATCGGCGAGCTCGCGCGCCGCTTCACCGGCTCCGCCGATCTCTACGAGGCGAGCGGCCGCAAGCCGCATGCCAGCATCAACTTCATCACCGCTCACGATGGCTTCACGCTCGAGGATCTGGTGAGCTACAACGAGAAGCACAACGAGGCGAACCGCGAGGACAACCACGACGGCGCGAACGACAACCGCTCCTGGAACTGCGGGGCCGAGGGCCCGACCGAGGACGCGGCGATCCGCGCGCTGCGCGCGCAGCAGAAGCGCAACCTCATGGCGACGCTGCTCCTCTCCCAGGGCGTGCCAATGCTGCTCGGCGGCGATGAGCTCGGCCACACCCAGCTCGGCAATAACAACGCCTACTGTCAGGACAGCGAGCTTTCCTGGCTCGACTGGGGGCTCGATGCCGACCGGGAAGCGTTCCTCGAGTTCACCTGCCGGTCGATTGCGCTGCGCCGCCGACATCCGGTCTTCAGCCGCCGCCGCTTCCTGCAGGGCGACACGGCCACGGGAGAGGGTCTGCGGGAGATCCTCTGGCTGAATCCGGAGGGCCGCGAGATGACGGAGCAGGAGTGGACCGTTCCGTTCGCGCGCTGCCTGGGAATCTACCTTGCCGGAGCCGCCATCGAGCGGCGCGACCGGCGCGGGCGGCTGGTGACGGACAACAACTTCGTGCTGCTCTGCAACGCGCACCACGAGCCGATCCCGTTCCAGCTTCCCGAGCCGCTCGCCGACAAAGTGTGGTGGACCGTGCTCGACACTTCCGCCTCGGACGGGCCGTTCGCGCCGCGGCGCCTCGAGCAGGGCAAGCCATACCCGCTGCAGGGGCGCTCGCTCGCGCTGCTGCGGGAGACCGCCTACCGATGACGCGGCGGCGCCACGAGATGCCCTTCGGGGCGCAGCTCCTGGCGGACGGGCAGGTGCGGTTTCGGTTGTGGGCGCCGGCGGCGCATCGCGTGGAGCTCGTGTTGGAATCGCCTGCGGGCAGCCAGCGGGTTCTGCCACTCGAGACACTCGCCAATGGTTGGCTCGAGCGGGTGACGGGCGAGGCACACGCCGGCAGCCGCTATGGGTATCGCATCGACGGCGAGACGCTGGTGCCCGATCCGGCCTCGCGGCGCAACCCGCAAGGGGTTCACGGGCCGAGCGAAGTCGTCGATCCGGACGCTTTCGACTGGACGGATGGCGACTGGCGCGCCCGGCCCTGGCGGGAGTCCGTGGTCTACGAGCTGCACGTGGGTACGTTCACGCCGGAGGGCACCTTCGCGGGCGTCGCCGGCAAGCTCGAGCATCTGCAGCGGCTCGGGGTGACGGCGATCGAGCTCATGCCCGTTGCCGAGTTCCCGGGCGCCCGGGGATGGGGATACGACGGCGTGTTGCCCTATGCGCCGGCGTCGGCGTATGGCTCGCCGGAAGACCTCAAGTCGTTGGTATGCGCCGCGCATGCGCACGGGATCGCGGTAATGCTCGACGTCGTCTACAACCATTTCGGGCCGGAGGGCAATTACCTGCACCTCTACGCGCCGCAGTTCTTCACGGACCGCCACTCGACGCCTTGGGGAGCTGCCATCGATTTCGAGTCAGCGGCCAGTCACCCGGTGCGCGACTTTTTCATCCACAACGCGCTCTATTGGCTCGAGGAGTACCACCTCGATGGGCTGCGCCTCGATGCGGTGCACGCGATCTTCGACGGCAGCGAGCCGGGCATCCTCACCCGGATTGCGCGCGGCGCGCGCCAGGGACCGGGGCGGGAGCGGCCGGTGTATCTCGTGCTCGAGAACCTCGCCAACGAGGCGCGCCGGCTCGGCGTCCCGGGCGAGCCTAACACCTTCGATGCGCAGTGGAACGATGACTGCCATCACTGCCTGCACGTCCTCCTCACCGGCGAGTCACATAGCTACTACGCGGACTACCACGAGCGCCCGCATGCGCTCCTCTGCCGCTCGCTTGCGCAGGGCTTCGCCTACCAAGGCGAACGCTCTCGCCACCTCGGCGGCCCGCGCGGCGAGGGCAGCTCGCACCTGCCGCCGTCGGCGTTCGTCAGCTTCCTGCAGAATCATGATCAGGTGGGCAACCGCGCCCTTGGCGAGCGGCTGACGCAGCTTTCACGCCCCGAAGCGCTGCGCGCGGCGGCGGCGGTGCTGCTGCTCGCCCCCTCCCCGCCGATGCTCTTCATGGGCGAGGAGTGGGCTGCGCCCGAGCCCTTCCCGTACTTCTGCGACTTCGAGCCCGGGCTCGCCCAAAAGGTGCGGCAGGGGCGCCTGCGCGAGTTCGCGCATTTCCAGGGATCGGTACCCGATCCGTGCGCCGCGGCAACGTTCGCCTCGGCGCATCTGCAATGGAACCGGCTGGCAGAGTCTTCACACGCCCGGATGTTCGATCACTACCGCCGCCTGCTTGCCCTCCGCCGGCGCGACATCGTGCCGCTCCTGCCGCGAATTCTCGGCGGAGCGTGCGTCGCCATGGATCCGGGCGGCGCCTTCGCAGTCGACTGGAGCCTGCGCGACGGCGGGGTGCTGCACCTCCTCGCCAACCTGAGAGACGCCGCGGCGCCACTCGTCGGCCGACCGGCCGGCCGCATGATCTTCTCGACTCATCCCGGCATCCGGGCTGTCCTCACCCGCAATGAGCTGGCACCGTGGAGCGTGACCTGGCTCCTGGAGCGATAGTATGAAGCGCTGGATCCGGCATTGCGCTGCGCAGTCCCTGCTGCGCGCAAGCCCGGGGTGGCCATCCATGGCCACCCGTGCGACGCATGCGTCGCACCCTGCCCGGCCCAGCGCGCCTCGAGCAAAAAGCGTGGTTTTTGCTCGAGGCTCCACCACCTGCGGCGGCGGAGCACATCCCTGTGCCTAGCCCAGAAAGCAACGACGCACCGACCGTCGCGCGGATTCCGCGCGCCACCTACCGCGTGCAGCTCAACGCCGGCTTCAGCTTCAATGACCTGACGGCGGTCGTCCCGTATCTCGCGGCTCTCGGGATCAGTCACGTCTACTGCTCGCCCTACTTCCGCGCACGCGCGGGAAGCGCTCACGGCTACGACGTGGTCGATCACAACTCCTTCAATCCGGAGATCGGCAGCCGCGAGGACTTCGACCAGTTCGTCGCGACGCTACGGGTGCACGGCATGGGCCACATCCTCGACATCGTGCCGAATCACGTCGGTGTCATGGGATCTGACAATGCCTGGTGGATGGATATACTCGAGAACGGGCAGGCCTCCATCTACGCCGATTATTTCGATATCGACTGGAATCCCGCGAATGCGGCGCTGGCCGACAAGGTGCTGGTGCCGGTGCTCGCCGACCGTTACGGAATCGTGCTCGAGCGCGGCGATCTGAAGTTGAAATTCGAGCGCGCGCTCGGCTCGTTCGCGATCCATTACCACGAGCATCGCATGCCGCTCGATCCGCGCACCTATCCGCGCATCCTCGATGCAGTGCTGGCAATCGAGCGCAATGCGAACCTCGAGAAGCTGCGCCGCCTCTTCGGCGCGCTGCCCGACCGCCGTGGAGCGACGCCGGAGCAGATCGCGGAGCGCAATCGCGACAAGGAAGCCCTCAAGCGCGCGCTGGCCGCGCTCGCGGTCCAGGATGCCGCCGTCTCAACCGCGCTCGACCAGGCGCTCGCGAGACTCGCGGGCGCCCCCGCTGATCCCGCGAGCTTCGACCCGCTGCATGAGCTGCTTGAAGCGCAGGCGTTTCGGCTCGCGTACTGGCGGGTTGCCTCGGATGACGTCAACTACCGCCGCTTCTTCGATGTCAATGACCTGGCGGCGCTGCGCGTCGAGAACGACGCGGTGTTCGAGGCGACGCACCGCCTGGCACTCGAGCTCATCGGGTCGGGTGCGCTCGATGGGTTGCGGATAGACCATGCCGACGGCCTGTACGATCCGCTCGGCTATTTCCGGCGGCTGACCGGGAGAATCGCGCAAGTGACAGCCGCGGCGGGCGCCGCCCGTCCCGTCTATCTGGTGGTCGAGAAAATCACCGCCTCCTTCGAGCGCCTGCCCGCGGACTGGCCGTTGCACGGCGAGACCGGCTATCACTTCGCCAACATCGTGAATCGACTGCTGGTCGAGACCGCCAGCAAGGGCCGCATGGGCCGGACCTACCGATCCTTCATCGGCGAGCCGCGGCAGTGGCCCGACGTCACCTACGAGTGCCAGCACCGGGTGCTGCGCAAGTCGCTCGCCTCCGAGCTCACCACAACCGCAAATCTCCTGGCGCGCATCGCGCACGGCGACAGGGGTACGCGCGACTTCACGCTCGCCAGCCTGTGGCGGGCACTCGCCGAGGTCATTGCCTGCTTCCCCGTCTACCGGACCTACGTGACGGACAGCGTCTCCGAGAGCGACCGGCGCTACATCGACTGGGCGATCGCGGCGGCGCGCCGCCGAGGCTCCTCGATCGAGCAGCCGGTGTTCGATTTCGTGCGCAGCGCCCTCCTGCTCGAGCTCCCCGCCCTGAGTGAAAGCGCGCGCCAGCGCATGCGCCGCTTCGCGATGAAGTTCCAGCAGATCACGGCGCCCACGACGGCCAAGGGCATCGAGGACACGGCGCTCTATCGCTTCAACCGCCTGGTCTCGCTCAACGAGGTCGGCGGCGAGCCCGATCTTTATGGTGCGAGCGTCAGCGCCTTCCATACGGACGCTCAGTTTCGCGCCAAGAACTGGCCGCACGAGATGCTCACGACGTCCACGCACGACACGAAACGCTCGGAGGACGTACGCGCGCGCATCAGCGTGCTGTCGGAGATGCCCGCCCTGTGGCGCCAAGCCGTGAATCGGTGGCGCCGCATGAACCGCACGCGGCGGCGCGAGGTCGGCGGGCTGCCTGCGCCTTCGCCCGATGACGAGTATCTGCTCTACCAGACGCTGATCGGCACCTGGCCGCTCGAGGAGCCGGACCAGGCCGGCCTCGACACCTATCGCCAGCGCATCGAGGAGTACATGCTGAAGGCGGCGCGAGAAGCCAAGATGCACACGAGCTGGGCGGCCGCCAACGCGGCGTACGAGGACGCGTTGATTCAATTCATCCGCGCGACGCTGGAGCACCGCGAGGGAAATCTCTTCCTGGCGGACTTCTGTGCCTTCAACCAGCGCATCGTGCGCTTCGGGCTCCTGAACGGCTTGTCGCAGACGCTGCTCAAGCTGACCGCTCCGGGGGTTCCCGACATCTATCAGGGCAACGAGACCTGGCAGTTCTCGCTCGTCGATCCGGACAACCGCCGGGCGGTCGATTACAGCGGCCGGCGCCGGCTCCTCGCAGCCCTGACGAGCGCTCCGGCCGCGGGACCGCTGGCGCGAGAGCTCGCCGACGATGTCGTCGATCCGCGCTGCAAGCTCTACCTCCATGTGAGGGTGCTGGAGCTCAGGCGTCGCGATCCTGAACTTTTCCAGCGCGGGGAGTACTTACCGCTAAAGGTTACGGGGCGGCGCGCGCCACATCTTTGCGCGTTCGCGCGCCGCCTGGAGGGAAGGCTCGCGGTCGTGTTGGCTCCCCGCCTGTACCGCAAGCTCATGGGGGCCGGGAGCGCGAGCGGCGACGACCGGCTCCGCCCTCCCCTTGGCGCGGAGGTTTGGGAGAACACCGCGGTGCAGCTGCCGTCGAGTCTCGATGCCCCGCTGCGGGGTGTGCTTGACGGTGCGGAGGTAGCGCAGACCGAAGGGAACGGCCCGCCGGCGCTCAGCGCGGCAGCGGCTCTGCGGTCGTTTCCGGTGGCGTTGCTGACGCGCGGGCTATGAGGCTGGGTGCCGACGAGGCGTGGCGCGGCCCCGACCAACCCCGGGGCAGCCCGTGCGTTCTATACCCCTGCGGGGCACATGGAGCCGATCTTATGTCATGGTCAAAGTCCTACCTTCGCGGCGCCTGGCTGCTCGTTGCGGCGGCGTTCCTCGTCTCCTGCTCCGGCATCCCGCTCAAGCAGCGCGAGGCGGCCGAGCGCAGTCGCTTCGAGGCCTACGCCGGCAAGCCCGTCGATCACTTCACCCGGCTCACGGACTACGAGGGCTGGGAGCCGATCTCGCCCGACCAGGTGGTGGTGTGGACGGACATCAACGACGCCTACCTCATCACGGTCTTCCACCCCTGCACCGACCTGATGTTCGCCCGCCGGATGGGCCTCACCGGCTTCGCCCGCAGCGTGTACGCGCATTTCGACTCCGTCAGAGCCGACGGCTGGAAGTGCATGATCAATACCATCCAGCCGGTCGACTACCGCAGGATGGAGCAGGATCTGAGGCGGCAGCACCAGGCCGAGGCGCAGGCGAAGAAGCCCGCCACTTGACCGGCACCGCTGTGGCCACGCTCCTGCCGGGCCTCCCCGGAGCCTCGTCGAGGCCGCGTCAACCTCTTGCCGATTGACGCGTTCATTATCTTTGGCCGAAGGAGGCGATCGCATGTCGCGCTCTAAAATACTTCTTCGCGGTACCTGTGTGCTGGTCGCGGCGGCGCTGCTCGCCTCGTGCGCGAGCACTCCCGTCGTGCGGAGCGACGCGGCCGAGCGCGCCAGCTTCATGGCCAACGCCGGCCGGCCGGTCGAGCGGTTCGAGTGGGTCACCGGCTATCAACGCTGGACGGCGATCTCCCCCGATCAGGTCGTGGTCTGGACGAACCTCAACCGGGCCTACCTCGTCACGGTATCCCACCCCTGCGACAACCTCTGGTTCGCCCACACCATCGGGTTCACCCGCACCGGGGACAGCACCTACGCCCATGTCAACTTCGTCAAAGCCGACGGGTGGACGTGCGCGATCAAGACCATCCAGCCCGTCGACTACCGGGGCGTGCAGCGGGACCTGCGCCAGGCGAGCAACCAGTAGACTTAGCGGTAGCCGCGTGCCTGCAGCGTGAAGAGCCGGGCGTAGGGCCCGTCGAGGCGCATCAGCTCCTCGTGACTGCCGCGCTCTCTGATCCGGCCGCCCTCGAGCACCACGATCTGGTCGGCCATGCGCACCGTCGAGAAGCGGTGCGAGATGAGGATGGTGATGCGCTCGTGCGCGAGTTTGCGGAAGTGCTCGAACACCTCGGCTTCGGCCTGCGCATCCATGGCAGCGGTCGGCTCATCCAACACCAGCACGTCCGCGCGCGTGCGCATGAAGGCGCGCGACAGCGCTATCTTCTGCCACTGTCCGCCGGAGAGCTCGCGGCCTTCCTGGAACCACTTGCCGAGCTGCGTCTGATATCCCTTGGGCAGCGTCTCGATGAAATCGCTCGCCCTGCCCTTGGCCGCGGCGTCGCGCCATCGCGCCTCGTCCTCGAAATAGCGCTCGTCGCCCGCTCCCACGTTCTCGCCGACGCGCATCTGGTAACGGGTGAAGTCCTGGAAAATCACGCCGATCCGCTCCCTGAGCGCGCCCTCCTCGAAGCTCGCGAGGTCCTCGCCGTCGAGCAGGATCCGGCCGCTCGTCGGCGCATAGAGCCGTGTCAGCAGCTTGATGAGCGTCGTCTTGCCGGAGCCGTTCTCACCCACGAGTGCGAGGCTCGTGCCGGGCTGCAGGTGCAGTGTGACATTCTCGAGCGCCGGGCCCTGCTCACCGGGATAGGTGAAGCTGACATTCTCGAACCGGACACCATCTTCCGGCTGCGGCCCGCACACCACGGTGCCGGTGGGCGGCGGCACCTCGGTCTCGAGGTATTCATATAACGTGGAGAGGTAGAGGTTGTCCTCGTACATGCCGCTGACAGCCGACAGTATCGCGGCCACACCCGATTGGCCCTGCCGGAAGAAGGACAGGTACATCGTCATCTGGCCCACGGTGACCACCCGCCTGACGGCGCTCACTACAATCCACGCGTAGGCCGCGTACAACGTCAGGGTCGCGATGAGGCCGAGGCCGAAGCCCCAAGCGTCGCGGCGCATCGTCAGCGCACGGTCCTCCTCGTAAAGCGTATGGAAGATGTCACGGTACCTCTGCAGCAACCGCCGCCCGAGGCCGTACAGCTTCACCTCCTTGGCGTGATCCTCGCGCGCGAGCACCGTCTCGAGGTAGGTCTGCATACGCGTTTCGGGCGAACGCCAGCGGAAGAGGCGGAACGCATCCCCCGAGAACTTCGTCTCCGCGATGAACGCGGGCAGGCCCGCGAGCACGAGTACTGCGACCGCCCAAGGAGAGAAGCGCGCGAGCCCCACCGCATAGGTGACGAGCGTGATGCCGTTCTGTGCGAGGCCGAAGGTGCGCGTGACGAGGCTGAGCGGGCGGCTGGAGGCTTCCCGCCGGGCGCGTGTCAGCTTGTCGTAGAACTCCGAGTCCTCGAAGTGGCGCAGCTCGAGGGTGAGGGCCTTCTCGAGGATCAACTCGTTGATCCGCTGTCCGAGCTGCACGCGCAACAGGGACTGGCAGGTGGAAATGCCGCGCTGCGCGCCGGCAATGGCGGCTCCGAGGACGCCTTCGATGACGACGAGCGCGATTACATGGCGGGTATCGGCGCCTCCGGCTCGGATCGCGGCGAGGACCCCATCGACGATGAGGGCGCCGATGTAGACGACCGAGGCGGGCAGAAGGCCGGCAACGACGGTGAGCCCGGCGAGCGAGACAGTGAGCAGGCGGTTCGTTCGCCAGACCAGCTCGATGGCACGGCGGCTGTAGCGAAAGACGCCGAAGAACCCGCGGAGAGTGAGCTTTTCGGGGGCGGCGGGAGGAGGGGTGCGGAGGCGTCCTGGAGCGGCGACTGACATTCAGCAGCTGATCTGGGGGCATGCGGGGGGAAACCAATGGCTGGTTCGAACTCCGAGCGCATCACAAAATGCTGCGCTCTCTCTTATGGGAGACCCGCCGTCAGCTTGAGCATGGCGCGGCATCATACCGTCCGGCGCGCGCTCCTGATACTATTGACGGTCTTTGTACCCGAGCCGCGAAACCCGGCACGCTCTGCCGCACCCCTCTGAGCCCCGCCATCCCGAGTGCGAGTGCCCGAGGAACCCCCCAGAAAACCCCTCGCGAATTCCGATGCCCCAGGAAACCCCCATTCGCAACATCGCCATCATCGCGCACGTCGACCACGGGAAGACGACCCTGGTCGATTGCCTGCTGCGCCAGTCCGGCACCTTCGCGGCGCACGAGAAGCTGACGGAACGCGTCATGGACTCCAACGACATCGAGCGCGAGCGCGGCATCACCATCCTCGCCAAGAACTGCGCCATCGAGTATGGCGGCACGCGCATCAACATCGTCGACACCCCGGGACATGCGGACTTCGGCGGCGAGGTCGAGCGGGTTCTCTCGATGGTCGACGGCGTGCTGCTCCTCGTCGATGCGGTCGAAGGCCCGATGCCGCAGACGCGCTTCGTCACGCGCAAGGCGCTGGCGCTCGGCCTCAAGGCGGTGGTGGTGGTCAACAAGATCGACCGCCCGGGCGCGCGCCCCGGCTGGGTAGTCGATCAGACCTTCGAGCTCTTCGACAAGCTGGGGGCCAGCGACGAGCAGCTCGATTTCCCGGTCATCTATGCGTCGGCGCTCCAGGGCTGGGCCAGCACCGATCATCTCGAGCGCCGTCCCGACATGTCGGCGCTCTTCGAGGCGATCCTCACGTACGTGCCGCCGCCCGCGGCCGACGCCGCCCTGCCCCTGCAGCTGCAGATCTCGACGCTCGATTACAACAGCTACGTCGGCCGCATCGGCATCGGCCGTATTCGCCGCGGCGCCGTCCGGGCCGGCCAGGCGGTCGTGCTCCGCTACGGCGAAGAGGATCGCGGCCCCGGCAAGATCGGCCAGGTGCTCACCTTCACCGGGCTCGAGCGCCGCCCCGTCGCGGAGGCGGGTGCAGGAGATATCGTCGCGATCACGGGCGTCGAAGGGGTGAACATCGGTCTCACCGTCTGCGATCCGCTCGCGCCCGAGGGCCTGCCGCCCATCCGTGTGGATGAGCCCACGCTCGTCATGAATTTCCAGGTCAACACCTCGCCCTTCGCCGGCCGCGAAGGCAAGTTCGTCACCAGCCGGCAGCTGCGCGAGCGGCTCTATCGCGAGCTGCAGGGCAACGTCGCACTGCGCGTCGAGGACACCGAGGAGCCGGATGTCTTGCGGGTGTCCGGCCGTGGCGAGCTGCATCTGACCATCCTCATCGAGAACATGCGCCGCGAGGGGTACGAGCTCGCGGTGTCGCGCCCGCACGTGTTGACGCATGTCGTCGACGGCGAGGTGCACGAGCCCTTTGAGGCACTCACGGTTGATGTCGAAGACGCAAACCAGGGCGCGGTCATGGAAGCGCTCGGCAGCCGCCGCGCGGAGTTGACCGACATGGCGGTCGTTGGCAAAGGGCGTGTGCGCCTCGACTACCGCGTGCCGGCACGCGGGCTGATCGGCTTTCAGGGAGAGTTCATGACCCTCACCCGGGGGAGCGGACTCATGAGCCACGTCTTCGATGCCTTCGCGCCGGTGAGGGGCGACATTCCCGATCGTCGCAACGGCGTGCTGGTGAGCAACGAAGAGGGCGAGGCGGTCGCCTACGCCCTCTTCAATCTTCAGGAGCGAGGGCGACTGTTCGTCAGCCCCGGCGAGAGGCTCTACGAAGGCATGATCATCGGCATCCACAGCCGCGACAAAGACCTGGTGGTGAACCCCATCAAGACCAAGAAGCTCACCAACATCCGGGCCGCGGGCAAGGACGACGCCATCCTGCTGACCCCGCCGATCGCGCTGACGCTCGAATACGCCGTGGAATTCATCGCCGACGACGAACTGGTCGAGGTGACCCCGGCCTCCATCCGTATCCGCAAGCGCTTCCTCAGGGGGCAGGACCGCAAGCGGGCCGAGCGCCAGGACGCCGCGCTGACCGCCTGAGGCGAGCGCGGCGCCGAATTCTTTTTGTTGAGCCTTCAGGTCTTCGGGATATATCCTACGAGCACCATGGCAACCGCCGCCGATGACACCAACCTCGCGCTCTTTTGCGACTTCGAGAACATCGCTCTCGGCGTGCGCGATGCCCGTTATGCGCAATTCGACATCACCCGGGTGCTGGAGCGGCTGCTGCTCAAGGGCTCGATCGTCGTCAAGAAGGCTTATTGCGACTGGGAGCGTTACAAGGATCTGCGGGCCGGGATGCACCATGCGGGCTTCGAGCTGATCGAGATCCCGCACGTCAAGCAGTCGGGCAAGAACTCCGCCGATATCCGCATGGTGGTCGATGCGCTCGACCTCTGCTACACCAAGCCGCACGTCGACACCTTCGTCATCATCAGCGGCGACTCGGACTTCTCGCCGCTTGTGAGCAAGCTGCGCGAGAACAACAAGGGAGTGATCGGTGTCGGGGTGAAGAACTCGACCTCCGACCTCCTCATCGCGAACTGCGACGAGTTCATCTACTACGACGACTTGGTGCGCGAGCAGCAGAAGCCTCGGCGCGCGCCCCGCAAGCGGGCGCACGCGCCGGATACCGCCCACGGCACGCCCGAGGCGAAGGACGGCGAGCATGCGCACCAGGAGGAGGATCGCAAGCAGGAGGCCTTCGACCTCGTGCTCGCGACGCTCGATGCGTTGCTGGCGGAGCGGGGCGCGGAGGACAGGATCTGGGGCTCGATGGTGAAGCAGACCTTGAAGCGTCGCCGCCCCGGATTCAACGAGAGCTATTACGGTTTCCGCTCCTTCAACAAGCTGCTGGAGGAAGCCGCGCAGCGCCACCTGCTCGCGATCGAGCGCGACGAGAAATCAGGCGGCTACGTCATCCACGCGCCGGAAGGCACGGGTTGAGTCGATCGGCCGTGCCACTGGCCGTGCTTGGCGGCAGGCCAGCCGGCCCGGGCATCGTGTCCGGGCGCTCGCCGCTTTGCGCCTCGCCCGGGATGATTCCGGCGGAGCGGAACAGGCCGCAGCAGAGGAGCGGCGCCGCGCGGCGCGGATCCAACCGCGCCTGCGCGCCCGTCAGCGACCGGGAACCGGCGCCACGGACCTCCGCCCGCCGTCCCGCCGTCAACTCGTGTGCTCGCATACGACTGGTGCAGGACTGATCCTGCGCATGATACTCGCCGCCGCCACTGCCCGTAATGCCTCGCGCGCCCGGCCCTGATGCGCCGGCGCAAGGCGGGCCTCGCCCGCGCTGCCGCGCCCGAGCCGCTGCTCCTGCCGCGTGAACCTGTCGGCCTGTCGACCATTGCTTGCTATTGATGAGGCCGCCGGTAAGATTGCTGCGCGCGAGACTACTGCCACAAGGATTACTGCTGCGGCAGTTGCTCTTTCTCATTCCCCGATGTGCTTGTTAAGAACTGTTAAGAGGCCGGTTTGCGGCGTGCTGCTTGCCGCTATCGCCGCCGCATCGCTTGGCTCCTGCGGCTCCGCGGGCCGGGCCGCGTCGCAGGCCCCGGCTGCGCCGCCGCCGGTGACCGTGCTCAGGGTAGAGCCGCAACAGGTGCCCCTGACCCGCAGCTTCACCGGGCGGATGTCGGCGTATCGGGAAGCGAACGTCCTCGCCCGCGTCTCGGGCGTCCTCCTCAAACGCCTCTACAAGGAGGGCTCGCGGGTCAAGGCGGGACAGCCGCTGTTCGAGATCGATCCGGCTCCCTACAGAGCGGCGCTCGATGCCGCGCTCGCAGCCCTCGCCGAAACGAAGGCAAACGCCGCCAACGCCCATGTCACCGCGCAACGCGACCGGGAGCTCGTCACCAGCCATCTCGTCTCGCTCTCGCAGCTCGACACCGACGAGGCGGCGGAGCGCTCCACGGCCGCTGGCGTGAAGCAGGCCGAGGCGAATGTCGAGACGGCGCGCATCAACCTCAGCTACACCAACGTGACCTCACCCATTGCGGGCTTCGCCGGCGAGCAGCAGGTGACCGAGGGGGCACTCGTCGGCCAAGGCACGCCAACCCTGCTCACCACGGTGGATCAGCTCGATCCGATCTACGTCAATTTCGATGAGCCCTCGACACAAATCGAGCAGCTCTCGGGTCTGGTGCAGTCGGGGCACGTCACGGCCGCGACCGGCAGTGATGCAAAGGTACAGCTCACCCTGCCCGACGGCGCGCCGTATGGCCTGCCGGGTACACTCGATTTTCGCGCGCCCACCGTCGATCCGACCACTGGCACCGCCGCGCTGCGCGGCGTCATTCCCAATCCGGACCACAGCCTGCTGCCGGGGATGTACGTCAATCTGACCCTGACGGTCGCCTTCGCGCACCAGGTTTTCCTCGTTCCGCAGCGGGCGCTGCAGCGCGACTCGGAGGGCGCTTACGTGTTCACCGTCGGCCCCGAGAGCACGGTCGCCTTGAAGCGGATCGCGACGGAAGGCGCCGCCGGTACGGACTGGATAGTCTCGAGCGGCCTCGCGGCGGGCGATCGCGTCGTCGTCGCGGGTATCCAGAACGCGCATCCCGGCGCGAAGGTCGCCGTGACCTACGCGCACGAGGTCAGCACGCCCAGCGCCGCGGCCGCTGGCGGCTCGACCATGGGCGCCGGCTTGCAGGGCGCATCGCGAGCCGCCGTCGAGGCGCACCGCTAGGGAGCTGCGAGTGCCGCAGTTTTTCATCGACCGACCGGTCTTCGCCTGGGTCATCGCGCTGCTCGTCATGCTGATGGGCGGCATCGCCCTCTCGCGCCTGCCGAGCGATTCCTATCCCGACATCGCGCCGCCGCAGGTCAACATCTCGGCGAGCTATCCCGGGGCGAATGCAAGCACGGTCGAGACCACCGTCACCCAGGTGATCGAGCAGCAACTCACGAGCATCGACAATCTGCTCTACTTCACCGCACAGTCGAGCTTCGGCCAGTCGCAGATCACCCTGACGTTCCAGTCCGGCACCGACCCGGACATCGCCGAGGTGCAGACGCAGAACCGCGTGGCGCTCGCCGACCCGCTGCTTCCGGCCGAGGTGACTCAGC